>NZ_JBEPKJ010000009.1:0-284787 GCF_040544635.1 Variovorax paradoxus
ACAACGCTCCCGCTGATGGGGTGCCTTGCGCAGCGAAATAAAGGAGGAGGCCGCAGGCCGGGGGACATTCGCGGAGCAAGGTACCCCGTCGGCGGGAGCGCACCCCGAACAAGACACTCAGCGCACTTCCTTCAGATAACGATCAGAGAACGCCCGCTGCGCCTCAGCCATGCGCGCATAGTCCACGCTCTTCGCGCGCGCGTACTCGGTAGCCGGCAGGAACTGCGCCTCTACGTCCTTCGGCATCGCACCGGCGCGCACCGGCCGCAGGTAAGCCTTGGCCCAGATGGCCTGGCCTTCGTCGGACAGCACGAAGTCGAGCACCTTCTTGCCTTCGGCTGCGTGAGGCGCCTTGGCAACGAGGCTCATCACGTAGGGGACGGCCAGCGTGCCTTCGCTCGGGATGACGAAGGCGACGTTGGCCTTGTCCTTGTACTTCGCGCGGTAGGCGTTGAAGTCGTAGTCGAGCAGGATCGCGATTTCACCCGACAGCACCCGCGCGTAGGAGGTTTGCTTCGGCACGATGGGTTCGTTCTTCTGCAGGGCCTTGAAGTAATCGATGGCCGGGCCGAAGTTGTCGAGCGTGCCGCCGCGTGCTTCGTTCACTGCCACCGCGCCCACGTAGCCGACGAAGGCCGATGCGGGGTCGAGGTAGCCGATGAGGCCCTTGTATTCAGGCTTGAGCAGATCGGCCCACGACTTTGGAATCGGCTTGCCCTTGAGCGCATCGACATTGACCATGAAGCCGAGCGTGCCGGAGTGAATGGTGAACCAATTGCCGGCCGGGTCTTTCAGGCCGTCGGGAATGTCTTTCCATGCGGCCGGCTTGTAGGGCTCGACCACGCCGTCTTTCTGCGCCTGCACCGCGAAGGTCACGCCCAGGTAGGTGACGTCGGCCACGGGGCTGCTTTTTTCGGCCACGAGCTGTGCGAGCGACTGGCCCGAGTTCTTGTTGTCGGCCGGCACGGTGACGCCGGTCTTGGCCTTGATGGCCTTGAGTTGCGTGCCCCAGTCGGCCCACTCGGTGGGGCAGTTGTAGCAAATGGCGGTCTGGGCCATGGCGCTGCCTGCGGCAACGAGCGTGGCGGTGAGCAAGCCCAGGCGGGCCATGCGGGAGATGCGGAGGGACATGAAGAACTCCTTGGATGGATGTGAGAGGCGGAAGCGGGGTGATCAGTCGGTGGCGATGTCGCACGCGGATGCGCACGATTCGCCGTCGCGGAAGAAATGAGGCAGCAGCAGACTCGCATCGGCCTGCAGCGCGGTACCGCCGGCCATGGCCTGGATCAGCAACTCGACGCTGTGGCGGCCGATGTCGCTGTTGGGTTGTGCGATGGTGGTGAGCGCCGGCGTGAGGTCTTCACCGAGCGCAATGCCGTCGAAGCCGACCACGCTGAGATCGTCGGGCACCGAGAGGCCGCTCAGGTGCGCGGCCCTGATGCTGCGGATGGCGAGCAAGTCGTTCGAGCACATCAGCGCGGTGGGACGGGCCTTGGCCTGCAGCAAGTGCGCGAGCATGTCCACTGCGCTTTCGACAAAAGGTACTTCGATGAGCGGCGGCGCATCGAGCCCCGCATCGGCCATGCCTTTTTGATAACCCCGGTAGCGCTGCTGCGCGCGGTCGGACGCGGCCAGCGTGCCGCTCACCATCGCAATCCGGCGATGCCCCAGAAGCACAAGGCGCGCGACGGCATCCGCTACGGCAGCTTCGCCGTCGACGGTCACGCAGGGATGGTCGGGATGCCGGTTGTAGGCCAGCACATAAGGCGTGCCGGTGGTCCGAAGCCGTGCGAGGGCCGCCGAAGTGGAGGGGTTGGAGACCACGAGGATCAGCCCGTCGACATTGCCGGCAAGCAGCAGGTGGACTGCACGCTCTTCTTCGTCGAGCTGGTAGCCCGTGGTCACAGGAATGATTGCGTAGCCGCCTGCGACGGCGGCACGCGCAATGCCTTGCAGGCACTCGGCAAAGGTCGGATTCAGAAGCGTGGGAAGCACGACACCCAATGCACGGCTGCGCTGGGTGCGCAAAGTGCGCGCGCTGGCATTCGGCACGTAGTGAAGCTCGCGTGCGACGCGTTCCACCAACTCCCGTGTAGCGGGCGTGACCTTGTCGGGGAAATTGAAGGCCCGCGACACGGTGGCCACGGAGACCCCGGCCTTGGCTGCGACGGATTGAATGCTCATCGTGCGGTGTTATGTAATCGATTACATTTCACCGCGGCAGTATGACCCCGCTATGACAGGGCAAGAAAGCCGGGAAAAACCCTCGCGTGGGGTTTGCTCCCTCTCCCTCAGGAAGAGGGTTGGGGTGAGGGCAGGCGCCCTCTAACGCATGACCAACTACTTCCCGCGCCGAACCCGCCGGATCTCGTCCAGGATCAAGCAGATGGCACCCAGCGTGATCGCACTGTCGGCCGCATTGAACGCCGGGAAATACCAGTTGCCAGCGTGGAAGCTCAGGAAGTCCACCACATAGCCGTGCATCATCCGGTCGATCACGTTGCCGATGGCGCCGCCCAGGATGCAGGCCATCGAGAACGAAAACAGCTTCTGCCCTGCGTGCGACTTCAGCATCCAGACGATGAAGATCGCGGCCGCCACGCCAATGGCCGTGAAGAACCAGCGCTGCCATCCCGAATGGTCGGCGAGGAAAGAGAACGCGGCGCCCGTGTTGTGCGCGCGGACCACGTTGAAGAAGCTCGTCACGTAAGTCGCATCACCGAGCTTGTAATAGCCCAGGATCAACGTCTTGGTGAACTGGTCGATGATCAGGATGATCGCCGCCAGCCCGAGCCACGGCCAGATGCTGCCGCTGCGCGAACGCGATGCCGACATGGAGCGTGCCGCGGCCATCAGGCAAAGCTCCGCGGCTCGCCGGCGCCGAACAGGTTGCTCGTGCAACGGCCGCAGATCGTCGGATGCGCCGGGTCGTGGCCCACGTCGTCGCGGTAGTGCCAGCAGCGATCGCACTTCTGCGCCGTGCTCGGCGTCACCACGGTAGACAAGGCTTCGCCCGCCGCCAATTCGATGGCAGAGGCGATGAAGACGAACTTCAGGTCATCGCCCAGCGATCCCAGCAGCGCGAAATCGTCTGCCGGCGCACTGAGTTGCAGGTTCGCCTGCAGCGACGAGCCGACCTTGCCTTCGGCACGCACCGCTTCGATGTCCTTGTTGACCACGTCGCGGATCTCGCGGATGCGGCCCCACTTGGCGAGCAGCGCTTCGTCAGGCGCGGCGAACTGGCTGTAGGTCTGCGCAAAGATCGATTCGCCCGGCTTGCCCGTGCTCACGAACTTCCAGGCTTCCTCGGCGGTGAAGCTCAGGAACGGCGCCATCCAGCGCAGCATGGCTTGCGAGATGTGCCAGAGCGCCGTCTGCGCACTGCGGCGCGCGAGCGAGCCCGGCGCCGTCGTGTAGAGCCTGTCTTTCAGGATGTCGAGGTAGAACCCGCCCAGGTCTTCCGAGCAGTAGATCTGCAGCTTGGCCACCACTGGGTGGAACTCGTACACCTTGTAGTGCGCAAGGATCTCGGCCTGGAACTGCGATGCGCGCGCAAGCGCATAGCGGTCGATCTCGAACAGCTGGTCGAGCGGCACCGCGTCCTTCGCGATGTCGAAGTCGCTGGTGTTCGCCATCAGGAAACGCAGCGTGTTGCGGATGCGGCGGTACGAGTCGACCACCCGCGCGAGGATCTTGTCGTCGCCCGCGATGTCGCCCGAGTAGTCGCTCGCAGCCACCCAGAGGCGGATGATTTCCGCGCCCAGCTTGCTGCTGATTTCCTGCGGATCGATGCCGTTCTTGAGCGACTTGCTCATCTTGATGCCCTTGGCATCCACCGTGAAACCGTGCGTGAGCAGGCCGCGGTACGGCGCGCGGTCTTCCAGCGCGCAGGCGATCAGGAGCGACGAGTGGAACCACCCGCGGTGCTGGTCGTGGCCTTCCAGGTACAGGTCGGCTTCGGGGCCGGTCTCGTGGTGCACGTTGGGGTGCGTGCCGCGCAGCACGTGATAGAAGGTCGAGCCCGAGTCGAACCACACCTCGAGGATGTCGGTGCTCTTGGTGTAGTGCGGCGCGTCTTCGGCACCGAGGATTTCTTCGACTGTGACGCGGCTCCAGGCCTCGATGCCACCCTTCTCGACGATGTCGGCGGCCTGGTCGAGGATTTCCATCGTGCGCGGATGCAGCTCGCCTGAATCCTTGTGCAGGAAGAACGGGATCGGCACGCCCCAGCTGCGCTGGCGGCTGATGCACCAGTCGGGCCGGTTGGCGATCATGTCGTGCAGGCGCGCCTTGCCGTTCTCCGGATAGAAGCTCGTTTTTTCGATGGCTTCAAGCGCCGTCTGGCGCAGCGTCTTGGGCGCCTTGTCCTTGGTGAACACGCCTTCGCCTTCGTCCATGCGGACGAACCACTGCGCGGCGGCGCGGTAGATCACCGGCGTCTTGTGGCGCCAGCAATGCGGGTAGCTGTGGGTGATGGTCTCGGTGGTGAGCAGGCGGTTGGCATCGCGCAGCGCCGAGATGATGACCGGCACGGCCTTCCAGATGTTCTGGCCGCCGAAAAGCGGGAAGTCGGGCGCGTAGCTGCCGTTGCCCTGCACCGGGTTCAGGATGTCGTCGTACGCCACGCCGTGGGCGATGCAGGAGTTGAAGTCATCCACGCCGTAGGCGGGTGAGGAGTGGACCAGGCCGGTGCCGTCGGTGGCGGTGGCGTAGTCGGCCAGGTACACGGGCGAGAGGCGTTTGTAGCCGGCGTCCACGTCGTAGAGCGGATGCTCGAACTCCAGGCCCCCCAGCTTCTCGCCCTTGACCGTGGCCAGCACCTTGCCGTCGAGCGCGTAGCGCGTCATGCACATCTCGACCAGCGAGTTGGCGAGGATCAGCAAGCCGCGCTCGGTGTCGACCAGCGAATACTCGATTTCCGGATTCAGGTTGATCGCCTGGTTGGCCGGGATGGTCCACGCGGTGGTGGTCCAGATCACGGCGAAGATGTCGCCGAGGATCGTGTGGTCGGTCTCGAAGGCCTTGAGCACCTTCTCGCGCTCGTGCGCCTTGAAGGCCACGTCGAGGGTCTGGCTCTTCTTGTCGGCGTACTCGATCTCGAATTCAGCGAGCGAAGAGCCGCAGTCGAAGCACCAGTACACCGGCTTCAGGCCGCGGTAGACAAAGCCGCGCTCGATCACGCGCTTGAATGCGCGCAGCTCACCGGCTTCATTCGCGAAATCCATCGTCTTGTAGGGATGGTCCCATTCGCCCAGCACGCCCAGGCGCTGGAAGTCGAGCAATTGCTGCGCGATCTGTTCCGTGGCGTAGGCGCGGCTCTTGGCCTGCATCTCGTCGCGGCTCAGGTTGCGGCCGTATTGTTTTTCGATGGCGTTCTCGATCGGCAGGCCGTGGCAGTCCCAGCCGGGCACGTAGAGCGCGTCGTAGCCTTCGAGCTGGCGCGCCTTGGTGATCATGTCCTTCAGGATCTTGTTCACCGCGTGGCCCATGTGGATCTGGCCGTTGGCGTAGGGCGGGCCGTCGTGCAGGATGAACTTGGGCGCGCCGTGGCGGGCGTCGCGCAGGCGGTGATAGCGGCCTTCGTCGTTCCATTCCTTTACCCAGCCCGGTTCGCGCTTGGGCAGGTCGCCGCGCATCGGAAAGGGGGTGTCGGGCAGGTTCAGCGTGGAACGGTAGTCGGTGGTGGAAGCAGCGTCAGACATGTTGGGGTGCGAAACAGAGGGGCTTCGACAGGCTCAGCCCGAACTGCATTGAGCGGTCGGTGCGGAAGAAAAGCCGTTCGCCCTGAGCTTGTCGAAGGGCGGCAGCACGGTGCGTGCAGGGCTAAATTCGATCGCGTGTCGTCTGGCGATGGGTTTCGGCGTGGGTCGACGCAAAGAACGCGCGCGCATCGCGCCCATCCTTCGCGATGCCCGCAGTGAGGGCCTCGAGGCTGGTGTAGCGCAATTCGTCGTGCAGTTTGTGCAGGAGTTCCACGCGGACGATTTTACCGTAGGCACCTTCGGCTCCCAGACGCGAGGGCCACTCCAGGCAATGTGTCTCCAGCAAAACCCGGCCGGCATTGACGTCGTTGGCGTCCAGCGAGGGCCGCACGCCGAGGTTCGCCACGCCGGGCAGGGGCTGGTCGGCCAGGCCGTGCACCAGCACCGCGAAGATGCCGCTCGCGGCCGGTTTCCAGTGCTTGAAGCGCAGGTTGAGGGTGCGAAAACCGTCGTCCTTGCCGGGTTCGGAGGCCCCCAGCGCGCGGCCCAGCTTGCGTCCATGAACCACGTGGCCGGAGATTGTGTAGGGCCGGCCGAGCAGATGCTGGGCGTCGGCCATGCGGCCCTCGGCCAGCGCCTCGCGCACGGCCGAGCTGGAAACGCGCAGGCCGTGGACCTCGTAGCTGTTCATGCGCGCCACGTCGAAGCCGCGTGCATCGCCGGCCGCGTCGAGCATGGCGTAGTCGCCGGCCCGCTTGGCACCGAAGCGGAAGTCGTCGCCCACCAGCACATAGCGCGCGCCCAAGCCGTCGATCAGCACGTTCTGGATGAATTCGTCAGGCGACTGGGATGCCAGCCGTCCGTCGAAGGGCAGCACGACCGTCTGTGCCACGCCACAGGCCGCGAGTTCGGTCAGCTTGTCGCGCAGGGTACCGATGCGCGCCGGGGCCAGATCGGGTTTCTTGGTGACGGCGGCAAAATAGTCGCGCGGGTGCGGCTCGAACGTGAGCACGCAACTCGGCAGCCCGCGATGGCGCGCCTCGGTCTGCAACAGCGCCAGCATGGCCTGGTGGCCACGGTGCACGCCGTCGAAATTGCCAATGGTGAGGGCGCAGGCCGGAGCCACGCCCGGGTGCCGGAAGCCGCGGAAAACCTGCATCGGTGAGTATCTTTTTGATAGCGCCTTTCGCCCGTCAATTGGGCGAATCAGGCCGTTTTGTCACAAAGCCGGTATATTGTGACTCAGTGCGTCGCTTGAAGTGGTCTCCGGCGTGCTCCGTGTCCCTGGTCTTTCCGTGATTCTTCCCTTTTTGAGGAGGCGTGTGGTGAAGGTCTTGAAGCTGTCGGCCCAAGGGCTGCCCCAGTCGTGGATATCGCTCGAACAGGCGGTTATTCACTATGCAGCGGACGAAGTCCGCTGGGAGGTGGGCGCGCAGGTGGCTGTGTTCCGCGGGGGACACAACGCCATCACGGGCGAGCAATCGCAGATTGCCATCAACAGCATCATCGGCACCAAGGGCGTGCCGCGCATCAACCCCTTCACCCAGCGCCCGGGGCTTACCAACAGCAAGCTTTTTGCGCGGGACCGCAACGTCTGCGCCTATTGCGGCGGACATTTCCACGAAGACGAGCTCACGCGCGAGCACATCATTCCGTTCGCGCAAAAGGGCATCGACACCTGGATGAACGTGGTCACGGCATGCAAGCCGTGCAACCACCGCAAGAGCAGCCGCACGCCGGAGCAGGCGAACATGCCGCTGCTGTACGCGCCCTATGTGCCCAGCCTCTGGGAAGATTTCATTCTGCGAAACCGCCGCATCCTGGCGGACCAGATGGAATTCCTGATGGCGCATCTGCCGCAGAGCTCGCGGCTGCACGACAGCTAGCCTTTCGCTCAGCGCTTCCAGTCGGGCGGGCGTTTCTCGATGAAGGCCTGAACGCCTTCCAGCGCGCTTTCGTCCATCATGTTGCAGGCCATGGTCTGGCTGGCGTCGGCCAGCGCGGCCTCGATGCCGGTTTCCAGCTGACGGTAGAACAGCGCTTTGCCCAGCGCGAGCGCCTTTCGGGGCTTGGCCACGATGCTGGCAACCAGCGCCTCGACCGCGGCGTCGAGTTCGGTGGGTGGGGCCACCCGGTTGACCAGGCCCTTCTCGCGGGCCTCCTGCGCGCTGATGAATTCGCCGGTGACGAGCATCTCGAACGCCTCCTTGCGACCGAGGTTGCGCGACAAGGTCACGCTGGGCGTGGCGCAGAACAGCCCCACGTTCACGCCGCTGACCGCGAAGCGTGCCTCGCTCGAGGCCACCGCCAGGTCGCACACCGCGACCAGCTGGCAGCCCGCGGCGGTCGCGATGCCGTGCACGCGCGCGATCACCGGCATGGGCAGGCGCTGGATCGACAGCATCATGGCGCCGCAGCGCTCGAAAAGCTGCTGGTAATAACCGAGCGACGGCTCCGCGCGCATTTCCTTCAGGTCGTGGCCTGCGCAAAAGGCTTTGCCCGCCGCCGCGATGACGACCGCGCGCACGTTCTCGTCGGCCGCGGCTTCTTCAATGGCTTGCTCGAGCGCACCGAGCATGCCTTCCGAAAGGGCGTTGAACGATGCCGGGCGGTTCAGCGTCAGCGTGACCACGCCGCGCGCATCGCATGTCTTCAGTACGAAGGGAGAAGCCGCGTCGTTCATGCTCTCGGCCCTCAGTAGGTCAGTTCGAGTACCGTCACGTGCTGTTGTGCCGCAGGCCAGGTCAGGCCGGTGATGCGCTCGCCGTTGAATTCGCCGATGACCGCGCGCTGGGGCTCCGCAGCCGCAACGCGCACCCTCGAGCTCGACACGCCGGAACCCTTGGGCGGCACGCCGGCGGGTGGGCTCTGGCCGTCGAAGCGCATGGTGTCGCGCTGCGCATCGAAATATCCGCGAGGGCGCGTGAAGACGACAACCGCATTGGCGTTGGCGTCAGCCGGCACGAGGCGTTCGGGGCGCAGGTTCACCACGCCGCTGCTGCGCGGAAACGGGCTGCGGTAGATGTGCGTGATGCCATGGCCCGGCGCGCTGAGGACGAACTCGTAGGCCGCGTCGCCGCGCGCGTTGAAAGGGCCCCAGCGGCCGTCGGCGCCGATGTTCTTGCTGTGCACGGCGCTGCCGCGGCGCGCGCCCGTGGCCGCATCGACGGCATAGACCGTGACTTGGCCACCGTTCAGCGAGAGGTTTTCCGCACCGACCGCGCGGCCGTCGAGCACGACATTCGTTTCGGCTGCAATCGCCGTGCTGCGCGGCGGCTCGCCCGTCAGGAACTGCCAGGTGGCCGCGAACGCGGCCGGCGAAAACGAAGTTTCGCGATGGTCCACGCGCGGCAGCGCGACATTGGTCGCGCCCTTGAGTGCCGGCCCGTCGAATCCGATGTTGGTCGGCTGGCCTGGCGCGCCGATCCAGAGACCATCGGGCTGCGCATATTTGTCGTTGTTGTCGGAGCGCAGCGTGAGCCACTTCACGCCCGGCGTGACCTCGTCGCCGTTCGGCCCCTTCGGCGCATTGAGCTGCTGCATGAACGCCGAGAGCCCGGAAAATTCATTGTTCTCGCGGAAGCCCTTCACCGCCCAGATGCCGTGCGCCGGATTGCCGCCCAGCACCACGTGGCTCACCACGGCCGCGCCGCCGCCGTTCTGCACGTAATTGCGAATGGTGTTGCCGCCGCGCGAATTGCCGAGCAGCACCACCTTGCTCGCGCCCGTGGCCTTCAGCACCTTGTCGACCTCGGCTTTCAGGAAGGCCGCCGAATCGGCGGTCGAGCTGCGGCCCGGCTGCGCGACCATGTCGTCGTCGCGGGCCAGCGGGTAGGGCTGGTCGACCGCAAAGAGCCGGTCGCGCGGCCAGCCATTCGATTCGAAGCGCCAGATCGTGGTTTGCCAGAGCGCGGCCGAGTCGCCGTTGCCGTGCATGAAAACGATGGGCGGGCGTTCCGCGTACGAGGGCGAGGGTGCGGTGGCGCAGGCGGTCAACATGGCGGTCGAAGCGAGCCCGAGGGCAAGAATGGTGCGGCGTGATTGCATGTTTGTTCCTGGCGGTGAGGTCCAAGTAAAACGCCCGCCGGCGCAAGGCGGGCGGGCGTTGGATGCTATGGGAAAAGCATCGTCAGGCGAAGACGCCCGCGGTGTCCTGCATGCGGGCCGACACTTCGCCCAGGTGGTGCAGCGTGTCGCCGAAGGTCATTTCGAGCTGCGTGAGCTTGCGGAAATAGTGGCTGCCGATGTATTCGTCCGTCACGCCGATGCCGCCATGCAGTTGCACCGAGTTCGCGGCGACATAACGCATCGACGTGCCGAGCTGGTACTTGGCGCGCGCCATCGCCTGACGCCGCTCTTCGGCCGGCGCATTGAGCTTGAGCGTCGCGTAGTAGCTCATCGAGCGTGCGAGCTCCAGCTGCATCTTCATGTCGGCCACGCGGTGGCGCAGCGCCTGGAAGGTCGAGATCGTCACGCCGAACTGCTTGCGCTGGTTCATGTAGTCGACCGTGAGGGCCACGGTCTTGTCCATCACGCCGACCGCTTCGGCGCAGGTCGCGGCAATGCCCACATCGACCGCGTACTCGAGGGCTGCCAACCCGTCGGCGGTGATCAGCGTGGCGTCCGCCTTGTCGAACACGGCCTCGGCCGCGCGGCTGCCGTCCTGCGTGCCGTAGCCGCGAGCCTCGACACCGCTGGCGCTGCGCTCGACCAGGAAGAGGGCGATCTTGCCGTCGGCCTGCGCAGGCACGATGTAGGCGTCGGCTTCGTCGCCCACGGGCACCACGCTCTTGGCACCGGTCACAGACCAGCCGTCGCCGGCCTTCACGGCCTTGGCCTCGCACACATCGAGCCGGTAGCGCGACTTGCGTTCCTGGTAGGCCAGCACCACGATGGCCTGGCCGCCGGCAATGCGCGGCAGCCAGTTGTCCTTGAGGTCGGCACCGGCGTAGCCGCTGAGCACGGCGCCGGCAATCAGCGTCTGCGCGAAGGGCTCGAGCACGATGCCGCGGCCCAGTTCTTCCATCACCACCATGCCGGCCACCGGGCCCATGCCCAGGCCGCCGTCGTCCTCGCCGATATACAGGCCGCCCAGGCCGAGCTCGGCCAGTTCGTCCCATGCTTCGCGCGAGAAGCCGCCCTTGGCCTCGATGCCGCGGCGGCGTTCGAAGTCGTAGCCCTTGTCGACCCACTTGCGAACGGCGTCGCGCAGTTGTTCCTGGTCGTCAGAAAAATTGAAATCCATGTTCTTGTCTCCTCAGCCCAGAACCGTCTGCGCGACGATGTTGCGTTGCACTTCGTTGGAGCCGCCGTAGATGGTGGTCTTGCGCATGTTGAAGAAGGTCGACGCGAGCGGCGCCAAGGCCGGGTTGCCGCCGGGGAAGTCGCCTTGCCAGCCGGCTTCCATTGCTTCGCGGATGAGGGGCAGGGAATAGGCACCGCCAGCGAGCATCATCAGTTCGCTGTAGCGCTGCTGGATTTCGCTGCCGCGAATCTTGAGCAGGCCCGCGACGTCCAGCGAGTTCTTGCCCGAGGTGGCGGCCGAGAGCACGCGCAGCACCATCATCTCGAGCGCAACGATGTCGACTTCGAGCTTGGCGATCTCGTCGCGGAAGCGCAGGTCGTCGTACACGCCTTCGCTCTTGGCGATGCGCTTCAGGCGCTCGAGCTCGCGCTTGGCGCGGTTCACGTCGGCAATGTTGGTACGCTCGTGCGAGAGCAGGTGCTTGGCGTAGGTCCAGCCCTTGTTCTCTTCGCCGATCAGGTTCTCGGCCGGCACTTCGACGTTGTCGAAGAACACTTCGTTCACTTCATGGCCGCCGTCGAGCAGCTTGATCGGGCGCACCGTGACGCCGGGCGACTTCATGTCGAGCAGCAGAAAGCTGATGCCGGTTTGCGGCTTGCCTTCGTTGCTGGTGCGCACGAGGTTGAACATCCAGTCGCCGTACTGGCCAAGCGTGGTCCAGGTCTTCTGGCCGTTGACGATGTACTTGTCGCCCTTGCGTTCGGCCTTTGTCTTGACCGAAGCCAGGTCGGAGCCCGAACCCGGTTCGCTGTAGCCCTGGCTCCACCAGACTTCGCCGCTGGCGATGCCGGGGAGAAAACGCTTCTGCTGCTCGGCGTTGCCGAAGGCCATGATCACGGGCGCGACCATCACCGGGCCGAACGGCACGATGCGCGGCGCACCGGCGAGGGCGGTTTCTTCCTCGAACAAATGGCGCTGGATGGCGGTCCAGCCCGGCCCGCCGAATTCCTTCGGCCAGCCGTAGCCCAGCCAGCCCTTCTTGCCGAGGATCCTGGCCCAGCCCTGCAGATCGTCGCGCGTCAGTTCGAGCGCGTTGTGCACCTTGTGCGAAATCTCTTTGGGAAGGTTCTCTTTGACCCAGGCGCGAATTTCTTCGCGGAACTTCTGTTCTTCGGGCGTGAAGCTCAAATCCATGCGTGCCTCGCTGTGTTGATCGGTCCGCCGCCATCGCGCCGATGGCGGTGTGTCTCCGGAACTTCGAGTTTTAGCACGGTCGTGCTGTGAATCGGTGTCCGCGCGGCGACAAGTCGGCGGCTCACCGCTTTGCGGCCGTGCGGAGCCGAGCACAGATAATCCCGCGTCCCATGAAGAACATCGTGATCCTTATTTCCGGCGGCGGCTCCAACATGGCGGCCATCGTGCGTGCTGCCGAGCGCGACCGCTGGGCCGAGCGTTTCGGCGCCCGCATTGCCGCGGTGGTCAGCAACAAGGCCGAGGCCGGCGGGCTGGCGCTCGCCAGCGCACATGGCATCGCCACCGCCGTGGTTCCGCACAAGGAGTTCCCGACCCGCGAGGCTTTCGACGAGGCGCTGGCGAAGGTGGTCGATGCGCACGCCCCGGCGCTGGTGGTCCTGGCGGGCTTCATGCGCATCCTGACGCCGGGCTTTGTCGGCCGCTACGCCGGGCGGCTGATCAACATCCACCCCTCCCTGTTGCCGGCATTTCCGGGGCTGAACACCCATCAGCGCGCCATCGACGCGGGCTGCAAGGTGGCCGGCGTCACGGTGCACCAGGTAACGACGGAACTCGACCACGGCCCGATCCTTGCCCAGGCGGCAGTGCCCGTGCTGCCGGACGACACGGCCGCCACGCTGGCCGGCCGCGTGCTCGCGCAGGAGCATCAGTTGTATCCACGCGCCATTGCCGAATGGCTTGCAGATACATCAAGTCACATTCGTTAAAGTTGTTTATATTCGCGGGTTTTCGGGAGAGAGAATTGAAAACCCAATCGCTACTGTTCATTGTTGCCGCCGCTGTCTTGACGACGGCTTGTGCTACCCAAGGCTCTACCACCACCTCGGCCCCCGCTGCCTCTGCTCCGGCACCCGAGCCGGTGTTCCAGTGCAACGCCGATGGCGCGCGCTTTGCCGTCGGTCAGCCGTTGTCGCCCCAGCTCGAGGCTGCGGCCCGCGTCCGCGCTGGTGCGGGCACGGTGCGGGCGCTGAAGCCCGGTGAGGTGGTCACGATGGAACTGAACGGCGGGCGCCTCAACCTCGATGTGGACGCACGCGGCCGGGTGACGGACGTTCGCTGCGGTTGAGGCATATCGATGGCACTTGCTGCTATCGAATACGTAGCGGCCTAGACAGGGGTGAAGCGCAGTTGGAGAACACCGTCGATTTCCACGGTTTCGCCGAACATCGCGGCGGGGCGCACCCACAACCCCTGGGCGCCATAAAGGGCGCGGTAGAGCGTCATCGGTTCCAGCGTCTCGCTGTGGCGCACGGTGCCCAGCACTTCGTATTCGCCGCCCTTGTAATGGCGATAGCGGCCGGGAGGCGTCTCTATCAGGGGAGGCAGGTCGTTGTCGTTCACGGTCTTGCTTCTTTCAAGCTGTAGGTTCGGTTGGAGGAAAGTCGGATGGATCGCGCTGATTTTGTTCACCTTGTCCGCCTGAGCGAGCATGCCAGCGCAGACGACAGTGCGCGCTACCGGCGCAGCGTTGCTGCTTTTGCCGCGCTCGGCTATCTGTGGGTGCTGGCCTGCCTCGCGCTTTCCGTCGGCATCATCGCCTGGGTCGCGCTGGCGGCCGGACGCGGCCGTTTCAGCTTCACGCGCGGATGGCTGCTGCTGTTTGCCTTCGGCCTGCTTTGGGCCACGCTGCGCGCGCTGTGGGTGCGGTTCGACGAACCCGAGGGGCGGGAGCTTTCGCGCGCGGATGCCCCGGCGCTTTTCGAAGCGCTCGACCGCATCCGCCAGAAGATCAAGGGGCCACCGGTCCATCGCGTCTATCTCGACGACGAATTCAACGCCAGCATCCGGCAGGTGCCCCGTTTCGGGCTGTTTGGCGGAGCGGTCAATTCCCTCAGCATCGGCCTGCCGTTGCTGATGATGCTGGACCGGCGTCGGCTGCTGTCGGTGCTTGCCCACGAGTACGGGCATTTGCGCGGAAATCACGGCAAGCTCAGTGCCTGGATCTACCGTACGCGGCTTTCGTGGCTCAAGCTGGACGCCAGCCTGCAGCGCGACGAAGGCGTGATGGCGCTGGTGTCCCAGGGCTTCTTCCGTTGGTACTTTCCGCGCTTCGCGGCCCGGACTTTCGCGCTCGCCCGACAAGACGAGTACGAGGCCGACCGTATCTCCGGCCGGCTCCTGGGCACGCCCGTCGCCGCGGCCGCGTTGACGGAAATTGCCATCAAGGCGAGTTGGTATGCCGATGAATTCTGGGCTTCGCATTGGGCGCGCGCCGAACGGGAGCCCCAGCCGCCGGGCCCTTTCAAGGCGCTGAGGGAGCTTGCCGCAACGCCGCCCAGAGACGAATTCGCGCGCCAGGCCTTGCGCGAGGCCATGCGGCGCGTCAGCGATCTCGAAGACACCCACCCGGTCTTGCGCGACCGGCTCGAGGCGCTCGGCCAGAAGGCCGTGGTGCCGCCCTGGTCGACCGAGTCGGCGCTGGGCATGCTGGCCGACAGCGCAAAGTGGATCGAGCATTTCGACAACCAATGGCGTCGCGACCATGCCAGCGACTGGAAGCAGCACCATGCGCACCGGTCCCGCATCCGCGAGCGCGTCGAGCTTCTCGCGGCGCGGGGCGAGCACAACACGCCCGACGAGCTGGTCGAGTGGGCAGATTCCGAGCGACGGCTCGATCCGGCGGCTCCCGTGCGCGTTCGCTACGAACGCGCACTCCAGGTTGCGCCCGAGCACCCCGGTGCCCTGCGGGGGGTGGCCCAGATGCTGCCCGTGCGCGATCGCGCGGCGCGCCTTGCCCTGCTCGAACGTCTGTACGGGGCCAGCGCCGCCAGCCGGTGGTGGGCCGCAAAAAGCGCTGTGGCCGCGCTTGAAAATCCCGATGCCGGAGCGCACGACGAGGAGGCGCTCAAGCTGTGGCGCGGCCGGCTCAAGGAGGCGGAAGAAGCCGAAGCGCGGGCTTGGGAAGAGATCACCGAAACGCCTTTCTTCAGCCAGATTGCCCGGCATGACCTGAGCGACTATGAACTGGGCGAACTGCGGGCCGATCTGGCGCGGTGCCTTCCCGTTTCGCAGGCCTGGCTGGTGCGCAAGACGCTGCGCGAATTTCCGTGGCGCCGGGCCTATATCGTGTTCGTCGACCTGCCCGGCATGGACGACGGCGACCGTTGGCAGCTCTGCCGCCAGCTCGAGCACACCCTGAGCCTGCCGGGCGCGGCGATGGTTTTGTGGGCCGGGCATTCGCCCACGCTGGCCGAGATTGAACGCCAGGCTTTCGGGCCGATCTGGACGCGCGGGGCATAAGGGGGCGCCCGGCTGAGACAATCGGGGCATGCACCCCAAAGCCCTGTTGGAGGCCACCGCCGATCTGGTCGGCCTTGTCCTGAAATTCGATCACCCGGCCGACCAGGTCGTTTCGCGCTTTTTTCGCGACCACCGCGAGTTCGGTCCCCGCGAGCGCGCCACGCTTGCCGAGACCGTCTACACCGTCTTGCGCAAGAAACTCCTGTTCGACCATCTCTCGCCCTCGGGCAGCGGCTCGAAGGAGCGCCGCATGGCGATCCTGGGCTTTCATGGCCCGCGCGACTTTCTGAAGAGCGCGCTCAACGACACCGAAAAGCGTTGGCTCGACAACTGCGATGCCGTCAAGCCGGACGACCTGCTCGAACGTCATCGGCACAACCTGCCCGAATGGCTTGTCACGCCGCTCAAGGCCCAGTTGGGCGATGGTTTCTGGCCGCTGGTCGAGAGCCTGCAGCAGCCCGCGCCGCTCGATCTTCGGGTCAATGCCCTGACCGACAAACGGGCAGAAGTGAAGGCGGAGCTTGCCAAGGCTGCTATCAAATCTGAAGCGACACCGTTCTCGCCATGGGGCTTGCGCATCGACGGCAAGCCCGCGCTGACCAAGCTGGACGCTTTCGCCCGCGGCGCCGTCGAGGTGCAGGACGAGGGCTCCCAATTGCTGGCGCTGCTGCTGGACGCCAAGCGAGGCGAAATGGTGGTCGATTTCTGCGCCGGCGCGGGCGGCAAGACACTCGCAATTGGCGCCACGATGCGCAATACCGGCCGGCTCTATGCCTTCGACACTTCGGCGCACCGGCTCGATGCGCTCAAGCCGCGGCTGGCGCGCAGCAAGCTTTCGAACGTTCATCCGGCGGCCATTGCGCACGAGCGCGACGACCGCATCAAGCGCCTGGCCGGCAAGATCGACCGGGTGCTCGTCGACGCTCCTTGCTCGGGACTGGGAACGCTGCGGCGCAATCCGGACCTGAAATGGCGCCAGTCGCCCAAATCGGTCGAGGAACTGACGGTCAAGCAGGCCGCCATCCTGCAGAGTGCGGCACGGCTGTTGAAATCGGGCGGGCGTCTGATTTATGCCACTTGCAGCGTGCTGCCTGAAGAGAATGAGGCCATCGCGGAGGCCTTCAGCGCCGCCAACCCCGATTTCGTGCCCCAGGACGCCGCGGAACTGCTTCAGGGCCTCAAGGTGGAAGGTTTCGAGGCCCTTTGCGCTGGCGGAGCCGATGGCCGGCGCTACCTGCGGCTATGGCCCCATCGCCACGCCACCGACGGTTTCTTTGCGGCGGTGTGGAACCGCAAATAGGCGCGGCACTCCAAAGTAGGGTAAATCTGCGCTTTTATGGAAGGGCAAAAGGCCTCATTTTGGCGTTGCCGCCTTAAAATCGCGGGTTAACTGAAAGGCTGCACCTTCGTGTGGTCATGGAGCACTTAATTCAATGTTGATTCCTGACTCTGCCGTTTTGAGCGCGGCCATCGAGTGGCTCGGACACGGCTTGTGGGACCTGACATGGTGGCAAGTCGTGTTGTACACGCTCGTCACCACGCACATCACGATCGCCGCGGTCACGATCTTCCTGCACCGTACGCAGACGCATCGGGCCATGGATCTGGGGCCAATCCCCTCGCATTTCTTCCGTTTCTGGCTCTGGCTGGGCACCGGCATGGTCACCAAGGAATGGGTTGCCATTCACCGCAAGCACCACGCCAAGTGCGAAACCGAAGAAGACCCGCACAGCCCGCAGGTCAAGGGCATCGACGAAGTGCTCTGGCGCGGCGCCGAACTGTATCGCGCCGAGTCGAAGAACAAGGAAACGATGGAGCGCTACGGTCACGGCACGCCCGATGACTGGATCGAGCGCAACCTGTACACGCGCTACAGCTGGCAAGGCGTCGGCCTGATGCTGGTCATCAACCTGGCGCTGTTCGGTGCATTGGGCATGGCCGTCTGGGCCGTGCAGATGCTCTGGATCCCGATCACGGCCGCCGGCATCATCAACGGCATTGGCCACTACTGGGGCTACCGCAACTTCGAGGCGCCCGACGCCAGCCGCAATGTCTCGCCCTGGGGCCTGATCATTGGCGGTGAAGAGCTGCACAACAACCACCATACGTACCCCACGTCGGCCAAGTTCTCGGTCAAGAAGTACGAGTTCGACATCGGCTGGGTCTACATCCAGATGATGCAGGCCATCGGCTGGGCCAAGGTCAAGAAGGTGCCGCCGAAGATGCAGATGGGCGACATCCAGCCTGTGGCCAACGAAAAGACGCTCGAGGCTGTCATTGCCAACCGCTATGAAGTCATGGCCGGCTATGCGCGCGAAATGCGCCGTGTCACCAAGGCGGAGCTGGTTGCGCTCAAGACCAAGGGCGGCGACATCTCGGTGCTCAAGGCCGCCAAGAACTGGCTGCATCGCGACGACGACAAGGTGCCGGCATCGGCCCGCACGCACCTGGTGCAGGCGCGTGCTGCCCACCCGGTGATCGACAAGATGGTCACGATGCGCGAAGAATTGCGCCAGCTCTGGCTCAACACGTCGCAATCGCGCGAGCAATTGGCTGCCGATCTGGCCGCCTGGTGCCATCGCGCGGAAGCCAGCGGCATTGCCGGCCTGCGTGAATTCTCGACCCGTTTGCGCGCAGCGCGGGCCTGATCGCCAGCGAGCCGCCGAGCGAGTTACCGCTCCAAAAAAGCCGGCTTCCGAGCCGGCTTTTTTACGTCCGGCTTTTTCCTGTGCCGCGGGGCGAAGCGGGAAGGAGAAAGAAATCAGAGCGTATGAGCGAGAAGAGAGAGAAGGCGCAGGCAACAAAAAACCCCGCTGGGCAAGCCCGGCGGGGTTTTTGTTTTGGCGAAACCAGCGCTGAATTACTTCAGCTTGATTTCCTTGTATTCGACGTGCTTGCGTGCCTTGGGGTCGAACTTCATGATCGACATCTTTTCAGGCATCGTCTTCTTGTTCTTGCTGGTCGTGTAGAAGTGGCCGGTACCCGCGGTAGATTCCAGCTTGATCTTTTCGCGTCCGCCTTTGCTCGTTGCCATGATTCAGCTCCTTAAGCTTGGCCGCGTGCACGCAGGTCTGCGAGCACGGCGTCGATGCCGTTCTTGTCGATCAGGCGCAGCGCGGCGCTCGAAACACGCAGGCGAACCCAGCGGTTTTCAGTCTCGACCCAGAAACGGCGGTATTGCAGGTTCGGCAAGAACCGGCGCTTGGTTTTGTTGTTGGCGTGGGAAACGTTGTTTCCGACCATCGGGCCTTTGCCCGTTACGTCGCATACGCGTGCCATGTGGACACTCTTTCTTGAACAGCTGGCACCGGCGCAATCGTGGAGATTGCAGGGTGTTTTGCAGCTTGACCTCGCCAGAAACGGGTGGCGGTACCCCGGCTTTGCCTGGATGCTCGGAACCTCGTGAGAGGGCCCTATTTCGGCAAAGCCTCGGATTATAGCCCTTTTGGGCGCCGCCTGGCCTAGAGGGTGCCGTCCTGCTCGAGGAAGCGCTGGGCGTCCAGCGCTGCCATGCAGCCGGTGCCGGCGCTCGTGATGGCCTGGCGGTACACGTTGTCCTGCACATCGCCCGCGGCGAAGACGCCCGGAATGCTGGTCATCGTGGCGAAGCCCTGCAGGCCCGAGCGGGTCAGGATGTAGTTGTCCTTCATCTCCAGCTGGCCCTGGAAGATGTCGGTGTTGGGGTGATGCCCGATGGCGATGAAGCAGCCCTTGAGATCGATCTGCTCGGTGTCGCCGGTCTGGGTGTTCTTGATCCGGATGCCCGTCACGCCGGTCTCGTCGCCCAGCACCTGGTCGAGTTCGCTGTGCAGCTTCAGCACGATCTTGCCTTCGGCGACCTTCTCCTTGACCTTGTCGATCAGGATGGGCTCGGCCCGGAACTTGTCCCGGCGATGCACCAGCGTGACCTTGTTCGCGATGTTGGCGAGGTACAGCGCTTCCTCGACGGCCGTATTGCCGCCGCCGATCACGCACACTTCCTGCTCGCGGTAGAAGAAGCCGTCGCAGGTTGCGCAGGCGGAGACGCCGCGGCCCATGAACTTCTGTTCCGAATCGAGCCCGAGGTACTTGGCCGAAGCGCCTGTGGCAATGATCAGCGAATCGCAGGTGTAGGTGCCGCTGTCGCCCGTCAATGTAAACGGACGCTTGCTTAGATCGACTTTGTTAATGTGGTCGAAAACAATTTGTGTCTTGAACCGCTCGGCGTGCTCGAGAAAACGCTGCATCAGGTCCGGTCCTTGCACGCCGTGCACGTCCGCAGGCCAATTGTCAACTTCTGTGGTTGTCATCAATTGCCCGCCTTGGGCAATGCCTGTAATCAGCAAAGGCTGGAGGTTTGCGCGTGCTGCATAAACAGCAGCGGTATAGCCGGCCGGGCCGGAGCCCAGAATCAAAACCTTGGCGTGTTGGGGAGCGGACATGAGTAGAAAACCTAGGATTTGCGCTGCTTCAGCGTGTACATTTTCAGGGTGGTAGCGATATATGTGGAGTATCACCGCTCGGTTCAACACCGGGTGCACGGTGTTTTCAATGCGCGCGATTGTAGTAATCCATCGAGTTGCCGATGGGCGGGCTCACACGCGCTGTATCAGGGATTGATAAATGTCGATGCTGTCCAATCTTGAATTGCTGCGGCGCGTTCCGCTGTTTGCTTCGCTGACATCCTCGCAGTCGGCGAGCATTGCGGATACGATCATAAAAAAGCGCCTCAAGCGAGCGGAAATCATTGTGGAGCAGGGCAAGAAGTCCGATGCGCTCTACATCATCCTGACCGGGCGCGCCCGCGTCACCAGCGCTGACAGCCGCGGCCGCGAAGTGATTCTTGCCACGCTGCACCCCGGCGACTACATCGGCGAAATGAGCCTGATCGACGACGAGCCTCATTCGGCCACGGTGCGCACAGAAATCCAGTGCGACGTGCTCATGCTGGGCCGGGATGCGTTTGCGCGCTGCCTGCCCGAAAACTCCTCGATGGCCTACAACATCATGCGCGGCCTGGTGCAGCGCCTGCGCCATGCCGACCGCAAGATCGAGTCGCTCGCGCTCATGGATGTGTACGGCCGCGTGGCACGCTCGCTGCTCGAATTCGCCATCGACGACGGCGCAGGCAATCTCAAGGTGCGCGACAAGATCTCCCGCCAGGATCTTGCGAAAATGGTTGGCGCCTCGCGTGAAATGGTGAGCCGCGTGATGAAGGATCTCGAGGAGCGCGGATTTGTCCAGACGCAGGACGATGGCTCCATGCTCGTCAAGGAACGGCTCTTGTCCCTGACCTGAGCCGTCGCCGGCGTTTCTGGCGGCCACGGCCTTTTGTTGTAGTGTTCAGGCCTCCAGCCGCTGCTTTTCGCGGCTGGGTGCTGTGTTTTTCATGACCTATTCGCTCAATACGCTTCAATCTTCTTCAGCCGCCGAGGGGCAACCCGTGCGCATGCGCGCCATGCGCTTTGCCCACGAAATCACGCTGATCGCCGGCTTTGCGGCGTTGCTGTTCTGGCTGCTGGCGATGCTGAGCTTCACGCCTTCGGACGCGGCCTGGTCGACCTCCGGCACCGGAGGAGAAATCAAGAATTGGGCAGGCCGTATCGGCGCCTGGCTGGCCGACGGCAGCTATTTCCTGGCCGGCTACTCGGTTTGGTGGTGCCTGGCCGCGGGGCTTCGGGCGTGGCTCTCCTCCCTGGCCAACTGGCTGCGCGGCGGCGAGCCCGCGCCCGCCGAGCAGCCGGTGCGCGGCCGTTTCAACCGCAGCCGCTTGGCGTTCTGGTTCGGCCTCGTCTTGCTGCTCTGCGCGAGCACCATGCTCGAGTGGTCGCGCCTGTACCGGCTCGAATCGCATCTGCCCGGTTCGGGCGGTGGCGCCCTGGGCTATCTGGTCGGCCCGGCAAGCGTGCGCTGGCTGGGCTTTACCGGGTCGGCGCTGGTGGCCATTGCCGCCGGCGTGATCGGCTCGGCGCTGGTGTTCCGTTTCTCGTGGAGCCTGATTGCCGAGCGCATCGGCGCGCGGGCTTATTCGCTGTTCGAGTCGCGCCGCGAAAAGCGCGAGCTGGCAGCCGACATCGCCATGGGCAAGCAAGCCGCCCGCGAACGCGCGGAAGCCGAAGAGCCCGTGTTCTCGCGTGGCACGGATGGCTTCAGCGAAGCGATGGGCGACGATGGCGACGAAGAACTGCGCATCGAGCCGCGTCCCAAGCGCCGTGCGCCGTCGCCGCCGGTACAAATCGAACCCGCGATGACCGAGGTACCCAAGAGCGACCGTGTCGTCAAGGAGCGCCAGAAGCCGCTCTTCAAGGAACTGCCCGACAGCAAGCTGCCGCAGGTCGACCTGCTCGACGCCGCGCAGGCGCGGCAGGAAACGGTTTCGCCCGACACGCTCGAGATGACCTCGCGCATGATCGAGAAAAAGCTCAAGGACTTCGGCGTCGAGGTGCGCGTGGTGCTGGCCTCCCCGGGCCCGGTGATCACGCGCTACGAAATCGAGCCCGCCACGGGGGTCAAGGGGTCGCAGATCGTCGGCCTGGCCAAAGACCTTGCGCGCTCGCTCTCACTGGTGTCGATCCGCGTGGTCGAAACCATTCCGGGCAAGAACTACATGGCGCTCGAGTTGCCGAACGCCAAGCGGCAGTCGATCAAGCTCAGCGAAATTCTGGGCTCGCAGGTCTACAACGAAGGCAAGTCGTTCCTGACGATGGGCCTCGGCAAGGACATCATCGGCAATCCCGTGGTGGCCGACCTCGCGAAGATGCCGCACGTGCTGGTGGCCGGGACCACCGGTTCGGGCAAGTCGGTCGGTATCAACGCGATGATTCTTTCGCTGCTCTACAAGGCCGAGGCACGCGACGTTCGCCTGCTCATGATCGACCCGAAGATGCTCGAAATGTCGGTCTACGAAGGCATTCCTCACCTTCTCGCCCCCGTGGTCACCGACATGCGCCAGGCTGCGCACGGCCTGAACTGGTGCGTGGCCGAGATGGAGCGCCGCTACAAGCTCATGAGCAAGCTGGGCGTGCGCAACCTGGCCGGCTACAACACCAAGATCGACGAAGCCAAGGCGCGCGAGGAGTTCATCTACAACCCCTTCAGCCTCACGCCCGACGATCCGGAGCCGCTCAAGCGCGAGCCGCACATCGTGGTGATCATCGACGAGCTGGCCGACCTGATGATGGTGGTCGGCAAGAAGATCGAAGAGCTCATCGCCCGCCTCGCGCAAAAGGCCCGCGCCGCCGGCATCCACCTGATTCTGGCCACGCAGCGCCCCAGCGTCGACGTGATCACCGGCCTCATCAAGGCCAATATCCCCACGCGCATCGCGTTCTCGGTGGGCTCCAAGATCGACAGCCGCACCATCCTCGACCAGATGGGCGCCGAGGCGCTGCTGGGCATGGGCGACATGCTCTACATGGCCAGCGGCAGCGGCCTGCCGATCCGCGTGCACGGCGCCTTCGTGAGCGACGAAGAAGTGCACCGAGTGGTGGCCTACCTCAAGAGCCAGGGCGAGCCCGACTACATCGAGGGCGTGCTCGAAGGCGGCACGGTCGATGGCGACGGTGACGGCGACCTGCTCGGCGGTGGCGGCGACGCCGAGAAAGACCCGATGTACGACCAGGCGGTCGAGGTGGTGCTCAAGAACCGCAAGGCCAGCATTTCGCTGGTGCAGCGCCACCTGAAGATCGGCTACAACCGCGCGGCGCGGCTGGTCGAAGACATGGAAAAGGCGGGCCTCGTCAGCGCCATGAGCGGCAGCGGGCAGCGCGAAATCCTGGTGCCCGCGCGCGCCGAATAGCCGGCGAATACCGGCGGGCCGAGGCGTTACGCGCTGACAGCCACGTTGCAAAAGCTGCAATAACGTTGCAAAACTTCATCAAGCCCCGCACATGCCGCAACGCGTGGCGGGGTATGGTCGCTTCAACGCCATCGCTTCCCGAGGAATCCAAATTGAAAATGCGTCATTGGCTGTTGATCGGCCTTCTCTCATCCGCCAACGCCTGGGCCGGCGGCCTTGAAAGTCTCGAAGCCTTCGTGAAGACGGTCAAGTCGGGCCGTGCCGAATTCACCCAGACCGTCACCGCGCCGCCGCGCGAGGGGCAGCCGGGTCGCACCAAGACCTCGACCGGCACCTTCGAATTCCAGCGGCCCGGTAAATTCAAGTTCGACTACCAGAAACCATTCGCCCAGGTCATCGTGGCCGACGGCAAGACGCTCTGGTTGTACGACGCCGACCTGAACCAGGTCACGCAGCGCGCGCAGTCGCAGGCGCTGGGCTCCACCCCGGCTGCGCTGATTGCCGCGGCGCCGGACCTGCGCGCGCTGCAGGCCGATTTCACGCTCGAGGCCGCGCCCGAGCGTGACGGCCTCCAGTGGGTCAAGGCCACGCCCAAGAACAAGGACGGCCAGCTGCAGAATGTGCAGGTGGGTTTCCAGGGCGACGCCTTGGCGGCACTCGAAATTCTCGACAGCTTCGGCCAGCGCTCGGTGCTCAAGTTCAGCAAGGTCGAAGTGAATGCGGCGCTGGGTGCCAACGTGTTCGAGTTCAAGGCGCCCGCCGGGGCCGACGTCATCAAGCAATAGCAGATCAAGACAGGCAGGTTTGGCCACCAGTTCGCATCAACCCCTTGCCGAGCGCCTGCGTCCGAAGACGCTGGGCGAGGTGATTGGCCAGCAGCATCTGCTGGGGCCGGGCATGCCGCTGCGCATTGCCTTCGAATCGGGCCAGCCGCATTCCTGCATCCTCTGGGGGCCCCCCGGAACGGGCAAGACGACCATTGCGCGCCTGATGGCCGATGCCTTCGATGCGCAGTTCCTCAGCATCAGCGCCGTGCTCGGCGGCGTGAAGGACATCCGCGAGGCAGTCGATCGCGCTACCGCCGTGCGTGACGGCCTGGAGCAGCGGCGCACCATCGTCTTCGTCGACGAGGTGCACCGGTTCAACAAGAGCCAGCAGGACGCGTTCCTGCCGCACGTGGAATCGGGGCTTTTCACCTTCATTGGCGCAACCACCGAAAACCCGTCGTTCGAGGTCAACTCGGCCTTGCTTTCGCGGGCGGCGGTGTATGTGCTGCAACCGCTCACCGAGGCCGATCTCAAGCAGATCGTGGCCAAGGCGCAGGCCATCCAGGCCGTTCCCGCCGTCGAAGACGCAGCCATCGACCGGCTCGTCGCCTATGCCGACGGCGATGCGCGGCGCCTGCTCAATACGCTCGAAACGCTGGCCGTGGCGGCCAAGGCCGAAAAGCTCGACAACATCACCGACGAATGGCTGTTGCGCGTGCTCGGCGAGCGCATGCGGCGCTACGACAAGGGCGGCGAGCAGTTCTACGACACCATCAGCGCGCTGCACAAGTCGGTGCGCGGCAGCGATCCCGACGCCTCGCTCTACTGGTTCGTGCGCATGCTCGATGGCGGCGCCGACCCGCGCTACATGGCGCGCCGGCTGGTGCGCATGGCCAGTGAGGACATCGGGCTGGCCGATCCGCGCGCGCTGCGGCTGGCGCTCGATGCCGCCGAAGTCTACGAACGGCTCGGCACGCCCGAGGGCGAGCTTGCGCTGGCCGAGTGCGTGATCTATCTCGCCATGGCCCCCAAGTCGAACGCCGTTTACACCGCCTACAACGCCGTGCGCGCCCTCATCAAGAAAGACAGCACGCGCCCTGTGCCGATGCACCTGCGCAACGCGCCCACCAAGCTCATGAAGGAGCTCGACTACGGCAAGGGCTACCGCTACGCGCACGACGAGGAGGGCGGCTTTGCCGCCGGCGAGCGCTACCTGCCGGACGGTCTCGAAGGCCAGGTTTTCTACCAGCCCGTGGAACGCGGACTCGAAATCCGCATAGCAGAAAAACTGCGCGAACTCCGCCGCCTCAACAGCCAGCGCGAAGAGTAGTGCGGCCTATGCACGCTTGCGTGCGTGCGATGCATGGCTTCACTTACATATAGCATGACTTGAGCGGGTAAACCCCGGTGAGCCCGCACCAAATCGGCGCTGGTGCGTGCTTACAATCCCGCCCACAAATCAGCCAGCGACACATGTTGGCTGGTTTTTTGCTTATCAAGCCAAGGTGCCAAACCGGTGCCAAGGTGGGTGAATGGCACCCTGCAACGGTGCAATAAATAGGAACGCGTTATGGAAATATTGCTGCAGCAGATCATCAACGGTCTGGTCCTGGGCAGCATGTATGCCTTGATAGCCTTGGGCTACACCATGGTGTACGGCATCATCAATCTGATCAACTTTGCGCACGGCGAGGTGCTGATGGTGGGGGCGCTTACGAGCTGGACCATCATCGGCCTCATGAAGGAATCGATGCCCGGCACGCCCGGCTGGTTGATTCTCATCATCGCGTTGATCATCGCCTGCGTGGTGGCCGCCACGCTCAACTTCGTGATCGAGAAGGTCGCCTACCGGCCCCTTCGCAACAGCCCCAAGCTCGCGCCGCTCATCACGGCCATCGGCATGTCGATCTTGCTGCAGACGCTGGCCATGATCATCTGGAAGCCCACCAACAAGGCGTACCCCAACCTGCTGTCGACCACGCCCATCGAAGTGGGCGGCGCGGTGATCTCGCCCACGCAGGTCATGATCCTGAGCGTTACGGCGTTCTCGCTCGTGGTGCTGATGTGGCTGGTCAACTACACCAAGCTCGGCCGCGCCATGCGCGCCACCGCCGAGAACCCGCGGGTTGCGGCGCTCATGGGCATCCGGCCCGACATGGTCATTTCGGCCACGTTCATCATCGGCGCCGTGCTCGCGGCCATCGCGGGCGTCATGTACGCCTCGAACTACGGCATTGCGCAGCACGCCATGGGCTTCCTGCCCGGCCTCAAGGCCTTCACCGCGGCGGTGTTCGGCGGCATCGGCAACCTGGCCGGCGCAGTGGTCGGCGGCATTCTGCTCGGGTTGATCGAAGCCATCGGCTCCGGCTACATCGGTTCGATCACGGGCGGCGTACTCGGCAGCAACTACAGCGACATCTTCGCTTTCATCGTGTTGATCGTCATGCTCACGCTGCGGCCCTCGGGCCTGCTCGGCGAGCGCGTGGCGGATCGGGCCTGAGGAGCAGCACCATGAAGAACAGCAAGAACCTCGCTCTCTACGTTCTCGGCGTCGTCGCCGTGCTCGCCCTGCCGATCTTCCTGCAGAGCCAGGGCAACGCCTGGGTGCGCATCGCCGACATCGCATTGCTCTATGTGATGCTCTCGCTCGGCCTGAACATCGTGGTCGGCTACGCCGGCCTGCTCGACCTGGGCTATGTCGCCTTCTTTGCCGTGGGGGCCTACCTCTTCGCGCTGATGGGCTCGTCCCACCTGTCCGACACCTTCCCGTGGTTCAAGGCCATGTTCCCGAACGGGCTGCATACCTCGCTGCTCATCGTGATACCGCTGGCACTGGTCGTGGCCGGTGTGCTGGGCGTGATGCTCGGGGCGCCCACGCTCAAGCTGCGCGGCGACTACCTGGCCATCGTGACGCTCGGCTTCGGCGAAATCATCCGGGTGTTCCTGAACAACCTCGACCAGCCGATCAACATCACGAACGGACCGAAGGGCATCACCGCCATCGACTCCGTGAAGTTCTGGGGGCTCGATCTCGGCAAGGCGTGGAAGTTCGACGGCTTCACGATCTCGTCGGTCACGCTCTACTACTACCTGTTCCTCGCGCTGGTGGTTGCCACGGTGATCATTTCGCACCGGCTGCAGATTTCCCGCATCGGCCGCGCCTGGATGGCCATCCGCGAAGACGAAATCGCCGCCAAGGCCATGGGCATCAACACCCGCAACATGAAGCTTCTGGCCTTCGGCATGGGCGCCAGTTTCGGCGGCGTGTCGGGCGCCATGTTCGCGGCCTTCCAGGGCTTCGTGTCGCCCGAGTCGTTCAGCCTGATGGAGTCGGTGATGATCGTCGCCATGGTCGTGCTGGGCGGCATCGGCCATCTGCCGGGCGTGATTCTCGGCGCCGTGCTGCTGGCGGCATTGCCCGAGGTGCTGCGCTACGTGGCGGGCCCGTTGCAGGCCATGACCGACGGCCGCCTCGACGCGTCCATCCTGCGCCAGCTCTTCATCGCGCTGGCCATGATCATCATCATGCTGGTGCGTCCGCGCGGCCTCTGGCCTTCGCCGGAGCATGGCAAGACATTGCAGCGCAAGGGGGCTGCCGCCCCCGGCGCACCGGTGGCACCGGGTTCGCTCCAGACCCATGCACCGGGCATCGAAACGCCCGCCGACGAGTTGCCGGGTGCGGCTTCGCGTCCCATGTCGATCAATCCGTGAGCCGAAGGAAGCAATCAACATGACGACAGACACCATCCTCGACGTTCGCGGAATCTCCAAGCGCTTCGGCGGCCTGCAAGCCCTTTCCGACGTCGGCATCACCATCAAGCGCGGCCAGGTCTACGGCCTCATCGGCCCCAACGGCGCTGGCAAGACCACGTTCTTCAACGTGATTACCGGGCTCTACACGCCCGACAGCGGCAGCTTCGAACTGGCCGGCAAGCCCTACCAGCCGACGGCCGTGCACGAAGTGGCCAAGGCCGGTATTGCGCGCACCTTCCAGAACATTCGCCTGTTCTCCGAAATGACGGCGCTCGAAAACGTGATGGTCGGGCGCCACATCCGCACCCATTCGGGTGTGTTCGGCGCCATGCTGCGCACGCGTTCGTTCAAGGCCGAGGAAAAGGCCATTGCCGACCGTGCGCAGGAGTTGCTCGACTACGTGGGCATCGGCAAGTTTGCCGACTACAAGGCGCGCACGCTCTCGTACGGCGACCAGCGCCGGCTTGAAATTGCGCGCGCACTGGCCACCGACCCGCAGCTCATCGCGCTCGACGAGCCCGCCGCCGGCATGAACTCGACCGAGAAGGTGCTGCTGCGCGAACTGATCGACCGCATCCGCAAGGACGACCGGACCATTCTGATCATCGAACACGACGTCAAGCTCATCATGGGCCTGTGCGACCGTGTCACCGTGCTCGACTACGGCAAGCAGATTGCCGAAGGCACGCCGTACGACGTGCAGAAGAACGAGAAGGTGATCGAGGCCTACCTCGGCACCGGAGGACACTGAAATGGCGACGACGACGATGACGAGCGCAGAAGAAACAACGACAGCAACGGCAACTGCAACCCCGCTCAGGACCGCGGCCAATGCCCCCGGCAAGACGCTGCTCAAGGTCAGCGGACTGAAGGTCGGCTACGGCGGCATCCAGGCCGTGAAGGGCGTGGACTTCGAGGTTCACGAAGGCGAACTGGTGTCGCTCATCGGCTCCAACGGCGCCGGCAAGACCACCACGATGAAGGCGATTACCGGCACGCTGCCGGCGGGCGCCGGCAGCATCGAATTCCTGGGCCGCAACATCAAGGGCCGCGGTGCGTGGGACCTGGTGGGCGAGGGCCTCGTCATGGTGCCTGAAGGCCGCGGCGTGTTCACGCGCATGACGATCACCGAGAACCTGCAGATCGGCGCGTACATCCGCAAGGACAAGGCCGAGATCGCCAGCGACATGGAACGCGTGTTCGTGACCTTCCCGCGCCTGCGCGAGCGCAAGGACCAGCTCGCGGGCACCATGTCGGGCGGTGAACAGCAGATGCTGGCCATGGGCCGCGCGCTCATGGCGCGCCCCAAGGTGCTGCTGCTCGACGAGCCCACCATGGGCCTTTCGCCCATCATGTGCGACAAGATCTTCGAGGTGGTCCAGACCGTGGCCGCGCAAGGCGTGACCATTCTGCTGGTGGAGCAGAACGCCAACCGCGCGCTGCAACTGGCCGACCGCGGCTACGTGATGGAGTCGGGCCTCATCACGATGACGGGCGACGCCAAGGAACTGCTGAACGACCCGCGCGTGCGAGCCGCCTACCTGGGCGAGTAGACCGCCCCGGAGCGCTTCACGCGGCCGCCAGGCGGCGGCCGCTTTTCATCGTTTCAATCGACCCTGGCGCCGGTCGCCTTCACGACGGCTTCGTACTTGGAGAGTTCGCTCTTCATGAAGGCGCCGAACTGCTCCGGCGAGTTGGCCACGGGCTCAGCCAGCAGCGTGGCAAAACGGGTCTTCGTTTCCGGTGCGTTCAGCGCCGCCACGAAGGCCAGGTTGAGCTTCACTACCACGTCGTGCGGCGTGCCGGCCGGTGCGACCAGGCCCCACCAGGTATCGATCGAAAAGCCCTTGAGCGTGTCGGCCACGGACGGCACGTCGGGCATGGCGCTGCTGCGCTGCAAGGTCGTGACGGCAATGGCCTTGAGCTTGCCCGAGCGGATGTTCGGTGCCGCCGTGGCAAGGTTGTCGAAATTGAAGTCGACCTGGCCCGAGAGCAGCGCCAGTTGCGCCGGATTGCCGCCGTTGTACGGAATGTGCAGCGCGAAGATGCCGGCTTGCTTCTTGAACAGTTCGCCCGCGAGGTGCCCGGCGCTGCCGTTGCCGCCGCTGCCGTAGTTGAGCTTGGCCGGATTGGCTTTGGCGTAGCGGATCAGGTCGGCCACGGTGTTGATCTTCAGGCGCTGCGCCGTCTCGGCGTTCATCACCAGCACATTCGGCACGCGCACCATTTGCGTGATGGGCGCGAAGTCGGTTGCCGCGTTGAACGGAATCTTGCTGTAGAGCCACGGATTGACCGCATGCGTGGCCGTTGCCGCGATGCCTATGGTGAGGCCATCGGGCGCCGCCTTGGCCACCGCGTCGGCGCCGATGTTGCCGCCCGCGCCGGGCTTGTTGTCGATGATGACCGTGCCCAGGGAATCCTTCACGCGCTCCGCCAGGATGCGCGCAGTCACGTCGATGGGGCCACCCGCGGCGTACGGCACCACAAGGCGGATGGGGCGTTGCTGCTGGGCCGTGGCCTGGCCGGTGGCGAGCAATGCTCCGCTTGCGAGCAGGGTGAAGAGGAAGTGTCTCGTTTTCATTTTTCTGTGTTGTCTCGGGGGAATCGGATCAGGGAAGCGCCTTGTCGGCCTCGGTGGTGAACGCGTCGGCAAAGAACTCTTCTTCGGGCAGTCCGGCCAGCGCCACGTAGTCGTGCTTGGCGGAGTCGACCACGATCGGTGCGCCGCAGGCATACACCTGATGGCCCGAGAGGTCGGCAAAGTCTTCCAGCACCGCCCGATGGACGAAGCCCGTGCGGCCGGTCCAGTTGTCTTCCGGCGTGGCGTTGGAAACGACCGGCACGTAGCGCAGGTTCGGCATCTCGGCGAGCTGTTCGTGCACCCAGGCGTCCATGTAGAGGTCTTCGGGCCGGCGGCCGCCCCAGTACAGCGTGGCGGGCCGGTCGATGCCCTTGAACTTCATGTGTTCGAGCAAGGCCTTGACGGGCGCGAAGCCCGTGCCGGAGGCCAGCAGGATCATCGGCTTGCTGGAGTCTTCGCGCAGGAAGAAGCTGCCGTACGGGCCTTCGATGCGAAGGATTTCCTTTTCCTTCATCACGCCGAACACGTGATCGGTGAACTTGCCGCCCGGCAAATGCCGCAGGTGCAATTCAATGCCCGTGCCGGGTTCGCTCAGCGTGTGCGGGGCGTTGGCCATCGAATAGCTGCGGCGCGCGCCGTCGCGCAGGATGAATTCCACGTACTGGCCGGCGTGGAACTGCAGCGGCTCCCCGGCCGGCAGCTGCAGGCGCAGCTTCATCACGTCGTGCGACAGGCGCGTGAGCGCCAGCACCCGCACCGGCATCTTGCGGATCGGGAAGGCACCGGCTTCCGTGACCTGGCGCGACTCCAGCACCACGTCGGTCTTGGCATGGGCGCAGCAGGTGAGCACGAACCCCGCCAGTTGCTCCTCGGCGCTCAGGGCCTTGCTCTGGTGCGGACCCAGCTCGACCTCGCCCGAGAGCTTCTTGCACTTGCAAGAGCCGCAGGCGCCGTCCTTGCAACCATAGGGGAGGCCGATGCCTTGCCGGATGCCGGCCGCGAGAATGGTTTCGTCACCATGCACCACGAAATGACGCCCGCTGGGCTCGACGGTGATGGAAAAGCCCGCGTCATGCGGCGCTGCAACAGTCATCGGTATTCTTCGGCTTGTTTCAGCCTGTAGCAGAAAAGAGAAAAAGGGAAAGGAAACCGGATTTTGCCTTCAATCAATAGCCCTTCCGGCGCGCTGCCGGCGCGCTTCCGCCGCGAGCGCTTGCTCATCGTGGGTTGCGGAGACGTCGGCCAGCGCGTGGCGCGCGATCTGCGCGGCCGCATGCAGCTGGTGGCGCTCACTTCGTCGGCCGAGCGGGTGCAGGCGCTGCGGGCCGCCGGTATTCGTCCGCTCGTGGGCAATCTCGACGATCCCGCCACGCTTCGCCGCCTGGCCGGCGTGGCCACCCGCGTGCTGCATCTTGCCCCTCCGGCGCGCGACGGCGGCGCAGCCTGGTGGCGCGACCAGCGCACCACCGCGCTGGCACGCGCGCTGCGGCTGCGTTCCACCCCGCTTGCATTCGTCTACGGCTCCACCAGCGGGGTGTATGGCGACTGCGGCGGTGCGCGCGTGAGCGAAACACGCGCCGTGCGGCCCGACACGCCCCGCGCCCACCGCCGCGTGGACGCCGAGCGCGCCGTGCGCTGGCTCGGCCGCAGCGCGGGCGTGCGCGCGAGCATTCTGCGCATTCCGGGCATCTATGCGCCCGACCGCGAGGGCGGCACGCCGCGCCAGCGCCTGCAGCGCGGCACGCCCGTGCTGCGGCGCGAGGACGACGTGTTCACCAGCCACATTCATGCCGACGATCTTGCGCGTGCCTGCGTGGCGGCGCTGTTCCGCGGCCGGCCGCAGCGGATCGTGCACGCCGCCGACGACACCGAGCTGCGCATGGGCGACTACATCGACCTTGCCGCCGACATGTACGGCATGCCCCGCCCGCCGCGCGTGGCGCGCGACGAAGCCGAGCGCCAGCTGCCGCTGCAACTGCTGAGTTTCATGGGGGAATCGCGCCGGCTCGACAACACGCGGCTCAAGCGCGAACTGCGCGTGCGGCTTGTGCACCCGACGGTGCATACAGGGCTGCGCGAGGCGGCCTGAATGCCAGTCAAAAATGTGGTGCCCGGGGCCGGAATCGAACCGGCACACCTTTCGGTGGGGGATTTTGAGTCCCCTGCGTCTACCAATTTCACCACCCGGGCAGGGTTCTGAACGAAGCCCAAAATTATGGCACAGTGGCTGCCATGAATTATCCGACGATCGAAGACGCCATCGGCAAGACCCCCCTGGTGGCACTGCAACGCATCGATGCGGCCGAAAATGCCAAGCGTGGCAACGTGATCCTCGGCAAGCTGGAAGGCAACAATCCCGCGGGTTCGGTGAAAGACCGGCCCGCTCTTTCGATGATCAAGCGCGCCGAGGAGCGCGGCGAAATCAAGCCTGGCGACACGCTCATCGAGGCCACCTCGGGCAACACCGGCATTGCGCTTGCAATGGCTGCGGCCATCAAGGGCTACCGCATGGTGCTGATCATGCCGGAGGACCTGTCCGTCGAGCGCGCCCAGACCATGAAGGCCTTCGGCGCCGAGCTGGTGCTCACGCCGAAGAGCGGCGGCATGGAATACGCGCGAGACCTCGCCGAACAGATGGTGGCGCAGGGCAAGGGTCGGGTGCTCGACCAGTTCGCCAACGCCGACAACCCGCGCATCCATTACGAGACGACCGGCCCCGAGATCTGGGCCGACACCAAGGGCAAGATCACGCATTTCGTGAGCGCCATGGGCACCACCGGCACCATCACCGGCGTCTCGCGCTTCCTGAAGGAAAAGAACCCCGCGGTGCGCATCATCGGCGCGCAGCCGGCCGAAGGCTCGCGCATTCCGGGTATTCGGAAATGGCCGATCGAATATCTGCCCAAGATCTACGACGCCAGCCGGGTCGACGAAGAAATCAGCGTGAGCCAGGACAATGCCGAAGAAATGTGCCGGCGCCTCGCGCGCGAAGAGGGCATCTTCGGCGGCATTTCCGCGGCCGGTGCGCTGTGGGTGGCGCTCGAGGTCGCAAAAACGGTCGAGAACGCCACCATCGTGTTCGTGGTGTGCGACCGCGGCGACCGGTATCTCTCGACCGGCGTGTTCCCCGCCTGACAGAAGTCCATGCCCCATCCCAAGTTCTGCCAGGCCTGTGCCACGCCGCTCGAATGGATCGCGTTGATGGAAGACGGCGGTCCCAAGGAGCGCCTGCGCTGCCCCAACTGCGGCCACACCCACTGGAACAACCCCACGCCCGTGCTCGCGGCCATCGTCGAGTACCGCGGCCAGGTGCTGCTGGCGCGAAACGCCGCCTGGCCGGTAAAGATGTACGCGCTGATCACCGGCTTCATGGAAGCCGGCGAAACGCCTGAAGAAGGCATTGCGCGCGAGGTGAAGGAAGAAACCAACCTCGACGTGAGCGCGACCAAGCTCGTCGGCGCGTACGACTTCCAGCGCATGAACCAGATCATCATCGCGTACCACGTGGTGGCCGACGGCGAGGTGAAACTCTCGCCCGAGTTGCTGGACTACCGCCTCTACGACCTGCCCGACCTCAAGTGCTGGCCCGCGGGCACCGGCTATGCGTTGGCCGATTGGCTGCGCACGCGGGGACATGAGCCGGTGTTCTTTACCGCGGCGGAAAACGAAGAGCGGCGGCGCGGCCTGAACTTGCCGCCTGAGGAGCCGAAGCATGCAAATTGATCGCGAACTCGACACGCGGGGCCTGAACTGCCCGCTGCCCATTCTCAAGGCGAAGAAATCGCTCAACGACATGGCCAGCGGCCAGTTGCTGAAGGTGGTGTCGACCGACCCGGGCTCGCTGCGCGACTTTCAGGCCTTTGCGCGGCAGACCGGCAACGAACTGGTCGAGCAGCAGACCATCGGCAGCGACTTCATCCACGTGCTGAAGAGGCGCTGAGCAGCAAAAACTGGCCGGCAAAAAGAAAAGGGCCCCGACGGGGCCCTTTCTTCTTTCAGAGCTCCAGGCTCTTCAAGTATTCGCGGAACTGCGCGCCCACTTCGGGGTGCGCCAGCGCAAGCTCCACAGAAGCCTGCAAAAAGCCTTCCTTGCTGCCGCAGTCGTAGCGGATGCCCTTGTAGGCATAGGCGTAGACCGATTCCTTCTTCATCAGCGACGCAATGCCGTCGGTGAGCTGGATCTCGCCGCCCGCGCCCTTGGGTTGGTTGCGAATTTCGTCGAACACGCCGGGCGTGAGGATGTAGCGGCCCGCCACGCCGAGGCGCGAAGGTGCCTTGTCCGGCGACGGCTTTTCGACCATGCGATCGACCTTCACAAGATCGTCGCCGATGGATTCGCCGGCCACGATGCCGTAGCGCTTCACGTGTTCGAGCGGCACTTCCTGCACTGCCAGCACCGATGCGCCCAGCTTGCCGAAAGCAGCCGTCATCTGCGCAAGAACGGGCATTCCGCCCACCGGGCCAACCATCAGGTCGTCGGCCAGCAGCACGGCAAAGGGTTCGTTGCCGACCAGGTGTTCGGCGCACAGCACCGCATGCCCAAGCCCGAGCATGCGCGGTTGGCGCACATAAGAGCAGGTCATGTCATCGGGCATGACCGAGCGTGCGATGTTGAGCAGTTCGAGCTTGCCGCTGGCCTCGAGCTGGCTCTCCAGTTCGTAGGCGGTGTCGTAGTGATCTTCAATGGCACGCTTGTTTCGGCCAGTTACGAAAATCATGTCGCGAATGCCCGCCGCGTAGGCTTCCTCAACCGCGTATTGGATGAGTGGCTTGTCGACAACCGGCAGCATTTCCTTTGGCTGCGCCTTGGTGGCAGGCAGAAAGCGGGTGCCGAAACCTGCAACAGGAAATACGGCCTTGCGGATGCGTGTCGAGGGAGTGGGCATGGACAAATTGGGCGTCGGTTCGTTCGGTTGAAGAAAAAGGTTTTACAGTCAACGGCGGCGCAAAAAGCCGCCGTTGCCATGCTAAACCCAGGCCCGATCCATGTGTGTCAGCCGAGGCGCCTAAGCTGTTCGCGCAAACGCTCCAACATGGCCGTGAACTCAGCCAGACGTTTGCGTTCCTGCTCGATCACGGCGGGAGGTGCCTTAGCTACAAAGGCTTCATTTCCGAGCTTGCTGTTCACTTTGAGGATCTCGCCCTCGATGCGAGCAATTTCCTTGCCGATGCGTGCACGTTCGGCGGCTTTGTCGATTTCCATGTGCAGGCACAGGCGTGCCGAGCCGACCACGGCCACTGGCGCCGCTTCGGCCGCTGCCGACCACGAAGCCTCGTCGTCGAAGACCTTCACTTCCTTGAGCTTGGCCAGCGCCTGCAGCACCGGCGCCGAATCGCGCAGGAACGCCGCGCCTTCGGCATCGTCGGCCACCGCGTAGAGCGGCAGGCGCACCGCAGGCGACACGTTCATTTCGCCGCGCAGCGTCCGGCAGGCATCGACCAGCGCCTTCAGGCGCGCCACATGCGCTTCGGCCGCTTCGTCGATTTTTTCGGGCTGGCTCTTCGGATAGGCCGCCACCATGATCGACTCGCCCTCGCGTCCGGCCACGGGCGCCACCTTCTGCCACAGTTCTTCGGTGATGAACGGAATCACCGGATGCGCAAGGCGCAGCAGCGCTTCGAGCGTGCGGATCAGCGTGCGGCGCGTGGCGCGTTTTTGCGAATCGTCGCCGGTCTGGATCTGCACCTTGGCAATCTCCAGGTACCAGTCGCAGAACTCGTCCCACGCAAACTGGTAGATGGTGTTGGCCACGTTGTCGAGCCGGTATTCCTCGAAGCCCTTGGCCACTTCGGCCTCGACGCGCTGCAGCTGCGAAACGATCCAGAAATCGGCGCGGCTGAACTTCAGGTAGCCGTGCGCCGGGCCGCCGACCGCACACTCTTCCTTCGTGTGCTCGCGCAGGCCGCAATCCTGCCCCTCGCAGTTCATCAGCACGAAGCGCGTGGCATTCCAGAGCTTGTTGCAGAAGTTGCGGTAACCCTCGCAGCGCTTGCTGTCGAAGTTGATGCTGCGGCCCAGCGACGCGAGCGAGGCGAAGGTAAAGCGCAGCGCATCGGCGCCAAAGGCCGGAATGCCTTCGGGAAATTCTTTTTGCGTGTTCTTGCGAACCGCGGGCGCGGTCTCGGGCTTGCGCAGGCCCTGCGTGCGCTTGTCGAGCAGTTCGGGCAGCGCAATGCCGTCGATCAGGTCCACCGGGTCGAGCACGTTGCCTTCGGACTTGCTCATCTTCTTGCCCTGCGCATCGCGCACCAGGCCGTGGATGTACACGTCCCTGAACGGCACCTTGCCGGTGAAGTGCTTGGTCATCATGATCATCCGGGCGACCCAGAAAAAGATGATGTCGTAGCCCGTCACCAGCACGCTCGAGGGCAGGTACAGCTCCAGGTCCTCGGTCTTCTCGGGCCAGCCGAGCGAAGAGAAGGGCACCAGCGCCGATGAGTACCACGTATCGAGCACGTCCTCGTCGCGGCGCAGCTTCTTGCCCGGTGCCTTGGCCTCGGCCTCCGCCTCGTCGTGCGCCACGTACACATTGCCCTCGTCGTCGTACCAGGCCGGAATCTGGTGGCCCCACCACAGCTGGCGCGAAATGGTCCAGTCCTGGATGTTCTCCATCCAGTGGTTGTAGGTATTGACCCAGTTCTCGGGCACGAAGCGCACCTCGCCGGTCTTCACCACGTCGATGGCCTTCTGCGCGATCGACTGGCCGTCGGCACCGGGGCGCGTCATGGCCACGTACCACTGGTCGGTGAGCATCGGCTCGACGATGGCGCCCGAGCGCGCGCAGCGCGGCACCATCAGCTTGTGCTTCTTCACCTCGACCAAGAGGCCGAGCGCCTCGAGGTCGGCCACGATGGCCTTGCGCGCAACAAAACGGTCCATGCCGCGGTACTTCTCGGGCGCGTTGTCGTTGATGGTCGCGTCGAGCGTCAGGATGCCGATCAGCTCGAGCTTGTGGCGCTGGCCCACGGCGTAGTCGTTGTAGTCGTGCGCGGGGGTGACCTTGACCACGCCGGTGCCGAATTCCTTGTCGACATAGTCGTCGGCAATGATGGGGATCAGCCGGTCCACCAGCGGCAGCTTCACGCGCTGGCCGATCAGGTGCCTGTAGCGCTCGTCCTCGGGGTGAACCATCACGGCCGTGTCGCCCAGCATGGTTTCCGGGCGGGTGGTGGCCACGGTCAGCGTGCCGCTGCCGTTCTCGAGCGGGTAGGCGATGTGCCAGAGCGAGCCGTCTTCCTCTTCGCTTTCGACTTCGAGGTCGCTCACCGAGGTCTTGAGCACCGGGTCCCAGTTGCCCAGGCGCTTGCCGCGGTAGATCAGGCCTTCTTCATAGAGCGAGACGAAGGTTTGCGTCACGACCTTCGACAGGTCTTCGTCCATCGTGAAGTATTCGCGGCTCCAGTCGACCGTGTCGCCCATGCGGCGCATCTGGCCGGTGATGGTGTTGCCGCTCTTTTCCTTCCACTCCCACACCTTGGCGACGAAGTTCTTGCGTGCCTCGGCGGGCGTCGGGCCCATGTCGTGCCGGCTGATTTTCTGTTCCTGCAGTTGCCGCTCCACCACGATCTGCGTTGCGATGCCCGCATGGTCGGTGCCCGGCACCCACAGCGTGTTGTCGCCCTTCATGCGGTGGTAGCGTGTGAGGCTGTCCATGATGGTCTGGTTGAACGCATGCCCCATGTGCAGCGTGCCCGTCACGTTGGGCGGCGGCAGCTGGATGGCGAAGGAATCCGCGCCTTCCTTGGGCTGCTGAGTGCCGCGGAAGCCTGCCTTGGCGTAGCCGCGCTTTTCCCACTCCGGGCCCCAGTGCGCCTCGATGGCGGCGGGTTCGAACGATTTGGACAGGCTGTCCAGTCCAGGTTGGGCGGTGGGAGTGGTGGGTTCGCTCATGGGGAGAATGCAAAACGGCACCCGCGGGTGCCGTCGGTCACAGGGTGGGAATGGCAGCGATTTTACCGGGGCGGTACCCCGTCATCGGTGCGCCCGATAATTCCGCGATGCTGTTTTTGCTCTCCCCTGCGAAGTCGCTCGACTACGACACGCCCGTTCCCGACGAAATCCCCTCCACCCGACCCCATTTCGAGGCCCCCCGCGGCCCTTCGGTCGAACTCATCAAGCTGCTGCGCGAGAAGTCGCCGCTGCAGATTTCGGAGCTCATGCGCCTGTCGGACAAGCTCTCTGCCCTCAACGTGGCGCGCTACCAGGCCTGGGCCGGCAAAAGTACCCCGAAGAATGCCCGCCAGGCCGCCTTCGCATTCGATGGCGACGTTTACGGCGGCCTCGATGCCCGCTCGCTCACGCCCGCGCAGCTGGCCTGGGCGCAGGAACACCTCTGCATCCTGAGCGGCCTCTACGGCCTGTTGCGCCCGCTCGACCTGCTGCAACCCTACCGCCTGGAGATGGGCACGCAGCTCGCCAACGGCCATGGCAAGGACCTGTATGCCTTCTGGGGCTCGCGCATTGCGGAGCACCTCAACGAGCGCCTGGCGGCGGACCGCACGCCCGTGGTGGTCAATGTCGCCTCGCAGGAATACTTCAAGTCGGTCGACCTGAAGGCGCTCAAGGCCCGCGTGGTCGAATGCGTGTTCGAGGAATGGAAGGGCGACAGGTACAAGATCGTGAGTTTCTACGCCAAGCGCGCCCGCGGGCTGCTCGCGCGCTGGGCGGTGCTGCACAAGGCCGCCACGCCCAAGGCGCTGGAAAAATTCGATCTCGAAGGTTATGGTTTCGACGCCAAGGTATCGACGGCCGAAAGGCTGGTGTTTAGAAGGAAGACTTGATGTCACAGGCGATCAGTCCCGAGTTGAAAGAATGGCTGGTGTCGCAGCTCGCGGCAGGGCATTCGGTGCCTGCGCTGCGCGCCTCGATGCGCGCGGCCGGCTGGCAGGACGCGGCCACCGACCTCGCGCTGGCGCAGCTCGAAGCCGGGTTTCCCCATGTGGAGGTGGCCAGGCCGCGGCGCACCGACATGCCCGGCCCCGATCTCGAAGGCGCGCCGCTCTACATCGATGCGGGTGACCGCCGCGTTCAGGTGCTGCACACCATGCAGCATCCGCGCGTGGTCGTGTTCGGCAACCTCTTGTCGCCCGAGGAGTGCGAAGGCCTGATTGCCGCCGCGCGGGTGCGGCTTGCACGTTCGCTCACGGTTGAAACCCGCACCGGCGGCGAGGTGCTGAACGTCGACCGCACCAGCGACGGCATGTTCTTCGAGCGCAGCGAAAACGACATCGTCGCGCGCCTCGAGCAGCGCATTGCCGCGCTGCTGCGCTGGCCGGTGGAGTTCGGCGAGGGCCTGCAGATCCTGCGCTACGCGCCCGGGGCCCAGTACCGCCCGCACTACGACTACTTCGACCCCGGCGAGCCCGGCACGCCCACCATCCTCAAGCGCGGCGGCCAGCGCGTGGCCACGCTCGTGATGTACCTGCAGGAGCCCGAGCAGGGCGGTGCCACCACCTTCCCCGACGTGGGCCTGGAAGTGGCGCCCGTGCGCGGCACCGGCGTGTTCTTCAGCTACGACGAACCCGACCCCGCCACCCGTACCTTGCACGGCGGCGCGCCCGTGCTCGCGGGGGAAAAGTGGGTGGCCACCAAGTGGCTGCGCGAACGCGAATTCAAATAACGGGAACCCATGAAGCTCCAAGCCAACGGATTGCAGATCGAGGTCGAAGACACCGGCGGCGAAGGGCGCCCCGTCGCGCTGCTCATCATGGGCCTGGGCATGCAGCTCGTGGGCTGGCCGCAGGACTTCGTACAGGCGCTGGTCGATGCGGGCTTTCGCGTGGTGCGCCACGACAACCGCGATATCGGCCTGAGCCAGGGCTTCGACCATGCGGGCACCGGCAACATCGTGTGGGAGAGCATCCGCCAGCGCCTGGGCCTGCAGGTGCGTTCGGCCTACACCCTGCAAGACATGGCGCGCGATTCGCTGGGCGTGCTCGACGCACTGGGCATCAAGCAGGCGCATGTCATCGGCGCCTCGATGGGCGGCATGATCGCGCAGCACCTGGCCGCCAATGCACCCGACCGGGTGACCCGCCTCGTGAGCATCATGAGCTCGAGCGGCGCGCGCGGCCTGCCTGGGCCCCGCAGCGACGTGGCCGCCATGCTGCTGCGCCGGCCGCTGGGCGGCGGCGAGGCCCAGCTGGTGGCGCACAGCATCAGGCTGCTGCGGCTCATTCAGAGCCCCGCCTATCCGCAAAGCACCGAGGCGCTGGCCGAGCGCCTCACCTTCAGCATGCGACGCGCCTATCGGCCGGCCGGCATGTTCCGGCAGATGCTCGCCATCGGCGCCGACTCACGCCGGCCCGAAGTGCTGCCGCGCATCAAATGCCCGACGCTGGTGCTGCACGGCGAAGCCGATGCGCTGGTGCCGATGGCCTGCGGGCAAGACACTGCAAAACGCATTCCGGGCGCGAAGTTCATCAGCATTCCCGGCATGGGCCACGACCTGCCGCCCGAGGTGTGCGCCATTCTCGTCAATCACATCGCCCCGTTCCTGCACGCGGCCGAAGAACACCACAAGCCATGAGCCTGGACAACATTCCCCCCAACCCAAACCCGAACACGCCCGAGCAGTCGCAACTGGGCCGCGCCTCGGACTACGCCGACAAGTACGACGCCTCGCTGCTCTTTCCGATTGCGCGCGCCACACAGCGCGAAGCCATGGGCATTGCCGCCGGTGCGCTGCCTTTCTTCGGCGCCGACCTCTGGACCGCCTTCGAAGTGAGCTGGCTCAACCTGCGCGGCAAGCCGCAACTGGCCATCGCGCACTTCACCATTCCCTGTGAAACGCCCAACATCATCGAGAGCAAGTCGTTCAAGCTGTATCTCAACAGCTTCAACAGCACCGCTTTCGCGAGCATCGATGCCGTGCGCGACCGCATGCGCGCCGACCTGACCGAGGCGCTCTGGCGCGGCAGCGACCAATCCGCAGGCATCGGCGTGAAGCTGCTCGCGCCCGACCTGTTCGACCGCGAGCCGGTGCACGAACTCGACGGCCTCGACCTCGACCGCCTCGACATCGAGTGCACCCACTACCAGCCCGCGCCCGAGCTGCTGTCGAGCGACACAACCCAGCCGCCGGTGAACGAAACGCTCACCAGCCGCCTGCTCAAGAGCAATTGCCTCGTCACCGGCCAGCCCGACTGGGGCAGCGTGCAGATCCGCTACAGCGGCCCGGCCATCGGCCAGGCCGGCTTGCTGGCGTACATCGTGAGCTTTCGCAACCACAACGAGTTTCACGAACCGTGTGCCGAGCGCATCTTCACGGACATCTGGAGCCGCTGCAAACCGACCAAGCTCGCCGTGTATGCGCGCTATACGCGGCGCGGGGGGCTCGACATCAATCCGTTCCGCACCAGCTGGCCGCAGGCGCTGCCGCCAAATATCCGCACAGCGCGGCAATAAGGAAGAGGGCGCCACCGAAGCCCCTCTTCGGAAATCCGGAACTCGCCAGCCGGCCCCTGTGGCATTCTGGAACTGCCCGTGAACTGCGGGCAGATTTCCGGAGCAGACACATGGTTGAAGGAAAAGTAGTCATCGTCACCGGCGCAGGCGGCGGCATCGGGCGCGACATTGCGCTGGCCATGGCCAGCCACGGCGCCAAGGTGGTGGTGAACGACATCGGCGCCGCGCTCGACGGCGCGGGCGGCAGCGCGGGCCCCGCGCAGCAGGTGGTCGACGAAATCCGCGCCGCGGGCGGCCAGGCCGTGCCCAACACCGACAGCGTGGCCGATGCGGCCAGCGCGGCGCGCATCGTCGAATGCGCGGTCGAGAGCTTCGGCCGCATCGACGCCGTGGTCAACAACGCCGGCATCCTGCGCGACCGCTTCTTCCACAAGATGTCGGTCGACGAATGGGACGCGGTGCTCAAGGTGCATCTCTACGGCGCCTACTACGTGAGCCGCGCCGCCGCAACGCACTTCAAGGAACAGAACTCGGGCGCCATGGTGCACATGACCTCGACCTCGGGCCTCATCGGCAACTACGGCCAGTCCAACTATGCGGCGGCCAAGCTCGGCATCGTGGCGCTGTCGAAGTCGATTGCGCTCGACATGCTCAAGTTCAACGTGCGCTCCAACTGCATCGCGCCCTTCGCCTGGAGCCGCATGATCGGCGCCATTCCCACCGACACCGACGAGCAGCGCGCCCGTGTCGACAAAATCAAGCAGATGACGCCCGCCAAGGTGGCGCCGCTCGCGGTGTACCTTGCGAGCGAGGCGGCCGGCGCGGTCAACGGCCAGATCTTTTCGGTGCGCAACAACGAAATTTCGCTCATCAGCCAGCCACGGCCGGTGCGCTCCATCCACCGCTCCGAGGGCTGGACGCCCGAGAGCATTGCCGAGCACGCCATGCCCGCCATGCGCGCGAGCTTCTATCCGCTGGACCGCTCGGCCGACGTGTTCAGTTGGGACCCGGTCTGAGGTCAAACCCCGAGAAGGGCGCGCACAGCGCCATTCGCCGGACAATGCAGGCTTCTTTCCTTTCTGGCGCGCTTGTCCGGTGAATCTGCATTTCGACCTGTTCGACCTGAAACTGTTCGTCTACGTGGCGGATGCGCGCAGCCTCACGCGCGGCGCCGAAAAGGCCTGCATCTCGCTGGCGGCGGCCTCCACCCGCATCAAGCAGATGGAAGAGGCCGTGGGCGGCAAGCTGCTGCACCGCAGTGCGCAGGGCGTGAGCCTTACGGCCGCGGGGCAGGCGGTGCTCTACCACGCCAAGCGCGTGATGCAGCAGATGGAGCACCTGCGCTGCGACATGCAAGACTTCGGCAAGGGCATCAAGGGCCATGTGCGCGTGTTTGCCAACACCACGTCGATCACCGAATACCTGCCGCAGAAGCTGGCGGGCTTTCTCACGCAGCATCCGGCGGTGCAGGTCGATCTGCGTGAATACCTGAGCGAAGAAATCGTGCGCGCCGTGGCCGACGGCGAGGCGGACATCGGCATCCTGGCCGGCGACGTCCACACCGGCGAATTCGACGCGCGCCCCTTCGGCCGCAACCAGCTCGTGCTGGTGGTGCCGGTTACGCATCATCTCGCGGGAGCGCCCTCGGTGGCCTTTGCCGACACGCTCGACGAGCAGCACGTGGGCCTGCACCACGGCAGCGCCATCCATCGCTTTCTGCAGCGCCGCGCCGAGCTGGCCGGCCGGGGCTTCAACCCGCGCATCCAGGTCAGCAGCTTCGAGGCGATCTGCCTGATGATCGAAGCGGGCGTGGGCATCGGCGTGTTGCCGGCCTCGTCGGCGCACCGTTTGTCGATGGCCATGCGAATTTCAACCGTCGCGCTCAGCGATGCATGGGCGGAGCGCGAGCTCAAGCTCATTGCGCGCGATCGCGAACAGCTGCCGGCTTCGGCGCGCGAGTTGTTCGACCACCTCGTTGCGCCTTAGCGCGGCCTGGGGGCCGTCCTCAAGGTAGCCAGCGTTCCACGCGTGGCGTGTCGGCCAGCTGCCAGATGCGCTGGCACAGCGCCTTGGCCTCGTCGGCCGTGGCGCCCTCGCCGTAGTGCACAAGGCGCTGCATCTTGTCTTCGATCTCGGCGCGGCTCAGGGTGTTGCCCGGGTCGCCCTTGGGCTCGTCCACACGGCCTTGCAGCGTGCGGCCGTCCGCCGTCTTCACGCTGACCTTGCCGATCCAGCGCGCGGGGTAGGCGGTATCGACTTCTGCATCGAGTTCCATTGTGACCTTGTCGCGGAACGCGGCCACCTCGGGCGCGAGAAAGTCGCGGTCGAATTCGCCGAGCCCGGCGCGGCCGTGCACCGCGATCAGGCCCAGCACCGTGCCCATCGAGAACTTGCCCTGGTGCACCGTGGCCGGCACCGTGACGCGGCCCAGCACGTCGATGGCGCCCTGGTGCACGTGCGTGGTCACGCGGGCCACGTCGCCGTGAGCGAGCTTGTGCTGCGTCATCACCTGCAGCAATGCATCGGCGGCGGGATGCGTATGGCGGCAGGAGGCGTGGTACTTGAACGAGGTCTCGGCCAGCGCCCAGCGTGAGCCGAGGCGGTCGATGAGCTTGGCCGGGTCGGCGTCGCTGGACATGCCGGCGCCAAGGCCTTGCGCGCCTTCGAGGATCTTCGCTGCGCCGGTGAAGCCATCCTGCGCGAGGTAGGCCGACATCAGCCCGCTTGCCGCGGCGTGCGCGCAATGCAGCTGCTTGGAATCGGCCGCGTCGCGCAGAAACTCCCACACGCCCGCCGACTGCGTGCCGGCGGAGCCGAAGGCATGCAGCATCTGCTGCGGAGTGAGCTTCAACAGACTGCCCACCGCCGCGGCCGCTGCCAGCGTGCCGGCTGTTGCCGTGGTGTGAAAGGTCTTGTAGTGCGAGCGGCCAAGGAACTCGCCGACGCGGATGCCGACCTCGTAGCCCGCCACCACGGCGGTCAGCAACTGCGCGCCGCTCGCGCCGATGCTCTGCGCCACGGCCAGCGCGGGCGCGATGACCACGGCCGCGGGGTGGAACACCGAGCCGTTGTGCACGTCGTCCTGTTCCACATAGTGCGAGGCCGCGGCGTTGACCAGTGCGGCGAACACCGGTGAGCTGGTGCGGCGCGAGGTCAGTATTTCGCTCGGCCCGTCGGCGGGTCCCATCATCTGTGCGAAGCGTTCGATGCTGCGCACCGGCCGCGCCGTGCGAGCCGCGAGCACCGAACCGAGCCAATCGAGCATCAGGTCTTCGGTGCGGCGCAGCACGGGCGCGGGAATGTCCTCGAACTTCAGTTCGGCGGCGAAAGCGGCCAGGGTTTGGCTGGGATGATTCGATGAAGTCATGAGAGGCCTTCAGAACGAACGGGGGAGACCGAGCATGTGTTCGGCAACGTAGCTCAGGATGAGGTTGGTCGAGATCGGCGCCACCTGATACAGCCGCGTCTCGCGGAACTTGCGCTCGATGTCGTATTCGCAGGCAAAGCCGAAGCCGCCATGGAACTGCAGGCAGGCATTCGCCGCCTCCCAGCTTGCCTTGGCCGCAAGATACTTCGCCATGTTGGCTTGCGCGCCGCAGGGTTGGTGGGCATCGAACAGGCGGCAGGCCTCATAGCGCATGAGGTTCGCGGCCTCGATCTCGATGAAGGCCTCGGCAATCGGGAACTGCACGCCCTGGTTCTGCCCGATTGGCCGGCCGAACACCACGCGTTCCTTGGTGTAGGCCGTGACCTTGTCGATGAACCAGTAGCCATCGCCGATGCATTCCGCCGCAATGAGCGTGCGCTCGGCATTGAGGCCATCGAGGATGTACTTGAAGCCCTGGCCTTCTTCGCCGATCAGGTTCTCGGCCGGGATCTCGAGGTTCTCGAAGAACAGCTCGTTGGTCTCGTGGTTCACCATGTTCAGAATAGGCCGCACCGTCATGCCCTTGGCCGTAGCCTCGCGCAGGTCGACGATGAAGATCGACATGCCTTCGGACTTCTTTTTCACGTCCGCGAGCGGCGTGGTGCGTGCCAGCAGGATCATCAGGTCCGAATGCTGGATGCGCGAGATCCACACCTTCTGCCCATTGACGAGGTAGCGGTCGCCCTTCTTCACGGCCGTGGTCTTGATCTTGGTGGTGTCGGTGCCGGTGCTGGGCTCGGTCACGCCCATCGACTGCAGCCGCAACTCGCCGGTGGCAATGCGCGGCAGGTAGTTGCGCTTCTGGGCTTCGCTGCCGTGGCGCAGCAGCGTGCCCATGTTGTACATCTGGCCGTGGCAGGCGCCGGAGTTGCCGCCGCAGCGGTTGATTTCTTCCATGATGACCGAGGCCTCGGTAAGCCCGAGGCCTGAGCCTCCGTACTCCTGCGGAATGAGCGCGGCCATCCAGCCCGCCTTGGTGAGCGCATCGACGAATTCGGCGGGATAGCCGCGCGCCTCGTCGACCTTGCGAAAGTACTCGTTGGGAAACTGAGCGCACAAGTCGCGCACGGCGTCGCGGATGTCGGGAAAGCGGGAGTCGTTGCTGTTGTCCATCCACCGAATCTATGCTGCTCCCGCGCGAGGCGGGTCTGTGATTGCGAAACCCTCCCTTCGGCAAATGCAAATGCTCCGCGGCAGGGTGTTCTGTCACGCTGCGGCGATGGACACCGAATCACTCTGTGCAATGCGCGAAGCCGCGCTCGACTACTTCGTTCGCAGCCGCTCCATCCAAAGGCGGCGCGAGCGCATGGAACGGCCCGATGCCGACGAGGCGCAAGGCTGGAGCGCGCTTGCCGAGCTGGGCTGGACCGGCATGCTGGCGCCCGAATCGGCAGGCGGCCTGGCCCTGGGCCTTACCGGCGCCGCGCAAATACTGCAGGCCGCGGGCGAGCACGTGGCGCCGGAACCGCTGCTGGCGGTAGCCGGCCTCAGCGCGTTGCTTCTCGCGCGGCTCGAATCTCCGGATGCGCAAACACTGCTCGCGGAACTGGTGGCGGGCCGCTGCCTGCCTGCGCTGGCCTGGCAGGAGAGTGCGGGCGACCTGAGCGCCGTGCCACTGGCCTGCGGCTGCGAGCCGCGCGCGGGCCATGCGGGCGGCATGCTGCTGCAGGGCGAGAAGCTCATGGTGCTGCCCGGCGCTGCGGCCAGCGGCTGGCTGGTGTCGGCGCGGGGCAGCGACGATGCGGTACTGCTGTGGGTACCGCGCGGCACGGCCGGCGTGAGCGAAACCCTGGTGCCGCTGGTGGACGGCAGCCAGGCCGCGAGCCTGCGCTTCGAGCAGGTGGAGTTGCCGCCCGAAGCGGTGCTGGCGGAAGGCCCCGCCGCGCAAGATGCGCTGCGCCGTGCGTTGGCTGCCGGCCAGATTTTGCAGGCGGCCGAGCTGCTGGGCGTGGGGCAGGCCATGCTCAGCCAGACGCTGGCCTACCTGCGCACCCGCTCGCAGTTCGGCAAGCCCATCGGCAGCTTCCAGGCGCTGCAGCACCGCTGCGTGGACATGTTCATTCACCTCGAGGTGGCGCAAGCCACGTTGGCGGAAGTGCTGTCGCTTGCAGGCCAGGGGCTCGCCGCCGACCGGCTCGAAGCCGAAGCCAGCCGCGTCAATGCGCGCTGTACCGCCGCGGCGCTGCAGGTCTCGCGTGCGGCGGTGCAGCTGCACGGCGCCATCGGCTATACGCAGGAGTGCGACCTGAGCCTGTACTACAAGCGCACGCTGTGCCTTTCGGCATGGCTCGGCAATGCCGCTGCGCACCAGCGCCGCCATGCCATGCTGGCCGAAGGCGGGGAAGTGAGAGCGGGCGCGGCCGAATGGGACGGCGAATTTCCGCGCAGCGCCGACTGGAGCGAAATGCCCGAGGCGGAGTTTCGCCGCATGGTGCGCGGCTTTCTGCAGCAGCGCTATCCGCAGCAACTGCGCTACCTGTCGCATCGCGCCCGCTGGAGCGAGATACGCGACTGGTATCTCACGCTCTCGGCGCAAGGCTGGATCGCACCAGCCTGGCCGCAGGCGCATGGCGGCATGGGGCTACCGGCCGGCAAGCTCATTGCATGGATCGAGGAGCTCGAGCAGTACGGCGTCGCCCGCACGCCCGACCAGGGCATCGTGATGATCGGGCCGCTGCTGATCCAGCACGGCACGCCCGAACAGCAGAGCCGGTTCCTGCCGCGCATCCTGAGCGGCGAGCACGTGTGGTGCCAGGGCTATTCGGAGCCCAACGCCGGCTCCGACCTGGCGGGGCTGCGCACCGAGGCCGTGGCGGGGCGCGATGCCGAGGGCGATCACTTCATCGTCAATGGCCAGAAGATCTGGACCACGCTGGCGCAGGACGCCAACCATATCTTCATGCTCGTGCGCACCGACAAGGCCGCGCGCAAGCAGGAGGGCATCAGCTTTCTGCTGTGCGACCTGCGCACGCCGGGCATCGCGGTGCGACCGATTCACACGCTTTCGGGCGAGCCCGAGTTCTGCGAGGTGTTCTTCGACAACGTGCGCGTGCCGGCCGACAACCTGGTGGGCAAGCTGCACGGCGGCTGGACCATTGCCAAGGCGCTGCTGGGCTTCGAGCGCATCTTTCTCGGCAGCCCCAAGCAGTCGCAGTACGCACTCGGTCAGCTCGCGCGGCTCGCACAGGCGCGGCGCCTTTTTGCCGACCCGGTGTTCGCGCAGCGCTTCGCGGCATTGCGGCTCGACGTGCTCGACCTGTCGGCCGCCTACACGGGCTTTGCCGACATCGTGCGCGCGGGCAAGCCGCTGCCTGCATCGGTCTCGCTGCTGAAGATATGGGCCAGCGAAACCTACCACCGCATCGGCGCATTGCTGATCGAGGCCGGGGAAGAGCAGGGTGCGGTGGCCGGCGACCAGGTGCTCGACGGGCAAACCTTCAACGTGCTGTCGCCGTTGATCGGCTCGACGGCCGCAATGATCTACGGCGGTACCAACGAGATCCAGCGAAACATCCTCGCGCGGCAGGTGCTCGACCTGCCTGTTTGAGCAGGTTGCGTTCGCCCAAGAAATAAACAACAGGAGACAAAGCCAATGGAAACCACGGACTTCACACGGCGGCAAGCCGTCGCCGCGCTGGCAGGCAGCACATTGCTGGCCGCACTGCCTTCGCGCGTTTTCGCGCAGCAACAGCTGCCGCCTCTCATCAAGCTGGTGGTCGGCTACTCCGCGGGCGGCCCGGTGGATGGTGCGGCGCGCCTGCTCGCGCCCGCGCTGGGCCAGGAGCTCGGCACGCAGGTCATCGTGGACAACCGCCCCGGTGCCAGCGGCTCCGTGGGTGGCGACGCGGTCGCCAAGGCCCCGCCCGACGCCGCGATGCTGTTCTTCGGCGCGAGCCCGACGATCACCATCAACCCGAACATCCAGCGCAAGATGCCCTTCGACCCGATGAAGGACCTGACGCCCATCGCGCCGCTGGTCGACTACACCAACGTGCTCGTGGTCAACAAGGATTTGCCGGTGCACAGCGTGGCCGAGCTGCTGGCCTATGCGAAGGCGCGGCCGGGAAAGGTGTTCTACGGCTCGGCCGGCATCGGTGCGTCGAACCACCTGAGCGGTGCGCTGCTCGAGAAGATGACCGGCGTGCAGCTCACGCATGTGCCGTACAAGGGCAGCGCGCCCGCGCTGGCCGACGTGATGGGCGGCACCGTGACGATGATGTTCGACATCATCGCCACCTCGCGCCCGTTCATCCAGTCGGGCAAGCTGCGCGCGCTGGCCGTTACCTCGCGCCAGCGCAACCGCATGCTGCCCGAAGTGCCGACCATGATCGAATCGGGCGTGGTGGGGTATGACGTGGGCGGCTGGTTCGGCCTCTACGGCCCCGCGCGCATGGACCCGGCGCTGGTCGCCCGCCTGAATGCGGCCGCGCAGAAGGCGATGGCGCGCGAGGAAGTTGCCCATCGCCTGCGCGAGCAGGGCTACGAGGTCTGGACGGGCGGGGCGGACCTGCTGGCAACCAAGGGGCAGGCCGATCGCAAGCTCTGGGCCATTGCCTCCAAGGGCATCGAAGCGGAATAAATAGCCGATGGCGCCCACACGAATCCACGAACTGCTCGAGGCGCGCGCGGTGCGCTCGCCCGAAGCGGCTTTTCTCTTCGAGCCTGAAGGTACCGTGTCGTACGCGGAGTTGCAGGCCCTGGCCGAGGCCGCGGCGCAAGACTTGCTGGCCGCCGGCGTGCAGCCGACAGACCGCGTGGTGCTGGTGGCCGAGAACTGCGCCGCCCACATCGCGCTGATCATGGCGTGCAGCCGTGTCGGGGCGTGGTCATGCGGCGTCAACGCGCGCATGTCGCCCGGCGAAATCGCGGCCATTGCCGGGCGCGCCGACGCGCGGCTGTGCTACTTCACCACGGATGCATCGAGTGCCGCACGGCAGCATGCGAGCCGCGCCGGCGCGGTGCCGTCGGCGCTGCCCGGCGTGATGCGCTCGGCCGTGCGCGCCGAAGCCCGGCCGGAGGCCAATGCCGCGCTGGCGGACACGGCCGCCATCATCTTCACGTCAGGCACTTCGGGCACGCCGAAGGGCGTGATGGTGTCGCACCGCGGCCTGTTGCATTTCGGGCGCGTGTCGGCCAGCGTGCGCTCGCTGGGTGAACGCGACCGGGTCTACGCCTTCCTGCCGATGACGCATATCTTCGGTATCGGCACGGTGCTCATGGCCGCGCTCACCGGCGGTGCCGCGCTGGTGTTGCGCGCAAGCTTCTCGCCCGCCGACATGCTGCAGGCGCTCGCGCACGAACAGGTGTCGAACCTGCTCGGCCCGCCCACGATGTATGCGCGCCTGCTGGCGCACATCGAGGCAGAGCGCGCCGTGCCGCGTTTTCCGGCGCTTCGCTATGTCTATACCGGTTCAGCGCCGCTCGACCTCGGGCTCAAGCAGCGCATCGAGGCGCTGTTCGGCCAGCCGCTGCACTATGGCTACGGCCTTTCGGAGTATGCGGGCTCGGTGTTCCTGACCCGGGCCGAGGCGCCGCGCGCGGACACCTCCGCCGGCTGCATCGTCGAGGGCGGCGAGGCACGCATCGTCGGCCCCGACGGCCGCGATGTCGCGGCCGGTGAAACGGGCGAGATCTGGCTGCGCGGCCCCGGCCTCATGCTGGGCTATTTCCGCGACGCGGCTGCCACGGCGCAGGTCATGCGCCCGGACGGCTGGTATGCGAGCGGCGACCTCGGGCGCTTCGATGCGGATGGTGCGCTGTTCGTGGTCGGCCGGCTCAAGGAAATGATCATCCGCTCAGGCTTCAACGTCTATCCGGCGGAGATAGAAACAGTGATCGGCCGCTTCGACGGCGTGCATCTATGCGCGGCGGTGGGCGTGCCCGAAGCCGACGGCAACGAACAGATCGTCGCGTTTCTCGAGATGAAGCCAGGCGCGGTGCTGAACGAGCCGGCGCTGCGCGCGTACCTGGCGGAGCATTTGTCGCCCTACAAGCGGCCGGCGCGCATCGAGACCGTCGACACGATGCCGACCACGGCCAACGGCAAGGTGCTCAAGCGCGAACTGCAGGCGCGCTGCCGGTAGCGGTGGCGCGCCGCGCCTTGTTCGGACTTTTCCTGCATGCAGCCGCGCCGCCGTCCTCCAGTGCCGCGCAGGAAAAAGACGCATCGTGTCCGCATCCACAAGGAAGCATCAAAACCACCATGGCAGACGATCCCAACAAGCGCGGTCCGCAAGACCGGACCCGCATCAATGTCAACGAGCCGCACGAGGTGCGCTACTGGACCCAGACGCTGGGCGTGACCGAGGCGCAGCTGCGGTCGGCCGTCGCAGCTGCGGGCGTCGAGGTGAAGGACGTGCGGGTCTATCTCGGCAAGCCCTAGCTTCCGCTCCGCTCGGCCCGTCGATTGCCTGTTTTGCAACGCCGGGCGCGGAAAGCGTAGGTACGCTCCTACACCCGGCGAAAGGGGTGGGCCCGATACTTTGGCTTTCCTTCGCTTCAGGAAACGCAAAAAGTGAACGTGCCGACCGTGCCCATTGCCGCCCCCCGACCTGCAGGCCGTCTGCCGGCCTGCCCACCGAATGAGGCGAAGCCTTCGGCTCCCGCCGCGCGATGAAGGCCTCGCCCGGAGCCCGCAGTTGGATCGCTGCCGGCGTGCGCCATGAATTGCTAACCCGCGCCTTGCCGGCATTGCGGCACGACATGGCTGCCCCGGTTTCGGTCATACGCATGGCGTTGCTCATGCTTAAGCGCCAGGTCGGCGCGGAATCCATCGATGCGGGCGCTTGCGAGGAGCGCGTGGCGCTGATCGACAACCAGGTGTCCGAACTCGTCGAAGGCATTCGCTCGCTGCGCGACTGGGAGCTGGCCACGACCGATGAGGGCATCACGCGCAGCGCGCTGGTAGCGCAATGCGTGGGCTTGATGCGTGCGGCCTTCGACATGCATGGCGTGACGCTGGACGTCGATTCCGCGCTCGACCCGCGCGAAGACGAACCCCGCCGGCCCCAGGGCGCCGCGCTGCGCTACCTGCTTCTCGGCGGGCTCGGCTATCTGCATGACGGTGCGCCAGAAGCCGGTGCCATTCGCATCGATGCGGACGGTGCCGATGCACTGCGCCTGAGTGCCTTGCCGCGCGAGTCCAGCGGCGTCAGCCCCGTGCTCGATGCGCATCGAGCGCCGCGTGCATTGGCCATCGATGCCATTGCGCTCCAGAGCCTGGCCGACGACCTGGGTTACATGGTGGCGCTGGAGCGCGACAGCGTGCGCTTCTCGCTCGCTCCGGGCTGAGAGCTTTGCCGCCTCGCGCTGCGCAGGTTGCGTGGCACGACCTTGAGGCTGTTCTTCCTTTCGGCCTTGCGTGCCTCCCGCAGTTCGCGCGCCTGGCGTTGCCGATGCGCCCGCAGAAAAACGAGCAGCCGCTGTTCCGCGGCGTGGAGGCCGCGCGTTCGCCGGGCCGCGGTGCGCGCCGACATCCTTCGCAGCACCTCCGACGATGCGTCTTCGCCGTCGCCCGCGAGCGCGCTGCCCAGCGCCAGCACGGCGGGGTGCACATAGGCCTTCTTGCAGACCGCGGGCGTGTTGCCCAGCTGCTTCGCCACGGCGGCCAGGATCTCCCTGGCGCTGTAGCGGCTGCTGTCGGCGGCGGTGCGGCCCGGCTCGCAGGCCAGCCGCGTGAGCTCCAGCGCCTGCACGGTGCCGTGCCACGTGCGAAAGTCTTTGGCGGTAAAGCGCTCGCCCGGTGACGCTTCGGCGAGGTAGTCGTTCACGTCGGTGGACGACACGCTGCGCAGCTGGCCGTCTTCGTCCTGATACTGAAAGAGCGCCTGGCCGGGCAGTTGCTGGCATTGGCGCACCACCTTCGCCACGCGAGGGTCGTCCAGCAGGGCTTCGTGCATCACGCCGCTCTTGCCGCGAAAGCGCAGCCGGAGCGCGGCGCCCTGCACGGCGGCGTGCCGGTTGCGCAGCGTGGTGAGGCCGTAGGAGCCGTTGCTGTTGGCGTACTCCTCATTGCCCACGCGAAGCAGCGTGGTGTCGAGCAGGCGCACCAGTGCCGCCAGAACCTGCTGGCGCCCCGGAGCGGCTGCTCTGCCGCCTTCCTGCAGCTCGCGCGCCACGCGTGCGCGGATGCGCGGCAACGCGAGCCCGAAGGCTTCGAGGCGCTCGAACTTGGTTTCGTCCTTGAAGAGCCGCCAGTCGGGGTGATAGCGGTATTGCTTGCGGCCCCGCGTGTCGATGCCGGTGGCCTGGAGATGGCCATGGGGCAGCGGGCAGATCCACACCTGGGTGTAGGCCGGCGGAATGGCCAGCGTGCGGATGCGCGAGAGTTCGTCCACGTCGCGCACCCATCGGCCCTCGGCATCGCGATAGCGAAAGTGGTCGCCGTGCTTCAGGCGCCGGATGCCCGGCATGTCGGGGTTCACATAGACAAGGCCATTGGCGATCGGCGTCGGCTTGGAGGGCGGGGGCGGTGAAAGCGATGTGGAGCGTGCCGGCATGGGGTTTGCGTGGTTGCGGTACCCGTCGCTTGTGCCTGCATCGGCCATCGCCGCCTGTAGGACGCCGCAAGCGCCGCTGGTGCGATGGAGGCGCTTTGTCCCTGGGCGTCAGGGGCGGACCGGCTCCAGGTGCCACACCACGTTGAAGTCGAACGGCGTCCATCGGCTGACCTTGACCCCCGCCTGCCGCAGGCCGCGCCCGGTCCAGGTGTTGCAGGTCTCGAAGAGGTGGTAGCCGCCTTCGGCTTCGTAGAAGGCGTCGTCGTTGCCGTAGTGCGCACCGGCAACGGGTGCAGCGCGGCCCGAGGTCAGCGTCGCCCGAACGTAGCCCGCGAGCTGCGCGTACTGCGTCTGCGAGAGCGGCAGGTGGAAGGCGTTCTTGTGCAGCGAGGCACGCGTGAGGTAAGTCACGTGCAGCAGCGCGCGGTTGCCGCCGAGCAGGGCACCGAAGGCGCGTGACGCCGTGAGGTCGCCCCAGGTGGGCGTGTGCAGGTAGAACTCGCGGTCGCCCCAACCGATGGCGATGAACTCGGCATCGGGCGGCACGGCCTTGAAGTGCGCGAACGGAAAGAGCTGCTGCCAGTCGATGGTGGCCGAGCGGATCGGAAACACCAGGTCGGTGTGAATGCCGTTGCTCAACACCCAGGCAGGGGCGGCGGGCGGCTGCGCGGGCGCTTGCGCATTGGCCGGCCAGAACATCAGCGCGCAGGCGGCGCCCACGTACAGCCCCACCGCCATCGTGAACCCCAGCAGCGTGAATGCGATGCGCCGGAGCCAGCGTTTGATCACGGCTTCGGACGCTTCAGAAGAGCGATGCGGTGGCCGATGCAGCCTCCGCGGATGCGCGCGAGACGGGGCCGCCCGCGGCCGGCGCCATCGCCTCGGGGCTGTCCGCCTTCGCAAGCGCGCCCACGCGCACGCCCAAGAGGCGCAGCGGCCGTTCGAGCGGCACGCGCTTCAGGCACAGCCCTCCGATCTGGCGAATGGTCTTGCCGTCGGCGGTGAAGCGGTCGATGGTCTGGTCGCGCGTGGCAATCTTGAAGTCGTCATAGCGCAGCTTGATGCCGATGGTCTTGCCCACGTAGCCCTTGCGCTGCAGGTCTTCGGCCAGCTTCTCGCACAGGTGGGTGAAGATGGCGCCGAGCTCGGCGCGGTCGCGCACCGCATGCAGGTCGCGGTCGAAGGTGGTCTCGCGGCTCATCGACACGGGCTCGCTTTCGGTGACGACCGGCCGGTTGTCGCGGCCCCAGGCCACTTCGTGCATCCATGCGCCCGTGGACTTGCCGAAATTCTGGATCAGCCAATCCCGCTCGCACGCCGCGAGCTGGCCGACCGTCTCGATGCCGAAGCGCTTGAGCTTCTCGTCGGCCTTGGGACCGATGCCGTTCACCTTGCGGCAGGGCAGCGGCCAGATGCGCGTCTGCAAGTCGTCTTCGTAGACCACCGAGATGCCGTTGGGCTTGTTGAACTCGCTCGCCATCTTGGCAATGAGCTTGTTGGGCGCCACGCCGATGGAGCAGGTGAGGCCGGTCGCGTCGAGAATGGCCTTCTGGATCAGCCGCGCGAGCGAGCGCCCGCCGTCGCGCTGCCCGCCGGGCACGTCGGTGAAGTCGATGTACACCTCGTCCACGCCCCGGTCTTCCATCAGCGGCGCGACCTCCCTGATGATCTGCTTGAAGGTGCGCGAATACTTGCGTATCTCTTCGAAGTCCACCGGCAGGATGATGGCCTGCGGGCACAGCTTGGCGGCCTTCATGAGCCCCATGGCCGAACCGACGCCGAACTGCCGCGCCGGGTAGGTGGCGGTGGTGATCACGCCGCGGCCCACGTAGTCTTTCAGCCGGGGAAAAGCGTCGAGCGGAATGTCGGCCAGCGTGCCGCCTTCCGGCACATGGCGAATCGCCTCGTCCACGCTGCGCCGCCCGCCGCCGATCACCACCGGCAGGCCCTTGAGCTGCGGATAGCGCAGCAGCTCGACCGACGCGTAGAAGGCGTCCATGTCGAGGTGGGCGATGCGGCGCAGCGGCGGCGCTGGAACGGGCTGGGGACTCACGGCTCCGATTGTCTCGCGGCCGGGGCTTGTTCGCCCGCGGGCGCATGCATGCCAGAATGCGGCGGACTGCGGTTTTGACCGTCCGATGGCATCGAAGGCATGGGAAGGAAAGGGATCTGGCATGGATGACGAAGTCGAAGGCATGACCATCGCGCTGACGCCGGTGCAGATGGCCGGGGTTCTGGGTGGACAGGATGTGCCCGAATCCGCGAGCTTGAGCAATCGGCTCTGGGGCACCGTCGGGCTGGTGGGCGGTGTCGTGGAACTGGTCGGTGCCGGCGTGCTCTGCCTCACCCCCGAGCCCACGATGGTGACCAAGGCCGGCTGCGTGGTGCTGGGCGTGCACGGTTTCGACACCCTGGCCACTTCGGGCCGCCAGGTCTGGACCGGTACGCCGCAACGCACCGCGACCGCCGTCACCGCAAGTTCGGCGGCCGAAGCGCTGGGTGCCTCGCGCGAAACGGCCGACGGCATCGGGCTTGCGGTGGATGTGGCGGTGCCGCTGGCCGTGGCCGCGGGGCTGGGAGCCGCTCGCATCATCGCTGTGACGCGCGGAGGCCGCATCCGTCTGGTCGAGCATGAAGCCGCCGCCGGATCGAGGCTCGGCGGCCACACCATGGCACGCCATGTCGGGCAAACCGACGCCCAGTTGCTGGCCAGGGTGCGGACCGCCACCCGGCCGGGCCCCAAGGCAGTTTCCACCTTTGCCGATCTCGCCACGGCGGAACGCGCGATCACTGAAACGCTGCGCGTCAATGCCGCCGCGGTGCGCGCCTGGTCACGCGGAGCGGCCGCGGGCAGCAAATCGCCGGAGCTGGAGCACGTGCTGGGCTATGTGGTCGGACGGGGCGTGCAATTCGGCAGCACGGCCGTCAATGACCTCTCCGGCGTGCGGATCATCCTCAAGATGGAAAGCTACAACGGCAAGCCGTTCTACATTCTGACGGCCTATCCGATCTGAGGCTCTGGGTGGCTAAGGAAACGAAGGCGCTTCGCCCGTGGTCCACACGTCGGCACCGAACTCCTCTGCAAGCTGGGCCACGATCTTCACGGTGCGCTCGCGCAGCGGTGCGATGCGAGCCTGCAGGCCCGCCCTGGCCAGCGTAACGGCCTGGCCGGGGTCATCGTCGGCCTCGGGATCGCTTTGGCGGATGTAGAGCGTGCCGTTTCGGGCCCAGACCTCTATGGCCCAGCCCTGGTCCTGGTCGTCGTAGATCATGCCTTGGTCGTTGCCGGCCATTGCGGCAAGAAAATGGTCCATCGTGGCAAAGGTGTCATACCAGGGGAACGACAGCTGAACGCCGGCTTCTTCGTTGTCCAGCCGCAGATCCATCCAGAAGTAATGCCGCACCTGGTCGAGCTTGAGCGTGTGGCGCCGGGCCGCCGCAACCACCTGTGCGTAGTACGCGGCAAGCTCCGCCTCGTGCCCCACCACCTCGGAGGTGCGCGCCAGCAAACGCTCGGCGCGCGGAAACCCGGGCAAGGCGAGCGGTTCGGCCGGGCCGCCCGACACGGGGCTGAACTCGTCCTGCAAATGAAAAGCGATCTCGGGCTCCAGCGAGTCGATCGGCTTGGCATGGGCGAACCAGGGTTCCAATTGCGCGCTCCTCTGAATGGTCGGGCGTACGATGTTAGCTCGGCATGCATCGATGCGAGCGGCGGCTTGGGCGAGACCGCTCGGCGCTCAGCGCTCAGCGCGCCTCCACCGTCACCAGCAGCGGCGATCCGAACATCGCCACCGGAGAGATCACCGGTTCGTCCATCGGCACCTTGTCGCCATAGCGCTCGCGCATCTTGGCGCGCACCGCGGGGTCGTCCAGGTTGAAGCTGCGAATCTTCTGCAGCTCGCCGATGCGCACGCCCAGTGCGCGCTGGTAAAGCTTCCACACGAGTTCGGAGCAGTAGATGCGCTGGTCCGACCATTCGAAAGTCAGGTCGTAGGGGCGGCCTTCGTAGTCCGCGGAGCCCGCATGCAGGCGGGCCACGGCGCCGGGCGTCAGCAGTGCGTCGGCATTGCGCAGCCGCTTCGCCACGTAGTGCCCGCCGTCGCCGCGCGCCGTCCACTGCGCGAGCGGCGTGTAGCGCACGGTCGACACCGCTTCGAACACATAGGGCTTGCCGCCGCGCAGCAGCACGATGCCCATGTGGCTGTAGCGTGAGCCGGTAGCGCGCTGCACCGCCAGGCTCTGGGCCGAGCGCGAGGTGTGAAAGACGATGTCGCCGTCTTTCAGCGCGGCATGGACCGGCGTGGCGAACAGAGCGAACAGGCCGAACAGGGCGGGCAGCAGCGGGGCCGCCGCGGGGAGATGGATCTGCTTCATGTGCGGCGCATTGTGACAAGGCTTGCCTGTTGTGCCGCCTCGGGCCATTATCCGGACCATGCAAACCGTCGCTTCCATTCTGTGGCGCAGGCTCGATGCACCGGGCCATGACGCCTGCCGCCTCGAACGCAACGCCGCTGCGTGGCAGCTCGACGGTGCCGCCGTATTCCGCCTTGAAGACCGGCGCATCGCGCAGTTGCACTATCGCGTGCGCTGCGATCTGCACTGGCACACGCAATGGGGCACCGTGCGCGGCTGGCTCGGCGCAGCCGCCATCGACCTGTCGATTGCCCGCGATGCGCACGGGCATTGGAAACTCAACGACGAGGCGGTGCCGGACCTCTCGCATTGCGTCGACCTCGACCTGGGCTTTACGCCCGCCACCAACCTGCTGCAGCTGCGCCGGCTCAACCTTGCAAAAGGCGAGGGCGCGGACGCGCCGGCCGCCTGGGTCGACCTGGACGGCGGTGGCATGCTCAGCGAACTGAAGCAGCGCTACGAACGGACCGCGAACGACGCGTACGCCTACGAGGCCAAGCGCTTCGACTATGCGGCGATGCTGCGTGTGACGGAGGACGGGTTCGTGCACGACTACCCCGGACTCTGGATCGCCGAGGCGTAGCACCTCAGTCGAACTGCGACCGATCCCCCGCCACCAGTTCGCGGTTGCGCCGCCGGTCGACGGCAATCTCCTGCGCAAAGTCTTCGATGCTGCCGCCGGCCGGAATGTTGTGGGCATCGCGCAGGCGTGCGCGCAGCGGCCCGGTTCGCAGCAGGCGGTTGATCTCCGCATTGAGGCGTTGCACCACGGCGGCGGGTGTGCGTGCCGGCGCGAAGATGCCGAAGAGCGAATCGCGGTTGGCCTTCCCGAAGCCCAGCTCCGCGAGCGTGGGCACCGAGGGCAGCGCCTCGATGCGGGCGGGCGCGCCCACGGCCAGCGCGCGCAGGCGGCCGCTTTCGATGTATTGCAGCTGCTGCGCCGCAACGTTGGTCGACAGCACCTCGAACTGCCCGCTCAGCGCATCGTTGAGCTGCGGGCCGCCGCCCTGATACGGAATGTGCGTGATGTCGGTGCGGCTTTGCATGCGCACCTGCGCCAGCACCATGTGGCCGATGGTGGCCACGCCCGAGGTGGCCCAGCGCACGGCGCCCGGCTGGCTGCGCGCCATGGCGATCAGATCGTCGAAGCTGCGGCCCGCGAAGGCGGGCGTGCCGACCACCAGCACCGGCGTTCGCATGACGCTGGCCACGGGCACGAAGCCGCGCAGCGCGTCGTAGGGCACGCGCGCGAGCAGCGGGTGCAGCGTGAGCGGGCTGATGGCCGAGAAGGCGAGCGTGCAGCCGTCGGGCGTGGCACGCGCGAGCGCATCCATGCCCACGCTGCCGCCCGCGCCGGCGCGGTTTTCGATGAGCACCGGCACGCCCAGCGCCTGCGCGAGCGGTTCGGCCAGTGCGCGCGCCATGCCGTCGCTCACGCCACCGGGCGGATACACCACGATCAACCGGACCGGGCGATTCGGCCAGGGCGGCGCAGCGGCGTGCAGCAGGCGCGGCCCCCCGCACGCGGCGGCGAGTGCCGTGCCCAGGTGGCGCACGAAGCGGCGGCGCTGGAACAGCGGGCTCACTGGTGCAACCCTTGGCGCTGTGCTCATGACCGCGGGTTCTCGCTCGCGAGCCGGCGCAGCAGCGCGGCAAAGTGCTGCGCGGGCAGGTTGTCTTCCTCTGCACGCGATACCAGCGTGAGCGGCGCATCGAGCTGGCCGCCGTCGGCCAGCCGCGCGTAGGCGATGGCATGCGCGTGCACGCCGGTCATCGAGGCCGGCACCACCGAGAGGCCGACACCCGCGGCCACGAGGTTCAGGTTGGTCATCATGCGATCGACTTCGGCCACCACGCGCGGACGCAGCCCCTTGGCATGGCACAGCGCGAGCAGCTCGGCATAGAGGCCGGGCGCGCCGGGGCGGCGCACGAGGATGATGCCTTCCTCGCACACCCTGGCCAGCGGCAGCGGCCGCGAGGCCTTGCTGCGTGCGAGGGCAAAGCGATGGTCGCTGGGCATGGCCACCAGCACCGGTTCGCGCAGCAGCGTTTCGAACACCAGGCCGTCGGGCCGCGCCACCGGCACGCGCAGCAGCCCGCAATGCAGGCGGCCGGCGGCCAGCGCCTCGGTGAGCTCTGCGGCGTTGTCTTCGCGCAGCTGCAGCTCCACGCCCGGATGCGCGCGGCGAAAGGCGCGCAGGGCCTCGGGCATGAAGCGGTGCGCCGCCGCCGAGCTCGTGAAGCCCACCGCGAGGGTGCCGGCCTGCCCCTTGGCCACGCGCGCCATCCGCTGCTTCATGGCCTCCATGTCGTGGAGCATGCGCAGCGCCTCCACCTGGAACAGCCGGCCCGCATCGGTGAGCGCCACGCCGCGCGGATGCCGCCTGAACAGCAGCACGCCCAGCTCGCGTTCGAGCGCCTTGATCTGCTGGCTCAACGGCGGTTGCTGGATGCCCAGTTGCTCTGCGGCGCGCGTCATGTGGCCGGTCTCGGCCACGGCCGCGAAGTAGCGGAGCGCTCTGATGTCCATATCTTTTTCGTATTGAAAGTGCCTTGTTATTTTATTTGACCCGAAGTCACTCGTGCACCTATCGTCCGGCCGCCTGATCAAAAAAGCGGCCCACCGAGGCCGCATGCCGGAGACAAGTCCATGCGCATGTCGCGCCCCTCATCGATGATTCAAGCCGCCTTTCGCGCCTGCCGTTCGTTCGGCCCCGCGATCGGCATTTCCCTGGTTCTGGCCGCGTGCGGCGGCGGCGGTGGAGGAGGGAGCGGCGGCGCCGGTTTCTTCTTCCCCACGCAGCCCACGACGCCGCCCGCCGCCAGCAATCCGCCCGACGCCGAGCCACCGGACAACCCGCCGCCACCGCCCGTGGCGCCTGTGCTCTCGTGCGCGGAGCTGGCCGGCAAGAGCCTGCCCGCCTCGCTGATCGGCCTTCCCACGCAGGGCGCCACCGTCACCAGCGCCACGCCCGTGGCCGCGGGCGACGCCGGCAACCTGATGGGCGACTACTGCCGCGTGCGCGGCACCATCCAGCCGGTCGACCCCGGTTCGCAGGCGATCAACTTCGCGCTCAATCTGCCCGAGAAGTGGAACCAGAAGACCATTCACTTCGGCGGCGGCGGCTTCGACGGCGTGCTCATCGACGGCACCGAGACCATCCGCTTCGGCCCGACCGGAAAGCCTGCGCTGCTGGCACTCGGCTACGCCACCTATGGCGACGATTCGGGCCACCAGGCGAGCAGCATCACCGACGGCCGGTTCGCCGCCAACGACGAGCAGCTGGCCAACTACGGCGGACTGTCGCTCAAGAAAACCCGCGACGTGGCGCAGGCGCTGGTGCTTGCGCGCTACGGCGTCAAGCCCAGGAAGGCCTACTTCCTCGGCACCTCCACCGGCGGGCGCGATGCGCTCGGCTACGTGCAGCGCTGGCCGCTCGACTACGACGGCATCGTTGCCAACGAGCCCGCGCTCAACTACACGGGCACGCGGCTGTCGAACGTGGCGGTGGGCCGCGCGCTCTACAACAACGGCGGCGCCGGCTGGATGAACGTGGCCAAGACGCTGCTGGTGCAGAAGGCCGCGATGCAGGCCTGCGACAAGCTCGACGGCGCGGCCGACAACATCGTAAGCAACGTGGAGAGCTGCCGGCTGCTGAACACGCAGATCCTCGCCTCGCTGCGCTGCAGCGGCGGTGCGGACACGGGCAACACCTGTCTGTCGGATGCACAGATTGCCACCGTGCGCACCATCGAGTCGCCGCTGGACTTCACGACCTACTCGCTCGCCAACGGCGTGAAACGCGCGGGCGGCTACAACATCCTCGAAGGTGCGCTCGTGGCGGGCCCGTACACCACGCGCGACCTCGGCACGCGCCCTGTGCCGGCCAACCCCGCTACATCGGCCGATGCCAACATGTATGTCACGGGCGACCAGTGGGTGAAGTACTTCGTCACGCGCATCGACAGCTTCGACACGCTCGGCTTCGATCCGCTGGACCCGGGCAGCTATGCGGCGCGGGTGACTGCCGTGTCGAACCTCACGGACGCGACCAACCCGAACCTCGCACCGTTCTTCGCGCATGGCGGCCGCATCATCATGCTGCATGGCCTGGCCGACGAGGTGATCAGCCCCAACTCCACCATCGACTACTACCGGCAGCTTGTCGCCACGCTGGGCCAGGCCGCGGTGGACGAGAGCGTGCGCTTCTACACCGTGCCCGGCATGGGCCACGGCACGGGCGTGTTCATTCCCAACTGGGATTCGCTCGCGGCGCTCGAAGGCTGGGTGGAGGGTGGCCTCGCGCCCGCCACCGGCGTGGCGGTGGATGCCGTGGCCGGCACCTACGGCCGCACGCGTCCGCTGTGCCGGTTTCCGTCATGGCCCAAGTACCGCGGCAGCGGCAGCCTCGACGCGGCGGTCAACTACAGCTGCGTGACCGAAGTCGGCGATCCGCTCGCCTGCCCGAACCTGCCCGCGGCCACCACGGCCTACAAGGGCGGCAACGGATTCGGCGAAGAGCTCAGCGTGCAGGTCGATCCCACCACCATGGCCTATGTAGTCACCATCGACGCCAGCCTGCAGCGCACCGCCGGCGCGCAGCGCCGCGGCACGTTGGTGGCGCAGGGGCAGTGCAGCTACGCCAGTGCGGAGAGCGGCGCGGTCTTCACGTTTTCGCCGGGAGGCGTGCTGCTCGGCGGCGTGAACGCGCCGGCCGGCGGCGGCTTCACGCCGCTCCTGGCTTTCCAGACCACCTTCGAGAATGCGGCCACGCCCACGGTGTTCAACCCGGTGGCGAACATCTTCAACGCGGTGGGCGTGCAGCAGGGCACGGGCGGCACGGCGGCACACGCGTCATCGGTGCGGCTGCGCAATGCGGGCACCTTCCAGTACTGCCGCGACGCGACCACCGGCAGCTTCATGGCCTACGACCCGAGCTGCACCCAGACCGAGAAGGGCTACATCACGTACAACGCCGCGCGCAACGCCTACGACCTGCGCACCACGTTGCCGACGGGGGGCTCCACCACCACCGGCGGCACGCTCACCGGCTCGATGGTGATCGGGCTGGTCAACGGCAACGCAGTGCCCCTGCACCTGGTGCGCGAATCGGCCACCAACACCGGGCTGCGGCTGCTGGCGCCGCAGCAGAGCCTGATGGCGGGCGCAGCCGACGGCAGCTACACCGTGGCCAGCGTGCAGGGCGAAAGCCGCGAGGCCACCGTGGCGGGCAGCGCCTTCAACCTGGGCGGCGCCGCCGCGGTGCTGAGCTACGACACGCCGGTGCCGGGCGTGGTGCAGGCCGATGCAGGCCGTCCCGGCAATTTCATCTTCACCCACGGCGTTCTCGGCTTCGTCTCCGCATCGGGGACGGCCGCGGCGCTGGAACTCGGAGCACGGCATTGATGAACAACAGGAAACCGCTTCTTCGCACGGTTGCTTTTGCGCTGCTCGGCACCATGGCCGCGCTGGCGGCCGAGGCCGCCGCCTGGGGCCCCAAGCCCACGGCCTGTCCGGCGCCGGTGCCCGCGCAAACGCGCTGCTACACCGGCGACGATGGCGCCGGCGCGCTCTACTGGATCGCCGTCCCGCAGGCGTGGAACCGCGTGCTCGTCATGCATGCCCATGGCGGCCCCGAGACCGGTCCGCCCAGGCTCGAGCGCAGCGAGGAAGACCTGAAGCGCTGGGCCGTCACCGTGAAGGCCGGCTACGCCTGGGCCGGCTCCACCTACCGGCGCGGCGGCTACGGCGTGACCATGGCCGCCGAAGACACCGAGCGCCTGCGCCGCATCTTCGTGCAGCGCTTCGGCGCACCGCGCCGAACGCTGCTGCATGGCCAGAGCTACGGCGCGGGCGTGGCTGCAAAAGCCGCCGAACTCTATGCGCCGGCGGGCGATGCGAAGAGCCCGTACGACGGCCTGCTGCTCACCAGCGGCGTGCTCGGCGGCGGCAACAGCGCCTACGATTTCCGGCTCGACCTGCGCGTGGTCTACCAGTACGTGTGCCGCAACCATCCGAAGCCTGATGAGCCGCAATATCCGTTGTGGCAGGGCTTGCCGATGGATTCGAAGCTCACGCGCGCCGAACTGGCCGCGCGCGTCAGGGAGTGCACCGGCGTCGGCCTGCCCGCCGCTCAGCGCACGCCCGAGCAGGCCGCGCGGCTCAAGACCATCCTGTCGGTCGTGAAGATCCAGGAGCGTTCGCTGGTGGGCCACCTGAACTGGGCCACCTGGCTGTTCCAGGACCTGGTGCAGCAGCGCCTGGAGGGACGCAATCCCTTCGGCAACATCGGCGTGGTCTACCAGGGCTCGGCGGACGATGCGGCGTTGAATGCCGGCGTGGCGCGCTATGCGGCCGACCCGCAGGCCAAGGGCGCGCTCGCCGCCGACAGCCAGCCCACCGGCCGCACCGCGTTGCCCACCGTGGCCCTGCACGCCATCGACGACCCCACGGCCTTCGTCGAACTCGAAAGCGCCTACAAGCGCATCCGCGATGCCGCCGGCACGGGCGACATGCTGGTGCAGAGCTTCAGTGCCGAGCGCGAGCACAGCTACCTGAGCGATTCGGAATACCCCGCGCTCTTCGGCGCGCTGATGGACTGGATCGACAAGGGCGAGAAGCCCACGCCCCAGAGTCTGGCGCAACGCTGCGTATCGCTCGCGCCGCGCTACGACACCGACGGCAAGAACGGCTGCCACATCAAGCCCGAGTGGCAAGCGCCCGCGCTCGAAACCCGCGTGCCTGCGCGGGCTCCCTGATTTTTTTCTTAACTCGTTGGAGACTCCATGAAAAAACTGTTCGCCCTTGCGGCGATTGTCCTGGCCGCGGGCGCACACGCGCAGGACTTTCCCGCCGGCAAGCCCGTGACCATCGTCGTGCCCTTTGCTGCCGGCGGCCCCACCGACCGCGTGGCGCGCGACTTGGCCGAGGCGCTGCGCAAACCATTGGGCGGCAGCACCGTCATCATCGACAACGTGCCCGGCGCGGGCAGCTCCATCGGTGCGGCCAAGGTGGCGCGCGCCAACCCCGATGGCTACACGCTGCTGCTCAACCACATCGCGATGGCCACCGTGCCCACGCTGGTGCGCAACGTGCCGTTCAAGGTCGAGAGCGATTTCGAATACCTGGGCATCGTCAACGACGTGCCGATGACGTTGATCGCCAAGCCCAGCCTGCCGGCCAACAACTACAAGGAACTGACGGCCTGGATCGCCGCCAACAAGGGCAAGATCAACATCGGCAACGCGGGCGTGGGTTCGGCCTCGCACCTGTGCGGGCTGCTCTTCCAGAGTGCGACCAAGACCGAGATGACGCCCGTGCCCTACAAGGGCACCGCCCCGGCCATCACCGACCTGATCGGCGGGCAGATCGACCTCTTGTGCGACCAGACCACCAACACCTCGCCGCAGATCGAGGCGAAGAAGGTCAAGGCCTACGCGGTGACCACGCCCAGGCGCCTGACCATGCCGCTGCTGAAGGACCTGCCCACGCTCGACGAAGCCGGCCTGAAGAATTTCGAGGTCACGATCTGGCACGGCCTGTACGCGCCCAAGGGCACGCCGGCGCCGGTGCTCAAGAGGCTCAACGATGCGCTGAAGGTCGCGCTGAAAGACCCGGACTTCATCAAGCGCGAAGAACTGCTGGGCGCCGTCGTGGCAACCGATGGCCGCATCGAGCCCGCGGGCCACAAGAAGTTCGTGATCGACGAGATCGCCAAGTGGACGCCGGTGATCAAGGCGGCTGGCGTCTACGCGGACTGAGAGCCGGTCATTTACCCAACCATCGCCCCTGTGGGCAGGCGCCGGATTCGATAGCCTAGGCGTTCGCCAGCAGTGAGAGATCGCGCGCGGCCTGCAGCATCAGCTCTCGCGCGCGGTCGAGCGACGGAATCGCGTGGCGGTCGATGCGCCGGATGTACGGCGTGGTGAGCACCGCCAGCGCATGGCCGTGCGGCCCGAGGATCGGGCACGAGATGTCGATCACACCGAAGTACTGCAGGCTCTCGCGCTGCCGGTAGCCGGTGGCGCGCACGGCTTCGAGCATGTGCTCCAGCTCGTCGGGCGGTATCTGCACCTCGCCGTCGAGCGCGACGTGCTCGGCCAGCATCTGCTTGCGCCGCGCATCCGATTCGCAGGCCAGCAGCACCTGGCCGGAGCCCGTGTCCAGCAGGTTCACGCGCGTGCCCGGACGCACCGTCATGCTGCTGGCGGCGGGGCTGTTGACCTGCGCCACGATCTGCACGTTGCCCCGGTCGTACACGCCGAGGTGGCAGGCCTGCTCGGCCTCCTTGGCATAGCGGTCCATCACCGGCAGCGCCTGCGCGACCAGGCGGTGCGTGGGCGGGTAGCGGTGGGCGAGGTCGAACATCTTCAGGCTCAGGCTGTAGCGGTCGCCCGCCAGCGAACGCAGCACGTACTGCCGCGCCACCAGCCGCTCGAGCATGCGGTAGATCTCGCTCGGGCCGCGGTCCAGCGCCTTCACGATCTCGCCGCGCGTGAGGCCGTCGGGCTGGTCAGCGAGCAGCTCGAGGATGTCCAGCCCCTTGTCGAGGGCGGGAGCGCGGTAGCGGTCCGCGTCGTCGGCAGGCTTGGCCAAAACTTCAGATGAGAGAGATTTGTTCACTGGTGAATTTCACCAGCAGGCTTTGTTTTTTGCAAGTTTCGTTCTACGGGTAAGCCCCGATGAATCGCGCTTGACGCTGAAAGTTCGCATGTAAATACTCTGTTCGCATATGGACTAGAGAGGCAAGGCGTGCGGCGGCTCCCTTCCGCCCGCGTCACGACATGATCCAGCGCATCGACTCGCATCAGCATTTCTGGCGACCCGCGCGCGGCGACTACGCGTGGCTGCGCGCCGATGTGCCCGCCCTCGCGCCGCTGGTGCGCGACTTTCTTCCCGAGCATCTTGCACCGCTGTTGCACGCGCATGGGGTGGAGCGGACCGTGCTCGTGCAGGCCGCCGACTCGGAAGCCGAAACCGGCTTCATGCTCGAGCTGGCCACTGCGAACGACGTGGTGGGCGGCGTGGTCGGCTGGGCGGACCTGAGCAGCCCCGATGCCGTGGCCTCGATCGAACGCATGGCGCGGCATCCCAAGTTCAAGGGCGTGCGGCCGATGCTGCAAGACCTGCCCGAGGACGACTGGATCGCGCGCATGCCGCGTCCCGATGCGGTGCAGGCGCTCGTGCGCCTGGGCCTGCGCTTCGATGCGCTGGTGAAGCCGCGGCACCTGTCTTCGCTGATGCGCTTCCTGAACGACTGGCCGCAACTGCCCGTGGTGATCGACCACGCCGCCAAGCCGCCCGTGGGCGCGCATGACAGCGAAGTCTTCGCGACCTGGCGCAAGGACATGAGCGCGCTCGCCGCGCTGCCGCAGGTGTGCTGCAAGTTCTCCGGCCTCTGGGGCGAGGCGCCGCCATCGACGCACGGCGATGTCGATGCGGCGGCGCGCGCCGTGCGCCCGGTGTGGGAGCCGCTGCTCGAAAGCTTCGGCCCCGCGCGCCTCATGTGGGGCAGCGACTGGCCGGTGCTCACGCTGGCCGGCGACTATGCGGGCTGGATCGCGGTCAGCGAGGCCTGCATCGGCGGCCTGTCGGCCAGCGAGCAGGCGCACATCTGGCGCGGCACCGCGCAACGCTTCTACGGCCTTCCGATGGACTGAACGCGCCGCCATGCAACCCATCGTCACCATTCGCGATCTCTGCAAATCCTTTGCCGGCGTACGCGCCCTCGACAAGGCCCACTTCGACCTGCTGCCCGGCGAGGTGCATGCACTGATGGGAGAGAACGGCGCGGGCAAGTCCACGCTCATGAAAGTGCTGGCAGGCGTCTACAGCAAGGACTCCGGCGAGGTGATGTTCGACGGCCGGCCCGTGGACATCGCGAGCCCGCGCGCGGCGCAGGCCCTGGGCATCGGGATCATCCATCAGGAACTCAACCTGATGAACCACCTGAGCGCCGCACAGAACATCTTCATCGGCCGCGAGCCGCGCGGGCGCTTCGGCCTCTTCATCGACGAAGACGCGATGCGCGCCGAGGCCGCGCGCATCTTCGCGCGCATGAATCTGCGGCTCGACCCGCACACGCCGGTGGGCGAGCTCACGGTGGCCAGGCAGCAGATGGTCGAGATCGCCAAGGCGCTCTCGTTCGACTCGCGCGTGCTCATCATGGACGAGCCCACCGCCGCGCTGAACAACGAAGAGGTGGCCGACCTGTTCCGCATCATCGGCCAGCTCAGGTCGCAGGGCGTGGCCATCGTCTACATCTCGCACAAGATGGACGAGCTCAAGCGCATTGCCGACCGCGTGACCGTGATGCGCGACGGCCAGTACATCGCCACCGTGTCGATGGCCGAAACGCCGATGGACACGCTCATCGCCATGATGGTGGGCCGCCAGCTCACCGAGGTGGAGAACGACTTTCCCGACACCTCGGGCAACGAAATCGTGCTCGAGGCCCGGGGCATCACGCGTGGATCGATGGTGCGCGATGCGAGCTTCGTATTGCGCCGGGGCGAGATCCTGGGCTTTGCGGGGCTCATGGGCGCGGGCCGCACGGAACTGGCGCGCGCGGTGTTCGGCGCCGACCCCATCGACGCGGGCGAGGTTCGCGTGCGCGGCAAGAAGGTGTCGATCAAGTCGCCCGAGGATGCGGTGTCGCACGGCATCGGCTACCTCTCCGAAGACCGCAAGCACTTCGGCCTGGCCACCGGCATGGACGTGGAGACCAACATCGCGCTGCCGAGCATGAAGAAGTTCCTGTCCATGGGCGTCTTCATCGACCAGGCCGCCATCGAGGCGGCCGGCGAACGTTATGTGAAGCAGCTCAGCATCAAGACACCCTCGGTGCGCCAGCAGGTGCGGCTGCTCTCGGGCGGCAACCAGCAGAAGATTGTCATCGCCAAATGGCTGTTGCGCGACTGCAGCGTGCTCTTCTTCGACGAGCCCACGCGCGGCATCGACGTGGGTGCCAAGGCCGAGATCTACCACCTGCTCAACGAGCTGGCCGCGCAAGGCAAGGCCATCGTGATCATCTCTTCGGAGCTGCCCGAGATATTGCGCGTGAGTCACCGCGTGCTGGTGATGTGCGAAGGCCGCATCACCGGTGAACTGGCGGGGCGCGAAGCCTCGCAGGAAAAGATCATGCAGCTCGCCACCCGGCGTGAAACCACCGCTGCTGCTGCCGCCACCGCATGACGACTGGAGACAACGCTTTGACGACCCCCAACGCTACCACCGCCACCACCGCCCCCGTATCGGGCTTCTCGCTGAAGGCGCGGCTTTTCAGGCCCGCCACGCGGCAGAAGCTGCTGGCCTTTGCCAGCCTCATCGCGCTGATGGTGTTCTTCAGCTTCGCGTCGCCGCAGTTTTTGCAGACCGACAACCTCGTGAGCATCCTGCAGTCGACCGCGGTGAACGGCGTGCTGGCCATTGCCTGCACCTTCGTCATCGTCACCGCGGGCATCGACCTGTCGGTGGGCACGCTGATGACTTTCTGCGCCGTCATGGCCGGCGTGGTGCTCACCTACATGGGCATGCCGCTCGCGCTCGGCATCGCGGCCGCGATCTTCTTCGGCGCGCTGGCCGGGTTCGTCTCGGGCGTGCTGATCGCCAAGCTCAAGATCCCGCCCTTCATCGCGACGCTGGGCATGATGATGCTGCTCAAGGGCCTGTCGCTCGTGATCTCGGGCACCAAGCCGATCTACTTCAACGACACGCCGGACTTCCCGGCCATCTCGCAGGAATCGCTGATCGGCTACTTCATTCCGTCGCTGCCGATTCCGAATGCGGTGCTGATCCTGTTCCTGGTTGCGGTTGCCGCGAGCATCCTGCTCAACAAGACCATCTTCGGACGCTACACCTTCGCGCTCGGCAGCAACGAAGAGGCCGTGCGCCTGTCGGGCGTGAACACCGACTTCTGGAAGGTCGTGGTCTACACGGTGAGTGGCGGCATCTGCGGCATCGCGGGCCTCTTGATCGCCTCGCGCCTGAACTCCGCGCAGCCTGCGCTGGGACAGGGCTACGAGCTCGACGCGATCGCGGCCGTCGTCATCGGCGGCACCTCGCTCAGCGGGGGCACCGGCACCATCGTGGGCACGATCATCGGCGCCTTCATCATGAGCGTGCTGACCAACGGCCTGCGCATTCTCTCGGTCGCGCAGGAATGGCAAACGGTGGTCACGGGCGTGATCATCATCCTGGCCGTGTATGCGGACATCCTGCGCCGCCGCAGCAGCAGCAAGCATTGACCCCATTTCTACAACCACAGGAGACCTTTGCATGATTCAACGAAGAGCAGTCACCGCCGCGATCGGCGCGGCCCTCATCGGCCTGTCGGGCTTCGCGCAGGCACAGCAGGCGCAAGAGATCTACATCCCGCTCGTGTCGAAGGGCTTCCAGCATCAGTTCTGGCAGGCCGTGAAGTCCGGCGCCGAGCAGGCTGCGAAGGACCTGAAGGTCAAGGTCACTTTCGAAGGCCCCGAGACCGAGGCGATGGTCGACAAGCAGATCGACATGCTCTCCGCCGCGCTCGCCAAGAAGCCGCAGGCCATCGGATTTGCCGCGCTCGACAGCCAGGCCGCCATTCCGCTCCTGAAGAAGGCGCAGGCCGCGAAGATTCCCGTGGTGGCGTTCGACTCGGGCGTGGACAGCGACATCCCGGTGACCACCACAACGACCGACAACAAGGCCGCCGCCGCGCTGGCCGCCGACAAGATGGCCGAGCTGATCGGCAAGACGGGCGAAGTGGCGTTGGTGGTGCACGACCAGACCAGCCGCACCGGCATGGACCGGCGCGACGGCTTCGTGAACCGCATCAAGTCGACCTACCCGAACATCAAGATCGTGAGCGTGCAGTACGGCGGCGGCGACCAGCTGAAATCGACCGAGATCACCAAGTCGATCCTGCAGGCCTCGCCGAACCTGAAGGGCATCTTCGGCGCCAACGAGGGCTCCGCCATCGGCGTGGTCAACGGCGTGAAGGAGATGAAGCGCAACGGCAAGGTCGTGATCATCGGCTACGACTCCGGCAAGCAGCAGAAGAACGCGATCATCGACGGCAGCATGGCCGGCGCGATCACGCAGAACCCGGTGGGCATGGGCTACAAGACCGTGGAGATGGCGGTGAAGGCGATCAAGGGCGAAAAGCTGCCCAAGGTGGTGGATACAGGCTTCTTCTGGTACGACAAGACGAACATCACCGACCCGAAGATTGCCACTGTTCTGTACGACTGATTCTTTCGACGAAGACTTGTCCATGACCATCGTCCGATCCATGCGCGTACTGGACGTGCGCTTTCCCACTTCGCAGCAACTCGACGGCTCCGACGCGATGAACCCCGACCCGGACTACTCCGCGGCGCATGTCGTGCTCGAAACCGATCAGCCGGGGCTCGAAGGCCATGGCCTGACCTTCACCATCGGCCGCGGCAACGAGATCTGCTGCGCGGCCATCGAGGCGATGCGTCACCTGGTCGTCGGGCTCGATCTGCAGTGGGTGGCCGAGGACATGGGCCGCTTCTGGCGGCACATCACCTCCGACAGCCAGCTGCGCTGGATCGGTCCCGACAAAGGCGCCATTCACCTTGCGACCGGCGCGGTGGTCAATGCGATGTGGGACCTGTGGGCCAAGTCCGAAGGCAAGCCGGTGTGGCAGCTGGTGGCGGACATGAGCCCCGAGGAGCTGGTGCGGTGCATCGACTTTCGCTACATCACCGACTGCATAACGCCCGATGAGGCGCTTGTGTTGCTGCGCGATGCGGCCGCCGGCAAGGCCGAGCGCATCGCCACGCTGCAGGCCGAAGGCTACCCCTGCTACACGACTTCGGCCGGATGGCTCGGCTACTCCGACGAGAAGCTGAGGCACCTGGCGCAAGAGGCGGTCGATGCGGGCTTCAATCACATCAAGCTCAAGGTCGGCCGTGATCTGCAGGACGACATCCGCCGCCTGAGAGTGGCGCGCGAAGTGCTCGGGCCCGACCGCCACCTGATGATCGACGCCAACCAGGTCTGGGAAGTCGACCAAGCCATCGACTGGGTGCGGCAGCTGGCATTCGCCAAGCCCTGGTTCATCGAGGAGCCGACAAGTCCCGATGACGTCGAAGGCCATCGCAAGATCCGCGAAGGCATCGCGCCGGCGGTGAAGGTGGCCACGGGCGAGATGTGCCAGAACCGCATCATGTTCAAGCAGTTCATCATGCGCGGCGCCATCGACGTGGTGCAGATCGATTCGTGCCGGCTCGGCGGCGTGAACGAGATCCTGGCGGTGATGCTGATGGCTGCGAAGTACAAGCTGCCCGTGTGCCCGCATGCGGGTGGCGTGGGGCTTTGCGAGTACGTGCAGCACCTGTCGATGATCGACTACCTGTGCATCTCGGGGACGCGCGAGGGGCGGGTGATCGAGTATGTGGACCACCTGCATGAACACTTCACCGAGCCCTGCGTGATTCGCGGTGCGGCGTACATGCCGCCGACGGCAGCGGGCTTCTCGATCACGATGAAGCCCGAGTCGCTCGAGCAGTACCGCTTCCGCGGCTGAACAGACAACGAAAGAAAAGGCACGGAAAACCATGGACCTGCATCTGAAAGACAAGGTGGTGATCGTGACCGGTGGCGGCAGCGGCATCGGCGCGGCCATCTCGCTCACGCTCGCACGCGAAGGAGCGGTGCCGGTGATCTGCGGCAAGAACCCGCTCGACGCGCCGTTCGAGCAAGAGCTGCGCGCGCTGCAGCCGCACGCACGGTTCATCCAGTTCGAGCTGATGGAAGAAGCGGCTTGCGCCAAGGCCGTCGAAACCACCGTCGCCGAGTTCGGCCGCATCGACGGGCTCGTCAACAACGCGGGTGTGAACGACAGCGTGGGCCTCGAAGCGGGGCGCGAGGCCTTCGTTGCTTCGCTGGAGCGCAACCTCATCCACTGCTACGTGATGGCGCATTTCAGCCTGCCGCACCTGAAAGCCAGCCGTGGCGCCATCGTCAACATCTCGTCGAAGACCGCGGTAACGGGGCAGGGCAACACCAGCGGCTACACCGCAGCCAAGGGCGCGCAACTGTCGCTGACGCGCGAGTGGGCGGCATCGCTGCTGGAGGACGGCGTGCGCGTCAATGCCGTGATTCCGGCCGAGGTGATGACGCCGCTGTACCAGCGCTGGATATCGGCCTTCGACGAACCCGACCGCAAGCTCGCGGCCATCACCGACAAGATTCCGCTGGGGCGACGCATGACCACGCCGCAGGAAATTGCCAACAACGTGGTGTTCCTGCTATCGGAGCAGGCGTCGCACACGACCGGGCAATGGGTGTTCGTCGACGGTGGCTACACGCATCTGGACCGGGCGTTGACCTGATCTTTTTTCTTCACCCTTTCCACTGGAACGAACGAGCCGCCCATGCGCCATTGCCTTGCCCTTGACCTCAGAGACGACCCGGCGCTGATTGCGGAATACGAGGCCTACCACCGCAGCATCTGGCCCGAGGTGCGCGCGCATCTGCATGCGCACGGCGTGACGGGCATGGAGATCTATCGTCTCGGCACGCGGATGGTGATGCTGATGGAGACGGACGACGCGCGGTATGACGCCGAGGCCATGGCGGCTGCAACGCGGGGCGACCCGAAGATTCGGGAGTGGGAAGAGCTGATGTGGAAGTTTCAGGCGCCTACGCCCTGGACGCCTGAAGGGGAGAAGTGGGTGGCCATGGAGCGGATATTCGAGTTGTAGGCTCCTTCGCATCAGCCTACCCCCGAAGTGGCCTTAGAAGGTGCCCGGCAGCAGGATGCTCGAATCGACCTGGTCGATCTGCGTGCGACCGCAGAAGGCCATGGTGATGTCCAGCTCCTTGTGAATGATCTGCAGCGCGCGCGTCACGCCCTCTTGCCCGTGAGCCCCCAGGCCGTACAGGAAACTGCGGCCGATCAGGGTGCCGCGGGCGCCGAGCGCGCGGGCCTTGAGCACGTCTTGCCCGCTGCGGATGCCGCCGTCCATCCACACCTCGATCTCGCTGCCCACGGCCTCGACGATGGCCGGCAGGGCCGCGATGGACGAGGGTGCGCCGTCGAGCTGGCGGCCGCCGTGGTTCGACACGATGAGCGCATCGGCACCGCTGGCCGCCGCAAGGCGGGCGTCTTCCACGTCCATGATGCCCTTCAGGATGAGCTTGCCGCCCCAGAGCTTCTTGATCCACTCCACGTCGGCCCAGCTGAGCGCGGGGTCGAACTGCTCGGCGGTCCACGAGGAGAGCGACGAAAGATCCTTCACGCCCTTCGCATGGCCCGCGATGTTGCCGAAGGTGCGGCGCTTTGTACCGAGCATGCCCAGGCACCAGTGCGGCTTGGTTGCCAGGTTGAGCATGTTGGCGATGGTCGGCTTGGGCGGCGCGGTGAGGCCGTTCTTGATGTCCTTGTGGCGCTGGCCCAGTATCTGCAGGTCGAGCGTGAGCTGCAGCGCCGAGACGTTCGCGGCGCGCGCACGCTCGATCAGCCGCTCGATGAAGTCGCGGTCTTTCATGACATAGAGCTGAAACCAGAACGGATGCCGGCCGGTGTGTTCGGCAATGTCCTCGAGCGAGCAGATGCTCATGGTCGATAGCGTGAACGGAACGCCGAAGGCCTTGGCCGCGCGCGCGCCGAGAATTTCGCCGTCGGCGTGCTGCATGCCGGTAAGGCCGGTGGGCGCAATGGCCACCGGCATGGCCACGTCCTGGCCGATCATGGTGGAGCGGGTGGACCGGCCCTCCATGTTCACCGCCACGCGCTGGCGCAGCTTGATCTTCTGGAAGTCGCTCTCGTTGGCGCGGTAGGTGCTCTCGGTCCAGGCGCCGGAGTCGGCGTAGTCGTAGAACATTTTCGGCACGCGCCGCTTGGCGATCACCCGCAGGTCTTCGATGCAGGTAATCTTGGAAAGGTCGGGCACGAGGCGGTCTCCTGTTGGGTCTTCTATGGGTTGCGCAAGGCGGGCCGTTGTCTTGTCGCTTGTCGACGGGCCCGCAACGGTCCGAGTCTGATCCACCCCAAGGCCGCCGGTCTGAAATTTACCCGGTCCTGGCCTGAAAAAAATTCAAGTCGTCAGCCGCGCAGCGCGTCTCGCAGCCATTCGACGAATGTGGCGCACTCCCAGCGCTCCATCGCACCCGGCCGCCAGCAGATGAAGTAGGCGTTGGGCGAGGGCACGCTCGCTTTCGAAAGCCGCACGAGCCGGCCGCTCTCGAGCCAGGCGCTTCCGAGCTTCAGGTGCATCAGCACCACGCCGAAGTCTTCGGCCGCCGCATCGAGCGCCAGGCCCAGGTCGTGAAACTGGTGGCCCGCAGCCGGCTCCGGCAGGCCGATGCCGCAGGCCTTGAACCAGGTGCGCCAGGCTTCCAGCGGCGTACGCAGCAGCTGGGCGCGGGACACTTCCGCATCCGTCGCAAAGCCGTCGAACGGACCATGGCGCTCCCGGTAGGCCGGGCTGCACACCGGCGACACCTCGTCGGCCAGCAGCTGAAAAAACTCGCGGTCGTGGAACGGACCGGTGCCGAAGCGCAGCTCGATGTCGGCCTCTTCGGCCGTCATGTTGCGCACCGGCGTGGTCACCTGCAGCATCAACTCGATGTTCGGATACGCGTCGCGGAACAGGGCCAGCCGGGGCAAGAGTATCTGGCGCGAGAAGGTGGGCGTTACCGCCACGCGCAGCCGCCGCACCTGCGATTCGGGCTCGCGCCCGGGCACCTGCTGCAACGCTGCAATGGCTTCGCGCACGCGGGCCAGGTAGGCGATGCCGTCCGCGCTCAGGCTGAAGTCGTTTCCCCTGAAGAACCTGAGCGCCAGCTGCGACTCGAGCTGCCGTATGCGATGGCTTATCGCGCTGGGGGTGACGCTGAGCTCTTCCGCCGCAAGGTTCACGCTGCGCAGCCGTGCAACGGCCTCGAAAGCCTGCAGGCCCTGTGTGGAGGGAAGTCGCGTCGAAGCCATGGGTTGTTTCCGGAGCGGATGTTAGCGGGCCGGCGCCGGCACGGCGGCCAAAGCCTCGAGCAGGCGCCGCAGATCGCAGACGGCTTCGTGCGCCATGGCCGCGCCGCCCATCTGTGCCTTGACAATGGCGCCGTCCACCCCGAGCGCAGCCGCCTGCGCGAGCGCCATGCCTGCGGGTGAAGCCGCGGGCAGCAGGCCCGCGATGACCTCCACCATCTCGCGCTTGTGTTCGCGCGCACGCTCGGCGGCGCCCTCCACGCTGCCGCCCACCTCGGCCACCGAGTTGATGAAAGCGCAGCCCCGAAAGACAGGATCTGCGAACCATTCGGCCATGACGTCGGCCAGCAGCGGCAAGGCTCCGGCATCGCCCGCACGGTCGTGTGCGCCGCGGCGGCCGAGCGCATCGACGAACCACGCCATCCATTGCGCATGGCGATGGTCGAGAAACTCGCGCACCAGGTCGTCCTTCGACGGGAAGTGCCGGTAGAAGGTGACCTTGGTCACGCCCGATGCGGCAATGACGCGGTCGATGCCCGTGGCCCGGATTCCATCGGCATAGAAGAGGTCGTGCGCGGTCAGCAGGATGCGCTCGCGCGCGGGCAGTGCGGAGATGTCCATGGCGCTATTGTAGGCATGTAGACAGATCTGTCTACATATGGCACATTGCGGGCCTTCACCATCCCTTCCTCAAAGAAAGAACGCCATGGAATCCCGTCCGCCGCTGCCTCCCTTTACCCTTGAAACCGCAACGAAGAAAGTGCAGGCCGCCGAAGACGCCTGGAACACGCGCGACCCGGTCCGCGTGAGCCTGGCCTACACGCCCGACACCGAATGGCGAAACCGCGCCGATTTCGTCAGCGGACGCGAGCAGGTGGTCGGCTTCCTCACCCGCAAATGGGAGCGCGAGCTCGACTACCGGCTGAAGAAGACACTCTGGGCTTTCATGGACAACCGCATTGCGGTGCGTTTCGAATACGAATGGCACGACGCGGCCGGCCAATGGTTTCGCAGCCACGGCAACGAGAACTGGGAGTTCGCGGAGAACGGGTTGATGCAGCGGCGCTACGCGAGCATCAACGACCAGCCCATTGCCGAGTCGGAGCGCAAGTTCCGCTGGGAACGCTGACCGGCCTTCGGGCACGGGTGTTGCTTGCTTTTGGTGCATGGAGACACCCGTACTGAACCCCACCGCCAGCCACCCGCTCTGGCAGCATCAATTGGGGTTGCTGCTCGAGTCCACCGGCGAAGGAATCTTCGGCATCGACCTCGACGGCCATTGCATGTTCATCAACCGGGCCGGCGCGCAAATGCTGGGCCACGAGGCGCGTGACGTGATCGGCAGCAACATGCACGAGCTCACGCACCATTCGCACCCCGACGGCTCGCACTACGCCGACACGGACTGTCCCATCTTCAACGTCTTTCGCCGCGGCCTGCCGTGCCGCATCGACACCGAGGTGTTCTGGCGCCGCGACGGCAGCGCCTTTGCGGTGGAGTATTCGAGCCACCCCATCATGGACGGCGCGCAGGTACGCGGTGCGGTCATTACCTTCGTCGACATCACCGAGCGCCGCCGCCAGGCCGAGGCGCTGCAGCAGGCCAAGGACGAGCTCGGCCTACGCGTGCAGGAGCGTACGCGCGAGCTCAGCGATGCGCTGGTGCAGTTGCGCGAGCTTTCGGCCTGGCTCGACAAGGTGCGCGAAGACGAGCGCACCCGCATTGCGCGCGAAGTGCACGACGAACTCGGCAGCCTGCTGGTGGCACTCAAGATGGACGTCAACTGGATCGGCAAGCGCCTGGGCGAACAGCAGGAGCGCGCACCCGACGCAGCGCAGGCCATGCGCGAGCAGATGCGCGGCAAGTGCAGCAACATGAGCCAACTGATCGAACGCGCGGTCGACAACGTGGGCCGCATCATCACCGACTTGCGCCCGAGCATCCTCGACCACCAGGGCCTGTGGGCCGCGCTCGAATGGCAGGCGCATGAGTTCGTTCAATCGGCCGAGCTGGCGCTGCAGTGGCACCTCGACGTGCCGGCGGGCGTGGAGCTTCCCGAGCCTGCGGCCATGGCGGTATTTCGCATCTTCCAGGAGATGCTGAGCAACGTCGGGCGCCATGCCAGGGCGCGCAGCCTCGACATTCGCATCGATGTTCAACAGCGGCACTTGAGCATCAGCGTGCGCGACGATGGCATCGGCGCGCCGGCGCAGGCCTTCGAGGCGGCCACCGCCTATGGCGTGCTCGGCATGCGGGAGCGCGCGCGCCACTTCGGCGGGCGCATCGATATCGAAAGCCATGTGGGCGAGGGCAGCACCTTCCGCCTGCACCTGCCGTTGCCGGTGTAGGCTCCGACGAATGAACGACATCCGCGTACTCATCGGAGACGACCACCGCATCGTGCGCGAGGGCCTCAAGCAGATGCTCGGCGACCTCTCCAACGGCCTGCCCTCGATGACCGTGCGCGCCGAAGCGCAAACCGGCCCCGAGGTGCTGGCCGCCGTGCAGGAACTCGGCGGCTCCGAAGGCCTGGACGTAGTGCTGCTCGACATCGCGATGCCGGGCCGCGACGGCCTCGACGTGCTCCAGGCCTTGCACAAAGACTGGCCCACGCTGCCGGTGCTGATGCTCAGCACCTATCCCGAAAAGCAATACGCAGTGCGCTGCATCAAGCTCGGTGCCTCCGGCTACCTGAACAAGAGCGCCGATGCCGACGACATGGTGAGTGCGGTGCGCAAGGTGGCGGCGGGTGGCCTGTATGTCTCGGCCGGCACGGCGGAAGCGCTGGCTGCGGCGGTGGGCCGCAATGCGGGGCAGGGCCCCGAACAGCTTTCGCATCGCGAGCACCAGGTGTATCGCCTGCTCAGTACCGGGCACAGCGTGAGCGAAATTGGTGCGCAGCTGGGCCTGGCGCCCAACACCGTGAGTACTTACCGTGCGCGCATTCTCGAAAAGACCGGCACCAAGAACGACGTGGAGCTCGCGTTGTATGCCGAGCGCCACGGCAAAGCCGCGCCCGCAGCCTGAAAACGAAGCCGGCGGGCACTGCCTTGTAGTGCCAGCCCTACAAGGCCTCGACAGCAGCGGCACGATCTGCAGTCCATAGGCCTTTCGGCCTCGCTTCCGGCCCGCGCCTTGCATCGTGGCAAGCATCTTTTCACCGAGGTGCAACACCATGTCCAGCCCATCCGACTCGACCGCCTGCGATCTCTATGACGCCGACCGGCCACTGAGCATGCGCTGCGCCTGCGGCCGCAATCATGGCCGCGGCGCAGAGATCGACGTCAGCCCCGACGACAAGCTCGAGGCCAGCCTCATGAAGGCGCTGTTCCCGATCGACAGCGTGCGCCGCAATTTCCTGCGTGCCGTGGGCGCCAACACCGCGCGCGCCGCCATTGCCTCGGTGCTGCCGCTGGGCACGCTGCAGGCCATGGCGCAAGACAAGGCGCCGCTTGAAAAGACCAACCTCAAGATCGGCTTCATTCCCATCACCTGCGCCACGCCGCTCATCATGGCGCACCCGCTGGGCTTCTATCAGAAGCAGGGGCTCAACGTCGAGGTGGTGAAGACGGCCGGCTGGGCGCTCATCCGCGACAAGATGCTCAACAAGGAATACGACGCCACGCATTTCCTGTCGCCGATGCCGCTCGCCATTTCGATGGGGGCCGGCTCGAACCAGGTGCCGATGAATGTCGCCACCATTCAGAACACCAACGGCCAGGCCATTACGCTGGCCAACAAGCACAAGGACAAGCGCGATCCGAAGATGTGGAAGGGCATGAAGTTTGCCGTGCCCTTCGAGTACAGCATGCACAACTTCCTGTTGCGCTACTACGTGGCCGAGGCGGGCCTGAACCCCGACACCGACATCCAGATTCGCGTGGTGCCGCCGCCCGAGATGGTGGCCAACCTGCGAGCCGGCAACATCGACGGCTACCTGGGCCCCGACCCCTTCAACCAGCGCGCCGTATTCGAGGAAATCGGCTTCCTGCACCTTTTGACCAAAGACCTGTGGAACGGTCACCCGTGCTGCGCCTTCGGAACCTCGACCGAGTTCATCGAGAAGAATCCCAACACTTTCGCCGCGCTGGTGCGCTCGGTGCTCACGGCCTCCGCCATGGCACGCGACCCGAAGAACCGTGAACTCATCGCCAAGGTGATTGCGCCCGCGCAGTACCTGAACCAGCCGGAGACGGTGATCAACCAGGTGCTCACCGGCAAGTTTGCCGACGGCCTGGGCAACATCCGCACCGTGCCCGACCGCGCCGACTTCGACCCGATTCCGTGGCAGTCGATGGCGGTGTGGATGCTCACGCAGATGAAGCGCTGGGGCTATGTGAAGGGCGATGTCAACTACAAGCAGATCGCGGAGAAGGTGTTCCTGCTGACCGACGCCAAGAAGCGCATGAAGGAGCTCGGCCAGAGCGCGCCCGATGGCGCCTACCCCAAGTTCACCATCATGGGCAAGGTGTTCGACCCCGCGAAGCCCGACGACTACGTCAAGAGCTTTGCCATCAGCAAGATGGCTTGAACAACATGCGCAAGAAAATCCTCTCGTTCAAGGCGGCGCTGGTGTCGTTGTTGATGTTCCTGCTGCTGATCGGGGTATGGCAGCTCGCCACCCTGCCGGCGGCCGGCAACGGCGCCCCCGCCGGCATGACCGCCGAGCAGATCGAATACCAGAAGATGCTCGGCAAGGACCCGGGAGGGCAGGTCAAGAGCTCGGGCTTCCCGACGCCGGCGGAAATGGCCGTGACAGCGTGGAAGCACTTGTCGAACCCCTTCTACGACAACGGGCCGAACGACAAGGGCATTGCCATCCAGCTGGCGTACTCGCTCGGGCGCGTGGGCCTGGGCTTTCTTCTGGCCTGCGTGGTCGCGGTGCCGCTGGGCTTTGTCATCGGCATGTCGCCGCTGCTGCACAAGGCCTTCGATCCGTTCATCCAGGTGCTCAAGCCCATATCGCCGCTCGCGTGGATGCCGCTTGCGCTCTACACCATCAAGGACTCGTCGGTCAGCGGCATCTTCGTGATCTTCATCTGCTCGGTGTGGCCGATGCTGCTCAACACCGCCTTCGGCGTGGCCTCGGTCAAGCGCGAATGGCTCAACGTGGCGAGCACGTTGGAAGTGAAGCCGCTGCGCCGCGCGTTCCGCGTCATATTGCCCGCGGCGGCACCCACCATTCTCACGGGCATGCGCATCAGCATGAGCATTGCGTGGCTCGTCATCGTGGCGGCCGAAATGCTGGTGGGCGGCACGGGCATCGGCTACTTCGTGTGGAACGAGTGGAACAACCTCTCGCTCACCAACGTGATCTTCGCGATCCTGGTGATCGGCGTGGTCGGCATGCTGCTGGACCAGGCCTTTGCCGGACTGCAGCGAAAGGTGACCTATGTGGAGTGATCGATCGGCACAAGGCGCCCTCATGACAGCTGTTCCCATCCCATCATCGCCCGCCGCCGGCGGCTTCCTGCGCATCGAAGGGCTTGCCAAGGCCTTCGCGCCCGCGCGGCCCGTGTTCGCCGACGTGTCGTTCACGCTCGACCGCGGCGAGTTCGTCTGCATCATCGGCCACTCGGGCTGCGGCAAGACCACCATCCTCAACGTGCTGGCCGGGCTCGACCAGGCCAGCGCCGGCCACGTGTTCATGGACGGCCGCGAGGTGGCCGGCCCGAGCCTGGAGCGCGGCGTGGTGTTCCAGAGCCATGCGCTCATGCCGTGGCTCACCGTGCGCAAGAACATCGCCTTTGCCGTGAGCTCGCGCTGGCCCGACTGGCCGGCCGCGCAGGTCGATGCGCAGGTGGAGCGCTTCGTGGCCATGGTGGGCCTGCAGGCCGCCATCGACAAGAAGCCCTCGCAGCTTTCGGGCGGCATGAAGCAGCGCGTGGGCATTGCGCGGGCCTTTGCCATCCAGCCGAAGATGTTGCTGCTCGACGAGCCCTTCGGCGCACTCGATGCACTCACGCGCGGCACCATTCAAGACGAGCTGATGGCCATCGTGCGCCAGACGCAGCAAACCGTTTTCATGATCACGCACGACGTGGACGAAGCCATCCTGCTGGCCGACCGCATCCTGCTGATGACCAACGGCGCCGAGCAGCCGGGTGGCGGCTGGCGGCCCGGCAACATCGCCGAGACCGTGGTCAACCCGCTGCCGCGCGAGCGCACGCGCGCTTCGCTGCATCACCTCGATGGCTACTACGCGCTGCGCAACCACATCGTCGATTTCCTCGTCACGCGCGCCAAGGCGTCGTGACTTTCACTTCATCCATCCAACTCGATCAGGAGCAAACCCGCATGAACCGCAACGACGTTACCGAGAAGATCATCACCGTGAAGGTGTCCAAGGGCATTCAATGGGCCGACGTGGCCAAGAAGGTGGGCCTCTCCAAGGAGTGGACCACCGCCGCATGCCTGGGGCAGATGACGCTCGACGACAAGCAGGCGAAGATCATCGGCAAGATCTTCGGCCTGACCGTCGAGGAACAGAAATGGCTCAAGGTCGTGCCCTACAAGGGCTCGCTGCCCACGCCCGTTCCGACCGATCCGCTCATCTACCGCTGGTACGAGGTGGTGAGCGTGTATGGCACCACCATCAAGGAACTGATCCATGAAGAATTCGGCGACGGCATCATGAGCGCCATCGATTTCAGCATGGACATCCAGCGCCAGGCCGACCCGAAGGGAGACCGCGTCAACGTGGTGCTGTCGGGCAAGTTCCTGCCCTACAAGACCTACTGACGCGGCCGGCCGGACCGCAGAGTCAGAACGCGTGCTCGGCCGGCTTCGGCCGCCACGCCGGACGCCGGGGTGCCAAGATGCTGCTGCCTTCGATGGCGCCGGCAATCGAGCGTGCCACGGCTTCCGCCGGCACCGCGATGCGCCGCCGCGTGACCATGCGCTCGAAGGTGCTGCAGGCGGCAATGCGGTCGGCCAGCGTGTTGTCAGCCTCGCTCACGTCGGGGCGCACCACCGTCACGCGCACCCGCCCCGCATGCTCCTGCCGCAGCCCTTCGGAGATAGCGTCCACCGCGTACTGCGTGCCGCAATACACCGCCGAGTTCGGCGACACGCCGTCCGCGGGCACCGGCGCCACGTTGACGATGTGGCCCCAGCCCTGTTCCTGCATCGTCGGGAGGACCGCCGCAACACCCAGCAGCACGCCGCGCAGGTTCACGTCGATCATCAGTTCCCATTCGTCGATCTTGCGCGTCCACAGTGGCGAGCGCGGCATCACGCCCGCGGCGTTCACCAGCACGTCGATGCGGTCATGCGTCTCGAGTGCAAACTCGGCAAACGCTTCCACGTCGGGCCGGTAGGTCACGTCGAGCCTCTGGAAGCTCGCCGTTCCGCCGGCCGCCGTGATTTCTTCCACCAGTGCTTCGAGCTGATGGGTACGCCGCGCGCCGAGCACCACCTTGGCGCCACGCCGCGCGAGCAGCCGCGCGGCCGCAGCGCCGATGCCGCCGCTTGCGCCCGTGATGAGGACGACTTTTTCCTGGATTGCGCTCATAAGAAACTCCTCGTGCTGGTTGGTATGAACCATGGCGCAACGCTGCGCCGGCATGGTGACAAGTCTCGCGCCGATGGTGCCGCGGGCGTTATCCGGATCGAACGGCGTTCTTGCCTGATTCTGCAAAACGCGCGTGTCCGGCCTCAGCGCCGCGGTGTACTTTCGCGGTAAAGCACCATTCCGGCGTGGTACAGCACGCCGTCGCGAAAGTCGCCGTCGGCCGTAAAGCCGGTGTCGTCCACGTAGTCGATGTGATCGCCGCGCAGCGTGTAGCGGCCCTGGTAGGCGCTGCGGCGGTTGCCGCGCGCCTCGTCATAGCGGCCGCCCGGCAGCAGCTCGTGGCGGATGTAGCCGTCCTTGGTGACCCACATGCCGACATAGCGGTTCTGATCGGTCGGCGCGCGGGCCGACTCGGTTTGCGAGTGCGATGGCGCGGAAGCCATCGCCAGGGAGAGCGAGAGTGCGGCGAGGGTGCTGCCGCTGCGGTGTGTGATGGTGCCGGTGGACATGGTGTGCGCCTTTCTTTCGATGGTGTGGATGGATCGGCCGGTTTGGCTTCTCGTGCCACGCCATTGTGAAAAGAGCACCGCTGCGAGCGTTATCCGCTTCGTGTCGATTTCTTGCCCGATTCTGCGCAAGCCCCCGGGGGGCGGCCCGCTCGAGCGGCATCCGGGAAAGCGATTCGCCTTTCTTCGCCGTTCCGGCCACACAATGCGCTGCTCTGAGGCTCACTGTTGAAAACCGCCAGACGTCGAACCATGCATATCGTCCTGGGAGTCGCCGCATTCGCGGCATTGCTCGTCCTGGCGGGCGTCGTGTACGAGCGCCTCGGTCAATACCGGGCCGCCCGGGACTTTCCTCCGCCCGGAAAAATGGTCGACATCGGCGGCCGCAGGATCCAGCTGGATTGCCGGGGCGCGGGCTCTCCCACTGTCGTGTTCGAGGCGGGGCTGAGCGTCGAAGGTTCGCTGAGCTGGTCCGCCGTCCAGCCGAAGATCGCCGCCCACACGCGCGCCTGCGCGTACAGCCGCGCGGGCCTGATGTGGAGCGATTCTTCGAGCGCTCTTCACAGCGCGAAGCAGGTGGCGCAAGACCTTCACGCAGCGCTGGCCAACGCGGGCGAACACGGTCCCTTCGTGCTGGTGGGCCAATCTATCGGGGCTCTTTACGCCATGAGCTTCACCAAGTATTTCGGCCCGGAGGTGGCGGGGCTGGTTTTTGTCGACCCCTCGCATCCGCAGCAGGTCGAGCGTGTCGCGGGCTTCATGACGGAGTCGCGGTCCATGCTGTCCCGGATCGGTGTGGCACTTGGATGGTCCGGCATCCTGCGAGCGGCGGCCCCCGTGCTTCTGCCGCAGGCGCGGCATCAGTCCGCACGCGATGCACATGCGGTTTGGGCTTACGCGCCCAAGTCGTTGGCGACGCAACTCGCGGAGAGCGATTCCACAGACCGCACGCTCGCCGAGACGCGAGACTTTCGGAAGTTGGGTAACCGCCCGCTGGTGGTGCTGACCGCGATGGCTCCGTACACCGAGGCCGAACTCCGGGGGATGAAGATCACGCCCGAGCAAGGCCGGCAGGTTCAGGCCATCTGGAAGCAGCTGCATGAAGAGGAGGCGACCTGGTCGTCTCGAAGCACCCATCGGGTACTGCCGAATTCAGGGCACAACATCCAACTCGAAGATCCGGATGCCGTGGTCGAAGCGGTGCTGTCGGTCGTGCGGGCTGGCGGACCTACCGAGGCTCGGTGACGATAGACCTGCAGCGGACCGGTTCGCGGAGGCGAACGAACTCAGGTCCGTTCTTGCAACCTATTCCCTGGCTTCTTCGATGGAGTCGTCCCACTCGGCGCCCAGCGCAACCCGAATGTGCGATGCCACAGCCGAAAGGCGTGCGTCCGACACTGCGACGGGTGGTGCGTCGTCCAGGTGATTGGCAATGACCTGAAGTTCTGCAGCCGCCTGCGGCGAGTACTTCAATACCGAAGCCAGGCATGTGGTCAGCGCGAATATACGGCTCTCCGCGGCGTCCAGGCGCCGGGTGACTGCGTCGAGGTCCATCTTGTCTGCCTCTCGCAGAGGCCGTAGTAGGGGGAACCTCGACGTTATCTCCGGCCGGCGGCCCGACCTGTCGGCCAGCATCCGGCACATGCGTCGGCGCATTCCCCTACGGCCGAGGGCCGCTCCGCTCAGCCCGAATATCCCGCCAGCCTCGGCAGGAACAGCACCATGTCCGGCCACACCGTCACCAGTGCCAGCGCGCCCAGCATGACCATGAGAAAAGGAAAGGTCTCGCGGATCAGCACCATCAGCGACACGTTTGCGATCTTGGCCATCATGAACAGCAGCAGGCCGTAGGGCGGTGTCACCAGCCCGATCATGATGTTCAGCACCGCCATCACGCCGAAGTGCACGGGGTCGATGCCCAGCGCAGTGGCGGTCGGCAGCAGCACGGGCAGCATGATCAGGATGATCGTCGAGCCTTCGAGGAACGCGCCCAGCACCAGCAGCAGAAGGTTCACCAGCAGCAGGAAGCCGAACGGGGAGAGCTCCAGCCCTTTCATTGCCGTGCTCAGCGTCGCGGGAATGTTCTCGGAGGTGATGACGTAGTTGAACACCATCGCCCCGGCGATCAGCATGCCGATGGAAATGCTCATGCGTGCGCTGGAGAGCAGCGACTGGTACAGGTCCGCCCAGCGCATGCTGCGATACAAGCCCACGGAAATGAGCAGCGCGTACGCGGCGGCAATGCCCGCTGCTTCGGTGGGCGTGGTCACGCCGCTGTACAGGCAGCCCAGCAGGATGACCGGCAGCATGAGGGCCGGCAGCGCCTCGCGGGTGATGCGGGGCATCTCGCGCAGCGGCACCCTCGGCTCGACCGGAAAACGGCCCCGGCGCGCCAGCACGTAGATCAGGCCCATCTGCACCGCGCCCAGCAGCAGGCCCGGCAGCACCCCGGCAATGAACAGGTAGCCGATCGAAGTTCCGGACACCAGCGCATACAGCACCAGGGGAATGGAAGGCGGCAGGATCGGCCCGATCACGGACGACACGGCACTCAACGCCGCGGCAAAGCCCGGCGTGTACTTGCCGTCCTTGGTCATCATCTCCTGCATCAGCTTGCCCGAGCCCGCCGCGTCGGCCAGCGCCGAGCCCGACATGGTGGCGAACACGATGCTCTGCAGCACGTTCACCTGCGCCAGGCCGCCCGGAAAGCGGCCCACGATGGCATTGCAGAAGCGCAGCAGCCGGTCCAGGATGCTGCCCGAACTCATGATGGTGGCCGCCAGGATGAAGAGCGGAATCGCCAGCATCAGAAAGCTGGAGTAGGTGCCGTTGAGCAACTGCTCCGCCGCGGCGCCCATGTCCATGCCCTTGAGGTACAGGTAGAGAACGGAGCCGCCGATCATCGCGTGGCCGATGGGCACGCCCAGGAGACTGAGCGCCACGATGACGTAGAGCGCCAGCGAAAAAGGACTGGTGAAGTTCACAGTGCAGATGAGGAAGAAGAAGGTAAGTCGTCCGACGCCGGTGCGGGCCCGCGGATGAGTTGGCGCAGGCTGCGGGCCATGACGGCCACGACGAACACCAGGTAGATGGCGTACATCACGTCCATGCGTATGCCGAGGTACGAGCTCTTCTCGACCTTCATGAAGCTCACGTAGGCGTACGAAGCCGGCAGCGACATGCCGAACAGCACGATCACGCCCAGCGCCGCAATGGCGCCGACGACGCGGCGCGTGCGCGGGCCGGAATTCGCGGCGACGAAGTCCATCCGGATCTCGTCGGAGTCTTTCAGCACGAAAGCCGCGCCCCAGAGCACCAGCCACAGCCACGCCGCCAGCGAAACCTCGGAGGTCCAGCCCACCGGCCAGTTGAACAGGTAGCGCAATGCGATCTGCACGATGAACGCGACGAAGATCACTCCCAGAAACAGTGCCGCAACCGCTTCGGCGAAGCGGTGCAGCAGCGACAGCACGCGGTCGAACATGGCCGCCGCGTCACTTCATGGCATTGATCTTGTCGAGCATGCCGGGCGGCCAGGTCTTCGCATCGTCCGAGGCGAGATAGGCCTTCTGCGCATGGTCGCGAAAGGCGTTGATGTTGGGCACGTACACCTCCAGCCCCTGCTTGCGGAAGCTCTCGGCCAGCTCGGCTTCGCGCTTCTGGTGCTCGGCCGTGCTCCAGGCAATGGCCTTGTCCGCCGCGGCCTGGAAGGTGCGCTGCTTCGCGGGCGTCATGCCCTGCCAGGTCTTCATGTTCACCGTGAGCAGGTCGAAGGCCACCAGGTGCGAGGTCAGCACGATCTGCGACATCACCTCGTTGAACTTCATGTTCTGCACGTTGGGCAGCGGATTGTCCTGGCCGTCGATGGCGCCCGTCTGCAGGCCGGTATAGGTCTCGGCGTAGGCCATGGGCGTGGGGTTGGCGCCGAGCGAGCGGCCCAGCATCTGCCAGGTGTCGCCGGGCGGCATGCGCAGCTTCACGCCGGCGAGGTCGGCGGGCGTGCTGACCCGCTTCTTCGTCTTCAGCCCCACGTGGCGCGTGCCGAAGAAGGTCGGCCCGAGGATCTTCACCTTCACCTGGTCTTCCACCATCTTCTTCATCTGCGCGCCGAGGTCGCTCGCGAAGAACTTGCTCAGGTGATCGGGGTCGCGGAACAGGTAGGCCGAGGTGAGCAGCGACCACGCCGGCACCTGCTTTGAAATGTCTTGCGGCGCGATGTTGCCCATCTCCAGGTTGTCGCGTTGCAGGGCGACGAGTTCGGTGCCCTGGCGGAACAGCGTGGAGTTCAGGAACATCTCGAGCTTGAAATCGGCCTCGATGTCCTTGGCGAACATCTTCATCATGTCGGCGCGAATGTCCTTGTCCGAAAACACCGCGGCGAACCGCAGCGTGGGCGGTGTGGTCTGGGCCCGGGCCGGCAGCACGGCGCCTGCGGCCAGCGCGGCTCCAGCGCCCAGCAGCGTACGGCGATCGATGGAAAAGGTCATGGTGTCTGTCTCCTGTTGTGTTGTGATGATGAACGCGGGAACTCAGGCTGTCGATGCAGCCGCCAGGCGCTGCGCCAGCGCCCGGATCGCCAGCTCGTAGCCGAAGGCGCCGAAGCCGCAGATCACGCCCGTGGCGGCGAGCGACACCAGCGAATGCTGATAGAGCGCATCGCGGCGGTGGATGTTGGTGATGTGGACTTCCGCAATGGGCTGCTCGAGCGTCTTGAGCGCATCCAGCAGCGGAATGGATCGGAACGACAGCCCCGCCGGATTGATGGCCACCGCCGCAGCCTGCTCGCGGGCTTCCTGCACCCAGTCCACCATCACGCCTTCGTGGTTGGTCTGGCGAAAGTCGCAGTCCAGTCCCAGTTCGCCGGTGACGCGGCGGCACAGCTGCTCCACCTGCGCCAGCGTGGTGCCGCCGTACAGATGCGGCTCGCGCACGCCCAGCAGGTTGAGGTTGGGGCCGTTGAGGATGTAGACGATTGAACTCATGCGGCCGATTCTTCGGCGGCGCCAGGAAAGACTTTCCAAATTGGAAACAACTTTCATAATGCAGGATATGAGCATCTCACTCGACCGGGGCCTTTCCGTGGTGGAACACCTTGCGCGGCATCCGCAGGGGTTGCCGCTCACGCTGCTCGCCTCCGAGCTCGACATTCCGCTCGGCGCCTGCCACCGCTTGCTTGCCGACCTGCAGCGCCGCGGCTACGTGCGCCAGACGCGCAAGCAGGGCGACTACGTGCTGACGACCAAGGTGGTGTCGCTTGGGCTGGGCTTCCTGAGCGGGGCGGGCATCGTGAACATCGCCGAGCCGCTGCTGGAGCGGCTGGCGCAGGCCTCGGGCGAACTGGTGCGGCTGTCCATCGTGGACGAAGACCGCCTCACCTGGGTCGCCAAGTCGCAGGGCATGCGGCAGGCGGGGCTGCGCTACGACCCGGACATGGGCATGGATGCGCGCCTGTCGTGCACGTCTTCCGGCCACGCCTGGCTGATGGCGCTGAGCGACGAACGCGCACTGGAGCTCGTCTCGCGCCAGGGATTCGGCACGCCCTCGGAATACGGCCCGAAGGCGCCGACCACCATTCGCGCACTGCTGGGTTTTCTGCATGCGGCGCGGGTGCGCGGCTACGCGATGATCGACGAGGTCTTTGCGCCCGGCATGGCCGCCATGGCCGCGCCCGTGTTCCGCCGCAAGGAGGTGATCGGCGTCATCAGCATCGCCGGACCCCGCACGCGCCTCGGCAGCGAGCGCATGCACGACCTGGCACCGGCGCTGCTGGCCGCGACGGCCGAGCTCGGGCCGATCAGCAACGCATCGAGCCTGTTCGGCCGCCCTTCGCTGGGGAAGGGCTGAATCGCGCGACTTGGCTTGTCACTTGGCTTATGAGTAGGGCGGCGCCTTGCGCGCCCGCTGTTCGCGCGCGGCCTCGGTCCACCAGGCCAGGTCATCGGCAAAGCGGCCGAACGAACGCTGGAGCGATTCGCCCGCGCTGCCGGCGGGCTTGCCGCTGGCATCCAGCGTCTGCGAAATAGGCCCGACAGCCAGCGTGCTCGAAATGACGACCATGCCCATCTCCGACAGGATCGAATGCCACACGGTGCCTGAGCGCACGCCGGAAAACCGGCCCGCCGAGTAGCTGGCAATTGCAGCGGGGCGCCAGAACCATTCTTCGAGGAAGTGGTCGGTCAGGTTCTTCAGGCCGGGTTGCGGGCCCCAGTTGTATTCGCCGGTCACAAAGACGAAGGCGTCCGCGCCGCGTATCTTCTGTGCCAGTGCCTCCATGGCCGCGGGCGCGGTACCCGCAGGGTACTCTTTGTACATGCGGTCGAGCATGGGCAGGCCGACAGCTTGCGCGTCGATCAGCTCCGCATCGGCGCCTCGCGACCGGAGGCTCGCCACCAGGTAGTCCGCCAGGCGAATGCCCATGCGGTCCGACCGGTAAGAACCATAGAACACCAGAATCTTGTCAGCCATTGTTCGTCGCTCCGTTGCAGGCCGGGGCGGCCATGGTCGCGAAGGCTACAACATCGGGTGCTCACGCTGGTGTTGCGGCTGTTGCGACTGGTTGCGCCCGATTGCCGCAATTGGTAGCAGCATCTTTCAAAGGGTCTGGCTACCATCGCGGCCATGAACAAGCTGCCTGCCCTTCGCACCGCTGCCTGGACGCTTGCCGTGCTGCTGACGGGCCACGCGTTCGCCGCACCTTCGGCGCAGGTGTTCGATGCGGTCAGGAAGCCGCAGGCGGTCGATCCGGAGTGGCGCGCGCGTTTGTGTGCGTTGCTGCCGCAGCCCTGCGACGCGCAAGCGCTTGGGTTGTACCGGCTGCGCGGCGCGGCGGCAAACGACTATGTGGTGCTGTCGGCCGAGCCGCTCGCCATGGCGCGCATCAAGCGCGACAAAGACACCAGGACCTGGCGGCTGAACCGCTTGCACGACTTCAGCAGCTATTCGGCCATCATGAAAAAAGACGCCGGCACGGGCATGGCCGACGTACGCCTGTCTCTCGCGCCGGCGCTCTACCCGCTGGCCGAAGGGCAGTGGGCCGTGGCCGTGCTGCAGACCGTGTCGGAGATGTATTCGGGCGGCGGCGCCTCGTTCAGCAAGGCCGACTTCGTGCCGCTCGACGACACCAGGGCCGTGCATGAAGGCATTCCTTTTTCGTGCTCGAAGATGATCCGTGCCTGCTTCAGCGAAAGGGATCACAAGCAGTCGAAGCGTTGCCACGACGAGAGCAACGGCAGCCTTCGCATTGTTTACGACGAGCCCGCCAAACCCGGTGAACCCCACAGCTGGCAATACACGTGGCTGCAGAGCGAGTGGCCGGCGAACACGCCCGCAAGCGGAATGACCACCACGCGCCTTCATTTCACCGCGAAGACCACCGAAAGAGCGAGCTTCTGCGGCGGGCCGCAGTAGCCTCCGGCTCATTTCTGTTCGCGTGCGCACGACGCCGAGTGGCACGCATTCTGCTTAGAAGAAAACATCCAGGAGAAATGCCGGCTCGATGCTTCGAGTTAGTGCATTACCGAAGGCGACAGCCCGTAACGCTCAGGTCCCCAGACTGGATATACGACTAACGCTGGAGAGCGCTGCCCGGAGTCCTGAACACAAAAGGATTCCGAGGGCGGCCGCCGAAGGGGCAAGCCATGCGCGATGAGCGTGCATGGTGAATCTCTCAGGCTAAAGGACAGCAGGGGCAGCTCGCGCAGCGCGCGGGGTGACCTTTGCGCGCTTCCGGAGCCTTCTTCTTGATGACTTTCAACAGAGCGCATTGCGCGTTGTTCTCTTCTCCATCGGATCTTCCGAGGCCTGCGTACGCGCGCAGGAGCCCGGCTGAATCGCGTCCCCCGTTCTTTGCCCCTTGCCGACTTTTCCTCACGATTTATCAACCGGAGAACCGAAGATGCTGTCGAAACGAAACCTGAAAGCCGTTGTCGTGGGCGCCGTGCTCGCTGCCGCTGTCGCAAGCGCGTTCGCTCAAGATGCGGGCAAGGTGCTGCGGGTGGTGCCTCAGTCCGATCTGAAGATTCTCGATCCGATTTGGACCACCGCATTCATCACGCGCAACCATGGCTATGCCGTGTACGACACGCTCTTCGGCGTGGACGAGCAGGGCAAGGTCAAGCCGCAGATGGTCGACAAGTACACCACCAGTGCAGACGGCAAGACCTGGACCTTCACGCTGCGCAAGGGCCTGGAATTTCATGACGGCAAGCCGGTGACGTCGGAAGACGTGCTGGCGTCGCTCAAGCGTTGGGGCCAGCGCGACGGACTGGGCCAGAAGATGTATGCGGCGCTCGACAAGGCCGAGGCTGTCGACGCCAACTCCTTCAAGCTGGTTTTCAAGGACACCTTCGGCATGGTGCTCGACGCGCTGAGCAAGCCTTCGTCGAATCCGCCGTTCATCATGCCGGCACGTGTGGCCGCTACCCCGTCCGACAAGCAGATCGACGATGCCACGGGATCGGGCCCCTACGTCTTCAAGAAGGACGAGTACCGTCCCGGCGAGAAGATCGTGTACCTGAAGAACACCAAATATGTGCCCCGCACCGAGGCACCCTCGGGCACTTCGGGCGGCAAGAACGTGTACGTCGAGCGCATGGAATGGATCATTCTGAAAGATGCGCAAACGCAGGCCAATGCGCTCGCCAACGGCGAGGTCGACATGATCGAGTGGCTGCCGCCCGAGCAGTACACCGCGCTCAAGAACAACCCGGCCATCACGGTCGACAACCCGATTCCGAAGGGCTCGTTCGCGCTGCACCTGAACCACGTCATCCCGCCGTTCGACAACCCGAAGATCGCGCAGGCGGCCATCATGGCCATCAACCAGGAGGCGCTGATGCGTGCCCAGATGGTGCACAAGGAGCTCTACAACAGCTGCGCGTCGGTCTACCCGTGCGGGACGATCTTTTCCAACGACAAGACCGGCTACTTCACCGGCAAGCCGCAGTTCGAGAAAGCCAAGGCACTGCTGAAGGACGCGGGCTACGACGGCAAGCCCGTCGTGCTGATGTACCCGGCCGACTTTGCGCTGCTCAACAAGTTTCCGCCGGTGATGGCGCAGTTGCTGAAGCAGGCCGGCTTCAACGTCGACATGCAATCGATGGACTGGCCCACGCTGGTGACGCGACGCGCCAAGAAAGACCCGGTGGACAAGGGCGGCTGGAATCTCTTCATCACCGGCTGGGGCATTGCCGACAACATGAACCCGATGTTCTACGCACCGCTCACGGGCAACGGCGAGAAGGGCTGGTTCGGCTGGGCCACCGACGACAAGCTGGAGCAGCTGAAATCGGACTTCCTCGCGACGGCCGACGAGCCCCGGCGCAAGGAACTGGCCACGGCCATCCAGCAGCGCGTGTACGACACCGGCATTTACGCGCCCGTCGGCGAATACAAGCCGCTCACGGCCTACCGAAAGGGCGTGGTGAGCGGCGTGGTGCGCTCCCCGGTCAACGTGTTCTGGAACATCAAGAAGAGCTGAGCGCGCTCCTTCGCAAAACCCATGCTGATCTTTCTTGCGCGCCGCATCCTGTCGACCGTGCCGGTGCTTGTCATCGTCGCGCTGATCGTGTTTCTCATGCTCCGGCTGGCGCCCGGCGATCCGGCTGCCGCCATCGTGGGCGACAGCGGCACCAGCGAAAACATCGCGAAGGTGCGCGAGCAGCTGGGGCTGAACGAATCGCTCCCCGTGCAGTTTCTGCACTGGAGCGGCCGGTTGCTGCAAGGCAACCTGGGCGAGTCCTACTTCATGAAGAAAACGGTGGTGGAACTCATCGGCCAGCGCATCGAGCCGACGGTGTCGCTCGCGGCGGTGACGCTGGTGGTCACCATCCTCGTCGCGGTGCCGCTGGGAGTTATTGCCGCCTGGCGGCACGGCGGCTGGCTCGACCGCATGCTGATGGGCTTTTCGGTCATGGGCTTTTCCATACCGGCCTTCGTGATCGGCTATGTGCTCATCTGGATCTTTGCGCTGCACCTGCAGTGGCTGCCGGTGCAAGGCTACCAGCGGCTGAGCCAAGGGCCGCTGCTCTGGATCAAGCACCTCATCCTGCCTTCGATCACGCTGTCGATCATCTACGTGGCGCTGATCGCGCGCGTCACGCGCGCGGCCGTGGCCGAGGCCATGACCGAAGACTACATTCGCACCGCGCGCGCCAAGGGCATCTCGGAAAAGCGGGTGCTCATGCGGCATGCGCTCGCCAACGCGGCAATTCCCATCGTCACGGTGATCGGGATCGGCATTGCACTCCTGATTGGAGGCGTGGTGGTTACCGAAACCGTGTTCGCCATTCCGGGCCTCGGGCAGCTCACGGTGGATGCGGTGCTGTCGCGCGACTTTCCGCTGATACAGGGCATCACGCTGTTCTTTTCAGTCGTCTATGTGCTCGTCAACCTGCTGATCGACCTGAGCTACCTGGTGTTCGACCCCCGTATCCGCTATTGAGGCGCAAGAACGGAACAAAACACGATGACCGATTCACTTGCCACTCCCATGCTTTCAGGCGACGCTCTCGCTGAACCGCTGCCGCCGCCCAGGCGCCGGTCGCTCCTCAAACGCATCCTGGCCGACTGGTCGGTGCGCGCCGGCGGCGGCGTGCTGATGCTGCTGGTGCTCATCTCGCTCGCTGCGCCATGGCTCGGCACCATCGACCCGACCGCCATCGACCCCGGCAGCGGCAATCTCCTGCCCGGCACGCGCGGCGAATTCAACAGCCTGGCGGGCGACACCTTCGAGCACCTGTTCGTCATGGGCACCGACAGCCTGGGCCGCGACATCTGGAGCCGCACGCTCTACGGTGCGCGCGTGTCGCTCACCGTGGGCGTGTCGGTGGCCGTGCTGGCGGTGGTGTTCGGCATGCTCGTCGGCTTGCTGGGCGGCTACTTCCGCCGGCTCGACAGCGCGATCATGCGGTTGATGGACGGCGTCATGGCCATCCCCGGCATTCTGTTCGCGATCAGCCTGGTGGCGCTGTTCGGCGGCAAGCTGCTGACGGTGGTGGTGGCCATTGCGGTGCCCGAGATTCCGCGTGTGGCGCGCCTCGTGCGCTCGGTGGTGCTCACCGTGCGCGAAGAGCCCTATGTGGAAGCGGCCATTGCGCTGGACACGCCGACGTGGAAGATTCTTGTGCGCCACATCCTGCCGAACGCCATTGCGCCGCTCATCATTCAGGCGACCTATGTGTGCGCCTCGGCGATTCTTGTCGAAGCCATCCTGTCGTTCCTCGGCGTCGGGCTGCCGGCCGACATGGCCACCTGGGGCAACATCATGGCCGAGGGCAGGGCGCAGTTCAACCAGTTCCCGCACAACGTGCTGTTCCCCGGTATCTTCCTGGCGCTCACGGTGCTGGCGGTCAATATCCTCGGCGACGGGCTGCGCGACACGCTCGACCCCAAGTTCAACAAGCGCGGGGGCTGAACATGACGCAAGCACCTGTTCTTTCCGTTCGCGACCTTGCCATTTCGCTTCCGCGCGGCGGTGACCGGCCGCATGCGGTCGACAAGATTTCCTTCGACGTGCCGCCCGGCAAGATCGTCTGCCTGCTCGGCGAGTCGGGCTCGGGCAAGTCGGTCATCGCCAATGCGGTGATGGGGCTGCTGCCTTCGGCCCTGGTGCCGGTGCGCGGCGCCATCGAACTGCAGGGCGAGAACCTGCTGGCCGCAACGCCCGCCCGCCTGCGCCAGCTGCGCGGGCCGTCGATGGCCATGGTGTTCCAGGAGCCCATGACCGCGCTCAACCCCGTAATGACCTGCGGTGCGCAGATCGACGAAATGCTGGCTCAGCACGTGCAGATGGGCTCGGCCGAGCGGCGGAAAAAGATCATGGCCATCATGGCGCGGGTCCGGCTGCCCGAGCCCGAGCGCATCTACGCTTCGTATCCGCACCAGCTCTCGGGCGGACAGCGCCAGCGCATCGTGATTGCGATGGCGCTCATCCTGAAGCCCGTGCTGCTGATCTGCGACGAGCCGACCACCGCGCTCGACGTGACCACGCAGGCCGAGATATTGCGGCTCATTCTCGAGCTGCAAACCGAGAACGGCACGGCTGTGCTCTTCATCACGCACGACTTCGGCGTGGTGGCGGAAATTGCCGATGAAGTGGTGGTGCTGGAGCTGGGCGCCATGATCGAGAAGGGCGACAAGATGGCGGTGCTCACGGCCCCGCGCGAGCCCTACACCCGGATGCTGCTCGACGCGGTGCCCGAGCTCTCGCCGCCGCAGCGGCCACCGGTGGTGGACACCTATCCCCTGCTCAACGCGGTGAACATCTGCAAGACCTACATCACGGGCAGCTGGCCCGGCAAGCGCCGCACGGTGAATGCGGCGCGCGATGTGTCGCTCGAGGTGCGGCCCGGCGAAACCGTGGGCATCGTCGGCGAATCGGGCTCGGGCAAGTCGACGGTGGCGCGTTGCATCGCGCGGCTGATCGATCCGAGCTCGGGAGACATCTTTGCCGACGGCCGCTCGGTGGCGCATGTCAAGGGCCGCGCGCTGTCGCCGTTCCGGCGCACGGTGCAGGTGATTTTTCAGGATCCGTACCGTTCGCTGAACCCGCGGCAGACCGTGGGCGCCTCGATTGTCGAAGGCCCGGTCAACTTCGGCATGCCCCGCGAGCAGGCCTGGGCACGCGCCGAAGAGCTGATGCGCCTCGTGCGCCTTTCGCCCGATGCGCTTCGCCGCTACCCCAGCGAATTTTCGGGCGGGCAGCGCCAGCGCATCTCGATTGCGCGCGCGCTGGCCTGCGATCCCAAGGTGCTGATTGCCGACGAGGCCGTTTCTGCACTCGACGTTTCGGTGCAGGCGCAGATCCTTCGCCTGCTCGACGAAATCCAGCAGCGGCTGAAGATCGGCATTCTCTTCATTACCCACGATCTGCGTGTGGCCAGCCAGATCTGCGACAGCGTGCTTGTCATGAGCCAGGGCGAAATCGTGGAGCGCGGCTCGGTGCGCGACGTGTTCTTTGCGCCGCGCCACGACTACACGCGCAAACTGCTGGCGGCGGCGCCGGGTCGCGACTTTGCTTTTGCACGCAGCTGAAACCTTTTCATTCCCACGATCAAGAAAAAAGGATCCCATGAAAGTCTTCATCGCCGGTTTCCAGCACGAAACCAACACCTTCGCGCCGAGCAAGGCGGACTGGGCCGCTTTCAACGCGGGGTCAACCTTCCCGCCGTACCGGCGCGGCGCCGCGATCGTCGAGGCCTACGCGGGAAGGAACATTCCCGTCGGCGGCTTCATCGACGCCGCGCGCGAGAAGGGCTGGTCGCTGGTGCCTTCGGCCTGGGCCGGTGCCACGCCCTCGGCGCATGTGACGGAGGATGCGTTCGAGCGCATCTCGGCCGCCATCACTGAAGACCTGGCCGCTGCATTGGCCGACGGCGGCATCGACGCGGTCTATCTCGACCTGCACGGCGCGGCCGTGACCGAGCACCTCGAAGACCCTGAAGGCGAACTGATCGCGCGCATCCGCATGCTCGTGGGGCCCGGCGTGCCGATCGTCGCGAGCCTGGACCTGCACGGCAACATCACGGGCCGGATGCTGGCCGAGGCCGATGCGCTGGCCACCTACCGCACCTATCCGCATGTCGACATGGCCGACACGGGCAGGCTCGCCGCCGAACTGCTGGAACGCCGCATCGCGCGCGGCTCGCGCGAGCCGCTGCATGCGCGGCGGCTCAGCTTCCTGCTGCCGCTCAACGTGCAGTCGACCATGATCGAGCCGGCCGCATCCGTGTACCGGCTGCTCGGGGAACTCGACGCCAGGCACGATGCAGTGCTGAGCTTTGCCACCGGCTTCCCCGCCGCCGACATCGCCGAGTGCGGCCCGGTCGTGTGGGGCTATGGCGACGATGCCGGCGCGGCCGTGGCCACGCTGTACGAGCGCATCGACCAGCCGCGCTCTCAATGGCGGCTCGACGTGCTGGAGCCGCGCGCGGCGGTTGCGCAAGCCATGGCGCTGGCGGCGGACGCGGGCAAGCCGGTGGTCATCGCAGACACGCAGGACAACCCCGGCGCCGGTGCCGACAGCAACACCACCGGAATGCTGCATGCGCTGCTGGCCGAGGGCGCGGGCAAGCGTTACCCGGGGCAGGTCGCGCTGGGGCTGATGTTCGATCCCATTGCGGCCGCGGCCGCGCACGAGGCCGGCGTCGGCGCGCAGATCCGCATCGCGCTCGGCACCTCGGTGCCGACGTGGGGCGGCCGTTTCAGCGATGCGCCCGTGCAAGGCCTCTTCACCGTGCGCGCGCTCAGCGACGGGCAGGTGCACGGCAAGGGGCCGATGTCGCGCGGCGGTGTGGTGTCGCTCGGCCAGAGCGCCTGCCTGGAGATCGACGGCGTGCGCATTGCCGTGGCCAGCGGCAAGAGCCAGATGCTCGACCGCGAGTTCTTCCGCTACCTGGGCATCGAGCCGGAGGCGATGAAGGTGCTGGTCAACAAGAGCTCGGTGCACTTTCGAGCCGACTTCGCGCCCATTGCAAGCCACATCCTCGTGGCCAAGGCGTCCGGTCCGATGGCCGCCGACCCGGCCGACCTGCCATGGACCCGGTTGCCCGCCACGATGGCGCTGCAGCCCTGAGCAGAGCTTCCGTCACATCCACCACCCATCCGGAACACGAGACCACGATGCCGCAAAGCGCCCAGCACTACCTCGAGTACATGAGAAAGAACGCCGCCGAATTCGTCACGGTGCGCCAGCAGATCCACCAGAACCCCGAGCTTGGCTTCGAGGAATTCGGCACCAGCGACCTGGTGGCCGAGCGCCTCGCCGCCTGGGGCTACGAAGTGGAGCGCGGCCTCGGCGTGACGGGGCTCGTGGGTCGCCTGAAGCGCGGCAGCGGAACGCGCGCCATCGGCATCCGCGCCGACATGGACGCATTGCCCATCGAGGAGAAAACAGGCCTGGCCTACCGCAGCGGTCGGCCCGGGATCATGCACGCCTGCGGCCACGACGGCCACACCGCGATGCTGCTCGGCGCAGCCAAATACCTGGCGCAGCACGGCGAGTTTTCGGGCACGCTCAACCTGATCTTCCAGCCGGCCGAAGAGGGCATGGGCGGTGCCGTGAAGATGATGGAAGACGGCCTGTTCGAAAAATACCCGTGCGATGCGGTCTACGCGATGCATAACTCCCCGGGGCGCCGCCAGGGCAACCTGGTGTTTCGCGAAGGCGCGGCCATGGCCTCATCGGACTACGCCACCGTCACGCTCACCGGTGTGGGCGGCCACGGCGCCATGCCGCACCGCACGGCCGACCCGATCGTCGCCGCTTCGAGCATCGTGATGGCGCTGCAGACCATCGTCTCGCGCAACGCCGACCCGCAAGAGATGGCGATCGTTACCGTGGGCGCCATTCACTCGGGCAAGGCCAACAACGTGATTCCCGAAACGGCGGTGCTGGAGGTCAGCGTCCGTTCGCTCAACCGCGAAGTGCGCGAGCTGCTCGAAAAGCGCCTCAAGGCCATCGTCACGGCGCAGGCCGAAAGCTTTGGCGTGAAGGCCCAGGTCGACTACCGCAAGGGCTACGCGGTGCTGGTGAACACACCCGAAGAAACCGAGTTCGCACGCCGCATCGGCTACGAACTGGTGGGCGCGGAGCATGTCGAGCCCCAAGGCCCGGCGGTCACCGGCAGCGAAGACTTCGCGTTCATGCTCGAGAAGAAACCCGGCTGCTATCTTTTCATCGGCAACGGCGCGACGGGCGAGCACGGCGGTTGCATGGTGCACAACCCGGGCTACGACTTCAACGACAGCAACCTGCCGATCGGCGCAGCCTACTGGGCGATGTTGGCTGAGAGCTACCTGAAGTAGCAGGCAGGTCGCCGGACCCGTTCCCTCAGCGCCGGGGAACCGTTACCGCGCCCACATGCATCGTGCGTCCCGCGCCAAGGCCCGCCATCACCAGCGCAATGCCCAGCCCGATGAAGAGCCACGACGATGCGCGGAAGCTCCCGGTCCAGCCATGCAGCAGGCCGGCAACCAGCGGGCCGCAGGCGGCCACGACGTAGCCCACGCCCTGCGCCATGCCGGAGAGGTGCGCCGCCACGTGCGAATCGGGCGAGCGCAGAACCATGAACGTGAGCGCGAGCGCAAAGGTGCCGCCCTGCGCAATGCCCAGCAGCACGGCCCACAGCCACACGCCGCCGAGCGGCGCGAACAGCATCGCCAGCATGGCGGCCACGGTGACGATGGCCAGCACCACCGCCAGCCCGCGCTGGTTGCGAAGCCTCACCGCCACCGCGGGAACGACCAGGCAGGTCACCACCTGCGTCATGACCGCCAGCGACACGACATAGCCGGCGGTTTCACCGCCGAGCCCGCGCTCGCGCAGGATCGGCGCGAGCCAGCCCATCACGATGTACGCAAGAGCCGACTGCAGCCCCATGAAGAACGTGACCTGCCAGGCCAAGCGGTCGCGCCACAGCCCGCGCACGGTAAAGCCCGACTCGCTCGCCACCGGCTTCAGCGGCAGGGCCTGCGGCGCCCAGATCAGCGTGACCACGAGGGCCGGCACCGCCCACATGGCAAGCGCGGAAGTCCAGCCGCCGCCCAGCGCATGTTCAAGCGGCACCGTGAGCCCCGCCGCGCTGGCCGCGCCGCCGCACACCGCCATGGTGTAGAGGCCCATCATCAGCGCCGCCTGCCCGGCGAAGTCGCGCTTCACCAGGCCGGAGAGCAGCACGTTCGACACCGCAATGCCGCTGCCCGCAATGGCCGAAGCCACGAACAGCAGCGGGATGTTGCCGGTGCCGCGCAGCACCGTGCCGACCAGGATGAGCATCATGCAGGCGAGCAGCGTGCGCTCGGTGCCGAAGCGCCGGCCCAGGCCCGGCGCCAGCGGCGCGAACACGCCGAGGCACACGATGGGCAGCGTGGTCAGCAGGCTCGCGGCGGTGGCGGAAAGGCCGGTGGCCGCCATGATTTCGGGCAGCATCACCGACAGGCTGGCGAACACCGGCCGCAGGTTGAAGGCAATCAGCACCACGCTGGCGCCCAGCAGGATGCGGCGGGCCAAGCCCGGCGCCGGCGTGGGATGCGGCGCGGGCATGCTATCCGCCTCGGCGTCGATCAGCAGTTCGCCGGCGGCGCGGTTGGTAGAGAACGGCACCGCGCTCATGGGTGCACCCTTGGCGCCATGCGCCTTCCCGCCAGGCGGGAGCGAGCTTGCTTCTTCATGGCGCGCCCTGCGACAGCGTGTCGATCATCGGCGACATGAAAGCGCGAACCGCCTCCGCGGCGCGGTCGGGGCTGCGGCTTGCAATGGCGTCGACGATGGCCTGGTGCGCGGCGTGGTCGGGCTCCGGCAGGCTGGTGCCCATGGTGCTCGCGATGGTTTCCTTGATGTAGCCGGCAATGAAGCGGCAGGTTTCGGCCAACGCCAGGTTGCCCGAGATGTCGACGATGGCCAGGTGAAAAGCCAGGTCGCGTTCGATGAAGCCCGCACCGGCGTCGCTTGCGTCGGGTACGCCACGCTTTTCGAGCAGGGTCTTGAGGTTGCGCAGGTCCTTGGCGGTGTGGCGCACGGCGGCCAGCCGCGCGGCCTCGACCTCGAGCGCGCGGCGCACCTCGAACTGGTCGCGCAGGCTGGCGCGCCGCATCTTCTGCAAACTGACCGAGGGGTCGAAGCCCGAGCGCACATAGGTGCCGGAGCCCTGCTGCACTTCCAGCAGGCCGCGCGAGACCAGCGTTTTCACAGCCTCGCGCACCGTGCCGCGGCTCACGCCGAGCAACTGGGCGAGCTGCGGTTCGATGGGAATGCGCGAACCGACAGCCCAGCGGCCGGCCGCGATTTCGGCGCGGATGCTGTTCGCGGCGCTGTCGGCCAGGGAGGTTCGGGGTGCTTGGGCCAGCATGTGAGTCAGAAAGACCTATTCATTGAATCATTGGATGAATTTTCGCTCGTTGCGCAAGTCGCAGTCGCGAGCAGGGTGATTGGCGAGCTACCAGCTGCCGGATGCGCCGCCGCCGCTGCTGGAGCCGCCGGACGAAGATGAAGATGAAGAAGACGACGAGGAAGAAGACGAGCTGCTGGAGGAACTTCTGCTGCTGCTGCTCCAGCCGCTGTCGCTCGAGCTTTCGCTGTAGCGGGTGCGGCCCGTGCCGTTCCCATTGCCGAAGGCGAGCGGGAGAAAGGCAAAGGCCGATGTCACCACGGCCACCAATGTGAGCGGCATCCATATCGCGTCCGCCGGAACGCCCTCGAAGGCCGTCACGCCCATCACGGCCAGGGCGCCGAGCACGAAGAGAAGACGCAGCCCGAAGCTGGCGATGCTTACGCGCCAGGCGTTGCGCATGCCGAACGCCACGCCCGAGGCGAACGCAAGGCCGATCACGGCGGCGAGCAGATACATGGCGCCCTGGAGCAGCACATCCGCTTCCACCCTGCGGGCCACCACGACGAGCAGCACGATCAGCAGTACCGCGGCGGCGGTGATGCGGCGTGCGGAACGCGAGCGGGCGCATGCCATGCCCAGCGCGAAGCCGAGCGGTACGGGCATCGCCGGAAGCATGAAGAGCATCACAGGTTCGCGCAACGCGCCGGCTGCCGCCAGCGGAGCCGCTGCGAGCATGCCGAGCGACAGCTTCCAGTGGGAATGCGCGTACGAGAACGAATCCGGAGCCGCAGCGGCCGCGCGCTTGCGCTTCTGCCTGCCGGACCGCCAGTTGTGCCAGACCCCCACGCCGACGCTCCAGAGCAGTACGCCGAAGACGGCCCAGCCCGCCGGCGTCACGCGGCCCATCCCGGTGGGGCCGCTTTCGTCCTGCTCTTCCGGCTCTTCCGGCGCTTGCATGGCCTGCTGCTCGTCCTCCAGCGTGTCCGGCCCCGCGATCATCATGGAAGGCTGCGTGCCGACCCGCTGCGACAGCGCTTGCAGCGCGGCCTCGATGCCCCCCGCGAAGTCGCCCTTGCGAAAGGCTGGCGTCATCTGCTCGTCGATGATGCGGGCGGCCTGTATGTCCGTGACGCTGCTTTCAAGACCCGTTCCCACCTCGATGCGCATGCGGCGGTCTTTCAGCGCCACCAGCAGCAGCATGCCGTCGTCTACTTGCTCGCGGCCCAGCTTCCAGGCGGCGAAGACGCGCGTGGCGTATTGCTCGATCGAATCCTCTCCGGTGGTCGGCACGATCAGTACCGCGAGCTGTGCCTGGCTTTCGTTCTCGATGGATGCGATCTGCTGCCGCAGGGCCTCGGCTTCGGAGGGCTTCAGCGTCTTCGTCAAATCGACCACGCGCGACTGCATCGGCGGCACGGGCACAGGCTTGGCTTGCGCCGGCAAGGGCCACGCGAGCAGCGCAGCCACGCACAGGCTCAACCACCACCAGAGCCGCGGAGTCCATGCCGCGCCGATGGCCGGCCTCATCGGCGAGCGCTTTTCGTGACCACGCCGGCGCCGCGCACTTCGAGCTTGCGTTGGTCGACCACCTTGCCCGTCGCGTCGACGAGCTCGATCACGTGGCGACCGGGCCAGGGCAGCCATTGCGCGCTGTTGCCGCGCGCAAAGTGCTTGCCGTCGATGCGCCATTGCACGCCGCGGCCTTCGGACTCGAAGCGCACGCGCTGGTGCAGCGGCGGAATGTCGGGGTCCAGCGCGATGATGGTGCCGTCGGCCGGCGCGGTGATGCGTGCGGGCGCGGTATCCGCCAATCCGCCGGACGTGCCCGGCGTGCCGGATGCACTCGTGTCGAGCGCAAAAAGCGGTTGCTCCGTGCCCTGCAGGAACCATTCGCTGCGTGCCGCCTCGAGCGGATTGCCGTCCGCACCGGGCCCGAACGCCACGCGCGCCTCGACCAGGCCGGCGGGCGGCTTGGGCGCGCGGCTCGGTTCGCGTGCGTGCAGGAAGCGCATCACCTCGGCCCACACGGGTGCCGCGCCGCTGGTGCCGCTCACGTCCCACATCGACGCGCCGCTCGCGTTGCCGACCCACACGCCCACCGTGTAGCGCTGCGACCAGCCCACGGCCCAGTTGTCGCGCATGTCCTTGCTGGTACCGGTTTTCACCGCGGTCCAGAAGCGCGTCGAAAGAATGCTGTCGAGCCCGAAGGTGCGCGTGCGTGCGTTCGCGTCCGACAGGATGTCGCCGACGATGAAGGCCGCAGCGGGGTCGAGGACGGGCGCTGTGGCGGTGTTGTCGGCGGCCTTGGCTTTTGCTGCTGACGAGGCCGGTGGCGGAGCGGGCACGCGCACTGTCAGTGCGATCGGCCCGTAGCGCCCTTCGTTGGCCAGCATGCGATAGGCATTGGTGAGCGACAGCAGCGACACCTCGGCGCTCCCCAGCGCGAGGCTGTAGCCGTAGTAGTCGCCGCTTTCGCGCAGCGGCAGGCCGGCCGTGCGCAGCTGCCGCGCAAAAGATTCGGGCGACACCATCACCAGCGTGCGCACGGCCGGCACGTTGAGCGAGGCGGCAAGCGCCGTGCGCGCCGACACCGGTCCCTTGAACTGGCGGTCGTAGTTCTGCGGAATGTAGAGCCCGCTCGCGGTGTTGATCTGCGCCGACGAATCGTCGATCAGCGACGCCGCGGTGAGCCGCCGCTCGGCAATGGCCTGTGCATAGAGCAGCGGCTTGAGCGTGGAGCCGGGCTGCCGCAGCGCGGTCACGGCGTCGACCTCGGCCGCCTGGCTCAGCGTGCCCGATGAACCGACCCACGCGAGCACCTCGCCGCTCGCGTTGTCGAGCACCACGAGCGCGCCGTCTTCCACGTGCCGCCCGCGCAGCTCCTTCAGGTGGCGTTGCAGCGCATCGAGCGCAAAGCGCTGCAGCGGGGCGCGCAGGCTGGTTCGCACGTCAGTCTCTTTGTCACCAGCTTCGCGCAGCTCTCGCAGCACACGCCGCGCCGCATGCGGCGCAATGCCTTCGTTCGCATCGAACGCCCGCCGCTGCACGGCCGCACTGGTGAACATGTCGAGCGCATCGCAATCGATTTTTTGACCCGGCTCCATTGCGCGCATGACCTCGCAGGCGCGCTGCGCCACCGCCGCGGGCTTGGCATTGGGTGCCCGCACCAGTGCGGCGGCCACGCTGGCCTCGCGTGCGTCGAGGCCGCTCGGGGCCTTGCCGAACAGCGTGCGCGAAAGCGCGTCGATGCCCACGATCTCGCCGCGGAACGGCACAGTGTTGAGGTAGGCCTCGAGGATCTGGTCCTTGCGCCAGTTGCGCTCCAGCTGCGTGGCCGCCACGGTCTGGCCGATCTTCTGCGTGAAGGTGCGCCCGCTGTTGGCGCGGCGCAGGTCTTCGTCCAGCAGGCCCGAAAGCTGCATCGTGATGGTCGACGCGCCGCGGGTGCGCGTGTTCCACAGGTTGGCCCACGCGGCGGACGACACCGCGCGCCAGTCGATGCCGCTGTGCTCGTAGAAGCGCCGGTCTTCGCTCAGCACCATGGCCATGCGCAGCGCGGGCGAAACGTCGGCCAGCGCAATCCACTGGCCGCGCCGCACGGTGGCGTCGGTGCGCACGCGCTGCAGCAGCTCGCCGTTGCGGTCGAGCACCGCGGTGTCGGAAGAACGGAACTCGCGCTTCACCTCGTTGAAGCTCACGACGCCGGCGGCAAGCGCAAGCGCCGGCCGCGCGCAGGCCGCCACGATCAATGCAGCGACAAAAAGGGCGCTGCGGCTGGCAATGAATGGCGGGCGATGCATGAGGGGTTTGAAGGCGGGGCGGATATCGATGGCGTGGCCGCGCCATTCTCGGCGATGCGTCCACGGGAACTGCACCTACTTCGAGACGGGCGCGCCGCCGCCTCCCCCGGGGAGAAATTACCCCCAAAGTTCACAGCGCAGATCCACATCCGGTAACGAACTTCACGCCCGAGCCTCATTCGGGATACGGAGCCGAGACGGAGGTGGCCTTCAATGCAGACGTCGGCTTGCGGAGGCAAGCCGCTTTCCAAAACTCCAAGGAGAAATCATGAAAAAGACATTGGCTCTTCTGCTTGCCGCATCGGCTGTTCTGGCTGGCTGCGTCGTTGCGCCCTATGACCGTCCGGCGCCGCGCCCTGGCTACGGCTACGGAGATCGGGACCGCGACGGCGTACCGAACCGCTACGACCGCGATCGCGACGGCGACGGGGTGCCGAACCGCTACGACCGCAGGCCGAACAATCCGTACCGTTGACCTGCGCCGAAGCGCAGCTCAGGCAGGCCGGCGCGCGAGCAACGCCCACACGCCTGCCGCGCTCAACAGCGAACCGCCCGCAAGATTGAAGCGCCGCTGTGCGCGCGGCGAAGAAAGCAGCTTGCGGGCCGATCCCGCAAACACGGCGTAGAGCGTGGCATTGAGCGCCGCCATCGCCACGAACGTGACCGCCAGCACCCACAGCTGGCGCGTCATGTCGGCCGCAGGGCTCAAAAACTGCGGCAAGAACGCCACGAAGAACACGATGCCCTTGGGGTTCAGCGCCGTCACCAGGTAGGTGTTGGCGAACAGCCTCCAGCGCGAATCGGGCGCGGCCGGCGCCGCGATTTCGGCCGACGTGATGCCCGCGCGCAGCAGCTTGATGCCGAGGTACAGCAGGTACAGGCCGCCCGCCCACTTCACCACCGTGAACCAGAACGCCGAGGTGGCCAGCAGCGCGCCAAGGCCGAGCAGCGAAACCACCAGCGCCGTCGAATCGCCCAGCGCCACGGCCGCAACCAGCGGCACATTGGCGCGCCGGCCATGCGACATGGAGTAGCTGATCACCGTGAGGATGGTCGGGCCGGGAATGATCAGCAGCACGGCCGATGCGGCGACGAAGGCGAGCCAGAGTTCAACGGGCATGAAGAGTCTCCTGAGGTTGTTGTTGCGTTAGGCGCCGAAGCGCGCGGCCGACCTGGCCTTGGCCCGTTCGGCCTCGATGTCGCGGTCGCGCGGCTCGGCGGTGGTGACCAGCGAGTCGATCAGGCGCGCAGCCGTCGCGGCCACTTCATCGACTGCGCGCTCGAAGGCTTCCTGGTTGGCCTTGGAGGGCACGCTGAAGCCGCTGAGCTTGCGCACGAACTGCAGCGCCGCGGCGCGGATCTCCTGCTCGGTGGCGGGAGGCTCGAAGTTGTAGAGGGTCTTGATGCTTCTGCACATGGGAACTCCATTCGGCAGGGAATGGCGCCAGTCTAGCGAAGCAGCGCCATCGTGTGGGCGTCGTAGTAGATGCCGTCGATCAGGCTGGCGCGGCGGATGAAGCCTTCGTGTTCGAAACCGAATTGCTCGTACAGCCTCGTCGCTTTCAGGTTGTCCACGCGAACGGCGAGTTCGATGCGGGTCAGCCCGCGCGCCCACGACTTGTCGATGGCCGCCTGCAGCAGCTTCGCGCCGAATCCCTGGCCGCGCATCTCGGGCATCAGGGCGAGGCCCAGCACGCCGATGTGGGCCCGCGATTGGCCAACAAGCGGCGATATGTCGCACCAGCCCACGACCTTGTCGTTGCCATCGACAGCCACGAAATGGGGGAAGCCCGCGGCCAGCACGTTGCGGTAGTGGGCAAGCGATTGCTCCCATGGCGGCGCCTGCGTAAGCGCGAGGTACTTCTGCTCGCGCGCCACCACGTCGAGCGCCTTGTACAGGCTCTGGAAGTGGCACTCTTCGGTGGGAACGACGGAATGGTTCATGTGCGCCAGACGAAGTGGATGTTCATTCGATCAGGCCGCGCTCGAAGGCCTGTGCCTGATTCTCGAAGACGGCCATCGCGGTCTTCATGCGCCTGAAGCCGAACTTTTCGTAGAAGGGCTCCTTGCCGGCCACTGCGTAAAGAATGATCTTGCGGTGCCCCCTCGAGAACTCCATGAGCCGCGAGACGATTTCCCTGCCGAGGCCGATGCCCTGATGGCCGGGGTGCACGGCCACATCGCAGATGTAGGAGCAGTCGAGCCCGTCGGCCACCGCGCGCCCCGCGCCCACAAGGCGGCCGTCGTCATACACGAAGCACTTGAACATGCTGTTGGAGAACACGAGCTTCAAGCCGTCGGGCTGCTTGTTGCCCAGCGGCGCGGCCTGGTAGAGCCGCGAGAGTTCTTCCCAGTCGAGGGCTTCGAGCGTGTGGCGCCATTCGAGTGTCATGGAGCGTGCCTTCTTGGTTGCATTGGATCAGGACGACGCCTTCAAGACGCTTTCTAGTCGCCTTCGAAGCCAGCTCGACTTGGACTCCGCACTTGTGGTGCCGGTGTTTGTGGCCGACTCTGCCAGAAAAACGTACATCGGGCTCGTGTGATGCATCTCGTCGGTGGGCTGTGTCGACGGGTCTTTCAGAACCAGCTCGTAACCCTCGCGGGTAATGAATGCACGGTATGCAAACGGGTGCGTCGGAAGCACGAGCTGATGAAATTCGTCATAGAAGCGGTCGTATAGCTCAGCGATGATCACGCGCGGCGGATTCGTGCTCAATGTGTGCTTCGCGCCGCGCAACGCGTCGGCTTCCGCGCCCTCGACGTCCAGCTTCCAGACATCGAGGTGGCCGAAGGTTTCCGTAAGAAGATCGATCGTCGTCAACTGGACTTCGACCGTCTGATGAGTTTCCCCAAAAACAGTCGGAAAGACCTCGGTGATCTCTTTTTTGAGGCTGGACCCCTGGTTGTGCAGTGTCGATAGGATCAACGGAGCGTTGCCGATGTTGCTGGAGATGGCGCGATTGATGGCGCGCACCCCCCGTCCTTCAATGGACCTGAGCCGTTGACAGATCGAAGGTACCGGCTCTACCGCCAAGACCGTTCGAGCACCGGCTTGCAGCATTTCGATGGCCGTAAATCCGATGTTCGCTCCTGCATCGAGAACTGCGTCTCCAGGTCGCACGAAGCGCTGCAAAAGAAATGCGTCGACGTCCGATTGAGGGTGTTTGGCCTTGAACAACAGCTTGGCCGCGTAGGCACGCTCATGCGGATGCTGCAGGTTGATATCAAGACGACGACCGTCGATTTCGAACAGCATGCGCCCTTCAGTCCGGATGTGGGGCTCGACGCTGGCGAGGAAGAAGTCGGTGGTATCGGTCATGGGTTGTTTTGCGTTTCAGCGAAGAGAAATTATTGTCCCGCACCGGCAGAGCTATTCGCAGACGCCCCGTCATGGTGTCCCAGTCTTCGAGTACGGCGCGATGTTTTGCGCCGCCAGCAGTTCAGCGATCCCATCGGCGTGGGCGCTTTGTTCGGAAAGCTCACCCGGCGGCGTTCAGCTGCAGGATAGCGTCCGCCACGGCTTCGATGCCTTTGTCTGTAAGGTCCGGCGCCGCCACCTGCTGGCGCAGCGGCCACTTCTCGAAATGGCGCGCCTGCGAGCGCTCGTAGTGCGGATCGTAATGAAGCGCCATCAGTTCGGCAAAGAGCGGCGGCAGGTCGCCCTGGAGCGCCCATTCCTGCCACCTCTGCACCACCGCCTTGCCCTGCATCTCCTTCAGCCTGTCGAGCTGGCCCGCAAGGGCTTCGCGGTCGTCGCCCAGGTAGGCGTAGTCGCGCAGCAGGTAGTCGAGCCGGGCGGCGGCATCCGCCTGGATCTCGATGCATGCGGCGGTACGCATGTGCGCGACAAGGGGGATGGGCACCGAGAGCCGGCCGATGCGCGCGCTTTCGCCTTCCACATACAGCGTGCGCGAGAGATCGAGCGCATCGAAGCAGGTGGCAATGCGCGTCTCGAACTGCTTTTGCGAGGGCTGCGGCACGCCGGGCAGGGCGCCCAGCAGCGAGCCCTTGTGGCTTGCGCAATGTTCCAGGTCGAGCACCTGTTCGCCGCGCGCGGCCAGCGCCTGCAGCACGCGGGTCTTGGCGCTGCCGGTGGCGCCGCAGATCACCTTGAGCCGAAGCTTCGGCACCGTGGCCTCGATCTGCGCCAGCACATGATGGCGAAAGCTCTTGTAGCCGCCGGCGAGCTGCTGCGCGTCCCAGCCGACCAGGCGCAGCCAGGTCACCATCGAGCCGCTGCGCAGCCCTCCGCGCCAGCAATACACGAGCGGTCGCCAGTTGGCGGGCTGCTCGGCAAAGCGTTCGCGCAGGTGCCGCGCGAGGTTGGCGGCCACCATGGCGCCGCCGACGCGGCGGGCTTCAAAGGCGCCGGTCTGCTTGTAGATGGTGCCGACGATACGGCGCTCTTCGTCGTCGAGCACCGGGCAGTTGATGGCGCCGGGAATATGGTCGAGCGCGAACTCGGAAGGCGAGCGCGCATCGATGACGGTGTCGAACCGGTGCAGGTCGGCCACGCGCGTGGGCTGGTGGCGCGGGTTGTCGTGTTCACGCATGGGCATGCCCCAGGTTGCGCCGCAGCCGCCCGCTTGCCAGGTCGACAAGGGCCACCAGAACGAACATTGCAATCAATACGGTCATGGCCTGCTGCTGTTGAAAGATCGACAAGTGAAAATAGAGAAGCTGCCCCAGGCCGCCGCCGCCGACGAAGCCCAGCACCGCGGCCATCCGGATGTTCATTTCCCAACGATACAGCGCATAGGCCACCCATTGCGGCAGCACGAGCGGCAGGCTGCCGTAGCCGAAGGCCACCGCCGCGCCGGCGCCGCTGAGCGCCAGCGCCTGCTCGGGCTCGCGCGGCGCGTTCTCCAGGCTTTCGGCGAACAGGCGGCCCAGCACGCCCGTGGTGTGCAGTGCGAGTGCCAGCGCGCCGGCAAACGGGCCGATGCCCGCGGCCAGCACCATGAGCGCGGCCCACACCAGCTCGGGCACGCTGCGCAGAAAGTTGAGGACAAAACGGCAGCCCTGCCGTACCAGCAGGCCTGACCTGCCCGAGGCCGGCAATGCCAGCGCGGCAGCGCCCGCGGCCGCCAGCAGCGTGCCGAGCGCCGACACGGCCAGGGTTTGCAGTGCGCCCCACGCCGTCTTGGCAAGAAAGGCGCTCGACAAATCGGGCGGAAAGAACTCGGCGATGAACTTGCCCATGAAGCCTATCGACTCCGCTGTGAACAGCGCGCGGTAGTCGATGGCCAGGTAGGCGAAGCTCGCCACCACGGCCGCCAGCACCAGTGCCGATGCCATCCAGCAGCGGATGCAGCGCGGCGGCTGGGAAAATTGCGCGGTGCTGTTCGTCATGCCAGCAACCGCCGCAATGCATTGCTCAGCGCATCGGCGAGCAACACCAGCACCAGGAACACCAGCAGGATGCTGCTGGCTTCGCCGCCGTTGAGCATCTTCATCGACTGGTCCATGAGCTGGCCCAGGCCGCCCGCGCCCACGAAGCCCATCACGACGGAAGCCCTGACGGCGCATTCCCACCGGTACACCGTGTACGAGATGAGCTCCTGCGCGCAGTTGGGCAACAGGCCGTACACCAGCGCGGCCAAGCGGCCGCTGCCGCTTTCCAACAACGCGCGGGCGGGCCGCGTGTCGGTCGATTCGAGCACCTCGGCGTACACCTTGCCGAGCATGCCGCCATAGGTGATGGCGAGCGCCAGCACGCCGGCTGCGGGGCCCAGGCCCAGCGCGCGCACGAAGACCAGCGCCCAGACGATTTCGGGAATGGCGCGCAGCACCATCAGCACGGAGCGCCCGGCCTGCCGCACCATGCCGGCCCGCGCACGGCCCGGGCCGGGCCCGATGCGCGACACAGAGAGTGCGCGCGTGGTCACGAAAGCCAGCGGCGCGCCGATGACGAACGCCAGCGCTGTGCCCGCAGTGGCCATCGCCAGCGTCTCCAGCGTGGCCTTGCCCAGCATCGCGAGAAAGTCCGGTGCGGTTTCGGGCGGCAGAAAGCCGGCCAGGAAACCGCCGATCACCTGCAGGTTGCCGGGCGCGAACAGGGCCGAGGGCGCAAAGCCCGACAGCTGCAGCATGGGCCACGCAATGATGAGCGCGGCCAATAGCCACACCAGGCGGCGCCGCGCCAAAGGGTCGCGCAGCGCGGGCGGCGTATGCGGCGGCAAAGGCTGCGCGGTGCTCACAGGCAGTCCGGCCGTTCGATGGCGTTCACGGCGCCCGGAGCGAGCGCCCCGGATGCGATGTCGAGAGGCCGTTCCCGTGCCTGCATCGGCAGTCCGCCTTCGCTCGCATAAAGCGCGGTGAGCATCGACTCGGTCACATTGCCCACGGGCTCGTCGAACACCACCTGTCCGTCGCGCATGCCCACGATGCGCGGAAACCAGCGCAGCGCCAGGTCGACCGCATGCAAGGAGGCCACGAGGGTGGCGCCGGTGGATTCGCTCTGGGCCACCAGCTGCTGCAGCGTGGCATCGGCCAGCGTCGGGTCGAGCGCGGACACCGGCTCGTCGGCCAGCATCAGCGCGGGCCGCTGGTAGAGCACGCGCGCAATGCCCACGCGCTGCAGCTGGCCGCCGGAGAGGCGGTCGCAGCGGTCGAACAACCGGTCTTCGAGCGAGAGGCGCGACAGCACCTCGTGCGCGCCCTCGAGGTCCGAGGGGCGCAGCAGCGAGGCCAGCGCGCGCATCGCGGTCCATTGGCCGAGCCGGCCCGAGAGCACGGCGGTGACCACGCGCAGGCGCGGCGCAATCGGAGGGCTCTGGTGCACGGTGCCGATGCGCGATCGCAGCCGGCGCAATGCCGGCGCGGCCAGCCGCCATGGCGCTTCGCCGAGCAGCTGCACCGTGCCTTCGCCGGGCCGCAGCGCGGCGCCGAGCACACGCAGCAGCGTGGTCTTGCCCGCGCCCGAGGGCCCGATCACGGCCACCCGGTCGCCGGCGCGCGCGGCGAACGACACGCCTTGCAGCGCGCGATGGCCGTTCGGGTGAACCAGCCCGACTTTGTCGAGCGAAAAACTCACGCGACGGCTCCTGTGGCGCGCCGCAACGGCTTCACTTGACCAGGCCCGCCGCCTTGGCGGCAGCTTCGATGCCGTCGTAGTTCGACGACTTGGTTGCAATGAACTTGCTCGCGCGCTGCAGGTTCATGATGTCCTTCATGGCGGGGTTGGCCGGGTCCAGCTTGAGGAAGGCTTCGGTGAGCTTCTTCGTCAGTGCCGGGTCGAGGCCGGGGCGCACCGTCCAGTTGTAGTCGTAATAGGTGGGGGTGGTGGCCAGCACGCGCACCTTGGCGGCGTTCGGGTTCTTGCTTTCGACCAGCTTCTCCCACACCGACGCGTTCAGCACGCCGGCTTCGGCGCGCGAGGCGGCCACGAAAGCCACGGTGGCATCGTGCGCACCGGAAAAAGCCACCGTCTTGAAGTCCTTTTCAGGATCGATGCCGGCCTGCATCAGGAAATAACGCGGCATCAGGCTGCCCGAGGTGGACGAAGGCGCACCGAACGCGAAGGTCTTGCCCTTCAGGTCGGCCAGCGTCTTGGCGGTGCTGTCCTGCGGCACGATGAACTTGCTGGTGAACACCTCGTCTTCGGCGCGCTGCACGATCGGCACCGCGCCGCCGTTGGTGCGAATGCGGGCCTGCACGAAGGTGAAGCCGCCGAGCCACGCCAGGTCGATCTTGTTCGTGGCCAGGCCTTCGACCACCGCGGCGTAGTCGGTCACGGGCGTGAACTGCACGTCCATGCCGGTTTCCTTCTTCAGGTAGTCGCCCAGCGGCGTGAACTTGCGCTGCAACTCGGTGGGCGCTTCGTCGGGAATGGCGGACACGCGCAGCACCTTGTCCTGTGCCGAGGCACCCAGGGCGAAGGCGGACAGCGAAAGTGCAAGGGCGATGCGAAGGAGGGTTTTCATAGGTGGCGCGGCGTGGCGCTGGGAAGAGGGAAAGAGGGACAACCTTCGATTGTAGAAACCCGCGTCGCGGCGCCGTTTTGGGCCTGGCTTCGATAATGGGCAACTGCCCGATCCGAATTGCCCCCATGACCGACACCCCGACGATTTCCCCGCTTTCCGTGCTCAATCCGCTGGCACCGCTGCGGCTCACCAGCTTCTCGCACGGCGGCGGGTGCGGCTGCAAGATCGCGCCCGGCGTGCTCTCTGAAATTCTGAAGAACAGCGGCGGCGGGCTGATTCCGCCCGAGCTGATGGTGGGCATCGAAACCGCCGACGACGCGGCCGTGTACCGCCTGAACGACAAGCAGGCGCTGATCGCGACCACCGACTTCTTCATGCCGATCGTCGACGATCCGTACGAGTTCGGCCGCATTGCAGCCACCAACGCCATCAGCGACGTCTACGCGATGGGCGGCAAGCCGATCATGGCGCTGGCGCTGGTGGCCATGCCGGTCAACCAGTTGCCGGTGGAAGTCATCGGCGACATCGTGCGCGGCGGGCAGGACGTGTGCCGCGCGGCCGGCATTCCGATTGCCGGTGGCCACACCATCGATTCGGTCGAGCCGATCTACGGGCTCGTGGTGATGGGCCTGGTCGATCCGGCCCACGTCAAGCGCAACGCCGAGGCGCGCGCGGGCGATGTGCTGGTGCTCGGCAAACCGCTGGGCGTGGGCGTGCTCTCGGCCGCGCTCAAGAAAGAAAAGCTCTCGCTCGCGGGCTACCGGCAGCTCATCGAGAACACCACGCGGCTCAACACGCCGGGCATTGCGCTGGCCACCATGCCGGGCGTGCACGCGCTGACCGATGTCACCGGCTTCGGGCTGGCCGGCCATGCGCTGGAACTTGCGCGCGGCGCGAAGCTCACGGCCACCATCGAGTGGCCGCGCGTGCCGCTGCTGGACGGCGTGGCCGAGATGGTGGCGGATGGTTTCGTGACCGGGGCCTCCGGCCGCAACTGGGCCGGGTACGGCGCGGACATCGAGCTTGCGGACGGCCTGCCCGCCACGGCGCAGGCACTGCTGAGCGACCCGCAAACATCGGGCGGGCTGCTCGTGAGCTGCGCTGCCGACTCGGCCGACGCCGTGCTGCAGGTTTTCCGGAACGAAGGCTTCGCGCATGCCGCGGTGGTCGGCCGCATGGAGCAAGGCCCGGCGCGCCTGCGCGTCTTGCTTTGAAGGCCGCAGGGGTGCTGCCGCAAGTCCCGAGTTCGGGCCAGAATGCTGCCAAGGGGAAACGCTGCAAAAGACTTCGGCAGCGAACAACGAGGGTCGCATGATGCGCACAACGGTTCTTTTCATTTCGGTCTTTGCTGCCGCGGCCATGGGCGCCCATGCCGCGGACGTGGTTCGCTGCACCGACGCCAGTGGCGGCATCGTCTACACGAACGGCCAGTGCCCGCCCGGGAGCAAGCTCTCGCGCCAGGTGCCCATTTCCGAGCCGCTGACGGTGGTACCGCCTGCTTCGTCGGAAGAAGCGCGCCGCCCGGCCTACACGCCGCCGCCGAGCGCGGCGTTGCCGCAGCCCCCCGTCAGCAATGTGCCGCAGGGCCCCGCCATCATTCCGCGCAACGTCGAAGAGCCGCGCGTGGCCGCCGAGCCACCGCCGGTCTACAGCTGGGGGCCCGATCCGTACTACGACGGTGGCCGCCCGGTCATTCGCCCACGGCCTCCGCGCCCGCAGGACCAGGGGCCGCCTCCGGGCCAACGGCCTTGCCAGAACCTGGCGGGCATCAAGCGCAGCAACTGCTGAGCCGACGGAGCCGATGCAACTTCGCCACTGGACCGTGTATTGCGACGGAAGCGCCATGCCGAACCCTGGCCGCATGGGCGCCGGCGCGGTCATCACCGAGCCCGACGGCACCCGCCACACCCTGTCGCTGGCCAGCCATGCCACCGGCTGCAACAACGAAGCCGAGCTGAGGGCGCTGACCCTCGCGCTCGAGGAACTGAAGGCCAGGGGCGCGACCTCGGTGCTGGCTTATACGGACAACAGCATCCTCGTCGAGCAGCTCGGCGAGCCGGCGGCCAAGCCCATCGCCCGCATGGCCGGCTTGTTCGAAGATGCCCGCGCATTGCTCGGCTCGTTCGAAGAAGCGAGCCTGCGGTGGGTGCCGCGGCACCGCAACCACGAGGCCGATGCGCTCGCGCGCGCCTCGCTGGGGTTTGCGCCCAAGGCGCCTGCCAAACCAACAAAAAAGCGGCGTTAAGCTGCGCGGTTCAGTTTTCAGATAGATAACCGTTTATTCCATGACCGAAGCCAATTCCCTTCCGCCTCTTCCCGATCACCTCTCCACGGACCCGCGCAGCCCGCACCATGTGGCAGCCGTTTTCGAGCACGACATCGGCATCCGCTTCAACGACAAGGAACGCCTCGACGTCGAGGAATACTGCATCAGCGAAGGCTGGATCAAGGTGCCCGCGGGCAAGACGGTGGACCGCAAGGGCAAGCCGCTGCTGATCAAGCTCAAGGGCAGGGTCGAGGCGTTTTATCGATAAGAAAAGTTGAGCCGACAGGAGTGCTTGTATTTAGCTAATTAGCTAAATACAATGCACCAATGAAAGAAGAAAACGTCTTCGCAGCGCTCGCTTCGACGCCCCGCCGAAAAATCCTCTCGTATCTCTCGGAGACGTCGCTGACGGCGGGGGAGATTGCCGATCGCTTCGAGATGACGAAGCCCTCTCTTTCCAAGCATTTGCAGATCCTGGAGCATGCAGGCTTGGTAAAGAGCGAAAAACGCGGTCAGTTCGTTCACTACAGCCTGGCCGACGACAACCTGCTCGGCACTTTGCACAACTACCTCGCGGCGTTCTGCCCCGTCGGCGGTCCGCTCAAGAAGGAAAGCGCCGAGCTGGCAAAGACCAGAAAGCAAGCCATGGCTGGCGGCAATCTCAAGAAGAACTGAGGGATCGATTCCATGACACCCTCCCTTTCGGTGCCTTCGATCCCCGCCACCCAGGTGACCCGCCGAACCGCGACCTTCCCGTTCGTGGCATTGCCCACGCGGCCGGACTGCGTACCCGTCGAAGTGAGCCTGGTTGCCCGCCTGAGCCACGGTTCGGGGACCCAGCTGTTCCACGACGCGCTCGCGCGGCAACGGGCGCACAGCCGGTTTGTCGACGAACTCGACGAGCCCTCTGCAAAGCTTGGCGGCAGCGATTTCTCCAGGGGAGATGCAACCGCTCTTTATTCATTCGGGGTCGGCCGTGGAGGCCACCCTTTCCATCGGCATGCGGGCCATCGCGTCTTCACCGCCATCTCGGGAAGCGGCGGCTCGCAACTGCGCTTTTCGAGCGCGACACCGCAAGAGATCGAGGCAGACCCGGCCAGCTTCGTTCGTGCACTCCGACATGTCGATGTACCACCGGATTGCATCTTCACCGTTCGCTTTTCCGGTGAAACCTGGCATCAGTTCGCACCGTTGGAGCCGGGTTCGCTCCACCCCGCATTCTTTGCGCTGTCGACCCACACCAATGAGCTCGGGGGGCAGCTCAGCGACGAGTTGCGCCTGCAGGTCCTGCAAGACAAGGGAGACATCCCTTCTCTCACGCAACTGCTGCCCCAGGCGGTCATTGATTTGCTGAAGACGTCACCGGTCGAGCGGCGCCAGGTACCGACCACCCAACTGTCGTTGGGCGACCGGCCTGGCGGACTCATGGAGGCCGCCTGCAAGCACTACCGCTCGGCGGCCGGCCATCTTCGCGGCATGCTGGCGCGCGTTCGCGTCCGTCCCGGCTTTATCAGCGAGCCAAGTCCGGCGGCTGTTCTGGAGCAAAGCGAACTTCCCGCGCATTCATTGTTGCGGGCTGAACTGAACGACCGAACGATTCATCACCAGGACCGTTTCTCGACCATCGTGCCTACCGCCGCGCTCGGCGTGCCGGCGGAGGCTGATGCTGCCGGGCTGCTCGCCGGTCTGCTTGGCAGCTTCCTGGCGCATCGGCACCACGGCGTTTCGCTTCTCATGGGTTTCAGGAACCTGGTCGTGCGTCCGTTCAAGCTCCGCACTTCGCCGCTCGCCTGTCCGGTCTCGTCGCTTCTCTCGGAGGCTTCAGGCAGTGTCTTTGCTGGCCGGTATCCGGTGCACTCGTACCGGGTGTCGGAAGACGGGCGTACTGCCCAGGTCATCCTGGGCGCCGACGACAGGCACCTCGTGTTTCGTTCATGCGTGGAGGCGGCCTGCCTGCCGGGCGGACGCGTCGAGTTTTCTCTGTCCACACGTGTCGCTTGCAAAAACCTGTTCGGCCGCGTGTACATGGCGCTCATTTCCGCGGCCCACCGCAAGTACATCGCACCGAGGCTTCTGAGGGTGGCGGTGGAGTCCATGCTCCGGCATTGACGGAAGCAACATGGTCATGCACACATCGCTTCGCGCCGTACGCGGCGACATCACCAAGCTGCAGGTCGACGCCATCGTCAACGCGGCCAATTCGTCGCTGCTCGGCGGCGGCGGTGTCGACGGTGCCATTCACCGCGCGGCGGGGCCCGAGCTTCTGCATGAATGCCGCCTGCTGGCGGGTTGCAAGACCGGCGAAGCCAAGCTGACCAAAGGCTACCGGTTGCCGGCCAGGTTCATCGTTCACACCGTGGGGCCGGTCTGGCGCGGGGGCTCGAACGGCGAGCCGGAACTGCTTGCATCGTGCTATCGAAAGTCGATGGAAATCGCCGGGCAGCAAGGCGTCCGGACCATCGCATTCCCGTCGATCAGCACGGGCATCTACGGCTATCCGATCGAACTCGCGGCGCCCCTTGCGGTAGCCACGGTCCGGTCGGCACTGGCGGAGAGCGCCAGTGTGGAGGAGGTCACGTTCTGCTCCTTCTCGGACGCGGACCTGGCCGTGTACGAAGCGGCGCTTGCGGCAGCGGGGCCTGCCTAGAACAGCAGGCCCGCCGCGCCTACTTCGCCGCTTCTACCTTCACCCGCGCATTCGGCGTTTCGCCGAACATCTCCGGCGCATACATCGCTTCGACGCGGCTCGGAGGCAGCGCGAAGTCGCCGACGTTGTTGAGCCGTACGGTGTATTCCATCTTCACCACGCCCTTGGGCAGGTACTCGTAGTAGCTGCGGAAGGCTTCGAAGCTGCGCTCTTCGAAAGCCGGCCAGCCGGCGCCCGACTTCTTCTCGCCCTGCGTGGCAATCTGCGAATCGCGGCCCAGGCCGGTGCCCAGGATGGTGGCGCCGCCGGGAATCGGGTCGCTGATCACGACCCAGGTCATGTCGGCGCTGGCGTTCACCTCGATGGTCACGCGCAGCACGTCGCCGCGCGTGTACTTGCCCGCGGTGGCTTGCTCGACGGGCGTGATGGTCTTCTTGAGCGCATAGCCGGCGGCGAACGGCGCCTTCAATTGCACGGCGGCAATCGACTGCATCGTGAGCCACGGCTTGCCGGTGCCTTGCTGCGTGACCAGCAGTGTGTCGCGCACCGGCGCGCCGGAAGGCGACGCCGCCCAGGGCAGGAACATGGTGTTGTTCTTCAGGTTGCCCGGCGAGGCGGGAGCGCCGAAGAAGGTGCTCTGGTTGGGCGCGCCGGCCGCATCGGTGGTCTTCACGCGCTCGACCTTGCTCCAGTCGACTTGGGCTTTGGCTGCGCCGAGCGTGGCGGCGGTGACGCCGGCCACCGGCGTGCTTTCGAACACCTTGGAGAACTTCTCGAGCGCGAGCCCGCCCCACAGGTTGGCGGTGGTGGTGTGCCAGGCGCCGTTCTGCTGGCGGCCGATGAAGCCGTTGGCAAGCTTGCCGATGTCGTCCTTCCACGCCGGGTCGTCCATCACGCTGAGCAGCAGCCGCGCGGTGTTGACGTCGCCGTTGGTCATGAGCCACCACCAGTAGTCGTCCTGTTCGGTGCTGAAGATGAGCTTGGTGCCCTGGTACGAGAGGCGCGCCTTCAGCACGTTGTTGGCCTCGTCCAGCCGCTGCTGGCGCTGCGGCACGTCCTGCACGCGCTTGAGGATGTTGAGCCAGTCGATCACGGCGCTGGTGGGCCACTGGTTCGGCGCGATGGTGATGCTGCCGAGCATGCTGCCCTTGGCCGTGCCGTAGCGCGACAGGGCTTCGAGCGCGGCAAGCTTGCGCACGTCCAGGTCCTTGCGCGGGCTCCAGAACTCGCGCTGGATGCGGCCTTCGACAAAAGCGACGAGGCCCGACTCCATCGGCGCGCGCACGTCGTCAGGCAGCGCGAAGGCGGGGTTCAGCGCCGCGGCCTCGTGCGTTGCCGCCAGCAGGTACGACGTGAGAATGTCGCTGCCGCGATTGGCTTCGCCGTCGCGCGGCGGAAAGTAGTTGGCCAAGCCGTCGCTGTCCAGGTAGGTCGGCAGCTGGGCCAGCACGCCTTGCCACATCTTCGCGTCGCGCAGGCCGACCGATTTGCTGGTCTTCTGTTCGAGGCAGATGAACGGGTAGTTCGCAAACCAGTCGCGCACGCCGGGCAGGCCTTCGGCGAGCTTGGGCTGCAAGGCGAGCTTGAGGCCGCCGCGGCCGGGCAGGGCATCGGCGGGCGGTGCCACGTCGATGGTGAAGGGCCCGTCGAGCTGCACCAGCGTGGCCTGCTGCACCGTGAGAGGCACAGAGGGCACGATGCGTTGGCGAACCTTGAGCGCATCGCGTGCGCCGCCCAGTGTGTCCTTGGCTTCGATCTCCCACAGGATGGCTTCGGCGCGCGTTTGCGCAAGCTGCGCGGGAGCGGTCACGGTCCATGCCACTTCACGTGCCTCACCGGCCGGAATGTCCACCGTCTGCGTCTCCAGCGTGAGCAGCGTGGCGCGCGGCGTGGCTTCCACCTTCATCGGCTTCTGCGTCGTGTTGCGGAGCGTGATCTGGGCGCGGAACTGGTCGTCCTCGCGCACCAGCGGCGGCAGGCCGCTGATGATCTGCAGGTCTTGCGTGGCCTGGATGCTGGCCTGGCCCGTGCCGAAGAGGCTGGTGCCCGAATCGGCCACGGCCACGATCTTGAAGGTGGTGAGCGCGTCGTTGAGCGGCACCGTCACCACGGCCTGGCCGTTGGCATCGAGCACCACCTTCGGGTTCCACAGCAACAGGGTGTCGAGCAGTTCGCGCGTCTGGCCCTTGCCGCCGCCGCCGCCCGCGGGCACGGCCTTGCGCCCGTAGTGGCGCCGTCCGACGATTTCCATCTGCGCGGTGGAGGTGGAGACGCCCCAGCTGCGCCGCTGCAGCATGGCGTTGAGCAGGTTCCAGCTGTCGTTGGGCATCAGCTCCAGCAACGCCTGGTCGACCGCGGCCAGGGCCACTTCGGCGCCGGCCGCGGGCTTGCCGTCGGGCAGCTTGGCCGAGATGGTGATCTGCGCCTTGCCGCGCACGGGGTAGCTGGGCTTGTCGCTGGTCACCGTCACGTCGATCTGGTGCGCGCGCGTGCCGACGCGGATCTCGGCCATGCCCAGGCGGTAGGCGGGCTTGCTCAGGTCGACCATTGCGGTGGGCGCGACGTATTCCTTGCCTTCGTACCAGAAGGCGGTCCACCACTCGCGCGGTGCCTTGAAGCCCCAGGTGAAGAAGCTGTACCACGGCACTTCGCGCAGGCGGCCGCGCAGGGCGAGCACGCTCACGTAGGCGTTCGGTCCCCACTCGGGCTTGACCTGCAGGCTCACGGTCGGGTCCTTGCCGTTGAGCTGCACCACGTGGGTTTCGATGATGCCTTCGCGTTCAACGGACACCAGCGCGGTGGCAAAGCGGAACGGGCTGCGCACCTGGAACTTGGCGATTTCGCCGGGCTGGTAGCTCTTCTTCTCGGGCAGCACGTCGATGCGGTCGTTGTCCTCGCCGCCGAACCAGAGTTCGCCCTGCTTGGTCACGTACACCGAGCTGGCGGCGCGGCTGTCGCGGCCTTCGCTGTCGGTGGCGCTGGCCACCAGCTCGACTTCGCCGGCTTCCTTCAGCTCGGATTCGCACAGCAGCAGGCCGCGTGCGTCGCTCTTGCCGCTGCAGACGGTGCCGATGTCCTTGGTATCGGTCTTGTTGTCGTAGGTGTAGAAACCGCCCACCATGCGCTTGCGGCTGGTGGTGGTGATGCGCGCCACCGCGCGCACGTTGAGCGTCACGCCGGCCTGGGGCTTGCCCGAAAGGTCGAGCGCAAGCGCCTGGTACTTGAGCTTCTGGCTGGTCGAAACCCAGCCCTCGGTCTTGATGCCGGCAATGACCGAGGCGGGCCACAGCGTCTGCGTGCTGCGGATGGTCTGCACCTCGCCGTTCGGATCGGCGTAGGTGGCTTCGAGCAACAGCTCGCGCGCGGCCTTGACCTTGGGCACCTTGTCGATCGTGACCTTGCCGGCGCCGTCCTTGTTGAGCGTGAGCGGCAGCTTGTCGGCGATCACGCGGGTGTCGCTGGCGCTGTTGATGTCTTCCTCGCCGCCTGCGGCATCGGCGGCGGGCGTGGCCGCCTGCGCACCGTCGGCCTGCACGCGCGGCGGGTTGAAGCTGAAGGCGTCATGGTCGGCAAAGCTCAGGCTCTTGCCGCGCACCATGGCCGACACGCGCACCGGCAGGTTGGCGGCGCCGCCGCCGGCCACGTAGTTGATCTGCACGTCGGCCGGCACCGAGGCCACGCTCACCAGCGGTTTCTTGTCGGTGGGCGCAATGCGGCCTTCGAGCACGGGCAGGCGGAACTCCTCGACGCGGAACAGGCCGGTGGAGAAGCTGCGGTTGTAGTCGCTGTCGCCGCCCTCGCCACCCTCGCCATCGGATTCGCCGCTGTTGGCGTCCTTGCCCTTGCCGGTACGCAGCATGACCTCGTACACGCCGAGCTTGGCGGCCGGCGGAATGGCAAAGGTGTTTTCCGCACTCAGGCCGCCGGTCGGCGTCTTGCGCCAGGCAAGGGGCTGCGTAAAGCGCTGGCCGCTGCCGGTGTGGGTCACCACCAGCGTGTCCGGCCGGTTTTCGGGCAGGCCGAAACCCTTGCTGGTCTGGGTGCGGATCAGGTGCTTCATCGACACCGTTTCGCCGGCGCGCAGCAGCGTGCGGTCGAAGATGGTGTGGGCCACGCGGTCGGGGTCGGCCTGCAGGCTGGTGGGCACGTTGAAGCGCCAGGGCTCGATGCCGCGCTGCCAGTCGCTCCAGGTGAAAGCCAGGTCTTCAATGCCCTTGTCGTCCTTGGCGCGCGCGCTGACGAACCACGCGCCCGTGTTGTATTCGTCAGGCCCGTTGCAGCTCGGTGCGTCGGGCGCGATGCCCGTCAGGTTGACGATGCCGTTGGCGTCGGTCTTGCCGGTTGCGACGGCGGTGCCGCGGCAATCGGACACGCGGACTTCGGCGTTGGGCACCACCTTGCCCTTGTCGAGCGTGGTGACCCAGGCCATCGAGTTCTCGCGGCCGAGCTTGAAATGCACGGCCAGGTTGGTGGCCAGCGCGGTGGTGCGCACGTACATCGTGCGGCTTGCGCCGTAGCGCTCGTCGAGCAGCGCGTCGCCGAGCTTCTGCGATGCAATTTCGAGCACGTGGAAACCGGGCGTCAGCGGAATGCCGATGACCTCGAAGGGGCGCGGATCGCCGCTCTCTGCCTTGGGCATGTCGAGCGCCTTCACGCCGGGCTGGCCCGCCAGAAGAGACAGCATGCGGGTCTGGATGCGGGTGCGCTCGTTGGTCTCGATGACTGCGGGCAGCGCGCCCTTGATGTCCTTGCGCGCCTGCTCGCGGCTCACCGTGTACTCGTCGTAGCGGCGCACCTTGCGGAACCACGCGATGATTTCCGCGTCGGTCTTCGGATTCATGTCGCTGACCTTGCCGGGCGTCAGCGCCTGCACCATGAGTGCGGGTTCCACGCGGCGCACGGTCACCGGCATCATGGCCGGCGTGCCGGGTTCGGCCAGCCGCTCGACCACGCCGAAAGGCGAGGCGGCAAACTTGGCCAGCGGCGGCATGGCGCCGGTGGCGACCTTCAGCGGAAAAGTGCCGGGCGAGGCCAGCGGCCGGCCCGATGCGTCTTCGAACTTGGCGGGCAGCTCGACCGTGTACCTGGTGTCTTCGGCAAGCGGCGGGCCGAAGCTCGCGGAGCTGACGACGTCGTCTTCGCTCGGCGTGCCGCCGTCGTTCTCGAGCGTGGCGGCAATCGATTTGCCGGCGCCCTTGAGCTGGATCTGCGAAGCCATCTTGCGGGTGACCGGCGCATTGAACTGCAGCTGCATCGGCCGCAGCGGCAGACAGGCGGCCTGTGCGTTCTCGCGTTCGCAAGTGAAAGACACCGCAAACGGCTCGCGCACCTGGAAGCTCAGGCGGCGCTCCACGTTGTTGGCCACACCCGAAGGCGTGGCCACGCCCTTGCCGTAGACGATCTGCACCTTGCTGCCGGGCGTGAGCGTGCGGTTGCACTGCAGCGCAATGAAGCGCAGCGGCTCTTTCGCGGCCTCCTGGTCGCGGCCAAAAGCCTTGAGGAGGCCGGCGCGTTGCTCGCCTTCGAGCAGCCTGACGGGAATGCGCTCGCCGATGCCGTCGGCCGCGCACCAGATGTTCTGGCGCACGCTTTCCACAGTGGCCGCGCCGTTGAGCTCGAGCACGAACATCTGCTGCTCGTCGATTCGCCCGTAGCTTCCGGGCATGAAATTGCGCACGAACGGGCCGCCGCTATTGAATTGATAGCGCTCCGGGCCGGTCAGTTCACCGCCGGCACTCGGCTTGAAGGTGGAGATTCGCGTGACGGTGCAGCGCACGCCGGGCGGCAGGTCGTTCTCGAAGTCGAAGACCCATTGCTTGGCATCGGTCCAGCGGCCCGTTCCCTTGCCCGCACGGGCGTCGGTGCAGCTCACCGTGAGCGGCGCGGGTGCCTTCGGGTCGCCGAAATTGACGGCGGCCTGATCGAACTTGGCGACGATCTGGCGCACGCGCGCCACTTCGCCTTGCGGCGTCAGGCTGGTGATCTGCAGGGCATGGCCCGGGCCGGCAAAAAAAGCGCTGCCGGCCAGAAGCAACGCTGGAATGGTTTTTTTCAATTTTTTTCTCCGCCTTGAAGCACCGCGCAGCGTAGCCGATTTGAAAGGCGGTTCGGCAGTGCCAAGAGTCATATGCCTCGGCGGTCTTCATACAATCGGCACTGTCGTGCGTGCGCCGCGCAGACCGCCACCAAGACCTCGCCGCCGACCGATGAAACGCTACTGGGAAATAGACGCCTTGCGCGGGCTGATGCTCGTGCTGATGACCGTCACCCATTTGCCGACGCGGCTGACCGATCCGCTGGGCCAGCCCTTCGGCTTCGTTTCGGCGGCGGAAGGGTTCGTGCTGCTGTCGGCTTTCGTGGCCGGTTTGGTCTACAGCCGCATCGGCTACGTGCGCGGCGTCGATTCCATGCGCCAGGCCTTCTGGCGGCGCGTGCTCAAGGTGTACCTGTGCCAGGCGGCGATCCTGCTGTTTCTGTTCACGGTGATTGCCGCGCTGGGGCTGCACATCGACCAGCCGGCGGTGAAGAACCTGGTGTCGTATTACCTTGCGGAGCCGCGCGACGGTTTCCTGTTCGGGCTGCTGCTGATCTACGAACCGGCGCTGCTCGACATCCTGCCCATGTACATCTTCTTCATGTTGATGAGCCCCTGGGTGCTGGCCTTCGCCATGCGCCACGGTTGGACGCTGATCATGGCCGCCAGCGTCGCCGTGTGGGCCATGGCGCAGTTCGGCATCAGCGAATGGATCTATGCCCTGGCCGTGCGCTACCTGGGCATTCCGGTGCCGTTCCATGAAATGGGCGCCTTCAACAGCTACGCCTGGCAATTCCTCTGGTTTGCGGGACTGTGCATCGGTGCGAGCCGCAACCTGCCCGATGCGCGGCCGATGCGCTTTCCGGTCTGGCTGTGGATGCCCGCGCTGGCCATTGCGCTTTATGGCTTCTGGTGGCGCCACCATGGCATCAACGGCCAGGCCCCGTTCGGCGGGGACGTGGAGCTGAACCTGCTGTTCGACAAATGGCAGCTGGGGCCGCTGCGCCTCGTGAACCTGGTGGCGCTGGGCATCCTGGCGGTGCGCTTCGGGCCGTGGTTCATGCGCAAGATTCCGCGCCTGCACTGGCTCGAGGCCATGGGCGCGGCTTCGCTGCCGGTGTTCTGCGCGCACCTGGTGGCGGTGCTGCTGGTGCTGGCTTTCTACGGCGACAGCCAGACCGCCCGGCCCTGGTGGGGCGATGGCCTGCTGTTGCTCGCGGTTTTTGCCGGCATGTATGCGGTGGCGCGGTTCACGCGCGGGGCCGATGTGCCGCCGCCGGCGGACGATGTGCCGACCGAGCCTGCGCGGGCCTGAGTCCGCTCAGGGCAGCGAAGCCGCCGGGGCGGTTGCCGGAACCGGTATCGGGGCGATCGGGGCGGCCGCCGCTACAGCCCCCGGCAGGCGCGTCGCGATGACCGACTGCCAGAGCCGGTAGCCCTCGTCCGTCATGTGCAGCCTGTCGCCTCGAAACAGTTCCGGCCGTGGCCGGCCGTCGGCGCCGAGCATGGGCGTGAAGATGTCGATGTATTCGCTGTCGGGCAGCCGGTTGAGGTAGGCCGCGATCACGTTATTGGTTTCGCGCACCAGCGGCAGCAGGTGCTCGCGCGAGGGGCTCGGCTTGACCGAGATGAAGCTGATGCGCGTGTTCGGCAGCTCGGCGCGCACGGTGTTGGCAAAACGCGCAAAGCTTTCGAGCACCTGCAGCGGCGTGCGGCCTTCGGCCAGGTCGTTGTCGCCGGCGTACACCAGCACCTGCCGCGGCTTGTAGCGCACCACCAGGTCGCGCGCGAACAGGCTGCAGTCGGCCATGGTCGAGCCGCCGAAGCCGCGGTTGACGATGATGCCAGGCACCTGGCGGAAATCCTGCGCGAGGCTCTTCCACATGCGCACGGTGGAACTGCCCACGAACACCACGCCGCCGGGCGGCGGAAACTGCTGTTGGTCGGCCCGGGAGAAGGCCGCGAGCTCGTTGTGCCAGCGCGCCTTGGCCGCAAGGTATTCGGAGGAGGTGGAAGCATCCACCGCCGTGCTGTCCAGCGACTCGTAGGGCAGGACGACGTTGTGGTTCTGGGCATGCGTGGCGAGTGCCGCTGTCAGCAGCAGAGCCGCGGCCAGCGCGGTTTTCATCATCGAAGGCATTGGAAAGACGGAACGCAAGTCAGATCGTTTTTTCAATCAGCGCACCCTTGAACAGCACGGGGCCGGTGGGGCCGCGCTCGCTGGGTACGCCCCCCTTGGGCTCGAGGCTGATCGCCAGCGCGGGTACGCGAACATCGGATTCTGACGCAGTCAGCCGCAGCGCCGGTGCGTTGTCGAGCACGCCGAGCGAGCGCGGCGCCCCCCCGGGGGGCAGGGCCCAGAGCTGCAGCGATCTGTCGGCGCCTTCGCTGTAGCTGCCCACGCGCTGCAGCACCAGCAGCCGCTTCTTGGGGTCGAAGGTCACGAGCATCGAGGCGGCGGCCTTGTCGTCGGACAACACGGCGACGTACTGGATGACCGGCGCATTCTGCAATTGGTCGCGCAGGTTCAGTCCGACCACGATCGCCATGACGGTGGCGAGCGCACCGGCCGCGGCGGCGCCGCGCCAGAGCGCCAGGCTGCGCAGCCAGCCGCCCTGCGGCCTGGCCGCGGCATTGGCGTCGCCGCGCTGCCGCTCGATGGCGTGCTGCGACTGCTCGGCATCGATCATGTTGCGGATGCGGGTCCACACCGCGGCGTCGGGAGCGACCGGGCTTTGCAGCTCGGTCATGCTTGCGAGCCGGCTCTGCCAGACCAGCGCCGCGGCGCGCACCGGCGCCTGCTCGCGCGCCAGGGTTTCAAAACGCCGTCGGGCGCCGCCGCGCAGCGTGCCGAGCGCATGGCTCGCGGCCAGCAGCTCGAGCAGTTCGGGGTGGGCGATGAGGTTCATGGAAGTGCGGCCTTTGTCATCGCCACTACGCGAAGCGTCCCATGCAGAGGCGCAGCTTTTCCAGGCCGCGCCGGATCCAGGTCTTGACTGTGCCCAGCGGCAGCTTGAGCTGCTCGGCCAGTTCGCCATGGCTCAGCTCGCGCAGGTAGGCCAGGCTCACGACCTCGCGCTGGCGGGCCTCGAGCTGGCTCAGGCACTGGTGTAGCGCCCAGGCCTGCTCGCTGGCGTCGGCCGTATCGGCGGGGTTGGGCGCATCGGATTCGAGCGTTTCGGCCATCAGCTCGTCGAACTCCTGGGTGAGCTGGGCGCGGTCGGCGGTGCGGCGGCGCAGCAGGTCGAGCGAGCGGCTGCGAACGATCAGGCCCAGCCAGGCGAGCGGCGGACTCAGCGTGCCGCGGTAGTCGCCGGCCGCGCGCCAGACCGTCATGAAAGACTCCTGCAGCACGTCCTCGGCCCATTCGCGCTGCCGTACCACCCGCATCGCCAGGCCCATGAGCTTGGGTGCCGTCCGCTCGTAGAGCAGGCGCAGCGCGGCTTCGTCGCGGCGACCGATTCGATCGATCAGCGCGATCAGTTCGTCGTCGGGGCTGGGTGCTGTCATTCGCGGATTGTGGGGCATTGGCCTGCATGAAAAAGGTACGGCCGGGTCGTGCGGGCGGATTCAATTCCGCGGGGTCGTGAATCCATTCGGCGACGCCCGCCGTACAGGAAGGCGAGACCGTCGAAGCGCACGAAACCGAGCCCATCTGAAGAAAAGGAACCGACCATGACCATCCGCATCCTGACCACCCTTGCCACCGCCGCCGGCCTTGCCGCCTGTTCCGGCATGGGCGCCAAGCCCCCGATGTATTCCCAGGCCAGCCTGCCCGATGCGGTAAAGGTGCCAACCGGCCACGCGGTGGCCATGGAGACAGTGGGCGCCGGCGACATCACCTACGAATGCCGGGCCAAGGCCAGCATGCCCGGCCAGCACGAATGGGTCTTCGTCGGCCCCGACGCCAGGCTGATGAACCGTTCGGGCAAGCAGGTCGGCAGGTACTACGGCCCGCCCGCCACCTGGGAGAGCCTGGATGGCTCCAAGGTCACGGCCACGCAGGTGGCGGTCGCGTCCAACGGCACCGGCAATATCCCGCACCAGCTGGTGAAGGCCAACCCCTCCATGGGCACGGGTGCGATGCAGGGCGTGAGCTATATCCAGCGCGTGTCGACGCAGGGCGGCGTGGCGCCGGCCGCGGCCTGCGGCGCCTCGAACATGGGCCAGAAGCAGGTTGTGAAATACCAGGCCGACTACATCTTCTACCGCGCCATCTAAGCGCTTCCCAGCCCGTTCGCCGCCCTCAGGAAACATTCGGCAACGTATACTGCCCCGCAAAATCGGAGCGGAGCGCACAAGCGTGCGGGTGGGGAATGAAGCAAATAGCGATCGTTGTCGCGCTCTGCGTGGGCGCGTGGTTCTTCTTCATCGGTGGGCGCAAGCTCGACGAGTCCATGGTGCGCAAGTACTACGAGAAAGAGGCGCACGCCATCTACTCGCGCGACGCGGAGAAGCTGTGCAAGCAGCTCAGCAAGAAGGCCGTCATCCAGAGCAAGACCATCATGATGGGCCGCACGCAGGAGACCACCAGCGACCGCGACCAGGCCTGCGACGGCATCCGCAAGTCTTTCAAGATGTTCGAGGTGGTGGGTGAGGGCATGGGCGGCATTCTCACCATCGAGTACGAGTACCACATCGACAGCATCGAGGTGGCGAGCGACCGCAAGAGCGCGACTGTCGAAGGCACCAGCGTGCTGAAGATGGGCGAGGCCGCCATGCAGTTCAAGAGCAGCTTCTCGCAGCGGCTGGAGCGCGAGCTGGGCCAGATGCGGCTGGTGCGCGCCGACGATGTCACGGTGGTGCGCCTCGGTGGGCGCGGTGCCATGAGCCAGAGCGATTTCTTCAAGTAAGCAGGCGTCGCCATCATGCTCGCTCACGACTCGCTGCCGCCCCCGCCGCCTTTCTGGCACCGCCTCAACAGCTTCTTCGCGTTTCCGTTCCAGCTGCGGCCGTTCATGTATGGCCTGGTGCTTGCGTTTTGCAGCCTGCTGTTCGGGGTCATTCCTTTTCTGCATCCCGGCCTGTCGCTGATCGTGATCGAACTGGGCATCGTGCTGGCGGCCAGCCGCTACGGCTTCAAGGTGACCGCGCTCGGTTCGCGGGGCATCTGGCGCTCGGCCGATTTTCCGCGCGAGCTGAATGAGGACTGGGTCAACCTGCCGTGGAAGCTGTTTGCCATTTCGGTGGTGCAGGGCGCGCTGATCGGCTGGCTGGCCTGGTACGAGCCGGTGCTGGGCACTGTCGCGGTGTTCGTGGTGTCGTTCACCTTTCCCGCTGCGGTGATCGTGCTGGTGCAGTCGGGCAGCTTCTTCCAGGCCATGAACCCCGGCCACGTGATGGATGCGATGCGCATCATCGGCTGGCCCTATGCGCTGCTGTGCTTCTTCCTGTTTCTCTTGAGCGCGGGCGCGCAGATTGCCATCGACATGCTGCTGCCGATGATCGACGGCCTCATCGTGCTGCCGATTGCCAATTTCGCCTTCATCTACTTCGGTTGGGTGATGGCCAGTCTGCTCGGCTACGTGATGTACCAGCACCATGACGCCTTCGGCATCGACCTGCTGCCCGGCGGCGGCGTGGACGACGGCGCGCCGGTGGACCGCCGCACGCCCGAGCAGATTGCCGCGCAGCGCACCGATGCCGAAGTGGCGCAGCTGGTGACCGACGGCGACGTGGCCGGCGCGCTGGGCGTGGCCTACGAGGCGCAGCGCGTGGCATCGTCCGACGACCTGGCGGCGCAGCGCCGCTACCACCGCGTGCTGCTGCTCATGCCCGACAAGGCGTCCACCTTGCTCGATCACGCGCGCCGCTACATTCCGCTGCTGCTGCGGCGCGACCTGGCCTCTGAGGCGCTCAAGGTCTTCAGGGCCTGCCGCGAGAAGGACAAGGCTTTTGCGCTCGACGACGCGCCCACGGTCGTGACGCTGGCAAAAGCCGAATGGCGCAACGGCGATGCGCATGCCGCACTCGCGCTGCTGTCGGGCTTCGACCGGCACTTTCGCGGGCATGCGGCCATTCCGCAAGCCTACGAACTGGCGGCCAGGGTGCTGGTGCAGGGGCTCGGCCGCGCCGACATGGCGCAGCCGATCCTGAAGACGCTGGAATCGCGCTTTCCGGACAGCGAGCAGACGCAGGAAGTGCGCTGGCTGCTGCGGCCCACGGCCTAGTTTCCGCCGGCAGCTAGGCGCGCTCGAGGGCGCGCGTCACCATGTCGTTGGGCGCGAGCCGCAGCAGATGCGGCAGCCAGCCCATGGCCATGTCGCGCTCGCCGGCGTGCAGCAATCCGTTGGCACAGGCCGACAGCGTATCGGCCAGTTCGGGATGGTCGGGCGCGGTCTTCAGCAGCACGCGGCACAGCTTGTCGGCGTCCTGGAACTGGCGCACGCGTGTGAAGCGGCGCGCAAGGCGGGCCATGTCGTCGGGCTTCAGGCGGGCGCCGGGCTTGGCCTGGTCGAGGTAGGTGGTGTAGCTGGCGTGCTGCAGGGCCAGCGTGTCGGGGTCGGTGGCGGGCAGGCGGAAGATGCGGCGCGCGGCCTGGTGAAAGTCTTCGCTTGCGGGCTGCAGCCGCGCGGTATTGAACCAGGCGCGCAGCGTGTCGGTGTCGCCGGGGCGCAAAGCGGCGGCGGCGCGCCATTCGGCGGCGGCGGCCTCGAATTTCATGGTGGCCCCCAGGCGGCGTGCCGCGGCCACATGGCCATTGAACTCCTCGTCGCCGTTCGATTGCTCCGAGGCCACGACCTCCGGCGTCTTCACCCGATGCAGCATCATGGCGCCGGCCATCAGCGCCGCGCCGGTCAGAAGACCGCCCAGGTGCGCCATGTAGGCGATGCCCTGGCCGCCCACCGCGTGCTGGAGCAACTCGTTGGCAATCCACGCCGGCAGCAGCAGCAGGGCCGGTGCGGTGACGTAGTTGAAATAGAAGAACAGCTGGTAGAAGAACCGGATGCGCCGCAGCCGGTACATCACGGCGTACATGCCCATGAGCGCCGAGATGGCGCCCGAGGCGCCTACGCCGTGATTAACCTGGTCGGCATAGGCCCAGCCGGCCAGCGCGGAGGCGCCCACGGCACCCAGCAGGTAGAAGGCCAGGTAGGTGCCGCGCCCCAGTGCCAGCTCGACCGAGAAGCCGAACAGGAAGAGGAACAGCATGTTGCCCAGCAGGTGGCTGGTGCTGCCGTGCAGGAAGGCGGCGGTGACCCAGGTCCAGGGCTTGGACGCCGCGCCGTTGGCGTAGTCCTGCGCCCAGCGCGTGGTGAAGGGCGCGGGCAGCATCGTCTCGTACTGCTGGCGGTCGCGCTTCCATTCGCCGTAGCGCGGGTTCGCGGGCGTGACGACCTCGTCGGCTTGCAGCTTCTGCAGGAACTTCCGGTCGTTCTGCAGGACCTGCAGCAACTGCGGATGGGTTTCTTCGTGCGGCAGCATGCGCCGCGCCGCCTTGCCGCGCTTGGGGTCCGTCTTTTCGAGCCACTCCACGAAAGGCGGCAGTTCCAGCTCGGGCAGCACGCTGTTCACGTAGTAGTGGGCCGCGCGTTCGCGCGCGTTCTCCTCGCTGGTCTGCGGCCCCCAGAACACGATCATGTTCACGAGGATCAGCAGCACCGTCATCCACGGTGGATTGCGCCAGCTCGGTTTGTTCTCGAGCGGAATGGCGTAGAACAAGGGGGCTTTCGGTCAGGCCAGCCGGGCGCGATGGCGCGCGATTTGCGCTTTTACCTGCGCGGGCGCGGTGCCGCCGAGGATGTTGCGCGCATTGAGCGAGCCGCGCAGGCTCAGCACGTCGTACACGTCCTTCTCGATGTTCTGGTTGAACTGCTGCAGCACGGCCAGCGGCAGCTCCGCGAGGTCGACCTTGTGCGAGGTGGCGGCCTTCACGGCGTGGGCCACGGTTTCGTGCGCGTCGCGGAAGGGCAGGCCCTTTTTCACGAGGTAGTCGGCCAGGTCGGTGGCGGTGGCGTAGCCGCGCAGGGCGGCGGCTTCCATGGCCTCAGGCTTCACGGTGATGCCGCCGATCATCTCGGCAAAGATGCGCAGCGTGTCCTTCAGCGTGTCGACGGTGTCGAACAGCGGCTCCTTGTCTTCCTGGTTGTCCTTGTTGTAGGCCAGCGGCTGGCCCTTCATCAGGGTGATGAGCGCCATCAGGTGGCCGACCACGCGGCCGGTCTTGCCGCGCGCCAGCTCGGGCACGTCGGGGTTCTTCTTCTGCGGCATGATCGAAGAGCCGGTCGTGAAGCGGTCGGCGATCTGGATGAAGCCGAAGTTCTGGCTCATCCAGAGAATGAGTTCCTCGCTCATGCGGCTGATGTGCACCATGCACAGGCTGGCGGCGGCGGTGAACTCGATGGCGAAGTCGCGGTCGCTCACGGCGTCCAGGCTGTTCTGGCACACGCCGTCCATCTTCAGCGTTCTGGCGACCAGTTCGCGGTCGAGCGGGTAGCTGGTGCCGGCCAGTGCGGCGGCACCCAGCGGCAGGCGGTTGACGCGCTTGCGCACGTCCTGCAGGCGCTCGGCGTCGCGGCTGAACATTTCCACGTAGGCCAGCATGTGGTGGCCGAAGCTCACCGGCTGCGCCACCTGCAGGTGCGTGAAGCCGGGCAGGATGACCTCGACGTTCTTTTCGGCGATGTCCACCAGCGAAACCTGCAGCGCGACGAGCAGCTCGGCAATCAGGTCGATTTCGCCGCGCAGCCACAGGCGCACGTCGGTGGCGACCTGGTCGTTGCGGCTGCGGCCGGTGTGCAGGCGCTTGCCGGCGTCGCCCACCAGTTGCGTCAGGCGGGCCTCGATGTTCAGGTGCACGTCTTCCAGGTCGAGTTTCCACTCGAAGGCGCCCGATTCGATTTCACTGCGAATCTGCGCCATCCCACGTTCGATCTCGGCGTGGTCCTGCTTGGCGATGATGCCTTGGACGGCCAGCATGCCGGCATGCGCCAGGGAACCTTCGATGTCCGCCTGCCACAGGCGCTTGTCGAAAAACACGCTGGCGGTGTAGCGCTTCACGAGGTCGCTCATGGGTTCGGAGAACAGGGCCGACCAGGCTTCGGATTTCTTGTCGAGTTGGTTTTGAGTCATGGGAGCCGTTCGAGAGGCAATAATGGGTTGGTTACCCAATGTATCTGTGATGCGCAACCCGGCGATTTTATCGGCCAGCTCCAACCCCACGCCTCCGGCCCCGCCGGAAAGAGGGCGTTTGCCTGCGCGCGGCAGTTCCGGGCTGTTCGACGCCTGCCAGATCGGCGTGGTCTTGCGGGCGGTGCTCTTCGTGGAGGCGTTGGTAGCGGCCGCCACGCTCTTCGTGTCGTCTTCCCCGAGCGAATGGCTGGTGCAGACCGCCACCGTCACGGGCGGCGCGCTGCCTGCCACCCTGCTCTGGCTGGTGGTTGCCTGCGCGCTCAAGAAGCCGCTCGGGCGCCTGCCGCGGCAGGCGCAGTACGCAGCCGGTGCCGCGCTGGGCGCCATTTCCTCGCTTTATGGCTGCGGCCTTTTGCGCCTGACCGGCGTTCTGGGCACGGCGCCGTGGCTGGCCAGCGCCGTGGCGGGCGCCTTCATCGCGGGCATGGTCATGGCCGCGATGGTGCTGCGCGCGCGCGGCCAGACGCCGGCCGCCATGACGGCCCGGCTCGAGGAACTGCAGTCGCGCATCCGCCCCCACTTTCTGTTCAACACGCTCAACAGCGCCATTGCCCTGGTGCGCGAGGAGCCGGCCAAGGCCGAGACCATGCTGGAAGACCTGGCCGAGTTGTTTCGCCAGGCGCTGGCCGACCCCGGGGAATCGGGCACGCTGGCCGACGAAATCGCGCTGGCCGAGCGCTACCTCGCCATCGAGCAGGTGCGTTTCGGCGACCGCCTGCGCATTCGCTGGGACCTCGATGCCGCGGCCAGCAGCGCGCGCCTGCCGCCGCTGCTGCTGCAGCCGCTGGTGGAAAACGCCATCAAGCACGGCGTGGAGCCCAGCCCTGAAGGCGCCAGGCTGCGCATCCGCACCGAGCGCCGCGGCGATGTGGTGGTGATCGAGGTGGTCAACAGCCTGCCGCCCCTGCGCTGGGCCGACGAGCCTTTGCCGCGGGGCCACGGCATTGCGCTGGACAACGTGCGGGAGCGGTTGCGGCTGCTGCACGATATGCAGATGCAGTTCAGCGCCGGCATGGACCAGAAGAACTACCGCGTGCGCATTGCCATTCCCGCCGAATCATGACTCTCAAGACCCTGATCGTTGACGACGAAGCACTCGCCCGCTCGCGCCTGCGGACCCTGCTGCGCGACTGCCGCTCGCCAGATGCCGAAGTGATGGCCGAGGCCGCGCAAGGCGCCGAGGCGCAGCAATACCTGGCGACCATGGCGCTCGACCTGGTGCTGCTCGACGTTCACATGCCCGGCATCGACGGTATTGAAGTGGCGCGCACCCTGCGCGAGCGGCCGGACGCGCCGGCGGTGGTGTTCGTCACCGCCCACGCGGCCCATGCGGTCACGGCCTTCGACCTCGACGCGGTCGACTACCTGACCAAGCCGGTGCGGGCCGAACGCCTGCAGCAGGCGCTGCAGAAGGCCGAGCGCTTTCTCAAGGAGCGGCGGGCGCTGCAGGCGGCCACCGGGCAGGAAAGCGTGCTCATCCAGGACCGCGGCCGCGCAGAGCGGGTGCCGCTGTCGGAGGTGCTTTACCTGAAGTCGGAGTACAAGTACCTCACGGTGCGCACCGCCACGCGCAGCCACATCCTGGACGGTTCGCTCAACGAATTCGAAGAGCGGTATCCGGGGCGCTTTCTGCGCGTGCACCGCAATGCGCTGGTGGCGCGCTCGGCCATTCGCGCACTCGAGAAATACGACGACGGGGAAGACGCCGAAGGCTGGGCTTTGCGGCTCGACGCGATTCCCGAACCCGTCGCGGTGTCGCGGCGGCAACTGGCTGCAGTGCGCGAAGTGCTGAAGGAAGCGCGATGAACGACGACAAGAAAACCGCCGACGAGACAACGGCAGAGCAACCCCCGCCGGAGGCGGAGCTCCCCGCCGAAGTGCCGCCGGAACCCGTGCTGGAGTCTCCGCCGGAAGCCGTGGCGCCGGAGCTGCGGCCGGAACCCGAACGCCTGCTGCTGCACATGCCGGTCGACGTGCGCAGCGCCTCGCTGGTGGTGCTCGCCGTGCTGGCCGGCGTCTTCGCGCTGCGATGGGGCCAGGCTGTGTTCATCCCGTTGATGCTGAGCCTGCTGCTCACGTACGCACTGTCGCCGCTGGTCGAGCGGCTGCACCGCTTGCGGTTGCCGCGCTGGATCGGCGCAGCGGTGATCCTCGTCGGCCTGTTCGGTGGCCTGGGCTGGACCGGCTACTCGCTCTCGGGCAGCGCCACGCAACTGGTCGAATCGCTGCCGGTCGCGGCCCAGAAGCTGGGGCAAGCCCTCCGCAGGAACAAGAGCGCCAGCGCCACGCCGCTCGAAAGCGTGCAGCAGGCGGCGGCGCAACTCGAAAAGGCGGCCGAGGAAAACTCCGCGCGCGTCGCGGCCCGCAAGGGCGTCGCGCGCGTCGTCATCGAACGGCCGTCCTTCAACGTGCGCGACTACGTGTTGACCGGCACCGTCGGCCTGCTCGCGGCGATGGGGCAGATCACGCTGGTGGCCTTTCTGACCTACTTCGCGCTGTGCTCCGGCGACACCTTCCGGCGCAAGCTGATCAAGATCACCGGCCCCAGCCTGCAGAAGAAAAAGGTCACCGTGCATGTGCTCGACGACATTACCCGCAACATCGAGCGCTACCTGCTGGTGCAGATACTCACCAGCGTGCTGGTCGGTGTTGCCACGGGGCTGGCGTTCTGGGGCCTGGGGCTGGAGAACGCGGCGGTGTGGGGCATTGTTGCAGCGGTGACCAACCTCATTCCGTACATCGGTTCCGTCATCGTCATGGCCGCCGCGGGGCTGGTGGCCTTCCTGCAGTTCAATACGCTTGAAATGGGGCTGCTGGTGGCCAGCACGTCGCTGCTCATCCACACACTGGTAGGCAACTTGCTGCTGCCGTGGCTCACCAGCCGCACCAGCCGCATGAACCCGGTGGCCGTGTTCGTCGGCGTGATCTTCTGGGGTTGGCTCTGGGGGGTGTGGGGCCTGTTGCTGGGCATTCCGATCACCATGGTGCTCAAGGCGATCTGCGACCGGGTGGAAGATCTGCAGCCGATCGGGGAGCTGCTGGGGGAATAGGCGGCGTCGCCGGCTACCGGAAGACGACACATCAACCGGGTTGCGCGTGGGCTTTGCGCAGCTTCGCGAAGCGCACGATCATCCACGGCCCCAGCAGCGCGCCGAGCCCGACGGAGCTCCAGGCCGCAACCCAGCCGTAGGTGCTGCCGAAGCCGAAGCGCGACTGCCCCCAGTCCAGCGCCAGGCCGAACACCCAGGGGCTCAGCGCGCCCGCGCCGAAGCCCATTACCGAGCGCACCGAATACGCCACGCCCAGGCGGTGCGGCGCCACCACGTCGGCCAGCGCGGTCGAGTAGACCGACGAGTCCGCGATGGCGAGCAGGTTGTAGATGGCCGCCATCGCGGCCAGAAGCCAGAGCGGCCAGGTCCACATCCAGCCGAAGGTGAAAGACATGCACAGGCTCGCAAGCGTGGCGGCCATCATGATTCGCGCGCGGCCGAAGCGGTCGGATGCGGCGCCGCCCGCGATGCTGCCGAACACGCTCGCCAGATGCGCGAGCGCCGCCAACGCAATGCCCGCGCCTTGCCATAGCACGGCGCCGCCTGCGGAGGCGACGAGATACGCGGGCAGCCAGGCCCACAAGGCCATCAGCTCCCAGCAATGAAAGGCATAGGCCCAGTTGCCGGCCATCGCGGGCCTGTCGCGCACCGTTTCGCGCAGCGCATGCCAGGTGCCTTCGTGAGGTGTGCCTGCGCCGGCGGAGGGCGCGGGCGGCCTCATGCGCCGCAGCGCGGGCCCGGTCAGCAATGCACCCGCGAACGTGCAGCCCGCCGCGACCCACAAGCCGAGCCGCCAGTGCTGCAGGTGGCTGAAGGCCGCCACCACCCCGAGCGACATTGCATAGCCCAACGACGCCGCACCGAGGAACAGCCCCATCGCCCGGCCGCGTACGGCGGGTTCGGTGTTGCGCGCCAGGAGCTGCAGGCCCGGCGTGTACGAAGCGCCCGCGCACAGCCCGGCCAGGCCGTAGAGCAGCATCGCGGAAAGGTGGTCGTGCGCGAACACAGCGAAAGCCGCCGCCGCGACCGCGCTGATGGCGCTGCCGATGAAGAAGACGCGGTGCGGGCCGAAGCGGTCGGCCAGCAGCCCCACGGTGAACAGCGAGCTCATGTAGCCGACGTGCCAGGCGCTCTGGATGGAGCCGGCCTGCGCGGCCGTCATGTGCCAGTCGGCCATCATGAAAGGCAGCACGCCGGAGTAGGCGGTGACGATCATCGCCTGCAGCAGCCGGCTCGCGCACAGCAGCGCCAGCCAGCCGCGCGCGGGCGCCGGCTCAGCGCAGCGCACGTTGCATGAGCACGGTGTCGACCCACTGCCCGAACTTGAAGCCGACGTTGCGCAGCACGCCCACCATTTCGAAGCCGAGGCTTTCGTGCAGGCGCTGCGATCCGGCGTTGGCGCTGTTGCCGACCACGGCCACCATCTGCGTGAAGCCGCCGTGGGTGCAGCGCCGGATCACTTCCTGGAGCAGTGCCTTGCCGATGCCGTGGCCCTGCATGCCTTGCGCGATGTAGACCGAATCTTCCGCCGTGTGGCGGTAGGCGGAGCGGCTGCGGTAGGGGCTTGCATAGGCATAGCCGGCCACCTTGCCATCTTTCATCGCCACGAGGTAGGGCAGGCCGCGTGCAAGCACCTCGGCGCGCCGCGCCTGCATCTGCTGGACGGTGGGAACCTCTTCCTCGAAGGAGCAAAGATCGTGCAGCACATAGTGGCTGTAGATGGCCTGCACAGCCGTCATGTGGTGCGGCTCGGCGTCGAAAATTTCAACAAGGGCGGAAGCAGGAGAGGTCGATGAGGGCATGCCGTGAATCTTGACGATCCTCAGTCGATAAGTGAAGCTTGGATCATCTATGCAAAGCATAAGAAATACTTTGGAAAAGACACTGAACCTCGACCAGCTGAAGTCTTTCGGGCTGGTGATCGAAACCGGCAGCTTCTCCGCCGCGGCCGACAGGCTCGGCCTGACGCAGCCCGCGGTGAGCCTGCAGATCCGCCAGCTGGAGCGCAAGCTGGCGGTGCGACTGGTCGAGCGTGTCGGCAAGCGCGCCAAGGCCACGCCGGCCGGTGCCGAGCTGCTGCGGCACGCCCACCACATCGAGACCGCGGTGGAGAGCGCCATCGATGCATTGGCGGACCATGCCAGCGGCGTGACCGGCCGGGTTCGGTTGGGCACCGGCGCCACGGCCTGCCTCTATTTCCTGCCGGGCTTGCTGCGCGGCCTGCGCGAGCAGTTTCCGGCGCTGAGCATCGTGGTCAGCACCGGCAATACCGACGACCATGTCCGCAAGGTGGAAGAGAACAGCATCGACCTTGCGCTGGTCACGCTGCCCGCGGCGGGACGCTCGCTGAGCGTGATGCCGGTGCTCGATGACGAGTTCGTCGCCATCGGCCGCAGCGACCTCGCATCGCTGAAGGCGCGCGTGGCGCCTGCCGATCTGGCCGCGCTGCCGCTGGTGCTGTTCGAGCCCGCAGCCAACACGCGCAAGCTGGTCGACCGGTGGTTCGCCGCCGAAGGCCTGCAGCCGCAGCCCGTCATGGAGCTGGGCAGCGTCGAGGCCATGAAAGAGATGGTGGCCGCGGGGCTGGGCTACGGCATCGTGCCGCGCATGGCCATGGCGGGCCGCGGCGCCCACCCCGACTTGCAGACCAGCCGCCTGAACCCCCGCATGCACCGCACGCTGGCCGTGGTCATCCGGCGCGACAAGCCGGTCAACAAGGCCCTGCGCGTGGTGCTCGATGCAATTCTTGCGGCGGGCAAGAAGGGGAGTCCGGCCGTTATTCCGGCGAAAAGGTCGAAGAAGACGCCGAGGACGTAGCCAGTGGAGCGCCGCCGCGCGCGCGGCCCAAGGTGCCGACGATGAGCGCGGCAATCAGCACCAGCACGCCGCTGAGCACCATCGCGCTGGAGATGCCGTAGTTGTCGACCGTGACGCCGCCGATCAGCGCGCCCGAGGCAATCGCCACCTGGAAGCCGCTCACGAGCAGCGCCTGGCCGGCTTCGGGCGCGTCGGGCACCGCTTCCATCATCCAGCCCGTGAGCGCGACCGGGATCAGCCCGAACGCCACGCCCCAGATGAAGACCACGACCGCGCCTGCCACGATGCCGCTGCCGATCACCGTGGACAGCAGCAGCGCCGTCGCGAGCATCAGTGCCGCCAGCAATGTGGTGCCGCGCACGCTGCGCGCCACCAGGCTGCCGCCGAGGAAGGTGCCGATGAAGCCCACGGCGCCATAGACGAGCAGCAGCGTCGAGACCGCGTGCGGCGCCAGGCCGAACACCTGCTGCAGCAGCGGCTTCAGGTAGGTGTAGGCCGCGAAATGGCCGGCAATGAAGAACAGCACGGCAAGCAGGCCGACCTGCGCCATGCGGCGCGTCAACGGCGTGAGCAGGTCGCGTGCGCCGATGGCGCGCACCGGCGGTATCGCGGGCAGCAGCCACAGCTGCACCAGCAGCACGACCGCGGCGAGCGCGCCGGTCACCGCGAACGAGGCGCGCCAGCCGAACAGCGTTCCAAGCAAGGAACCGGCGGGCACGCCGAGCACCGTGGCAGCGGACACGCCTGCCAGTACCAACGACATGGCCCGCGCCTTCGAAGCCTGCGGCACCAGCTGGGTGGCTGCCGCCGGTGCAAAGGTCCAGAAACCGCCCACGCACAGGCCCAGCATGAGCCGCGCGACCAGCATGGTGGCGAAGTTGGGCGCAAAGGCCGCCAGCAGGTTCGAGGCGATCAGGAGCGTGGTGAGTGCGATCAGCACAGTGCGCCGGTCCAGGCGCCCCGACGCGACGATCAGCCCCGGACCGGCGAGGGCCGCCAGCACGCCGGGCATGGTGATCATGAGCCCGGCCGTGCCGTCGGACACATTGAGCCCGCGGGCGATGTCGGTCAGAAGGCCGATGGGCATGAACTCGGTCGAAACCATTGCAAAGGTGCCGACGGCAATCGAGCCGACGGCCAGCCAGGCCGAGCGGGTCGTCTTGACCGGCTCGGGCGCCAGATCGTCGATGCAGGGGTTGCTGCTGGGTGAATTCATCATGGGAAGGGTCCTGGAGGCGCACCGGCGAAAAAGCGCGCGCCGGTGCGTTGTTGCGAGAGGCCGTCCAGTGTCGAAGCGGACAGGTCTTTCACAAAGGGGCTTGCCGGCAGTAGTCAGTTTCCCGAAGGCGAACAATCGCCCGTTTTTCGGCGCAGTCTTAGACGGCTGCCGGGCGAAGCTGCAGAACCCGCCCGTCGGCGATAAAGGAGTCGCCCACAAGCACACGAAAGGCCGCACCCTCGGAAAATCGTGCACTCGCGATGTCTGGCGTCAGCAGCTCGACGTCGAGCGTATGCGGCTTTCCTCTTTCGAGCTGCTCGCCGTGCGGCACGAACCAGCGCGCGGAAAAACCTTCGTTGTCGACCACCAGCGCGCAGCGGTACTCGCCAGCGGCCAGCGGCACGTCGTGCGAAGGCAGCGCCGGCGGGCGCAGCGTGAGCTCTACCCGAAGGTGCGGCGTGAACGCGCGCGCTGCGTCGAAGGTTGCGGGCTCGGCCGGCGGTGCGCGCCGCGGCAGCTTGCCGATGAGCCAGGCAATGACGTTGCCGATGATGGGCACCCACAACACCATCAGCAATGTGCCGATGTCGCGCGTGGTCGAGCCGGGTGTTGCGTAATGCCTGACGACGGCGCCCCCCACGGCCACGCAGAGCAGGATGGCGACGATGAGCTTGCGGCGGGACTGGATGGTGGTCATGAAGGGAAGGAGGCGGTTGGCTGCGAGTGCCTGCGGGCACTGCCGACGTTAACTCACCCGCAGCACCGCATTGGCCGGCAGCGCCTGCCAGTCGATCCATTCGCCCACCGCAATGTGGTGCGTGGGCTCATCGGTCGTTTCGGCCGCCTCGGGCGTGCCCCATTGCAGCGCGAGGCTTCGTTGCCCGAGCCGCAGCGCAATTTCGAAGCCCGGCCAGTGCGCCGGCACTCGCGGCGTCAGCGAGAGCATGTGGCCCTTCACGCACAGGCCCAGCAGCGTTTCGACCGCGGCGCGGTGCAGCCACGCGGCCGAGCCGGTGTACCAGCTCCAGCCGCCACGCCCCACATACGGCGCGGCGCTGTAGATGTCGCCCGCCATCACATAGGGCTCGAGTTCGTAGGCGGGCCCGCGCTCCGGATGCGCCGCGCGGTGCGCCGGGCTCAGGCCTTCGAAGCTCTGCCATGCCGCTTCGTTGTCGCCCTGCAGTGCCTGCGCCATCAGCGCCCACACGGCACCGTGCGAATACTGCCCGCCGTTCTCGCGCACGCCGGGCGGGTAGGCCTGGATGTAGCCGGGGTTGTTGGTCGAGCGGGCGAAGGGCGGCGTCAGCAGGCGCAGCAGGCCGGCCGGCTCGTCGTGCAGGTGCTTCTTGATGGCGGCCATTGCCGGAGCGGTGTGGGCGTCGTCCGATGCGCAGGACAGCACCGACCAGGCCTGAGCGATCAGGTCGATGCGGCATTCGTCATTGGCCGACGAGCCGAGCGGCGCACCGTTGTCGAAGAAGGCGCGGCGGAACCAGGCGCCGTCCCAGCCGGCGTCGTGCAGCGCGGCGATCCAGCCGCGCCGGGCCTCGTTCCAGCGCGCGGCGCGCTCATGTTCGCCACGGGCCTGCGCAATCGGCGCGAACTGCTCGACCACGCTGCACAGGAACCATGCGAGCCAGACCGATTCGCCGCGGCCTTCGTGGCCGACGCGGTTCATGCCGTCGTTCCAGTCGCCGGTGCCCATCAGCGGCAGGCCGTGCATGCCTGTCTTCAGGCTGCGGTCGATGGCGAGCGCGCCGTGTTCGAACACGGCGGCCATGCGGCCGCTGTGTTGCGGCGCGTAGTAGGCGTCTTCGGCGCCCTCGGGGATCGCGGGGCCTTCGATGAACCCGACCATATGGTCGAGCAGCGCCGCATCGCCGGTCACCTTGACGTAGTGCGCGGTCGCGAAGGGAAGCCACAGCAAGTCATCCGAAAAATGCGTGCGCACGCCGGCGCCGCCGGGCATGTGCCACCAGTGCTGTACGTCGCCTTCGGGGAACTGGCGCGCCGCATTGACCAGGATCTGCTCGCGCAGCCGCGACGGATCGGTGAGTGCAAAGGCCATGGCGTCCTGCAGCTGGTCGCGAAAACCGAAGGCGCCCCCGGCCTGGTAGAAGCCGGCTTTCGACCAGAGCCGGCAGACCAGCGTCTGGTAGATGAGCCAGCGGTTGACCATGGCGTTGAACAGCGGATCGGGCGTGCGCACCTGCAGGCGGCCCAGCAACTCATCCCAGAAGCCGCGCGCCTGCGCCAGGGTTTCGGGCACGTCGCGCTGCCGCCAGCGGCGTGCGAGCTCCAGCGCCGCATCGGCGCTGCCGGCGTGGCCGAGCACGAAGCTGAACTCCGCCGTCTCGCCCGCACCGATGACGAATTCGCCGCCGATGGCCGCACACGCGTCGAGCCCGCCGCCCGCGCGCCGCGCCAGCGTGTCGGGCACTTCGACGATGCCGCGCCCGGCGAAGAACTCGTTGCGGTCGCAGGTCCATTGCGTGGCGCTCGGCGCTCCCGCCAGCAGCAGGAAAGCCGTGCTGCCGCCGAAGCCCGTGCTCGATTCACGCTGCTGGCCGAACACCGCGGGCTGGTCGTCGGGCTTCCAGCAACGAACGGTCCGCCTTTCGCCGCGCGCCGCGCCGAGTTGCCACTCGACCATGCCCAGGGCGCGCAGGCGCCGCTGGCCGGAGCCCTCGTTGCGCACACGCACGTGCACCAGCTTGACGGCGTCGTCGCGATCCGCGAAGAAGGTGGTCTCGAGTGCCAGGTTCTCCTGGCGGCATTCGAAGACCGTGTAGCCCTGGCCGTGGCGCACTCGATGGCGCACCTGATCCCCGTGCCCCGCGCCCTGGCCGGCCGGCGTGAGCGGCAGCAGGGCGCGCGAGGCGAGGTCCTGCAGCAGGTAGTGCTCGAAGGCCGGGTCCTGCACCGGATCGTTCGACCACGGCGTGACCTGGTGCATGCGGCTGTTGCCGGCCCAGGTGAAGCCGGTGCCCCATTCGGACACCTGGAAGCCGAAATTCGCATTGGCGATCACGTTGATCCACGGGCGAGGCGTGCGATGGCTGGCGTCCACCTCGAAGCGGAACTCACCGCTTTCGGCATCGAAGCTTCCCACCGGCGCTTCCGCCGAAGGTGCCGACGCGGGCCGTGCCAGCAACGCGACACGCGTCGATGCCGCCGGCGCCTCGGCGTCGCCGTCGGTCGCGGCGTCGACCCGCGCTTCGTGCAGCGCCGCCACCTGCATTTCGAGCGAGCGCCCGTCGGCGGTAAACACCACGCGTGCCAGCTTCGAGAGCGCGGCCTTCTCCGAAGGCGCCACCTCGTGGTCGCGCAGCAGGTAGAAGCCCGCCGTGTCGTTGCGCGGAAAACTGTTCTGGGTCTGGTGCGCAACGCGCAGGCGAAGGGCCTCGATCTCGCGCTGCAGCGGCATGAGGTAGGAGTTCGGCTCGCTGTTGAGCACCACCAGGTCGCAGGCCACGCCGCCGAAGCCCCACCAAGGCTGCGCCCGCAGCAGCGCGTTGATGAGCCCCATGCCGTTCATCGAATGGATGGCGACCAGCACGATGGGTTTGTCGCCCGAGATGCCGAAGCGCCAGATCTGCCGCAGGTCGACGACTCCGCGGTCCTTCATCACGCGTGGCGTGGTGTAGGTGAGGATGGTCGTCAGGTCCTGCAGCGCGAAGGTCTGCGCGGGCGCAATGCTCAGGTCGCGCAGCCGCACCTGCGCCAGCGTGGCGGCCATGCGCGTGGCGCGTTCGACGTGCATCGGCTCCAGATAGCGGTCGATGCTGGGCATCAGCGCCTCGATGCTCTCGTCGGCGGCGGTCGCGAAGCACAGGCGCGCGGTGGTGCCCGGTGCGATCGACAGGCGCACGCGCAGGCATGCGATGGGATCGAGCCCGTTCACCGGCGTGCCGTCGGCGGCGAGCGGTTGCGCATCGAGCGCGGGGCTTGCGAGCGAGCGGTTGCGGCCGATGAAGGCGCGCCGGTCGGTCATGCAGTCGACGGAAAGCACGTGCGCGTCGACTGAGGCGAGAAAGTGCACGGCGGCCACCACGGGGTCGCCATGCAGCCGCGGCTTGCGCGTCATCAGCAGCGCCCGCCATGCAGGCTCCCAGCGCGATTCGACGAACAGGTTGGCGAAGGCCGGATGCGCCTCGTCGGCCTTGGGGTTCGACAGCACCGGCTCGAAGTAGGAGACGAGTTCGAGCGCGCGGGTTTCTTCGCCGGTGTTGTGCAGCGTGATGTTGCGCAGCTCGGTGTCGTCTTCGGGGCTGATCAGCACCGTGGTGCGCACTTGCAGGCCGTCGCCGGCCGCATCGAACTGCACCTGCTCGGCGAGAAAGCGGGTGCGGTAGCTCCAGCCTGTGCCGGGCGCGGGCAGCGCGGTGAGCGAGACGGGGTCGTGCCGGCCTCCCTCTTTTTCGGTATTGCGCAGGTAGAAGAAGGTGCCGTGGCTGTCGCGCAGCGGATCGTCGCGCCAGCGGGTCACGTTGAACGCGTGCCAGCGGCTCACACCCGCGCCGTTGGCGCGCAGGGCCACCGTGTAGCGTCCGTTCGACAGCAGGTGCGTGGGCTGGAAGCCGGGCCCTGTCGGGTCCACCGCGCGGGGCTGGAACAGCGGCGCCAGTTCGGTCTGGCTGGGCTCGGGTGGCGTGCGCGGGTCGGCGCTGCCGATGATCTGCCGCGGTGTGCGTTCGTGCAGCAGCGACTCGTGCGCCTGCACCAGCGCGGCGCTGCCGAACCAGCGGCGCGGGGCCTCGGCGCGCAGCACGTGGCACAGCGCCACGAGCGACATGCCCTGGTGGTGCGCCATGAAGTTGCGCACCACGGTGAAGTCCTGGCCCTCGGCCTGGCGCGAGGTGGTGAAGTCCACCGCGTCGTGAAAGCCGAACTCGCCGCGCGCGCCGAGCGATTCGAGCAGCTCCAGGTTGACCACCGCCGCGGCCGGTGCAAGCACGGCGGCCATGGCGCTCGCATAGGGCGCCACCACGCGGTCGGTGGGGGGCGTGCGGCGCAGCGCGAGGCGCGGCACGCCGAAGGGCGAGTACTGGTAGGCCAGCGAATGGTCCTGCGCGAAGTAGGCCGACTCCGAAACGCCCCAGGGCAGGTTCAGCAACCGGCCGAAGGCCTGCTGCTCGGCGATGGCCGCGGTGTTGGCCACCTGCAGCAGGCCGTCGTCGGGCTCGGACATCACGAGCGCGGGCATCAGGTACTCGAACATCGAGCCGGACCACGACTTGAGGCCGGGCTGGAAACCCACCAGCAGGAACGGCCGGCCCAGCGCCATCCAGTGGCGGCGGGGTACATCGCCCTTGGCAATCGCCAGGAAGCTCAGCAAGCGCGACTCGGAGGCCAGCAGGTCGTAGTAGCTTGCATCGAGCACGTTCTCCTCGACGCGCAGGCCGATGTGGAACAGGTGCCGCTTGGGATCATAGAGGCCGCTGAAATCCATGCCGGTGTGCAGCGCGTCGCAGCGTTGTGCCAGCGCCTCCAGAGCGGGTTCCTCGTGGCTCTGGCAACCTTCCGCGGCGAAGGCCCGGCACGCCTGGGCCACAGCCACCAGGTGGCCCGCGAAGTTGCCGCTGTCCACGCTGGACACGTAGGCCGGCGGCAGCAGCTGCAGCGTCTGCGTGTCGTACCAGTTGAAGAGATGGCCCTGGTGCTTGTGCATGCGGTTGACGGTGTCGAGTGTGGCGGTGATGCGTGCGAGCAGCCCCGCGGTGTCGATCCAGCCAAACTCGCGCGCGCAGCAGATGGCCAGCAGGTACATGCCGATGTTGGTCGGCGAGGTGCGGTGGGCGATGGTCGGCTGGGGGTCGAGCTGCAGGTTGTCGGGCGGCAGGTGGTTGTCTTCCGGGCCGACCACGTGCTCGAAGAACTGCCAGGTGTCGTGCGCCAGTTTCTCGAGGTAGCTGCGCTGCTCGGTGCTCAGCGGATCGGGCACTTGCGCATCGACGCGGCTGCTCCACCAGGCCGCGAGCGGCGCCAGCGCCCAGACGATGAACAGCAGCGGTCCGCCCATCGGATAGGCACTCCAGCGCGCCGCCGCGGCGGCCAGCGCCAGGCAAAGCACGCTGCTGACCGCCGCATTGCGCAGGAACGGCGGCAGTTGCTGGCTCGACTGTGCCTGGGCCTGCGCTGTCGTGGTCCATTGCAGCAGATGCCTGCGGCTGACGGTCAGCCGCCATGTCGCCAGGAACATCGCATCGAGCAGCAGGCGCGTCTGTGCCGCCAGTTGCACGAACTGCCAGGCCGCGCCGGCCATGGCGCGCAGCAGCTCGATCGCGCCCACGTCGAAGAAGTGGCGCAGCTCGATGGCGCGGCGTGTCGGCACCAGCCCGGCCAGGGCGCCGAGCAGCGGCCCGAGCGTGAGCGCCGAGGCAACCGCGGCCAGCGCCCATCCGAGCGGCATGGCCTGCGTGAAGATGACGAGCACCAGCAGCGCGAAAGAAGCGGGCACCACCAGCGAGCGGCGCAGGTTGTCGCCCATCTTCCAGAGGCCGAGCGCATCGATGCCGAAGTGCCTGGCGCGCCACAGCAGCGGCAGCAGCTGCCAGTCGCCGCGGACCCAGCGGTGCACGCGCGATGCGGCCACGCCGGAGTGGTGCGGGTGGTCTTCGATCAGCACCACGTCGCTCACCATCGCGCAGCGCGCAACCGTGCCTTCGAGCAGGTCATGGCTCAGCACCGCGCCTTCGGGCAGGCGCTGGTCGAGCGCGGCGTGCACCGCGCGCACGTTCAGCAGGCCCTTGCCGGTGAAGGAGCCGCTGCCGAACACGTCCTGGTAGATGTCGGACGCGCCGCTGCCGTAGGGGTCGAGCCCGCACTGTCCGGCAAACATCCAGTGGAAGAACGAGCGTTCGTTGCGCATCGGGAACGGCGTCACGATGCGCGGCTGGAGGATGCCGAAGCCCGCGACCACGCGCCGCGTTTCCGCATCGATCTCGGGCGCGTTGAGCGGGTGGGCGGCAATCGACACCAGGTCGCGCAAGGCGCCCGGCGGCAGGCCGGTGTCGCTGTCGAGCGTCAGCACATAAGGCGTTAGTCCCGGAGCCAGCTGCTGGCCCGGCGCGAGCGGCAGAAAGCCGCTGGCGTCGCCGGTTGCCAGGAGGCGCATCAGCATTTCGAGCTTGCCGCGCTTGCGCTCCCAGCCCATCCAGCGTTCTTCGGTTCCGCTCCAGCTGCGCGGGCGATGCAGCAGCAGGAAGCGCGAGGCCGCGCCGGCGGGCGCCGGATACTTCGCGTTGAGCGCATCGATGCGCCGAACGGCATCTTCGAGCAGCGACGCGTCCTCCGGCAGCGAAGCCTGGGGGGCGTCGGCCCAGTCGGTCAGCAGCGCGAACTGGGCGTGCTCCTCGCGGTTCGCGAGCCAATGCAGTTCGAGCCGATGGGCGAGCTGCGCAGTGTTCGCGGGCGAGCTCAGCAGCGTGGGAATGACGACGAGCGCGCGATGCCGCTCGGGAATGCCGGCCGCGAAGTCGAGACGAGGCAACGCCTGCACCCGCACCGACTCGGCCATGATGCGCTGTGCCAGGGCGATCAGCGCCTCCGAGAGCGGCCATGCGAGCAATGCCATCGCTGCGACCGTGCTCCAGCCGCGAGGCTGCGGCAGGCCGTGCGCCACGGCCGCCAGCAGCCAGACGGTACCCAGGACGATGGAGAGCACATAGGCAGGCAGGCGCCAGCCGCGGCTGCGCAACGGCCGCATCCGTGGCGGGCGGCCGGCGCGGCCCCCCGCCGTGTCGGCCCGGAGCGCCGCAACCAGCGCGGCGCGCCCCTGGCCGAACAGGTAGTAGCCGGCAGTGCCGTCGGCGCGGTCGCGGTGGGCGGTGTGGGGTTCGGCGTCGTCGGCCGGCGCGGCTGCCGCCAGTTGCACCACGGCCTCTGCCACCTCGCGCTCGGAGCGGCCGCTGTCGCGCGCGACCCGCTCCATTGCGTACGTGATCTGCTGGCGCGTGAGCTCGCTTTCGTCCACGAAGCTCGGCAGCTTGCGCAGTACGCGCAGTGAGCGGCTGACGGGTTCGATCAGGTCGCTCCACTCGACCTGGCCGATCATGCGCAGCGTGGTGATGATGTTGCCGACGGTAAGGTTGGCCGCGGCCTGCGCGTTCTGCGCCTCGCCGATCAGCGCCGGCCCGTTGGGGCAGTGCTGTTCGGTCCAGCGCACCAGCGCGGACATGCTCTCGCCGTGCTCCACCGGCAGGCGCTGCCAGAGCTGCGTGAGGTAGGCGTCCTGCAGGTTGTGGCTTTGCAATGCGCGGTACAGCGCGTCGAGGTCTTGCGTCGACAGATGCGGCGCCGCGTCCCAGACGGCATGCGCTATTTCGCGCGCAACCTTGTTCTCCGCAATGCTCTCGGCCACGCGGCGCAGGTTTTCGAGCAGCACCACGCGCAAGGTGGTGGGCAGCGCCCAGAGCTCGCCGAGCGTGAGCTCGTCGATGTCCTGGTAGGCGTTGAGAAAAGCAGTGAACAGCGACTTGTTGAGCACGCTGTCGGTGTGGGCCACATAGGCCCACGCAATGCCGTAGACGCGCGGCAGGCCCGCGAGCGGCGGTGTGGCGAGCTTGGGCAGGCGCGCGTAGTAGCTGCGCGGCACGCCCTCATTGATCTGCTGTAGCTGCGCTTCCACGAGGTGGAAGTTGTCGAGCAGCCATTCGGCCGCCGGAGACACATAGCGCCCGCTCTGCGAGATCAGCGCGATGTAGTCGAAGGCATTGCGCAGGGATTCGAGGTTCTCGTCCACGCGCGGGAAAAAGGGCGCTCCCTCGCGCGCGCGGCGAGGATCGATTTCGACCACCTGCGCCCGCGCCAGGCTGTGGCCGTGCTGTTCGAAGCGCTGGGCTCCGAAGAGTTCGGCGCGGATCGGCGGCGCTACCGGCTCGTGGGGCGCAAGAAGCAGTGCGCGCGCGTACGAACTGAGATCTGCGAGCCGACCAACGACAAAGGCGGCGCTCATTGCGCCGCCTTTGTCGGGAATTCGAGGAGGGTGCTGTCTATTTGTCCCCTGTCGGGGAAAGCTGCAACCCGGGTCGGTTCAGGGTCGGCCACCCTCAAGCGACGGCGAACAGCCCGATACCAAAAGCAGCCGCAACGCAAGCCAGCGTGACAATCCGGCCCGCAGCGAGTGCGCGCACCCGCTGCATGTGGCTTCGCACCGAGAACCATCGCCCGTGAGCCCGTGCGCAATGGCGCATGTGGGAAGCCAGCGCTTCGAAATCGTTATTGACGAAATCGATCTGCGAGTGGGTGAGAGACTGTGGGTTAGACATTGCAACGGGCTCCTGAATACGACTCGAGCTGCCGCGCGATTGCGAGAGATAGCGAGAAACTTTGAACGTCCCCGACCCTACTCTCTTAATTGACCTTACAGATTGCTATTGCGCGATTGTTTGCGTAGGAAAAGGCGCACAAGGCGCCTTTCTAGGCCTTTCTCCCTAATCGATTTCGCGCGCTCAACCGGTGTTGCGCAAGCCGGCCGCAACCCCGTTGATGGAGATGTGAATGCCGCGCTGCAACCGCTCGCCGCCTTCGCCCGCGCGATAGCGCCGCATCAGTTCGACCTGCAGGTGATGCAGCGGGTCGATGTATGGAAAACGGTGGCGCACCGAGCGCTGCATTTCAGCGTTGCCTTCGAGCCTTTGCTTCGCGCCGGTGATCAGCGTGAGCGCATCGGAGGTGCGGTGCCATTCGGTGTCGATCATCGAGAACACCTTCTGGCGCAGCTTGCGGTCGGTCACCAGTTCGGCATAGCGCGAAGCCAGTGCGAGGTCGCTCTTGGCAAGCACCATGTCCATGTTGGAGAGCAGGGTGCGAAAGAACGGCCACTGCGCATACATGCGGCGCAGCAGCGCGATGCGTTCCTTGCGTGCGGCCGGCGTTACGGCTGACGCCAGGAACTGCTCCACGCCCGAGCCGAAGCCGAACCAGCCCGGTATGGTGAGCCGGCACTGGCCCCAACTGAAGCTCCACGGCACGGCGCGCAGGTCGTCGATCTTGTGGCTCGGGTTGCGCGACGCGGGGCGCGAGCCGATGTTGAGTTCGGCAATCTCGCGGATCGGCGTGGAACCGAAAAAGTAGTCGCCGAAGCCCGGGGTTTCGTAGACCAGCTTGCGGTACGCCGCCATGCTCGCGGTCGACAGCTCTCCGGCCGCCGACAGAAAGGTGGCGGGTGCGGACTTGCTCTGCGGCAGCAGCGTGGCTTCGAGCGTGGCGGCCACCAGCGTCTCGAGATTGCGCCGGCCGATCTCGCGGTTGGCGTATTTCGAGCCGATGACCTCGCCCTGTTCGGTGAGGCGGATCTGGCCGCGCACCGTGCCCGGAGGTTGCGCCAGGATGGCCTGGTAGCTCGGGCCGCCGCCGCGCCCCACCGTGCCGCCGCGGCCATGAAACATGCGCAAGCGGATCGGGTTGGTTTTCTTCTTCTTGTTGAGCTCGTCGAACAGCGCCACCAGCGCAATGCCGGCGCGGTAGAGCTCCCAGTTGCTCGTGAAGATGCCGCCGTCCTTGTTGCTGTCGCTGTAGCCGAGCATCACGTCCTGTTCGGCGCCCGAGCGCTCTATCAGTTCGGCGATGCCGGGCAGGGCGTAAAAGGCGCGCACGATGGGGGCGGCGTTGCGCAGGTCTTCGATGGTTTCGAACAGCGGCACCACGATGAGGTCGCAGGTCGCGTTGCTGTCCATCGCGCCGCGCAGCAGGCCCACTTCCTTTTGCAGCAGCAGCGCTTCCAGCAGGTCGCTCACGGTTTCGGTGTGGCTGATGATGTAGTGGCGGATGGCTGCCGCGCCGTAGCGCGCACGCGCGCTGCGCGCGGCCGCGAAGATCGCGAGTTCGCTCTGCGCGAGCGGCGAATATTCCGCATCGGGCACGCGCAGCGGACGTGCGTCGTCGAGCAGCTTGAGCAGCAGTTGCTGCTTGGCTTCTTCGGCCAGCGACGCATAGGAGGGCTCGATGCGCGCGGTGGCCAGCAGCTCGGCGATCACGGCCTCGTGCTTGTCGGAGCTCTGGCGCAGGTCGACCGTGGCCAGGTGAAAACCGAACACCTCGACCGCGCGGATCAACGGCCGCAGGCGTGGGGCGGCCAGCACGCTGCCGTGCTTTTCGTTGAGCGACTCTTCCACGGTATGAAGATCGGCCAGGAATTCTTCGGCCGCGGCATAGGGGTTTTGCGGCGGCACGGCATGGCGCGCGGCCTCGCCGCCAGTCAGGTCGCGCAGCGTGGCCGCAAGGCGTGCATACACGCCGGTGAGTGCGCGGCGGTATGGCTCGTCCTTGCGGTGTTCGCTGGTGTCGGGCGAGCGCTCGGCCAGTGCCTGCATCTCGACCGACACGTCCACCAGTGTGGCCGAAAGCGAGAGCTCTCCGCCCAGGTAGTGCACCTCGGTGAGGTAATGGCGCAATGCCAGTTCGGCTTGGCGGCGCAATGCGTACTCGAGCGTTTCGGCCGTGACGTTGGGGTTGCCGTCGCGGTCCCCTCCGATCCATTGGCCCATGCGCAGGAAGGGCGCCACCGAGGGCACCACGCCGCCCTGGCTCAATGTTTTTTCGAGCTCGGCATAGACACGCGGAATCTCGCGCAGGAAGGTGGCTTCGTAGTAGCTCAGCGCGTTTTCGATTTCGTCGGCCACGGTGAGCTTGGAAAAACGCAGCAGGCGCGTCTGCCAGATCTGCGTGACGCGGATGCGCATCTGCGTTTCGTTCTCGGCAAATTCGAGCGGCGTGAGCGCGTCCTTGCCGCCCGCGTAAGCGTTCTGGCGCAGCTTGATTTCATCGCGCGTGGTGAGCAACTGCGCAATGGCGCGCTCGGCGTCGAGGATGCTCTTGCGCTGCACTTCGGTCGGGTGTGCGGTGAGCACCGGCGATACATAGCTGTGCGCGAGAGACGCCACCACCTCGTCGGGCTTGACGCCGGCCTTGCGGATGCGCGCAAGGGCAGTCTGCAGATCGCCGTCGGCGCTTTCGCCGGCACGCTCGGCCTCGGTGCGGCGGCGGATCAGGTGCCGGTCTTCCGCCAGGTTGGCCAGATGGCTGAAGTAGGTGAAGGCGCGAATCACGCGCACCGTTTCGGCCGCACTCAGGCCCTTGAGCAGGTTCTTGAGCGCGCGGTCGGCCGCATGGTCGGCATCGCGGCGGAAAGCCACCGACAGGGTGCGGATCTTCTCGACCAGTGCATAACTCTCCTCGCCCTCCTGCTCGCGAATCACGTCGCCGAGGATGCGGCCCAACAGCCGGATATCGTCGATCAGTGGCTGGTCTTCGGCTTGCCGGCGCTTGGGAGGCGCAGGTGTCTTGCTGGCTTTCATTCGATGTTTTTCCTGAACTAGAAAGGAGACTTCGCCTGCGTTGCTGCGGCGCAACATGCTAGCATTCCAGAGGTCTGAAACATGTACTTTTTGGGAGCGATCTTGAGCAATATCGTGATCGCCACGCGCGAGAGCCGGCTGGCCCTGTGGCAAGCCGAACACGTGCAAGCGCTGCTGCAAGAAAAAGGCCATACCGTCAGCCTGCTGGGCATGACCACCCGGGGCGACCAGATCCTCGACAAGTCGCTCAGCAAGGTGGGCGGCAAGGGCCTTTTCGTGAAGGAACTCGAACTCGCCCTGGAAGAAGGCCGCGCCGACATCGCGGTGCATTCGCTCAAGGACGTGCCGATGGATTTGCCCCAGGGCTTTGTCCTGGCCTGCGTGCTGGAGCGCGAAGACCCGCGCGATGCGCTGGTGTCCCCCCGTTATGCCTCGCTGGAAGAATTGCCGCAGGGTGCGGTCGTCGGTACCTCCAGCCTTCGGCGCGTGGTGCTGCTGCGCGCCATGCGGCCCGACCTGCGCATCGAGCCGCTGCGCGGCAATCTCGACACCCGCCTGCGCAAGCTCGACGAAGGCCAGTACGACGCCATCGTGCTCGCAGCGGCCGGGCTCAAGCGGCTCGGCCTCGAAGAGCGCATCCGGGTTGCGTTCGATCCCGACACCATGCTGCCGGCCGCGGGGCAGGGCGCGCTCGGTATCGAGGTGCGGGCCGACCGCGCCGACCTGATCGCATTGCTCGCCCCGCTGTCGCACAGAGGCGACTGGCTGGCCACTGCCGCCGAGCGTGCGGTGAGCCGGTCGATGGGCGGCAGCTGTTCGATGCCACTGGCGGCGCATGCGCGCTGGCAAGCCGATGGCGCGCTGCGCATCGATGCCGCCTGGGGCGATCCGGAAGGCAGCGCCACGCTGGTGCGGGTTCATGCGCAAGCCGAAGCGGCTGATTTCGCCCAGGCCGGCGCACTCGGCGAACGCGCCGCCGCCTTGCTGCGCGACGCCGGCGCGCACTGAGCGCTGACTCAAGAAAAATGGCCGCAAAGCCCGTCATCGTCACGCGGCCGGCGCGCGAGGCCGCGCAGTGGGTGGACGAATTTCGCGCGGCGGGGCTCGCTGCAGCGGCACTGCCGTTGATCGTCATCGAACCGGCGGCCGACGCCGAACCGCTGCGCGCTGCCTGGGGCCGGCTTTCGGACTATGCGGCGTTGATGTTCGTGAGCGCCGCGGCGGTCGAGAATTTCTTCCTTCACGCAGAAAAGAAGAAAGTCATCGCGACGGGGCCGCGCTTCTGGGCCACGGGGCCCGGCACGTCGCGTGCTCTGCGGCGCGCCGGCGTGCCGGACGAAGCCATCGACGCACCGCCGCCCGACGCCGAGCGATTCGACTCCGAGGCGTTGTGGGAACGGGTGAGAGGCCAGGTCTCGCCAGGCGTGCGCGTGCTGATCGTCCGCGGCGGCGACGCGGCGGGCAACCCGACGGGGCGCGACTGGCTCGCCAACGAGATCGAAGCCGCGCAGGGCCTGCGCGACACGGTGGTTGCCTATCGCCGCCTGCCGCCGTCCTTTGGCGACAAGGAACGTGCGCTGGCACTCGATGGTGCAGCGGGGCGTGCGGTCTGGCTGTTCAGCAGTTCCGAAGCGATCGCCAATTTGCGGCTGGCAATGCCCGCAACCGGCTGGCAAGCAGCCAGTGCGGTGGCAACTCACGCGCGCATCGGCGAAGCGGCGCGGGCAGCGGGATTCGGTTCGGTGCGCGTGTGCACGCCTCTGCGAGAGGCCTTGATCGCGTCGATAGAATCCTTCACATGAGTGCCGCGTCTCCGTCCGACGACTTCTCCCCCCCATCTGCCGCTGCGCCGGTGCCCGCAACCCTCGCGGCGCCTCAGTCGCCGGAGTCATTGGCGGCCGCCGCGACGATGCTTTCCCGCATCGGCTTCGGCCTGTTGGCGATCGTGGCCCTGGCGGCCCTGGTGGTCGCCATTTCGCTCTGGCAGAAGGTCAGCGGCATGCAAGAGCAACTGGCCCGCCAGAGTGCGGATGCGCAGGCCCAATCGCTCGAGGCGCGCACGCTCGCCCGGCAGGCGATGGACACCGTGCGTGACACCGCCGCGCGCGCCGCCCTCACGGAAACCCGCGTTGCCGAAGTCGCGTTGCAGCGCTCGCAGCTCGAAGAACTGATGCAGAGCCTCTCGCGTTCGCGCGACGAGAACCTCGTGGTCGATATCGAATCGGCCGTGCGTCTGGCCCTGCAGCAAGCCCAGGTCACGGGCAGTGTGGAGCCTTTGCTTGCGGCGCTCAAGTCCGGCGATTTGCGCATTGCGCGCGCCGCGCAGCCCAGGCTGGCGCCGTTGCAGCGCGCCATGCAGCGCGACGCCGACCGCCTGCGCAGCAGCACGAGCGCCGACAGTGCCGAGGCGCTGCAGAAACTCGACGAGCTGATGCGCAGCGTGGACGACCTGCCGCCGCTCAATGCCGTGGCCATGCGCGGCTCCGGGCTCAACGCCTGGCAGCCCGAACCCATTCCGGCCGATGCGGCCTGGTGGGAGCGGGCGCTGCTGACGGTGCGCGCCGAACTGCGATCGCTGGTGCGCGTCGGCCGCATCGAGCGGCCCGAGGCGGTGCTGCTGGCGCCCGACCAGACTTACTTCCTGCGCGAGAACCTCAAGCTCAAGCTGCTCAATGCACGGCTTTCGCTGCTGTCGCGGCAGGTGGATGCCGCGCGCAGCGAACTCGCCACGGTTTCCGCAACACTGAACCGTTATTTCGATCCCGCATCGCGGCGCACGCAAGCGGCCGCCACGCTGCTGCAGCAGCTCCAGGCACAGGTGAAGACCTCCGAACCTCCGCGCATCGACGACACGCTGGCCGCGCTCGCAACGGCAGCGGCAGGGCGCTGATCATGCGGGCGGCACTCTGGCTTCTGGCGCTGTTCGCCATCGCCGCGGCGGTGGCGCTGTTCGCCGGCAACAACCAGGGCACGATCACCGTGTTCTGGCCCCCGTGGCGCGTCGATCTTTCGCTGAACCTGGTGCTGGTGATCCTGCTGGGCGCCTTCGCGCTGCTGCACCTTGCGCTGCGCGGCCTGGCGGCGCTGTTCTCTCTTCCGACCCAGGCTCGCCAGTGGCGGCTGCAGCAAAAGGAACGCACGCTGCATTCGGCCTTGCTCGACGCGATGGTGCAACTGCTGTCGGGGCGCTTCTCGCGTGCACGCAAGGCCGCGCAAGCTGCGCTGGTGCAAGAGAAAACGCTGGCGGCCCTGGGCGCAGACCTGCCGCAGGCGCAGCAGGTCCGCGTGATCTCGCATCTGCTGGCCGCCGAGAGCGCGCAGGCGCTGCAAGACCGGCCGGCGCGCGATGCCCATCTGCAGCAAGCCCTCAATGAAAGCGTCGACCGCACCGTGCTGGCAAGCCCCGAGACGCGCGAGGGCGTGCAGTTGCGCGCCGCGCGCTGGGCGCTCGAAGACCGCGATCCCGCAGGCGCGATGGCACGGCTCGAAGAGCTTCCGCAAGGCGTGCAGCGGCGAACGCTCGCGCTGCGTATTCGCCTGAAAGCGGCCCGCCAGGATCGGCGCACGCTCGAAGCGCTGGAAACCGCGCGCCTGCTCGCCAAGCATCGTGCCTTTTCCGACGCGGCGGCGCAGAGCATCGTGCGCGGGCTGGCCACCGAGCTGCTGTCCGGCGCGCATGACCCGGCGCAACTGCTTCGCGCCTGGGCCGAACTCGATGCGGCCGAGCGCGAAATGCCCGAGGTGGCGATTCATGCGGCCCAACGCATGGTGGCCCTGCGCGGCGACCTGGCGCTGGCGCGCGGCTGGCTGTTGCCGGCATGGGAACGCATGGTGTCGCAGCCGCGCGGTCTCGGGGATGCGTTGCGCATCAAGATGGCTCGCGCGCTCGAGGCGGGGCTCGATTCAGTGGATGCCGATTGGCTCGCCCGCATCGAAACGGCGCAACGCAACAACCCGAGCGATCCGAACCTGCAATATCTTGCCGGCATGGCGTGCATGAAGCGCCAGCTTTGGGGCAAGGCCCAGCAGCTGCTCATGCAGGCGGGCCTGGGCCTGCAGGACACCGAGCTTTACCGCCGCGCATGGCTGGCGTTGGCCGAACTGGCCGAGGCACGCGGCGATGCGGAGCAGGCCGCAGCAGCCTGGAAGCGCGCGGCGCAGACCGAGAAAGCCTGAGTGAGCTGAGCTGAGCATTCGTCGGTGCTGCGTTGCTGCAGGCCGGCCGTTGCCGGGGCAAGGCGGGGCAGGCATCTGCTGTTCCTGCCGCCCCTTCTGACATCTCCCACTTCCCCCACTCCCAATAAGAACGCAATAAAAAACGGCGCCAATGGCGCCGTTTTTTAAAGCTTGCAGGCCCGGAGGCCTGATGAGCTTCTTCAGTTCACGCCTTGCGCGTCGGACGGTGCCTTTTCGAAAGGCAGCGTCATTGCGCTGAGCTCGCGGCGGGTTTCAACCAGCACCAGCGGGCCTTCATCGAGCGTGATTGCGGGCGGGCGTTCGCGCGGCACGTGCACCGGCTTCGGCTCGGCCGCGATGGCTGCGCGGGCCTGTGCAATGCGCTCGGCATCCGAGTTCACCCACTGCAGACCCGAACTCTCGGCGATTTGCGCGAGTTCGTTCAGGGGCAGTTCGAAGGGCTGCACCTTCGGCAAGGCACGACCGTTGGCGGCGGGCTTGCTGCTGCTCTTCTCGACGGCAATCGGTGCCACGACGGGAGCAGGGGTGAACGTTGCCACCGGTGCAACGGTTTCCACGGGTGCTACCGGGGGCGCAACCGGTGCAGGCACCGTTGCAGGACGGTCGAAGTAGCTCCGCGGTGCGGGTGCGCGCGATTCTTCTTCTGCGGGCACTGCAGCGCGGGCTTCGTTCGGCTCGGCCAAGGCGTTGTCGGCCGATGCGCCAGCCACATTGGCTTCGCTTTCGTCGCGCGGACCGCGTTCGCGGCGGTCGCGGCCATAACGGTCGCGCGAACGGCCGCGGCGCTCTTCGCCTTCACGGCGCGGTGCCTGATCGTTGGCATCGGTTTCGCCTTCAGCGCCCGAAGCGACGGCAGTTGCCTCGTCGACAGGTGCCGGTGCTTCGCCGTTGGCGAAACGTGGCTGGCCTTCATTGCGGCGCTCACGGCGGCCGTCGTTGCGATCGCCACGCGGACCGCGCTCTTCACGGCCGCTGCGCGGTGCGCGCTCGGCTTGCGAGCCGTCCTGCGGGGCGACGTTGTTGTCGTCGCCGGACGCTTCGCGCGGCGCATCGGTGCCATTGCGCTGTTCGTTGCGCTCACCGCGTTCGCCACGGTCCGCACGTTCACCGCCACGTTCCGCACGCTCACGGCGTTCGCCGCGGGCGCGGGGTGCGCGTTCCGCCGGAGCATTGCCTTCGTCGCCGGTGGGCGCGAGTTGTTGCGCTTCGAGGTTGCCGTCGATCAGCTCGGCCGATGCGGGCCGTGCTTCGCGGCCTTCGCCTTCGCGGCGCTCACCGCGGCCGCCGCGGCGCTGTTCGCCCTCGCGCGGACCGCGTGCTTCACGGGGTTCGCGTTGCTCACGTGGCTCGCGTTGTTCGCGGGGTTCACGTTGCTCGCGCGGTTGCACGGCTTCGTTGCGGACTTCGCTGCTGCGTCCTTCGCGCGGCTCGCGTCCTTCACCACGGCGCTCGCCACCACGTCCGCCGCGGCGTTCGCCGTCGCGGCCGCCGGAACGGCCACCGTTTTCGCTGCGGCCTTCGCCGCCGCGGCCACCGCGGCGCTGCTCGCCGTCGCGGGCGCCACGTGCTTCGCCGTCACGGCCGGAGCGGCCGCCATCGCGGCGCGCGGGCTTCGGTGCTTCGATGGGAATCACGGCCGGTGCAGGGGCCGGTGCCGACGTGCCGCCGAACCAGCTCTTGATGCGGGCGAAGAAGCCCATTTCGGCGGGTGCCGGTGCGCTCGCCACAGGCGGCGCGACCGGTGCCGGGGCAACGGCGGCAGGCGTGCGCACTGCTTCGGGCCTGGGCGGCACCACGGGCGCCGGCGCGTCGGGCAGCACGCCCTTGATGACCGGCGTCTGCTTGTTGGTGGGTTCCTGCGAACGGCGGGTGACGGCCGTCGGGTCTTCGACTTCGTCGGCCATCTTGTAGCTGGCTTCGATGTGGTCGAGGCGCGGGTCGTCGTGCTTCAGGCGTTCGAGCTTGTAGTTCGGCGTTTCGAGCGTCTTGTTGGGCACCATCAGCACGGTGACGCGCTGCTTGAGTTCGATCTTGGCGATTTCGGGGCGCTTTTCGTTCAGCAGGAACGACGCCACTTCGACCGGCACCTGCACGTGCACGGCGGCCGTGTTGTCCTTCAGGCACTCTTCCTGAATGATGCGCAGGATTTGCAGCGCGCTCGATTCGGTGTCGCGGATGTGGCCCGAGCCGCCGCAACGGGGGCAGGGGATCGACGAGCCTTCGCTGAGCGCCGGCTTCAGGCGCTGGCGGCTCATTTCCATCAGGCCGAACTTGCTGATCGAGCCGAACTGCACGCGGGCGCGGTCTTGCCGGAGCGCGTCGCGCAGGCGGCTTTCGACTTCGCGGCGGTTCTTCGACTCGTCCATGTCGATGAAGTCGATGACGATCAGGCCGCCCAGGTCGCGCAGGCGCATCTGGCGGGCCACTTCGTCGGCGGCTTCGAGGTTGGTGCGGGTGGCGGTTTCTTCGATGTCGCCGCCCTTGATGGCGCGGGCCGAGTTCACGTCGACCGAGACCAGTGCCTCGGTGTGGTCGATCACGATGGCGCCGCCCGAGGGCAGCTGCACGGTGCGGGCGTAGGCCGATTCGATCTGGTGCTCGATCTGGAAGCGGCTGAACAGCGCCGCGTCGTCGCGGTAGCGCTTCACGCGGGCGGCATGCTCGGGCATGACGTGCGCCATGAACTGCTGCGCCTGGTCGTAGATGTCGTCGGTGTCGATCAGGATGTCGCCGATGTCGTGATTGAAATAGTCACGAATGGCGCGAATGACGAGCGACGATTCCTGGTAGATCAGGAAGGCGCCCTTGCCGCCCTTGGCCGCGCCGTCGATGGCGGTCCAGAGCTTGAGCAGGTAGTTCAGGTCCCACTGGAGTTCGGGCGCCGAGCGGCCGATGCCGGCGGTGCGCGCGATGATGCTCATGCCCTTCGGGTACTCGAGCTGGTCCATCGCCTCCTTGAGTTCGGCCCGGTCGTCGCCCTCGATGCGCCGGCTTACGCCGCCGCCGCGCGGGTTGTTGGGCATCAGCACGACATAGCGGCCGGCCAGCGAGATGAAGGTGGTGAGGGCCGCGCCCTTGTTGCCGCGCTCTTCTTTTTCGACCTGGACGGTCAGTTCCTGGCCTTCCTTGATGACGTCCTGGATGCGTGCCTGGTTGGCGGAAACGCCTTCGGCGAAGTATTGCTTGGAGATTTCCTTGAACGGCAGGAAGCCGTGGCGGTCTTCACCGTAGTCGACGAAACAGGCTTCGAGCGAGGGCTCGACGCGCGTCACGACGGCTTTGTAGATGTTGCCCTTGCGCTGTTCGCGCCCTTCGATCTCGATTTCGTAGTCGAGGAGCTTTTGCCCGTCGACGATGGCCAGGCGGCGTTCTTCGGCCTGCGTGGCATTGATCAGCATCCGCTTCATGATGCGTTGTCCTTATATGTATCGTTCTACAGGCCCATGACGGGCCAACGATGCACGGACGACGCCCGCGAAACGAGGGGAATTGCCGCTTGGCCCCGGATGCTGTCACTGCCGCGGCAAGCGCGAGCAGGCCTCTTGAGCATCAGCTCAAGAAGACAGCCGGGGTGGGGGCGCGTGGATGGGCGCGAGCCAGATTCGGTGTTGAGCAGCTATCTTATTGATAGCTGGTTGCGCAATGGTGGCGCGCGGTGCGGATGATTCAATGCCTGAGGCCGCTGGCAAAAGCCAGGTGGGCCAACGCAGGCACAGTTGAATCAGCAGCATCAACACAAGGGACTCGCTTCGATCCGCTTGCAGCTTGGAAGCTGCAGGCTGGGTATTCCGTATCGGTGTTTCGTGGGTGTCGGCTTGACTTGGGCGCAGGGGCTGCCACTTTGCGCAATTGCGCGGGGTTTGCAGTCTCGGCGCCAAAGCGGCATCGACCTCGCAGCGTTGTCCTGGGCGTTTGACTGCAGTGATCTAAACTTCTGTCTAATCAAGCACTTACACGACCGCGCTGGTGAAAAACATTATAGGTGCGAAGCGAAGCCCCGCGGCCGCTCCAAATCCCGCAGTTCCCGATCCCGCAGTTCAAAAGGCTGCGGTCGAGGCCGGGGCGCCGCACGCCTCCATCAAATTCATTACCGTGGATGCGGAATCCGCGGGCCAGCGCCTCGACAACTTCCTGTTCCGCCATCTGAAGGGCGTCCCCAAGACGCATGTCTACCGGATCATCCGGTCGGGCGAGGTGCGCATCAACAAGGGGCGGGTGCAGGCCGAAACCCGCATCGAGGCCGGCGACGTGCTGCGGCTGCCGCCGGTGCGGATCTCGCCGCGCGCCGAGGAAGGCGCCACGCCGCCCGCGCCGGCGCGCGAATTTCCGGTGCTGCTTGAAGACGAGGCGGTGCTTGCCATCGACAAGCCCGCCGGCGTGGCGGTGCATGGCGGCAGCGGCGTGAGCTTCGGGGTGATCGAGCAATTGCGAACCGCCCGGCCGGCCGCGAAATTCCTGGAGCTGGTGCACCGGCTCGACCGCGAGACCTCGGGCATTCTGCTGGTGGCGAAGAAGCGCAGCGCGCTCGTGGCCCTGCAGGACCAGTTCCGCGAGCGTGAGACGGGCAAGACCTATCTCGCGCTGGTCGAGGGCGCCTGGCCCGCCAACAAGAAGGTGCTCGATGCGCCGCTTGCCAAATATCTGCTGCCGGGCGATGGCGCAGGTGCCGGCGAGCGCCGCGTGCGCGTGGTCGCCAAGGACCATCCCGATGCCATGCGCGCCATAACCCTGGTGCGCGTGCTGGCACGGCTCACGCTGCCGGGCGACGCGACGCCGCTGTCGCTGCTCGCGGTCACGATCAAGACCGGCCGCACGCACCAGATCCGCGTCCATCTTGCATCGGCCGGCCATGCGATTGCAGGAGATGACAAATATGGCGATTTCGAACGCCAGCGCGTGTTGCAAAAACTCGGACTCAAGCGCATGTTTCTGCATGCTTGGCGATTGCAGTTCAGCCACCCCGTGACCGGTGAACGCGTGGCGCTGCAGGCCGGCCTGCCGCCTGAACTGCATGCGTTGATGCCGCCCCAGGCGCTCGAGGCGCTTGCCCAACACCCCACTCCCACGGCCAATGACTGATTCTTCCCGACCCCTGCGCTTCGACCTGATCGCCTTCGATTGGGACGGCACGCTTTACGACTCCACGCGGCTCATCGTGCGCTGCATCCAGGCCGCCGTGATCGACGTCGGCGGCGCCAAGCCGAGCGAGAACGACGCCGCCTGGGTCATCGGCCTGGGCCTGGCCGAGGCCCTCGCGCGCGCAGCCCCCGATGTGCCGAAGGAAAAGTACGCCGAGCTCGGCGCGCGCTACCGCTATCACTATTTGCAGCACCAGGACGACCTCGTGCTGTTCGACGGCGTGCTGCAGATGCTCGACGCCTTGCGCGCGCGCGGCCACAAGCTCGCCGTGGCTACAGGCAAATCGCGCCGCGGATTGAACGAAGCGCTGAAGTCGGTCGCGCTGCGCGACCGCTTCGATGCCTCGCGCACCGCCGACGAGACATTCGGCAAGCCGCACCCGCGCATGCTGCTGGAGCTGATGGAAGAGCTCGAGGTACCCGCCGAACGCACTTTGATGATCGGCGACACCACGCACGACCTGCAGCTGGCGCTCAATGCCGGCTGCGCCAGCGTGGGCGTGAGCTACGGCGCACACGAGTCCGAAAGCTTCGACGAGCTGAAGCCATTGTTCGTCGCCCATTCGGTGGCCAGCCTCGAGACATGGCTTCTGGACAGCGCCTGACCGAAAATCCGGCCATGAGCGCAGAAGAGCCCATTCCCCTGTGCAACGCGTCGGACCTGGTCGAAGGCCGCCGGGCCGTGCCTTTCGATGTGGTCTACGGCGGCGAAACCTGCCGCGCTTTCGCGGTGCGCTTCGAAGGGCAGCCGCATGCCTACCTGAACCGATGCAGCCACGTGGCCATGGAACTGGATTTCCAGCCCGACCGCTTCTTCGACGACAGCGGCCAGTGGCTGCTCTGCGCCACCCACGGCGCGGTCTACAAGCCGGACACCGGCGAATGCGCCGGCGGCCCATGCCGCGGCGGCCTCGTGAAGATCGCCCTCAGCGAACGTGACGGCGTGGTGCACTGGCATACTGACTGGAACCTCCATCCCCTGACCTTTTGACAATGACCGACCCGAACCGCACGGAACCCGAAGGTTTTGATCCTTTTGAGCCGGCCACTCCCATTGCGTCCTCGCAGGGCGCGCCCCGAAACATGGCCAAAGACCCCACGCAGCGTCCCGGGTGGGAGCGCGCAACGCTCGAAAAGCTCGCCTTCGCTTCCCTGAACGAACAGAAGGCCGCACGCCGCTGGAAGACCTTTACGCGTCTTTCATGGCTCGCCTTCTTCATCTTCCTGGTCTGGCTCGCGATGTCGCGCAGCACGCCCAGCACCGCCAAGACCACGGCCCACACGGCGGTCGTCGAGATCAAGGGCGAAATTGCCAACGGCGGCGATGCGAGCGCCGAATTCGTCATTGCCGCAATGAAGACGGCCTTCGAGGACGAAGGTGCCAAGGGCATCGTGCTGCTCATCAATTCGCCCGGCGGAAGCCCCGTGCAGGCCGGCATCATCAGCGACGAGATCAAGCGCCTGAAGGCCAAGCACAAGAAGCCGGTGTACGCCGTGGTCGAAGAAACCTGCGCTTCGGCCGCCTATTACATTGCCGCCGCCACCGACAAGATCTACGTCGACAAGGCCAGCATCGTCGGCAGCATCGGCGTGCTGATGGACGGTTTCGGCTTCACCGGCGTGATGGAAAAGGTCGGCGTCGAGCGCCGTCTGCTCACGGCCGGAGACAACAAGGGCTTTCTCGATCCGTTCAGCCCCATGAGCGATGCGCAGCGCGCCCATGCCCAGACCATGCTGAACCAGATTCACCAGCAGTTCATCAACGTGGTGAAGGCCGGGCGCGGCGACCGGCTCAAGCTCGACACCCCGGGTCTTTTCAGCGGACTGTTCTGGAGCGGCGAGCAGGCCGTCGAATTCGGCCTGGCTGACCAGTTGGGCAACGTCGACTACGTGGCGCGCGAAGTCATCAAGGCCGAAGAGGTCACCGACTACACGCGGCGCGACAACGTGGCCGAAAAGCTCGCCAAGAAATTCGGCGCCGCGATGGGCGATGCCACCGTGCGCTCGCTGCAGGCCGCCACGCCGGCGCTGCGCTAAAAGGCCGTCGGCCGGTTCAGGCCGGGTCGCCGCTGCCTGTGAAGCGGGCCGAAGCGGCCAGTGCCACGGCGAAAACCACGACCACATAAAGCGCGGCCGTCAGCGAACTGACCCGCGCCAGCAGGCCGATGACCGCCGGGCCGGCCATGAAGCCCAGGTAGGCGACGGCCGAGACGGCAGCGATGCCGGTGGCGGGCTCGACGCCGGGCACGCGCGCCGAGGCGCCGAACAGAATCGGTACCACGTTCGCGAAACCGATGCCCACGCCCGCAAAGCCGATCAGCGCCAGCCAGGGGAGGTCGGTCAGCAGCACCAGCGTCATGGCCGCCGCTGCGAGCATGCCGCTGCCGAGCAGCAGCGCAGCCGGTGAAAAGCGGGCGCGCATCGCATCGCCGCCGAAGCGCGCGGCCGCCATGGCCGCCGAGAAGCTCGCATAAGCCAGGGCGGCCTGCTTTTGGGGGCTGCCGAGTTCCTGCTGCATATAAAGCACGCTCCAGTCGTAGATGGCGCCTTCGGCAATCAGGCCCAGAGCCGCAAGCACGCCCAGCACGGCGAGCGCGCCGCGGGGCAGTCGGAACTTGCGGTCGACGGGCGCTGCGTCGCTTGCGGCGGGCGGCTTGGGCAGCATGCGCATCGAAGACACGGCCACCACCAGCGTCATGGCCGCCGCGACCCACAGCAGATGCGCCTGCGCCCCGAGCCCGGCGGCCAGCGCGGCGCTGCCGCTCGCGGCCCCGGCCATACCGCCCAGGCTGAACATGCCATGCATGCCGCTCATCAGAGGCTTGCCGCCGTGCAGTTCGAGTTGCGCCGCCTCGGTGTTGATGGCCACGTCGAACACGCTGGTGACGAGGCCGAAGACCGCCAGCAACGCCAGCAAGGCGAGGTAGCCGGGCATGGCGATCAACCCCGCCAGCAGCAGCGCGTAGACGCAGCCGCAGACAGCAGCCATGCGCCGGGGGCCGTGGTGCCCGATCCAGCGCCCGGCGCTGGTCAGGCCGAACATTGCACCGGCGCCGGCCGCGAGCATGGCCAGGCCGAGCTGGGCTTCGTCGATGCCGTAGTGGGCCTTGACCGTTGGAACGTGCACGCCCCAGGTCGCAAAGATGAAGCCCGAAGAAAAGAACTGCGTGCGCGATGCCCAGCGGGTGCCGGCGGTGACCACCATCGTCAACGCCCGATCGCGAATACCGCAGGCAGGCGTTCGTCCGTTGCGTTCGGCGCCTTGGCGCGCCAGGCTTTCACCGTTTCGCTGCGCACGTGTGCGGTTGCTAGCGTCAGGCCGCGTGCCACCGCAAGCCGGGTGTTGTGCTGCAGCGTTTGCACCAGCGCCTGAAGCAGCGCGGCGTTGCGGTAGGGCGTTTCGATGAACAGCTGGGTCTGGCCCGTCTTGAGTGCCAGGGCCTCGAGTTCCCGGATGCGGCTTTGGCGCTCGCTGGAATCCTGCGGCAGGTAGCCGACGAATGCAAAGTTCTGGCCGTTGAGGCCGCTTGCGGCGAGCGCAAGCAGCAGCGACACCGGGCCGGTGAGCGGCACCACGGCAATGCCCAGGTCGTGCGCAGCGCGCGCCACCGAAGAACCCGGGTCGGCCACCGCCGGCATGCCGGCTTCGCTGAGGAGGCCGATATCGTGGCCCTCCAGCGCCGCGGCCAGTAAAGGCCGGGCATCGAACTGGCCTGCGTGGTCGCCTTTCTTGTGCACTTCGCGCGGCAATTCCCGGATTTCCTGCGCTTGCAGAGGCGCGGCCAGCGGAACGACCGCGTCGATTCGCTTCAGGTACGCGCGGGCCGATTTCGCGTTTTCGCAGATCCAATGGGTGATGCCGGCAGCCGCTTGCAGCGTGCCCAGGGGCAGGGCGTCTTGCAGGGGGGCCTGGGTGTCGCAGCCGAAGTCGAGCGGCGCGGGCACGAGATAGAGCTTGCCTGGGGTCACAACAATTCGACTCCCGCGGAACGCAACATGCGGCAGGTGCGGATCAGCGGCAGGCCGACCAGGGCCGTGGGGTCGTCGCTGTCGATGGCGCTCAGCAAGGCGATGCCGAGCCCTTCGCTTTTGGCGCTGCCCGCGCAGTCGTAGGGTTGTTCGGCCTGCAGGTACCGCTCGATGGCCGCATCGCTGAGTTCGCGAAAAACGACCCGAACGGGTGCCAGGTCGCGCTCGACGAAGCCGGTGGCCTGGCAGACGACCGCCACGGCGGTCTGGAATATCAGTGTCTGGCCGCGCATTTTCCGCAATTGGGCTGTGGCGCGCGCGTGGTCGCCTGGCTTGCCGAGTGCTTCGCCGGCGAGGTCGGCCACCTGGTCCGAGCCGATCACCACGGCCTCGGGGAAGCGGGCAGCGACGGCGCGGGCCTTTTCCAGGGCCAGCCGCTCAGCCAGTTCGCGCGGGGTTTCGCCGCTGAGTGCGGTTTCGTCGACTTCGGGGGGCTGCACGTCGAAGGGCAAATGGAGGCGGGCCAGCAGTTCGCGCCGGTAGCGCGAGGTCGAGGCGAGGATCAAAGGGCGTTGCATGGAGACGATTGTGCGTGAGCTCTGCGAGAGCCTTTGGCCGTGCCCCGCCAATTCCCCCGGCCGGCGCGCTAGACTGGTGCGGATGAAGAGAGAATTTGTTCCCCAGCGGCTCGACGTGGCCGCCTTTGCCGCTGAAGCCGCGGCGCTTTCAGCCGACGATCCGGTTCCGAACTATTTGCGGCTGACGCAAGAGCTGGCGGCGCCGGCGCCCGAAGCCGTGGTGCACTGGGAGGCTGCCGGCGAACAGCGTACCGGCGCCGACGGCAAAGCCGAGCCCTGGCTGCACCTGACGGCTGAAACAACCGTGCCGCTGGTTTGCCAGCGCTGCCTGGCACCGGTGGATACGTTTGTTGCACCGGACCGCTGGTTCCGTTTCGTGGCCGATGAAGCCACGGCCGACGCCGAGGACGATGAATCGGAAGAAGACCTGCTGGTCGCGAGCCGCGATTTCGACCTCCACGCCTTGATCGAGGACGAGCTTTTGATGGAAATTCCCGTCATGCCCGTTCACGAGGTCTGCCCGACGCCAATCCAGCTGTCGTCCAGCGACGAGGACTTCAAGGCGGCGGAAGAGGCCAAGCCCAACCCGTTTGCGGTGCTCGGCGCGTTGCGCTCACGCAAACCGGAAGAGGGCAAGTAGCCCTTTTCCGTAGGCTGGGCTATAATCATGGGCTTCGCGCGCGCCGCCGTGAGCAGCAAGACAGACAAGGGCATTCCATACATGTCCCTGTATTGCCACCGCAAAAGAGCGCATCCAGTCACTCACCTAACAGTCCAGGAGCCATCATGGCCGTCCAGCAAAACAAGAAGTCGCCTTCCAAGCGCGGCATGCACCGTTCCCACAATGCGCTGGTCGTGCCCGGCATCGCCGTGGAACCGACCACCGGTGAAACGCATCTGCGTCACCATATCAGCCCGAACGGTTTCTACCGTGGCCGTCAGGTCCTCAAGAACAAGTCCGAAGCCTGATTTCGCATCCCAAGGCCGAGGCCCGAAGCTACTTTTGCTGTAGCGTCGGGCCTTTGTTTTGATGGTTACGTCTTCCTCCTCCGAATCCTCCGCCGCGCCCGCCGCAATCACGCTTGCCGTGGATTGCATGGGTGGCGACCATGGGCCGCGCGTCACGCTGGCGGCTTGCCGCGCGTTTCTCGACCGGCATGCGGAAGCATCGCTGCTTCTGGTCGGCGCGCCTGCCGCCTTGGCCGGTTTTGGCGAGCACCCGAGAGCGCGCATCGTGGCCGCCAGCGAAGTGGTGGGCATGGACGACCCGGTGGAAATCGCATTGCGCAAGAAGAAGGACTCTTCCATGCGCATCGCGATCCAGCAGGTCAAGGACGGCTCCGCCCAAGCCGCCATCTCGGCCGGCAACACAGGCGCGCTGATGGCCATCGCCCGCTATCTGCTCAAGACGCTCGACGGCATCGACCGCCCCGCAATTGCGCCCCAGCTGCCGAACATCAAGGGCGGCGCCACGACCGTGCTCGACCTAGGTGCGAATGTCGATTGCGACGCTGAAGACCTGTTGCAATTTGCCGTGCTCGGTTCGGCGCTGGTGTCGGCGCTCACCGGGAACGAGTCGCCCTCGGTCGGCTTGCTCAATGTGGGCGAAGAAGCGATCAAGGGCAGCGAAACGATCAAAAAAGCAAGTCAACTGCTTCGTACTGCCGCCAACTCGAAGGATCTGAACTTTTACGGAAACGTCGAAGGGAACGACATCTTCAAGGGAACCACCGATATCGTCGTTTGTGACGGCTTTGTCGGCAACGTGGCCCTGAAGGCGAGCGAGGGCGTCGCATCGATGATCGGCGAATTCATTCGCATCGAGTTTTCCCGAAGCATTCTGACCAAAGCTGCGGCAATTGTTGCTTATCCGGTGCTAAAAGCGTTTAAAAATCGCTTGGACCATCGCCGGTACAACGGCGCGGCGCTGTTGGGGCTGCGCGGGCTGGTGTTCAAGAGCCATGGCTCGGCTGATGAAGTGGCTTTCGGCCATGCGCTGGATCGCGCTTATGATGCCGCTCGCAACAACCTGCTCGATCGCGTGCGGGCCCGCATCGCCCACGCCGCGCCATTACTTGCGCGGCAGGACCCGGCGGTGCCAGCGGACGCGACGGCCCTTCACGTTTGATGAGCCCTTTTTCACGCATCACCGGCACCGGCAGCTATCTGCCCCCGCGCCGGGTGACCAACGACGACCTTGCCAGGGAATTGGCAACGCGCGGCATCGAAACTTCGGATCAGTGGATCGTCGAACGCACCGGCATCCATGCGCGCCACTTTGCGGCGCCCGAGGTAACGAGCAGCGATCTCGGCCTTGAAGCCGCCCGGCACGCGCTCGAGGCCGCCGGACGCAAGCCCGAAGACATCGACCTGATCATCGTCGCCACGTCGACGCCTGACATGGTGTTTCCGTCGTCGGCCGCTATTCTTCAGAACAAGCTCGGCATTGCCGGCTGCCCGGCGTTCGACGTGCAGGCGGTATGCAGCGGTTTTGTCTATGCGCTGACTGTGGCCGACGCCATGATCCGCACCGGCACCGCGCGTTGCGCGCTGGTGGTCGGCGCCGAAGTGTTCTCGCGCATTCTCGATTTCAACGACCGCACCACCTGCGTGCTGTTCGGCGATGGCGCCGGCGCGGTCGTGCTCGAAGCGAGCGAGGAGCCCGGCATCCTGGCGAGCGACCTGCACGCGGACGGCAAGCACGTCGGCATTCTTTGCGTGCCCGGCCATGTGTCGGGCGGCAATGTGCTGGGTACGCCCCTGCTGCACATGGACGGCCAAGCCGTGTTCAAGCTCGCGGTTCGCGTGCTCGAAGAGGCCGCGCGCGCCACGCTTGCAAAAGCGGGCAAGACCGAGGCCGACATCGACTGGCTCATTCCGCACCAGGCCAACATCCGCATCATGGAAGGCACGGCCAAGAAGCTGAAGCTTCCTCGCGAGAAGCTCATCGTCACGGTCAACGAGCATGGCAATACCTCGGCCGCCTCGATTCCGCTGGCACTCGATGAGGCCGTGCGGTCCGGCAAGGTGAAAAAAGGCGAGACCCTCATGCTGGAAGGTGTGGGCGGCGGCTTCACCTGGGGCGCGGTGCTATTGAATCTGTAGCGGATTGCAATGCCCGCATGGGCCTGCAGTGCGATATGACGCTTTAAAACATGAAATCCTTCGCTTTTGTCTTTCCAGGTCAGGGCTCGCAGGCCGTCGGCATGCTCGACGCCTGGGGCGACCATCCGGCCGTGGCTGAAACCCTGCGCGAGGCCTCCGAAGCGCTGGGCGAAGACATTGCCGGGCTGATCAAGAACGGCCCAAAGGAAGAGCTGGCGCTCACCACCAACACCCAGCCTGTGATGCTGGTGGCCGGTGTGGCCGCCTGGCGTGCATGGTTGGCCGAAGGCGGCGCAACCCCCTCCGTCGTGGCGGGACATTCGCTGGGCGAGTACTCGGCGCTGGTGGCGTCCGGCGTGCTTACGCTGGCACAAGCCGCGCCGCTGGTGCGCTTCCGTGCGCGGGCCATGCAGCAGGCGGTGCCGGTCGGAGCCGGCGCCATGGCCGCCGTTCTCGGCATGGAGGCCGGCAAGGTCGTGGCGGGCTGTGCGGAAATCACTGCGTCTTTCGGCGCAGACAGCGCCGAGATCGTCGAGGCGGTGAATTTCAACGATCCATTGCAAACCGTGATCGCGGGCAGCAAGGCGGCCGTCGACAAGGCGTGCGAGCTGCTGAAGGCCAACGGCGCCAAGCGGGCGCTGCTGTTGCCTGTGTCGGCGCCGTTCCATTCGAGCCTGATGAAGCCTGCTGCCGAAGCGCTGCAGGAGAAGCTCGGCACGATCACGCTCGCTGCACCCCGGATTCCGGTGCTGAACAACATCGACGTGGCCGTGGAAACCGACCCGGCGCGCATCCGCGAGGCCCTGGTGCGCCAGGCTGCCGGTCCGGTTCGCTGGGTTGAGAGCGTCCAGGCCTTGAAACTGCGCGGTGTAGCCGCCATCATCGAGTGCGGGCCCGGCAAGGTGCTGGCCGGAACAGTCAAGCGCATCGCCCCCGAGCTCGAAGCCGCGTCGGTGTACGACCCGGCAACGCTCGCGGACACCCGACAACTGCTCGCCGCCTGAACGGCGCAAGGCCCCCGATACTTCTTTTATGAGCATTCCCAAATTCGAAGGGCAAGTCGCCCTGGTCACCGGCGCATCGCGCGGCATCGGCGCAGCGATTGCGCTCGAACTGGCGCAGCGCGGCCTCAAGGTGGTTGGAACCGGCACCACCGAAGACGGCGCGGCCAAGATCACCTCGGCGCTCAGCGCCTTCGACGGCCGCGGCCGCGCGCTCGACGTGAACGACGGTGCCGCCGTCGAGGCATTGATCGACGAGATCGTGAAGGCCTACGGCGCCATCCACGTGCTGGTCAACAACGCCGGCATCACGCGCGACACGCTCGCCATGCGCATGAAGGACGACGACTGGGATGCGGTGCTCGACACCAATCTCAAGGCCGTGTTCGGCCTTTCGCGTGCCGTGATTCGCCCGATGATGAAGCAGCGCTACGGCCGCATCATCAGCATCACCAGCGTGGTCGGCGCCTCCGGCAATGCCGGGCAGGCCAACTACGCGGCCGCCAAGGCCGGCGTCGCGGGCATGACCCGTGCACTGGCACGCGAACTCGGCAGCCGCAACATCACGGTCAACTGCGTCGCGCCGGGTTTCATCGAAACCGATATGACGGCCAGCCTGCCCGAAGCACAACAACAGGCGCTGCTGCAGCAGATTCCGCTGGGCCATCTGGGCAAGCCGGCCGACATCGCGCATGCTGTAGCCTATCTCGCATCGCCCCAGGCTTCCTATGTGACGGGGCAGGAACTGCACGTCAACGGCGGCATGCACATGCAATAGAGCCGCAAGGCGCAATCTTTCCCCGTACCGGGTGCACGGCAAATGCCACAATGCGCCCGGCTAAAATCCACCGATTACCTACAACCCTCAGAGGGAACCAAATGAGCGATATCGAAGCACGTGTCAAGAAAATCATCGCCGAGCAACTCGGCGTGGAAGAGTCCCAAGTAACGAACGAAAAGGCCTTCGTGGCCGACCTCGGTGCGGACTCGCTCGACACGGTCGAACTGGTGATGGCACTCGAAGACGAATTCGGCATTGAAATTCCGGATGAAGACGCCGAGAAGATCACCACGGTGCAAAACGCCGTCGACTACGCCACCAAGAATCAAAAGGCCTGATCGGGCCGGCTGCAACTGCGACGGCCGGCGGCGCTTTTTTCCAGCTCCGTACGCGCCGCCAGCAGCTGTTCAGCGCTTCCAGAAAGGTTTGCCGGCATGACCAAACGCCGCGTCGTCGTGACCGGACTCGGTTGCATCGCTCCTGTCGGAAACACCGCACCCGAATCCTGGGCCAACCTGTTGGCCGGGAAGTCGGGCATTGCGAACATTACCGCGTTCGATGCAAGCGCCTTCGCCTGCAAGTTCGCAGGTGAGGTGAAGGGTTTCGACATCACCCAATACATCTCGGAGAAGGAAGCGCGCCACATGGACCGCTTCATTCATCTGGGGCTTGCCGCCGCCATGCAGGCGGTGCAGGACAGCGGACTGCCGACCGGCGAAGCGCTGCCCTATGAAAAAGCCGTGCGCATCGGCTGCAACATCGGCTCCGGCATCGGCGGCCTGCCGATGATCGAAGAGACGCACGGCGAATACGCGAGTCGCGGCCCGCGCCGCATTTCGCCGTTCTTCGTGCCGGCTTCCATCATCAACATGATCTCGGGCCACGTGTCGATCAAGTACGGCTTCAAGGGCCCGAACATCGCCGTCGTGACTGCCTGCACCACCGGCCTGCATGCCATCGGCACGTCGGCACGCATGATCGAATACGGCGATGCCGACGTCATGATCGCCGGCGGCGCGGAGTCGACCATTTCTCCGCTCGGCATCGGCGGCTTCACCGCACCGCGTGCACTGAGCACGCGCAACGACGACCCCGCAACGGCCTCCCGTCCTTGGGACAAGGACCGTGACGGTTTCGTGCTCGGCGAGGGCGCCGGCGTGCTGGTGCTCGAAGAGTACGAACACGCCAAGGCGCGCGGCGCCAAGATCTATGCGGAAGTGGCGGGCTTCGGCCTGACCGGCGACGCGTACCACATGACCGCACCCGACGTCGACGGCCCGCGCCGCTCGATGGCCATGGCGCTGGCCAATGCGGGCGTCAATGCCGACGAAGTGCAGTACCTGAATGCACACGGCACCTCCACGCAGATCGGCGACGTCAACGAGACCAATGCGGTCAAGAAGGCGTTTGGCGACCACGCTAAGAAGCTGGTCGTGAATTCGACCAAGTCGATGACCGGCCACTTGCTGGGCGGCGCCGGCGGTATCGAGTCGGTGTTCACGGTGCTTGCACTGCATCACCAGAAGAGCCCGCCGACCATCAACATCTTCAACCAGGATCCGGAGTGCGACCTCGACTACTGCGCCAATGCGGCGCGCGATCTCAAGATCGACGTCGCGGTCAAGAACAACTTCGGCTTCGGCGGCACCAACGGCACGCTGGTGTTCAAGCGCGCTTGAGCCTTGCTCTTTCATGCACAGCGCACCGTCGGTGACCTATCCGGTGGGGCGCTCGCGCGGCGCAACCCGGATTCTGATAGCCACATGGGCTCTGGGCGCCTGCTGTGCAGGCCTCTCATGCTATCTATTCGATAGTGCCGGCTGGCGCCAGGTGCTCCTGGTTCTGAGTGTTCTGTTTTCAGGCGTTGCGGCTGCACTCGGCCTGCGAAGCGACGGTGCCGGCGTCCTGCACTTCGACGGAATCTATTGGACCCTGACGGGCACCGACAAGGGCCGGGCCGTTCATGCGGCGCGGGCCTCCGTGGCGCTCGATCTTCAATCGCTGCTCCTGGTGCGGCTGACCCAGCCGGGCCGCGCCGGACGATGGATATGGATCGAGCAGCGCGCCATGCCGGAGCGCTGGCGCGATTTGCGTCGTGCGGTATATTCGCGCCCCCCGTCCGCGTCCCCCGCCGGCGAGCCTTGGCGAGCGACTGTGCCCGCCGACGCGCCCTGAACCCCCCTCGATGACAACTTCTCCGCCGCCAGTGCCACCGGACTCCGGCTTGACCGATGTGTCCGCCGAGGCGCCGCGCCCGGGCGAAGTCGACCTTCAGCTGGTTCAGCGCACGGTTGCGGGTGACCAGAAGGCATTCGAACTGCTGGTCATCAAATACCAGCGCCGGATCGAGCGCCTGATCGGGCGCATGGTGCGCGACGTCGACCTGGTCGAGGACATTGCGCAGGAAACCTTCATCCGGGCCTACCGGGCGCTCCACCAGTTCCGTGGCGACGCCCAGTTCTACACCTGGCTCTACCGGATCGCGGTCAATACCGCCAAGAAGGCGCTGGTCGACATGAAACGCGACCCGACCATCTCCGAAAGCGCCCTGCGGCCGTCTTCTGACGAAGACGATGAAACTTACCGCCCTGGAAACGAACCAATCAGCGACGAAACCCCCGAATCGATCCTGGCGGCGAACGAAATCGCCCGCGTTGTCGAGGCGGCCATGGAAGCGCTGCCTGCCGAGTTGCGCCAGGCTGTCACGCTGCGCGAGATCGAGGGCATGAGTTACGAAGAGATTGCCGAGGTCATGGATTGCCCTATCGGCACGGTGCGTTCGCGTATTTTCCGGGCGCGCGAGGCCATTTCGGCCAGGGTCAAACCGCTGCTGGACAACCAGTCCGGCAAGCGTTGGTAGGTAAGCAGGTGAACGAAATGAATCAGACAATGACGGCTCGTGAACAGGTGTCCGCGCTGGCGGACGGTCATTTGCAGGGCGAGGACTTCGCGCGGGCCATCGACGCCGTCTGCGCCGAAGACGACGCGCGCGGCGCCTGGCGCTCCTATCACCTGGTGGGCGACATCCTGCGCTCGGGCGCCCATGCGCCTTGCAGCGACACCGATGCGTTCCTGACCCGGTTCCAGCAGCGCCTTGCCGCCGAACCCGTGGTCGCGACCCCGGTCCTGGCACCGGTGACGGCAACCAAGGTGATTGCGATGCAGCGCAGGGCCGATGCAGCCAACGAACCGATGTTCCGCTGGAAGCTGGTGGCTGGCGCAGCGTCGCTGGTGGCCGTGGCCGCCATCAGCTGGACCCTGGTCGGTAACGGTGTCGGTTTTTCGTCGTCGGGAGCCCAGATCGCAGCCCAGCAGCAACCGGCCGCCAATTCGGTACTGGCCGCCGCTGCCGTCAACAACCAGCCGCCTGTCGCCAACACACTCACACCGACCCGCGTGATGGTCGGCAACGGCAGCCCCCAAGTCATGCTGCGCGATCCGCGCCTGGACCAATTGCTCGAGGCGCACCAGCAAGCCGGCGGCGCTTCGCAAATGCCTTCGAGTTTCCTGCGCAACGCGACCTTCGAGGGGCCTACGCGCTGACTGCGTGCCCGTTGTCGCTCCAATGACCGTTCAGATGCCGATCTCCGCACGCGCGTTCGCGCTAGTGTTCGCTGCTTTTTGTCTCGCGCAGATCGCGACTGCACAGACCCGTTCGGGTCCGGTGAATGCCAAGGGTGCGGCCTCGGCGCAGACGGGCGACGCGCCGCCGGCCATGGGTGTCGTCGAGTGGCTTCAGCGCATGCACACCGGAGCCCGGCAGCGCAATTACGTCGGCACTTTCGTGGTTTCTGCGGCGGGCGGCGATTTGTCGAGCGCACGCATCTGGCATGTTCGGGACGGCGACCTGCAGATCGAGCGCATCGAGGCCCTGTCGGGGCCGCCGCGCTCGACATTCAGGCGCAACCACCACGTGATGACCTTCCTGCCCGAGGCAAAGGTCGTGAAGGTCGAGAAGCGCGAGAACCTCGACATTTTCCCCAACCTGCCCGACAAGCCCGATTCGTCGATCGGCGATTTCTACGACGTCCGGGCCATCGGCAAAGACCGCGTGGCGGGCTTCGATGCCGATGTGGTGCAGTTGGTGCCGCACGACGCATTGCGCTTCGGTTACCGCATCTGGAGCGAGCGCCGCTCCGGTCTTGTCATCAAGCTGCAGACCGTGGACGGCGAATCCCGCGTGGTGGAGCAGTCGGCGTTTTCCGAATTGCAGCTCGATGCACCGGTCAAGGCACAGGCTCTCGCGCAGATGATGACCAATACCAGCGGTTACCGCATCGAGAAGCTGGAACTCGAGCGCACCAGCGCGCAGGACGAGGGCTGGGTTCTCAAGACGCCCGTGGCCGGATTCAAGCCGCGCAGCTTCTACCGCCGCCCGGCCGGCAGCGACAAGGCCGGGCAAGATCGCACCGTTCAGTGGACCTTCTCCGATGGCCTGGCTTCGGTGTCGCTTTTCATCGAGCGCTACGATGAGAAGCGCGCGCCGCGCGATGGGGTGCTGACAATCGGGGCCACCAACGCCATTCGCCGGCGATTGCCCGAGCCGGCGAGCGACTGGTGGCTCACTGCTGTGGGCGAAGTGCCGCAGCAGACGCTCAATGCGTTCGCTCAAAGTCTCGCGCGCACGCGCTGATTTTCTGCCCAAGCGCAGTTGGCGCTGAACCAAGTCCGCATCAGAGACTCATAGTTCTTCTTCTGGCCGCTCTGTTCTTTTGAAAGAAAACCGATGATTTTCAAAGTCGAGGGACACAAGCTTCGTTCCTATCTCTTCGCATTCGGTCTGGCCTGTTCGGCCACCGTGGGTTTCTTGCCGGCAACGTCGGCCCTTGCCCAGACACCGCAGGCGCGCGGATTGCCCGATTTCGCCGATCTGGTGGAGCAGGTAGGGCCTGCCGTGGTCGGGATCCGCACCGTCGAAAAAGTTGCCAACCGCGGCAGCGGCGGCGGCGGAGAAATGGACGAGGAAATGCAGGAGTTCTTCAAGCGCTTCTTCGGACAGCCGCTGCCCGGCAATCCGCGTCCGGGCCCGCGCCCGAACCGTCCGCAGCAGCCCCAGGAAGAAGAGCGTCCGCGCGGCGTGGGCTCGGGCTTCATCCTGACCGCCGACGGCTATGTGATGACCAATGCCCACGTGATCGAGGATGCATCCGAAATCCTCGTCACGCTGACCGACAAGCGCGAGTTCAAGGCCAAGCTGATCGGCGCCGACAAGCGCAGCGACGTCGCCGTGGTCAAGATCGAGGCGACGAGCCTGCCGGTGGTGAAGGTCGGCGACATCTCGAAGCTGCGCGTCGGCGAGTGGGTGATGGCCATCGGCTCGCCCTTCGGCCTCGAGAACACCGTGACCGCCGGCATCGTGAGCGCGAAGCAGCGCGACACCGGCGACCTCGTGCCGCTGATCCAGACGGACGTCGCCATCAACCCGGGCAACTCGGGCGGTCCGCTGATCAACCTGCGCGGTGAAGTGGTTGGCATCAACAGCCAGATCTATTCGCGCTCCGGCGGCTACATGGGCATTTCGTTCTCGATCCCGATCGACGAGGCGATCCGCGTCAGCGACCAGCTGCGCGCCACCGGCCGCGTCTCGCGCGGCCTCATTGGCGTGACCATCGGCTCAGTCTCGAGAGACGTGGCCGAGTCACTTGGCCTCGGCAAGGCGCGCGGCGCCGTGGTGAGCAGCGTGGTGCCGGGTTCGGCGGCCGACAAGGCCGGCGTGCGCGAAGGCGACATCATCACCAAGTACGGCGAGAAGCTCATCGAAACGCCGAGCGATCTCTCGCGCTCGGTGGCCAGCACCAAGCCGGGCGTCAAGAGCACGCTGACCGTGTTCCGCAACGGCAACTCGCGCGAGCTCTCGATCACCGTTGCAGAGGGCGATCCCGAAGCCAAGCCCTCCAGCAAGCGCCAGTCGGATCGCGAGGAGCCGCAGGCCAAGCCGCCGTCCGCGGCCGGCAAGTCGGTCGGTCTGGTGGTCAGCGATTTGACCGATGCCCAGAAGAAGGAACTCAAGGCCCGTGGCGTGCGCATCGACGCCGCGAGCGATGCCGCCGCGAGGGCCGGTCTGCGCGAAGGCGACGTGATTCTTTCGGTCGGCAATATCGAAGTGACGAGCGTCAAGGAATTCGAATCCGCGCTCGCGAAGGCCGACAAGAACAAGCCACTCAGCGTGCTGTTCCGCCGTGGCGAGTGGGCGCAATATGCCTTGATCCGACCCGCACGCTGATCTGGCGCTGCCGTCAAGTGGCCCCACCCGGCAGTCGGGTTTGGGGCCTTTTTTTGAGATGTTTGCGACGCCCAAGCGCCTGGTTTCAAAAAATTTTTTAGGCGCAAGAAAGCTGAATTTTGTTAGTGAAAACTAACTTATCCGAAGGCTTAGGACTGTTTTCGGTAGAATAGGGGCTGTTGGATGATGGGTCCATGCATAAGGAGTGTGATTTCCTTCACCATGCGAGATGTCAGACAGCAGTCCACCGGTGCTCCACAGATCGCCCACAAGTTGTTCATGGAGTGCTCCACCGATCCTGTGGATAAGTTGTTTATATCTTCCATGTTGTGGACCCGCAACGACCCGTTTTGACCCTGTCCCTGGATGTACGTGCCTCCCTTTTTGCCTACAATGAAGTTCCAACTACTGCAGTTGCCATTGCTTGTTGGTTCAGGGCGCGTCTCCAGAAGACGCGCCCTTTTTTCTTGCCTGTCGCACTCTGCGCACGAGCCAATTCAAGTACTTAAGCGTTCCCGTTGATGAATCACATCAGAAATTTTTCGATCATTGCGCACATCGATCACGGCAAGTCGACGCTCGCAGACCGTTTGATCCAGCGTTGCGGCGGTCTCGCAGAACGCGAGATGGAAGCGCAGGTGCTCGACTCGATGGACATCGAAAAAGAGCGTGGGATAACCATCAAGGCGCAGACCGCTGCGCTGCACTACAAGGCGCTCGATGGACAGGTCTACAACCTCAATCTGATCGACACGCCGGGCCACGTCGACTTTTCGTATGAAGTGAGCCGCTCTTTGTCGGCATGCGAAGGTGCGTTGCTCGTCGTCGACGCATCGCAAGGTGTTGAAGCGCAGACAGTGGCTAACTGCTACACCGCGCTCGACCTCGGTGTCGAAGTGGTGCCGGTGCTCAACAAGATGGATCTGCCGAACGCCGATCCCGACAACGCGCGCAGCGAAATCGAAGACGTGATCGGCATCGACGCCACCGATGCGATTCCGTGTTCCGCCAAGACGGGCCTCGGCATCGACGAGATTCTCGAAGCCGTCGTGCACAAGATGCCCGCACCGCGCGGCAATCCCGACGGCCCGCTGCGCGCCATGATCGTCGACAGCTGGTTCGATGCCTACGTCGGCGTCGTCATGCTGGTGCGCGTGGTGGACGGCCGGCTGGTGAAGGGCGAGCGCATCAAGATGATGGCGTCCGGCGCCATGTACAACGCCGACAACATCGGCGTCTTCACGCCGGCCAACGAACCGCGCGCATCGCTCGAGGCGGGCGAGGTGGGCTACATCATCGCGGGCATCAAGGAGCTGCAGGCCGCCAAGGTCGGCGACACCGTGACGCTCATCAAGCCGGGCACAGGCGGTGCGGCCGCCACAGCCACCGAAGCGCTGCCGGGCTTCAAGGAAATCCAGCCGCAGGTGTTTGCCGGCCTCTATCCGACCGAAGCCAGCGAGTACGACTCGCTGCGCGACGCGCTGGAAAAACTCAAGCTCAACGATTCGTCGCTGCGCTACGAGCCCGAGGTGAGCCAGGCGCTGGGCTTCGGCTTCCGCTGCGGCTTTCTCGGCCTGCTGCACATGGAAATCGTGCAGGAGCGGCTCGAGCGCGAGTTCGACCAGGACCTGATCACCACCGCGCCCAGTGTGGTGTACCAGGTGGTGCGCAACGACGGCGAAGTCATCATGGTCGAGAATCCGTCCAAGATGCCCGACGTCGGCAAGATGAGCGAGATTCGCGAGCCGATCGTCACCGTGCACCTTTATATGCCGCAGGAATACGTCGGCGCCGTCATGACGCTGGCCAACCAGAAGCGCGGCGTGCAGATGAACATGGCCTACCACGGCCGCCAGGTCATGCTGACCTACGAGATGCCGCTCGGCGAAATCGTGCTCGACTTCTTCGACAAGCTGAAGTCGGTCAGCCGGGGCTATGCCTCCATGGACTACGAATTCAAGGAATATCGCGCGTCCGACGTGGTCAAGGTCGACATCCTGCTGAACGGCGAGAAGGTCGATGCGCTGTCCATCATCGTGCACCGCACCCAGTCGCAGTACCGCGGCCGGGCCGTGGTCTCGAAGATGCGCGAGATCATTTCGCGCCAGATGTTCGACGTCGCCATCCAGGCGGCCATCGGGGTGAACATCATTGCGCGTGAGACAATCAAGGCGCTGCGCAAGAACGTTCTTGCCAAGTGCTACGGCGGCGACATCACCCGCAAGAAGAAGCTGCTTGAGAAGCAGAAAGCGGGCAAGAAAAGAATGAAGCAGATCGGCTCCGTCGAGGTCCCGCAAGAGGCCTTCCTCGCGATTCTGCAAGTCGAAGACTGATTCTCAAAAAATGGCATTCATCACTACTCTGGTCCTCGCGGCCTTTACCGGCTACGTCGGTGCCTGGTACTTTGGTGCCATCGAAGGCAACTTCGCGCTGCTTCTGTTCTGCGCCACCGTGGTCACCGGTCTCTACTGGCTGGCCGAGCGCTTCTATTTTCTGCCCCGGCGCGAGCGCGCCGCCGCCGCACTCGAGACTTCGCTGAGCGAGCGGAACGCGCGGTTGGCCGGCCAGGGCATCACGCAAGTCGACACGGTCGACGCCAAGGCAAGCGAGCGCTTGCTGATGCAACCGTGGTGGCTCGACTGGACGGCCGGGCTATTCCCGGTCATTCTGGTGGTGTTTCTGCTGCGCTCGTTCCTGTACGAGCCCTTCAAGATTCCGTCGGGTTCGATGATGCCGACGCTGCTCACGGGCGACCTGATCCTGGTCAACAAGTTCACCTACGGCCTGCGCCTGCCGGTCATCAATACCAAGATCACCGACGGCACGCCGCTGGCGCGCGGCGACGTGGTGGTGTTCCGCTATCCGCCCAAGCCGAGCATGGACTACATCAAGCGCGTGGTCGGCATCCCGGGCGACGAAGTGGCCTACCTGAACAAGAAGCTCACGATCAACGGGCAGCCGGTTTCCAAGAATTCGCTGCCCGACTACCTCGACGGCGACTCGATGCGCCTGCTCAAGCAGTTCACCGAAGACATCGGCGGCAAGCAGCACAGGCTGCTCAACGACGACGCCGGCCCGGCTTTCGTCCAGGGTGCCACCGACTTTCCGTTTCGCGAAAACTGCCGCTACTCCGTCGAAGGCGTGGTTTGCAAGGTGCCTGCCGGCAACTACTTCATGATGGGCGACAACCGCGATAATTCGGCGGACTCTCGTTTCTGGGGTTTCGTACCGGACAAGAACATCGTGGGCAGGGCGTTCTTTGTCTGGATGAACTTCGGCGATCTGGGTCGCATCGGTCCATTTCAATAAGCAATCAGCATTGTTCGAGGGGTAAGAGGGCATGAGAACAAATCGGTCTATCCGCAGCAGGGCCGCGCACCAGCGCGGCATCTCGTTCATCGGTCTGGTGTTTGTCGCCGTGGTGCTGGGCTGCCTGGGCGTGGTCGTCGCGCAGGTCATCCCCACGCTGATCGAATACCAAGCCATCGACAAGGCAGCCAACAAGGCCAAGGAAGGCACCACCGTGCCCGAAGTGCGCGCCATATTCGACCGGGCACAGGCCATCGACGACTTCAAGTCGGTTTCCGGCAAGGATCTCGACATCAAGAAGGTCGGCGACAAGGTCGTCGTGGCGTATGCGTACGAACGGGAAATTCCCTTGTTCGGCCCGGCCTACCTGGTGCTCAAGTACAAAGGCGAGACCCGCTGAACGCGGCGACACGCAAGGTGGACGGTGGCCTCGTAGCGCTGCAGGAGCGCCTCAAGCATTCGTTCTCCGACCCGCGGCTGCTCCAGCTTGCGCTCACGCACCGCAGTTTTTCGGCTGACCACAACGAGCGCCTCGAGTTTCTCGGCGACTCGGTGCTCAACCTCGCGGTTTCGCACCTGCTGTACACCCGCCTTTCGGCCTTGCCAGAAGGCGATCTGTCGCGCGTGCGGGCCAACCTGGTCAAGCAGGACACCCTGCATCGCCTGGCGCTGGAACTGCAGCTGTCGCCGCTGCTGCGGCTCGGCGAAGGCGAGGCGCGTTCCGGCGGGCCCAACCGGCCCTCGATCCTGGCCGACGCCCTCGAAGCGTTGATCGGCGCGGTCTACCTCGATGCGGGTTTTGCGGCCGCCGAGGCATTGGTGCGCCGGCTCTACGAATCCGTGGAGATCAATCCGCGCATGGAAGCTGCGGCCAAGGACCCGAAAACCGAATTGCAGGAATGGCTCCAGGGCCACAAAATGAAGTTGCCGGTGTACCGCGTAGCGGCCACGCTCGGCGCCGCGCACAAACAGACTTTCGATGTCGAATGCGAGGTGCCGGAGCTGGGCCTGCGCGAACGCGGCATTGGTGGCTCGCGCCGCGCCGGCGAGCAGGCTGCCGCGGCGGCCATGTTGATCCGGCTCAAGGCACGCGGGGCCGCGTGAAACCAGAATGAACGACGCTATAAATTCAGCAGCAAACCCCGAAGACGCAGCGGGCGGAACGGGTACAACGGGGCCCCAGCACTGCGGCCTGGTGGCCATTGTCGGCAAGCCCAACGTGGGCAAGTCGACGCTGCTCAACGCGCTGGTGGGCCAGAAGATCAGCATCACCTCGCGCAAGGCGCAGACCACGCGGCACCGCATCACGGGCATGCGCACCATCGGCGCGACGCAGTTCGTGTTCGTCGATACGCCGGGCTTCCAGACCCTGCACGCCAATGCGCTGAACAAATCGCTCAACAAGACCGTGCAGGGCGCGGTCGGCGATGTGGATTTGATTCTTTTCGTGGTCGAGGCGGGCAGCTTCACGCCGGCCGACGAGCGGGTGCTCAAGCTGCTCGGCAAGGGCATTCCGACCGTGCTCTTGGCCAACAAGCTCGACAACGTGCACCGCCGCGGCGATATCGCGCCCTGGCTGCAGACCATGCAGGCGAAGCACCCCTTCGCCGAGTTCGTGCCGATGTCGGCCAAGAATTCCAAGGATGTCGAGCGCCTGTTCGGCATCTGCGAAAAATACCTGCCCGAACAGCCCTGGTTCTACGCGGAAGACGAGTTGACCGACCGCAGCGAGAAATTCCTGGCCGGCGAGCTGGTGCGCGAAAAGCTGTTCCGGCTGACCGGCGACGAGCTGCCCTACACCTCGACCGTGATCATCGACAAGTTCGAGGAAGAGCCGCCGCAGAAAAAAGGCCAGAAGCGCCTGCTGCGCATTGCCGCCACCATCGTGGTCGAGCGCGACGGCCACAAGGCCATGGTGATCGGCGACAAGGGCGAGCGCATCAAGCGCATCGGCATGGAAACGCGGGTCGAGCTCGAGAAGCTGGCCGACGCCAAGGTTTTTCTCGAACTGTGGGTGAAGGTGCGCTCCGGCTGGGCCGACGACGAGGCCCGCGTGCGCTCGTTCGGTTACGAATGAAGTGGCCACTGCCCACCGCGTTTCGCACGAACCGGCGTACGTGCTCCATCGCTACGACTGGAGCGAGTCGAGCCTGATTCTCGAGGTCTTCACCCGGCACCACGGGCGCATTGCGCTCGTGGCCAAGGGGGCGAAGCGGCCGAGTTCCAATTTCAGGCCCGTGCTGCTGCCGCTGCAGCCGTTGCAGCTCAACTACGGCGGCGACGCCGAGATCCGCACGCTCAAGGGCGCCGAATGGATGGGCGGCCACGTCATGCCGACCGGCGAGGCGCTGCTCTCGGGCTACTACGTCAACGAACTGCTTCTGCGCCTGCTGGCGCGGGATGACGCCCACGAGGCGCTTTTCGATGCCTATGCGGGCGTGGTGCAGGTGCTGGCGGGCGACCACGCCGGCGCGCAGGCCGCAACCCAGGCCGCGGCGCTGCGCGCTTTCGAGCTGCTGCTGCTGCGCGAAGTGGGCCTCTTGCCGTCGCTCGACGCTCAAACCCTCACGCTGGAGCCACTCGTGGCCGATGCGCGCTACAGCCTGGTGCCGGAAGCCGGTTTGCGGGCGGCGGGCGAGGGCGAAGCGGCGCTGGCCGGCGCCGATTGGCGCTCCCTGCAGGGCGTGCTCGACGATCGCGCCCCCTTCACCGCCACGCTGCGGGAGGTTGCCACCATGAACGCCGGCAGCAACGGTGCCCTCAGAAACCAGCTGCGCGCCTTGCTCAACTACCATTGCGGTGTGTCCACGCTGCGCACGCGGCAGATGATGAGAGATTTGCAAGCCCTATGAGCACCCCCGGCCATTCCGCTACCACTTCACTGTCGGTCAACCTCAACAAGGTGGCCCTGGTGCGCAACACGCGCGCCCTCGGCATTCCGAGCGTGCTCGCCGCTGCCAAGGCTTGCCTTGCCGCCGGGGCGCAGGGAATTACCGTGCATCCGCGGCCCGACGCGCGCCATATCCGTGCGCACGATGTGAGCGACCTGGCCGCGATGCTGGCCAGGGATTGGCCGGCGGTGGAATTCAACATCGAAGGCAATCCGTTCCACAACCTGATGGACTTCGTGCGCGAGCTGAAGCCGCACCAGGCCACCTTCGTGCCCGACAGCGAAACCCAGTCGACCAGCGACCACGGCTGGAGCTTCCCCGAAGACGCCGAGCGCCTGCGTCCGCTCGTTGCCGAAGCCAAGGCCCTTGGCGTGCGCGTGAGCCTGTTCATGGACCCCATCCCGGAAATGATGGCCGCGGCCAAGGAAGTGGGCGCGGATCGCGTCGAGCTCTACACCGAAGGCTATGCCGCATCACGCGGCACACCTGACGAGCAGGCCGTGCTCGCGCGCTATGTCGAATCGGCACGCGCGGCGCAGGCCGCAGGCCTCGGCGTCAACGCGGGCCATGACCTGAGCCGCGAGAACCTCACCGCATTTTTGCGCGCCGTGCGCGGTGTTCACGAGGTCTCGATCGGACACGCCTTCATCGCCGATGCCCTCGAGCTCGGCTACGCCGCCACGACGCGGGAGTACCTGCGCTGCATCGACGAGGCGAAGTGAACGCTCCAGCGGCATGATCTACGGCATCGGTACCGACATCTGCGACCTGCGTCGCATCGCCGCCACCTTCGAGCGCCAAGGCGAACGCTTTGCTCGACGGGTGCTGAGCGACAACGAGCTCGCGGTGTGGAAGGCCCGAAGCGAGCGTTGGCCCAAGCGCGGCCTGAGCTATCTCGCCACCCGCTTTTCAGCCAAGGAGGCCTTCAGCAAGGCCATTGGCCTGGGCATGCGCATGCCGATGACCTGGCGGCTGTGCGAGATTGCGAACATGCGCAGCGGCAAGCCCGTCATCGTGCTGCACGGCGAGTTGAAAGAATGGTTCGAGGCCAAGGGTCTCACCGCACACGTGACGGTGACCGACGAAACCGAATACGCCGCGAGTTTTGTCGTGGTCGAATACAAGAACGAGGCATGACCCTGGCAACGACAAGCATTCACGCACCGCTGATCATCGATGTGGCGGGCACGGAACTCAGCGATGCGGATCGCCGCCGCGTGGCCAACCCCTTGGTCGGCGGCGTGATCCATTTCGCCCGCAACTGGCAGGGCCGCGCGCAAATGACCGCGCTCAATGCAGAGTTGAAGGCCATTCGCCCCGATCTGCTGATCTGTGTCGACCACGAAGGCGGCCGCGTGCAGCGGTTTCGCACCGACGGCTTCACGCGCCTGCCCTCGATGCGCGCCCTGGGCGAGCTGTGGATGCGCGATGCCATGCGCGCCACGCAAGCCGCAACGGCGACGGGCCAGGTGCTCGCCGCCGAGCTGCGCGCCTGCGGCATCGACTTCAGTTTTGCGCCGGTGCTCGACCTCGACCACGGCGGCAGCAGCGTGATCGGCGACCGCAGCTTTCACCGCGACCCGCGTGTGGTGGCGCTGCTGGCCAAGAGCGTGATGCACGGCATGCTGCAGATGGGCATGCGCAACTGCGGCAAGCACTTTCCGGGACATGGCTTCGTCACGGCCGATTCGCACGTCGAGATTCCAGTCGACCGCCGCGGCCTAAAGGCCATCCTGGATGACGACGCACGGCCGTTCGACTGGCTGTCGGGCGCGCTCACAGCCGTGATGCCGGCGCACGTGATCTATCCGAAAGTCGATAAAAGGCCTGCGGGCTTTTCGTCCAAATGGCTGAAAGACATCCTGCGCACCCGGCTCGCTTTCGATGGCGCGATCTTCAGCGACGACCTGAGCATGGAGGCGGGCCGCTACATCGGCGGGGAGCTGCTGAGCTATGCCCATGCCGCACTGGCCGCCCTCGATGCAGGTTGCGATCTGGCGATGTTGTGCAACCAGAGCATCGGCGAGGGCCGGCCGCTCGACGAGCTGCTCGATGATTTCGGCGCCGCGGCCAAGGCAGGGCGTTGGCTGCCGGATGCAAAGAGCGAAGCGCGCAGGCGGGCGCTTCTTCCCGATGCACCGCAAGTCGACTGGAATACGCTGACCGATTCGACAAGCTACAGGCAAGCAAGGCAGGTGCTGGCAAAGGCCGGCCTCGCCATGCCGCACAGCGCCTGAGGCCTTGCTACGGCGCCTTGCCCGGAGCCGGATGCGGCAGCGAGTTCGTCCATAAACGCTCACCGCTCGAATCCAGGTGCGTCAGGTACAGCCGGACATCGAATTCCAGCCGGTGGTAGCTGGGCTCCATGTGCTCGCAGAGCGCATAGAAGCTCTTGTCATGGTCCCGCTCCTTCATGTGCGCGAGCTCATGGACCACGATCATGCGCAGCCACTCGAGCGGCACCTCCTTGAACAGGGTCGCCACGCGAATCTCGCGCTTGGTCTTGAGCTTGCTGCCCTGCACGCGTGAAACCGTGGTGTGGGTGCCGAGCGCGTTGCGGATTACATGCAGCTTGCTGTCGAACGCCACCTTGGAGAGCGGCGGCGCCTTGCGCATGAAATCGCTCTTGAGCTCGCTCACATACTCATAGAGCGCACGGTCCGTCTGCATCTCGTGCATGGAACCGGGATAGCGGCTGCGCAGCAACGGCGCGAGCCCCTCGGTCGCGACCAGCTGCTGGACCTGGGCCAGCAGGGTGGGTGGATACCCCGCGAGATATTTCATGCAGCCGATCCGGCGCAGGCGAGCCCTGTCGCCACGCCGCCGAACAGGTCCCCCTCGACGAGGGGCACGCCGGCAAAGCTCTTGCGCAAAGCCTGCTGGAATGGCCGCAAGGCCGAAGAGCCGCCGGTCAGGTAGATCGCGTCGAGATCGCCGCTGCGCAGCCCGGCGCGCTTGACGCAGGCGTGCGCGCAGGCGATCACGCTTTCGAGCAGGGGCGAGAGTTGCTGGCCCATGTCGGCGGTCGAGAGCGACGCGGCCAGACCCGGTTCGGCGCAAGAGAGGTCGATGGCCGTGGCCGCATCGTTCACGGAGGTGTCGATCTTCGCCTGCTCCACCTCGCTGGCAATGCGATGGCCGTGGCGCTCTTCCAGCACCGTCATCAACCGGTCGTGCAGCCGGGTATCGCCGTAGCTCGTGCGCAGGTCTTTCGCCTGCCGCACCGCCTTGGCGGCATACAGCCAGTTGATCAGGTGCCACGACGAGAGCTCGAAGAACACCTTGCTCGGCACTTCGCGCCCCTGCGGCCCCGTGTGGCGAAAGCCGAATTCCGGCATGACGCGGTCGAGGTTCAGCCGCTGGTCGAAGTCGGTGCCGCCGATGTGCACGCCGCTGGTGGCCAGCACGTCGTCGCTGCGGTCTTCGCGTGCCGCGCGGTCAGGGCCGACCCGCACAACGGTGAAGTCGGAGGTGCCGCCGCCTACGTCGACGATCAGCACCAGCGACTCTTTCGTGATGCGCTGCTCGTAGTCGAAGGCCGCTGCAATCGGTTCGAGCTGAAAAGCGATGTCGCGAAACCCCGCCGCGCGGGCCGCGTGGCGCAGGCTTTCTTCCGCGCGTTCGTCGCGCTTGGAATCGTCATCCACGAAGTGAACCGGCCGGCCGATGACGACACGCTCCGGCACCCGGCCGAGTTCGCGCCCCGCCCGCACGGCGAGTTCGCGCAGAAAGCGCGCGATGATGTCCTCGAAGCTCACGAGCCCGTCGTAGATCGCCGTTTTCTCCTGCATCAGCGCGCTGCCGAGCAGGCTCTTCAGCGAACGCATCAGGCGGCCTTCGACGCCCGCAAGATAGAGCGCAACGGCATCGCGGCCGAAATGGGTGGTGCGGTCTTCGGCATTGAAGAAGATCGCGGTCGGCAGCGTGGTGGCCGCACCTTCGATGGGCAGCAGGCGGGCCACGCCGTCGACCCGGCAGGCCACGGCGGAATTGGAGGTGCCGAAGTCGATGCCGATCGTCGGCAGCGACGACGGTAACTTCACGCTCAAGACTCCCTGCGCAGCGCCGGGAACAGGATCACGTCGCGGATGCTTGGCGAATCCGTCAACAGCATCATCAGCCGGTCGATGCCGATGCCGCAGCCGCCGGTGGGCGGCATGCCGTATTCGAGCGCACGCACGAAGTCGTGGTCGTAGAACATGGCTTCGTCGTCGCCGCTGTCCTTGGCGGCCACCTGGGCGTTGAAGCGCGCGGCCTGATCTTCGGCGTCGTTGAGCTCGCTGAAGCCGTTGCCGAATTCGCGGCCGGTGATGTAGAGCTCGAAGCGCTCGGTGACCTCGGGGCGTTCGTCATTGGCGCGGGCCAGCGGCGAGATCTCGGTGGGGTGCTCCATGATGAAGGTGGGCTGCCAGAGCTTCTCTTCCACGGTCTCTTCGAAGTACATCACCTGCAGGCTGGCAAGGCTGCGCTGCGAGAGCTTGTCTTTTTCTTCGCTCAGGCCGATCTTGCGCAGCGCGTTGATGAGCCAGGCGATGTCGTCCACCCCATCACCGGCCTCTGTGTGCTTGAGGATGGCTTCGCGAATCGTCAGGCGCTCGAAGGGCTGGGTCAGGTCGACCGGCTTGCCCTGGTAGGTGAGCTGCTGCGTGCCCACGGCCTTGTCGGCAATGGTGCGGATGAGCGTTTCGGTGAAGTCCATCAGGTCGCGGTAGTTCCAGTAGGCCGCGTAGAACTCCATCATGGTGAACTCGGGGTTGTGCCGCACCGAGATGCCCTCGTTGCGGTAACTCCGGTTGATTTCGAACACACGCTCGAAGCCGCCGACGATCAGGCGCTTGAGGTACAGCTCGGGCGCAATGCGCAGGAACATCTCCTGGTCGAGCGCGTTGTGATGTGTCTTGAAAGGCTTGGCGTTGGCGCCGCCTGGAATCGGGTGCAGCATCGGCGTTTCGACTTCGAGGAAGTCATTGGCCACCATGAACTCGCGCAGCGCGCTCACGGCCTTGCTGCGCGCCGTGAAGCGCACGCGTGCGGATTCGTCGGTGATCAGGTCGACGTAGCGCTGGCGGTACTTCTGCTCCTGGTCGGCCATGCCATAGAAGTCACCAGGCAGTGGGCGCAGGCTCTTGGTGAGCAGGCGCAGCCTGGTCACCTTGACCGACAGTTCGCCGGTCTTGGTCTTCATCAGCGTGCCTTCGGCGCCGAGGATGTCGCCGAGGTCCCAGCGCTTGAATTCGGCGTAGATATCCTCGCCGACCGCATCACGGGTGACGTAGAGCTGAATGCGACCGGTGGCGTCCTGCAGGGTCGCGAAGCTGGCCTTGCCCATCACGCGCTTGAGCATCATGCGGCCCGCCACGCTCACGGAAACGGCCTGCGCTTCGAGTGTTTCGGCTTCGGTGGCACTGTGCGCCTCGCTCAGCGCAGCCGCGCGGTGACCCGGCTTGAAGTCGTTCGGAAACGCGACGCCCTTGCCTTCGGCCTGCGCGGTGCGCAGCAGCTTGAGTTTTTCGCGGCGTTCGGCGATGAGCTTGTTGTCGTCGACGGCAGGCGCGGAGGCTGGAACCGCGTCGGGCGTGGGAATGGAAGGGATCAGGTGGTCGGACATGAAGAGCGGAGGAGGGCGCAACGGGAGCATGCGCAACCCGCCATTTTAGCTGATCGGGTTCGAATGGAACCGGCCTCCAGTGCCCGCCAATCCTGTGCGATACGCTATGAAAAAAGTAGCGACCTATTCAGTGATACCCGCACGTGCCAGCAAATCGCTGACCAGTTCGAGTCGCATCAGGGGGCTGTCGAGCTCCATGAGCCGTTGCCGGAGTTCGAGTTGCATGGGCACCAGTTCGCACCAACGGTTGGCGACCCAGCCGCAATCGTTGAACTGATAGGGCTCGCCGATGGGCAGGCGCACTGTTTCCGCGCCCTGCGCGCGGCGGCGTTCTTCGAGCGTGTCGACCAGGCGCCGGAGTGCCGTGGCGGTGTGCTGGAGGTCGTCGGGAATTTCGAGTGCGGTGTCTGCGACAACGGCTTCCACCTCGGCCACCCACAAACCGTATTTCTGCAGCTCGGTATGGCGAACCCGGAACCGCTGGGTGCCGACGCATTCGATCTGGAGCAGGCCGCTTTGCGGTGAATCGAATTCGCGAATGACGGCCAGCGTGCCGATGGCCGCAAAGCTTTCCGCCTCGGCGCCGGCTTTGCGCACCTCGCTGCCGCTCGTGAGGCTGACCACGCCGAACGGCGCATCGGCCTTGCGGCATTTGCCGACCATGTCGAGATAACGTACTTCGAAAATACGCAGGGGAAGCACGCCGCCCGGGAACAGAACCGTACCGAGCGGGAACAATGGCAGTGAATGCAGAAGGGGCTGTGTCGTCATCGAAGAACCTTGCATGGCTATCATCGCATTCCGCTCACGACCCTGCCCCATGCTCTACCAGATCCCCTCGTTTCTTCTCGACGTGATCGTCGGCCTGCTCGGCGGCGCCTGCCTGCTGCGCCTTTACATGCAGTACCACCGGGTGCCGTTCGGCAATCCGCTCGGGCGCTTCGTGTTCGCGATTACCGACTGGATCGTGCTGCCGCTGCGCCGCATCGTGCCGTCGGTCAAGCGCTGGGACCTGGCGAGCGCGATCGCGGCCTGGCTGCTGGTGATCGTGAAGTTCCTGCTGCTGTGGCTGCTGATCGGCAACCTGGGGCGTATTGCCGCCTTGCCGCTGGTCTCACTGGTGGGGCTGCTGCAGCTCGCAGTGTCGGGCCTCACCGCGCTGCTGGTGGTCTATGCCGTGCTGTCGTGGATACCGGGGGCATCGCCGATGCTGCTCGACCTCATCTCGCGATTGGCCGAGCCACTGGTGCGGCCCTTTCGGCGCTTCATTCCGCTGATTGGCGGCGTGGACCTGTCGCCCCTGGCCGCCATCGTGGTGCTGCAGGTGATTGCCATCGTGCTGGGCAACCTGCTGGTCTGGGCCTACCGGCTGGGCTGAGGCCCTTCCGGCAGGATCCTTGTCAGATGACCGCGTCGGCGGGCTGACGCAGCAGCATCGCCAGCGTGCTCGCAATGGTCTTGCGCAGCTCGCGGCGGTCGCTGATGAAGTCGATGGCGCCCTTGGTCTGAAGGAACTCGGCGCGCTGGAAGCCTTCGGGCAGCGTGACGCGCACGGTCGATTCGATCACGCGCGGGCCGGCAAAGCCGATGAGCGCCTTGGGCTCCGCAATGACCACATCGCCCACGAAAGCGAAGCCGGCCGAAACGCCGCCCATGGTCGGGTCGGTCAGCACGCTGATGTAGGGCAGGCCCTTTTTCGCGAGACGCGTGAGCGCCGCGTTGGTCTTGGCCATCTGCATCAGCGAAAGCAGGCCTTCCTGCATGCGCGCACCGCCGGTGGCGGTAAAACAGATGAACGGCACCTTCTGCTCGATGGCCGTTTCGACGCCGCGCACGAAGCGCTCGCCGACGACGCTGCCCATGCTGCCGCCCATGAACTCGAATTCGAAGCAGGCCACGACCACGCTGATGCTGTGGACCGAGCCGCCCATGACGACCAGGGCATCGGTTTCGCCGGTGTTCTCGAGCGCTTCCTTGAGCCGCTCGGGGTAACGGCGGCTGTCCTTGAACTTCAGCGCGTCGACGGGGAGCACTTCCTGGCCGACTTCGTAGCGGCCTTCGGCGTCGAGGAAGGCGTCGAGCCGTGCGCGGGCGCCGATGCGATGGTGGTGGCTGCAGCTCGGGCAGACATTCTGGTTGTGCTCGAGATCGGTCTTGTAGAGAACGGTCTCGCAGGCGGGGCATTTGATCCACAGGCCCTCGGGCACCTGGCGGCGCTCCGACGGGTCGGTTTGTGCGATCTTGGCGGGTAGCAGTTTTTCAAGCCAGCTCATAGGACTCCGAATTAGCTCCCCTCTTCCGCAATGCGGAAAAGGGGCTGGGTGAGGGCAACGGCGATTATCGGCCAGCCGCGTTCTTGGGGGTAGCTGCCGGCAGGGCGTCGAGCGCCTCGCGGATTTCGGCAAGAAATTCGCGCACCGCGGGCACGACCTTTTCGCGCGGCTGGCCGTCGATCAACTGGATGATCTTGGTGCCGATCACGACCGCATCGGCCGCCGATCCCACAGCCTGGGCCGTGCGCGCATCGCGGATGCCGAAGCCCACGCCGACGGGGATGTTCACGTGCTCGCGGATGCGCGGAATCATCTGGCCGACGGCTTCGGTGTCGAGGTGGCCCGCGCCCGTCACGCCCTTGAGCGAGACGTAGTAGACATAGCCGCTTGCGATGCGCGCGACCTGGGCCATGCGCTCATTGGTGCTGGTAGGCGCCAGCAGGAAGATCAGGTCGATGTTCGCAGCTTTGAGCTCCGCGGCGAAGTCTTCGCATTCCTCGGGCGGGTAGTCGACCACCAGGAGGCCGTCGACGCCGGCGGCCGATGCATCGCGGATGAACGCCTTCTTGCCGTGCACAAGGTCATACCGCTCGACCGGGTTGGCGTAGCCCATCAGCACCACGGGCGTGGCCGCGTCCTTCTGGCGGAAGGTGGCCACGATGGCGAGCACCTGCTTCATGCCGATGCCCAGGGCCAGCGCCGCTTCACCGGCTTTCTGGATCACCGGGCCGTCGGCCATCGGGTCGGAGAACGGCACGCCGAGCTCGATCACGTCGGCGCCCGCCTCGACCATGCCGTGCATCAGCTCGGGCGTGATGTCGGCAAAGGGAAAGCCGGCAGTGACGTAAGGAATCAGCGCACGGCGACCGTCTTTTTTCAGCGCGTCGAAGGTGGCGGCAATGCGGCTCATCACTTGCCTCCCTTCACGCTCAGGCCGCGCATCGAGGGCCGATCGTAGAAGTCGACGCCCGACAGGTCGGCCACGGTGCCGATGTCCTTGTCGCCGCGGCCTGAGAGGTTCACCAGGATCGACTGGTCCGGCCGCATGGTCTTGGCGAGCTTCATGGCATAGGCCACGGCGTGGCTCGATTCGAGGGCCGGAATGATGCCCTCGGTGCGGCACAGGTAGTGGAAGGCTTCGAGCGCTTCGGTGTCGGTAATGCCCACGTATTCCGCGCGGCCGATGTCGGCCAGGTACGCGTGCTCCGGGCCCACGCCCGGGTAGTCGAGACCGGCGCTGATGCTGTGGGTTTCGGTGATCTGGCCGTCTTCGTTCTGCAGCAGGTAGGTGCGGTTGCCGTGCAGCACGCCCGGGCTGCCGCGCAGGATCGACGCGGCGTGTTTGCCGCTGTCCAGCCCTTCGCCGGCCGCTTCGACGCCGATGAGCCGGGTGCCGGCAAACGGAATGTAGGGGTGGAAGATGCCGATCGCATTGCTGCCGCCACCCACGCAGGCGACCACCACGTCGGGCTGCTTGCCCTCGGCCTCTCCGGTAATGCCGTCGGCCGCGAGCATTGCGGGCATCTGGTCGATGCACTCGGTGCCGATCACGCTCTGGAAATCGCGCACCATCGTCGGGTAGGGGTGCGGGCCGGCCACGGTGCCGATGATGTAGAAGGTGTTTTCCACGTTGGTCACCCAGTCGCGCATGGCCTCGTTGAGCGCGTCCTTCAGCGTCTTGCTGCCCGACTCCACCGGCACCACTGTCGCGCCGAGCAGGTTCATGCGGTAGACGTTGGGGCTCTGGCGCTTCACGTCCTGGCTGCCCATGTAGACCACGCATTCGAGGCCGTAGCGCGCACAGATGGTGGCGGTGGCCACGCCGTGCTGGCCCGCGCCGGTTTCGGCGATGACGCGGGGCTTGCCCATGCGTCGCGCGAGCATCGCCTGGCCGATCACGTTGTTGATCTTGTGCGCGCCGGTGTGGTTGAGGTCTTCGCGCTTCAGGTAGATCTGCGCGCCGCCCATCTCACGGCTGGTGCGGGCCGCGTGGTAGATCGGGGAGGGCCGGCCGACGAAGTGCTTCAGCTCGTAGTGAAATTCGGCAAGAAACGCCGGATCGTCCTTGAACCTGGCGTACGCATCGCGCAGCTCATTGATCGCGTGGGTGAGCGTTTCGCTCGCGAAGGTGCCGCCGTAGTTGCCGAAATGGCCGGTGGCGTCGGGTTGCTGGTAGTCCTGGAATTGGCTTTGCATGGTTCTCGATCGTTGGGCCGCAGCCCGAAATCACGATCGGGTGCGGCGGCTAACTGGAGAAGGACGAGGCGTCCGCCGCTCTCACGGCGGCGACGAATTGCCGGATTTTTTCGGCGTCCTTCAGGCCCTTGTTTCCCGGGCCGTCGATTTCGACGCCCGAGCTCACATCAACGGACAGCGACTTGCAGCGCGTCCGCAGGATGCGAATGCCATCGCTCACGTTTGCAGGTGTGAGCCCACCACTCAAGACGAGGTGAGCGTCGACGGCGGGTGGAAGAAGTGACCAATCGAATGCCTTGCCGCCACCACCATAACCTTCGACATGGGCGTCGAGCAGGATGGCCTGGGCGTGAGAGTAATTGGAAGCGTATTTTACGAGGTCGAAGCCCGCTCCGGCAGCCCCCAGCGGAATACGGGCGGCTCGCATGTAGCGAAAGCGGCCCTGGCCGGCGGCTTCTTCGCATTGTTCCGGCGTTTCCTCGCCGTGAAACTGCGCGATCGATCCTCTCACGCGTGCGAGAGACGCTGCGACTTCAGGAGCAGCCTCGTTGACGAACAGCAGCACCGGCGTGATGAAAGGGGGGAGGCGCAAAGCCAGTTCCGCGGCGCGAGCGGCCGTTACGGCGCGCGGGCTCTTGGGATAGAGCACGAAGCCGACCGCATCGGCGCCCGCCTCGATCGCGGCATCCACGTCGGCCTCGCGCGTGAGGCCGCAGATCTTGATTCGGGTGCGGGGAGCGGCAGTCATGGCGGCCCATCATAAGGAGCGCCGCCGGCCTGCAGCGTGGCCTCGGCCGGCAGACCCCACTTGGCGTCGTACAACGGTCCTAGAAAGTACAGCCCGTGGGCGGAGAAGGTGGGGGCCGCTACCTCGCGGCTGCGAGCCTCGAGCACCTCGGTGATCCATTCGGGCCGCTCGTCGCCGCGCCCGATGCGCACCAGGCAGCCCATCAGGTTGCGGATCATGTGGTGCAGGAAGGCATCGGCCTCGAACTCGAAGTGCCAGCGGCAACGCTCGCCTTCGCCGTGGCGCGTGATCTCGATGCGCCGCAGGTCCTTCACCGGCGAGCGCGCCTGGCAGGCCGAGGCGCGAAAAGAGCTGAAATCGTGCCGGCCCACCAGCAGGGCGGCGGCGGCGCGCATCGCATCGCCGTCGAGCGCATGCATCGACCAGCCGACCCGGCCCGAATCGAGGCTGGGCCGCACCGGCGACTGCGACAGCACGTAGAGGTAGCGGCGGGCCAGTGCGCTGGCGCGGCAATGGAATTCGTCGGGCACCGGGTGTGCCCACTGCACGGCGATGTCGTCGGGCAGGTAGCGGTTGGTGCCGCGCATCCAGGAGAAGGGTTCGCGTTCGACGTCGGTGTCGAAGTGCACCACCTGCATCAGTGCGTGCACGCCGGCGTCGGTACGGCCGGCGCACAGCGTGCCGATGGGCTGTGCGGCGAACTTGGCGAGCGCGGCTTCCAGCTTGTCCTGAACCGTGCGGCCCGAGCGCTGGCTCTGCCAGCCCTCGTACGCCTGGCCGTTGTAGCGGATGCCTAGCGCCAGCCTCACGAATTCAGAAAACGGGGGAAAGCAGCCGCTCAGCGCAGCTCGGCGAGCAGTTGCCTTGCCTGCGACTTGAGGTCGCCGGCGCTTTCAGCTTCGACTTCCTCGACCAGCGAGCGGGCGCCTTCGACGTCGCCGATGGCCTGCAGTTCGCGCGCCAGCGACAGCTTGACTGCGTGGGGGCTGTCGTCACCGTCGTCTTCCGGCATGGCCGCAGCAGGCCGGGCCGCTTCGGCGGTGCCGGCCACCGGACGGGTGGGAAGGCCGGCCAGTGCGCTCATGTCGAATTCGATAAAACCCGAATCCGCGGGAAGGCTGGCACTGCGCAGGGCCGCCGGACGGGTGTTGTCGTCGGTTTCGTTCGGCGCAGCGGGGCGAGTCGTGATCGGCGACAGAGCTCCGGGTGCGGTGTCGAAGTCGTTTTCCAGGTCGACCGGCGCCGGTGCGTGCGCATGGCCGTTGCTCAAGGGCGCGGTTGCGGCGGGTGCGTAGGTGGCCTTCGGCAGGCTGGCGCTCACCGGAGCGGGGCTCGGTGCGAGGGCCGCGGGCTGGCTCAGGTCGAGGTCGAAGTCCAGCGGTGCGACCGAGGGCATGAAGGCGGGTGCGGCGACAGCAGCCGCCACGGGGGCGGGCGCTGGGGCCGGGGGAACCGCGGCAGCGGGCTTGGCCGCGGTGGCAAGGGCGCCCGCAAAAGCGGCGCTTTCGGCCTGGCTCACGCCGCTCCGGGTCGTGCCCGATTCGTACAGCGGATTGCCCGGATCGAGGTCCTTGCCCATTTCGACCACGCGGTTCCAGTCGGAACCGGCGCCGTTGGTCAGCTTGTGCACTTCGGTCGCAAGGCCTTCATAGGCCCGGACGTCGCGTCGCTTGGCGTGGATTTCGAGCAGCTTGAGGTGAATGGCCGTGCGGTCCGGATTCACGCGCAGGGCTTCGCGAAGGATTTCCTCGGCTTGCAGGTCGCGGCCATAGGCGAGGTACACGTCGGCTTCGGCCACGGGGTCGACATCGCCCGCGTCGAGCTGGCTCGGCGAGTACGACAGCGACGAGACGGTGGAATCGCCGCGGTGCTTGGTGTCGACCGATTCGCCGCCGCTGGCGCCGAAGAACGAGTCTTTCGGGATGCGGCTTTCGAGGAACACGCTTTCGCTCATTTCCTCGCGCCGGCGGCCCAGCACGCGGTAAAGCAGGAAGCCGATCAGCAATGCGATCAACGCCGCACCGGCCAGCATCAGCGGGTTGTCCATCAATTCGTCGAAGAAGCTGCGTTCGACGGGCGGCGGCGGCGGGGCTGCCTTCACCACCGGCTTGGGTGCCGGCGCGGGGGCTGCGGCACTTGCTGCCGCCGCGGGAGCGCCCGGCATCGTTTCAGCCGATGCCGCGGCGTCTGGTGCTGCAGCGGTGGTGGGAGCGGCAGCGGGCGTGACTGCCGCCGCGGGTGCGGCAGCTTCTGCCGGTGCCGAAGCGCTGGGCGTTGCGGCAGGCGTTGCAGCTGGTGCGACAGGCGCGGCAGGAGCCACAGGTGCCGCCGCGGCGGGCGCGGGCGCAGCCGGTGCCGGGCTGACCGCCGTCGGCGAAGCCGTGGCCGCCACGCCCGGGTTGGGGACCGGGATGCCAGGAGCGGTCGGCGCGGGTGCCGAGCCAGCGGCGGGGGCCGCAGAACCGGTGGCCGCCTTGAGCTTGGCCAGTTCGTTGATGTTCTTCGAAAGCTCCGCAACGCGGTTGTTGCTCTCCTGCGCCTGGCGGGTTTGAGCAACCTTCTCGTCGGCGGCGCGAGCGGCCGCACTGCCTTGCGAGATCGTCAGCTTGTCGGGTGCGCTGGCCGTTGCATTGCGATCTTCGACATTGGCTTGCACCTTGCCCGAGGCGTTGCGGCCGGCAGCGGCCACATTCGCGGTGGGCGCGTTCTCGGCCAGACGCTGGCGGTAGGCACCGAAGTCGCGGCTTTGCGCGGTCACGGTGCGTCGTGCTTCCGCGGGCGGAATGGCGCCGGCTTCGGCGGCACCCGGCAAATCGAGCACTGCGCCGGCCTTCATGCGATTGACGTTGCCGCCAATGAAAGCATCGGGGTTGGCCAGCAAAAGCGCCACCAGCATCTGGTCGAGCGATATGTCGGCGGGCTTGTGGGCGCCGGCGATCTTGCTGGCGGTATCGCCGCGCTGCACCGTGACTTGTTCGCCGCCGCCTGCCGGACGAGCCGGCGCCGCAGAGCTGGGGGCTTGCGGTGCCGCGGTTGCAGGCGCCGGAGCGGCTGCAGGTGGAACGGTGACGGGAGCCACAGGTGCGCGTTCGCGGCGTGCGCGAGCGGCAGCCGAACCCGAACGTTCCGCGGGAGGCGTGCTGACCTGCGGCGTGGAAGGCGAAATCGGCGCGCTGGGCGCCGCTTGGCGGGTCACCGGCGGATCGAGCAGCACTGTGTAGTCGCGCACCATGCGGCCGGACGAACCGTTGGCTTCGAGCAGCAGGTCGACGAAGGGATCGTTGAGCGGACGCGTGCCGGTCAAGCGCACCACGTACTGGCCGCCGGCGCGGCGCTGCAGCGTTGCCTTGACGTCGCTCAATGCGGCGTTGTACGGAACGCCCGCGTTCTTGAACGCATCCGCACTGGCAACGTTGATCTTCAGGCTTTCCGCTTCGGCAGCCGCCATTTCCGTGACGTCGATTTCAGCGCGAAGGGGTTCCCCCAGTGCGGATTGCACCTTCAATTGGCCGAGCGCGAAGGCGCTGGCATCGGTGCTTGCAACACCCATGGCCACCGCCACGGCGGCGCCAAGAACGGAAAGGCGAAGGCCTTTCAAAGGCAGAGAAGGGCGAGCGGCCGATGGGCGGGCCGCGGGCAACAGATGTCTTGTCATGCTGATAGGGGCGGCTCAGGCCCAGAAATTGTAAGAGGACGTTAGCACCAACACCGGGTACTGACAAGGCGCTGCGCCTGTTCTACCCAGTACGCGCATACTTACGCACACATCTTCTGTTGCTTTGAGGCAACATTCGGGGCCAACGGTGAGCCTATATGGCCCCATCAAGCCTCGAGCAAGATGCGCAGCATGCGGCGCAGCGGTTCGGCAGCGCCCCACAACAGCTGGTCGCCGATGGTGAAAGCGCCGACATATTCAGGGCCCATCGCAAGCTTGCGGATGCGCCCCACGGGGATGCCCATGGTGCCCGTCACGGCCACCGGGGTCAGGTCCTTGAGGGTGGCCTCGCGGGTGTTCGGAACCACCTTCGCCCACTGGTTGTCGGCCGCGATCATGGCTTCGATGTCCGCCAGCGGCACGTCCTTCTTGAGCTTGAAGGTCAGCGCCTGGCTGTGGCAGCGCATCGCGCCGATGCGCACGCAGAAGCCGTCGACCGGCACGGCGGCGGTGCCGAAGCCCGCACCCTGGCCGAGAATCTTGTTGGTTTCCGCGCCGGCCTTCCATTCTTCCTTGGACATGCCGTCGCCCAGGTCCTTGTCGATCCAGGGGATGAGCGAGCCGCCCAGCGGGGCGCCGAAGTTGGCCGTTTCAGCGGCACTCAGGTTCTGCTGCTTGTGCAGCACCTTGCGGTCGATTTCAAGGATGGCGGACTTCGGGTCGTCCAGCAGGGCGCGCACCTCGGTATTGAGGGTGCCGAACTGCGTCAGCAGCTCGCGCATATGCTGCGCGCCGCCGCCCGAAGCAGCCTGATAGGTCATGCTGGTCATCCACTCGACCAGGCCGGCCTTGTAGAGGGCGCCCACGCCCATGAGCATGCAACTCACGGTGCAGTTGCCGCCGATCCAGTTCTTGCCGCCGTTGGTGAGCGCGTTCTGGATGACCGGCAGATTGACCGGGTCGAGCACGATGACGGCGTCGTCCTGCATGCGCAGGGTGGAAGCGGCGTCGATCCAGTGGCCGCTCCAGCCGGCGGCGCGCAGCTTGGGGAACACCTCGCTGGTGTAGTCGCCGCCCTGGCAGGTGATGATGATGTCGCACTTCTTCAGTGCGTCGATGTCGTTCGCATCCTTCAGCGCGGTTTCGTTCTTCGCCATCGCCGGGGCCTTGCCGCCGGCGTTGGAGGTCGAGAAGAACAGCGGCTCGATGAGCCCGAAGTCGCCTTCGGCCTGCATGCGGTCCATCAGGACCGAGCCGACCATGCCGCGCCAGCCTACGAGGCCGACCAGAGGTTGAGATGCGTTCGCCATTTCAGTTTGCCCTATTAAAAGAAAGAAAAAAGTGGTCTTTTCTTGCCCCCGACTCGTCGAGCCGGGGAGGGGCGTGACGAAGCGGGCTGCGGTTAGCCGGTAATCGTCTTTTTGGTGATTGCTGCAACGACCGCGTCGCCCATCTCACGGGTGCCGACGCGCTTCGTACCTTCTGACCAGATGTCACCCGTGCGCAGCCCGGAGGCGAGCACATGCTTGACCGCCGACTCGATACGGTCGGCAGCTTCGGCTTGGTTGAGTGAAAAGCGGAGCATCATGGCAGCGGACAGTATTGTAGCCAATGGATTGGCAACCCCTTTGCCGGCGATGTCGGGGGCGCTGCCGTGGCTGGGTTCATACAGGCCCTGGTTGCTCGAATTGAGCGATGCCGAGGGCAGCATGCCGATGGAGCCGGTAAGCATGGCGGCCTCGTCCGAGAGGATGTCGCCGAACATGTTGCCGGTGACGATCACGTCGAATTTCTTGGGCGCCTTCACGAGCTGCATGGCCGCGTTGTCGACGTACATGTGGTCGAGTTCGATGTCCGGATAGTCCTTGTGCACCTCGGTCACGACGTCTTTCCAGAACTGGAAGGTCTCGAGCACGTTGGCCTTGTCGACGCTGGTCACGCGCTTGTTGCGCTTGCGGGCGGCTTCGAAGGCCACGCGGGCGATGCGCTCGACCTCGGGGCGCGAATAGCGCATCGTGTCGAAGGCTTCTTCGGCGCCCGGAAAGTGCCCGTCGACAGCCGTGCGGCGGCCGCGCGGCTGGCCAAAGTAGATGTCGCCTGTCAGCTCGCGGATGATGAGGATGTCCAGGCCCGCGATGAGTTCGGGCTTCAGGCTCGATGCGTCCACCAGTTGCTCGTAGCAGATGGCCGGGCGGAAATTGGCGAACAGGCCGAGGTTCTTGCGCAGGCCAAGAATGGCCTGCTCGGGGCGCAGCGGGCGGTCGAGCTTGTCGTACTTCCAGTCGCCGACCGCGCCGAACAGCACCGCGTCAGCTTCCTTCGCCAGCTTGAGCGTCGATTCGGGGAGCGGATGGCCGTGTGCCTCGTAGGCCGCACCGCCGACCAGCGCAGTTTCCATTTCGAACGAGAGGTCGAGCGCGTCGAGCACGCGGATGGCCTCGGCCACGATTTCGGTGCCGATGCCGTCACCCGGGAGAACTGCAATTTTCATGATGCTTTGGTCTGAGGTTTGAATACGGAAATGCAAATGCCGATCAGGCGATCAAGCAATCATCGAGTGCGCGAGCCAGGGCTTCTGCGCCAGGCGCTCGGCCTCGAAGGCCTTGATCTTGTCCTTGTGGCGCAGCGTCAGGCCGATGTCGTCCAGCCCGTTGATCAGGCAGTACTTGCGGAAGGCCTGCACGTCGAAGGCGAACTCGCCGCCGTCGGGCTTCACCACCACCTGGCGCTCCAGGTCGATGGTCAGCGTGTAGCCGGGGAAGGCAAGGGTCTCGTCGAACAGCTGCGCGACTTGCGCTTCGGGCAGCACGATCGGCAGCAGGCCGTTCTTGAAGCTGTTGTTGAAGAAGATGTCGGCATAGCTCGGCGCAATGATCGCCCGAAAGCCGTACTGGTCGAGCGCCCACGGCGCATGCTCGCGCGACGAACCGCAGCCGAAGTTCTTGCGTGCCAGCAGCACGGAGGCACCCGCGTAGCGCGGCTGGTTCAGCACGAAGTCGGGGTTCGGCTTGCGGCTGGCCGGGTCCTGGCCCGGAAAGCCGGCGTCGAGATAGCGCCATTCGTCGAACAGGTTCTGGCCGAAGCCGGTCTTGCGGATCGACTTCAGAAACTGCTTCGGAATGATCGCGTCGGTGTCGACGTTCTCGCGGTCCATCGGAGCCACGAGACCCTTGTGCACGGTGAATTTCTGCATGTGAATCTCTCTTCTCTCTGTTCAGGCGAAGGTGCGCACGTCGACGAAGTGGCCGTGCACCGCAGCGGCGGCGGCCATGGCCGGGCTCACGAGGTGGGTACGGCCGCCGGCGCCCTGGCGGCCTTCGAAGTTGCGGTTGCTGGTCGATGCGCAGCGCTCGCCGGGTTCCAGCCGGTCGGCGTTCATGGCCAGGCACATCGAGCATCCGGGCTCGCGCCATTCGAAGCCCGCGGCCTTGAAGATCACATCGAGGCCTTCGCGCTCGGCCTGTTCCTTCACCACGCCCGAGCCCGGGACCACCAGGGCGAGCTTCACGTTCTTCGCGACCTTCTGGCCGAGTTTCTTCACCACGGCGGCGGCTTCGCGCATGTCCTCGATGCGGCTGTTGGTGCACGAACCGATGAACACCTTGTCGACGAAGATGTCGTTGATCGCCTTGTTCGGCTCCAGGCCCATGTAGACCAGCGCGCGCTCGATGGCGCCGCGCTTGCTGGCGTCTTTTTCCTTCTCGGGATCGGGCACGCGGCCGTTGATGTCGACCACCATCTCGGGCGAGGTGCCCCAGGTGACCTGCGGCTGGATTTGCGTCGCGTCGAGCTCGACCACAGCGTCGAACTTCGCGCCGGGGTCCGACTGCAGCGTGCGCCAGTAGCTCACGGCCTGGTCCCATTCCACCCCCGTGGGTGCGAGCGGGCGGCCCTTCACGTAGCTGATGGTCTTTTCGTCGACCGCCACCAGCCCCGCTCGCGCGCCGGCCTCGATGGCCATGTTGCAGACCGTCATGCGGCCTTCCATGCTCAGGTCGCGAATGGCCGAGCCCGCGAATTCGATGGTGTAGCCCGTGCCGCCGGCGGTGCCGATCTTGCCGATGATGGCCAGCACGATGTCCTTGGCGGTGCAGCCGAGCGGCAGCTTGCCCTCGACCTTCACGAGCATGTTCTTCGCCTTCTTGCCGAGCAGCGTTTGCGTGGCCATGACGTGCTCGACCTCGCTGGTGCCGATGCCGTGCGCCAGCGCGCCGAACGCGCCGTGCGTGGAGGTGTGCGAGTCGCCGCAGACCACGGTCATGCCTGGCAGCGTGGCGCCCGACTCGGGGCCGATCACGTGCACGATGCCTTGGCGCTTGCTCAGGAACGGAAAGAACGCTGCGGCGCCGAATTCGGCGATGTTCTTGTCCAGCGTGGTGACCTGTTCCTTGCTGGTCGGATCGGCAATGCCTTCGTAGCCGAGTTCCCAGCCGGTGGTCGGCGTGTTGTGGTCTGCCGTGGCCACCACCGAGCTGATGCGCCACAGCTTGCGGCCGGCCTCGCGCAGACCCTCGAAGGCCTGCGGGCTGGTGACCTCGTGCACCAGGTGGCGGTCGATGTAGAGGATGGCGGTGCCGTCGTCCTCGGTGTGGACGACGTGTTCGTCCCAGATCTTGTCGTAGAGCGTGCGTGCCATGTCGGTCTCTGTCTTTCGTGGGGAGGTGAATTGTCTTGTTTTCTAGGCGGCGATCGGCTCGGCGGCATCGTGGGCGGCCGCCGGCGTGTGCAAATGGTTGACCAGCGTGCGCGCGGCCACCGGCAGGGTCGAGAAGTCGCGCGCCACCAGCCGGATTTCGCGGTTGGACCAGGCGTCGTTCAGCGCCACGCTGCACAGGCGGCTGCCGATGCCCGCCTGCAGCAGTTCGAACGCGCGCTGCGGCATCACGCCGATGCCCAGGCCGTTGTCGATCATGCGGCACATCGCGTCGAGCCCGGTCACGTGGATGCGCAGCTTGACGCTGCGCCCCGCGTCAACGGCGGCCTGGTGCATGGCTACGTAGATCGAGCTGTTGGTGTGGAGCCCGACATGGTCGAAATCGAGCGAGGCGGCGAAATCGATCGCCCCCTGCGCGGCCAGCGGATGCCTGGCGGGCACGATCAGCACGAGCCGGTCGTGGCGGTAGGGCAGCGTCTGCAACTCGTTCGTGCCGTCGGGAATGTGGCAAATGCCGAGGTCGGCGGCGCCTTCCTGCACCGCGCGCACCACTTCGTTGCTCAGATGCTCTTCGAGGTCGATCTTGATCGCGTCATGCTCGCGCGTGAAGGCGCCAAGATCCTCCGGAAGAAACTGCACGATGGCCGAGATGTTGGCATGCACCCGAACATGGCCGCGCACGCCCTCGGCATATTCGCTGAGCTCGCCCTGCATTTTCTCGAGGCTGTAGAGCACCGAGCGCGCATGGTGCAGCAGGCTTTCACCCGCGGGCGAAAGATCGACCCCGCGCGCGTGGCGGTAGAGAAGGGTGGTGCCCAGGGTGGCTTCCAGGTCCGACAGCCGCTTGCTGATTGCCGAGGCGGCAATGAATTCGCGTTCCGCCGCCCGCCCGATGCTGCCCAGTTCGCAAACGGCCACGAACAGCTGCAGCGACGTGAGGTCGATGCGCCGGGCGAAATTGCGCTCGGAAGATGGGGAAGGGGTCATACGGGCCTTGGCATCTCGTATGGAGATGGAGGTCCGTATTTTCCCCTTGTTTTCAGGTTTGAGTCATCGCCATGCGCGATGACATTACTGTCGGTGCGCGATGAGCGTAAGAGGCGTCATTGGCGCTTCTTCGACGAATCCTCCATCTTTTCCCCGGCCTTCTGCACGTCCTGGCCGGCTCCTCTCCAAGTATTGCAACCCGACAGCGGTACCGCAAGGGCAAATGCAACGGCGAATAATGCGACAAGCGACTTCATGATGGAACTCCTTCGGCTCTAAGTGCTTTACAGCCTATCGCCGGCGTCCCGGTGCCGCATGTCAGCCAAGACGCAAAAAAGCTGCCCGAGGGCAGCTTTTAGGGATGAACGCCGGAAGCGCGCGATCAGCGCTTGCCGATGGGCTGCACGTCGCGCTTGGGCGAGCCTTCGAACAGCTGGCGCGGACGGCCGATCTTGTATTCGGGGTCGCCGATCATTTCGTTCAGCTGGGCAATCCAGCCGACCGTGCGGGCCAGCGCGAAGATCGCGGTGAACAGCGGCACCGGAATGCCGATGGCGCGCTGCACGATGCCCGAGTAGAAGTCGACGTTCGGGTAGAGCTTGCGCGACACGAAGTACTCGTCTTCCAGGGCGATCTTTTCCAGTTCCTTGGCCAGCTTGAACAGCGGGTCTTGCTCCAGGCCCAGCTCGGTCAGCACTTCGTTGCAGGTTTCCTGCATCAGCTTGGCGCGCGGGTCGTAGTTCTTGTACACGCGGTGGCCGAAGCCCATGAGCTTGACGTTCGAGTTCTTGTCCTTCACCTTCTTGATGAACTCGCCGATCTTCTCCACGCCGCCTTCCTTCTGGATGTCGTAGAGCATGTTCAGCGCCGCTTCGTTGGCACCGCCGTGGGCAGGGCCCCAGAGGCAGGCCACGCCGGCCGCAATGGCCGCGAAGGGGTTGGTGCCCGACGAGCCGCACAGGCGCACGGTCGAGGTCGAAGCGTTCTGCTCGTGGTCTGCGTGCAGGATGAAGATGCGGTCGAGCGCGCGCTCGAGCACCGGGTTCACCTTGTACTCCTCGCACGGCGTGGCGAACATCATGTGCAGGAAGTTGCCCGCGTAGCTCAGGTCGTTCTTCGGGTACATGTACGGCTGGCCGATCGTGTACTTGTAGGCCATGGCCACGAGCGTGGGCATCTTCGCGATCAGGCGGATCGCGGCGATCTCGCGGTGCTCGGGATTGTTGATGTCCGTGCTGTCGTGATAGAAGGCCGACAGGGCACCCACCAGGCCGGTCATGATGGCCATCGGATGCGCGTCGCGGCGGAAGCCGCGCAGGAAGAATTGCATCTGCTCGTTGACCATCGTGTGGTTGGTCACGAGCTTGGTGAAGTTGGTCTTCTTGGCCTGGTCCGGCAGCTCTCCGTAGAGCAGCAGGTGGCAGGTTTCGAGGAAGTCGCAGTTGGTTGCGAGCTGCTCGATCGGGTAGCCGCGATACAGCAGTTCGCCCTTGTCGCCGTCGATGTACGTGATGGCCGACTGGCATGCGGCCGTCGACATGAAACCCGGGTCATAGGTGAACATGCCGGTCTGCGCATACAGCTTGCGGATGTCGATCACGTCGGGGCCCACGGTGCCCTTGTAGATCGGCAGTTCGACGCTGTCGCCGCCGTTGCTGAACGACAGCGTGGCCTTGATATCGGAAGCTTTCATTTCGGGTTTCTTTCAGAGAGTATTCAGGAAGGCGAAGAGGAAACGGGGGCGGAAACGGAGGTCGCGGGGCGCTGCGCGCCATCGGTGCGCATCAACTGCAGCAACTCGACCACCTCGGCCCCGGCCCATTCGGGCTCGGGCTCCTTTCTTCGCAGCAGAAGATCGAGGAGGTCGTTGTCCGACAGGTCCATCAATGTCTCCATCGCTCCCGCCTGGCCGGCAGTCATGTGGGACTCGTGCCGTTCGAAGAAGCGGGCGATGAACAAATCGTTCTCGAGCAGACCGCGCCGGCAGCGCCATTTCAGCTTGCTCAGCGCGCGTTCGCTGATCGGCTGTGCGAGTTCGGCAGCGGTTTGCATGGTTTCTCTCGGGAAGTAAAGGTTCAGATGGCGCGGCGCACCATCAGTTCCTTGATCTTGCCGATCGCCTTCGTCGGGTTCAGGTTCTTCGGGCACACGTCGACGCAGTTCATGATCGTGTGGCAGCGGAACAGGCGGTACGGGTCTTCGAGGTTGTCCAGGCGCTCGGCGGTGGCTTCGTCGCGGCTGTCGGCGATGAAGCGGTAGGCCTGCAGCAGGCCGGCCGGGCCCACGAACTTGTCGGGGTTCCACCAGAAGCTGGGGCAGCTGGTGGAGCAGCTCGCGCACAGAATGCACTCGTACAGGCCGTTGAGCTCTTCGCGCTCTTCCGGCGACTGCAGGCGCTCCTTCTCGGGCGGCACGTTGTCGTTCTGCAGGTAAGGCTTGATCGAGTTGTACTGCTTGAAGAACTGCGTCATGTCCACGATCAGGTCGCGGATCACCGGCAGGCCCGGCAGCGGCTTCAACACGATCGTGCCCTTGAGCGTGAGCATGTTGGTCAGGCAGGCGAGGCCGTTCTTGCCGTTGATGTTCATGGCGTCGGAGCCGCAGACGCCTTCGCGGCACGAGCGGCGGAACGACAGCGTGGGATCCTGCGCCTTGAGCTTCATCAGGGCGTCGAGCAGCATGCGCTCATGGCCGTCGAGTTCGATCTCGATGGTCTGCATGTAGGGCTTGGCGTCCTTGTCCGGGTCGTAGCGGTAGATCTGGAATGTGCGCTTCATCGTGAAACCTTGTGATGTTGTTCTTGTTTAGAACGTACGGACCTTGGGAGGAACGGAGTCGACCGTCAGCGGCTTGAGGTTGACCGGCTTGTAGGAGAGGCGGTTGTCCTGGCTGTACCAGAGCGTGTGCTTCATCCAGTTCGCGTCGTCGCGGCCGAGCGGTGCCACCGGGTCGTCCGACGGACGCTCGTAGTCTTCCACCGTGTGCGCGCCGCGGCATTCCTTGCGTGCGGCCGCCGAGACCATCGTGGCCTGCGCCACTTCGATGAGGTTGTCGACTTCCAGCGCTTCGATGCGCGCGGTGTTGAACACCTTGGACTTGTCCTTCAGGCCGATGGCGTTGACGCGCTCGCGCACGGCAGCGATCTTGACCACGCCTTCGTCCATCGAGGCTTGCTTGCGGAACACGGCGGCGTGCTGCTGCATGACGGCGCGGATTTCGCCGGCCACGTCCTGCGCGTATTCGCCGTCGGTGGTCGCTTCGAGCCGGTTCAGGCGCTCCAGCGTGCGGTCGGCGGCATCAGCCGGCAGCGGCTTGTGCTCTTTCAGCTTGTCATTGAACTCGACGATGTGGTTGCCGGCCGCGCGGCCGAACACCAGCAGGTCGAGCAGCGAATTGGTGCCCAGGCGGTTGGCGCCATGCACGCTCACGCAGGAGCATTCGCCCACGGCATAGAGGCCGTTCACCACGGCGCTGTTCTGCTCGCCCTGCTGAATCACGACCTGGCCGTTGATGTTGGTCGGAATGCCGCCCATCTGGTAGTGGATGGTCGGCACCACGGGAATCGGCTCCTTGGTGATGTCGACGTTGGCGAAATTCACGCCGATTTCGTACACCGAGGGCAGGCGCTTGTGGATGGTCTCGGCACCGAGGTGGTCGAGCTTCAGCAGCACGTAGTCCTTGTTGGGACCGCAGCCGCGGCCTTCCTTGATTTCCTGGTCCATCGAGCGCGAAACGAAGTCGCGCGGTGCCAGGTCTTTCAGGGTGGGCGCATAGCGCTCCATGAAGCGTTCGCCGTTGCTGTTGAGCAGGATGGCGCCTTCGCCGCGGCAGCCTTCGGTCAGCAGCACGCCGGCACCGGCCACGCCGGTCGGGTGGAACTGCCAGAACTCCATGTCCTGCAGCGGAATACCCGAACGCGCGGCCATGCCCAGGCCGTCGCCCGTGTTGATGAAGGCGTTGGTCGAGGCCTGGAAGATGCGGCCCGCGCCGCCGGTGGCCAGCAGCACCGTCTTGGCCTGCAGGATGTGCAGGTCGCCGGTTTCCATTTCGAGGGCCGTGACGCCGACCACGTCGCCTTCGGCGTCGCGGATCAGGTCGAGGGCCATCCATTCGACGAAGAACTGGGTGCGTGCCTCGACGTTCTTCTGGTAGAGCGTGTGCAGCATGGCGTGGCCGGTGCGGTCGGCCGCGGCGCAGGCGCGCTGCACGGGCTTTTCGCCGTAGTTGGCCGTGTGGCCGCCGAACGGACGCTGGTAGATCGTGCCGTCGGGGTTGCGGTCGAACGGCATGCCGAAGTGTTCGAGCTCGTACACGACCTTCGGTGCTTCACGGCACATGAACTCGATCGCGTCCTGGTCGCCGAGCCAGTCGGAGCCCTTGATCGTGTCGTAGAAGTGGTAGTGCCAGTTGTCCTCGCTCATGTTGCCGAGCGATGCGCCCACGCCGCCTTGGGCCGCGACCGTGTGCGAGCGCGTGGGGAACACCTTGGAGAGCACCGCCACGTTCAGGCCGGCGCGGGCCAGTTGCAGCGAAGCGCGCATGCCGGAGCCGCCGGCACCGACGATCACGACGTCGAACTTGCGCTTGGTGATTTGTTCTTTTGTGTAGGTCATGGTGGGGTCAGATCTTCCAAAGCACTTGAATGGCCCAACCCGCACAACCGACAAGCCAGACGATGGTGAAAATTTGAAGGGCGAGGCGAATGCCGACGGGCTGGACATAGTCCATCCACACATCGCGCATGCCAACCCACACGTGATAGAGCAGGGAAACGATCACGGAGAAGGTCAGCACCTTCATCCACTGCGCGGCGAAGATGCCGGCCCAGAGGTCGTAGCCGAGGGGACCACGCGTGAAGATCAGTTGCGCGAGCAGGATGATCGTGAAGAGCGCCATCAGGCCGCCCGTGATGCGCTGGCTGAGCCAGTCGCGCAAACCGTAATGCGCGCCGACGACGATGCGCTTGGAGCCGTAATTCACAGACATGGTTGGCTCCTTCTCAGTACAGGCCGAACAACTTGGCGCCGAGCACCAACGTGAGCACGATGCTCAGGAACAGCGTGGCGATCGCCGAACTGTGTCCGAATTCCTTGGTGACGGCGGCGTGGCTCACGTCCATCCAGAGGTGGCGCAGGCCGGCGATGAAATGGTGCAGGTAGGCCCAGATCAGCGCGAGAGCGACCAGCTTGAAGAACCAGCCCGGAACGAAACCAAGGCCGCTGTTGAAGGCGGCCTTGAATCTGGCAAACGAATAGTCGGACGAAAGCGAGGTGTCGAACATCCAGATGATGAACGGCAGCAGCAGGAACATGATCACGCCGCTCACGCGGTGCAGGATCGACACGATGCCGGCCGGCGGCAACCGGTAGGTCGTGAGATCGGTGAAGGCATTGATGTTCCGGAATTCGCGACGCGGCGGCCGGGGAGGGGTTGCAAGCTCTGTCATTGGGGGGAGGCTTTCGTGGCTTGGTGGCTTGTTCTGATAGCGAACGCTTTTGTTTCTTCTGCGGAATGCAAACAACGCAAAATTCTATTGCAATGCACCATTGCATGGCGGAGGTGCTCTTGTCGGCGCAGCGCTGCAGTCGGATGCTATTGACTTCGGAGCGTGCTGCGCAGGGGGCGCCGATGCTGCAATGCGGGTCGATCGTGGTTTCATTTGACGCGATCTCAGCCGAGCTGATTGCGGTAGTGGTGCGTGTCGGTGCGATAGAGGCCGCGACGCAGTTCCATCGGCATGTCGTGATAGGTGTGGGCCAGGCGCTCCACGCTGAGCAAAGGCATCTGCAGCGACACGTCGAGCAGCGCCGCCTGCTCCGGATCGGGCAGCACCGCGCGAATTTTTTCTTCGGCGCGCACCATGCGCACGCCGAATTCGGTTTCGAACATGGCGTACATCGGGCCCGGCCAGGCCCGCAGCCGCTCGGCCGTGAGTCCCTTGAAGGGCGCTCCGGGGAGCCAGAGGTCTTCGAGAATGGTCGGCACGCCCACGTAGGCGAGCACGCGCCGCACCTGCAGCACCGCGTCGCCCGTGCGCAGGCCCAACGCGCGCGCCACGTCGGCCGAGGCGCGCTGGCGGCGGCAATCGACGATGGTGCGCTCGGCCGGGCCTTCGGTGCTCGGCGTGCCGACATCGGGCACGAGCTTGAGAAAGCGGTACTGCACGTGCTGCTCGGCATGCGTGGCAACGAAGGTGCCCTTGCCCTGGCGCCGCACCACCAGATTTTCGGCCGCCAGCTCGTCGATGGCCTTGCGCACCGTGCCCTGGCTCACGCGATACCGCGCTGCAAGATCCATTTCGCTCGGGATCGGCTCGCCCGGCTTCCACTCGCCGGCCTGCAGGCTCTGCAGGATCAAAGTCTTGATCTGCTGATAGAGCGGACTGAAGGATGGCGTCGCAGATTCTTCAAGGACGGTGGGGGCATTCATGGCAGCGGTGGGGTGCGCCGTGGCGGAACCTCCGAGCATATCTTATATAAGACATAAGACGGCTTGCGCCGATTCGGCTTAAAATGCGGGCCGGCCTGCGCCGCGGGAAGGATTTCCGCCCTGCAGGACACCGGCGCTACGCGCGCCCGCCGACACCGTTTCACCATCTTCTGGAGTCTTCCCATGAGCAAAAAACCCGTCCGCGTTGCCGTCACCGGTGCCGCCGGTCAAATCGGTTACGCCTTGTTGTTCCGTATCGCGTCCGGCGAAATGCTCGGCAAAGACCAGCCGGTCATCCTGCAATTGCTCGAAATCCCCGACGAGAAGGCCCAGAAGGCGCTCAAGGGCGTGATGATGGAACTCGACGACTGCGCCTTCCCGCTGCTGGCCGGCATGGAAGCCCACGGCGACCCGATGACCGCCTTCAAGGACGCCGACTACGCCCTCTTGGTCGGTTCGCGTCCGCGCGGCCCGGGCATGGAGCGTGCCGAGCTGCTGGCCGTCAACGGCGCCATCTTCACGGCGCAAGGCAAGGCCTTGAACGCCGTTGCCAGCCGCAACGTGAAGGTGCTCGTGGTCGGCAACCCCGCCAACACCAACGCCTACATCGCGATGAAGAGCGCCCCCGACCTGCCGCGCAAGAACTTCACCGCCATGCTGCGCCTGGACCACAACCGCGCCGCCAGCCAGATCGCTGCCAAGACCGGCAAGCCCGTGGCCGACATCGAGAAGCTCACCGTCTGGGGCAACCACTCGCCCACGATGTACGCCGACTACCGCTTTGCCACCATCAAGGGCGAAAGCGTTGCCAAGATGATCAACGACCAGGAATGGAACGCCAACACCTTCCTGCCCACCGTCGGCAAGCGCGGCGCGGCCATCATCGAAGCGCGCGGCCTGTCGTCGGCTGCCTCGGCTGCCAACGCCGCCATCGACCACATGCGCGACTGGGCCCTGGGCACCAACGGCAAGTGGGTCACCATGGGCATTCCGTCGGACGGCCAGTACGGCATTCCGAAGGACACCATGTTCGGCTTCCCGGTCACCTGCGAGAACGGCGAATACAAGCTGGTCGAAGGCCTCGAAATCGACGCGTTCAGCCAGGAACGCATCAACAAGACCCTGGAAGAGCTGCAGGGCGAGCAGGCAGGCGTCGCTCACCTCCTGTAATCGCAAATCGCAGCATCGGCATGCTCGACTGGAACCCCGCGCTCTACCGTCGCTACGAGGACGAGCGCACCCGACCCGCACAGGAACTCCTGGCGCGGGTGCCGTTGTCCGAGGCGGCCCATGTGGTCGACCTCGGCTGCGGACCGGGCAATTCCACCGAGCTGCTGGCACGCCGGTTCCCGAAGGCACGCGTCGTCGGGACCGACAACTCCGAAGCCATGCTGGTCAGCGCGCGCGAGCGCCTGCCGCAAGCGCGCTTCGAGTTGAGCGACATCGCGACCTGGGCGCCGCAAGACCAAGCGCCCGACCTCATTTATGCCAACGCAGCCCTGCAGTGGGTGCCGGATCACGAAACGCTGATCCCGCGCCTGTTCGCTGCGCTGGCCCCGGGTGGCGTGCTCGCCATCCAGATGCCCGACAACCGCGAAGAGCCCACGCACCGCCTGATGCGCGCCGTGGCCGGCGAGGCGCCCTGGGCCGAGCCCATCGGCAATGCCGACCGCATGCGCACCTTGCTGTTGCCGCTCGGCGGCTACTACGACCTGCTGGCACCCGAAGCGGCCAAGGTCGATGTATGGCACACCATTTACCAGCACCCCATGGCCGACGCTGCGGCCATCGTCGAATGGGTGCGCGGCACGGGACTGAAGCCTTTCGTGGATCGGCTGCCGGCCGACCTGCAGGCAAGCTATCTCGCCGAGTACGAGCGCCGCGTCGACCAGGCCTATCCCGCTCATGCCGACGGCAAGCGATTGCTGGCTTTCCCGCGCATGTTCATCGTGGCGCAGAAAAAAGCATGACGAAGTCCGTCCATCCCGGCGAAGTGTTGCTTGGCGCGCAAGCCGGTGCCGTGACCTTGCCCGTTTGCGACCACTACAGCGGCGTTGAAGCCCGCATGAAGAAGAGCCTCGCTCTGCAGGCCGAAATGGCCGAGGAGTTCGGTGCCTGCGTGTTCGACGTCACGCTCGATTGTGAAGACGGTGCTCCCGTGGGCGGCGAGGCGGAGCATGCCGCGCTCGTCACCGAACTGGCACTTGCCGCAAAGCCGGGCATGCGAGTCGGTGTGCGCGTTCATCCCGTCGATCACCCGGCCTTCGCCGGCGACGTGATCACCATTGCGGGCCGCGCCGGGCATCGGCTCAGCCACCTGATGGTGCCCAAGGTCGAATCCGCGGCCGATGTGGCGCAGGCGGTGGCGGCGCTCGAGGCCGCCGATGCCGATGCGCTGCCGCTGCATGTGCTCATCGAATCGCCGCTCGCCGTGCACAACGCGTTCGAAATCGCGGCGCATCCGCGCGTGCAATCGCTGAGCTTCGGCCTGATGGACTTCGTTTCCGCCCACGCGGGCGCCATTCCCGCCGATGGCATGGGGGCGGCCGGCCAGTTCACGCATCCGCTGGTGGTGCGCGCCAAGCTGGCCATCGCATCGGCGGCGCACGCCTACGGCAAGGTGCCTTCGCACTGCGTGGTCACGGAGTTCAACAACACCGACGCCATGCGCACGGCGGCCCGCAAGGCGGCCACCGAATTCGGCTACACGCGCATGTGGAGCATTCATCCGAACCAGATCCGGCCGATCCTGGAAGCGTTTGCGCCGGACGAGGCCCAGATTCAAATTGCCGTAGAAATCATTACAAATGCCGCACTCGCGAATTGGGCGCCGACACAAATTGATGGCACATTGCACGACCGCGCGAGCTATCGCCATTTTTGGCAAGTGCTGACGCGTGCCCACGCAACAGGGCGCGCGTTGCCTGCAGAGGCAAAAGCCTGGTTTGCACTCGCGGCCTCCTGAAACTTACGAATCCAGCCTCAAGGAAATACCCATGAAGAAACTTGCTCTGATCGCAGCCCTGGCCCTGGCGCTCCCGTTTGCCGCCACGGCGCAAACCCCCGCTGCCAAGCCGGCCGCCAAGGCCGAAGCCAAGAAGGCGCCCCCCAAGAAGCAGGTCACCCGCAAGGCCGCCAAGGCCGTCGAAGAAGTGACGCCCATCGCCGATGAAACCAATATCGTGCTGACCGACGCCGACCTCGAAGTCGCCAAGCGCGTTTCGCTCGGCAAGGCACAGTGCGAACTCGGCGCCGACGTGACCGTGGCGGCCGACGAGAAGAAGCCCGGCTTCTTCAACGTGACGACCAAGGGCCTCAAGTACCGCATGCACCCGGTCGAAAGCCGCACCGGCGCCATCCGCCTCGAAGACGCCCGTGCCGGCGCCATGTGGCTCCAGCTCGGCAACAAGTCGATGCTGATGAACCAGAAGGCGGGCCTGCGCATTGCCGATGAATGCCAGACGGCAGAGCAGGTCGCATTTGCCGAAGAAATGAAGAAGAACCCGCCGAAGAGCCTGTTCGAAGGCGCCGACGCGGCCAAGAAATAAGAGTACCGAACCAGGGGTGCGGCGCGGCTCTTGCTTGCCGTACCGCACGCCCGCCAGCCCAGTTTCCGGAGAAAAGAAGATGTTGCAAGCCTACGTTGACCATGTTGCCGAACGCGCCGCGCTCGGTATTCCGCCGCTGCCATTGAGCGCGAAGCAAACTGCCGAAGCCATCGAGCTCCTCAAGAGCGCGAATGCCAAGGACGGTGCCTTCCTGCTCGATCTGCTCACCTATCGCGTGCCCGCCGGCGTCGACGACGCGGCCAAGGTCAAGGCGAGCTACCTGGCGGCCGTGGCCCACGGTACCGAAAAGAACGCGTTCATTTCGCGCGCCCGCGCCACCGAATTGCTCGGCACCATGCTCGGCGGCTACAACATCAGCCCGATGATCGACCTGCTCGACGACGCCGAAGTAGGCGCCGTGGCAGCCGAGGGCCTGAAGAAAACCCTGTTGATGTTCGACCAGTTCCACGACGTCAAGGAAAAGGCCGACAAGGGCAACGCCCACGCCAAGGGCGTGCTGCAAAGCTGGGCCGATGCCGAATGGTTCACCAGCCGCCCCGAAGTGCCGCAAAGCATCACGGTCAGCATCTTCAAGGTGGCCGGTGAAATCAACACCGACGACCTGTCCCCCGCACCCGACGCCACCACGCGTCCCGACATTCCGATGCACGCCCTGGCGATGCACAAGAACGCCCGCCCCGGCATCGTGCCCGAGGAAGACGGCAAGCGCGGCCCGGTGAAGTTCATTGAAGACCTGCGCGCGCGCGGCCACCTCGTGGCCTACGCCGGCGACGTGGTCGGCACCGGCTCTTCGCGCAAGAGCGCCACCAACTCGGTGCTCTGGTTCACCGGCGAAGACATTCCCTTCGTGCCCAACAAGCGCTTCGGCGGCGTCTGCCTCGGCGGCAAGATCGCCCCCATCTTCTACAACACCATGGAAGACTCGGGCGCACTGCCCATCGAGCTCGACGTGAGCCAGATGAACATGGGCGACGTGGTCGAGCTGCGTCCCTACGAAGGCAAGGCGCTGAAGGACGGCAAGGTCATCGCCGAATTCACCGTCAAGAGCGACGTGCTGTTCGACGAAGTGCGCGCCGGCGGCCGCATTCCGCTGATCATCGGCCGCGGCCTCACGACCAAGGCGCGCGAAGCGCTGGGCCTGCCGGTCTCCACGCTGTTCCGCCTGCCGCAAAGCCCGGCCGACACCAAGAAGGGCTTCTCGCTCGCACAGAAGATGGTCGGCCGCGCTTGCGGCCTGCCCGAAGGCACCGGCGTTCGCCCGGGCACGTACTGCGAACCCAAGATGACTTCGGTCGGCTCGCAGGACACCACCGGCCCGATGACGCGCGACGAGCTGAAGGACCTGGCCTGCCTGGGCTTCTCGGCCGACCTCGTGATGCAGTCGTTCTGCCACACGGCGGCGTACCCGAAGAAGGTCGACGTCAAGATGCACCACGAACTCCCCGAGTTCATGGCCAACCGCGGCGGCGTTTCGCTGCGCCCCGGCGATGGCGTGATCCACAGCTGGCTCAACCGCCTGCTGACGCCCGACACCGTCGGCACGGGCGGCGACAGCCACACCCGTTTCCCCATCGGCATCAGCTTCCCGGCCGGCTCCGGCCTCGTGGCCTTCGCGGCCGCCACCGGCGTGATGCCGCTGGACATGCCCGAATCGGTGCTCGTGCGCTTCAAGGGCAAGATGCAGCCCGGCGTCACGCTGCGCGACCTGGTCAACGCCATTCCGCTGTACGCCATCAAGTCGGGTCTGCTGACGGTGGCCAAGCAAGGCAAGAAGAACATCTTCTCGGGCCGCATCCTCGAAATCGAAGGCCTGCCCGACCTGAAGGTCGAACAAGCCTTCGAACTGAGCGACGCCTCGGCCGAACGCTCGGCCGCCGGCTGCACGGTGCACCTGAACAAGGAACCGATCATCGAGTACATCAACAGCAACATCACGCTGATGAAGTGGATGATTGCCGAAGGCTATGCCGACGCCCGCACGCTGGCACGCCGCATCGCCGCACAGGAAGCCTGGCTCAAGGACCCGCAACTGCTCAAGGGCGATGCAGACGCCGACTACGCCGCCGTCATCGAGATCGACCTGGCCGAAATCCACGAACCCATCGTGGCCTGCCCGAACGACCCTGACGACGTGAAGACGCTGAGCGACGTGGCCGGCGCGGTCATCGACGAAGTGTTCATCGGCTCGTGCATGACCAACATCGGCCACTTCCGCGCCGCGTCGAAGCTGCTCGAAGGCAAGCGCGACATCCCGGTCAAGCTGTGGATTGCGCCGCCCACCAAGATGGACGCGCAGCAGCTCACCGAAGAAGGCCACTACGGCGTGTTCGGCAATGCCGGTGCGCGCACCGAAATGCCGGGCTGCTCGCTGTGCATGGGCAACCAGGCGCAGGTGCGCGAAGGCGCCACGGTCATGTCGACCAGCACCCGCAACTTCCCGAACCGCTTGGGCAAGAACACCAACGTGTACCTCGGCTCGGCCGAACTGGCCGCCATCTGCTCGCGCCTCGGCCGCATTCCGACGCGCGAGGAGTACATGGCTGCAACGGGCGTGCTGGATGCATCGAGCGCCCAGATCTACCAGTACCTGAACTTCGACAAGATCGACGACTACAAGACCGAAGCGGCTGCTGTCGTGGCGCCTGCCGCAGTCGCAGCCTGATCAGAGCGCATAACTCGCGGTTCAAGAAAGCCCCGCTTCGGCGGGGCTTTTTTCATGCCGGCTGTGCCGCCAGCGCGGTCAGCGCCGCAGCCGTCTGCGTATCGGCCGGAAAGAACGACTCCACCGCCAGCTCCTGCAAGGTAACGTCCACCGGCGTGCCGAAGATCGTGGTGGTGCTGATAAAGCTCAGCACACCGTTCGGCGTGACCAGCTGAAAAGGCACCACGACGCCTGACAGTTCCGTGTTCGCGGCCGGCGCGTCGTGGCTTACGCTGGGCGTGGGGTAGGCCTCGAGCTCGTCGTGCAGCGCCTGCAGCACGGCATCGCCTGTCGCGGCAATCTGCTGCTGCAGGCGTTCGAGCAGATGGGCGCGCCACTGCGCAAGGTTGGCGATGCGCGAGGCCAGGCCCTCGGGGTGCAGGCTCAGGCGCAGCACATTGATGGGGGCTTGCACCAGCTCCGGCGCCGCGCCGGCCATGAGCATCGGCACCAGCGCGTTGTAGGCCACCAGGTTCCAGTGGCGGTCCACCGCCAGGGCGGGAAACGGCTCGTGGCCCTTCAGCACCAGGTCCACCGCGCGCCGCGCCGAAGCCAGGGCGGGGTCGTCGAGCGAGCGCTGCCGGTACATCGGCGCGAAGCCCGCGGCCACCAGCAGTGCATTGCGCTCGCGCAGCGGCACTTCCAGCCGTTCGGCCAGGCGCAGCACCATCTCGCGGCTGGGTGCGGCACGGCCGGTTTCCACATAGCTCAGGTGGCGCGTCGAAACCTCGGCCTCCTGCGCGAGATCGAGCTGGCTCAGCCGGCGATGAGTGCGCCAGTGCCGCAGGTGCGCGCCGAACGGATCACGCGCGCCGGGCTGGCCGGGCTTGGACGAGTGGGAGCGGGGAGTAGTCATGGCCCGCATTCTGGCGCGCCGGCGCCGGTGCGCCATGACCTCCGAGGTTATCGACGGGATGCGCACCCTCCGGAATCATTGGCTCCAACGCGGCAGGACAGGCTTGCGGCGTACCACCCGAAGGAGATTCTCATGTCCGTCTTTGCATCCCCCCGTTTCCTCCCCAACGTCATGTGGGCCGACGCCGCCTCTTGCGCCGCAACCGGTGCGTTGCAGGTGGCTTTCACCGATGCGCTGGCACGGCTGACCGGCCTGCCGGCGCCCTTGCTCATGAGTACCGGCGTATTCCTGCTGGCATACGCGGCGGCCGCGGCCTTCATGGCCATGCGCCGCACACCGCCCCGCACGCTCATCGGGCTGGTGGTGGCCGGCAATTTCGGCTGGGCCGTGGCGTGCGTGGCGTTGTTGATGAGCGGCATGTTCGCGGTTACCGCATTGGGCATGGCCTGGGTGCTGGCACAGGCGCTGTGCGTGGTGGTGCTGGCCGAGCTGCAATGGACGGGCCTGCGCCGGACACGCGGCGGCGCGAACGTGGCCCTGGCCTGAGCGCGGCGGATGCCGGCAACACCTGTTTACCCGGCATTTCTGGCCATGAGAAAGGTGGCACTTCAAGGGCATTGCAGGGAAGACCGACTACAACAACTGACATCGATCCCTGCTATCTTTGAGGTGCTTCCACGAACAGATCGAACCAACAGGAGTTCCTCAATGGCCAAAGCACCGGCGCACGCCTTTGCGTCCACCCTCAAGACCTTCAAGACCCCATCCGGCGCATCCGGCAAATACTGGTCCCTGAAGGAGCTGGCCAAACAATATCCCTCCGTGAACCGGCTGCCGGTGTCGATCCGCATCGTGCTCGAGTCGGTGCTGCGCAATTGCGACGGTCAAAAGGTCTCGCCCAAGCATGTCGAAGAACTTGCGCACTGGGCGCCCAACGCAGACCGAATCGACGAAATTCCCTTCGTCGTGACCCGCGTGGTGCTGCAGGACTTCACCGGCGTGCCGCTGCTGGCCGACCTGGCCGCCATGCGCAGCGTGGCCGCCAAGCTCGGCAAGTCGCCCAAGACCATCGAGCCGCTGGTGCCGGTGGACCTGGTGGTCGACCACTCCGTGATGGTCGACTACTACGGCACCTCCAATGCGCTCGACCTCAACATGAAGCTGGAGTTCCAGCGCAACAACGAGCGCTACCAGTTCATGAAGTGGGGCATGCAGGCCTTCGACACCTTCCGTGTCGTGCCCCCCGGCTTCGGCATCGTGCACCAGGTCAACCTCGAATACTTTGCGCGCGGCGTCTATAAGAGCTCGAGCGACACCGCCGAGGTGCCGGTGTACTACCCCGACTCGCTGGTCGGCACCGACAGCCACACCACCATGATCAACGGCGTTGGCGTGGTCGGCTGGGGCGTGGGCGGCATCGAGGCCGAGGCCGCCATGCTGGGCCAGCCCGTGTACATGCTGACGCCCGATGTGGTGGGCTTCGAGCTCACCGGCAAGCTGCGCGAAGGCGTCACGGCCACCGACCTGGTGCTGTACGTCACGGCCATCCTGCGCGCTGAAAAAGTGGTGGGCAAGTTCGTCGAGTTCTTCGGCCCGGGGGCCGCGTCCATCGCCGTGCCGGACCGCGCGACCATCGGCAACATGGCGCCCGAATACGGCGCCACCATGGGCTTCTTCCCGGTCGACGAAATGACCGTGGCCTATTTCGAAGGCACCGGCCGCACCAAGGAAGAGGTCGAGCGCTTCGAGGCCTACTACAAGGCGCAAGGCCTCTTCGGCATGCCCGCCCCGGGCGACATCGACTACACCAAGATCGTCAAGCTCGACCTCGGCACCGTGTCGCCGAGCCTCGCGGGTCCGAAGCGGCCGCAGGACCGCATCGACCTGGGCCACCTGTCCACCAAGTTCTCAGAACTCTTCAGCAAGCCCAACGACGCCAACGGCTTCAACCAGCCGGCCGAGCGGCTCAAGCTGCGCTATGCGCTGACCACGAGCGGCCAGGGCGACGACAACGAAGCCGCGCCGCCGCCGCCCGGCGCGCCGCGCGAAGTGGTCGAGATGGTGGCCAACCGGTCGACCAAGGCGGCCGCGCATGTGAACGCCACCGCGCCGGCGGCGCCCAAGGGCGGCGTGACCATCGGCAATGGCGACGTGCTGATCGCGGCCATTACCTCGTGCACCAACACCTCCAACCCGAGCGTGATGCTCGCGGCCGGCCTGCTGGCCAAGAAGGCGGTGGAGGCGGGCCTCACGGTCAAGCCGCACGTCAAGACCTCGCTCGCGCCCGGCTCCCGCATCGTCACCGAATACCTCGAGAAAGCGGGCCTGCTGCCGTATCTCGAAAAGCTCGGTTTCTATCTGGCCGGCTATGGTTGCACCACCTGCATCGGCAACGCGGGAGACCTCACGCCGGAGATCAACGACGCCATCACCAAGAACGACCTGGTCGGTGCGGCCGTGCTTTCGGGCAACCGCAACTTCGAGGCGCGCATCCATCCGAACCTGAAGGCCAACTTCCTGGCCTCGCCGCCGCTGGTGGTGGCCTTTGCGATTGCGGGCAACGTGATGGTCGACCTCATGACTGAGCCGGTCGGCAAGGGCAAGAACGGCAAGAACGTGTACCTGGGCGACATCTGGCCGACGCCGAAGGAAATCGACGACAACCTGCGCTATGCGATGAACGCCAAGTCGTTCCGCGAGAACTACGACAAGGTGAAGACCGACCCCGGCAAGTTCTGGAGCAGCATCCAGGGCACCAACGGCCAGGTCTACGACTGGCCTTCTTCGACCTACATCGCCGAGCCGCCGTTTTTCGAGGGCTTCAAGATGGAGCCGCACGCGTCGGACGCGGGCTTCAAGGGCGCGCGGATCATGGCGCTCTTCGGCGACTCGATCACCACCGACCATATTTCGCCCGCAGGTTCCATCAAGGAAAGCTCGCCCGCGGGCATCTGGCTCAAGGCGCACGGCGTGGCCAAGGCCGACTTCAACAGCTACGGCTCGCGGCGCGGCAATCACGACGTGATGATGCGCGGCACTTTTGCCAACGTGCGCATCAAGAACCTGATGATTCCGCCGGACATCAACGGCACGCAGGAAGAGGGCGGCGTCACGCTGTTCCAGCCTGGCAACCAGAAGATGTTCATCTACGACGCTGCCATGAAGTACATGGAGCAGGGCATTCCGACCGTGGTCTTTGGCGGCGAGGAATACGGCACCGGCTCGTCGCGCGACTGGGCCGCCAAGGGCACGCAGCTGCTGGGCATCAAGGCCGTGGTGGCGCGCAGCTTCGAGCGCATTCACCGCGCCAATCTGGTCGGCATGGGCGTGTTGCCGCTGCAGTTCCGCGGTGCCGATTCATGGCAGACGCTGGGCCTCACGGGCGAAGAAAAAATCGACGTGGTGATCGGCGGAGCACTCAAGCCGCAGATGGATGTGAAGCTGGTCGTGCACCGTGCCGACGGCACGCACCAGGAGGTGACAGTGCGCCTTCGCATCGACACGCCGATCGAGGTGGACTACTACAAGCACGGCGGCATCCTGCCGTTCGTGCTGCGGCAGTTGCTTGCCTGATGATGCAGGGCGTCTCAACGACCACCCGGATATTCGGCGGTGCTTCGAAGGCTCGGCGTGGAGTGCCTGGCCATCGACTACACCGCGGGCGGCGGTGCCAACCGGGCTGAGCGCCAGGAACTGATCATCTACAACTGGGGACCGCGAGGCCGAACCGGCTTGACTCTTCTAAAGGCTACAAGTCGGCAAAGTCTGGCCTAGAGGTGAGGCTGTGCTTCAGGTTCAGATGTGCGCACAAGCCTACGAGATCCGGGAACATGGATTTCGGCGTGAAGCCCGTGGCTTGCAACATGTCTAGGATGGGTTCCCTCGCAGCGGATGGAATCACGATCTCTGACAGATGAGGCTTCACCTGCCGATTGCTTTCCAGCGTCACGAATTTGCCTTGGCTTGCAAAGGCGTGCAAAGTGAACCAGCCATCTTGGGCGGTGACCCGCGGGTTGTTCAGCCGCGGTTGGAATACCACGGTCTTCCGTCGTCCGAATGGATCGCCCTCGTAGACGGTCCTGTCAAGAAGCTTCTCCGCGTGCAGCACATAGACGTAGACCGGGCCTGGTTCGTGCGAGCTGCAAGCAAAAAACAAGGCCACCAATGGGTTGGCCGACCAGTCAAGCAGGCGAGTCTTCAACCCGTGGTGCTGAGCTATGACCATCAAGTCGACCATCGTGTGTTGGCCAGGAGACATGAGAGACGCCCCCAAGAGTCCAAATTGCTCCAATGCGTCGCTCTCACTCAGCACGCGGTTGCGATCTGGGGTGCCGCGCGCGACGCCGGGTAGCAGGTTCCCGCGTCTGTCCTGCCCGCGAAAAATGTATTGGCCCTCGTCATTCTGAAGGCGCTCGACCACTCGGACATAAGCGCCAAAGTCGTTCACCCTCTCGCTGGGAATCGTCATCGTTGTTGCCATGCTGCTCCTCTTGTAAGCCGTCTGCGAAAGCCCGGAACATCCGGCGTGAGGCAGGCGGCGAGCAGTATTGTTGTCTACGCGCGGCCTTGGAGGCTTCCACCGAAGCGAGAGAGAAGATGTGACATATTCCGTTGACGCCGCTGCGATGGATGGGGGCGTGTATAGGGTAGGCCCCTCAACTCCTTGAAAACAGAGACGCGCATGACGGACGAAAAAGCAATTGAGGCGGTGAGGGAGGCGCTCGGCAAACCAGTGCTTCCAGAGTTTTCTGACGCCACCTCAAAGATTCGGCTCAATTTAATGATCGTGGCCTGCATCACGATCGCCATGATCATTCTGGACGTCAAGGTTGCCCCGCAGAACACGTTGCTCGGCGTGACATTTGAGGGCCTGACCACAGAGAACCTGAAAACCGGACTCTTGGCGATCAACCTGTACATGTTCATCCATTTCGCATGGTGTGCGATGGACGGTTTGCAAGAATGGCGGCTGCGGGTGACCGGCACGAGAGTCGCATTCATAACCGGCGCCCGATTTTCGTCCCCCGACGCCGACCATCCGAGCGATCCCCGCCAATCTACTCTGTACAACTGGTGGCTGGCTCAAAGTGCCCGAATGAAACGCATCGATGAGGGCTCCACAAAGCTCCAGGCAGACCTGACGAGATTTGTTCAGGAGTCACGCCACGCTGACTTCCAAAGCGGTCTAGAGCCGGGGGCGCCGATTCGATCGATCTTGGATGGCCTCAAATCCGACATGCAGACCCTCACTCATGAGGTGGGCCTAGCAAAAGGGGTGGTGAACTCTGTCCGGATTCCAGTGTCACTTCAGCGGTTTGAAAACGCATTTCAACTATTTCTCCGAAGCCAGAACCTGCGTTGGTTGGTCGTTGAAGCTGGTTTTCCGCTGCTCTTGGGCGTTTCGAGCATTTTTTTGCTGTTGAACGAACGCTGGAGCTAAGACCGGCGGTGCAACCGCTGCAATTCCTTTGCAGCCTTTGCAACGCGCATCTGAACGATTTATCTCAGCGAACCATCGCTAGTTATCGTGCCGCCGCGCTTCAACCAAGACCAGGGACGAGCCCGTTTCAATGATAATAGTTCTCATTGCTGAGATGAACGAGTTCCAACCCGCATGACCATCCCTCTTTCCGTGGCCGCTGCCCCTGTCTCTATCCGCCTGGACGAACTACCCAGCCATCAGTGGGCGACGGTATTGGACGTCGTGCGGTCGGCCGATGCCGAGGGGCAAGAGTTGGCGCTGCGCCTGACCGAAATCGGCTTCGTGCCCGGCGAGGCCGTGCGCATCGTTGCCAGCGGCCTTCCGGGGCGCGAGCCTCTGGCCGTGCGGCTGGGCCACACCACCTTTGCGTTGCGCCGCCACGAGGCCGCGCTGATCCATGTGGCACCGGGCGTGCCGGAGGGCGCAAGCCATGGTTGAGGCCGTCATCCAGGGGCCGGGGCGCCTTGCAGCCACCGCACAGCCCGGGCGCGTCGCACTGCTCGGCAATCCGAACTGCGGCAAGACCGCGCTCTTCAACCTGCTCACCGGCAGCCGCCAGAAGGTGGCCAACTACGCCGGCGTCACAGTCGAGCGCAAGGAGGGCACCCTGCGCACCGCGTCGGGCCGCCGCGTGTTCGTGCTCGACCTGCCGGGCGCCTACAGCCTGAACGCGCTCAGCGCCGACGAGGCCGTGACGCGCGACGTGGTCACGGGCAAGAGCAGCGAGCCGTTGCCCGACCTGCTGGTGTGCGTGACCGACGCCACCAATCTGCGGCTCAACCTGCGGCTCGTGCTCGAGGCCAAGCGCCTCGGCGTACCGATGGTGGTGGCGCTCAACATGACCGACATGGCGAAGAAGCAGGGCATTGCGGTCGACACGGCCGTGCTGTCGCGCGAACTGGGCGTGCCGGTCGTCGAGACTGTCGGCGTGCACTCGGGCGGCGCGCAAGGCCTGCTCGAGGCCCTCGATGCGCCGGTGGCCGCCGCCGCGCCGCAGCCCTGGCAGGCGCCGGGGCTCGACGACGTGCTTGCCACGCAACGCGAGGTGCGCCGCATCCTCGGCCTTGCCGTGCGTGAGCCGGTTGGAAGCCTGGCCACCAGCGACCGCATCGACCGTGTGGTGATGCACCCCGTGTGGGGCATGCTGGTGCTGGCGGTCACCATGTTCCTGATGTTCCAGGCCGTGTTCAGCTGGGCCAATGTGCCGATGGACGCCATCAAGGCGGCAACCGAGGGCCTTGGCGAGCTGCTGAAGACCCGCATGCCCGAGGGCATGCTGCAAAGCCTGCTGGTCGATGGCGTCATTGCCGGCGTGGGCGGCGTGGTCGTTTTCTTGCCGCAGATCCTGATCTTGTTCCTGTTCATCCTGGCGTTGGAAGACTCGGGCTACTTGCCGCGCGCTGCGTTCCTGCTCGACCGCGTGATGGGCACCGTGGGGCTCTCGGGCCGCTCCTTCATTCCGCTGCTTTCGAGCTTTGCCTGCGCCATTCCCGGCGTGATGGCGACGCGCACCATCAGCAACTGGCGCGACCGCATCACCACCATCATGATTGCGCCGCTCATGACCTGCTCGGCACGCCTGCCGGTCTATGCGCTGCTCATTGCGGCGTTCATTCCCGCGCGCACCGTGGGCGGCGTGTTCAACCTGCAGGGCGTGGTGCTGTTCGCGCTGTATGTGTTCGGCATCGTCTCGGCGATGGCGGTGGCCTGGGTGATGAAGCGCTTTCGCGACAACAAGCAGCATTCGCCGCTGATGATGGAACTGCCGGCGTACCGCTGGCCCAACGTGCGCAACCTGGCGCTGGGCCTTTACGAGCGGGCGTGGATCTTCATCCAGCGCGTGGGCACGATCATTCTCACGCTCACCATCCTGCTGTGGTTCCTGTCCACCTTTCCGTCGCCACCGGAGGGCGCCACCGGGCCTGCCATTCAGTACAGCCTGGCCGGCATGATCGGCCGGGGGCTCGAACACATCTTCGCGCCCATCGGCTTCAACTGGCAGATATCCATCGCGCTGGTGCCGGGCATGGCGGCGCGTGAGGTGGCGGTGGGCGCGCTCGGCACGGTGTATGCGCTCTCGGCCACCGGCGACGACGTGGCGAACCAGCTCGAGCCGCTGATCGCGGGCAGCTGGTCGCTCGCCACCGCGCTGTCGCTGCTGGTCTGGTATGTGTTCGCGCCACAGTGCATCTCGACGCTGGCGGCCGTGAAGCGCGAAACCGGGTCGTGGAAATACGTGTGGATCATGGCGGGCTACCTGTTCGCGCTCGCCTATGCGGCATGCTTCATCACCTACCGCGTTGCGGTGGCGCTCGGAGCAGGTTAAAACCTGCAATGAAAGGTTTGAAGAAGAAATGGCACAGCAACTGATCGTCGGATTGATCGTCGCCGCCGCCGCGTTCTACGCGGTCTGGCGCTGGATGCCCGCGGGCTGGCGGCGCAGCGCGGCGCAGAAGCTTGCGGCCGGTACGCACCGTGCCGGGCTGGTCGACCAGGAGCGCGCCAACCAGTTGGCGGCTTCGCTTGCCAAGACTTCGGGCTGCGGCTCTTGCGACAGTTGCGGCAGTTGCGGGCCCAAGGCAACCGACCACAAACCCGGATCCGACAAAGCTGGCCAGGGCCCGCTGTCCTCGCACAGCCGCTGAGGCCGATGCCCGCACACATCCTGGTCGTCGGCGGCGGCATCGGGGGGCTTGCGACCGCGCTGGCGCTGTCCCGCGGCCGCCACCGCGTCGATGTCTTCGAGCAGGCGGCCGCGTTCGCCGAAATCGGCGCCGGTATTCAAATCGGCCCCAACGTCACGCGGCGCCTCCAGCAACTGGGCCTGGCCGAAGGCCTTGCGGCGGTTGCTGCGTGCCCTGACGCATTGGTGGTCCAGAGTGCCGGCAGCGGTGCCGAGCTGGCCCGCCTGCCGCTTGGCGATGCCATGCGCCAGCGGTATGGCGCGCCTTATCTTTGTGTGCATCGCGCCGATCTGCATTCGCTGCTGCTCGACGCCGTGCGCGCACGCGGCACCGGCACCCTGGTGACCGATGCGCACATCGCACAGGTCGAAGCCGGCGACGATCTCGTCTGCGTATCGGGCAGCGGTGCACGCGCCTGGGAGGGCGAGGCGCTGGTCGGCGCCGACGGCCTCTGGAGCGTGGCGCGCCAACGGCTCGAGTCGCCATTGGCGGCCGAACCGCCGCACGTCACCGGCCACACGGCCTGGCGCGGAATCGTTGCACAGGCCGACTTGCCGCAAGCGCTGCGGCGCGATCGCATCGACGTGTGGCTCGGCCCGCGCCTGCATGCGGTGTCGTACCCGGTGCGCGGCGGCGCGTGGCTCAACGTGGTCGTCATTGCCGAGTCCGCGCCGGCCGGCGATGCGCGCGACTGGGACCAGGCCAGCAGCCTTGCCGCGCTGCAGAAGGCCACGGGCCGCAGCACAAGCGGCTTGCAGGCCTTGCTCGAAGCCATGCCCGGCTGGCGCGCGTGGACACTCAGCGACCGACCGCCGCTCGCTTCCGCCGCCGACATGGCCCACGAGCGCGTGGCGCTGGTGGGCGACGCCGCGCACCCGATGGTGCCTTACCTCGCGCAGGGCGCGGGCATGGCCATCGAAGATGCGGTCGCCTTGGCCGAGGCGCTTGGCGATGGCGGGGCGGCTCAAGTGCCGGCCGCATTTGCCCGCTATGCCGAGGCTCGCTGGCAGCGCAATGCCCTCGTGCAGGCAAGGGCGCGGCGCAACGGGCAGATCTTTCACGCCACCGGCGCGATGCGTCTGGGCCGCGACCTGGCCATGCGCACGCTGGGCGCGCGGCTGCTGGACCAGCCCTGGCTCTACGCGGGCTGACGGCAGCAGCTGTACCTGGAGGCTCCTCTCAGAGCCTGAACGTCTGCAAGTGCTCGATGCGCTCGGCCAGACCTTCGGCGCCGAGATAGTGGCCTTGAGAGCCGTCGCGAACCTCGCGCAGCGTGGTCTCGAGTTCGGCCAGCATCGCATCGCGGTCGGCAACGAATGCGGGCGGCACGTCGATGCCCGTCTGCGTGCATGCATCGGCGATCAGGTGCGCGCTTGCAGGCGCACCGCAAGCCGCGCATTTGACGATGGCCGCCACGCTGGGCTCCGCGCCGTTGGCGAGCAACGCGTTCGTGAGCTCGGGCGAAATCTGGCCGTCGATGTTGCGCAGGGCGTCGCGTGCCACCGGCGCGCCCGCGCGCACCAGCGCCATGGCCGCGGCGAAGGCGCCCTTGCCTATGGCAACGTCCGTGGCCAGTGCGCTGCCCTGCTGCGGGCCTTCGAAGCTCACGCCCGCGGCCGCGAGTTCAGCCACCAGGTCCGCATCGTCGGTGGCAATGGCGTGGTGCAGCGCTGCGCGCGCAGTGGTTGGCAACCGGCGCAGCGTTCCATCCGCCAGCGGCGTGCGCCAGTCGACAACCGCGCGGCAATAGAAGGTCACCAGCTTGTCCATCAGGTCGAGATCCAGGCCATGGTCCTGGTGTCTGTCGTCAAGATACTGGAGCAGCGTCTGGCCCGAGAAATAGTCGCCGGTGGGCGCCAGCGGGTCTTCGTCGAGATGCAGGGCCGCAAAAGCGCCGTGCAGATCGGGCGCAATGGTGCTCAGGCCGTCTTCGTGCAGCGCGTGCGTCCAGGCCGGCGGCAGCCCTTGCTTCCACGCGACGATGTGCCCGTGTTCGGGGCCGGGCTCGACCACCGCATAAACCCGATCGAGATACTCGAAGCCGCCGAAGGGCAGGTGCGTGAGCTTGCCGCTCCAGGGGCGGTCTTGTGTCTTGGCGGCCTCTTCAGCCAGCTCCTGCTCGAACTCGATCCAACCTTGCAGATCGCGATAGCCGTCGCTGCCGTCCCAGAATAGCTCCGACCAGCTGACGGATTCCACGTTGCCGTTCATCAGCAGCGACAGGTCGTAGTCGAGACGGCCGCCCGCCGTTTGCCGCCACAGTTCGACCAGCGGCTCGGGAATCGGCCCCGCGCACAGTGCCTGGATGGCGGCGATCTGCTGCGTGGGCATCGGCGGCTGTGCGTCGAAGATCACGCGGTCCGCAAACAGGACCACGCCGTGCTCGCGCAGGGTAGCAAGCTCTTCGAGCGAAAACTGGACATCGTTCATGGCAGTGCCTCCGTTGTTGCCAATGTAGCGCTTTGGGCAAATGGGGCAAGCGCTTGCATGGCGCACGGCGGATGCGGGCTACATCACAGGTCGGTGCGCAGCTTCCAGATTTCGGGGAACAGCACCACGTCGAGCATCTTGCGCAGGTAGCTCACGCCGCCTGTACCGCCCGTGCCGCGCTTGAAGCCGATCACGCGCTCGACCGTGGTCACATGGCGAAAGCGCCAGAGCCGGAATGCGTCTTCGAGGTCGGTGAGCTTTTCGCCGAGCTGGTACAGATCCCAGTGATCGTGCGGGTTGCGATACACCGTGAGCCATGCCGCCTCGACACCGTCGCTGGATTCGTAGGGCTGCGTCCAGTCGCGCTCCAGCCGATCGGCGGGCACAGGCAGGCCGTGGCGCGCAAGCAGTTTCAGTGATTCGTCGTAGAGCGAAGGCGACCGGTAGGCTGCTTCGACCTGCGCCAGCAGATCGGGCCGGTGCGCATGCGGCTTGAGCATGGCGGCGTTCTTGTTGCCGAGCGCGAACTCGATGCAGCGGTACTGCGCGCTTTGAAAGCCGCTCGAGTTGGCCAGGTAGGGGCGCATGGCCGTGTACTCGGGCGGTGTCATGGTCGAGAGAACGGTCCATGCGCTCACGAGCTGTTCCATGATGCGGCTCACGCGTGCCAGCATCTTGAAGGCGTCGGCCAGTTTTTCCTGCGCGATGCAGGTAGTGGCCGCGCGCAGTTCGTGCAGCATGAGCTTCATCCAGAGTTCGCTGGTCTGGTGCTGCACGATGAACAGCATCTCGTCGTGTGCGGGCGAGAGCGGGTGCTGTGCGTTGAGGATTTCGTCGAGGTGCAGGTAGTCGCCGTAGCTCATCGACGCGCTGAAATCCAGCTGCGCCTTTTCTTCGTGAACGATTTTTTCGGTGCTCATGATGCTTGCCGGCGGGTCATCGCCAGACCACGGCGGTGTAGGAGGATAGGCCCATGCCGGCCTCTTTCCTGGGGTAGACGAAACGCACGACTTCGTTCTTGCGCTTGAACTCCTGGTAAGTCTCGCCGCCGGGAATACGGCCCTTTTCAGCCGGCGCGTAGCCCGCGGCGCGCACCTCCTTCACCAGTCGCTCGAAGGCGGCCTTGTCGGTGAGCGAAAGCTGGATGTTGTTCTCGCCGGCGCGGCCTTCCGTGTAGGTGGACTTCATGAAGCGGATCGTGTGGTCGTCGACCACCTTGTCGTATTCGATCATGCTGACCTCGGGGGTCACGGTCTTGTCGGCGTAGGAGAAGCCTTGGGCCTTGACCTGCTGGCGAAAGGCATCGGGCGTGAGGGCGACGAAGGCCTTGAGCTGGTCCAGCGTGAAGCTGGGCTGCTGCGCAAAGGCCGGTGCGGCCAGCATCAGGAGCGAGGAGAAGATGGCGATCAATGGGTGTTTCATGGGTACGTACTGCTCAGGTCACTGCGTTCTTGCGGTTGAATTCTTCGCGCTTCCACTCGCCCGCCTCCAGCACCTGCACCAGGTGCTCGACGGAATTCCACACATCCTCGAAGCCGAGGTACAGCGGCGTGAAGCCGAAGCGCAGGATGTCCGGCATTTGCGAATCGCCGGCGCGGTAGTCGCCGATCACGCCGCGCGCGATCAGCGCCTGCACGATGGCGTAGGCGCCTTCATCGCGGCTCAGGCAGACCTGTGAGCCGCGCTGTGCATGTTCGCGCGGCGTGACGAGCGAAAGGCCTTGGCCCGCGCAGCGCTCTTCGACGAGTTGGATGAAGAGGTCCGTGAGCGCGAGCGATTTGGCGCGCAGGGCGGCCATGCCGCCCTTGCCGCCATCGAATGCCTCGGCCGCGAGCACCGTATCGAGCCCGCATTCGAGCCCCGCCAGCGCGACGATCGGTTGCGTGCCGCAGAGGTAGCGGCCCACGCCCGGCGCGGGCCGGTAGTGCGGCGTGAATTCGAAAGGCGCCGCATGGCCCCACCAACCCGACAGCGGCTGCTCGAACTTGCCCGCGTGCCGGGTATGAACCCAGACGAACGCCGGCGCGCCGGGGCCGCCGTTCAGATACTTGTAGCCGCAGCCGATGGCGTAGTCGGCATTGCTTTCGTTCAGTGCGACCGGCACGGCGCCCGCACTGTGCGCGAGGTCCCACACGGTCAGCGCGCCCGCTGCGTGCGCCGCGGCGGTGATGGCCTTCATGTCGTGCATGGCGCCGGTGCGGTAGTTCACGTGCGTGAGCATCAGCACGGCCACTTCGTCGGTCAGCACCGAACCCGGGCCTTGCAGCTCGCTCGCATCGATCAGCTTGAGCGTGAAGCCGCGTTCGCGGCACAGCGATTCGGCGATGTACAGGTCGGTCGGGAAGTTGCTGCGTTCGCTGACCACCAGCTTGCGGCCGGTGTCCTTTTGCTGCGAGAGTGCCGCGAAGAGCACCTTGTAGAGGTTGACCGAGGTGCTGTCGGTGCACACCACTTCGCCGGGCGCGGCGCCGATCAGCCGGGCCACCTTGTCGCCCAGGCGCTGCGGCAGGTCGAACCAGCTTGCCGTGTTCCACGAGCGGATCAGGCCCTGGCCCCATTCCTGGGCAACGACTTCGGCAATGCGTGCCGGCGCGGCCTTGGGCAGCACGCCGAGCGAGTTGCCGTCGAGGTAGATCACGCCTTCCGGCAGTGTGAATTGGTCGCGCAGCGAGCGCAGCGGGTCTTGCGCGTCGAGCGCGCGGCAGTCTTCAAGGGTCGTCATGGAGCGGGTTTCAGCGTGGAAGTTCGCGCAGCACGGCGCGAACGGGGGAAGCATCGGCGCTGGTCAGCTTGAGCGGCAGCGCAATGAGTTCGTAGTCGCCTTCGGGCACGTCGTCGAGCACGAGGTTCTCGAGCACGCGCAGGTCGAGGCGGCGGATGCGCTGGTGGCTTTCCAGCGTCTTGCTGTCGGCCGGGTCGATGCTGGCGGTGTCGATGCCGATGAGCTTCACGCCCATCGCCGCAAGGCGCTCGACGGTGGCGGGCGCATAGGCCGCGAGCTGCGGGTCCCAGTGGCCGACGGGCATGGCCGCGTAGGTGCGCACCAGCACACGGGGCGGCAGGTCGCCCGTGATCGCATGCGCAATGTGCTCCCACTCGATCAGCGGGCCCTTGGCGATGGCGTGAATCACCCGGCAAGGGCCGAGAAAAGGCGTGAGATCGACGTGGCCGATGGTCTGGCCGTCGGGGTCGTAGTGCAGGGGGGCGTCGGCATGCGCGCCGACGTGGGGCGAGAGCTTGATCTCGCTGACGTTGACCGGACAGTCCGCCGAAATGGTCGCGGCCCAGCGCTGCTGGTAGGGCGTGTCGCCGGGGAACACCGGCGCGCCTTCATGCACGGGAGGCGAGATGTCCCAGAGGCGGGATTCAGTTTGCAGAGAAGAGCGCATGACGCAAAGGTAGCGCCGGGCGAGGGGTCGTGGTGTCGGTTATTTCCAACACACGGCGTGACGAGATGATTGGCTCAGGAGGGCAGGGCTGGTAGCCCGTGCCTTGCGCGCGCCCGCTCGCAGGCATCGCTGCCGGCCTGCAATTCGTGGCAGGGGTTGGGGCGCCACTCGTAGATGCCGCAGGCCACCGACTGGCCGATCTTTCCGGTGAGCGCCGCGCAGCGCATCGGCGTGTGGTCGGTGCCGCGCATGCGGCAAAGGGCGTCGTTCACCTCGACTGCAAGGCCCGAGGGCACCTTGCCGCCGTTGTCGTCGAGCTCGTGCACACTGAAGTCGACGCGGTAGCTGGCGCAGCAGGCGCCGCATTGCTGGCAATGGGACACGCCGCCGCCTTCAGGTTTTCTTCAGAGCCTGCCCAGGAGCAAAAACTCCATCAGCGCCTTCTGGGCGTGCAGCCGGTTCTCGGCCTCGTCCCACACCACGGACTGCGGACCGTCGATCACCTCGGCCTGCACTTCCTCGCCGCGGTGCGCGGGCAGGCAGTGCATGAAGAGGGCGTCGGGCTGGGCGATGCGCATCATGTCTTCATCGACGCACCAGTCGGCAAAGGCCTTGCGGCGGGCCTCGTTCTCCGATTCGTAGCCCATGCTGGTCCAGACGTCGGTGGTGACGAGGTCGGCGCCGCGGCAGGCTTCCATCGGGTCCTTGAAGACCTTGTAGCTGTCGCCCGAGCGGATGCCCGCGATCGACTGGTCGACTTCATAGCCGCTGGGCGTGCTCACGTGCACGGTAAAGCCCAGGATCTCGGCCGCCTGCAGCCAGGTGTTGGCCATGTTGTTGCCGTCGCCCACCCAGGCGATGGTCTTCCCCTGGATCGAGCCGCGATGCTCGATGTAGGTGAAGATGTCCGCAAGGATCTGGCAGGGATGAAACTCGTTGGTCAGGCCGTTGATCACCGGCACGCGCGAATGCGCGGCAAAGGTGTCGATCTTGGTCTGCTCGTAGGTGCGGATCATCACGATGTCGACCATGCGGCTGATGACCTTGGCGCTGTCCTCGATGGGTTCCGCGCGGCCGAGCTGGCTGTCTCCGGTGGTCAGGTGCACCACGCTGCCGCCGAGCTGGTACATGCCCGCCTCGAAGCTCACGCGGGTGCGCGTGCTGGCCTTCTCGAAAATCATCGCCAGCGTGCGGTCGGTCAGCGGCTGGTGCTTTTCGTAGGTCTTGAACTTCTTCTTGATGATCGCCATGCGATCGAAAAGATAGGCGTACTCGTCGGCCGTGAGGTCCGAGAACTGCAGGTAGTGGCGGATGGCGTTCGGCGTGGTGGCGGTCGTCATTGCGCTGCGGGCTCCGACAGAAAGGTTTTCACGAGAGGCGCAAGGATGGCGACGATTTCGTCGGCCTCGGCAATGCTCAGGATGAGCGGCGGCACGAGGCGGATCACCTTGTCGGCCGTCACGCTCAGCAGCAGGCCGGCATCGCAGGCGCGGTTCAGGATGACGCCGCAGGGCCGGTCGAGCTCGATGCCCAGCATCAGGCCCTGGCCGCGGATTTCCTTCACGCCGGCGAGGCCGCCGATTTCGCGCGCCAGCGCGGCTTTCAGGTGTTCGCCGACCGTGGCGGCGTTTTCGAGCAGCTTGTGCTCTTCCATGATGCGGATGGTTTCGATGCCGGCACGCATTGCGAGCGGGTTGCCGCCGAAGGTGGTGCCGTGGTTGCCCGGGCCGAAGATGTTGGCGGCCTTGGGGCCGGCCACCACGGCGCCGATCGGCACGCCCGAGCCCAGGCCCTTGGCCAGCGGCATCACGTCAGGCTTGATGCCGGCCCACTGGTGCGCAAACCACTTGCCGGTGCGGCCCATGCCGCATTGCACTTCGTCGATCATCATGAGCCAGTCGCGCTCGTCGCACAGGGCGCGCACCTGCTTCAGGTATTCCCAGCGCATCGGGTTGATGCCGCCTTCGCCCTGGATGGTTTCGAAGAACACGGCAACCACGTTGGGGTTGCCTTCGGTGGCCTTCTTGAGCGCCTCGATGTCGTTCAGCGGCACGCGGATGAAGCCCTCGACCAGCGGGCCGAAACCGGCCTGCACCTTGGGGTTGCCGGTGGCCGACAGCGTGGCGATGCTGCGGCCGTGGAAAGCGGCCTCGTAAACAACGATTTCGGGCCGTTCGATGCCCTTGTCGTGGCCGAACTTGCGCGCGAGCTTCAGGGCGGCTTCGTTGGCTTCAAGGCCCGTGCAGCAGAAAAAGGCGTTGGTCAGGCCCGAAAGCTCGGTCAGCTTGGTGGCAAGCTGCTCCTGGCCGGGCACATGGTAGTAGTTGGAGCTGTGGATCAGCTTGCTGATCTGGTCCTGCAGCGCGGGCACCAGCTCGGGGTGGTTGTGGCCCAGCGTGTTCACGGCAATGCCGCCGAGGCCGTCGAGATAGGCCTTGCCCGCGGTGTCCCAGACTCGGCAGCCCTGGCCGTGCGACAGCGCGATCGGCAGGCGACCGTAGGTGTTCATGACGTGGGGCGAGGTGGGCTGGGCGGTAGCGCTCATTCGGGTTCTCCAGATAGGGAACCGCGGATTCTAGGCGTCCAGTCGGGCAGCTTCATTGAGGATTCCGCATTACAGCAATGCCCTCGGGCCGAGCGGCAAAGTGGCGCGGATAGAATCTCTTGCTGCACCGCAGCACCTGCCTGCGGGCGCCTCATTCAACGATGATTTCCCCCACTGCCAAAGAAATCTTCATCCAGGGCATCACCCATGATGGCCGGACTTTTCGCCCGAGCGACTGGGCCGAGCGGCTGGCCGGCGTGATGTGCTCTTTTCGTCCTGGGGGCGCCTATCCCGGAAGCCACCTGAGCTATTCGCCCTGGTGCGTTCCCACCACCATCAACGGCGTCAAGTGCGTGGTCGTGAACCGGGCCTTGCGCGATGCCGAGCCCATGGCCTGGGACTTCTGCGTCAATTTTGCGCGGGACAACGACTTGCAGGTGGCCGAGGCCTGCCTGGTTCCCGACGCGCCCGGCGCACCGCCCAAGACCTGAGCCTGCTGCCGACTCCGTTCCACAAAGCGATCGCCCATGAAAAAACCGCCCGAAGGCGGTTTTTTACACTTTGCTGCAGCGCACCCCGATCAAACGGCGGACCGGAGAATTCCGATCCGGGCTTGCCTGACAGGTGTCAGGCGGCTGCCTTTTCAGGCGCGAGGGCGAGGGCCTTGACCTTCGCCGACAGGCGGCTCTTGTCGCGAGCTGCCTTGTTCTTGTGGAAGATGCCCTTGTCGGCGACGGTGTCGACGATGCTCTGGGCCTTCGCGAAGAGTTCGCTTGCCTTGGTCTTGTCGCCGGCCAGAACGGCCTTTTCGACATTCTTCACGGCGGTGCGGTATTTGGAGCGCAGCGAGGTGTTCGCAGCGTTGAGCTTGGTGTCCTGGCGGACGCGCTTACGGCCGGAGGCGAGGCGCGGGTTCTTTTTCTTGGGCTTGGCGGATGCCATGATTTAGTTCCTTAGGTGTCTGAGGATGATGCAGCAAAGCCCTCCATTATAGGCCGGGTTGGGTTTTTCGCCGAATCGGGGGCTTGCCGGGCCCTACACTCGCCCCGTGTCACTGCTCAAATCCGCCTCCACCGTTTCCCTTCTGACGCTCGCATCGCGGATCACGGGCCTCGTGCGCGACGTGCTTTTTGCCTCGGTGTTCGGCGTCAGCGCCCTGACCGACGCCTTCAACGTCGCTTTCCGCATTCCCAACCTGTTCCGGCGGGTTTTCGGCGAAGGCGCCTTCAGCCAGGCCTTTGTGCCGGTGCTGGCCGGGCACAAGACCGAGGCCGGCGAGGAGGGCGCCAAGGCGCTGATCGACCACGTGGCCACGCTGCTCACCTGGGCGCTGGTGGTCGTGTGCGTGGCCGGCGTGGTCGGCGCGCCCTGGCTGGTCTGGGCCATGGCCAGCGGGCTGGCGGGCTTCGACGCGGCCGTGGTCATGACGCGCTGGATGTTCCCCTACATCGGTTTCATGTCGCTCGTGGCGTTGGCGGGCGGGGTCCTGAACACCTGGCGCAAGTTCGCGGTGCCGGCTGCTTCGCCGGTGCTGCTCAATCTTTCGCTGATTCTTGCCATCGTGGTCGGCGCGCCGCTGTTCAGGCGCTACGGCATCGAGCCGATCTATGCGCAGTGCGCCGGCGTGCTGGTCGGCGGTGTGCTGCAACTGGCGCTGCAGGTGCCGGCCCTGCGCGCGCTGGGCCTCATGCCGCGCATCGGTGCAACCTTCGGCGCGCTGCGCGCCGCCTGGGCCGACCCGACCACGCGCAAGGTGCTGAAGCTCATGCTTCCGGCCTTGCTGGGCGTGAGCGTGGCGCAGATTTCATTGCTCATCAATACGCAGATCGCCTCTCATCTCGCCACGGGCAGCGTGACCTGGGTGGTCAATGCCGACCGGCTCATGGAATTTCCCACCGCCATGCTCGGCGTTGCACTCGGCGTGGTGCTGATGCCACAGCTGGCCGGCGCGCGCGCCGCGAAGGACGACGAGCGCTACTCGGCGCTGCTCGACTGGGGGCTCCGGCTGGTGGTGCTGCTTTCGGCGCCATGCGCCATTGCGCTGCTCCTGTTTTCGCAGCCGCTGGTGTCGGTGCTGTTCCACAACGGGGCCTATGGCGACGAAGACGTGAAGCGCACCACGCTGGCGCTGATGGGCTACGGCGTCGGACTGGTCGGCATCGTGGCCATCAAGGTGCTTGCGCCGGGCTATTACGCCAAGCACGACATGCGCACGCCGGTGATCATTGCGGTGTCCGTGCTGGTGCTGATCCAGGTGCTCAACGTCTTTCTGGTGCCGGTGCTGCAGCATGCGGCGCTCACGCTGACCATCGGCATCGGCGCGGTGGTCAACGCGATCTGGCTGCTGGTGGGGCTGGTTCGCCGCGGCAGCTACAAGCCCGAGCCGGGCTGGGGCAAGTTCATTTTGCAGGTGGCGGCGGGCACGCTGGTGCTGGCGGCCTTGCTGGCCTGGGGCTCGTACTATTTCGACTGGATCGGCCTGCGCGCCCAGCGCTTGCACCGCATCGGGTTGCTGGCCGCGCTGATCGCAGGCGCGGGGCTGCTGTATTTCGCCGTGCTGGCGGCCGTGGGCGTCCGGCTGCGCAGTTTCATGCGCCGGTAGGCACGCGCAGACGGGCCCTGTTGCGCCTTTCGCAACAGGGCTGTTCTCGAATTGCGCAAGCTGAAAACACCGCCTTGACGCTCCCCGAATGCTCCTCTACAAAGACACATGACGTTCAGCTTTCAGGTTCCCACGGCCCTGGCGTATTTCGAATCGCTGGTGCAGAGCGACGACCACTTTCCGCTGCTCGAAGCTGCCGCCAGCCTTGCGCAGGACGAATACCCCGATCTCGACGTGCAGCAGGTGCTCGGCGATGTCGACCAGTTGCTGGCCCGCCTCAAGCGCCGCCTGCCCGCCGACGCCGCGCCGCTCGCCCGGCTGCGCGCGCTCAACCAGTTCTTCTTCAATGATCTGAACTTCGGCGGCAACGTCAACGACTACTACGACCCCGACAACAGCTACCTGAACGCCGTCTTGCGCACGCGCCGCGGCATTCCTATTTCGCTGGCGGTGCTGTGGATGGAGTTGGCGCAGGGCCTGGGCCTGCAGGCGCGCGGCATCGGTTTTCCGGGCCATTTCATGCTCAAGGTCACGCTGCCGAAAGGGCAGGTGGTGATCGACCCCTTCACCGGCAAATCGCTCTCGCGGGAAGAACTCGGCGAGCGGCTCGAGCCCTACAAGCGCAACAACGGGCTGGTCGGCGATTTCGACGTGCCGCTGGGCCTTTACCTGCAGCCCGCCAGCTCGCGCGAGATCATCGGGCGCATGCTGCGCAACCTGAAGGAAGTGCACCGCGCCCAGGAAGACTGGCAGCGGGCCATCGCCGTGCAAGACCGCCTCATTGCGTTGCTGCCCACCGCCTGGGGCGAATACCGCGACCGCGGCATTGCGCACGCCGAACAGGGCAACACGGCCGCCGCGATGCGAGACCTGGAAACCTACCTCGAGCATGCGGAAGACGCGCTCGACGTCGACGTCATTGCCGAGCGACTGGCCGCCTTGCGCCGAGCGGCCGACTGATGAACGCCAGGAACGGCGTTGCCGACGCCTCCGATCTCGGCACGCTTCACGAATTTCACGGCGTGCAGCCGGTGCTGCCGGTGTCCGACGTCACGCGCGCGGCGCGCTGGTTTAGGGACATCCTGGGCTTCGAGCTCGATTTCATCGCCGGCGAGCCGCCCAGCTATGCGCGGGTGAAGAAGGGCGACCGCACCTACGGCGACCCGGTCTACCTGCGGCTGTGGCAGTGCAACACACGCGGCGCGCCGCCCTGGCGCGGCGAAATCGTGATCCACGTGGGCAAGGACATCGACGGCCTGCACGCCGCCTATGTGCAGCGCGGCGTCACGGTGATCGAACCGCCCACGTCGCAGCCGTGGGGCCTGCGCGAGTTTGCGATCCGCGAACCCGACGGCCATGTATTGCGCTTCTGCGGCTATTTGCCCTGAGTTTCTGATACATAAATTTACAAATGGATCGGTGCGAGCGTGTCGATCCGGCTTCCGCTCGTCCGACGTGTGAACAGGAGCGCGCAGTTTTCGGCAGCTCCCGATTTCATCAACCTTCAGGAGAAACGACATGCGATTCATGGTTCTGGTCAAGGCCAACAAGGATTCCGAAGCGGGCGTGATGCCCAGCACCGAAGTGCTCACTGCCATGGGCAAGTTCAACGAGGAGCTGGTCAAGGCCGGCGTGCTGTTGGCGGGCGAAGGGCTGCACCCCTCTTCCAAGGGGGCGCGCGTGCGCTGCGAAGGGCTGAAGCGCACCGTCATCGACGGGCCTTTCGCCGAGACGAAGGAGTTGCTCGCGGGCTTCTGGCTGCTCCAGGTCAAGTCGAAGGAAGAAGCCATCGAATGGATCAAGCGCAGCCCGTTCCAGGAGGGCGAGATCGAGATCCGCCAGGTGTTCGAGGCCTCCGATTTCGCCGAGTCGATGACGCCTGAGCTGCTGGCGCAGGAAGACCGCCTGCGCGCCGAAGTGGCCGCCAAGGCCGACCGCTGACCCCCACCCGAAAACTCTAGGAGAAACGATCATGCGATTCATGCTGCTGATGATTCCCCACGGCTACGAAACCGCCGCGCCCGGCACCATTCCCGACGACGTCGAAGCGGTGGCGGCCATGATGGCCTACAACGAGTCGATGCAGAAAGCCGGCATTCTGATCAGTTGCGACGGCCTGCACCCGCCCTCGATGGGCGCGCGCGTGAGCTTTCCGGGCCGCAAGCCCAAGGTGGTCGACGGCCCTTTCGCCGAAGCCAAGGAAGTGCTCGGCGGCTACTGGATCATCGACGTGCCCTCGCGCGCCGACGCCATCGAATGGGCCACACGCTGCCCCGGCAGTGAAAACGAGGTGATCGAGGTGCGCCAGATCCAGGAGATTGCCGACTACCCGCCAGACGTGCAGGCCCTCACAGCCGAGATGGCGTCGATGCAGGCGGTCAAGAGATAACTCTTCACGGCTCAGTCTTCCCGCACCAGCCGGATGCCCACCAGCGTGTAGCGTGTGTCCGGCGCGTTCCAGTTGCGGTAGGCCGCTCGGGCATAGAAGGCCCAGGTGTGCCAGGAGCCGCCGCGGCGCACCCGCACCTCGCCCTCGGCAGGGCCCTGCGGGTCGTCGAGCGGCGACTGCGCGTAGTATTTATCGCCATGCCAGTCGGCTACCCACTCCCACGCATTGCCATGCATGTCGTAAAGGCCCCATGGGTTGGGCGCGAAGCTGCCGACGGGTGCGGTGAAGGCGTAGCCGTCGTCGCCGTCCACCGCCATCAGCTGCCAGCGCGGCCAGTTCTTGGCACTGTTGGCGTCGAACACGTTGGCCGCGCCCAGCAACGAGCGGGGATCGTCGCCCGAGCTGTACCGGCTGCGGGTGCCGGCGCGGCAGGCGTACTCCCATTCGGCTTCGGTCGGAAGGCGATAGCGGCGGCTTTCGGTCTTGCTCAGCCAGGCGGCCAGCGCCTGGGCGTCGTTCCAGGTCACGTTGACGACCGGATGGTCGTCGCCTTGCGTGAAGCCGGGGTTGCGCCACGAGTAGCGTGGGTCGCGGCCCTCGAAGGCATCGCCGCGCTTCGTAGTTGCCGGGTCGTAGTCGGCGCGCCAGCCGTAGCCGCCGGTCCGGTCGGCCACCGATTCAGGTACGTAGCCCGAGGCTTCGATGAAGCGCCGGAACTGGCCGACGGTGACCTCATGCCGGCCCATCCAGAAAGAGCGTGTGATGCGTACCCGGTGAACCGGCCCTTCATCTTCCAGTTGCGCAAATCGCTTCGTCGGCAACTGCGGATAGGCGCGTGCCAGCAATTCGGGCGCTTCGTCGCTGCCCATCAGGAACTCGCCGGCCGCCAACCTGACGAAGGCCATGCCGAGGCTGTTGTGTTCGACTTCGGCAGCGTGGGCGCTGCCAAGGACCATTGCCAGGATCAGGAGGCAGCGCTTCATGTGCGCATGCTATGGCAACCGCTGGACAAAGGGGAAGCGCGCGCATGAACAGTGGCGGCAACCATGAAGCGGTGCATCGCATCATCGCGGCGGTGTGGCGCATCGAATCCGCGAAGATCATCGCCACCGTTGCGCGCATGGTGCGCGACGTGGGCCTGGCGGAGGAACTGGCCCAGGACGCGCTGGTCTCGGCCCTGGAGCAATGGAGCGATTCGGGCGTACCGGACAACCCCGCTGCCTGGCTCACCGCAGTTGCCAAGCGTCGCGCACTCGACCGTTTGCGGCACGGCCAGCTGGCCGAGCGCAAGGCGCCCGAGATTGGCCGCGAACTCGACGCCCAGCATGAAATGGCGCAGGCCGATTTCGCCGAGGCGGTGGATGCGGCCATCGACGACGACATCGGCGATGACCTGCTGCGGCTGGTGTTCACCGCCTGCCACCCGGTGCTTTCGACCGAGGCGCGTGTGGCGCTCACGCTGCGCCTGATGGGCGGCCTCACGACCGATGAAATCGCCCGCGCTTTTCTCGTGCCCGAAGCCACCGTGGCACAGCGCATCGTGCGCGCCAAGCGCACGCTTCTCGAAGCGCGCGTGCCCTTCGAAGTGCCGCGCCGGCACGAACTCGAGGCGCGGCTCGCCTCGGTACTCGAAGTGCTCTATCTGATCTTCAACGAAGGCTACTCGGCCACTGCGGGCGACGACTGGATGCGGCCCGCGCTGTGCGACGAAGCCATGCGACTGGGCCGCATCGTGGCCGAACTGATGCCCGACGCCTCGGAGGTGCACGGCCTCGTGGCGTTGATGGAAATCCAGGCCTCGCGCACGGCCGCGCGCATGGGGCCCTCGGGCGAGCCGGTGCTGCTGCTGGAGCAGAACCGTGCGCGCTGGGACCAGATGCTGATTCGCCGCGGATTGGCTGGACTGGCGCGCGCGGAAGCACTGGGCGGGGCGCTCGGGCCCTATGCGCTGCAGGCTGCCATTGCCGCCTGCCACGCCTGCGCGCGCACCGCGGAAGAAACCGATTGGCCGCGCATCGCCGCGCTGTACGACGCACTGGCCGAGCTGTCGCCGTCGCCCATCGTCGAACTGAACCGCGCCGTTGCGCTCTCGATGGCTTTCGGACCTGCCGCGGGGCTCGAAGTGGCCGATGCGCTCGTGGGCGAGCCGGCATTGCAGGGTTACCACCTGCTGCCGACCGTGCGCGGCGACCTGCTCTTCAAGCTCGGCCGCCGCGACGAGGCGCGCAGGGAATTCGACCGCGCCGCCTCGCTCACGCGCAACACGCGCGAGAAGGCATTGCTGCTCGCGCGTGCCCGGGCCTGCACTCTCCCGGAAAACTGATCTGGAGGCCGTGGCCGTGCAGCCCGCTAGGCTTTCGACAGAGATGAGGAAGCAGATGGCGAACCAGGCAATCCGAACTGGTGCCACGCGCGCCGCAGTTGCGTGTCCGAGCCGAAGCCCGAGATTTCCGCCGCCCGCGTCACACTCGCGCCCGAGGCCAGCGCAAGCTGCGCCGCCGCGAGCCGCAGCCGCCGCAGATAGGCCAGCGGCGCCACGCCCGCGTGCTCCACGAACAACCGCGTGAGGTGTCGCGCGGAGGTATGGGCCACTTCCGCCATCCGGGGCACGCTCCAGTCGGCCTGCGGCTGTTCGCTGACGGCGTCCTGCACCCGGTGCAGCGCAGCATGCAAGTGGTTCCGGTAGGCAAGGAAAGGCGACAGCTCCGGGTCGTGCGGGCCGCGCCGCTGCGCCACCACCATGGTCTGCGCCACCTGGGCAGCGAGCGCTTCGCCGCACACATCCGCAATGCGGTGCAGCATCAGGTCGATGCCGGTCGTGACGCCCGCGCTGCTGTAAACGGGCGGATCGATCACGAACACCCGGTTGGCGACCACGTCGCAGCGCGGCTCCACCGCGCGCAACTCGTCGAGGTGGTGATGATGCGTGGTGGCGCGACAGCCCGAGAGCGCGCCCGCATGCGCTGCCAGCAGGGCGCCGGCGCAGACGGTAACCAGCTCGAGCCGGCCGCGTTCGAAGCGCTGGCCGCGCAGCCAGTGCAGCAGGTCTTGCGTCTCTGCGTTGTCGATTGCGATGAAGTCGCCCGGCAGGCCGACCAGCACGACCCAGGCGGGGCCGTTCCATTGCGTCGGCAGCGGCGCAAGGCCGGCGAGTACCACGCCCACCGAGCCGATGGATGTGGGACGCGGACTCGCGAATTCGATCTCGAAGCGCTCGGGCTGGCCCGCCGCGCGCAGCCGCTGGTTCGCGATGCGCAGCGCCTCGGCGGGGCCGGCCCAGTCGAGCACCAGGCTGCCCGGCAGCAGCACGAACACTACGCGGATGGGCTGCTGTTGCTGGAGATCCATGCGTAGTCCATCTGGCGCGCGGTGCGTTCTGCCAGCGCGCGGCCGGCCAGCCGTTCGACCAGGTACAGGCTCATGTCGATGCCCGCGCTGATGCCCGCGGAACTGACGACGCGGCCGCTGTCGATCCAGCGCTCGCCTTCGCGCACGTCGAGCGACGGGAATTGCTCGCGCAAGTCCGCAATGTCTTCCCAATGGGTGGTGACGGCTTCTTGCGTGACCACGCCGCTTTTCGCGAGCAGGAACACGCCGGTGCAGACCGAGGCGACCAGCTGTGCGCCGGCCGCGCATTCGGCGATCCAGCGCAGGGTGGCGGGGCTCGCCATTGCGGCATCGACCACGCCGCCGGGCACGATCAGCACGTCGGCCTTCGGGTTCGCGGCCAGCTCGTGGTCCGCCAGCAGGCGCAGGCCGGCGCGTGCCTGCACGGGTTGGCTGGCGCTTGCGAGTGCCACCGACGCAACCTCGAACGGAGCTTGCGCGCCGGGATTCAAACGCTGGCTGACGCGGCTCGCCGTGGTGAACACCTCGAACGGCCCCGCGAAGTCGAGCGCTTCGACACCGTCGTAGGCGAGGATCCGTACGCGCAACGTCATGCGGCCACCCTTTCGGTGGATTGGGCGTGGACGCCCGTGCGCTCGAGCGCCTCTGCAACACTGCAGACCGTGGCGAAGCGGCCGTCCAGCACGGTGGCCGTGCGTGCCTTGATATCGGCCGCGACGAGTGGGCGGCCGTCGGGCTGCACCATGTCGAAAGTAAGCGTGGCGTCGGTCACGTAATCGACCTCCCAGCCCAGGTCGGATGCATGGCGCGTGGTGGTTTCACAGCATTGCTCGGTGCGGATGCCGCTCACGATCAGCCGGCCGATGCCCTGCTGCGTGAGCCAGACGTCGAGCCCGCTGTTGACCAGCGCGCTGTGGCGGTGCTTGGTGAAAGTGGCCGCTGCCTCGAAAGCCGCCAGGCCTTCGATGGGACGTACGAAGCCCGACTCGACCGCGAAGGGATGGCTTGCGAGTGCGGGACCATCGACGTGGAAGACGCGAACGATTGGAAGACCGACCGCCAGGCAGCCTTCGATCAGCGCGTTCTGCGCGGCGAAATAGGGCTGTGCAACATCTTCAGACCAGTAGGCGCGCTGGCGGAACGACTCTTGGGCGTCGATCACTATCAGACAGGATTCCATGGGTTTCGGCTCGAAGGGCGGAGTGAATGATGCCGCCTATTCTTCTGCGTCGCCAGCCCATGGGTCCGTGCCGAAGCGGACCAGAACCGATCAAATCAGGACATTACACAAGCTCGGCGGCCTGCAGCTCTTTCTTGAGATACGCGTAGAAAAGTGGCGCTGCCACCAGGCCGGCCGGCCCGAACACCGCTTCGGCCACGAACATGACGGCCAGCAGTTCCCACACCCGCATCTGCGTGCGGCTGCCGACCACCTTGGCGTTGATCACGTACTCGGCCTTGTGAATGACGATGAGAAATACCAGGCATGCCAGCGCGGTGACCGGCGACACCGAGAGCGCCACCAGCGTGATGACCGAATTGCAGACCAGGTTGCCCACGATGGGCACCAGGCCCGCCACGAAGGTCAGCGTGATCAGTGCCGGCGTGTAGGGCAGGTGGGGGCCCCAGAGCGGCATCAGGAACAGCAGGAAGATGGCGGTCAGCAGGGTGTTGAACGCCGCGATCCAGAACTGCGCGGCAACGATCTGGCCGAAGGCCTCGCCGAAGATCGTAATGCGCCGATACAGCTGCGCAGCCAGCGGCCGGTGCCGCAACGGCGGCGGCGCAATGGCGGCCAGCCCGCCCACGATGAGCCCGACATAGGCGAACAGCAGTCCGCCCAGCCATGCCCGTCCGGCCAGGGCCAGCGAGCCGGCCTGCGCGCGCAGGTAGTTGGCCACCACACGCTGCACTTCGGCCGCGCCTTCGGGCAGGTAGACAGCGATTTCAGGGGGGAGCTTGAGCCGCAGCTCCAGCACCGTGCGGGCCGTGTAGTCGAGCAGTTCGCGATACTGGTCGGGCGCGTCGAGGATGTATTCGCGCGCCTGCGACAACCCCAGCGAAATGAGGGCGATGGGCGCCAGCAGCACCAGCGTGACCGACAGGATTCGGGCCAGCACCCCGGCACGGCCGGGTGGCAGCCTCAGCCGCGCCATGCCGTTGCCGATCAGGCGTGAGAACCAGCGCGTGGCCAGAAAGCCGATGCACACGCACAGCAGGCCGGGCAGCAGGTGCTGCCACATCACCAGCAGCAGGGCGGCCGGCATCAGCAGATAGCTGGCCAGCACCACGTTGCGCGAGGCGGGCTGGGGTTTTGTGTCGATGTTGACGACGAGCGGTTTGGCCATCAGGGTCCGGGGGCTGCGGTTGCGAACCTCGCAAGGAGGATCAACCGACCACCACGGCGGCACCCGCGCCGCGCTCGGCGATGGTGCCGATTTCATACACCGACTCGCCGGCCGTGCGCAGCGTGGCGGCGCAGGCGGCGGCTTCGGCCGCGTCGACCACCACCACCATGCCGATGCCGTTGTTGAAGGTGCGGTTCATCTCGATGTCGTCGATGCCGGCCACCTTCTGCAGCCAGGCAAAGAGTTCGGTCTGCGGCCAGCTGCCCTTCTTGAGATGGGCGGCCGTGCCTTCGGGCAGCACGCGCGGAATGTTCTCGAGCAGGCCGCCGCCGGTGATGTGGGCCAGCGCCTTGATCGGGTGCTTGGCCAGCGCCTCGAGCACCGGCTTCACATAGAGGTGGGTGGGCTCCATCACGGCTTCGCGGAAGGGCTTGCCGTCGAGCGTGGCGGGCAAATCGGCACCCGCGCGTTCGATCACCTTGCGCACCAGGCTGAAGCCGTTGGAATGCACGCCGGCCGAGGCCAGGCCCAGCACCACGTCGCCGGGCTTGACGTTCTGGCCCGTGAGAATTTTGGATTTTTCGACGGCACCGACCGCAAAGCCCGCCAAGTCGTACTCGCCGGCCGGGTACATGCCGGGCATTTCGGCGGTTTCGCCGCCGATCAGCGCGCAGCCGGAGATCTCGCAGCCGCGGGCGATGCCGCCGATCACAGCCGCGGCCGTGTCCACGTCGAGCTTGCCGCAGGCGAAATAGTCGAGGAAGAAGAGGGGCTCGGCGCCCTGCACCAGCACGTCGTTGACGCTCATTGCCACGAGGTCGATGCCGACCGTGTCGTGCATGTTCCATTCGAAGGCCAGTTTGAGCTTGGTGCCCACGCCGTCGGTGCCGCTTACCAGCACGGGCTCCTTGTAGCGCTTGGGCACCTCGAACAGCGCGCCGAAGCCGCCGATGCCAGCCAACACTCCTTCGCGCAGGGTCTTCTTGGCGAGCGGCTTGATGCGGTCGACCAGGGCGTCGCCGGCATCGATATCGACACCGGCATCCTTGTAGCTGAGCGGGGTGGGCGTAGGGGAAGTCATGGTCGGACGGTGTCGAGAAAGGGACGGGAAGGAGGCGAAGAGGTGGGGGCGCCGGCAACCGAAGCGGCCGGGCCGATAGAATTCCTCACGATTTTAAGGGCCCCAGCGGCCCCTTCCATGAACCTTCCCGGGATGAAACAGCTCGCGCTCGATATCGGCATTGCGACGGGCCCCAGCTTCGACGCTTTTTTTGCCGGCCCGAACGAGGCGGCGCTGCGGCACCTGCAACTGTGGGTGGGCGGCGCCGGCAATTCGGTGCCTCACTCTCCTGTGCCCACCTATCTGTGGGGCGAAAGCGGCAGCGGCAAGAGCCATCTGCTCGAATCGGTGCGTGTCGCACTGCGCGAGCAGGGCGCGAGCGTGGGCTGGCTGCACGCCGGCCTGCTGGAGCCGCCCGAGTTCGACGAGCGCTGGGGCGCCGTGCTGCTCGACGACGTGCATTTGTATACCGCCGTGCAGCAGCACGCGGCCTTCAACTGGTTCGTCAACGCGCAGACCCTGCAACGCGGCGTGGTGGCCGCCGGCGCACTGCCGCCGGCCGACCTGTCGCTGCGCGAAGACCTTCGCACCCGGCTGGGCTGGGGCCACGTGTTCCACCTGCAGGTGCTGAGCGAAAGCGAACGCCGCGCAGTACTGCGCCAGGCGGCCGATGCGCGCGGTGTCATGCTGTCGGACGACGTGCTCGACTACATGCTGCACCGCTTCAGCCGCGACCTGGGCAGCCTGATGGAGCTGCTCACGCAGCTCGACGGCTATGCCCTGCAGACACAGCGCGCGATCACGATCCCGCTCATCCGATCCATGCTCGAAAACGAATAAGAAGAGCTTCAACCAACAATGATCAAGAAATTCATCGACAAGCTGCTCGGCAAATCCGCCGGCGGCGCACAGGGCAAGAGCCGCTTCGGCAAGCGCCAGGAGGTGCCTGCGGAGGTTCACAAGATCGATCCGGCCCTGGTCGACGAACGCGCGAAAAACGTGGTCACCACGCTCCAGCAGGCGGGTTACGAGGCTTATGTGGTGGGCGGCGCGGTGCGCGACCTGCTGCTGGGCCTGCGTCCCAAGGACTTCGACGTGGCCACCAATGCCACGCCCGAGCAGGTCAAGTCGCTTTTCCGCCGGGCTTTCATCATCGGCCGGCGCTTTCGCATCGTGCACGTGGTGTACGGCCGCGGCCGCGAGCACGAGGTGATCGAGGTCTCGACCTTCCGCGCCTACATGGACAACGCCGCCGCCGAGCAGGTGGCCGGCAACGAGCGCACCAGCAAGGGCGAGCTTGCGAGCATGAAGCACGCGGTGGACGCCAGCGGCCGCGTGCTGCGCGACAACGTGTGGGGCCCGCAGGAAGAAGACGCGGCGCGCCGCGACTTCACCGTGAACGCCATGTACTACGACCCGGCCAACCAGATCGTGGTCGACTATCACAACGGAATCAAGGACGCGCAGAAGCTCACGCTGCGCATGATCGGCGACCCCGCCACGCGCTACCGCGAAGACCCGGTGCGCATCATTCGCGCCATCCGCTTCTCGGCCAAGCTCGCGGCACTCGGTTTCAAGATGGAAACCAAGACCGCCGCGCCGCTGGTCGAGTCGAGCAAGCTGCTGGCCGACGTGCCGCAGAGCCGCCTGTTCGACGAAATGCTCAAGCTGCTGCAAACCGGCCATGCCATTGCCACGGTCGAGCAATTGCGCAAGCTGGGTCTGGTCACGGGCATTTACCCGCTGCTCGACGTGGTGGTGGAGCGCGCCGATACGCCGTTCGTGAAGGCGGCCTTGCAGGACACCGACCGCCGCGTTGGCGAAGGCAAGCCCGTGGCGCCGAGCTTCCTGCTGGCCTGCGTGCTGTGGGCCGACGTGCGCGACGGCTGGGCCCAGCGCATCGAGGGCCGGCACGGCCAGCGCGCGCAGCCGCCGTTCCCGGCGCTGCAAGACGCCATCGACGACGTGTTCAACGCCCGCATCGGCGACGTGTCGGGCCGCGGCAAGCTCGCCGCCGACATGCGCGAGATCTGGATGATGCAGCCGCGCTTCGACAAGCGCACCGGCTCCACGCCCTACAGCCTGGTCGACCAGGCGCGCTTCCGCGCTGCCTTCGACTTCATGCGCCTGCGCGCCGACGTGGGCGAGGTCAGCGAGGCCATCGCCGAATGGTGGCAAGAGTTCAGCACCGCCGACGACGTGCGCCAGCAAGACCTGCTGGAACAGGTGCGCGACGAGCAAAAGACCCGCCAGCGGGTGCGCACGCGCGATCCGGTGGCGCCGAAGCCCCGCAACGAGCCAGTCGGGCGCCAGCAAAGCCAGGGCGACACCGACTCGCAGCAGGACGACGAGGTCGAAACCGAAGGCGCTGCCGTGCCGCCCGACGGCGAGGCCGCAGCGCCGCGCAAGCGCCGTCGCCGCCGCAAGCCGCGCACGGGTGGCGGCGGTGGCGGTGAGGGCGGCGGCAGCGCCGAAGGCGCATGAGCACGTCCGACCTGCCGAAGGACGGCAAGAAAAGTTCCAAGACCAGTGACAAGGCCAAGGCCGCTGCGCCGCGTGCGGGCGGTGCCAGGCCCCCGCTGGCCGGCGCCAGGAAGGGCTCGCCCGGCACCCCGCCTGCACGCCGTGCGCCTGCCCGCGCCCCCACGAGTCGCCCGCGCGGCCCGCGCGAGGACTACCCCACCGTGCAGGCCTTCGTCGCCATCGGCGCCAACCTGGGCGATGCCGAGGCGGCCGTGAAGGCCGCCATGGCTGCGATCGGCGCGCTGCAGCGGACCCAGGTGACGGCCCGTTCGTCGCTCTATCGCAGTGAGCCGGTGGATGCCGAAGGCCCCGATTTCATCAACGCCGTGGTGGCCGTGCGCACCGGCCTGGACGCCGAGCAGTTCCTCGTGGCGTTGCAGCGCCTCGAGACGCAGGCCGGCCGCGAAAGGCCATTCCCCAATGCGCCGCGCACGCTCGATCTCGACCTGCTGATGCACGGCAATTCGGTAATCGACACGCCGACGCTGACCCTGCCGCACCCCCGCATGCGCGAGCGCGCCTTCGTGCTGAAGCCGCTCGCTGAAATCGCCCCCGACAAGGTACCGCGCGCTGCGCTGGCACGCGTTACAGGCCAGGTGGTCAAGCGCATCGTCTGAAGAAGGCGGCCGTTCCGGCGGCCTCGAAAAGCGGTGCGGCCGGGCCGGACCGGCGCGCCCGTTAAACTTCGTCGGTTTTTCATGAAGGCGTCATGAAATTGTGATTGACGCGCCCCAGGAGTTCCAATGTTCGGCAAGCTGCTGCCCCGCGAGGGGAATTTTTTCGAGATGTTCAACCAGCACGCCGAGCGCATCGTCGAAGCGGCGCGGGCGTTCGAGCAACTCGTGGCCAACTACAACGACGTGCATCTGCGCGAGCAGTACAACCGCGATGTCGACAACGCCGAGCGTGCGGCCGACCGCGTGACGCACGACGTCAACCGGCTGATCCACAAGACCTTCATCACGCCCATCGACCGCGAGCAGATCCACAAGCTCATCAACACGATGGACGACGTGGCCGACCTGATCCAGGATTCGGCAGAAACCATGGCGCTGTACGACGTGCGCCACATGACCGACGAGATCGTGCGCCTCACGGCCCTGAGCGTGAAGTGCTGCGACCGCCTCAAGGACGCCGTCAAGTTCCTCGGCAAGATTGCCGATCCGGCGGTGGCCGAGGCCGTGCTCAAGACCTGCGAGGAAATCGACCGCCTCGAATCGGACGCCGACCGCGTGATGCGCAGCGCCATGAGCAAGCTGTTCCGCGAGGAGCCCGATGTGCGCGAAGTGATCAAGCTCAAGGCGATTTACGAATTGCTCGAGACGATCACCGACAAATGCGAAGACGTGGCCAATGTGATCGAGGGCATCGTCCTCGAGAACTCCTGAGCGGGTAGCGATCGATGGCAACGGTTCAGGTCGCCCTTTGGGTGGTGATATTGCTGGTCGCGCTCGCGATCGCCTTCGACTTCATGAACGGCTTCCACGATGCGGCGAACTCGATCGCCACCGTGGTGTCGACCGGCGTGCTCAAACCGGGGCACGCGGTGCTGTTCGCGGCCTTCTTCAACCTGATCGCGATCTTCATCTTTCACCTGAGCGTGGCGGCCACGGTGGGCAAGGGCATTGCCCAGCCCGGGGTGGTCGACGTACACGTGGTCTTCGGCGCGCTCATCGGCGCCATCAGCTGGAACCTGGTGACCTGGTACTACGGCATTCCGAGCAGCTCGTCGCACGCGCTGATCGGCGGCATCGTCGGCGCCGTGATCGCGAAGACCGGTGCCAGCGGCCTCGTGGCCACCGGCATCTGGAAGACCGTGGCGTTCATCTTCGTGTCGCCGTTCCTCGGATTCGTGCTGGGCTCGATGATGATGGTGGTGGTGGCCTGGGGTTTCCGTCGCGCCACGCCGTCGCGTGTCGACCGCTGGTTCCGGCGGCTGCAGCTGGTTTCGGCCGGGGCCTACAGCCTGGGCCACGGCGGCAACGACGCGCAGAAGACCATTGGCATCATCTGGATGCTGCTGATTGCCACCGGCTACGCCACGGCCGGCGACACGGCGCCTCCAAACTGGGTCATCGTGAGCTGCTATGCCGCCATCGCGCTCGGCACCATGTTCGGCGGCTGGCGCATCGTAAAGACCATGGGCCAGAAGATCACCAAGCTGAAACCTGTAGGCGGCTTCTGCGCCGAGACCGGCGGCGCGCTCACGCTGTTCCTGGCCACTGCACTGGGCATTCCCGTGTCGACCACCCACACCATCACCGGCGCCATCGTCGGCGTGGGCTCCGCGCAGCGCGCGAGCGCCGTGCGCTGGGGCGTGGCGGGCAATATCGTCTGGGCCTGGATCTTCACCATTCCGGCATCGGCCTTCGTGGCCGCCATTGCCTACTGGCTCAGCCTGCAGATTTTCTGAAGCGGATCAGGCGGGTCCGCGCTTGGGTCCCGTTCGTGCGTTCTTCAGTGATCAGGTTGACGCCGAGTCATCATTGATCGACAGGCTCATCAGCCCGATCCCCAGCGCTCGCGTGTCGGTGTTCAACCCCAACTCTTGCGGGCTGGCGGGCATCAGCGGCACGAATTCGAGCACCATGACCTGGAGGTTGGCGCACAGTACCGCAGGTAGGTCGATCGCGTAGTCGGCGTGGGGCCTGCTCTCGTGAACATGAAGCAAGGTCTGTCCGTTGATCCTTATTTCAAAGGCGCTCGCGGATCTGGCCGGCGAGTGGATCAGCAAGATCACCTCCAGGCGCAGCACCGCTCGTCCAGTGATCGGGGCAGCCAGCGGCAGCACTATTTGCGCCGGTGTCGCGCCGGTCCAGCGGCCCCAGGGCTCGGGGTCCAGAAAACCGACATGAGCATAGCGAAGCGTCCTCGCGGTCAAGCCGAACCGGATTTCTTCCCCCGTCCTATAGGGATGCAGCACGGGCGAATTGTCCGTGGAGGAGGAACGACCCAGTTGCTGTTTCAAGTCATTGATTGCGGTGGCCAAGGCCGCAATGCTTGCCGGTGGAGAGTGCGCCAATCTTTCTACCAGAGGCGTCATGCTTCGACGCATCAGGGCGGCCCGCTGTTGCGCCGTCTGCACGTTGCCCCACCAGCGCGCGATCTCGTCGATTCGCTGGCGTGTGTTGAACGCGCGCCGGCTGACGGATGACAGATGCAGCGCGTCCGGCCATTTTTCCGAGGTGTACCTGCACCAGGGCTGATTGAGGAACTGAAGCCAGAAGTGCAGGTCACTTGCCATGTGCGGCGGCGCCGGCATCCAGCCGTGGGGAAGCTTGCGGTAGGCGTCCAGCCTGTGGCCGCCGGTGCACAGCCCGAATCCGGCTTCCTTGCGCTCCATCTTCTGGATCGCGAGCGAGTCGGTGGCGGCGTCGAACACCGATGTGAACACCGATTCGTCCGGTGCCACTTCGATATGCATGGTGTGCGCCAGGTCGTGATGCTCGAGTAACGCGGCCATCGTTTCCAGATGCTCGGGCATCCATAAGTCATCGTCGCTCTGGTAGCACACGAATCTGCCAGCGGCGTGGCGCAGCGCTTCATGGCGGGCACGTTCGCCATTGCGCTGTCCCTTGGGGCGGTCGAAGAAGCGGATCCGGTTGTCGTGGGCAATCAGTTCGGCCACCACTTCGCGGGTGCGGTCGGCCACGCCGTCGCCGACGATGAACAGCTCAAAATCCTGGCGAGTCTGCCATTGCACGCTCGCGACCGAGTAGCGCAGCGTGTCCTCGTGGTTGTGGGTCGGGATCAGGACCGTGAAGTCGGGCATTCAGTCAAATTCCTCAAGTCCGGCCAGCGCCCGGATCCGAGCGACAGTTTCCACGATGCGTAGGCCTTCGTGCGCGCTGCTCTTCGGCGCCGGTCCGGTACCCGCGACATACGCCACGAAGCAGGCCAACTCGTCCAGCAGCGGCATGGTCGCCGCGAAGGGGCGCCGCTCCCATTCGGGCGCCGGCTGGCCGGCCGTGCGCCCACCTGTTCGCAACACCGCCACGTACTCGTCGTAGGCATCGCCGAGTACTGCCACGCCGTCGCGGCATCGCAGTTCGATCACCCGGCGATGCTGAGGCGATCGCACCCCGACTTCGCAATGCATCCAGGCCGGGCCGTCCAGCCAGGCGCTCAGCGTTGTAAGACCTTGCGCGTCGGATTCGGCATGGGCCAGCGTCGGCACGGGCAAGTCGCCGAGAATCTCCAGGGCGATGCTCAGGTCGTGGGGCATGAGGATCCAGACCGGATCCACGTCCGCGTGCGGGCAGCCCCACTGCACCCGTGTGGCATGAATGCCCTGCACCGGGCCCAGTTCCTGATTCCTGGCGATGTCGCGCAGCAGGTGCACGCCGGGGTGGTAGCGCCACTTGTCCATGACGAATACCAGATCGCCAGCAACTTCCACGATGCGCCGCGCACTGGTGACATCCGCCGTCAGGGGCTTTTCGCAAAAAATCGGACGGCCTCGCGTCGCCAGTTCGAGTACCACCTCGCCATGCAAGACGGTCGGCACTGCCACCACGTACGCATCGCATTCGGGCAGTTCGCGGATGTGGCCCACTGCGCGGTCCGCGCCGGCGGCCAGCGCCGCGCGTTGGCCCTCCTCGCTGGGTACCGCGACGACTACCTCGCAGTTCAGAGTGCGCAGGTCGCGCAGGATCAAGCGACCCCAGCGGCCGCAGCCCGCGAGTCCGATGCGGATCATTGCGCCGCCTCGGCAGTTGCCATGTGCTGCAACAGCGTTTCCAGGCTGCTTGCATCGTGGTCGCGGGGTGACAGCAGGGGAGCCGTGCAGCTCGCGGGCCAGGGAATGTTCAGCCCGGGGTCGTCCCAGCGGCAGCCCAGCTCATCGGTCGCTGGAGCCCAGTAGTGAGACATGCCGTAGACCGCGAGGCAGGGCGCGTCGAAGTAGAAGCCGTGCGCCACTCCGGGGGGAATGACCACCATCGTCGGCTCGTCGCCGCGCAATGCGATCAACGAGCCCCGGCGGAAATCCGGCGAGCCTGCGCGCAAGTCGCACAGAGCCAGGTGCATCGTGCCCTCCAGCACGACGAGATTGTCGAAGTGGGTCAGGTGCACATGCACGCCGCGCAAGACGTTGCCGGTTGAGCGAAGAAAATTCCATTGAACGGGAGCCGGCTCCTCGGGCGGGCACCAGGATTGACGAAACAATTCCGTGACGGAGCCTCGTTCGTCTCCGTGAGGGCGAAGTGGGATGCGGCGTATTTGTATCATTTTTGTTATTTGAGTATGTAATTACTCAAGCCGATCATCCCTAAGGCGAAGGATCTTCACAAGGTGCATCGCGCGAGTGAGCGTAGCCGGCGAGCGCGCACCAGCATAACTACTGCGAAATCTTCCGGCCTTCCTCGACCTGGTGTTCGAAGTAGCGCTGGAAGCTGAACACGATGCTGGACATCAGCACCGTGGCGCCGAAGAAGAGCGCAAGCACCACGGCTCCGATGGTGGCCCAGTTCGTCCGGCCCGGCTCGGCATCCAGTGGCGCGCCGGCATTGAACCGGGCATTCCACTTCTCGGGCGTCATGAGGCCATAGATGATGGCCATCAACGCGCATCCCGCGATGGTGAAGCCGAGCAGCGGAATCAGCACCCAACTCCAGCCGTCGTCCACGCCGTACATGCGCACGCGTTCCATGCCGTAGAGGCCGAGCGCCGTCGGGATGGGCAGCAGCCAGCCGAGCCAGTCGCCCATGCCGCGCAGGTAAAAGCGGTGCAGGCCGAGCGGGCCGCCGAGGAAAGAGAGCCAGGCGGCAATTGTTTTGTTTTTCATTCGGGTTTGGTGGTGCTGCCTTCGCCGAGCACCTTTTCCATCAGGACCACGTCGCGCCATTCGCCGAACTTCCAGCCGCAGTCCTTGAGCACGCCCACCTGCGTGAAGCCGTGGCGGCGGTGCACGCCGATCGAGCCGGCGTTGGCCGAATCGCCGATGACCGCGATCAGCTTGCGAACGCCCACCGCCTCGGCGGCCTGCGAGAGGGTCGCCAGCAGCTGGCCACCAAGACCTCTGCCGCGCGCGGCTTCGGATATGTAGATCGAGTCTTCCGCCGAAAACCGGTAGGCCGGGCGCGGCTTGAACCAGTTGCAGTAGGCAAAACCCAACACTTCACCATTTTCTTCGGCAACGAGGTAGGGCAGGTTTTTGCCGAGCACGTCGGCGCGCCGAGCAGCCATGTCGGCGGCGGGCGGAGGCTCGGTTTCGAAGGTGCCGGTGCCGTTCAGCACGTGGTGGGCATAGATGGCCGTGATGGCCGCGATGTCTTCATCGCGGCTGGGGCGGATGGTGAGGGTCATGCAGGTCGCAAGCAAGCGGCGCAAAGGCCGGAGTTCGGAGAAAACGCGGGTCGGGCTATAATCGCAGGCTTTTCAGCGTGTCGCTGGCCGGGTGGCCATGTCGCGTGTCTCGACGTTGAAAGAACACTGTGAGCGGGCCTCCTGTCTAGACAACGGGCTTGCTGCACCACCCAAGGATAAATCATGGTCGTCATTCGACTCTCCCGCGGCGGCTCCAAAGGCCGTCCGTTCTTCAACATCGTCGTGTCGGACAAGCGCGTTCGCCGCGATGGCCGTTTCATCGAGCGCCTGGGTTTCTACAACCCGACCGCCAAGGAAAACGAAGAAAGCATCCGTATTGCCCAGGACCGCCTGACCTACTGGAAGAGCGTTGGCGCACAAGCTTCGCCCACGGTCCTGCGCCTGATCAAGCAAGCCGCTGCTGCGGCCCCCAAGGCGGCGGCCTAAGCCGCCCGGCACGGCGATGTTGCCCGCACTCGAAGCCGCCGAATTGCCGGCGGATGCGATCGAGGTAGGACGCATCGCCGATGCATGGGGCATCAAGGGCTGGTTCAAGGTCCTGCCCCACAGCGCCCAGCCTGAGGCGCTTTTTTCTTCCAAGCGCTGGTTTCTGCAGGCTCCCGGAGCCTCTGCAACCGCAGCTTTCCGGCTCGCAATCCGCGAAGCCAAAGAACATTCCGACTGCATCGTCGCCTCGTCCGAAGATGTGCCTGACCGCAATGCGGCCGAGGCGCTGCGCGGCGCGCGCGTGTTCGTGCCGCGCTCGAGCTTTCCAACGGCCGGCGACGACGAGTACTACTGGGTCGACCTGATCGGCCTTTCGGTGGTCAACCGCGAAGGCGTGACGCTCGGCACGGTGCGCGAGCTGCTCGCCACCGGCCCGCAGACCACGCTCGTGCTCACGACCGAGGAAGACGGCAAGACCGTCGAACGCATGGTGCCTTTCGTCTCGGTCTTCGTGGACAAGGTCGATCTGGCCGGCCGTCTCATCACGGTCGACTGGCAGCCCGATTTCTGATTCTGCCGATACGGGCCTTGCGCGCATGCGCTTCGACGTTCTCACGCTCTTTCCCGAACTGTTCGCGCCCTTCATGGCCAGCGGCGTGACGCGCCGCGCCTACGAGTCGAAGCAGGTCGAGGTCGTGCTCTGGAATCCGCGCGATTTCGCGCAGGGCAACTACAAGCGGGTGGACGACCGCCCTTTCGGCGGCGGTCCGGGCATGGTGATGATGGCGGAGCCGCTCTCGGCCTGTCTCGATGCGGCGTTGGCCGCACGCGGGGCGGAAGCACCGGTCGTGTTGTTTTCTCCCATCGGCGAGGCGCTGCGCCACGAAGCGGTCGAGCGCTGGTCTGCCGGCGAAGGCGCAGTGCTGGTCTGCGGGCGCTACGAAGGCATCGACCAGCGCTTCATCGATGCGCGTGTCACTCATCAGATCAGCCTCGGCGATTTCATTCTCTCCGGCGGCGAGATTGCGGCCATGGCGCTGCTCGATGCCGTGGCCCGGCTGCAGCCCGGCGTGCTGGGCGACGAAGCCAGCCATGTGCAGGACAGCTTCAATCCCGCGCTCGACGGCCTGCTCGATTGCCCGCACTACACGCGGCCCGAGCAATGGAACGGGCAGGGCGTTCCGGCGCCGCTGCTCTCCGGCCACCATGTGCAGATCGAGCGCTGGCGGCGCGACCAGCGGTTGTCCATTACGGCCGCCCGGCGCCCCGACCTGATTGCCGCCGCGCGCGCCGCGGGCCGCTTGAGCCAGGCCGATGAGACGGCCCTGAAAAAAAAGCTATAATCCGCGGTTCCCCGATCCTCTGCCCGGCCGCGCCTGGCTTGTTGCTCACGGCAACGAAAACCAAAGGCGCCTTTTGTGTAGCGCGAGCACGATCGAATATCAGGAAATCATGAACCTCATCGAAACCCTCGAGCAGGAAGAAATCGCCCGCCTCGGCAAGAAGATCCCCGATTTCATGCCCGGTGACACGGTCATCGTCAGCGTGAGCGTCGTCGAAGGCACCCGCAAGCGCGTGCAGGCCTACGAAGGCGTCGTGATCGCCAAGCGCAATCGCGGCCTCAACAGCGGCTTCACGGTGCGCAAGATCTCCAGCGGCGAAGGCGTGGAGCGTACGTTCCAGACCTACAGCCCGCTGATCGCCGGCATCGAAATCAAGCGCCGCGGCGATGTCCGCCGCGCCAAGCTGTACTACCTGCGCGAGCGCAGCGGTCGTTCGGCACGCATCAAGGAAAAGCTGCCGGGCAAGTCGCAGGCTGCCAAGTAAGCTGTCATCCTGCCATGCAAAAAAGCCGCCGCTCTGGCGGCTTTTTGCATTGGTGCTCCGTGCATGCTTCTTGCAAACTGTCCTTCGAAAGACAGCGCCGCTTTTTTGCGCTCTACTCCTTCACTGAAAACTCTCTCACTTGACCGATTCCGCCGCACCCATGCAATTTGCTCCTGTCGAACCCGTCAATGCCGTGGTACCTCCCACGCTGCTGCCGATCGACCCGCGCAAGGCGCCTGTGGTCGGTGGTCCTGACGGTCTGCCTGCCGTTGCACCCGCACATTTGGCACCCGACGCCCTGCGCAGGCGCTTTGCCACCCCGCCGGAGTGGACGCCCGAGCTCCGGCGCGAACCTCGTCTGACCGATCGCGCTCCTGCGCAGGCCGCCGTGCTGGTGCCCATCGTGCAGCGTCCGCAAGGCGCGACCGTGCTGCTGACCGAGCGCACCGCGCACCTGTCGAACCATTCGGGCCAGGTCGCGTTTCCGGGCGGCCGCGTTGACCCCGAAGACGCCAACATCGCGGCGGCGGCGCTGCGCGAGGCTTGGGAGGAGGTGGGCCTGTCCGCCCAGTTCATCGAGGTGCTCGGAAGCCTTCCGACCTACACCACCATCACCTCGTTCATCGTGACGCCCGTGGTCGCGCTGGTGAGGCCCGACTTCGAGCTCACCATCAACCCCTACGAGGTGGCGCTGGCCTTCGAGGTGCCGCTGGCCTGGCTCATGGACCCGGCCAATCACCGCCGCCACACCGTGCCCGCGCCGGACGGCACGCGGCGCGAGTGGTACTCGATGCCCTATCAGGACGGCACCGAAGAGCGCTTCGTGTGGGGTGCCACCGCCGGCATGCTGCGCAACCTCTATCGTTTTCTCAGCGCCTGACGCCGGCCCGAACCGAACGCCCGAACTGAACCCTCGGGCTCTCTCGCTATCATCGAAGGATGAGCTTCTTTGCCATCCTGTGTGCGTTGCTGATCGAGCAGGTGCGGCCGCTCGCCTCTCACAACCCGGTGTACGGCGGCGTGTTGGCGTGGATGCGCTGGACCAGCCGCAACTTCGATGCCGGCAAGCCGCATCATGGATGGGTCGCCTGGGGGCTCGCGGTGCTGGTGCCCACGCTGATGACGCTGGGCATTCACTTGCTGCTGGTCTACACGCTGGGGCTGCCGTTCGCAGTGCTCTGGAGCATTGCGGTGCTGTACGTCACGCTCGGGTTCCGGCAGTTCAGCCATCACTTCACGGACATTCGCGATGCGCTCGACGAGGGCGACGAGCCACTCGCGCGCTCGCTGCTCGCGCATTGGCAAGGCGTGGATGCGGCCGAGCTGCCGCGCAGCGAAATCGTGCGCCACGTGATCGAGCATTCGGTGATTGCGGCGCACCGCCATGTGTTCGGCGTGCTGGCCTGGTTCTCGGTGCTCGCCGCCCTGGGCCTCGGGCCGGCCGGCGCGGTGTTCTATCGCATGAGCGAATTCGTGTCGCGCTACTGGATACACAAGGACGGCGCGGCGGTGCAGCCCTCGAGCGTTGCGGTGCAGCGCGCCGGGGAGCGCGCCTGGCACGCGATCGACTGGCTGCCCGCGCGAATCACCGCACTGGGCTTCGCCGTTGTCGGCAGTTTTGAAGAAGCGATCGATTGCTGGCGCAACGACGCACGGCGTTTTCGCAGCGAGAACGACGGAGTGATTCTTGCGGCGACGTCGGGCGCCGTGAATGTGCGCCTGGGCGGCGGCGCGTTGAGCCCGATTCCGGTGACCGACCCTTTGCCGCGTGCGCAAGCCGGCGATTCGATGGCCGATGGCCGCCGGCCCGACAGCGGCAGCACGCCGGGCCGCGAGCCCGAGCCAGGCCATCTGCGCAGCGTGGTCGGCCTGGTCTGGCGCTCGGTCGTGATGTGGATGGTGCTGCTGGCCTTGCTCACCCTGGCTCGCCTGCTCGGCTGAGCGGCCGGAAACGCCATGACCATTGCAGTGCCGGCCTTCTGGAGCCCGCGCATCGGCGCGCTCGAACCCTATGTGCCCGGCGAGCAGCCGCGCATCGAAAACCTCGTCAAGCTCAACACCAACGAGAACCCGTACCCTCCGTCGCCGCTCGCCGTTGAAGCGATACAGCAGGCGGCGGCGAACGGCCTGGAGCGCTATCCCGATCCCACCTCCCTTGCGTTGCGCGAAGCAGTTGCGCGGCGGCACGGCCTGCAGGCCGATCAGGTCTTTGCGGGCAACGGTTCGGACGAAGTACTGGCGCACGCTTTCTTCGCTTTCTTTCAGCAAGCCGAGCCGCTGCTGATGCCTGATGTGAGCTACAGCTTCTATCGGGTCTACGCGCAGCTTTACGGCATCGATTGCGAATTGCTGCCGGTCGACGAAGGCCTGCGCATCGATGTCGATGCCATGGCAGCCAGAGCCCGCCGCGGCTGCGCAGGCCTGGTCATCGCCAATCCCAATGCGCCCACCGGCATCGGGCTGCCGCTCGCGCGCATCGAGCAGTTGCTCGATGCGTGCCCGGAGCGCGTGGTGCTGGTAGACGAGGCATATGTCGATTTCGGCGGCGAGAGCGCGTTGCCGCTCGTCGGCAAATATCCGAACCTGCTGGTGGTGCAGACCTTGTCCAAGTCGCGCTCGCTGGCCGGCTTGCGCGTCGGCTTTGCCTGCGGGCAGGCGCACCTGATCGACGCGCTCGTGCGCGTGAAGGACAGCTTCAATTCCTATCCGCTCGACCGGCTGGCCGTGGCGGGCGGCGTAGCGGCGTTGGAGGACGAGACCTGGTTCAACACCGCGCGCGACAAGATCGTCGACACGCGCGAAGGCCTCAGCCTGCAGCTCGAAGACCTGGGCTTCGAAGTCTTGCCCTCGCAGACCAATTTCGTGTTCGCGCGCCATCCGCAGCGCGATGCGGCCGAGCTGGCGACGCTGCTGCGCGAGCGCGCAGTGCTGGTGCGGCATTTCAAACAGCCGCGCATTGCGCAATACCTGCGCATCAGCATCGGATCGCGGGAGCAATGCAGCGTGCTGGTGCAGCGCCTGCAGGAAATCCTGCTCGAGAACACTTGAAGGAAAGCACCTTGTCGATGTTGACCATCCCGCGGAGCCGTGCTGACGGCGCATGGCTCCAAGGACGACTTCGAGGACCTGATGGCGCTGGCAGGAAGTGCCCCTGCCTTGCCGCAGGTCGAGGTGGAAGCATTCCGGCAGCGTGCCGGCGAGGGCTTCAGCATGCGGATGAACGACTTCGAGCTGGCCAGCTCCGACGTCCTGGTGAAGCATGAGCCCTACCGAGGCCTGGTCGCGCTGGAGATCGGCTTCGCCAAGCCGATTCCCATGGACATGCAGGACCATGCGCGCCACATGAGCTTCATCATGCTCGACCATATTCTGGGTGAGTACGATTTCGCAGTGAAGATCGGGCCGGTCGACTTTGTCGACGGCGACGATCAGGCTTCGTTCGACGGCGTGCCGCTCGACGAATTCGTGCCCGTGTTCGATGCCTGCTGGCGCGACGAGCTTGGCCGCACCGGCGTGTTTCCCGCCGGCGAGCACACCTGGTCCAGCATCACCGCCACGCGCGAGGCCGAAGACGGCAGCGAGATCAAGGCAGTCGTGACTCGTAACGATGCCGCCAATGCACTCGTGGCCCGTGCGGACCTGTCGCACCGCTTCTCCGCAGCCGTTGCGGTCGATTTGAACAAGGAGCTCGAGCAGGCGCAAAGCTACGAAGAGCGGCTGACGATGCTGCTGCAAAAGCACGAGGAAGGCTGCTGCACGCACGTGGTGCTGGAGCAGGGCGTCCGCACCGTCAGCTACCAGGTTGCCGATCCGGTTGCGGCAATGGCGCACGCCCGGTCGCTCGAAGCGGATGCGGGCTTGCCGGTTACCCTGGATGCCGTGTTCGACCCTGCATGGGACGCCTACAGGGAATGGCTCGATGAGCCTCAGTAGCGCGACTGGCTGAGTTCGGCAAAGAGCTCGCCGTAGATCCTGTAGCGCGTTGCGCTGATCGGCCCCGGCTTGGCGGGTGAGTCCACATTCGCGATCACGCCGCAGCCCGGCTCGTGCAGATGGGTGCAGTTGTAGAACTTGCAGTCGTTCGCATGCTCGGCGATGTCGGGCATCAAGCTCGCGAGCTGCATCGGCGCGATGTGATTCAGGCCGAATTCCTGAAAGCCCGGCGAGTCGATCAGGCTGGTGGTGCGTGCCTCGTCGATCCAGTACCAGGTGGTGCTGGTGGTCGTGTGCTTGCCTGAGTTGAGCGCCTGCGAAATCTCTTGCGTCAGCACGGTCGCGCCCGGCACCAGCAGGTTGGTCAGGGTGCTCTTGCCCGAGCCGGAGGGCCCGAGCACGAGGGTCGATTTGCCGGCGAGCAGCTTCATCAGCGATGCGTAGTCGGCTTCTCCCGACGCCTTGAGCGAGAGCGGCAGCACGCCATGGTGCATGCGGCGGTAGGGCGCGAGCTTGTTCCACGCGCGCTCGAAAGGCTCGGCCAGATCGCTCTTGTTGAGCGCGATGATCGGCGTGATGCGTTCGGCCTGGGCGGCAATGAGCGCGCGCGCCAGCTGATGTTCCGAAAACTCCGGCTCGGCCGCAATCAGGATCAGCACATGGTCGAGATTGGCCGCGAACGACTTGGTGCGGATTTCGTCCTGCCGATAGAAGAGGTTGCGGCGCGGCACGACCTCTTCGATCGTGCCTTCGTCTTCGCTCGCTTGCCAGCGCACCCGGTCGCCGACGACGGCTTGGCTCTTCTTGCCGCGCGGATGGCAGATCAGGCGGTCGCCCGCGGGTGTTTCGACCAGGCAATGCCGCCCGTGGCTTGCAATGACCAGCCCGTCATGCAGAACGCGCGCGGAGGATGTGCCGCCTCCCTTCGGGAGCGTGCGGGCCGGCTTAGCCAATGGCGGATTCCCTCATCACGGCGCCGGGCTGGCCACAAGGGCATCGGCCTGGCGTGCGCAATCGAAGTCCGTGACCGAGAGCCCGCCGACGTCGTGCGTGTTGAACCGCACCACGCACCGGTTGTAGTGCACCGACAGGTCCGGATGATGGTCTTGCGTATGGGCGATGAAGGCCAGCGCGTTCACGAAGGCGATGGTCTCGAAATAGTTGGCGAAGGTAAACGTCTTCTCGATGGCGACGTTGGCGCCGTCGCCGCTGAGCTTCCAGCTGTCGAGCTTGGCCAGGCCGGACACGATCTCGGTGGCGCTCAGCGCGTGGCGTGGAATGGCTTTCCAGTCGTTGGGCTTGAACATGCTGCTCATGGTCTCGGCTTCCGGAGAAATGTCGTTGTGTTGTTGTTCAGGCCGCCGTCATGCGCGCGAGGCGCTCGGAGGCCGGAGGGTGGGAATAGTAGAACTTGACGAACACCGGGTCGGGCGTGAGCGTCGACGCGTTGTCCTGGTAGAGCTTGAGCAGTGCGGCCGACAGGTCGGCGCTGCTGGTCTGCGCCACGGCATAGGCGTCGGCCTCGAACTCGTGCTTGCGCGAGAGCCGTGCGGGCAGCGGGGCGACGAAGAAGCCGAATACCGGCGCCGCGAGCATGAACAGCAGCAGCGCCAGTGCATTGTTCGGCGCCGCGGGCGCCATGTTCGGTTGCACGCCGAGGCCGGTGTAGAACCACACCTGGGTCGACACCCAGCCCAGCAGCGCGAAGCCTGCGAGGCTCAGCGCGAACATCGCCGCAAGCCGCTTCACGATGTGGCGGTGCTTGAAATGGCCGAGCTCGTGCGCGAGTACCGCCTCCATTTCGGCTGCGTTCAACTGACGCAGCAGCGTGTCGTAGAACACCACCCGCTTGCTCGCACCAAAGCCCGTGAAGTAGGCGTTGGCATGTGCGCTGCGCCGGCTGCCATCCATGACGAACAGGCCCTTGGCGCGGAAGCCGCAGCGCGTCATCAGCGCAGTGACGCGTTCCTTGACGGTGGGATCGTCGAGCGGCTTGAACTTGTTGTAGAGCGGTGCGATGAACATCGGGTAGACGACCATCAGCAGCAGGTTGAAGCCCATCCAAGCCACCCAGGCCCAGAGCCACCACAGGGTGCCGGCCGCGCCCATGATCCACAGGATCAGCGCCGCAATCGGCAGCCCGATGGCCGCGCCGATCAACGTGGAGACGACGGTGTCGCGCAGCCAGAGGCCAAACGTCATCTTGTTGAAGCCGAAGCGCTCTTCGAGCCTGAAGGTCTGCCAGAGCGTGAAAGGCAGCTCGAGCAAGCCGCCGATGGCCGCGAAGGCAGCCAGCAGGGCCAGTTGCTGCACCATGCCGCCGCCAAGCAAGCCCAGCAGCAGCTTGTTGAGCACATCGAGGCCGCCCAGCAGCGTCCAGCCCAGCAGCAGTGCCGTGCCCCACGCCATCTCGACCATGCCGAAGCGGGCCTTGGCAATGGTGTAGTCGGCAGCCTTCTGGTGGGCGGCGAGCGTGATCTTGTGTTCGAAAGCGGCCGGCACGGCGCCGCGATGCTGTGCGACATGGCGCACTTGTCGCGAAGCGAGCCAGAACTTCACGAGCAGGCCGGCGACCAGAGCAACCGCGAAGGCAGTGGTGAAGATGAGCGAATAGGACATGGAGCGTCGAGTTTAGCCCTCGGGTCCGGCCGGCGCAGACCTTCGACGACAATCCTGCAATGCCCGAATCCCTTGACCCTACGATCGTCACGACCACGCCGGTTCTGAAGAAAAGCGACCAGAACCTGGTCTGGCTCGACTGCGAAATGAGCGGCCTCGACCCCGAAAAAGAGCGTTTGCTCGAGATCGCCGTGGTCGTCACCGGCCCCGACCTCACGCCCCGCATCGACGGCCCCGTCCTGGTCATTCACCAGAGCGACGAGGTGCTCGACGCCATGGACGCCTGGAACAAGGGCACGCACGGCCGCAGCGGCCTCATCGACAAGGTGAAGGCCTCCACGCTCGACGAGGCCGCGGCCGAGCAGCAACTGCTCGAATTCATCGCCAAGTACATCCCGCGCAGCGGCTCGCCGATGTGCGGCAACACCATCGGGCAGGACCGTCGGTTCCTGGTCAAGTTCATGCCCAAGCTCGAGGCGTACTTTCACTACCGCAACCTCGACGTCAGCACCCTGAAAGAGCTGGCCAAGCGCTGGAAGCCCGCCGCCTACAGCGCCTTCAAGAAACAGCAGGCGCACACTGCGCTGGCTGACGTGCACGAATCCATCGAGGAGCTTGCGCACTACCGGGAAACCTTTCTACGATTAACGGATTAGGTAAAAACCCCGAGCCGTGCCATAATCGTGGGCTTCGCTGATTCGGGTTCCGGTATTTCGGGTTTTCTCTGGTCAGCGTCTCTTGCATCTCCCTATCTTGCACACCGCGCCCGATCGCATTCGCTGATCAAAAAGGGCCGCAGCCTCCGGCGTAAGCCAGAAGTTGAATGTCGTTGGATGGTTGATGTTTTTAACCACCAACGGGGCGCCGCCTACGGCAGCGCTCGCGTTTGAGATTGATATTTACATGACCGACGCTTTTGAAGCGCAGGGCGAGTTCGCGCCTGTGCAATCCACCAACAACAACGAATTTGTCGCTGCCGCGGACACCATGTCCGAAGCGCCGATTCTCGAGGCGCTCGACGCCGCAACGCCTGAAGCGGCCGTGGCCGAAGAAGCCCGCGTTCCCAACGGCTTCATCAAGCTAGGCCTCGCGCCGGAACTGATCGCCGCCGTGGCGGACCTGGGCTTTACCCAGCCCACCACCGTGCAAGACAAGGTGATTCCGCTCGCCATGGGCGGCGAAGCCGGCCAGGACGGCAAGGCTCGCTTCGTCGACCTGATGGTCTCGAGCCAGACCGGTTCGGGCAAGACCGCCGCCTTCCTGCTGCCCGTGCTGCACACGCTGCTCAAGCGCCAGGCCGAAGCCGAAGCCGAAGCCAAGGCCGAATTCCAGCGCCAGGCCGCCGAAGCCGCTGCCCGCGGCGAAGCCGTGCCCAAGAAGCCGAAGCGCAAGGACCCGACCAACGCACGCCATTTCAAGGCCGCCACCCCCGGCGCCCTCATCCTGTGCCCGACGCGCGAACTCGCGCAGCAAGTTGCGCACGACGCCATCGAACTGGTTCGCCATTGCCGCGGCCTGCGCGTTGCCAACGTGGTGGGCGGCATGCCTTACCAGTTGCAGATCGCCAAGCTGCAGAACGCCGACCTCGTGGTGGCCACGCCCGGCCGCCTGCTCGACCTGCAGCGCTCGTCGCAGCTCAAGCTCGACCAGGTCAAGTTCCTGGTGGTCGACGAAGCCGACCGCATGCTCGACCTCGGCTTCTCCGACGACCTGGCTGAAGTGAACCAGCTCACCATCGAGCGCCAGCAGACCATGATGTTCAGCGCCACCTTCGCGCCGCGCATCCAGCAGCTGGCCCAGCGCGTCATGCGCGAGCCGCAGCGCATCACCATCGACAGCCCGCAAGAGAAGCACGCCAACATCAAGCAATCGCTGTACTGGGCCGACAACAGCCAGCACAAGCGCAAGCTGCTCGACCACTGGCTGCGCGACACCAGCATCAACCAGGCCATCGTGTTCGCCAGCACGCAAGTCGAGTGCGACGGCCTCGCCAGCGACCTGCAGCAAGAAGGCTTCAGTGCCGTCGCGCTGCACGGCGCCCTGAGCCAGGGCCTGCGCAACCGCCGCCTCATGGCGCTGCGCCAGGGCCAGGTCCAGATCCTGGTGGCCACCGACGTTGCCGCCCGCGGCATCGACGTGCCGACCATCACCCACGTCTTCAACTTCGGCCTGCCGATGAAGGCCGAGGACTACACCCACCGCATCGGCCGCACCGGCCGTGCAGGCCGCGACGGCCTGGCCATCACGTTTGCCGAGTTCCGCGATCGCCGCAAGATCATGGACATCGAGCAATACAGCCGCCAGCAGTTCAAGGCTGAAGTGGTTGCAGGCCTCGAGCCGCAACAGCGCATGCCGCAATCGCGTCCGCCCATGGGCGAGTACCGCGGCGGCCGTGGTGACAACCAATCGCGTGACCGCAAGTTCGGCAACGGCGGTGCAGGCGGCGGCGGTGGTTACCGCGGCGGCAACGGCGGCGGCTACGCCGGTGCCAGCGGCTTCAACGACCGCAATGCACGCGGTCCGGCCCCGAGCCAGGGCCAAGGCCCGCGCGGCTTCCAGGGCGGCAACAACGCCGGTTTCGGCGGCGGCCGTGACGAAGGCGGCGGTGGCTACGGTCGCAAGCCGGGCTGGGGCGACAACAGCGCTCCGCGCGGCGGCCATGGCCACCACGGTGGTGGTCGCGGCGAAGGCGGCGGTTTCGCGCCCCGTGAAGGCTTTGCACCGCGCGAAGGCTTTGCACCGCGCGGCAATGGCGCAGGCCACGGCGGCCCGGGCAAGGTGTTCGTGCCCCGCGACGCACAAAAGCGTGCGTTCAAGCCTACGCGCTGATCCATTCCAGAGCGGCCGACCGGCCGTCTCGCCCCAAAAGAAAGCCCGCGCTTCGCAAGAAGCGCGGGCTTTTTCATTGCGGGTTTCCGAGAGGCTCTTTACAGCGAAATTTGATTGACATATGAATTCATGAAAAGTAATGTAATGGCGCATTGCTTCTCCGGCCCGCGCCGCGGCTGCCGGTTCATCGAATCTGTTTTTTCAAAGTTCGAACATGAAAATTGCGATTCTTGGTGGTGGCCACGGTGCTTACGCCGCTGCTGCGGACCTGTCCGAAGCCGGTCATGAGGTGCGCTTGTGGCGTCGCGATGCGGCCGCGCTCGAACCGGTCGTGCAGGCCGGTGCAATCACGCTGAAAGATGCCGATGGCACGCGGGAGGTGCCGCTTGCGCTCGCCACCGCCGACATTGCCGCGGCACTGAAGGGCGCCGAACTCATCGTCGTTCCCACGCCCGCCATCGCCCAGCACGACATCGCGCTGGCAATGGCGCCGCACCTGGTCGACGGCCAGGTCGTCTTCCTGCCCCCGGGCACCTTCGGCAGCTACGTGATGGCGCGGACAGTAAAGCAGGCGGGCAACCACGCCGACGTGGCCTGGGCCGAGACCGGCACCTTGCCCTACCTCGCACGCAAGCACGGTGAGCGCGAAGTCAACGTCACGATCCGCGCCATCCGCCTGCCGACGGGTGTCTACCCGGCCCGCAAGGAGGCGGAGGCGATAGAGGTGATCCGCAAAGCCTACCCCGCCGTGCATGCCTGCGGCGACGCGCTCTCCGGCGCACTCATGAATGCAGGCCCAGTCATCCATCCGCCGCTGATGGTGATGAACGCAGCGCCGCTGCAGCACTTCGAGCGCTGGGACATCCACAACGAAGGCACCCAGCGCGCGGTGCGCGACGTGACCGACCGGCTCGACCGCGAGCGCATGGCGGTGCGCGAGGCCTTCGGACAGGGCGCGCCGCACTATCCGCTGGCCGACCACTACAACAACGACCAGTGGATGTATGGCGACGCCCACAAGCAGCTCGTCAAGTCGGGCGACTGGCGCGAGAACATCGACCTGCACACGCACCGCTACATCACTGAAGACACCGAGCTCGGGCTCGCCTTTCTGGCTTCGGCCGCACGCCATGCCGGTGTGGATGCGCCCATTGCGCATGGTTTGCTCGCCATCGTCGGCGGCTTTCTCGGGCGCGACCTGCGCCACGGCCCGCGCACTTTCGAAAGCCTGGGCCTCGCCGGCTTGAGCGCAGCGCAACTCAAGCAGAGGCTGCACGATGGCGACTGAGCCGCGGCCCCGCTTTGCCGCCGTCGGCGCCGGCCGCATGGGGCGCGGCATCGCGATTGCCTTCGCCTATGCGGGCCACAGGATCTCGCTCGTCGATCTGCGCCAGCGCAGCGACGACGCCTGGCAACACTTGCAGGGCGAAGCCAAGGCGGAAATCGAAGCAAGCCTTGCAGGCTTGGCGCAGCTCGGCGTGATCGATGCACGGCAGATCCGGCCCATCGCCGACCGGGTGAGCTTCGTGAACGCCGCCGCTGCGCCACAAGCGTTGGCCGCCGCCGAGCTGGTGTTCGAAGGCGTGCCCGAAACCATGGAAGCCAAGCGCGAGGCCTTCGAGCAGCTCAACCGCCATTGCCGCGATGACGCCATATTGACCTCGACCACCAGCAGCATCCTCGTGACGCAACTCGCGGCGCTGGTGCGCCTGCCCGGGCGCTTTCTCAACATGCACTGGCTCAACCCGGCCTACGTGATTCCGGTGGTGGAACTCAGCTGCCACCCGGGCACCGATGCCTGCGTGCTCGCGCGCACCAAGTCGCTGATGGAAGCCATCGGCAAGCTGCCCGTGGTCTGCGGCGCATCGCCGGGCTATATCGTGCCGCGGCTCCAGGCGCTGGTCATGAACGAGGCCGCGCGGATGATCGAGGAGGGCGCCGCCACCGCCGAGGAAATCGACAAGGCCACGCGCTACGGCCTCGGCCTGCGCTTCGCCGCACTCGGCGTGGTCGAGTTCATCGACTTCGGCGGCTGCGACATCCTGCACCACGCGAGCCGCGAAATGTCGGCCTCGATCGACAAGGGGCGCTATACCGCGCCGGCGATCGTCGATCGCATGGTCGAGGAAGGGCGGCTCGGTCTCAAGAGCGGCAGCGGCTTCTACGACTACGAAGGCCGCGATATCGCCGCCTACCGACGCGACGTGCTGTCGCGCACGCTGGGTGAGCTCAAGCACGCCGGGCTGTGGCGCGCACCCGCCGACGTGACGCGCTCATGACCATCCGCCGCGCCTTTGCCGACCTGTCGGTGGGGCAGGTGCACTACGCAGCGTGCGGCGATGCGCATGCACCGCCCGTGCTGCTGCTGCATCAGTCGCCGCGCAGCTGGGCCGAGTACCGCGAGGTGCTTCCGCTGATCGGTGCACGGTACCGCGCCATTGCAATGGACACGGCGGGCTTCGGCGATTCCTCGGACGGCGGCGTGCCGGCGAGCATCGCGCAGTGGGCGCGCGTGGCCTGCGAGTTGCTCGACGCGCTGGGCGTCCGGCGGGCCGATGTCGTGGGCCATCACACGGGCGGCGTGGTGGCGATCGAACTGGCGGCGGCGTTTCCTGATCGTGTGCGCAGCCTGGTGCTGTCGTCTACGCCGTATACCGACGAGGCTTTTCGCCGTGCACGCGCGCAGCGGCCGCCCATCGACGAAGTCACGCCGAGTGAGGACGGAAGCCACCTTGCCGCACTCTGGCAAAAGCGCCAGGGCTTCTACCCGGCGGGACGACCCGATCTGCTCGAGGCCTTCGTGCTCGATGCGTTGAAGGTCGGGCCTCGTGTGGAGGAGGGCCATCGCGCTGTCGCGTCCTATCGCATGGAAGAGCGCATCGGCCGCGTGACGCAACCCACGCTCATCATCCGCGCAACCGACGATCCGTTTGCCGCACCGCATGCTACGGAACTGCGACACCATCTGCCGGGTGCGCGCATCGTCGACATCGAAGGCGGCATGGTGCCTTTGCCGGACCAGATGCCCGAAGCCTTCGCGCAGGCGGTGCTCGGCTTTCTCTCGACGTTGCCATGAAAGCCATCCGCATCCACGGCTTCGACGCGGTGCCTCTGCTGGAAGAAGTACCCGACCCGGTGCAACGACCCGGCCGCACCATCGTTCGCATGCAGGCCGCCACTGTCGGCCACATCGACCGCACGGTGTGGCGCGGCAGTTTCCTGCGGCATCCGCCGCTGCCTTACACGCCGGGCGTCGAAGCCGCGGGCATCGTCGTTGCCAGCGAATGCTACGGCGTCGGACAGCGCGTGTGGCTGCGCGGCAGCGGCCTGGGCACGCTGTTCGACGGCACCTGGTGCGAGCTGATCGATGCGCCCGACGAAGCGCTCGGCGTCTTGCCCGACGCATTGCCCATGACCCTCGGCGCCGCGTTCTTCTCGCCCACCACGTCGGCATGGGTGGCGCTGCATGAAGTCGCCAGGCTGCAGGCCGGCGAACAAGTTCTGGTGACAGGCGCGAGCGGTGCCGTGGGCTCGCTCGCCGTGCAGCTGGCGCGCGAAGCCGGCTGTACCGTGATGGCGGTCGATCCGGATGGCGAACCTCCGCCACCCGCGAGTGCAGACCTGCTGATCGATACGGTAGGCGGAAGCGTCCTCTCTGCGGCGTTGCCCGCCGTTCGCCCCGGCGGTCGTGCCGTGCTCGTCGGCTATACGGCGGGCCCGACGCTGCAGCTCGACATTGCGCACTTTCTGCAGCGCGACGTCGCGCTGTTGCCGCTCAACATGTTCAGGCGCGAGGCCGCCGGTCGTGCCGCGGCGCCCGGGTTGCTTGCGCGATTGGCCGATGGCCGCCTGCACCTCGACGTGCGGAGCTTTGCGCTGGCCGATGCCGCCACGGCACTCGAATGGATCGCGCAGCGCGGCCATCGCGGCCGCGCGGTGCTGGTGCCCTGACGGGGCCGCTTCAGTCTTCTTCCGGCTCCTCCACCGGCATATGCACGTGCAGATCGATCATCTGCCGCAGTGTCTGCTTCAGTTCTTCGGCGCGCCGCAGGCCGAAGGGTTCGAGCACGCGCCGCTCGTGGTCGCGTGCGAGTTCCATCAGGTGCTCCACCGCCTTCAGCCCCTTGCGCGTGATGCGCACCAGCGTGATGCGGCGATCACTCTCATGGGGCAGCCGCTCGACCTGTCCGCGTGCTTCCATGCGGTCGAGCAGGCGCGTTACCGTGGGCTGCTTGGTCACCGTCACCTGCGCGAGCTGGCCGATGCTGATCGGCTCGCTGCCTGCGAGCGACGCCATCACGCGCCACTCCGACACGGAGAAACCTTGCTGCCGCGCTACCTCGTGGAACTCCGAGGAAATCAGCTGGCTGGCCTGCGCCAGCAATGCCGGCAGGTAGTCGTCGACGAAGCGATGCGTTTCGGGAGATGGATCAGCCATGAAGGCACCTCATCGCCAAGCGCCTCATACCGGCCGCGGGCACGCTGCTTGCATGTCTAGGGTAATTCATGATTGTGGATACATTCATTTGTCAACATTATAGAAAGCGTGATGTGGCAGCTGAAGCGCATCCTCCCACGAGAAAGAAGAAGGGCCCACATGGCTGAGCGTTCATTCGTCGAAGAAGTCAAGAAGTTGCGGCTTTCCGGTGGAGAAGTGTTCCGCGGTGAGGGCATTCTGGCTGTCACCAAGGCCTTGCTCGAATCGGGAGTTTCCTATGTGGCCGGCTACCAGGGCGCCCCCATCTCGCACCTGATGGACGTGCTGGCCGATGCGCAAGACATCCTTGCCGAGCAGGGCATCCGATTCGAGAACAGCGCCAGCGAAGCCACTGCCGCAGCCACGCTGGCCGCCTCCGTCAACTATCCGCTGCGCGGCGCGGTCACCTTCAAGGCGACCGTGGGCACCAACGTGGCGTCCGACGCGCTGGCCAACCTGGCATCGGGCGGCGTGACCGGCGGCGCGCTCATCATCGTGGGCGAAGACTACGGTGAAGGCTCGTCGATCATGCAGGAGCGCAGCCACGCGTTCGCGATGAAGTCGCAGATCTGGCTGCTCGACCCGCGGCCCAACCTGCCCAGCATCGTCGACGCGGTGAAAACAGGTTTCGATCTCTCCGAGGCCAGCAACACGCCGGTGATGCTGCAGCTGCGCATCCGCGCTTGCCACGTGCACGGCCACTTCATTGCCGGCGACAACAAGCGTGCCAAGTTCACGCTGCAGGAGGCGCTCGAAAACCCGCAGCGCGACGTCAGCCGCATCGTGCTGCCGCCCGCGAGCTTCGTGCACGAGCAGGAGAAGGTGAAGGACCGCTGGCCCGCCGCCGTGCGCTTCATCGAGGAGCGCAAGCTCAACGAGTTTTTCTCCGAAGGCGCCGACGACATCGGCATCATCGTGCAAGGTGGCAGCTACAACACGCTGCTGCGCGCGCTGGAGCGCCTGGGCCTGGCCGACGTCTACGGCAACACGCAGGTGCCGCTCTACGTGATGAACGTGGCCTACCCGGTCATCGAGAGCGAGGTGATCCGCTTCTGCGAAGGCAAGCGCGCGGTGCTGATCGTGGAGGAAGGCCAGCCCAACTTCGTCGAGCAGAACCTCGCGACCATCCTGCGCCAGGCGGGCTCCACCACCGCACTGCACGGCAAGGACATGCTGCCGGTGGCGGGCGAATACACGGCGTCCGAACTGCTGAAGGGGGCACGCGCCTTCTGCGAGCGCTACGAACGGCTGACACCGCTGCCGGTGCCCACGCCCGTGCGCAAGGTGATTCCGCTGAAGGAAGTCGCCGCCATTGGCGTCGACGCCGCGCCGGAGCCGGTGCAGCCGTCCACGTCGCTCGGCGAAGTGGTGCATGCGCGTCCCCCGGGCTTTTGCACCGGCTGCCCCGAGCGCCCGATCTTCAGCGCGATGAAGCTGGTCGAGCGCGAACTCGGCGCGCACCACGTGAGCGCCGACATCGGCTGCCACCTGTTCTCGATCCTGCCGCCCTTCAACATCGGCAACACCACCATGGGCTACGGCCTCGGCGGCGCGGGCGCCTCGGCGCTCAATGCACCCGCCGGCAAGCGCGCGATCTCGATGATGGGCGACGGCGGCTTCTGGCACAACGGCCTGACCAGCGGCGTGGCGAACTCGGTCTTCAACAAGAGCGACAACCTCACCATCGTCGTCGACAACAACTACACCTCGGCCACCGGCGGGCAGGACATCCTCTCGTCGAACGCCGTCAACAAGACGCGCAGCACTGGCCACGAGATAGAGCGCGCCGTGCGCGGCGTGGGCGTGGAGTGGGTCAAGACGCTGCGCCGCACCTACGACGTCGCCGGCATGCGCGATGCGCTGAAAGAAGCACTCACCACCACGAAGAAGGGTCCGAAAGTCCTGATCGCCCAGTCGGAGTGCATGCTCAACAAGCAGCGCCGCGAGAAGCCGCTGGTGCGCAAGGCGATTGCCGATGGCAAGCGCATGGTGCGCGAGAAGTTCGGCGTCGATTCGGACACCTGCACCGGCGACCATTCATGCATCCGCCTGTCGGGCTGTCCGTCGCTCTCCATCAAGCCCAACCCCGATCCGCTGCGCACCGACCCGGTCGCGACCGTGCTCGACAGCTGCGTGGGCTGCGGCGTGTGCGGCGAGGTGTCGCATGCCGCCGTGCTGTGCCCCTCGTTCTACAAGGCGCAGATCGTGAGCAACCCCAGCCGCTGGGACATGTTGCGCGAGCGCGTGCGCGGCGCCGTTATCGGCTGGATGCAGCGCGGCGAAGCGCGCCGGCGCGAAGCCTATGCGTTCTGAAGAAGCAATGACGAACACCGCGCAACCGATCAAGATCGCGATCCTCGCCATGGGCGGGGAGGGTGGGGGCGTGCTGGCCGACTGGATCGTCGACATGGGCGAGGCCAACGGCTACGTCGCCCAGACCACCTCGGTGCCGGGCGTGGCCCAGCGCACGGGCGCCACCATCTACTACGTCGAGCTGTATCCAGTCGCGCAAGCCGAATCGGACGGCGGCCGGCCCGTGCTGGCATTGATGCCTCTGCCGGGCGATGTCGACGTGGTGCTCGCATCGGAACTCATGGAGGCCGGCCGCGCCGTGCAGCGCGGGCTCGTCACCAACGACCGCACCACGCTCATTGCGTCCACGCACCGCGTGTTCTCCATCGCAGAGAAAAGCGCCCTGGGTGACGGCCGTGTCGACAGCGCGCAGTTGCTCGCACACACCGGCAGGGCCGCCAAGCGCTTCATCCGCTTCGACATGGCGCAGGCGGCAGAGGCCTCGGGCAGCGTGATCAGCGCCGTGCTCTTCGGCGCGCTGGCGGGCTCGGGCGTGCTGCCGTTCAGCCGCGCGCAGTTCGAGGCGACCATTGAGCGCGGCGGCGTGGGCGTGAAGCCCAGCCTGAAGGCCTTCGGCGCGGCATTCACGCGCGCTCAGGGCGGCGACGATGGCGAGATTCCACCGGAAGCCGCCATGGCCACGCCCGCGCCGCAACCTCGCCACCCGGCCGTGCGCGCCCTGGTCGAACGCGCGCAGCGCGACTTCCCGCCTGCCGCGCAAGACTTCCTGCTCGAAGGCGTGCGCCGCCTCATCGACTACCAGGACCCGGCCTATGCCGGGCTCTACCTCGACCGCATGGCCGCCATCGCGGCCCTCCCGGGCGACGATGCCCATCGCCTGCTGCGCGAAACTGCGCGGCATCTTGCGCTCTGGATGTCCTATGAAGATACGGCCCGCGTCGCCGCCCTCAAGACCCGCGCCACCCGCTTCGAGCGCGTGCGCGGCGAGGCCCGCGTGCAGCCCGGCCAGGTGCTCGCCATCAACGAATACATGCACCCGCGCCTGCAGGAAATCTGCGAGACGCTGCCGGGCGGCATCGGCCGCTGGCTCATGGGCTCCACGCTGCCCAAGAAGATCGTCGAGCGTTTCACGCAGCACGGCCGCGTGATCCAGACCAGCTCGCTGCGCGGCTACCTGATGCTGCGCACCGTGGCCGCCATGAAGCGCTGGCGCCGCTCGACGATGCGCTACGCCGAGGAAAACCGCCGCATCGAGGAATGGCTGCAGCGCATCGCCGCCACCGCGCAGCGCAACCCCGAACTGGCCGTCGAACTCGCGCAGTGCCAGCGCCTCGTCAAAGGCTACAGCGATACCCATGAGCGCGGCATCCGCAACTACGACACCGTGATGCGCGCAGTCGAGCGCGCCGGCGCGGGGCTTGCGCCCGCCACCTTGCGCGAACTGCGTGACGCGGCGCTCGCCGACGAACACGGCCACAAGCTGCAGGCTGCACTGGCGCAGCACGCACTGGCCTGAAGAGACAACGGAAGCACGATGACCGCACCTACCGCCACGCTCCAGCTTCGCGTCGCCGAAGCGCGCCAACTCAATCCGCTGATCCGCATGCTGCGCCTGCGTGCGGAAGATGGCCGCCCGTTGCCCGGTTTTGCGGCCGGAGCCCACATCCGCGTGCAGGTGTCGCTGCCGGGCGGCAAGACCGACTGGCGCCACTACTCGCTGATCAACTTTGCGACCGCGCGCAACGCCACCAACGCACCGACCGAATACGTGATCGCCGTACGCAAGGAAGCCGAAGGCCGTGGCGGCTCCCGTTTCATGCACGAGCAATTGCACGAGGGCGACACGCTCTCCATCGAGGCGCCGAAAAACGACTTTCCGCTGCACACCGGCCCCGGCGGCTCGGTGCTGGTGGCTGGCGGCATCGGCGTGACGCCGCTTGCCACCATGGCCGCGCGCCGCCGCGCCGAAGAGGCCCCCGTGCGCATGCACTACGCCGGCCGCAGCCGCGACCTGATGGCCTTCCTCCCGGAGCTGCAGGCGCTGCTCGGCGACGACCTGCGCGTGCACGCCGACGCCGAGGTCGGCGCGCCGTTCGACATCGATGCGCTGCTCGATAACGTCCTCGCCGGTGACCGCCTCTACGTCTGCGGCCCCAAGGTCATGCTCGACGCCGTGCTCGTCCGCACCCAGGCACGCGGTTGGGAACACGACCGCGTGCACTTCGAACTCTTCACCGAGCCGGTCGCGGAAGAAGGCGACCAGCCGTTCGAGGTGGAGCTTGCGCAATCGGGCCGGCGCTTCACCGTCGCGGCCGACCAGAGCATCCTCGACTGCCTGATCGACAACGGTTGCGATCCGATGTTCGACTGCAAGCGCGGCGAGTGCGGCGTGTGCGCCGTGCCCGTGATCGAAGGCGAGATCGACCACCGCGACTACGTGCTCACCGCCCGCGAGAAGGCCGAGGGCAACGTCATGCAGATCTGCATCTCGCGCGCCAAGGGTGCGCGCTTGGTGCTCGACCTCTGAAGGAGCCACGAGACCATGACCTCGTACCGAGACAACCCCGATGCCGTTCGCGCGCTGGTGCAGAACGACCGCGTGCACCGCGATCTGTACACCAGCCAGGAGCTGTTCGAGCTGGAGCAGGAACACTTCTTCGCCAACACCTGGAACTACGTCGGCCACGAAAGCCAACTGCCGAAGCCGGGCGACTGGATCAGCAACGAGATCGCGGGTCGGCCGCTGATCGTCGTGCGCCACACCGACGGCAGCGTGCGCGCCATGATGAACCGCTGCGCCCACAAGGGTTCTCGCCTGGTGAGCGCGTCTTGCGGCAACACAGGCAAGTTCTTCCGCTGCCCGTACCACGCGTGGACCTTCAAGACCGACGGCTCGCTGCTGGCGATTCCGCTGAAGACCGGCTACGAGAACACCGCGCTGCACGAGTGCGAGTCGGCCAAGGGCCTGACGACGCTCAAGCACGTGCGCAGCCACCGCGGCTTCATCTTCGTGAAGATCAACGACGCCGGCCCCGGCTTCGACGAATACTTCGGCGACTCGCTGAGCTCCATCGACAACATGGCCGACCGCTCGCCCGAGGGCGAACTAGAAATTGCAGGCGGGTGCCTGCGCTTCATGCACCAGTGCAACTGGAAGATGTTCGTCGAGAACCTCAACGACACCATGCACCCGATGGTGGCGCACGAGTCTTCGGCCGGTACCGCCAAGCGCATGTGGGCGGACAAGCCGGCCGACGAGCCCAAGCCCATGGCCGTCGAGCAGTTCGTGCCCTTCATGTCCGACTACAAGTTCTTCGAGGACATGGGCATTCGCACCTATGACCACGGCCACAGCTTCACGGGCGTGCACTTCAGCATCCACAGCAAGTACAAGGCAATTCCCGAGTACGACGACGCGATGAAGGCGCGCTACGGCGAAGAAAAAACCGCGCAGATCCTGGGCATGGCGCGGCACAACACCGTGTACTACCCGAACCTCACGATCAAGGGCGCGATCCAGGCGATTCGCGTGGTGAAGCCGATCTCTGCCGACAAGACGCTGATCGAGAGCTGGACCTTCCGCCTGAAGGGCGCGCCGCCCGAGCTGCTGCAGCGCACCACCATGTACAACCGGCTCATCAACTCGCCGTTCTCGGTGGTCGGGCACGACGACCTGCAGGCCTATCGCGGCATGCAGGCCGGGCTTCACGCGAGCGGCAACGAGTGGGTGAGCCTGCACCGCGACTACCACGAGTCGGAGCTGAAGGGTGGCGAGATCACCACCGGCGGTACCAACGAGCTGCCGATGCGCAACCAGTACCGCAGCTGGGTCGAACGCATGACGGAGACCATGTGATGGCCGGCACCGATGTCACCCGCCAGGACCTGATCGACTTCGTCGTGAACGAAGCGCGTCTGCTCGACACGCGTCGCTACGAGGAGTGGAATGCGCTCTTCACCGACGACGCCTTCTACTGGGTGCCGCTCGTGCCCGACCAGGAAGACGGCCTCAACCACACCTCGCACCTCTACGAAGACAAGCTGCTGCGAGACCTGCGCATCGAGCGCCTGAAGAGCCCACGCGCGTTTTCGCAGCAGCCGCCGAGCCGCTGTCACCACCTGCTGCAGGCGCCGGTGGTCGAGCAGTTCGATTCCGAAGCCAACCGCTTCGTGGTGCGCACCGAGTTCCACTACACCGAATCGCAGGGCGACGAGCTGCAGTTCTACGTTGGCACCTTCTTTCACCACCTCACGGTGCAAAACGGCGCGCTGCGCATGACGCTCAAGCGCGTGAACCTGCTCAACTGCGACGCGGCGCTGCCTGCCGTGCAGCTCTTCATCTAGGGACGTGATGCCACACGCCACCGTTCATCAAGTCTTTGCGGCAACTGCCAAGCGCACGCCGCAGGCCGAGTTTTTGTTCACCGAGTCGGTGACCGCGGCGGCCTACGGCATTCCGGCCGGCGCCATCCGCTGGGGCGAGGCGGCCGCCGAAGTCGAGCGCCTGCAAGCGGCTTATGCGCAGGCCGGCTACGGGCATGGACATCGCGTCGGCCTGCTGCTGGAGAACCGGCCAGCCTTTCTCTTCCACTGGTTCGCGCTCAACGCGTTGGGCGTCAGCGTGGTGCCGATCAATGCCGAGATGCGCTCGGCCGAACTGGTCTACCTGATCGGCCACAGCGAAATCGGCCTCGCCGTGACGCTGCCCGAACGCGCCAACGATCTGCACGCAGCTGCAGCGCAAGCCGGCGTGGCTTTCGAGACGATGGAGCCTGACGACGCGGTGCCCAGAGCGAAGACCGCTGCGCCGCGCACCCACGAGCCCATCGGCGCCGACACCGAATGCGGCCTGCTCTACACCTCGGGCACCACCGGGCGACCCAAAGGCTGCATCTTGAGCAACGCCTACTTCCAGCGCGCCGGCGAGTGGTATGCCGCGCTCGACGGCGTGTGCGGCATCCGCCCCGACGCCGAACGCGTCATCACGCCGCTGCCGCTGAACCACATGAACGCGATGGCGTTCTCCACCATGGTCGTGCTGGTGGCGGGTGGCTGCCTGGTGCAACTCGACCGCTTCCATCCGAAGACCTGGCTTGCCAGCGCGCGCGAAAGCGGCGCGACCATCGTGCATTACCTCGGCGTGATGCCCGCGATGCTGCTGTCCGCTCCCGCGTTGGCGGCCGACCGTGACCATGCGATCCGCTGGGGCTTCGGCGCCGGCGTGGACCGCAAGAACCACGCGCCGTTCGAGGAGCGCTTCGGTTTCCCGCTGGTCGAGGCCTGGGCCATGACCGAGACCGGCGCGGCCGCCTGCATCATGGCCAACCGGGAGCCGCGTCTCGTGGGCACGAGCTGCTTCGGCCGGCAGGAAGACTTCGTGCAGATCCGCCTCGTTGGCGAAGACGGCAGTGACGTCGGCACCGATGCGCCGGGCGAGTTGCTCGTGCGCTCGGCAGGCGACGACCCGAAGCGCTACTTCTTCTCCGGCTACCTGAAGGACGAAGAGGCCACGCGCGAAGCCTGGGCCGACGGCTGGTTTCACACCGGCGACCTCGTGCGCCGCGATGTCGAAGGCAACTTCTTCTTCGTCGACCGAAAGAAGAACGTGATTCGCCGCAGCGGGGAGAACATTTCCGCCGTCGAGGTCGAGAGCGTGCTCAACCAGCACCCGGCCGTGAAGACCTCGGCCGTGGCTGCCACGCCCGATGCGGTGCGCGGCGACGAAGTGCTGGCCTGCATCGTGATGCGAGAGGACGCCGATGCCACGCAGCGGGAGCAGATCGCGGCGAGCATCGTGCAGCACGCGCTCGCCCAGCTGGCCTACTACAAGGCGCCGGGCTACGTCGCCTTCGTCGACGCACTGCCGCTCACGCCTTCGCAGAAGATCCAGCGCGGACAGCTGCGTGAGTTGGCGCAGTCGCTGCCGGGGCAGGGCCATTGCGTCGACACCCGTTCGATGAAAAAGAGGCAAGCATGACAAAGCGACGACTCTCCTACGAAGGCGTCGCGGTGGCTGTGCCCATCACCGTGCCCTACGTGCGCTATTCCACACGCACCGCGCACTGGTTCATCGGGCAGGCCATCGAGGCGCTGGTCGAAACCAGCGGCGTCGCCAAGGAACAGATCGACGGCCTGTGCCTCAGCAGCTTCTCGCTCGCGCCCGACACGGCCGTGGGCGTTACGCAGCACCTGGGCCTCTCCCCGCGCTGGCTCGACCATGTGCCCACCGGCGGCGCCTCGGGCGTGATGTGCCTGCGCCGCGCCGCGCGCGCCGTGCAGGCGGGCGATGCCGACATCGTGGCCTGCGTGGGGGCCGACACCAACCACGTCGACTCCTTCCGCCAGACGCTCGGCAGCTTCAGCAACTTTGCGCGCGATGCGAGCTACCCCTACGGCTCGGGCGGACCGAACTCGATCTTCGCGTTCATCACCGCGAACTACATGCGCACCTACGGCGCGAAGCGAGAAGACTTCGGCCGCATCTGCGTGAACCAGCGCACCAACGCGCTGGGCAATCCGAATGCGATGTTCAAGAAGGGCCTGACGCTGGACGAATACATGGCCGCGCGGCCCATCTCCGACCCGATCCACCTGTTCGACTGCGTGATGCCCTGCGCCGGCGCCGACGCCTTCCTTGTGATGAGCGAGGAGCGTGCACGCGACCTGGGCCTGCCGCACGCCGTGATCCGCGGCGCCATCGAGCGCCACAACGCCTACGCCGAAGACCCGGTGATGGTGCAGGGCGGCTGGCGCATGGATCGCGACGACCTCTACGCACAGGCCGGCGTGCAGCCCGCCGCGCTCGACTTCGTGCAGACCTACGACGACTACCCCGTCATCGTGATGATGCAATTCGAAGACCTGGGCTTTTGCGAGAAGGGCGAAGGCCCGGCCTTCGTGCAGTCGCACACCATGACCTTCGACGGCAGCTTTCCTAACAACACCAGCGGCGGCCAGCTCTCGGCCGGGCAGGCCGGTGCGGCAGGCGGCTTCCTCGGCATGGTCGAGGCGATCCGCCAGCTGACCGACCAGGCCGGCAAGCGCTCTGTGCCCGATGCGCAACTCGGCCTCGTCGCCGGCTTCGGCATGGTGACCTACGACCGCTGCCTGTGCACAGGCGCGGTGATCCTGGGGAGACCCGCATGACGATGCCGATGATGCGCCCCCCGCGCAAGAACCCGGTGCTGCGCACCCGGCAGATGAACCTGCCGCCGGGCGCGCGCGGCCGAGTGGCACTCGGCCTCACCGCGGCCGCCGCCGAAGGCCGCTTCGAGCTTCAGACCTGCGAGGACTGCGGCACGGTGCAGTACCCGCCGCGCGAGGTCTGCCACAAGTGCCTGTCGGCCGCACTGCGTTGGCGCCAGCAAAGCGGTGAGGGCGAACTGCTCGGCAGCACCACGCTGCATCACAGCAACGACCTGTTCTTCCGCGAGCGGCTGCCTTGGCGGCTGGGCCTGGTGCACCTGGATGCCGGCCCGACGCTCATGGTCCACCTGCATGGCGAGGTCGGCGATGCGCCTCAGCGCGGGCAACCCGGAGGGGACGCGCTACCGCGCGTCCGTGTCGGCGCCCGGCTCGACCGCGCAGGCCAGGCCGTTCTCATTGGTTTTCCGAATGAAGGGAGTGCCCACATGGCCGACGACAAGATGCTGCGTGAAATGACCAGCGACCCGAAGTTCCGCAAGGCGCTGGTGACCGACGGCAAGACCGAGACCGGCCAGGCCATCGTGCGTGCGCTGGTGAAGGCCGGCGCCGACATCGTCTGGGTCGGCCATGCCGAGCCGTGGAAGAAGATGGGCGACGGGCTCGACGACATCTCGGCGCTGCCGCAGGTCACGCTCGTGCCGCTGGACCTCACCAACGGCCGGCAGGTGACCGAGCTTGCGGGCTCCATCGGCGGCAAGGTCGACATCGTGATCAACAACGCCGAGGTGCACCGCACCTTCGGCATCGGCGCGCGCCGCGGCACCGACGTGGCCAAGGCCGAGATGGACATCAACTACTTCGGCCTGCTTCGTCTCGCGCAGGAGTTCGGGCCCGCGCTGAAAGGCCGCTCGGCCGACGGCGCGACGGGCGCGACGGCGTGGGTCAACCTGCTGTCGATCTACGCGCTCAGCAACTTCCCGCCGCACGGCACCTTCAGCGCCTCGAAGGCGGCGGCGCATTCGCTTGCGCAGTGCCTGCGCGCCGAGATGCGGCCGGCCGGCATTCGCGTGATCAACGTGTTCCCCGGCCCCATCGACGACGAATGGAACCAGCACACGCCGCCGCCCAAGCTGGCGCCCACCGCGCTGGCCAACGCCATCGTGAAGGCGCTGCGCGACGGCGTCGAAGACGTGTATCCCGGCGACGTGGCACAGGAGTGGCTGGAGCGCTGGCGCGACAACCCCAAGGTGCTCGAACGCGAGCTGGCCGCAGGCGGCTGAGAACAGGAGCCACACGATGACGACAACGACCGAACTGATGTCCGCCGCCGAGATCCTCGGCGGCCTCGTGACCGCCATGGCGAGCGGCCGCATCCGCGTGATCGACCTCACGCAGACGCTCACGCCCGAGTTCCCGCAGATCGCGCTGCCGCCCGAGATGGGCCAGTGCTGGCCCTTCCGCATCGAGGAAGTGTCGAAGTACGACGAGCGCGGCCCGGCCTGGTACTGGAACAACTTTTCCTGTGGCGAGCACACCGGCACGCATTTCGATGCACCGATCCACTGGATCTCGGGCCGCGACCTGCCGAACAACTCGGTCGACACGATTCCGGTGCAGAACTTCGTGGCGCCGGCCTGCGTGATCGACTGCTCGGCCGATGTGCAATCGAACGACGACTATCTGCTGAGCGTGGCCGACATCGAGCGCTACGAAGCCGCGCACGGCCGCATCCCGAAGGGCGCATGGGTGTTGATGCGCACCGACTGGTCCAAGCGCAGCGACCCCGAGGCGTACCAGAACTTCGACGAGACCGGCCAGCACACGCCCGGCCCGAGCACCGAGGCCGTGCGTTTCCTGGTGGAGCAGCGCGACGTGCTGGGCTTCGGCTCGGAGGCCATCGGCACCGATGCAGGGCAGGGCTATCACCTGCGGCCGCCGTACCCGTGCCACTACTACATGCACGGCGCGGGGCGCTATGGGCTGCAGTGCCTGAGCAACCTCGACCTGCTGCCGCCATCGGGCGCGGTGCTGATCTGCCCACCGCTGAAGATCGAGAAGGGCAGCGGCAGCCCGCTGCGCGTGTTGGCATTGGTGGGAGCGGCGGCATGACCAAGACTCCCAGGGTCGCGGCCGTCACCGGCGGCAGCGCCGGCATCGGCAGAGCGATCTGCGAAGACCTGCTCGCGCAGGGCTACGAGGTGGTATCGCTCGCACGCCGCAAGGCCGGCATCGACCACCCGAAGCTGCACAGCCTCGAGGTCGACCTGAGCGACCGCGCGGCCACGGGCGAGGCGGTGCGCGAGCTGGTCGAACGATTCGCACCGACCACCATCGTCCACAACGCGGGCGTGATCCGCGCCGCCTTGCTGCCGGAGGTGAAGCTCGACGATCTCGATGCGCTGGTCGACCTGCACCTGGGTTGCGCCATCCAACTGGTGCAGGGCGCATTGCCCGCCATGCGCGCACAGCGCTTCGGCCGCGTGGTGCTGCTGTCGTCGCGCGCCGCGCTGGGCCTCGCCACCCGCACCAGCTATTCCGCCACCAAGGCCGGCATGCTGGGCATGGCACGCACCTGGGCGCTCGAACTCGCCGCGGACGGCATCACGGTCAACGTGGTCGCGCCCGGTCCGATTCGCACCGACATGTTCTACGACGTGGTCGAAGCCGGCAGCGAGAAGGAACGCGCGCTCGCGGCCTCCGTGCCCGTCAAGCGTCTCGGCGAATCGGCCGACGTGGCACGCGCCGTGCGTTTCTTCGCCGACCCGCAGAGCAGCTTCATCACCGGGCAGGTTCTCTATGTCTGCGGCGGCACCAGTGTCGGCAGCCTCGCTCTCTAGTTACCCAGCGTTCTTCTCGTTCATCCATTACTTCTGGAGCATCGCCATGAAAGTCCTGACCCGATTCCGTGCGTTCGCGGGCATTGCCGCGGCCTTCGGCACCTTGAGCGCAGCGGGCGCGTGGGCGGCCGATCTCAAGGTGGGTTTCATCACGTCGCTGTCGGGGCCCGTGTCGTCGCTCGGCATTCCCTATGAAAAAGGCATGAAGGCCGCCATCGCCTACAAGGCCGACATTGGCGGCCGCAAGATCCAGCTGGTGCAGCTCGACGATGCGTCCGACCCCTCCACGGCCGCGCGCAACGCCCGCAAGATGATCGACGAGGACAAGGTCGACGTCATCATCGGCACGGCGGGCTCGCCCGGCGCGCTGGCCATTGCCGGCGTGGCGCGCGAAACGAAGACGCCGCTGATCTCCATCGCCAACGCCAACCTGCCGGGCGAAGAAGGCGCATGGATGGTCACGTTGCCGCAGCCGGCGCCGCTGATGGTGAGCGCCGTGGTCGAGCGCATGAAGAAGTCGGGCGTGAAGACGGTCGGCTACATCGGCTTCTCCGACGCCTGGGGCGACCTGGTCTACGGTGCGCTGCAAAAGAGCGCGGAGCCGGCGGGCATCAAGATCGTGTCGAACGAGCGCTACGCGCGCGCCGATTCGTCGGTGACGGGCCAGGTGCTGAAAATCGTGGCACTGCGCCCCGACGCAGTAATTACCGGCACCTCGGGCACGCCCGGTGCGCTGCCCTACCTGGCACTCGCGGAGCGCGGCTACAAGGGCCAGATCTATGGCATGCACGCGCTCATCAACCCCGACTTCGTGCGCGTGGGCGGTGCCTCGGTCGAAGGGCTGCTCGCCCCCACCGGCCCGGTGATCGTGGCCGAACAATTGCCCAACGAGAACCCGATCCGCAAGGTGTCGATGGAATTCCGCGCGGCCTACCAGAAGGCCAACGGCGCCCCGCCGACCGACGCCTTCTCGGCCTACACCTTCGACGCCTGGCTGCTGTACCTCGACGCGGCGCAGCGGGCGCTGGCCACCAAGGCAGAGCCCGGCACGCCTCAGTTTCGCGAAGCGCTGCGCGACGCCATCGTGAGCACCAAGGAGCTGGTGGGCACGCACTCGGTCTACAACTTCAAGCCGAACGACCGTTATGGCTCCGATGAGCGTTCACGTGTTGTCGTGAAGCTTGAGAAGGGTCAGTGGAAGCTGGTGCCCTGAGATGAAGCGCCGCTCGTCAGTTCGTCGCATTGTGGAGCGTTCGGGGCGCGCTCCCGCCGACGGGGTACCTTGCTCCGCGAATGTCCCCCGGCCTGCGGCCTCCTCCTTTATTTCGCTGCGCAAGGCACCCCAT
>NZ_JBEPKJ010000010.1:0-279323 GCF_040544635.1 Variovorax paradoxus
CTACGGCGAAGTGGGCAAGCTCTGGGCCTCCGGTGGCGACGCGAAGGTGAAGCGCACGGTGCAAGGCTCATTGGGGTTGCGCATGAAGTGGTGAGCGCATCGATGCCTGCATGCAGTTCGGGATGATTTCCGGCGCGTGATCGGGCTCGCCTGGCGATTCGTCTATGGCTGAAATCAACCGATACCTGAAGCGCCCTCATCCCATGAATAGCTGATGTGCGCCCTTCCTTGCCGAAAGATACTGCTGCAGAGAGCAGGAGGTTAAAACCTGAGAGCTAGCGACTTTCATTGCTCGGACACAAGAGCTCGATCAGGACGGAGAAGAAGAACCATGAATCTCGTAAGCACCTTCGGCATAGTCGCGACTGCTTGCGCTCTTACCGCCTGCGCTGTGGGTAGCCCCCCTGCCAAGCTAGAGCCCCCACGAAGTGCAATCGGCAGCACGACTGCACCCGCCTGGGCCATCTCCCCTGTTCCTATAGCCCCTGATCCGCCCGCCCGTCCGGTCGCGTCCCCGGGACCGCCCGCTGGTGGGACCCCAATTCCAGCACCCGCTCCAGCCGCAGTTCCTGCTGCAGCAGGAACGCCGCCTCCGGCACCCGCCGCAAATGGTGCACCGGTTGCGGCTCCAACTCCTGACGCAACAACCAAAGACCGGCGGCCAATACCGCGAGTGGACATCACTCCCCTGACAGGCTACACCGACCTTGACCGGAGTACCAACACAGCAGTGTCCCTGCACAATATGTACACACGCTTGGCTGTCGTTGGCGATGCCAACGAACAGAATGGCCTGCCCGGGCAAGAAGCGACGCAGGAACGTGGGTACGAGACACGTCAGTGGCTTCAGCGCTATCTCATCGGGCTCAAGGATGACATCAATCTTTCCTTGAGAGTGCGCACGGGAAGCTACGAAGAGACGATCTCGCTGGCAACACTCTCTTCCACGAGCGACCGCAATGGGTCGACATGGGATCGGGACGTTACGCATGACGCGCACAACTTTCCATGGTTTCTCGCCAACCGCGATGCGGCCGCCCCGATCCCGCAGTTGGTCTTGCAGTTTCGCGGCAGCCGCGCGATGGAGTCCGGTGCGGCCAGTGCCGCTTTGCAAGCAGCACTCGGTGCAATCAAGACGGTCAGTCCTCAAGCGACCGTCATTACGAAACTCAGTGAGCCCGGCACCAGAGAACGTGCGTCTGCAATCGATCAAGTCATAAGCAAGCTCTTCTCGAGCAAGGTCGGGGAGACACACCGCAGTGATCGGAATCTTGTCCAATGGACTGCGGAAGGTGGGGTTCGCGTCGCTCTTCGAGTCCCAAGAAGTACCTCCGATTGGGACGGCCCCTTGCAAGAGGTAGGTTACTGGACCATCGGCTTCGCGCCGCCGCGGCCTTCGCTCTTTTCCCAGTGGCAGATATGTGAGCCCAGTTCCAAGGCGACATACTGCATGAGAAAACCCGAGGAGGCCAAAAAGGCCATCCTCGAAACCAAGAATGCAGCGGCGATCCTGTCTTACCCGCTGATAAGGAATTCCGCGGGCGACCTTACGATCAAATCGCACCTTCTCCAGCAGAACTGGTACGTGGCTGCTCAGACCTCGTTCGTTGGGAATGTTCTCTCTGATTCGGGAACGGCAAATTTCCTGTGTCTCACGATCATCGAATCGATGATGGCGCTCGGCCTCAACGACTTGGACGCCTGGCTGGTGACGTGGGCGGCGATGAAGGGCTTACCCCAAGCGAAAGCAATGCACCCTGCAGCGTTGAGCAATGCGCAAGCCTGTGTAGAAGTCACCAAAAGTGTGAGCGCTTCTTGAGTGCGCTCTCGTGAGATCCGGCCCATCTGAATCATTCAGCTTCTCCCGTCTGCAAGCCCCCCCGAGAACCTTGTAGAGCGTGACACGGTTGCTGCTCTCCGTGAGCTGGAGCGAGATCAGGTTCTGTTGCGCCGTATAGAGGCTTCGCTGCGAATCCAGCGCGTCGAGATAGCTGTCGACGCCGCCGCGATAGCGCGCCGTGGACAGCTTGTAGCTTCGCGATGCCGCCTCCACCAGTGCTTGTTGCGCATCCAGCCGCTCCTGCAGCGTGGCGCGGACGGCCAGGGCATCGGCCGTCTCCTTGAATGCCGTCTGGATGGTCTTCTCATAGGTGGCCACCGCGACGTCGCGTTCGACCTCCGATACCTTGAGCGAAGCACGCAGGCTGCCGGCGTTGAAGATCGGCACGCTGATGCCGGGCGCGAACGACCAACTGCGGTTGCCGCTGCCGAACAGACCCGCGAGCTGGCTGCTGCTGAAGCCGGTCGATGCCGTCAGCGAGATGGTCGGAAAGAACGCCGCGCGGGCCGCACCGATGTCCGCGTTGGCGGCCTTCAGCGAGCGCTCCGCGGAGAGGACGTCGGGGCGCTGCAGCAACACCGAGGAAGGCATGTCGGCGGGAATCTGCGCCAGCGCCACCGGCGCCTTCAGGGCTTCTTCCGGCGGCAGCATTTCCTCGGGCACCGTGGCGCCGACGATCAGTTCCAGGGCGTTGCGGTCCTGCTGCACCTGCGCGGCGTAGCTGGCGACATCGGCCCTTGCGCTTTCCACGCTGGTCTGAATCTGCGCCAGATCCAGGCCGGACGCCGTGCCCTGCGCATGCTGGTGCTCGGTCAGCCCCAGCGATTCGCGTTGGCTCTCCAAGGTCTGGCGCGCGAGGGCGAGCCGCTGCCGGTCCGCCGCCAGCGTCAGCCAGTCGCCCGCAACTTCCGCCACCAGGCTCAGGCGCGTGCTGCGCTGGGTTTCCGTAGTGGCCAGGAAGGTCTGCAGGGCCTCGTCCGTCAGGCTGCGGATACGACCGAACAGGTCGAGCTCGTAGCTGCTGAACCCGACGTCGGCGCTGTACTGGCGGCTGATGACTGCGCTGGCCGAACTGCTGCCGGAGCTTGTGCTTGCGCTGACCGAAGCTGGTGTCCGGCTGGCGCTCTGGCTGCCTCCGGCGGTAATCGCGGGAAACAGGTCCGCCCGCTGGATGCGGTACTGCGCGCGCGCCTTCTCGATGTTGAGCATGGCAATGCGCAGGTCGCGGTTGTTCACCAGGGCCAATGCGATCACCTGGCGCAGGCGTTCGTCCTGAAAGAAGTCTTGCCAGGGAATCTCGGCGGCCGGCCTGTTCACGGATGCCGTGTCGGCGGTGGCCGCTTGGGTGGCCGGCGCGTCACGCCACTGCGGGGCCACGGGAGCATCAGGCCGCTGGTAGTCGGGCGCCATGCTGATGCATCCACCGAGCAGGAGCGCGGTCGCCAGCAGGGAGGGCAAGCCGAAGCGCTTCATGCTTCCACCTCCCCGGCACGTGGCGCGGCGTCGCGGCGCCCCGGAAAGAGCGAGCGCACGGCCACATAGAACAGCGGTACGAAGAAGATGCCGAACGCAGTGGAAAACAGCGTTCCGCCGAACACGCCGGTGCCCAGCGAGTGGCGTCCGCCCGAGCCGGCGCCGCTGCCGATCACCATCGGCAGCACGCCGAGCATGAAAGCCAACGAGGTCATCAGGATCGGGCGCAGCCGCAGGCGCGCGGCCTGCAGGGTTGCCTCCACCAGGGAAACGCCCTTGGCCTCCAGTTCCTTCGCGAACTCGACGATCAAGATGCCGTTCTTCGCAGCCAGCCCCATGGTGGCCAACAAGCCGACCTGGAAGTAGATGTCGTTCGAGAGGCCGCGCAGCCAGGTCGCCAGCAATGCGCCGGCGATGCCCACCGGCACCGCCAGCATCACCGAGATCGGGATGGACCAGCTTTCGTACAGCGCGGCAAGGCAAAGGAACACGAACACCAGCGATGCGGCATAGAGCAGCCAGGTCTGGGAGCCGGCGGCCTGCTCCTGATAGGACATGTCCGACCACGAATAGCCGAAACCGCCCGGAAGCTGCCTGACCAGGCCGGCAATCTCCGCCATGGCCTCGCCGGAGCTGACGCCGCTTGCGGCGCTGCCGGTGATTTCCATCGACTCGGAGCCGTTGAAGCGCCGCAGTACCTGCGGTGCAAAGCCCCACCCGCTGCTCGAGAAGCTCGAGAACGGCACCATGTCGCCGCTGGCGTTGCGCACGTGCCAGCGCTCGATGTCCTGCGGCAGCATGCGTGCGGACGCCTCGCCCTGCACATAGACCTTCTTCACGCGGCCGCCGTTGAGAAAATCGTTGACGTAGCTGCCGCCCATGATGGTCGACAGCGTGCTGTTGATGTCGGATGCTGAAAGTCCGAAGGCACCCGCCTTCCGGTCGTCCATCGAGACCTGGAAGGTGTTCGCGTCTTCCAGGCTGTTGTAGCGCACGGCGCTGAGCTTCGGGTTCCTGGCGGCTTGCGCGAGGAGCTCGCGGCGAGCCTCGGCCAGCGCCTCGTGGCCGCGGCCCGCCAGGTCCTGCAACTGCAGCGTGAAGCCGGAACTCGTGCCAAGGCTGCTGATCGCCGGAGGCGTCATGGCAAAGACCTGCACATCGCGCATGGACCCCATCATCGCCCCGGTGATGCGCATGGCGACCTGCTGCGCGGACGCACTGCGCTGGCTCCAGTCCTTGAGCTTGATGAAGCCCATGCCGGCGTTCTGACTGCTGCCCGCAAAGCTGAAGCCGGCGACCGCGAAGATGCCTTCGACCTCCGGTTGCTGGAGCACGAACTCCGTCACCTTGTCCATCGACTGCAGCGTGCGCTGCTGCGTGGCCCCGGGCGGTGCGCTGTACATCACCATCAGCATGCCCTGGTCCTCCTCCGGCAGGAAAGAAGAAGGCAGGCGCCAGAACAGTAGGCCCATCACGACCACCGCGACAAGGTAGACGAGGCCGCCGAGCTTGCGGTGCTTCAACACCTGCGAAACGCCGTTTCCGTAGCGTTCGGCACCGCGATCGAAGCGGTTGTTGAACCATGCGAAGAAACGGCCCAGCGGCCCGCGGGCGGACGCATGGCCGCCCTTCTCTATCGGCTTGAGCAGCGTGGCGCACAGTGCCGGGCTCAGGGTCAATGCGACGATCACCGAAAGAATCATCGACGCCGCGATGATGACCGAGAACTGGCGATAGATTTCGCCCGTTGCACCGCCGAAGAAGGCCATCGGCACGAACACCGCGGTCAACACCAGCGCAATGCCCACCAGCGCGCCTGTGATCTGGCCCATCGACTTGCGCGTGGCCTCGCGCGGCGACAGCCCCTCTTCGGACATCACGCGCTCGACGTTTTCCACCACCACGATGGCATCGTCCACCAGGAGGCCGATGGCCAGCACCATGCCGAACATGGTCAGCGTGTTGATCGAGTATCCGAGCAGCGACAGCACACCGAAGGTGCCCATCAGCACCACCGGCACGGCAATGACCGGCACCAGCGTCGCCCGCCAGTTCTGCAGGAACAGATACATGATCAGAACCACGAGCACGATGGCCTCGAGCAGGGTCTGGACAACTTCCTCGATCGAGATGCGCACGAAAGGCGTGGTGTCGTAGGCCACCTTGTAACTCAGGCCGGCGGGAAAATACGGCTGAAGCTCTCCCAGCTTGGCCTCCACCGCCTTGGCAACGCTCAGTGCGTTGGCGCCCGTCGCCAGTTGCAGGCCCATGCCCGCGGCCGGTTTTCCGTTGAACTTGGCGGATGACGAATAATTCTCCGAGCCGAGTTCCACGCGCGCCACGTCGCGCAGGTAGACGGTCGCTCCGCTCGTATCGGACCTGAGCACGATCGCTTCGAACTGGTCGACGCTCTTGAGCTTGCTGCGCGACGTGACCGTGGCATTGAGCTGCTGTCCGTCGACTGCCGGGAGGTCGCCGAGCGCGCCGGACGAGACGTCCGCGTTCTGCGCGGAGATGGCGCTCGTGATGTCCGAGGGCATCAGCGCGTAGGTCTGCAGCTTTTCCGGATCGAGCCAGATGCGCATCGAGTACTGCGAGCCGAAGACGTTGGCGTTGCCGACGCCGTTGACGCGGCTGACCGAGTCCTTCAGCGTGGACACCATGTAGTCGGCAATGTCGGTGGCGCTCATGCTGCCGTCATCCGAGGTGAACGCCAGCACCATGAACATGCCGCTGCTGCCGGCCTTCCGCACCGTCACGCCCTGGCTCTTCACCGCTTCGGGCAGCATCGCCTCCGCCTGCGAAACCTTGTTCTGAACCTGGACCTGCGCCGTGTCCGCATCGGTTCCCGACTTGAAGGTCAGCGTCAGGGAGGCTGTTCCCGCCGAACTGCTGCTCGAAGACATGTACAGCAGATTGTCCAGGCCGGTCATCTGCTGCTCGATGATCTGCGTGACCGAGTTCTGCACCGTTTCAGCCGAAGCGCCCGTATAGGTTGCATTGACGGAGATCGTCGGCGGTGCGATGTCGGGGTACTGTTCCAGCGACAGGTTGAAGATCGAGATGGCACCGGCCAGGGTGATGACGATGGCGATCACCCACGCGAAGATGGGGCGGTCGATGAAGAAGCGAGCCATGGCCGTTCTCCTCAGTTCGCCGGCCGCGTGCCAGAGGGCACTGCCGCGGTGGGGAGGGTCGCTGCCTTCTGCGCCGCGCGACCGTCGGCCACCCTGTCGGCCACCTTGACGCTGTCGCCGGCCTTCACCTTCTGGCCGCCCTCGACCACCACCTTTTCACCGGCCTTCAGTCCGGAGCGAACCGACCACCGGTCGCCCACCGCCTGGCCGATCTCCAACACCCGCTGCTGCACCTTCGCGTCCTCGCCGACCACCAGCGCGACGGCTTCGCCCTTGGCATTGCGCGACACGCTCTGCTGCGGAATCAGCAAGGCCTGCTCGTCGGTCGCCATCGACAGAACGGCCTTCACGTACATGCCCGGCAGCAGGAGCTTCTCGGGGTTGGGAACGATCGCGCGCAGCTGCACGTTGCCCGTGGTCTTGTCGACCGAAGCGCCGACAAACTCCAGCGTGCCGGCACGCGCATAGGTGCTGCCGTCCTCCAGCACGATGCGCACCTGCGCCTTGCCCGCGACGGCTTTCAGCGCACCGGCGTCGAGCTGCCGGCGCAGCTGCAGCAACTGCGCGCTGGACTGCGTCACGTCGACGAGGATCGGATCGAGCTGGTTGATGGTTGCCAGCGCCGTACTCTGGTCGGCCGTGACCAGCGCGCCCGGCGTAGACGTGGAGGTGCCGATGCGGCCCGGGATCGGCGCTGTGATCCGCGTGTAGTTCAGGTTGATCTTCGCGCTTTGCAGCGAGGCCTTCGCCGCAATCACCGAAGCTTCGGCTTCGCGCAAGGCCGCCAGGGCCTCGTCGCCGGACTGCTTGCTGACGGCATCCAGCGCCACCAGGCTGCGGTAGCGCTCGGCCTTGGGGCGCGCCGAGATGACCGACGCCTCGGCTTTCGCCAGGTCGCCTCTGGCCGTGTCGTAGGCGGCCTGGTAGGTCGCGGGGTCGATCTCGTAGAGAACCTGTCCGGCCTTCACGTCCGCGCCTTCGCTGAACAATCGCTTGCGCAGGATGCCGCCCACTTGCGGACGCACGTCGGAGCTCTGGTAGGCACTGGTGCGGCCCGGCAATTCGCTGTCGATCGCAAGGGATTCGGGCTTGACGGTGATTGCGGCGACTTCGGCCTGCGGCATCGCGGGCATGGGCTGTTGGCGCGAGCAGGCGGTCAGCGCCAGCACCACGGCCAGTGCCGCCGCAGACACAGGAAGCCGGAACGGGTATGGGGAATCGAAGCGAGTCATGAGCGTGGAGAGATGTCGGCGTGACCGAAAGTCGCCATGCTCGGAAGAAAATGTGGAGCAACTATGGATGCCACGGCCAGGCCCCGGCCCATCCTTGATTTTGTCGGCCGGTGCGGCGCTAATACCCGGATGACCCGGCATCATCCGTCCGCCATCGGCCGCCTCTTTCCATGAAAGTCGGCATCACAGCCAAGCTCTTCCTCGCCGTGCTGGTGGCCTGCGCCGCCGTGCTGGTCGTGCAGGGTGTCGCCATGCGCATCAGCTTCGAGCGCGGCTTTCTGGGCTACCTGAACGAACAGGCCACGCAGCGCATGGAAGAGATCGTGCCGCGCCTTGCGGCGGGCTATGACAAGCATGGCAACTGGGACTTCCTGCGCACCGACTTCAGGGCATGGATGGACCTCGCACTCTCGCGCGCCCAGGACGCGTCCACGCCGCCTGCGCTGACCTCCTCCGACCAGACCGGCGTGATCTTGCGCATGGGCGTGCTGGACGCCGGGTTGCGGCATGTCGCCGGCAACCCCCAGGTGGCGGCCGATTCCATTCGCCTGCCCGTGGTGGCAGGCGGCCGCACCGTGGGCTGGATTGCGACGGTGCCCTTCGAGAAGGTGCTCGCAAGCGGCGAGGCCCGCTTTCTCGAACAGCAATTCGGGGCGCTGCGGATGATCGTCCTGGCCTCGCTCGCCGTGGCCGCCCTGCTGACCTTCGTGCTCGCGCGGGCGTTGCTGCGGCGCGTGCGCGGCATGGCCGGCGCCACCCACCGGCTCGCGGCCGGCGACTACGCCTCGCGCGTCGAGATCGGCGCCAACGACGAACTGGGGACCCTCGCCCGGGACTTCAACCAGCTCGCGCAAACGCTGGAGCACACCGAGCGCGCGCGGCGCACCTTCATGGCGGACATCTCGCACGAGCTGCGCACGCCGCTCGCGGTGCTGCGCGCGGAGTTGGAGGCCATCCAGGACGGCATCCGGCCGCCGAGCGCCTCCACGCTGGAGGCCATGAACCAGGAGATCGGGCAGCTGGGCAAGCTGATCGACGATCTGCACGACCTGTCGCTGACGGACGTCGGCGCAATGGCTTACCGGCGCGCGCCGATCGATCTTGTGACCGTGCTGCAGGCCGCACAGGCTGGCATGCAACGGCGCTTCGAGGCGGCCGGCCTGCGGCTCGAGGTGTCGATCGCACCGCCCCCGCTGTCGATCAGCGGCGACGAGGCACGCCTGCAGCAGCTGTTCGGAAACCTGCTGGAAAACTCGCTGCGCTACACGGACAAGGGCGGCATCGTGCGGCTGCACTGCCAGCGCGATGACGCAGTGGCCGGCATTTCCATCGAGGACAGTGCCCCCGGGGTTCCCGAGGACAAGCTGGAAAAGCTGTTCGAGCGCTTCTACCGCCTGGAAGCCTCGCGCAACCGTGCCAGCGGTGGCAGCGGCCTGGGGCTGGCGATCTGCCGCAACATCGTCGAGGCACACGACGGCAAGATCGTCGCCGAGCCATCGCCGCTGGGCGGGCTGCGCATCCGCATCGAATTGCCGCTGGCCGCGCCATGAACACCCCGCAAGCGCACATCCTGATCGTCGAGGACGAGCCCCGGCTGGCCGCAGTGCTGGGCGACTATCTCGGCACCGCCGGCTATACGCACCATTGGGTTGCCGACGGCGCGCTGGCCATGCCTGCCTTCCACGAGCAACGGCCCGACCTGGTCCTGCTGGACCTCATGCTGCCCGGGCGCGACGGCATGGACATCTGCCGCGAGCTGCGCAGGCACAGCACGGTGCCGGTGATCATGCTGACCGCGCGCGTCGAGGAGATCGATCGGCTGCTGGGCCTGGAGATCGGCGCCGACGACTACGTCTGCAAGCCCTTCAGCCCCCGCGAGGTGATCGCGCGCGTGGGTGCCGTGTTGCGCCGCTATCGCCAGGGGCCCGATGCCGATGCGTCCGGAACCGTGCTGGTTCTCGAGGCAGAGACATACCGCGCGAGCCTCAATGGCCGCTTGCTCGATCTCACGCCCGTGGAGTTTCGCCTGCTCGGGGTGCTGTATGGATCGCAGGGGCGGGTGTATTCGCGCGAGCAGCTGCTCAACCGCATCTACGACGACCAGCGTGCCGTCACCGACCGTGCGGTCGACAGCCACATCAAGAACCTGCGCCGCAAGCTCGTCGAGGCCGGGGGAGCGGACGACTGGATCAGGTCGATCTATGGCGTGGGGTACCGGATGGAGCTGTGATGCTGGACGGAGAACCTGAAGGTGTCCCTCTCGTCCGGCCTGAGCCTGCGGTTGCTCAACTGGCGCGAGGTGCCGGTGGTGGAGTAAGGCCTCAGGCGGCCATGGGCCGCGCAAACTCGATCGGCAGCTCCTTGAACTGTTTGCGCAAACCCGGCGCGGGCGCCCCGCCCACCACGATGCGCGCAAACGCATCGAGCGGACTGAAGAAAGCGGGCCGCAGTCGGTTGAGCTTGCTTTCATCCGCGATCAGGAAGCTCTCGGATGCGCTGCGGATTGCCGCCTGCTTCACGGGTACTTCGTGAAAATTGGAGCAGCTCGCGCCCCGCTCCAGGTCCAGCCCGCCAGCTGAAATGAAGGCCTTGTTCACGCCCAGTCGATTGAGATATTGCAGCCCCTCGTCGGAAAAGAACGTGGCCGACGACGCGTGGTACAGCCCGCCCATCAGCATCAGCTGCGTATTCGGCCGGCGGCTCAGGATCGACGCGATGTTCGCGGAGTAACACACCACGCTCAGCGGGATCTCGGGCGGCAATGCCTCCGCAAAATGGACCATGGTGGTGCCGCAATCGATGAACAGGCTGTCATGCGCCTGCACCCATTCGGCGGCGCGTTGGCAGGCCACGCGCTTGTGCGCCGCGTGCTGGTCGCTAGCCTCGTCGAGCGAGTACCTGTCGCCGCCCGGCAGCGCAGTCGCGAGCACATAGCCGCCGAGGGCACTGAGCGGTGAATCGGCCGCAGAAAGGTCGCGGCGGATGGTCATTTCCGTCACGTCCAGCCGCTGTGCGGCCTGCTTGATCGGCAACGGTCCGCCGGTCTCGACGAGCTCCTGCATCTTTGCAAGGCGCAGGGCCCGGGCCTCGGCGCCGGCGGTCTTTCGCATGTTGTTGTTCCTCTGGTCCACAAGCCCGAGTATCGGGCATCGAAAATGTTATTTCAAAAACATCTTGCGCGATTAAATGTTATTGCAATAACATTCATGCCGCTACGCCGACGGCCCTGCACGACGGCTTGCACAACCGATCAGAGACAACGACATGTCCATTGCCTGCCTGCCGCTCATGCGGTGCCTGCGCGCCCCGGTGCCCTTCACGCCATGAATTCCACTTCCCTCGTTCGTGCCAGCGGCGCGGTGCGCGCGCGCCCCGTTTCAACCGCCGCGGCCGCATCGCCGCCGGCTGTTGCCGCTGAGGCCGACGCTGCCGCCGCGGCGCCCGACAACAAGCCGCACCCCGTCGCGCGCAACACCGCGCAGCCCTTCGAGGCCGGCTGGTTCGACAACATCCGCGTCAATCTCTCGGCCGCCGAACGCCGCGTGGCCACGCTGCCCGGCCGCCGCTCGGTCAAGAAGGACGCGCAGGCCGGCTGGCTGCTCAAGGCCATCAGCTGCATCGACCTGACCACGCTCAACGGCGACGACACGGCCGAGCGCGTGCGCAGGCTGTGCGCCAAGGCCGTGACCCCCGTACGCCCCGACCTGCTGGCCGCGCTGGGCTTTGCGGACCGCACGCTGCACACCGGCGCGGTCTGCGTCTATCACCGCTTCGTGGCCACGGCCGTCGATGCGCTCGCGGGCACCGGCATTCCGGTGGCGGCGGTGTCCACAGGCTTTCCGGCCGGGCTGATTCCGCACGAACTCAAGCTCAAGGAAATCGAAGCCTCGGTACGCGACGGCGCGGCCGAGATCGACATCGTCATCACGCGCGAACATGTGCTCACCGGCGAGTGGCGCAAGCTCTACGACGAGATGCGTGACTTCCGCCTCGCCGCGGGCGATGCGCATGTGAAAGCCATCCTCGCGACGGGCGAACTCAAGACGCTGCGCAACGTGGCCAAGGCTTCGATGGTCTGCATGATGGCCGGCACCGATTTCATCAAGACCTCCACCGGCAAGGAAGGCGTGAACGCCACGCCGCTGGTGACGCTGGTGATGCTGCGCATGATCCGCCAGTACGAAGCCCGCACGGGTTTTCGCGTGGGCTACAAGCCGGCCGGCGGTGTCTCCACCGCCAAGACCGCGCTCGACTACCAGGTGCTCATGAAGGAAGAGCTGGGCCGCGCCTGGCTCGAACCCGAGCTGTTCCGCATCGGCGCCTCCACCCTGCTGGCCGACATCGAGCGCCAGCTGGAGCACCACGTCACGGGCCGCTACTCGGCCTTCCACCGCCACCCGATCGGATGACCCGATGAGCAGCAGCAACAGCAGCGTCGCACGCTATTTCGACACCATGGACTACGGCCCCGCGCCAGAGAGCGACACCGACGCCCGCCAATGGCTCTCGCGCCATGCGGAGGGCTTCGGCCACTTCATCGGCGGCCGTTTCACCGCCGCATCGGCCGGCGCGCATTTCGACACCGTCGAGCCGGCCACCGGCCAGCGGCTCGCCCGCATCGCACAAGGATCTGTCCAGGACGTGGATGCGGCCGTTGCCGCGGCGCGCGCCGCGCAGGCCGGTTGGCTGGCGCTCGGCGGCCATGGCCGTGCACGGCACCTGTACGCCCTGGCGCGCATGGTGCAGCGCCATGCGCGGCTGCTCGCGGTGGTCGAGGCGCTGGACAACGGCAAGCCGATCCGCGAGACGCGCGACCTCGACGTACCGCTGGCGGTGCGCCACTTCTATCACCACGCCGGCTGGGCGCAGTTGCAGGAGCGCGAGTTCGCCGACCAGGTGCCGCTGGGTGTCATCGGCCAGATCATTCCGTGGAACTTCCCGCTGCTGATGCTGGCCTGGAAGATCGCGCCCGCGCTCGCGCTGGGCAACACGGTGGTGCTCAAGCCCGCGGAGTTCACGCCGCTCAGCGCCCTGCTGTTCGCCGAACTTGCGGCGGAGGCCGGCCTGCCCGCCGGCGTGCTGAACGTGGTGACCGGCGACGGCGCCACGGGCGCGGCGCTGGTGGCGCACGAAGGCGTCGACAAGATCGCCTTTACCGGCTCGACCGACGTGGGCCGCCTGATCCGCGAGGCCACCGCGGGCTCGGGCAAATCGCTCACGCTGGAGCTGGGCGGCAAGTCGCCCTTCATCGTGTTCGACGACGCCGACATCGATGCCGCGGTCGAAGGCGTGGTCGACGCCATCTGGTTCAACCAGGGCCAGGTGTGCTGCGCCGGCTCGCGGCTGCTGCTGCAGGAAGGCATCGCGGCCGACTTCATCGAACGCCTCAAGCGCCGCATGCAGAGCCTGCGCGTGGGCCTGCCGCTGGACAAGGCGATCGACATCGGCAGCCTGATCGACCCCTCTCAGCTCGAGCGCGTGCGTTCGCTGGTGGCCACGGGGGTGCGCGAAGGCGCGGCCTGCTACCAACTGCCGGGCGTGCTGCCGGCGGGCGGCAGCTTCTTTCCGCCCACTCTGCTGACGGGCGTGCACCCGGCTTCCACGGTCGCGACCGAAGAGATCTTCGGGCCGGTGCTGGTGACCATGACCTTCCGCACGCCCGACGAGGCCGTGGCGCTGGCCAACAACACGCGCTACGGTCTCGCGGCCAGCGTGTGGAGCGAGACCATCGGCCTTGCGCTGGGCATCGCGCCGCAACTGCAGGCCGGCGTGGTGTGGGTCAATGCGACCAACCTGTTCGACGCGGGCGTGGGCTTCGGCGGCTACCGCGAGTCGGGCTACGGCCGCGAAGGCGGACGCGAAGGCTGCTACGAATACCTGAAGCCGCGCGCATGGGCAGAGCGCAAGCCGCGTTTGGCCGCAGCACCTGCCCCGGCGGCAAGCGAAGCCGACAAGGCACCGGCCGCCGGCGCGCTTCCAGCCATCGACCGCACGGCCAAGCTGTTCATCGGCGGCAAGCAGGTGCGCTCCGACGGCGAGCAGTCGCAACCCGTGTTCTCCGCCACCGGCCATCGGATCGGCGAGGTGGGAACCGGCAACCGCAAGGACATCCGCAATGCCGTGGCCGCTGCGCGCGCCGCCGCAGGCTGGTCGAGCGCCACGCCGCACCGCCGCGCCCAGGCGCTCTACTACCTGGCCGAAAACCTCTCGGCACGCGCCGGCGAATTCGCCGCGCGTCTCACAAGCCTGACCGGCGTGGCCGCGCGCGCCGCAGAGGCCGAAGTCGACGCCGCCGCAAGCCGCCTCTTCGCCTACGGGGCCTGGGCCGACAAGTACGAAGGCACGGTGCATGTGCCGCCGCTGCGCGGCGTCGCGCTCGCCACCGTCGAGCCCATCGGCGTGGTCGGCGTGGTGTGCCCCGACGAGGCGCCGCTGCTCTCCTTCGTGAGCCTGCTCGCCCCGCTGCTCGCCATGGGCAACCGCACGGTGATCGTGCCGAGCGAAAAGCATCCGCTGATCGCCACCGACTTCTACCAGGTGCTCGAAACCTCCGACCTGCCCGCCGGGGTGGTCAACCTCGTGACCGGCCCCGCTGCCGGCCTTGTGCAGACGCTGGCCGAACACGACGACGTCGATGCGTTGTGGGTCTTCGGCGCGAAGGCGCTGTCACGCAGCGCCGAGCGGCTGTCTGTCGGCAATCTCAAGCGCACGCTGGTCGATCACGGCCTGGCCACCGACTGGCACGACGGCGCAGCCGCCGAAGGCCCGCTGTTCCTGCGGCATGCCACGCAGGTCAAGAACATCTGGATTCCTTATGGCGAATGAACCTCGGCGATGCCGCCGAAACCCCGGAAACCAAGGGAAATCCCCAAATAGCAAACGTTTGCGCAAACGTTTTCTTTCCATAAGATCGCGGCCAACCGAACCGTTCCTTCTCGAGGAGTACGCATGCTGAAGTCCATCCATCCGCTGCTCAATGCCGACGTGCTGTACGCCTTGCGCGCCATGGGCCATGGCGACGAACTGGTGCTGTGCGACGCCAACTTTCCGGCCGACTCGGTCGCACGCCAGACCACGCTGGGACGGCTGCTGCGCATCGACGGCGTGGGCACCACCGAGGCGGCGCGCGCCATCCTCTCGGTGCTGCCGCTCGACGAGGCGGTGGACGATCCGGCACGCCGGATGGAAATCATGGGCGAGCCGAACGAGATCCCGCCGGTGCAGCAGGAAATGCAGCGCGAGATCGACGCCGCCGAGGGGCGCTCGCGCCCGCTGGGCTCGATCGAACGCTTCGCCTTCTACGAAGCCGCGCGCCGCGCCTACTGCGTGATTGCCACCGGCGAGCGCCGCTTCTACGGCTGCTTCATCTTCAAAAAGGGCGTGCTCGCGCCGCAGGACTGAACCCCATGACCGTCGTCACTTCCAGGCAGCGCGGCGTGGCCGTGCTCGGCATCTTCGTTGCCGACCTCGCGTTCCGCGCGGCCAGCCTTCCGGGCGTGGGCCAGACCATTGCCGGCTCTGGCTTCGCGATGGGCCCGGGCGGCAAGGGATCGAACCAGGCCGTGGCGGCCGCGCGCGCAGGCGCCGGGGTGACGTTCATCTCCAAGCTGGGGCAGGACGCCTTCGGCAACGACGCGCTCGCCCTGTGGTCGCGCGAAGGCATCACGCCGCGCGCGCCGCAGGTGACGGCTCAGCCGACCGGCGCGGCGTTCATCTACGTGCATGAAGTCACCGGCGACAACGCCATCATCGTGGTGCCGGGCGCGGCCGCGCTGATCGATGCAGCCGACGTGGATGCGGCCGCCGATGCGATCCGCGGTGCGCGCGTGTTCGTCACCCAGCTCGAACAGCCGGCCGCCGCCGCACAGCGCGGGCTGGAGATTGCACGCAAGGCCGGCACGGTCACGGTGTTCAACCCCGCGCCCGCCCTGCCCTTCGACGATGCGCTCTACGCGCTGTGCGACTACATCACGCCCAACGAACACGAGGCCGCGGCCCTGAGCGGCATGCCCGTCGAAACCCTCGAGGACGCGCGCCGCGCGGGCGACTTCTTCCTCGCCAAGGGCGTGGGCTGCGCGCTCATCACGCTCGGCGACAAGGGCGCCCTGCTGCACAGCGCCAGCGGGTCCGAGCACATTCCGGTATTCCGCGCCGGCACGGTGAAGGAAACCGCCGGCGCGGGTGACGCCTTCAACGGCGGCTTTGCGGCCGCGCTGGCCGAAGGTGCCACCGCCCGCGAGGCGGCGCGCTTCGGCGCGGCGGTCGCGGCCATCTCGGTGACGCGCGCGGGCACGACACCCTCGATGCCCACGCGCGCCGAAGTCGATGCGCTGCTGGCCCGCGCCGCCTGACAGGACTCTCTTCATGAAGCTCACGTTTTCAGACCGCGAACTCAACTTCCTGGTCGGCATCAACGTCCTCATCCTCGTGGTGGCGACGGTGCTCTCCAAGGGCGACTTCCTCGACGTCTACAACTTCCAGTCTATGGGGGGCCAGTTGCCCGAGCTGGGCCTGCTGGCCATGGGCGTGGCGCTGTCGATGATCTCGGGCAACGGCGGCATCGACCTGTCGGGCGTGGCGCTGGCCAACCTGGCCGGCGTGGTGGCCGCCACGCTCGCACCGCAGCTGGCCTCGCCCGACGTGTCGCCCTGGCTCTACACCGGCTGGTTCGCCGCCATTGCGCTGGCGGTGGGGCTGGCCGGCGGGCTGCTCAACGGCGTGCTCATCGCGAAGGCGGGCCTCACGCCGATTCTCTGCACGCTGGGCACGCAACTGCTCTACACCGGCCTGGCCGTGGTGCTCACGGGCGGCTCCAGCCTGCGCGTGGGCAATGCCGAGGCGCTCTCCGCCATCGGCAACGAAATGGTGCTGGGCGTGCCGATTCCGTTCGTGATCTTCCTCGCGATGCTGCTGGCCGTCGGCTGGCTGCTGCGGCAGAGCCCCTTCGGCATCCGCCTGTTCCTGCTCGGCACCAACGCCAAGGCGGCGCGCTACGCCGGCATTTCGCAGGCCCGCATGCTGATCGCAACCTATGCGCTGTGCGGATTTCTCGCGGCCGTGGCCGGCGTGATCATCGCCGCGCGCACCGCGAGCGTGAAGTCGGACTACGGCAACTCCTACCTGCTGATCGCCATCCTCATCACGGTAATGGCGGGCGTGCGGCCGCAGGGCGGCTACGGACGCATGGTGTGCCTGTTCTTCTCGGCGGTGGCACTGCAGCTGCTGTCGAGCACCTTCAACCTGCTGGGCATTTCCAACTTCTTCCGCGACTGCGCCTGGGGCCTGTTGCTGCTGTTCTTCCTGGCGTACGGGCGCTTCGGCCTGCAGGACTTGCGCGTCTTTCTTTCCACCACGCGCTCCAGCGCACCGCCGCACCAGCTCCCTCCTGGCGTGACGCAAAGAAATCCCGAGGGCTAGGAGACAAACAAATGCTGAAGAAAACCAAGTTCGCCTGCACCGCGCTCGCACTCACCGCCGTGGCTTTCGCCTCGGCACTGCATGCGCAAGGCAAGCCGCAAGACATCGTCACCGTGGTCAAGATCACGGGCATCAGCTGGTTCAACCGCATGGAAGTGGGCGTGAAGGAATTCGGCGCAAGCACGCCGGGCGTGACCACGCGCCAGATCGGCCCGGCCCAGTCGGACGCGGCGCAGCAGCAACGCCTGGTGGAAGACCTGGTGGCCAAGAAGGTCGACGCCATCGCCGTGGTCTCGATGGACCCGCCCACGCTGGAGCCGGTGCTCAAGCGCGCGATGGAGCGCGGCATCAAGGTCGTGACGCACGAAGCCGACAACCAGAAGAACACCATGGTCGACATCGAGGCCTTCGACAACACGGCCTACGGCGCGCGCATCAACGAGCGGCTCGCGGCCTGCATGGGCCAGCAGGGCAAGTGGACCTCGCTGGTCGGCTCGCTGGGCAGCCAGTCGCAGGTGCAGTGGGCCGACGGCGGCGCCTCCAACGCGAAGAAGTACCCCAAGATGGCGCTGGTCGACGCCAAGAACGAATCGCTCAACGACGCCGAGAAGGCCTACGGCAAGGCCAAGGAGATGCTGCGCAAGCACCCCGACCTGAAGGGCTTCCAGGGCTCGTCGTCGCTCGACGTGCTGGGCATCGGCCGCGCCGTGGAAGAAGCCGGCCTGCAGGGCAAGGTCTGCGTCTTCGGCACCGGGCTGCCGAGCGAGGCAGCCAAGTTCCTCGAGTCGGGCGCGGTCGGCGGCATCGCCTTCTGGGATCCGAAGGACGCCGGCCTCGTCATGAACAAGGCGGCCAAGATGCTGATCGACGGCAAGACCATCACCGACGGCGCCGACATGGGCGTGCCGGGCTACAACAAGGTCTCGGTCAAGAAGGGCCCGGGCGTCGGCATCATCGTCACGGGCCAGGCCTGGGTCGAGGTCGACAAGCAGAACTACAAGAAGTACGCCTTCTGAGCCTGCGAACCATGACCCTTGCAGCGCTCTCTACGCCCGCCGCGCCTGTCCCGCCCGTCCCGCATTTCCCGGCCGCGCCGGCGGGGCGCCGCGTCTTTCTCGAAGTGCAGGACGTGCACAAGCGCTTCGCGGGCGTGCACGCGCTGCGCGGCATCGACCTGACGATCGAGGCCGGCGAGATCTACCACCTGCTCGGCGAGAACGGCTGCGGCAAGAGCACGCTGATCAAGATCATCTCGGGCGCGCAGCCGCCGAGCCAGGGCCGCATCGTGATCGACGGCACGCCGCACGATGCGCTGTCGCCGCTGGAGGCGCTCACGCTCGGCATCGAGACGGTCTACCAGGACCTGTCGCTGTTGCCGAACATGAACGTGGCCGAAAACGTCGCGCTCAGCGAGCAGCTGGTGAATACCGGCGGCAAGCTGGCGCGCCGCTTCGACCGCAAGGCGGTGGCGGCCACGGCCGTGCGCGCACTGGAAACGGTGAAGCTGCCGACCGATGCCGCCTTCCTGGCGCGCCGCGTCGACGAACTGCCCATCGCCACGCGCCAACTGGTGGCCATTGCGCGGGCCGTGGCCACGCGCGCGCGCATGGTCATCATGGACGAGCCCACCACTTCGCTCACGCAGAAGGAGGTGGACAACCTCGTGCACGTGGTCGAGGCGCTGCGTGCACAGGGCGTGGCAGTGCTGTTCGTGAGCCACAAGCTCGACGAGTGCATGGCCATGGGCGGCCAGGCCATCGTGTTCCGCGACGGCACCAAGGTCGCACAGGGTCCGATCAAGGACTTCACCAAGGCCGAACTCTCGCACTGGATGACCGGCAAGCAGCTCGACGGCGCACGCTACCGCCACCGCTCGCACGACGGCGACACGCTGCTGAAGGTCGAGGCGCTGGGCCGCGGTACGCAGTTCAGCGACGTGGGCTTCACATTGCACAAGGGCGAGATCCTGGGCATCACCGGGCTGCTCGATTCGGGCCGCAACGAGCTGGCGATGGCGCTCGCGGGCGTGCAGGCCGCGGACCGCGGCCGCATCTCGCTCGCGTCGAAGGCCATCACGCTGAAGACACCGGCCGACGGCATTCGCCAGGGCATCGGCTATGTGCCCGAAGACCGGCTCAGCGAAGGCCTTTTTCTCGACAAGCCGATTCGCGACAACATCGTGACGGCCGTGCTCAGCCGCCTGCGCGGCCGCTTCGGCGCACTCGATGCGCGCCAGTGCCAGGCGCTGGCCGAACGCACGGTGGCGGACCTGCAGATCGCCACGCCTGACGTGGACCGGCCGGTGCAGTCGCTCTCGGGCGGCAACCAGCAGCGCGTGCTGATCGGGCGCTGGCTCGCCATCGATCCGCGGGTGTTGATACTGCACGGCCCCACCGTAGGCGTGGACGTCGGCTCCAAGGACACCATCTACCGCATCGTGCAGCGCCTGGCCGAACAGGGGCTGGGCGTGATCCTGGTCAGCGACGACCTGCAGGAGCTGCTGCAGAACTGCGACCGCATCCTGCTGATGCGCAAGGGCCGCATCGCCCACGACTTCGATGCGCAAGGGCTGGCCGAAAGCGAGCTGTACCGCGCGCTGGTTTCCGACACACCCTCACCCGCTTTCTCATGACGGCTTCCACCATGCAAGCGCACACCACCGCTGTGCCCACGGCCCCCAAGCCCCGCACGCACACGTCCTGGCGCCACTGGCTCGCGCAGCGCCCCTCGGTCTTCACGCTGGCGTTGATCGTTCTGGTGAGCCTGGTAGTGGGTGCGATCAACCCGAGCTTCTTCCAGTTGCCGGTACTGTTCGACATCGTGCGCGCCTGCACGGTGCTGGGCCTGTTCGCGCTCGGCGTGCTGATCGTGCTGGCCGCGGGCGGCATCGACGTGTCGTTTGCGGCGATTGCCGCGCTCACGATGTACAGCATCACCAAGCTCGTGCTCAACTACTTTCCGGAAGCGCCGATTGCGCTGCTGCTGGTGGCAGGCGCGGTGAGCGGTGCCCTGCTGGGCGTGCTCAACGGCCTGCTGGTGCACTGGCTCAAGGCGCCTTCGCTGATCGTGACCATCGGCACGCAGTATCTGTACCGCGGCATTCTGCTGACCTTCGTCGGCACCGTGTTCTTCATGAACGTGCCGCTGCCGATGGACGCCTTCGGCAAGCTCGCGCTCTGGCGCTTCGACACGCCGCAGGGCCTGCATGCGGTGCTGCCGGCCACCGTGCTGGTGCTGGCCGGCGCGGCGGTACTCACCTGGTGGCTGCTGAACCGCACGCTCATCGGCCGCGCGGTGTACGCCATTGGCGGCAGCCTGGCGATCGCGGAGCGGCTGGGCTACAACCTGCGCACCGTTCACGTCTTCGTGTTCGCGTACGCGGGCTTCCTGTCGGGCCTCGCGGGCATCGTGCATGTGTCGAGCACGCGGCTGGCCAACCCTTTCGACCTGGTGGGCAACGAACTGGACGTGATCGCAGCCGTGATCCTCGGTGGCGCGCGTATCACCGGCGGCAGCGGCACCGTGGGCGGCACGCTGCTCGGCGTGGTGCTGGTCACGCTGATCAACAACGTGCTGATTCTGGCGGGCGTGCCGAGCACCTGGCAGAAGGTCATCATCGGGGCCTTCATCCTGGTGGCGGGAGCTTGCTTCGCGATGCGCAAGCAGGCCTGAGGGTTTCGGCAGTATCTACTCGACCGAAACCTTGCCTTCTTTCACGAGCTTGGCGAACTTCGTCGTCTCCTCGCGAATCCGGGCCGCCATCTCGGCGGAGCTGTCGCCGATCGGGTCTGCCCCGATCGCCTGCATCCGTTGGGCGAAGTCCGGCGACTTGATGATCTTGACCATCTCGGTGTTCAGCTTCGCAACGATGTCCTTGGGCGTTCCGCCCGGCGCCAGCACGCCGAACCAGGTGCCGATGTCGAAGCCCTTCAGCCCGGCCTCGTCGAGCGTCGGAACATCGGGCAACACGGCAGAACGCTTGGCCGTGGTGACGGCCAGCGCGCGCAGCTTGCCGCCCTTGATGTGCTGCAGCACCGGCGTGATGGTGTCGAAGGACATGTCCACCTGTCCGCCCAGCAGGTCGGTCGTGAGCGGCCCGCTCCCCTTGTAGGGCACGTGCAGCAGCTTCACGCCGGTGCTGGCCTGAAACTGGGTGCCGATGAGATGCTGCGCGGTGCCGTTGCCGTTGGAGCCGTAGGCCATCTCCTTGGACGATGCCTTGGCGAGGGCAACCAGTTCGGCCACCGACTTGGCCGGCGTGAGCGAAGCGTTGACCACCAGCACATTCGGCACCATTGCCACCGTGGTGACGGGAACGAGATCTTTCTGGAAGTCGTACGGAAGCTTCTTGTAGACGCTGGTGGCGATGGTGTGGTGCACCGCGCCCATCAGCAGCGTGTACCCGTCGGGCCTGGCCTTGGCCACGTAGTCGGCGCCGAGCGTGGCACCGGCGCCCGGCTTGCTCTCCACGATCACGGCCTGGCCCAGGCTCTTGGACAGCGCATCGGCGAGCGCGCGCGCCAACACGTCGGTGGTGCCGCCGGACGGGAAAGGCACGACCAGGCTGATCGGCTTGGCCGGCCATGGCTCCTGGGCGGCGGCCCAGGGTGCGATGGAAAGGCCGAGAGCCGCGAAGGCGGTTCCCGTCAGGGTGCGGCGCCCGATGGCGAATGGTTGCTTCATGTCTTTGTCTCCTGCTGACGGTCTGCGCCGTTCTTCTTGCGGTTGCGGTTTGAAATGGATGTTCTTTATGCGAGCCGCGCGCACACAGCCTGCGTGACCTGCGCGGTGGTGGCGGTGCCGCCGAGATCCCGTGTGTGAAGCGTCGGGTCGGCCGTCACGGCCTCGACGGCCTGCATGACACGCCGGGCGGCCTCGGCCTCGCCCAGGTGCTCCAGCATCATCACGACCGACCAGAAGGTGCCGACCGGGTTGGCGAGGCCCTTGCCCATGATGTCGAAAGCAGAGCCGTGAATCGGCTCGAACATCGACGGGTAGCGGCGCTCGGGGTCGATGTTGCCGGTCGGCGCGATGCCCAGGCTGCCCGCGAGTGCGGCGGCCAGATCGCTGAGGATGTCGGCATGCAGGTTGGTGGCGACGATGGTGTCGAGCGAGGCCGGCCGGTTGATCATGCGCGCGGTCGATGCGTCGACCAGTTCCTTGTCCCAGGTCACGTCCGGAAACTCCTTGGAGACTTGCAGCGCGATCTCGTCCCACATCACCATGGCGTGGCGCTGGGCGTTGCTCTTGGTGATGACCGTGAGGAGCTTGCGGGGCCGCGACTGCGCCAGCCTGAAGGCGAAGCGCATGATGCGTTCCACGCCGGCACGGGTCATCATCGACACGTCGGTGGCGGCTTCGATGGGGTGGCCCTGGTGCACGCGGCCGCCGACACCGGCGTATTCGCCTTCGGAGTTTTCGCGCACGATCACCCAGTTGAGGTCGTCCGGTCCGCAGCGCTTGAGCGGCCCGTCGATGCCGGGCAGGATGCGCGTCGGGCGCACGTTGGCGTACTGGTCGAAGCCCTGGCAGATCTTCAGGCGCAGGCCCCAGAGGGTGATGTGGTCGGGAATGTGCGGATCGCCCGCCGAGCCGAACAGGATGGCGTCCTTGCCGCGCAGCGCATCGAGCCCGTCGTCCGGCATCATCACGCCGTGCTCGCGGAAATAGTCGCCGCCCCAGCCGAAGTTCTCGAATTCGAATTTGAAACTGCCGCCTGCCGAAGCCAGGGCTTCCAGCACCTGCTGGCCGGCGGGCACGACTTCCTTGCCGATGCCGTCTCCGGGGATGGTTGCGATCTTGTACGTCTTCATTTGCGCCGCGGTCCTTTGAATGGTTCAGCCGATTCTGTCGTTTGCACTCGACGGCATCACACGGTTAAAGTGAATCCATCGTTAACCGCAAGTCAACAATCGCTTCAACCATGAGCCAAGGCATCCAGCCCTCCGAACTGGGCTTCTTCGTGCAGATCGCCACGGGCGGAAGCCTGAGCGCCGCGGCGCGTAATCTGGGCGTGTCCACGCCGGCGGTGAGCAAACGGCTGTCCCTGATGGAGCAACGGCTTCGCATGCCGCTAGTAAACCGCACCACGCGGCGCATGAGCCTGACACCCGAGGGCGAGGTGTTCCTGGAACATGCGCGCCGCATCCTCGGCGAGCTCGACGACCTCGACCAGCTCCTGGCCAAGGGCCGGGGGTCGCCGAAAGGCCTGCTGCGCGTGAACGCGACGCTGGGCTTCGGCCGCATGCACGTGGCGCCGGTGATTTCACGCTACAGCCGCTTGTGCCCCGACGTCGAGGTGCAATTGCAGTTGTCCGCCGACCCGCCGCCGCTGACCGACGATGCCTTCGACGTCTGCGTCCGCTTCGGCGAGCCGCCGGATGCGAGGGTGATCGCGAAACGCCTGGCGCCGAACCGGCGGCTGCTGTGCGCCTCGCCGAAGTACCTGGCACAGCGCGGAATGCCGGTCGTGCCCAGCGATCTGGCGCGCCATGACTGCATCGGCATTCGCCAGGGCAACGACGCCTATGGGGTGTGGCGCCTGTCGAGCGGAAAGGGCCGCCGCGAACACACCGAAACCATCAAGGTCCGCGGCGCGCTGACCACCAACGATGGGGAGATTGCGGTGCGCTGGGCACTCGACGGGCATGGCATCGTGATGCGCGCGGAGTGGGACATCGAGCGCTATCTGGCAAGCGGCCGCCTCGTGCAGGTGCTGCCGCAATACCGAACGCCCAACGCCGACATCCATGCCGTCTACGCGCAACGGCATCAGCTCTCGTCGCGTATCCGGGTGTTCGTGGACTGCCTGTCCGATGCCTTCGCGCGCCTCGGGTCTGGCAGCGCGAAGAGCTGAGCCTATAGCTTGCGCTCTACCCGAACCATCATGGGTACTCGCGCTGCACGGCGTGGGAAAAAACCGGCGGATTGGCCGCCAGAGAGGCTGGAAGAAAAGTCGGCCGCAGGTTGATGGCCGCAAGCTCCGTGACCGGGAACCAACGAAACTCCAGGTCCAGGTGGCTCTCGATGCCCCGGTAGATCCGTGCCTTGTCCAGGTGGCCCGAAGTGTCGGCCAGCGAGACGAGAAAGTAGAAACCGATCTCGTGATTGCGCTGACCGGCAAGGTCGAAAAAATTCTCCGCAATGTGGAGAAGCTCGCCGCATTCGACTTCCTCGCCGAGCTCTTCCTTCATCTCCCGAACGATCGTTGCCGACGCCTCCTCGCCCACTTCGACCCGGCCGCCCGGCAAGGCCCAGTAAGCGTCGCCCGGTGCGCGGTGCACGAGTACATGGCCGGCATGAAGAATGATTGCGGCGGCCCGAACCTGGAAACGCTGGCCGTGAAGATGGACTGAAATCATGGCTTGAGGCTCCGGCCCGCAAACGCCTTGCAGGCCATGGCGCCGAGCGTGCGCAGGCCCTTCTCGATCCGCGCGTCCCAACCGTGGCCTCCGCTCAGGCGCAGGCAGTTTGCGTATTTGCCGCTGGCCGAGAACACGACGCCGGGTGCGAAGCAGATCCCCTTCTCCAGCGCCTGCGCAAACAGCAGCCGCGTGTCCGCCGGTTCGGGCAGCTCGAGCCACAGCACGAAGTTGCCTGCAGGCCTCGACACCTTCGTGCCCGGAGGAAAGGCCTGCTCGATCACGCGCGTCATGCGGCCGAGCGTGTCGGCGAACTCGCGCCGGATGCGGCGCAGGTGGCGGTCGTAATCGCCGTTCGAGAGAAAGGTGGCGAGTGCCACCTGCGTCAGCACCGGTGTCGCAAGGCTCGTCGCGAACTTGGTTTCGAGCACTCGCGCCATGTGGCGGCCGGTCACGATCCAGCCGATGCGGTAGCCCGGCGCGAGCGTCTTGGAGAACGAGCCGCAATAGATGACGTTGTCGTGCGTGTCGAGCGCGCTGAAAGGCAGGGGCCGCTCTTCCCCGAAATGAACGTCGCCATAAACATCGTCCTCGATCAGCGGCACGCCGTGCTTCGCCAGCAGGCGCAGCACGGCGCGCTTGTTCTCTTCGGGCATGGTGCAGCCGAGCGGATTGCTGAAGCTCGATGCCAGCACGCAGGCGCGCACCTTGCCCGAGGCCACGACGTCGCGCAGTGCATCGACATCCACCCCGGTATTGGCATCGGTCGGCAGCTCGACCACCTTGAGCTTCTTCGCGCGCAGGACCTGCAGCAGTCCGAAGTAGGTCGGCGACTCGATGGCGACGGTGTCGCCGGGCTCCGTGACTGCGTCGAGCGCGAGCGCCAGCGCTTCGGTGCAGCCGCAGGTAATGGCAATGTCGTCCGGCGAGAGCGCCTGCCCGAACCGCAGCGCGCGCCGCGCAATCTCCAGGCGCAGCGACATCTCGCCGCGCGGCGGCGAGTAGGTGTTGCACTGCCCGCCCTTCACGCGGGCCGTGCGCGCAAGAACGAGGTCGAGCTTGGACGAAGACAGCAGGCGCTGGTTCGGGATGGCGCAGCCGAGCGGCACCAGGGTTTCGTCCGACGCGTTCTCCAGCAGGTCGAGCATGAGCCCCGACAACTCCACCTTGGCGGGCCGGATCGAATGCCGCGTGGTCGTGGGCACGGGCAATGCGGGCGGCGCCTTGGCGACGTAGTAGCCCGACTGCGGCCGCACTTCGAGAATGCCGCGGTCTTCGAGCAGGCGGTAGGCCTGCACGGCTGTGCTGAGGCTGGTGCGCTGCTGCGTGCTGATCTCGCGCAGCGACGGCGCCCGCTTTCCGGGCTGCAGCGCGCCGCGGCCGGCCAGGCCGGCGACGAAATCGGCGACTTCTTCATAGCGAAACCGGGGGGACTGCGACACGGATGGCTCCTGCTTGCGTGGACGACACGGCACGCAACTGTACTGCACCTAATTTCAGGAAATTGTGGCTGTTATCGCGACCCGTGAATCTGCAACATGAGTGCCAGCGACAACAACGGATCAAGCAGCAGCACATGGCACGGTTTCCTGACAACGAGATCATCTCCCTGGTCAGCAAGGCGCCCCGCTTCGACCTCGCGGAAAGCGTGGGCCCGAGCGTGCGGCTCTCGGAGCTGATCGACATGGCTTTCGGCAACGACGCCGACTTTTCGCTGGACTACGGCACAGCGGCGGGCAACCCGGAGCTCCGCCGGCAGATTGCGAACGAAAGCGGGGTCGACGCCGATGACGTCGTGGTCACGGTCGGCGGCATGCACGCCCTCTTCCTCATCGCTTTCACGTTGTGCCAGGCAGGCGACGAAGCCGTCGTGGCCGAGCCGGTGTTTCCGCTGGCGCGCAATGCGCTGGCCGCCGTCGGCGCAGTGACGCGCGCGCTGCCGCTCGGCTTCGACACGGGCTACCGGGTCGACCTGGATGCGCTGCGAAAGCTGCTGTCGCCGAAGACAAAAGTGGTGAGCCTCGCCTCGCCGCAGAACCCCTCGGGCGTTGCGATTCCCGCGCAGACCTTGCGCGAGATCGTCGCGATGCTGGCCGAGCATGCGCCCGAAGCCTGGCTGGTGGTCGACGAAACCTACCGCGAGGCGGCTTATGGCGACGACATCCCGGCGCCAAGCGCCGCGAGCCTGGGGCCCAAGGTCATCTCGGTGGCCTCGCTGTCCAAGTGCCACGGCTCGGCGGGCTTGCGCATCGGCTGGGCCATCACGCGCGACACCGCGCTGCGCCAGGCGCTGGTGACGGCGAAGTTCAGCACGGTGATCTCGTGCTCGCCGGTCGACGAGGCACTCGCGCTGGCCGTGTTCAGGCAACGCGACCGAATCATCGGCGAGAGACGGAAACTCCTCGCGCAAAACCTGCAGGTCGTCGAAAACTGGGTGTCGCGCCATCCCGCTCACATCGAGTGGGTGCGCCCGGACGCCGGGGCGTTGTGCTGCGTGCGGCTGAAGCGCGAGGTCTTCGACGCCGCCGCCGTCGAACGCTTTTACGCGACGCTGGCCAAATACAGCACGCGCGTAGCACCGGGTGCGTGGTTCGCAGACGATCCGCTGGTTTTCAGGCTGGGCTTCGGATTGCCCACCCTCACGGCGCTGGCCATTGCGCTGGAGTGCGTATCGGTGGCGCTGACTGAAGCAACGCGGACCGACGGCAAATAAGGCAGGTACCTGACGACCGCGCTCGCGGCGTTCCCTGGTTTCCTGGTTGGGCGAGGCGTCGCCTGAAGGCTTACATCGCTTCGCGCGGGTGGCTGTCGCAATTCACCCCGAAGTCCTGCAATCGTTCGCCGTATGGACACAGCTGACCCCCGGCCGCTCTTCCCCTCCTGGTGGCGCATTGGCGCGCTCGCCTATTCGGCCGCGGGCGTGGTCTGCGTCGTTTCGTCGGCCGCGTATCCGGAAAGCGAAGTGCCCATGCTGGCAGCGATTGCAGGCGCGCTCCCCTGGTCGCTGGCGCTGCTGACGCTCGACCTGGCACCAGGGGTTGCGCAGACCGCGCTCTTCCTGCTTGCGGGTGGCTGGGCCATCAATGCAGCGCTGCTCTGGTGGCTGGCGCTCAGGCGTTCGGGGCACAGGATGCCGTCTCGAGGCGACTGAGAGACACTCCTCTCGAGTCGGTGCGCAAGGTACCGCCGGCGGCATTTCGGTGCGATCATTTCGCCATTCATCGTGCTCGGCGCGCGCATTCCGAATTCTGCATACAAAGGTTTTTCATGCTCACCGATACGCACTCCACGCAAGTCAACACGCCGCTGATCGGCCTTGCCGGCGGCCGGCAGTCGCTCGATACGCCCGCGCTCCTGCTCGACCTGGGCGCCCTCGCGCGCAACATCGAGCGCATGGCGGCCTTTGCCAAGGCACGCGGCGTCGGCCTCCGGCCGCACGTCAAGACGCACAAGTCGGTGGAGATCGCCCGGCGCCAGGTGGCCGCGGGAGCTATCGGCGTGAGCTGCGTCACGCTCGGCGAGGCGGAGGTCATGGTCAAGGCCGGTATTCCCGACGTGCTGATCACCTCGCCCGCCGTGACCCCGAGCAAGATCGCGCGGGTGGTCAAGCTTGCGAGGCTCGCGGGACCCGGCGGCATGATGGTGGTGGTGGACGACCCGCGCAACGCCGCGGACCTTGCGGCCGCCACGCTCGGCCTGCCGCATCCGCTCGAAGTGCTGGTCGACTACGGCGCGGGCTACAACCGCACCGGCGCTGCCAGCGAAGTGCAAGTGCTCGAGCTCGCGCGCCAGATCGCGGCCGAACCGCGCCTCAAGCTGCGCGGCTTGCAGGCCTACGCCGGCAATCTGCAGCACATTACCGACCGGGAACGGCGCAGCGCCGCGGCAGCCGGCCTGCGCGAAACCGTTGCACGCATCGTGGCGGATGCCAGGCGCAGCGGCATTCATTTCGAGATCGTCACGGGCGCGGGCACCGGCACCCACGACCTGGATTCGCAGCGCGACGCGTTCACCGAGTTGCAGGCGGGCTCCTATGTCTTCATGGACGCGGAATACACCCAAGTGCTCGGCGGCGCGGGGCAGCCCTCGCCTTTCGAAGTGTCCCTGTTCGTGCAGACGGCGGTGGTGAGCACCAACGCGGCGGATTGGGTCACGGTCGACGGCGGCACCAAGTGCTTCGCCACCGACAGCGGCGTGCCGCTGGTGGCTCGCGGCGCCGACCCGGCGAGCCGCTACGCATTCTTCGGCGACGAGCATGGCAAGCTGCTGTTCGCGGGCGCACGGCCCGCGCTGGGGGACCGTGTCGAGTTCGTCACGCCGCATTGCGACCCGACGGTCAACCTGCACGACGCTTACCACGTGGTCGACGGCGACACCCTGGTGGCCATCTGGCCGGTAGACGCGCGCGGCAGGCACTAGGGCCAGGCAACAAGGCTGCTGCAATTCAGCAGATGCGATGAACCCGCTGCGGGGCCGTCAGACGCGGGGCAATGCCGCGAGATAGGTAGACACGACGATTGCGGCCGCGCGGTCCAACTGCAGGATGTCTGCCACTTCGAAGGGGCGCGCAACCTCCTGCCCGCTGTTTTCGGGCGATCTGCGGATCTCGACAAGAACTTCGGCCGCCAACTCGCGGTCGCTGCGGGGCCTGCCATCGGGGTGCATCACCCACTCGTCTATTTGTTCGAACGGAATGCTTCGGAAAACGCCGATGACGGGGATGTACTTGTAGCGATCCTCACCCACCAGGATGGGCACGCTGAGGTTGCAGAAAAACGTGGTCGACATGCAGGATCGCCGTCGCAGTCAAAAGGATTAATTGTTAAGGAATGTGACTGAATCAGCCACCCTTCCCGACCCTTATTCCCAAGCAAGACGTGACCTTCGTCACACAAAGGTCATCTTTGTCCTTTGTGACAGCCCTCAAAATAAGGATACTTAATTCTTACACATGCGTCGTGTCATGTCGCGATTTGGCGACTTTTAGGCCCAAAAAGGCAAAAAATGCCGTGCTTCGGACGCGCGCGGAACCGGGGTTCAGACCGCCGCGCCGAACCGTGGCAGGCGTCGTTCGATGTTGGCCTGCACCGCTTCCGTCTGATTCGCACTGCCGATCAACGCCCGCTGCTCCACGGATTCGGCGATCAGCAGATCGGCCGCGCTGTGCGACAGCGAGGCATTGAGCAGGCGCTTGCCCGCCCGGATGGCGTCCGGGCTCTTGCCCGCGATGTCGTGCGCCATCTGAAGCGCTTGCGTCAACGGGTCGGCCGCCAGCCGGGTGGCGAAGCCGAGCTGCAGCGCTTCCTCGCCCGAGAAGATGCGCCCAGTGAAGGTGAGCTCGCGCACCACGTCGCTGCGGGCCAGCTCGCGCATCAGCACCATGCCGCCCATGTCGGGCACCAGGCCCCACTTGATTTCCATCACCGAAAGCCTGGTGTCCGGCGCCACGATGCGAATGTCGGCACCCAGGGCCACCTGCAGGCCGCCGCCGAAAGCCACGCCGTGCACAGCCGCGATGACCGGCACCGGCACTTCGCGCCAGACCATTGCGACGTACTGGGCTGCGTTCGAAATGCCGTGCGTCCGGTCGGAGAGATCGGTGCCGGTAGCGGCTGCCCCCAGCACGGCGCTTGCGGCGCCCTGCCCCATGCGCTCGAAAGAGGCCATATCGAGGCCGGCGCAAAACGCCTTGCCCTGGCCCGAGATCACCACGGCGCGTACTGCGGTGTCGCCGCGCAAGGCTTCGCCCGCGTCGATCAGCGCGTCGAACATCGCGGGGTCGAGTGCGTTCATCTTGTCGGCGCGTGCAAGCTGCAGTTCCACCACGCCGTCGGGGTGGCGGGTCCATTCGATCCGGTCGGCCATTTGCATGTCTCCTTCGGTTTCTTCGCGCCAGTATCACCCGATGCAGGCGCTCGGCGATGATGGCGCCTGTCGCCTACCCAACACTTCCTTCGACTCATGTCCCTGGATCGCCGGATTTTTCTGCAATCGGGTGCCGCCGCCGTGGTGGCGCTGCTCCACCGAAGTGGCGCCTGCGCGTCTCCCAACCGGGACAACCCTGCCGGGCTCGGCTTCACCGCCGTGCCCGCTTCGCTGCGCGACGCCGTGGTGGTGCCGCCGGAATACGAATGGCAACTGCTCTACCCGTGGGGTACACCCACCGGCGTGAAGGGCCACCCGATGCCGGCCTTCGCGCCCGATGGCTCCCACAGCGCGGCCGACCAGGCGTTGCAGGCGGGCATGCACCACGACGGGATGCACTTCTTTGCGCTGCCGGCCGAAGATCGCGCCCTGCTCGTGATGAACCACGAGTACAGCGACGAGCAATTGCTCCATGCCGACGGCATCAAGGAGTGGACCGCCGAGAAGGTGCGCAAGTCGCTGCATGCGATGGGCGTTTCGGTCATCGAGATCCGGCGAACGCGCGAAGGCTGGCGCCAGGTGCGCCCCTCGCCTTATGCCCGGCGCGTGCACGGCAACACGCCCATGCGCATTGCCGGCCCCGCCGCGGGCGCACCGCTGATGCGCACCGCCGCCAATCCGGCCGGCGACGAGGTGTTCGGCACCTTCGCCAACTGCGCAATGGGCGTGACGCCATGGGGCACCTACCTGACCTGCGAAGAGAACTTTCATGGCTACTTCGGCGGCCCGAAAGAGGCCGCGAAAGACATGACGCCCGCGCAACGCCGCTACGGCACGGTGCCGGGTTCGCAATGGGTGGAATACTGGCGCTTCGAAGAACGCTTCGACCTGAGCCGGCATCCGAACGAGGCGCACCGCTTCGGCTGGGTGGTGGAAATCGATCCCTTCGACCCCACGGCCAGGCCGATCAAGCGCACGGCGCTCGGCCGCAAGCGCCAGGAAAGCGCCACCTGCACGCTCGCCAGGGATGGGCGCGTCGTCGTCTACATGGGCGACGACGCACGGTTCGAATACATCTACAAGTTCGTCAGCCACGGAAAGGTTTCGGCCGGCGGCGGCGCTGCGGCCAACAGCCGCCTGCTCGACGAAGGCACGCTCCATGTCGCCCGCTTCGACGCCGACGGCCGCGGCCGATGGCTGGAACTCGTTCACGGGCGCAACGGCCTCGATGCGGCGGGCGGCTTCGCCGACCAGGCCGAGGTGCTGGTTCACGCAAGACTCGCGGGCGACGTGGTGGGCGGCACCCGGATGGACCGCCCGGAGTGGATCGCGGTGCATCCGCGGACGGGCGAGGTGTACATGACCCTCACCAACAACAGCCAGCGCGGCGACCCAGGCAAGCCCGCCCCGGATGCCGCCAATCCGCGCGCCGGCAATCTCTTCGGCGGCATCCTGCGTTGGCGGGAGGACGGCGGCGATGCCGCCAGTACCAGCTTTGCCTGGGACCATTTCGCGCTCGCCGGAGACCCCGCGCAAACGGACAGCGGCGCGCGCTATCCAACTGGCGATGCGGACATCTTCGGCAGCCCCGACGGCCTGCACTTCGACAGCGGCGGACTGCTCTGGATCCAGACCGACATGAGCGGGCAGCTCATCGGCAAACCGCCCTATGCCTCGCTCGGCAACAACCAGATGCTGTGTGCCGATCCGGCGACGGGCCGCATCAAGCGTTTTCTGACCGCACCGAATGGCAGCGAGGTGACGGGTTGCGTGGTGACGCCCGACCGGCGCACGCTGTTCGTCAACATCCAGCATCCGGGCGAATCGCGCGACGACGGCAACGGAACGCCGACCAGTGCATGGCCCGACGGCACCGTGCCCGGCAGCGCACGCCCGCGCTCGGCCACGCTGGCGATTCGCCGCCGCGACGGCGGTATCGTCGGCACCTGAAGCCCGTCATAAAAAAAAGGAGACCTGCATGAGCATTCGCATCGTTCGCCTGGGCACACCACGCGCCAGTGGCGAGGGCTTGCGCATCGGCACCGTACGCCGGCCGCCGCGCGGTGTTCCGAAGACCGAATTCGCCTCGCAGAACTGGTACGACGTGTGGTACCCGAATCTCGCGCCTTCGGCCGAGACCATGAAGCTGGGCCAGGAAGCGGAGACACCCGCGCAATGGAATGCCTTCATGCGCAAGTACAAGGCCGAGATGGCCGAGGCCGACGCGAGCCGCAGCCTCGACCTGCTCGCGGCACTCTCGCACGCCGCGGCGTTTTCCGTGGGCTGCTATTGCGAGGACGAGTCACGCTGCCATCGCTCGCTGCTGCGCGGCCTGCTGGCTGAGCGCGGGGCGGACATCGCGAACTGATTCAGCGCTGCGCCTTGTCCTTCTGGTTCTGCGCCTCGATGCGCTCGCGCGCGGCCTGCCAGTCGTCATCGCTCCATTGGCGCAGTTCGTAGAAGTTGCCACCCGTGGCCAGCGCGTTGCCGCCGTCCATCATGATGCTCTGGCCGGTGAGCCAATCGCACTGGCCAGGCGCCATGAGAAAGGCCGCCAGGTTCTGCAGCTCGCTCATACGGCCGGTGCGCGCCATCGGGTTGGTCTTCTTGCTGCGGGCGCCGGGTTCCTCGCCGGGGTTCAGGCGCTTGCTCATGCCCTCGGTCGGAATCTCTCCCGGGCCGACGGCGTTCAGGCGAATGCCGTGGCGCGCCCACTCCACCGCGAGCGACTTGGTCATGACCTCGATGCCGGCCTTGCTCATGGCCGAAGGCACCACGTAGGGGCTGCCGTTGTCGACCCAGGTCACGATGATGCTCATCACGCTGCGCAGCGCGTCGCCCTCCTTCCATTTGCCGGCCTTGGCTTCGGCCACCCAGCGCTTGCCCACAGCCTGCGTGACGTAGAAGCTGCCGTGAAAAACGATGTTGGCAATGGCGTCGAAAGCGCGCGGCGAGAGGCTCTCGGTCGGCGCCACGAAGTTGCCCGCCGCGTTGTTGACGAGACCGGTGAGGCCACCGCTCTGGAACAGGCTCTCGACCATTTCATCGACGTTCTGCGCAATGCGGATGTCCACGCCGAAGGTGTCGATGCGGCGCCCCGGGAACTGCTGGCGCCACTCGGCCGCGGTTTCTTCGCAGACCGACTGGCGGCGTCCGCAGATTGCGACGTCGGCCCCCAGGCCCAGAAAGCGCTCGGCCATTGCGCGGCCCAGGCCGGTGCCGCCGCCTGTCACGAGAATGCGCTGGCCGCTCATGAGGGAAGCTTCAAACATGGTGAATCTCCTTGGTCGTTGCAACAGAGCGGCAAAGCGCGGCGCCGCCATGGCGCATGCTACGCCGCCGGCAAATGCCATGGCTTGCGAAATCTGGCTCTGCGCGGGTAAAAATGTCCTTCGCCCTGATCACCGGATACATGACCATGCAAAGCCCCGCTGCTTCGTCTTTCCAATCGCTCGCCGGCGTGCGTGTGCTGAGCCTTGCGCTCAACCTGCCGGGCCCCGCGGCACTGTTGCGCTGCCGTGGCATGGGAGCCACCTGCCTGAAGTTCGAGCCGCCCGCCCGCGACCCGATGGCGCTCTACAACAAGGCCGCGTACGCCGCGCTGCACGAGGGCATCGAGGTTCGCACGGCCGACCTGAAGACCGAAGCCGGCCAGCAGCAGCTGCATGCCGAACTGGCGCGCACGGACGTGCTGCTGACATCTTTCCGGCCTTCGGCGCTCGTCAAGCTGAAACTCGACTGGGCATCGCTCCAGGCGCGCCATCCGTCACTGTCTCAGGTCGCCATCGTCGGCGCACCCGGCGAGCGGGCCGAGGAGCCGGGCCACGACCTCACCTACGTTGCGGAAAGCGGCCTGGTCACCGGCACCGAACTGCCGCCCACGCTCTACGCCGACATGGGCGGCGCCCTGCTCGCGAGCGAAGCGGTGCTGCAGGCCACTTTGCATGCGCGGTCGGCAGCCAAAGCGAACGGCGTGTACCTCGAGGTGGCGCTCAATGCCTCGGCCGACTGGCTGGCCTTGCCACGCACCTGGGGCCTGACCCGACCCGAGGGTGCGGTGGGCGGCGCGCACGCGGGCTACCGCGTCTACACGTGCGCGGACGGACGCGTGGCGGTTGCCGCGCTGGAGCCGCACTTTGCGGAGCGCCTCTGTGAAGCGGCCGGCGTGGCTTCGCGCGACATGTTCGCTCCGGCCACGCGCGAGGGCATTGCCGCGTGGATTCGCACACGCACCCGCGCGCAGCTCGAAGCCATGGCGCGCGAGCGCGACGTGCCGCTGCTCACGCTGGCCGAGTGATCAAAGGCGCAGTTCGCTCAGCTTGCGATCGAGCTTGATGAGCCAGATGCGCACCGGCCGCTCCAGGTCGCTGCCGCGCGTGATGCGCGCGCCCGTCACGCCCGCCGGGCACTTGGCGATGATCGCGCCGGCCGCGTCCACCGTGCAGTCTTCGACGCTGCCGGCCACGGTCTTGCCCTCGGCATCGAGCAGGATCGTGCTCAGGCCGAAGTCGTTGTCGTTCACCAGCGCCAGCGTCTGGTCGTCCACCGCGGTCAGGCCCTCGGCCTTTTCGGCCAGCCAGCCCAGTGCGTTGAGATCGAGCAGCTCGGTCTTGCGCATGGTCACCACCGTGGAGTAGTCGGCGACGCCGGAAGGCGCCTGCGTGATGCTGCTGACCTCCAGGTTGTGGTCGAAGGCCGCGATGTCGGTTGCATCGGCCGGCAGCTCGACCAGCATCAGCTTGTTGAACACCTTGCCGTCGCTCTTGCGCGCACCCTGCTCGATCACGATGAAGCGGCCGTTGCCCAGGCTCACCACGTCGCCGAGCTTGGCGTTGCCGGTGCGGTTCTTGTCGTACTGGCTGCCGTCGATCGGATAGGCGTAGAGCTTCGATGTCTCGGTGGCCGGGTCGAACGCGAGCCAGCGCGTGAACTTCGCGATGTGGCGCACATCGGTCTTGCTGCCGCCCGGCGGCACGGCCTGAATCGACTTGCCCGCGCCATCCTTCGGGTCGATCGGGCTCTGCAGGAAGCCGTGCAGCTTGCCGTCCGCCGCGTCGAGCGTCAGACCCTCCATGCCGCGATTGGCGCGGCGCTGCGCGAGTACCAACGGCAGGTCGGCGGCGCCGCTGCCGGGGGCGTATTTCTTCTCGATCACGCCGGTTGCGATGTTGATGCGTGCGATGAACGGGCCGTACTCGTCGCTGGTCCACAGCACGTTGCGCGCCTTGTCGAGCACCATCGTTTCGGGGTCGAGGCCGTTGGCGTCGTAGTTCGCCTTGGCGGCATCGAACACGTAGCGGTCGGTCAGCGGCGTTTCGCCCGTCGAGCCCACGCCCGACTGCGGCGGCAGGCCCGTGATCTTCCTGTTGGCATCGAGCTTGAGCGGCAGGCTCGATGCGAGCACCGCACCGGTCTTGCCGATGCGCACGATGCCGAAGCTCGGCGCGAACGACGGTGCGGGAAACACCTTGCTGATGTTGGTGGCGCCGCCGCCGTTGGGCACGGGCGCGGTGGGGCCGTCGCCGTTCGGGCCGCGGTCGGTAATGGCATAGAACTCGAGCGTGCCGTTGTCGGCCTTGCCCTTGAATGCCAGGCCCGAGCCGTAGGCCGGCAGGAAGCCTGCGGGAAAGTCGGCCTTTGTCTTTTCGTTGTCGCCCTCGTAGGGCACGTTGAAGCTGGCATCGGCCTGCAGCTGGTAGCGCGTGACGTCGATACCGATGGTGCCGAGCGCGTTGGTCTGCGTCGAGGCCTCGGTCACCGGCGCACCGAGGCGCGAAGCCAGCGTGTCCTCGAAGTGTTCACGCGCCAGCGTGCGGCGGCTTGAATCGACCATGCGGGCATTGTAGGGAGCGGGCAGCCCCGCGAGCACCGCATTGAGAGCGGTGTTGAAGCTCTCCGCTGCGGCGCTGAAATCGATTGCGCCAGCCGTGAGCGCTGCCTTCAGCGCCGGGGTCAGGCGAATACCGTTCGAAGGATCGCGGTCCTCGTCGAAGCTCTGCAGCGCGAGCAGGCGGTTGACCACCGCATCGGCTTTCACGTCGGTGCCGCCGGCCAGGGTCAATGGGGTGATTGCGTCTCCGCAGGCGGCACTGCCGAGCGCGAGTGCGCCGACGCTGAAGACAACGGTCTCGCCGTCCTTGCAGGCGAATTCACCATTGGCGTTGGTAGCGGCCTTGGCGCCGTTACCGGCAACGTAGTCGAGGCCCTCGACCGCCGCATCGAGGAAGGTGCCGGTCTTTGACTGGATGGCCGGTGGATTCGTGGTGCCGCCGCCGCCTCCGCCGCCGGACGCGGGGGGAAACGCCCATCCGCCGCCACCGCCACCGCCACCGCCACTACCGCCGCAGGCGCTCAACAGCACGCCGACACCCGCGAGCGCCAGCCATCCCATCTTCGATCCTCTTGTCTTCCGCATTGCTTGTCCTTGTGATGCGCCTGCGCAAAGGCGCAGCCCCCGGCGATTAGCGCCGAGGCAGATGACAAGTCCGTGAAATTGCAGTCGAAAGGCTGCGTTGGCCGCGCCTTTTCTTCGCGCCGGTTCAGCGCTTCGTGCCGTCGCGTTCGCGGTCCTCGCGCTTGACTGCGAGGTAGGTTTCCAGTTCGATCTCGTGCAGTTGCCGCGGATACTGCTCGGCCGCGGCAAACCAGGAGCGCTCGCGCCGCTCGGCGGGCGCTCCGGCTTCGGACGAGAGATAAGTGTCGAGCGTCAGAAAGTAGCGCATCGCATTGCGCTCCACCAGCCCGCGCGCACCGCGGATGTACTCGGGCTGCCCGTCGGCCTCCTTGCCCACCACGGTGAAGCCCACCTTGTTGCGGCCGAAGGTGGCCAGGTACGCCTGCGTGGCCATGCGAACCATCATGTTGTGGTCATAGCTGTAGCCGAAATGCAGGAAGCTCTTTTTCTCGTCGAGCGCCACTGCTTCGAGCGTGACGCGGTAGTTGCTCGTGCCCAGCGGTCCGCTGGCCGCGTTCATTTCGACCGACAGGTACTCCGGCGTCGCGTTGGCCACGCGATAGATGAAGGGCAGTTGGAACGCCTGATCGACCGGCTTGTCGTAGCGCCGCACGACGAACAACGTCAGCATGTCTTGCCCTTGCGGCGTGGTGCCCGCGCGGCAGCGGCGATTGTTGACGTGCAGCGTGAGCAGTTCGCACCAGTGGGAAGATTCCTTGAGCGCAGCGCTGATCTCCGGCAGCGAATGGTCCACCACGGCATAGATGTCGCCCTGCAGTCCGCTCGGCGTCTCCGCCGAATCGAGCTGAATGGGCCGCCCGAACCCGCTGCGCGCGAGCTTGCCCTTCATGCGCTGATGCGTCGCGCGCAACGCGTCCGCCGAAGCGGAAGCCGGTGCCTGCGGGGATTCGGACGGCGCCGCCACCGCATGCACCGAAGCCGCGAACAGAACGGGCCCCGCCAAGGCGCGCAACCATGAAACCGGCAAGGAGAACGGACTGCTCATGGGACCACACCATACAACGGACGGCCCTCGGCCGACTCAGCCGCCGGGTTTCGCGGCCCCTGTTTGCCGCACGAGCAACACCATGGCCAGCGCCAGCAAGGCCGCACCGGCCCACTGGCGCGGCGCCATCGGCTCGGCGAGCAGCAGCGCCGCCAGCAACGCGGCCACGAGCGGCTCGATGAGCGTGCCCACCACGGCGGCCGTGGGTGAAAGGCGCCGCGCGCCCCATGCAAAGGCCAGGTAAGCCACCGACGTCGTCACCACGCCGGTGTAGCTCACGCCGAGCCACTGCGCGGTTCCGGCGGGCCACGTGATGCCGGCCGGCCATGCGATCGCGAGCATGCAGAGCGCCGCGACGCTCATACCCCATGCGGATGCCGTGACGGCACCCAGCCGCACCGGCATGCGCGCGTTGCCGAGCACCACCATGGCGTAGCAGAGCGCCGAGCCGAACGACCAGGCCAGGCCCGCGATGTGTCCACCGGGCAAGGAACTCCCGTTCCAGCCCTCGGCTGGCATGACCAACAGCCCCACGCCGGTCAGCGCCAGCACGAGCCCTCCAAGCAGTCGCACGCCGAAAGGCTCGTAGCCGCGCAGCACGGACACCAGCGCGACGATCACCGGTGCGCAGCAGATCGAGATCACGGTCGGAAGCGCCGCGCCCAGATGCGCAATGCCGGCGAACCAGAAGCTCACGTTCAGCGCCATGGCCGCGCCGGTGCCGACCACCTGCCACCGCTCCCGCCGCGCCAGGTTGCACCAGCGCGTGCCGGCACCCGCGAAGCTCGGCTGGCGTTGCGCGTGCCAGTGCAAATACCAGAGAAGCGGCAGCCCGAGGGCGAAGCGCGCCAGCGACAGGCTCTGCGGCGCAATGCCGCCATCGATGAGGAACTGCGCCACCAGCGCACCACCGCCCCAGAGCGCGCCGGCCAGCAACACGCCGCCCCAGGCCAGGGCGGCAGACATTCTTGCGTTCATTCTTGAAATTTCTCCATGACGCCCGCCGCATTCGAGGGCGGGCATGACCATCCAGCCGCCGCCCGCCTCATGAAGGGCGGGCAGCGGCGACCACTTGCAGGTCTGAGCGCGGCGAAAGGTGCGCGCGTCAGCAGCGGGTCGAAGGAGGGGGAGAGTGGTGCAGATGCATGGGCGATCGATGATAGAAGCCGGGCGCGGCAGCCGCAAGCGAGAATCGGCGCCATGTGCCCTCCTCTTCCTCGCATGCCATGAAGCGCCAAGGCCGGCTCGTGCGCTGGGAGCCCGAGCGGGGTTTCGGCTTCATTCGAAGCCCCGGAGTGTCCGCCGACGTGTTCGTGCATCTGCGCGACTTCCTCGACCGGCAACTGAAGCCGCAGGTCGGCATGGAGTTGAGCTTCGAGGAGATCCACGTGGGCGGCAAAGGGCCGCGTGCAATGGCGGTTCACGCCGTGGGTACCGCTCAGCCTCAAGCCCGGCAGACGGAGGCGCGCAGAGCTCCCGCATCGCCGCATGCACGTCGCACCGCAGCCGACTCGAGACGGCGCGGCGAGGCAGTGCACTCCTCTTCATCGCCGTCGATGCTGCCCATCGGCGTGCTGCTTCTGGGTTACGCAGCGCTGCTCGGCTACGGCGTATGGACCGCACGCCTGCCGCCGCTTGCCTTGGGCGTGCTGCTGCTGATCAACCTTCTGACCGTCGTCATCTACGGTGTCGACAAGAGCGCCGCCCAGGCCGGCCGCTGGCGCACCGCGGAAAGCACGCTGCACCTGCTGTCGCTGATGGGAGGATGGCCGGGGGCGTGGTGCGCGCAGCGGCTCTTCCGCCACAAGTCGCGCAAGGCGAGCTTCATGGCGGGCTACTGGGCCACTGTGCTGCTGAATATGGCCGCGGTCGCCGCGTGGGTCGGCAAGCTATTGCCGGCGAGCCTGCTCGCGAGCTGAACTCAGCGCGGCTTGCGAATGCTGCCGCGCACCGGGCCGGCTGCGGCCTTGCGCGGCGGCGCCGCACCATTGTCCCGCGGCGGCAGACCGGTGTGCTGCGTGAGCATGCGCCCCTTCGACGGTTTCACCGGCGCCAGCCTGACTGGCGCAGCAGCCTTGGCTGCCACCGGCGCGGAGGTCGAGTTCTTGCGCCGCGCGCTCGTGTAGCCGCCATCGGTCAGCGGCTGCCACGTCGGGATCAGGTGGTGCTTGCCGTTGCCGATCAGGTCGGCGCGGCCCATGCTCTTCAAGGCCTCGCGCAGCAGCGGCCAGTTGTTGGCGTCGTGGTAGCGCAGGAAGGCCTTGTGCAGGCGGCGGCGCTTGTCGCCGCGCACGATGTCCACCGTCTCGCTTTCGCGCGTGATCTTGCGCAGCGGGTTCTTGTTGGTGTGGTACATCGTGGTGGCCGTGGCCATCGGGCTCGGGTAGAACGTTTGCACCTGGTCAGCGCGGAAGCCGTTCTTCTTGAGCCAGATCGCGAGGTTCATCATGTCCTCGTCGCTGGTGCCCGGATGCGCGGCAATGAAGTACGGAATCAGGTACTGCTTCTTGCCCGCCTCGGCCGAGAATTTCTCGAACATCTGCTTGAACTTGTCGTAGCTGCCGATGCCGGGCTTCATCATCTTGGTGAGCGGGCCCTGCTCGGTGTGCTCGGGCGCGATCTTCAGATAGCCGCCGACGTGGTGCTGCACCAGCTCCTTCACGTACTCGGGCGATTGCACGGCCAGGTCGTAGCGCAGGCCGGAACCGATCAGGATCTTCTTGATGCCCTTGAGCGCACGCGCGCGGCGGTAGATCTTGATGAGCGGATCGTGGTTGGTGCCAAGGTTCGGGCAGATGCCGGGGTACACGCAGCTGGGCTTGCGGCACGCCGACTCGATCTCGGGGCTTTTGCAGCCGAGCCGATACATGTTGGCCGTGGGGCCGCCGAGGTCGGAGATGGTGCCCGTGAAGCCGCTCACGCTGTCGCGGATGGCCTCGACCTCCTTGATGATCGATTCTTCCGAGCGGCTCTGGATGATGCGGCCCTCGTGCTCGGTGATGGAGCAGAAGGTGCAGCCGCCGAAGCAGCCGCGCATGATGTTCACGCTGAAGCGGATCATTTCCCACGCGGGGATCTTGGTCGTGCCGTCGTGGCTGCCGTTTTCGTCGGCATAGCGCGGATGCGGGCTGCGCGCATAGGCCAGGTCGAACACGTGGTCCATCTCGGCCGTGGTGAGCGGAATAGGCGGCGGGTTGATCCACACGTCGCGCGCCGTGGCGCCCTCGCCGTGCGCCTGCACCAGCGCGCGGGCGTTGCCGGGATTGGTCTCGAGGTGCAGCACGCGGTTGGCGTGGGCATAGAGCACCGGGTCGGCGCGCACCTGCTCGTACGACGGCAGGCGAATCACGCTGCGGTCGCGCGGAGGCACCTTGATTCTGGTGCGCTGCGTAAGCGCGGGATTCGGCACGAAAGTCAACGGCTTGATCGCCGGATTAACCGGGTTCGCCGCCGCGCCGGCTTCGGCGGCCTGTGCCACGGCCTGGGCTTCGTCTTCCTTCGCACAGGTGGCGCCATTGGCCTTGGCCTGCTCCGACACCATCAGGTACGGGTTGACATGAGCCTCGACACGGCCGGGTTCGTCCACGCTGGTGGAGTTGATCTCGAACCAGTCTTCGGGCGTGTCGCGCCGCACGAATGCGGTACCGCGCACATCGGTGATCTCGTGCACCGGTTCGCGGGCCGCCAGCCGATGCGCAATTTCGACGATGGCGCGCTCGGCGTTGCCGTACAGCAGCAGGTCGCACTTCGAATCGACCACGATCGAGCGGCGGACCTTGTCCTGCCAGTAGTCGTAGTGGGCGATGCGGCGTAGCGACCCTTCGATGCCGCCGAGGATGATGGGAACATCGTTCCAGGCTTCCTTGCAGCGCTGCGAATACACGATGGCCGCGCGGTCGGGCCGCGAGCCGCCGATGTCGCCGGGCGTGTAGGCGTCGTCGCTGCGGATCTTCCGGTCCGCCGTGTAGCGGTTGATCATCGAATCCATGTTGCCGGCGGTCACGCCGAAGAACAGGTTCGGCTTGCCCAGCGCCTTGAAGGGCTCGGCGCTTTGCCAGTCGGGCTGGGCAATGATGCCCACGCGGAAGCCCTGCGCCTCGAGCATGCGGCCGATCACGGCCATGCCGAAGCTCGGGTGGTCGACGTAGGCGTCGCCCGTCACCACGATGATGTCGCAGCTGTCCCAGCCGAGCGCGTCCATTTCCTTGCGCGTAGTGGGCAAGAACTTGGCCGTGCCGAAACGGGCCGCCCAGTACTTGCGGTAGCTGGTCAGCGGCTTGGCGGCACGCGCAAAAAAGGAGACGTCGACGGGGGCGTTCATCAGTGGGGGATATGGCAGCGATATGGCAGCGCGGCTTGGCGGGCTCGGCGCAGCAGTGGGCAACCCACGATTTTAGGGTTTTCCAGCACTCCTGTCGCGTCCCGCCTCGTTGGCGCGACTTCAGCAAGGCCTTTAGTTAATTGCCAAAGTCAACCATTAAAATGACAATGGCAACCATGTCGAACGTTCTGCCAGCTCCCGATACCGCCGCCGTCAAGGCGATCCGCCAGTTCAACCGCTTTTATACGAGCCGGATCGGGGTGCTCGACCCCTACCTGGGCAGTGAAATGTCGCTGACCGATGTCCGCGTGCTGTACGAGCTGGCCCACCGGAAAATGCCCGTGGCCAGCGAGATCGGCCGCGACCTGAAGCTCGATGCCGGCTACATCAGCCGCATCCTGCGCCGCTTCGAGGCCGAGGGCTGGCTCACGCGCGAGCCCCACGCCCGCGACGCGCGGCAAAGCGTGCTGCGCCTTACCGAAGCCGGCCACGCCGCATTTGCGCCGCTGCAACAAAAATCGCGCGACGAGGCCGCCGCCCTGCTCTCCCCGTTGCCTTCGCACGACCGCCAGCAGGTGGTCGATGCCATGGCGCGCATCGAGCGCCTGCTCGATCCAGCCACCGCTCCCGCGGCACGCACCCGCACCGTCGTGCTGCGCGATCCCGTGCCCGGCGACATGGGCTGGGTGGTGCAGCAGCACGGCGAGCTGTATGCGCGCGAGTACGGCTGGAACAGCGAATTCGAAGCCCTGGTCGCCGAAATCGTGGCCGAGTTCGTTCGCAAGTTTCAGCCCGCGTGGGAGAAATGCTGGATTGCGGAGCTTGATGGCGAGCGCGTCGGCGCAATCTTCGTGGTGCGCAAATCGGCCACCACGGCCCAGTTGCGCCTGCTGCTGCTCGCACCCTCGGCGCGCGGCCTGGGGCTGGGCGCACACCTCACCGACGAATGCATTGCCTTCGCCCGCGCCAAGGGCTACCGGAAGATGGTGCTCTGGACCAACAGCTGCCTGGAGGCGGCCCGCGCCATTTACGCCAAGCGCGGTTTCAAGCTGGACAAGTCCGAACCCTACGAAGGCTTCGGCCAACAGCTCGTGGGCGAGACCTGGTCGCTCAAGCTGCAGTAGACGGAGCGGCGCGCCTGCCTTTGACCCATAGCTTCTTGAGCAAGGGCGCAAGCCACACCAGCACGACGACGACTGCCAGCGAAGCGGCAATAGGCCGCGACACGAAGCCCGCCAGGTTGCCGTCGGACTTGATCATCGAGGTGATGAAGTTCTCCTCGAGCATGCCGCCGAGCACCACACCCAGAATGGCGGGCGCAATCGGAAAACCGTTCTCCTCGAGCAGATAGGCCACGATGCCGGCCGCGAGCATCACGCCCACGTCGAACAGCGAGTTGTTGATGGCAAACGCGCCGACGATGCAGAACAGCAGAATGAGCGGCATCAGCACGTTGCGCGGCACTCGCAGGATGCGCTTGGACACCTTGATGCACAGAATGCCGAGCGGAATCATGATGATGTTGGCAATGATGAACAGCATGAACACTGCATAGATGTTCTGCGGGTTCGTGGTGAACAGCGTCGGCCCCGGATTGAGGTTCTTCATGTAGAGCACGCCGATCACAATGGCGGTGATCGAGTCTCCCGGAATGCCGAACACCAGCGCCGGAATCCACGCACCGGCCAGCGCGCTGTTGTTGGCCGAGCCCGATTCGACAATGCCTTCGACATGGCCCGTGCCGAACTTCTCGGGCTCTTTCGAGAATTTCTTGCTCATGGCGTACGACATCCATGCCGCGATGTCGGCGCCCGCGCCCGGCAGCGCGCCCACCGCCGTGCCCAGCACGCTGCCGCGCAATATCTGCACCGGGTACTTCTTGGCCAGCGCCCACTGCCCCGAGAGCACGCGGCCCACTTTCTCGACCACGATCTCGCCGGGCGGCAGCGTATCGACGGCGAAGCGGATCACCTCCGAGATGGCGAACATGCCGATCATCATCGGGATCATGCCGATGCCGCCGGTCATCTCCGCATTGCCCAAGGTGAAGCGCGGAAAACCTGCAGGGTTTCCAAGCCCCACGCAGGCCACCAGCAGGCCGAGCAGCAGCGTGACCATGCCCTTCAGCGGCCGGTCGGAAGTGATGAACACCGCGCAGGTCAAGCCCAGCAGCACCAGCCAGAAGTACTCGAAGGAACTGAAGTTGAGCGCAAAGTCGGCCAGCGCCGGCGCCGCCACGATGAGCACCACCGTGCCGAAAAGCCCGCCCACGGCGGAGAACACCAGCCCCGCGCCCAGCGCGGTCTCGGCCATGCCCTTGCGCGTCATCGCAAAGGCTTCGTCGGTGTAGGCGGCGGATGCGGGCGTGCCCGGAATGCGCAGCAGGCAGCCCGGAATGTCACCCGAGAAAATGGCCATTGCGGTGGCCGTGACCATGGCGGCAATGGCCGGAATCGGCGGCATGAAAAAGGTGACCGGCACCAGCAGCGCAACCGCCATGGTGGCCGACAAACCAGGTACCGCGCCAACGAACAGGCCGTAGAGCGACGCCAGCACCATCACGAGGATGGTGTAGGGCTCGAAGACCATCGAGAAAGCCTGCAAGAGTGCTGCCGACATGAATGGAGCCCCCGGTTACCAGGCGATGGGTGTCAACACGCCCCACGGAAGCGGAACGCGCAACAGCTTGTAGAACGCGGCATGGATGAGCAGCGAGGCAATCACGGCCACCAGCACCGCGCGGCCCGGCGGCACGCGCATGGCGAGCATCAGTGCCAACAGCGAGATCGCCGCGGTCGGCAGAAAGCCGAGCCGCTCGGAGGCGAAGATGTAGAACAGCACCGCGCCGATGACCAGCGCAGCCGACAGCACGTGGCGCGGCGAAGCGGCCCAGTCGCCAAACCGCACCCAGGCCACGGCCTGCCGCTCGCGCCAGCCCTTGACCAGCAGCATGGCGCCGCAGACGCACAGCCCCACGGCAATCAGCCCCGGGAACAGGGCCGGCCCCACTTGCTGGCCCGGTATGCCGGGGTAGCTGCGCACCACGGCGAGCACCAGTGCGCCGAGCACCAGCAGGATCAGCCCGAAGACCGCGTCGTTGAACTTCATCGCGCCGCACCTCCCTTGGCCGTGCGCGCACGCCGCGCGGCGCTCACTTGACGATACCCACGGCCTTCATGGTTGCACCGAGTTCGGCGTCGGACTTCGCCATGTAGGCGGCGAATTCATCGGGCCCCGCATAGATCACGCCGAAGCCGCGCGACGCCATGAAGTCGGTGTACTCCTTGCTCGCCACCACCTTCTTGATCGCGGCCGCAAGCTTGTCGCGCACGTCGGCGGGCAGGCCCTTGGGCGCCACGATGCCGCGCCAGGCCGCCAGCGACCAGTCGCTGCCGATGGCCGCCTTGAGCGTGGGCACGTTGGGATAGAGCGCCGAAGGCTTGTCGCTCATGATGGCAAGGCTCTTGACCTTGCCCGCATCGATCAGCGAGCGTGCCTCGGGCAATGAAACGGGCGCCACGTCGACGCCGCCCGCGACCACGTCCTGCAGGCCCGGCGCCGCGCCGTTGCTCGGTACCCAGGGCAATGCCGCGGGGTCGATCTTCTGGTCGCGCAAGAGGCCCGCGACGGCGAGGTGCCAGATGCCGCCCTGCCCCGTGCCCGAGGCCTTCAGCTTGCCGGGGTTGGCCTTGATGGCCGCCAGCAGTTCGGCCACGTTCTTGTAGGGCGCGTCGGCGCGCACCTGAACGCCGGCCGGGTCGAGATTGGTAAGACCGATGGGGGTGTACGAAGCGCCTGTCAGCTGCGTCAGCCCTTGCCAATGCATCATGCCGATCTCGACTGTGGCCATGCCGATGGTGTAGCCGTCCGGCGGTGCGGCGGCAATGGCCGAGTGGCCCACCACGCCGTTGCCGCCGGTGCGGTTCACCACCGTGATCGGTTGGCCCAGTTCTTTTTCGAGCAGGCTCGCGATGATGCGCGCCGTGGCATCGGTGCCGCCGCCCGCGCCCCAGGGAACGATCAGGGTGACAGGCCGGCTCGGATAGGCCTGGGCCGCTGCGGGAGCCGCCGCTGCCAGCATGGCGAGCCCGGCCGCAACGCCCGCGGCATGGGCAACAAAGGAGCGTCGCGAAAAGAAACGGGGCGAACGAACATGCATGGCTGTTGTCTCCTGGCGAAGGTCATTGGTATGACGTTTGAATGGCTGGTGCGAGTTTTCGCACAGTTCACTCGCCAGAGACATTAGGGTGAACCATCGTGTGCCGCGCGCAGCGGCGTCATTTCGTTACTGCATGAACCAGCCGTGGCTCACTACCAGCGATTGGCCGGTCAATGCATTGGTCGGAAAAGCCGCGAACAGCAGCGCCACGCGCGCCACGTCTTCGGTGGTGGTGAATTCGCCGTCGACCGTCTCCTTGAGCATCACGTTCTTGATCACCTGTTCCTCGGTAATGCCGAGCGTCTTCGCCTGCTCGGGAATCTGCTTTTCGACCAGCGGCGTGCGCACGAAGCCCGGGCAGATCACGTTGGCGCGCACGCCGTGCTTGGCGCCTTCCTTCGCGACCGTCTTGGAGAGGCCGATGAGGCCGTGCTTGGCCGTGACGTAAGGCGCCTTCAGCAGAGAAGCCTCCTTCGAGTGCACCGAGCCCATGTAGATCACGCTGCCGCCGCGGCCTTGCGCGTACATGTGCTTGAGGCAGGCCTTGGTGGTGAGGAAGGCGCCGTCCAGGTGAATGGCGAGCATCTTCTTCCAGTCGGCAAAGCTGAACTCCTCGACCGGGTGCACGATCTGGATGCCGGCGTTGCTGATCAGGATGTCGATGCCGCCGAAGGCCTTGGCGCCCTCTTCGACCGAGGCGTTGACCTGGTCTTCGTTGGTTACGTCCACCGCCACGCCGATGGCCTGCGCGCCCGTGGCCCTGAGCTCTGCAGCCGCGGCGTCGGCCGCTTCCTTGTTGAGGTCGGCAATGATGATCCTGGCGCCTTCCTGTGCGAAGAGGATGGCAATTTCCTTGCCGATGCCGCTGGCCGAGCCGGTGATGTAGGCGACCTTGTCCTTGAGTTGCATGGTGAACGTCCTTGAGGTTTGATAAAGGAAGAGGAAGAAAAAGAAAAGCGCGATTGCAAAAATCAGCCGCGCATGCGAACCGCGGTGCCTCGCATCAGCGCGACAACCCGGGACGCTTGACGCGCTCCACCCCGGGCTCGCCCAGGTCGAAGGTTGTCACGCCATTTACCGTGGCCTCACTGCGCAGCGTTTCGGGGTACGCCAGCGTCCGCCGCATGTCGCGCGCACCGGCCTCCCAGTGCTCTTCGACGGCGGCGCGCGAGAACTCGTAGTCCTTCGATTCGGCCTCGTAGGGCTTGTCGCGGTAGATCAGGTGAAAGATGTCGATGGGCTGGTGCGTGAGCTCGGCCTGCACTGCGAGCACCGAAGGGTCGTTGCGCAAGCGCGCGGGCAGCTTGGAGATCAGGTCCGCAATCGCCTGCTGCAGATTCAGGTTGGCGGCCAGCGCATCGGTGTTCATGCGGGTACGGCTCGAGTAGGTGATGTCCTTCTGCCGCTCCAGCACGCCAGAAAGCGTGCGCGGCATTTCGCCCCGCGCATTGAAGAGGTCGACCTGCAGCACCACCAGCGGCTCGCTGCGCGGATGAATGTCGAGCACGTATTGCAGCGGCGTGTTCGAGACGATACCGCCGTCCCAGTAGTCGTCGCCGTCGATGTGCACCGGCGCAAAGCCCGGCGGCAGCGCACCGCTGGCCATGATGTGCTCCGGGCCGATGCGCTGGCGTGTGTTGTCGAAGTACACCGAATTGCCGGTGCGCACATCGACCGCACCCACGCTGAAGCGCGCCTCGCAGGCATTGATGCGGTCGAAATCGATCAGCCGTTCGAGCGTGGTCTTGAGCGGCGAGGTGTCGTAGTAGCTCAGGAGCGGCGCGGCGCCGCCCATCAGCAGGGCCGGTGAATACCGCGGCTCGAAGAAGCCCGGAATGCCGACCAGCGAAGCCATGGTGGCGCTCCACTGGTTCTGCGTGGCGCGGTCGCCCAGCCACGAAGGCAGCCGCTGCGAAGGCCCTGAAGACACCAGATGCCAGAACTCGCGCAGCTTGTCGACCCGATGCTCGGGCGCGTTGCCCGCAATCAATGCCGCGTTGATGGCGCCGATGGAAACGCCGGCGATCCAGTGCGGCTGCAGCGCGGTTTCGCTGAGTGCGGCATACACACCCGCCTGGTAGGCGCCGAGCGCACCTCCACCCTGGAGAACGAGGGCCTTGCGCGCATCGCGCATGTCTTCGCGGCGTGCCGCGAAAGTGTTGAGGGTCTTGGTTGCGGCACGGGGCTTCTTCGTCGTCATGATGTCATTTGACACCAGCCCCGTGGCGCGAGCCTGACCAAGGTCATGGCGCCATCAGGCGCCGCATGCAATCGTGCGGTCGATCACATCTTGGGAAGCATTTGCCCCCGGATCTCGCCTGCCGGATTGGCCGCCGTGTGGATGTTGGCATACCACTTGCCGGCGATCAGGTCGGCCGCCTGCGCCGGTGTGAGCGTGGCCTGGCCTTCGATCGGACTCTCCGCTCTGGCAAAGGGCAGCACCACGCCGGCATTGGCACCCGCTGCCGCAGGGCCGTGGAAGTGGCCTGCCGTGGCCGGGCCGCTGAGGCCGCTGTAGGTGATCTTGTACTTCAGGACATTGGTGTCTCTGTTGAGCCAGGCTTCTGCCATGCCGCTGCCGCGCGTCATGTTGGGCGGCACTTCGCTGGCGGCGTTCATTGCGCCGCTGAAACTCGCGGTGTTCGACTTCGACATCATCCCGCAGCCGACCAGCGCAGCACTGGCCACGCCTGCAATGAGGGCTGCGCGCAAAAAGGTGCCATATCGGTTCATGAGCTTTATCTCCTGAGTTATGAAAACCGCTCCAGCATAGGCAGCCCGGGCGTATTGCCGTGTCGGCCACCACCGCGACTTTCCAGGCCCTTCGCGGACGCTTTGGCGGCCCTTTTGGGCCGCCTGTGCGTTGAAAGAGAATGCAGCGATGACCTTCTCCGACCTCCCCACCGCCCGCGATGTCGTCGACTTCTGGCGCAGCGCCGGGCCCGATCGATGGTTTGCCAAGAACGAAGCCTTCGACGCCAAGTTCGGCGAACGCTTTCTCGCCGCGCATGAAGCGGCAGCCCGCGGCGATCTCGACCACTGGGCGCACGACGCCGAGGGCGCGCTCGCGCTGCTGGTGCTGCTCGACCAGTTCCCACGCAACACCTGGCGGGGCAACGCCCGCATGCTCGCGACCGACGCCAGGGCCCTGGCAGTTGCCCGCGACGCGATCGAGGCTGGCCTCGACCTGAAGGTGGACGAAGACCTGCGCCGGTTTTTCTACCTGCCGTTCATGCATTCCGAATCGCTGGCAGACCAGGAGCGCTCGGTCGAGCTCAATGCGGCACTCGACGCCAACACGCAGCGCTTTGCGGTATTGCACCGCGACATCGTCGCGCGCTTCGGCCGCTTTCCGCACCGCAACAAGCTGCTCGGGCGCACCGGCAGCGCCGAGGAGCAGCGTTTCCTGGACGAAGGCGGCTTTGCCGGTTAGCCCTGCGGGAGCGGCTCCGACCGGGTCGGCGAAGGGTTCGCGTCGCCGCTGTCCCTGGCGTTCTTGAGCGAGCCATAGGTCTTGGCATACACCCAGGTGAACTCGGCTCCCAGCAGGAAGATCTGCGCCGAGTAGTACACCCACACCAGCACCACCACCAGCGAACCCGCGGCACCGTAGCCCGAAGCCACGCTGCTCTTGCCGATGTAAAGGCCGATGAGGTGCTTGCCGACGGTGAAGAGCAGCGCCGTGACCGCTGCGCCCACCCACACGTCGCGCCACTGCACCTTGGCGCGCGGCATGATCTTGTAGATCATCGCGAAGATCACCGTCACCATCGCAAAGCTGAAGACGAAATTCACCGCCTGCGCCAGGGCGGCCCAGGTACCGAATACCGGCGACCACCATTTGCCCAGTGCCGCGAGCGCCGCACTCGCCACCAGCGACACCATGAGCAGGAAGCCGATGCCCATGATCATGCTGAACGACAACAGCCGCACGCGCAGCAAATTGAAGAGCCCCTTGTTCTTTGCGCGGGCCGGCGCGCGCCAGATGCGGTCGAGCGCGTCCTGCAGTTCGCCGAAGACGGTGGTCGCGCCGACCACCAGCAGAGCGATGCCGACCACCGTGGCCACCACGCCCTCGGTCGGCTTGTTGACCGCCTGCAACATGCCCTGCACCGCGGCTGCGCCCTGTTCGCCCATCAGGCCCGAAAGCTGCAAGAAGATTTCACCGCGCGCGGCCTCCTGGCCGAACACCAGCCCGGCCACGGCAATCACGATCAGCAGCAGCGGTGCAATCGAGAATACCGTGTAGTACGCCAGCGCGGCCCCCATGCTGGGGGCGTAGTCGTTCGACCAGGAGGCGACGGCTTCCTTGCACAGGTCGAAGAGCGCGCGGATTTGCATGACCATGAAGTCTCCCTTTGAGTGGCGCAAGGGCATGTCAGCCCGGTGCCCGCCGTGTTGCAGGTATGGCTACGATAATCGCTCCACATGCATCCGTCCCCCTCAGGCGCGGCGGCGCCGTCCGACCCTCCGCAACCGAAGTCGCCACGCGACCTTTTTATTTCATTCACCTGGCTTGCGCTGCAGGGATTCGGCGGCGTGCTCGCCATCGTCCAGCGCGAAATGGTCGAGAAAAAGCGCTGGCTCACGCCCGAGCAATTTCTTGAAGACTGGGCCGTGGCCCAGGTGATGCCGGGGCCCAACGTGGTCAACCTCGCGCTGATGATCGGCGACCGCTATTTCGGACTGCGCGGCGCGATTGCCGCCGTGGCCGGCATGCTCGCGATACCGCTCGTCGTCATCCTCATGCTGGCCGTGCTGTACGCCCACTACGCCGCCAACCCGCAGGTCGCGGGCGCGCTGCGCGGCATGGGCGCGGTGTCGGGCGGGCTGATCGCCGCCACCGGCATCAAGCTGATTCCGCAACTGCGCAAGCACCCGCTCGGCTTTGCCACCTGCCTGGTGTTCGTGGCACTGGTGTTCGGCGCCATCGCGGTGTTGAAGATTCCGCTCGGCTGGGTGCTGCTGGCTGTGGGCGGCATGGCTTGCGCGTGGACGTGGCGGAGGATTGCGCCATGAGCCCTATCACCATCGTGATGCAGTGGCACGACTGGCTCGCGCTTTTTGGCCAATACCTGCTGCTTTCGCTGCTTTCGATCAGCGGCGCCATCACCACGGTGCCCGACATGCACCGCTACCTCGTCGCGCAGCACGGCTGGCTCACCGAGGCGCAGTTCAGCTCGTCGGTCGCCATCGCCCAGGCCGCGCCGGGCCCGAACGTGCTCTTCGTCGCGCTCATGGGCTGGAACGTCGGGCTCAACGCGGGCGGCGGCATCGGCGCCGGGCCGGGCGCCTGGCTGCTCGGCTTTCTCGGGCTCATGGTCACCATGGTCGGCATCATGCTGCCGAGCACCACCCTCACCTACCTTGCCACGCGCTGGGGGCACCGCAATCGCGACCGGCGCGGCGTGCGCGCCTTCAAGCAAGGCATGGCGCCGGTGGTGGTGGGCTTGCTGATTGCCACCGGCTGGGTGCTGGCGGCGGGTAACCACGCCGGCGATGCGCCCGCGTGGCATCTGTGGCTGCTGACCGCGGTGGCAGCGCTTATCGTCTGGCGCACGCGCTTGCACCTGCTCTGGCTGCTGGGCGCGGGTGCGCTGCTCGGTGCCGTGGGCTTTGTCTGATCCTCGCTCTCTTTAGGGAAACAACTTCATGTCGCAACTCCGCTCGCTCGGCCGCTCCGGCCTCCTGGTTTCACCGCTCGCCTTCGGCGGCAACGTGTTCGGCTGGACGGTGGACGAAGCCACCTCGTTCCGCCTGCTCGACGCCTGGCTGGATGCGGGGTTCAACTTCATCGACACCGCCGACGTCTACTCGAGCTGGGTGCCGGGCCACACCGGCGGCGAGTCCGAGACCATCATCGGCAAGTGGCTCAAGCAAAGCGGCAAGCGCAACCGCGTGGTGCTGGCCACCAAGGTCGGCAAGCCGATGGGCGAAGGCAAGGTGGGCCTGTCGCCCGCCTATATCCGCGAGGCGGTGGAAGCTTCGCTCCAGCGCCTGCAGACGGACTACATCGACCTGTACCAGGCGCACGACGACGATGCCGCCACGCCGCTGGAAGACTCGCTAGGTGCGTTCGACGAGCTGATCAAGGCCGGCAAGGTACGCGCCATCGGCGCGTCGAACTACAGCGCGCCGCGGCTGGCCGAAGCGCTCGAGGTGTCGGAGCGGCTCGGCATTGCGCGCTACGAAAGCCTGCAGCCGCTCTACAACCTCTACGACCGCGCCGTGTTCGAAGACGCGCTGGAGCCGCTGTGCGTGAAGCACGAAGTGGGCGTGATCAACTTCTATGCGCTCGCGGCCGGCTTCCTCACCGGCAAGTACCGCACCGAAGCCGATGCCGCCAAGAGCGCGCGCGGCGCCAACACCACCAAGAAGTACCTGAACCCGCGCGGGTTGCGCATTCTCGAAGCGCTCGACAAGGTGGCCCAGCAGTACAACGCCAAGCCGGGCCAGGTCGCCATCGCATGGCAGATTGCGCGGCCTTCGGTCACGGCCCCCATCGCCAGCGCCACGTCGATTGCCCAGCTGGAAGAACTGGTCGTGGCCACCCAGCTCAAGCTCGACGCCGGCACCATCCAGATGCTGGACCGGGCGAGCGCCGAAACCCCGGCCTGAGGCTGGAAGACGCGCGGCCTAACCGTCGACCGGATTCAGCGGCGTCGAAAGAATCCGCTGATAGAAGGCCACGTCGAGCCAGCGGCCGAACTTGAAACCGGCCTGCCGCACGGTGCCGGCGTGCTCGAAGCCCAGCCGCTCGTGCAGCCCGATGCTGCCGGCGTTCGCGGCATCGATGGCACCGACCATGACATGCACGTCGCGCGCCGCAGCCTCGGCAATGATCGCCTCCATGAGCGTGCGGCCGAGGCCGGCGCCCCGGTGACCGGCCTCCACATACACCGAGTGCTCCACCGTGTACTTGTAGGCGGGAAAGGCGCGAAACGCACCGTAGCTCGCAAAGCCCAGCAGCTTGCCGCTCTCGTCTTCCGCGCCGATCACGGGAAAACCGTTGGCTCGCTTGGTGGCAAACCACGCAACCATGTTCTCGGGCGTGCGCGGCTTGTAGTCGTACAGCGCGGTCGAATTGACGATGGCTTCGTTGAGGATGGCAAGGATGGCGCCCGCGTGGGCTTCCTCGGTGCAGGAGATCAGGCGCATGGTTGTTCCTTTCGGCCGGCGGCTCGATGCCGCGCAATTTGTCCAATATAGGAGAATAATAATCTCATATGAGAAACAATTCGTCTCCGCCCATCGAGCCGTCCGGCATCGACTCGCTCATTGCCGGCCGGCTTCTTGCGCTGCGCCAGGACAAGTCGCTGAGCCTTGCCGAACTGGCCGAGCTTTCGGGCGTCAGCAAGGCGATGATCTCGAAGGTCGAGCGTGCGGAGAGCAGCCCGACCGCCGCGCTGCTGGGGCGGCTGGCCGCTGGCCTCGGCGTGCCGCTCGCGCAGTTGCTGACCGAGGACAAGGGCTCGCCGCAACGGCTGCGCGCCCGGGCGCAACAGGAGGTGTGGCGCGATCCCGAGGCCGGCTACTTGCGTCGCCAGATCGTGGAGCGCAGCGCCAACGGCGGTGTCGAAATGGTCGAGATCGAATTGCCGCGCTCGGCACAGGTCGGCTATCCGAGGTGGAGCGGCAAGCCGTACCGGCAATGCCTGTGGATGCTCGAAGGCGCGCTGCAAGTGGACTATGGCGACGAGCGCTTTGAACTCGCGCCCGGCGATTGCCTCGATTTCGGCGTCGACCGCCCTCTGGTCTTCAAGGCCCTCGGACGCACGGCTTGCCGCTACCTGTTGGTGGCCTCCCCCGCGTAGACCGGGGCAGGTCCGGCATCAACAAAGTAGTAGGCAAGTTCCCACAGCGACTGGCGACGAAGGCCGGTGCGGGCCCCGATGCCGGCCGGGATACTGCAAGGCATCACAGTTTCGGGGGAACAAGCATGTCTTTTGTGCTCTACATGATCGGTTTTCTGATCTTCCTGGCCGGCGTTGCCTGGGGTGCCTCGGTGGCCGGCGTGCCTACGCTCTACATCGGCATTGGCGCGCTGATCATCCTGGGCATCGGTATCTTCAGCGCGGTGTCACGCACGCGCAGCAAAGATCCTTCCTGAATTTTCTGCCTGCCGTTCAATTCACACAGGCTTCACGCCGCGCGCACATGGCGTAGCTAACTTCGCGTGCGCACCGCAAGTCGCGGTGCGCAACGCCACAAGTCAGCTCGCCCATGCTCGTTTCCAGCTCCTTCTCCCGCCTCGACAATTCCCCGCTTTCTGCTGTCGCCACTTCCGCGCCCCCGATGGCCGGCGGGCGGATTTCGACTGCGCAGGTCGATCTGCTCGTGGTCGGGGCTAGCTTTGCCGGGCTGGCCTGCGCCCGCGCCGCGGCGTTGGCCGGGCTCAGCGTCATGGTGCTGGAGAAGAAGTCCAGCGCCGGTGCCAAGCTGCACACCACCGGCATCATCGTGAAGGACGCGGTCGATACGGTGCCATGGCTTGCGGAAGTGCCGCCCGCCCTGGTGCGCCGCATCGACGGCGTGCGGCTTTATTCGCCCGACATGCGCCACGTGGATCTGCATGCGCCGGGCTACTGGTTCTGGGCCACCGATGCGCCCGCCCTGCTCGACTGGATGGCCGGTTCAGCCAGGGCCAGCGGGGTCGATGTGCAGCTTGGCGCCTTGTTCGAACAGGCACTGTGGCGGAATGGCCGCTGGGAAATTCCGCTGGCCCACGGGCCTTGCCACGGCACTTGCATTTCTGCCCGCTACATCGTGGGTGCGGACGGCCCGCATTCGCGCGTTGCCAAGGCCTTGGGGCTGTCGCGCAACACGCGCTTTCTCTACGGCGTGGAACACGAATACCAAGGCGCGCGCATGGCACCCGGCTTTCTGCACTGCTTTGTCGACCGCCAGCTGGCGCCGGGCTACATCGGATGGGCGCTCGACGGCGTCGGCGTGAGCCAGATCGGGCTTGCCCGTCGCATGGGCGCACAGGACGCACCGGCGCTTCGGCTCGATCCGCTGTTGCGAAAGATCGCCTCGGTCGTGTCGCCGGGCGATGCGCCGCCCGTGGCAATCCGTGCAGGGATGATTCCGTGCGGCGGCATATTGCCCGTGGTGGCGCGCGAGCGTGCGCTGCTGGTGGGCGATGCGGCCGGCATGGTGTCGCCGGTCACGGCCGGCGGCATTCACACGGCGTTGCAGCACGGAGAGCGCGCCGGCGACGCCATCGCGCGCTTTCTTCGGGGCGAGGTGGAAGACCCGGCCGGCTGGTTCGTGCGCAGCTATCCGCGCTTCAGGCTCAAGCGCGCGCTGCGCTGGGCCTTCGATAATTTCCAGAGCGACTGGATGTTCAACCGCCTGCTGGGTACGCCCCCGATGCGGCGCATGGCGGAGCTCGTGTACTTTCACCGCAAGGCCAGCCCCTTGCAGAGAGGCTAGCGATGCAGCGTCAGGTGCCGCGCTGCCGCATCGCCTCGTAGAGGCACACGCCGCTGGCCACGGAAACGTTCAGGCTTTCGACCGCGCCGGCCATCGGAATGCTCACAAGCTCGTCGCAGGTCTTGCGGGTGAGCTGGCGCATGCCCTCGCCTTCGGCTCCGAGCACCAGCGCCAGCGGCCGTTTGAAGTCGCTCTGGTAGATGGTTCCGGGTGCATCGTCGCTGGTGCCGACGCACCAGATGCTGCGTTCCTTGAGTTCGTTCAGCGTGCGCGCCAGGTTGGTCACCATGAAATACGGCACCGTTTCGGCGGCGCCGCTCGCCACCTTGGCCACGGTGGCGTTGATGCCGGCCGCATGGTCCTTGGGAGCGATGACCGCATGTGCCCCCGCGCCGTCGGCCACGCGCAGGCAGGCGCCCAGGTTGTGCGGGTCGGTCACGCCGTCGAGCACCAGCAGAAGGGGCACGGTGCCGGCTTCTTCGAGGCCTTCGAGCAGTTCGTCGAGCGAGCGGACCTGCGCAATGGGCTCGACCCGCGCCACGACGCCCTGGTGGCCATGGCTGCCGGCGAGCTTGGCGAGCCGCAGCCCGTCGGCCTCCACCAGCCGTACGCCGGCTTCTTGCGCGCGCGCAATGAACTGTTTCATGCGCGCATCGCGCCGGCTGGTGTCGAACATCACTTCGAGCACCGATTTCGGCGCGGTCTTGATGCGCACGCCCACGGCATGGAAGCCGAAGATCACTTTAGGGGAAGACATCCCCCGATTATCGAGGGCAGCGCGCCCTCTTCTTCAAGCGATCGGCAGGCCGCTGTGCGCACGGGTGCGTTCGTCGTGCAGTTCCTGCACGGCCAGCGCGTTCGGATGCACCCGGGCGCTGTTGCCGGCGCTCTCCAGGTATTGGCAGGCGGCGTGGCTCTCGGCGGCTTTCTCGTAGTGGGCGATCCAGGCATCGCGCATCGGCAGCTTCTCGGGCGACACCGGCCACACGCCCGGCTGCGGCCGCAGGTGCTCTCCGATGCCGATGCGCCAGGGCTTGGCGCTCAGGCGGGCGCGAAAGCAGTTCTGGTTGCGGCACATGCGCGCATAGACCTTGTCAGCGCCCAGCGCGTGGAAGCAGTCGGCCACCGCCATGTCGGCCGGGCTGAAGACGTCGTGCATCGCCAGCACCCGGAAACCGGCCGGCGTGCGATAGAGGCGCAGGTGCCAGTCGGGGTGCTGATGGACGAAGCGCCCGATGCGGTCGGCCGCGCGCTTCTCGGGCGTGGGGTTGTCGCTGGCCTCGCCGCGCTTCTTGCCCAGGCCGATGCGGTAGGCCACGGCAAAGACCACGATGGCTGCGATCAGCCCGCCCACCCAGGTCTTGGCCGTCCAGCCGCCGACGACGCCCGCGATCAGCGCAGGCACCAGCGCAAAGCCGAACAGGCTGCCGCGCAGGGGTTCGTCGAAATCGATGTCGACGAACAGCACGTCGGGCGTGTTGAGGCAGCGCGCGCCATAGCTGTTGCGCGTGATGACGGTGTCGCCCTGCCGCTCGACGATTTCCTCGCGGATGGGTACACCCTCGGCCCCGTTGTAGGCCAGCTTGCGCTCGCGGCGGTTGAGGTCTTCGCCCCCGGCGATGCGGTCGAACGCCTCTCGCGTGCGCTGGTCGGCATGCGCCTGCGCGGCGATCGGGCTGTCGTCGGACCAGCCGTAGCGCCGCACGGTAATCTGCTTGCCATCCACCCGCTCCTGGATTCGGCCTTCGGCCCAGAACCGTGGAACGATCATGCTTCGAGCGAAGCCACCAGCACAGGCTTGGACTCGTTGAGCGCCATGCGCCCGGCCTCGATGGTGATGCGGCGCTCGCACTGGGCCGCAATGCCGCGGTCATGGGTCACGAGCACGAGCGTGGTGCCAAGCTCCCGGTTCAGGTCGAACATCAGCCGCATGACCTGCTCGCCGGTTGCGAAATCGAGGCTGCCGGTGGGTTCGTCGGCCAGCAGCAGGGCCGGCTGGACCACAAAAGCCCTTGCAAGCGCCACGCGCTGCTGTTCGCCGCCCGAGAGCACCTTGGGGTAGTGGCCAAGGCGTTGCCCGAGCCCGACCCGTCCGAGCATCTCGGTGGCGGCCTTGCGCGCGTCCTTGCGGTCGGCCAGTTCGAGCGGCAACATGACGTTCTCGAGCGCGCTCAGGTTCCCGAGCAGCTGGAAACTCTGGAACACGAAGCCCACGCGCTGGGCGCGCAGCGCGGCGCGCTCGTCCTCGTCGATGGCAAAGATGTCGTCGCCCGCAAGCTTGACGGTGCCGCGCGTGGGCGTGTCGAGCCCGGCAATGATCGACAGCAGCGTGCTCTTGCCCGAACCCGAGGCACCGACGATGGCGGCGGTTTCCCTCGCGCCCAGGGTGAAATCGATGTTCTGCAAAATGTCGAGCGTACCGGTCGAGTCGGTAACGGACTTGAACACATGCTCGACAGCGACAATGGCATCAGACGGAGGTTGGGACATGGAAAGGCTTTTCGTTTTGAATCGACGTGACTTTATCTTGACCGCTGCCGCATTCGGCAGTGCAGGGACATGGACGGCGGCAGCACAAGCCCAGTCCGCGCAGGCTGCGGCGCCCCGCAAACCCGTCATTCTGGTGCTTGGCGATTCGCTGAGCGCCGAATACGGCCTGAAACGCGGCGAAGGCTGGGTGCCGCTGCTTGAAAAGCGGCTCGCGGACCAGAAAATCCCGGCTGCGGTAATCAACGCCAGCATCAGCGGCGACACCAGCTCGGGCGGGCGGGCACGCTTTGCGTCGCTGCTGGCGCAGCACAAGCCCAGCCACGTCGTGGTCGAGCTTGGCGCCAACGACGCGCTGCGCGGCCTGCCGCTTCAGAACACCGAGGAAAACCTGCTGCAGATCACCAAGGCCGCGCAAGCGACCGGCGCCAAGGTGCTGATCGTCGGCATCCAGGTGCCGCCCAACTACGGCGGTGACTACACGCGGCGCTTCGAGGCGGTGTTCGGCAAGGTGGCCAGCACGACCAAGGCGGCGCTGGTGCCGTTCCTGCTCAAGGGCGTGGCCGATGCGCCCGCCGCGCTCGCGCTGTTCCAGGCCGACCGTATTCATCCCACGGCCGCGGCGCAGCCGCAGTTGCTTGAGAACGTATGGCCGGAACTGCGCAAGCTGCTCGCGGCCAAGTAAGCCGGCCCCAAACAAAAAGCCGCTGCAGACCCGAAGGCCTGCAGCGGCTTTTTGTCGAAAGCGTCGATTGCGAATCAACCGTTCTTGGTCGGCAGATCGGGCACCGTCGGCGGATCGCGCTCGAGCGAGGCCACGTCGGTTTCCGGGTCGCCCGGGGCGAGGCCTTCGCTGCTTGGAGAGAGCTTGCGATTGGCCTTCTCGCGGAGCTTCTCTTCCTTTTTCTTCTTCTTGGCCAGCTCCTTCTGGCGCTTTTCGTAGCCGTAATTTGGTGTTGCCACTGCTTCTCCTTGAGGCGAGACAGTCACGGTGACTGTGCGTAGCCTACTGTAAGCGATAACGGTGCAGTCTCAAGGCGCGGAACCGGGTGGTGTTTCGAACTCGAACACACCTTGCAAACCTGGATAGCGCTGGTGCATGAACCAGCCCATGGCCCCGGCGCCGACCACCATGGCCAGCACCAGGGCGACCACCGTCCAGCCGACGTGTTCGCCCAGCGGCCAGAAGAGAAACACGGCCAGCACCGGCAGCAGCGCAGCGAGGGAAGACAGCCACATCCAGCGGCGTGGCGCCAGCATGGGTTCCCAGGTTTCCGGATCGATGCCGGCGTCGATGAACACCTCGGCCGCAAAGCGCAGGCGCGGCCGGGGCTCGGTGGCCAGACGCAACAGCAGCGCGCGCAGGAGCGCGGCGCGGTTGCGAAAGCGGGTCACGCGGCCGATGTCGATCGTCAACGCGAGCGGGAGCCGGATTTCCGTATCCTTGGAAGCGCCCGCAACCCGCTGGAAGACCAGCCGCTTGACGATCGCATCGCTGGAGACGAATTCGGTTCTCACATCCTGCAGGCCCGCATCCACGCGGCACACCGCGCGCCAGGCCACCGCCTGCGGCAACGCAGTGTCGCCCCAGCGCATGCCTTGCGCGTCGATCCGGATCGAGCCTTGGCCCACGCGTGCAAATTGGCGCAGCAGGTACCAAAGCCCACCGCCGAGCCCTGCGAGGAGCGCGAGTACGGCCAGCGCGACGATCGCCTCGTTGCCACGCACGTTCGACCAATCGTCCTGCAGCACCACCGCCGCACCCAAGGAGAGCGCAATCAGCGCGAAAAGGGCCGCCAGCCCACCGAGCAGGAGCCGCGTGGTCGTCACATCCGGCACGCCCTCCAGCGGGCCGCCCTGCACCAGGGCCTCCAGCACGTGTGCCGGGACCTTCAGCACGCGCGATGCGACGGCATGGGACGGCGCCCGCGCCGGCGCGATGCCGCGCACGGCGTCCGCCGCGGCGGACGGGCTCTTGCGATGCTTTCTTGCCATGGCCGATGGCGGACCTACATCTGTAACAGCGCCTGCTGCAAGTCCGCCCGCAGGTCTTCCGCGTCCTCCAGGCCGACGGAGAAGCGCACGAGCGTGCCCTTGTGCGGCCAGGGGGCCACGCTCGCATCGCGCATCAGGCCGATGTCGTAGGGCACCACGAGGCTGACCGGCCCGCCCCACGAATAGCCGAGGCGGAACAGCTTCAGGCTGTCGCAGAAGCGGTCGACCTGCTCGGTGCCGTAGCGCTCGTCGAAGACGATCGAGAACAGGCCGGCGGCCAGGTCGGTTGCGCCGCACAGCGCGCGCCAGTTCGCATGGCCGGGCGATTCTTCGAGCGCCGGGTGGAGTACCTGGACGATCTCCTCGCGGCCGCTGAGCCAGCGCGCCAGCTCGCGCGCCGTGCGGTCGTGCGCGGCGTAGCGCAGCCCGATGCTGGGCAGCGAGCGCAGCAGGGTTTCCACGTCGCCCACGCCCACGCCGAACCCCATGCGCATGTGGGTGAGCTTGAGCGCGCGGTGCAACCGCTCGTCGCGGGTGGTGACGCTGCCCATCAGCACGTCGCCGCCACCGCTCGGGTACTTGGTGAGCGCATGCACCGAGATGTCCACGCCCTGCCCGCTGCCGTTGAAATCGAAAGGCGCGAACGCCAGGCCCGCGCCCCAGGTGTTGTCCAGCGCCGTGACCACCCCGCGGGCGCGGCAGATCTCCACCAGGGCGGGCAAATCGGGGAACTCCATCGTCACCGAGCCCGCCGCCTCGACCCACACGAGCCGCGTGCGGTCCGAGAGCTTGGCCCTCAGGTCGGCCGGATTCATCGCGTCGTACATGCGATGGGTGATGCCGAAGTTGGCCAGCTCGCCGGTGGCGAGCGCCTTGTTGGGGCCATAGGCGTTGTCCGGAATCAGCACCTCGTCGCCGCTCTTCAGGAACGCAAAGGAAACCAGCGATATGGCGGCGAGCCCGCTCGGCACCAGCAGGCATTCGGTGCCTCCTTCGAGCGTGGCCAGCCGCTCCTCGAGCGTGAAGGTGGTCGGCGTGCCGTGCAGGCCGTAGGTGTAGCCGGCCTTGGTTTTCCAGTCGCGTGCGCGCATGGCGGCCACGTCGGCAAAAAACACGGTCGACGCCTTGTAGATGCCAGGCTGCGGAGCGGCGAAGTTGGCAGGCGGGCTGTAGGGATGGTGGATCAGGGTCGTGGAGGGCTTGCTCATAGCCCGATGCTAGCGCGGCGTTCCGCCGCACAATGAGCCGATGGGCAACAGCCTGTTTTTCATCGAGGCCGCCGCATGCAGCAACTGACAAGGCCACCCTCTCCGGGCCTGCGGCCGTACGTGCGCCTGCTGTGGGCCTGGGCGCCCGAGAGCGCCCTTGCCGAGCGTCCGGGTACCCGCGAGCATGTGCTGCCCACGGGCGGCATGCACCTGGTGTTCCGTCTGTCGGGTCCGCCGCTCAAATTGTTCAGCGGCACGGAAGACGCGCAGGGCCAGACCTTCGGCCATGCGATCGTGGGCGGCACGCGGGCGGCTTTCTACCTGCGCGACATCTCGGTGGCCACGCGCTCCGTCGGTGCGCAGTTACAGCCTGGCGCCGCCCGGCTGCTGCTCGACGCGCCCGAAGGTGCATTGGCGGGGCAGCACACGCCGCTCGATGCGTTGTGGGGTACCGGGCAGGCCAATGCGGCGCTCGAGCAACTGCATGCGGCGAACAGCCCCGAGAGTCAGCTGAGAGTCTTCGAGGCACTGCTTGCAACCCGCATTGCCGTGTCGCTGCGAGCGGGCCTGCATGGCTTGCATCCTGCCGTGGCTTCGGCGCTTGGCACGCTGGACCGCGATAGCCCCTCGATTGCCGCGCTGGTGGCGCGCAGCGGCTACAGCCACCGCCGCTTCATCGCGCTTTTTCACGCCGATACCGGCCTGGCGCCGAAGGAATACGCACGTGTGAGGCGTTTCGACCGGGTGCTCACGCTGGCAGGCGATCCGCGCCTGGGCTGGGCAGACATCGCGCTCGCGGCCGGCTACAGCGATCAGGCCCACCTGAGCCGCGATTTCTCGGCGTTGGCGGGCATGCCTGCGCAGGCTTGGCGCCAAAAGGGCTCGCCCTCACCGCGGCACGTGCCGGCCGCTGCAGGTCAAATTCGTTCAAGACGCTAGCTGCGAGGCGCTCCAGAATCGGGCCACGACTTCTTCTGTTCCTCATTCGAAAGGCGGTTTCCATGGCCATTCACGAGCTTTTTCCCTACCTTTGCGTCAACGATGCCGAAGCGGCCATCGACTTCTATTGCAAGGTCTTCGAGGTCAAGGAAATTTTCAGGCTTACTGAGCCGAGCGGCCGCATCGGCCATGCGGAACTCGACTTCCACAACGGCGCAATCCTGATGATTTCGGACGAGTTCCCCGAATACAACATCCCCAGCGCCAAGACGCTGGGCGGCACAGCGGTGACGCTGCACCTGCATGTGGACGATGCGGACGCGGTGGTGGCCCGTGCCGTCGCGGCCGGCGCCACGCTCGACATGGCGCCGCAGGACCAGTTCTATGGGGAGCGCTCCGGCGTGTTCCACGACCCGTTCGGGCACCGCTGGAACGTGGGCCACAGCATCGAGAAGCTGACGCCGGAGGAGATGCAGCGGCGCTACACCGCGATGTTCGATTCCGGCGGAGTGTAGGCACTGATCGCGGGGGCCTCTTCGAGACTTACCCGCGCACCGTTGAACGCCGATGCTCACGCTTTCTCGCGGCGCCTACCTCCTTCGAGATGGACGAGACCACGGTCGCCCACTCCTCGGCCGTGAGCAGCAGCGCGGTTTGCGAATGCAAGAGCGTGTCTTCCTTGTCCAGATGCGTGGACATGAACTGCCGGTGCTGCCGCAACAGGGCGCTGGCCTGCCCCGCCGCATCCGTGTCGCCGGATCGGGCGCGCTCGAGCAGCAGCCTCGCCTGCGAGATGAGGCCATTGCAGCACTCGCTCTCCGCATCGAGCTGTTCGAGGAGCTCGTCGGCTTCGTGCGACCTGCCGCGCAACATGTTCAGCATGACAACGCCTTTGGGGCGATGCGTGTTTTCTTCGAAGGCCTGGAGCCGCTCGATGATTTCGATGGCAGACGTTGCGCTTTGCCGAAGGCTCGCCTCGCCTCCTGCCTTCATCGCCTCGCGGAGGCAATCCAGCAACTCCCGGGTGCGAACGTGTTCGGCGCGCAAGACGGCCCACGCGCATTCGGCTGCCAACATACCTGACTCCTTTGGAGCCGCTAACTGCCCCAAAACTGCCTGTGAACTTCAAGCTTTAACGCTATCGTTCTACATCGTTGCGGCTGGTACTGCAAGCCATGACGGCGCATACGCGCAATGCGCCTACACGCGCGCGCCCGGGGAGCTGATGAGTCGCTGCCCCAGGCCGGGATCAGCTCAGACTGACCACTTCTCCAGCAGCTTTTCGGGCCCGAGGGAGTCGTAGCCTTCGAAGGGCTGGTGAATCCACGGGTTGGTTGCCAGGTACTCGACCGAGTAATCGGGCGTGAAGGTCGACAGGGCCTTGGTCCAGAGCACCGCGCTTCGCAGCTCGGTAATCGGCTTGTAGTTGTTGCGCAGCATGTCCATGACCGCGTGCAGCGTGTGGCCCGAATCGGCCAGGTCGTCCACCAGCAGCACCTTGCCTGCAATTTCGCCCTTGGGCGTGGTGATGTAGCGGGCGATGTCCAGATGCCCCTGGATCGTGCCCGCGTCGGCACGGTACGAGCTGGTCGACATGATCGCCAGCGGCTTGTCGAAAATGCGCGAAAGCACATCGCCCGGGCGCATGCCGCCGCGCGCCAGGCAAAGAATGGTGTCGAACTCCCAGCCCGACTGGTGCAGCTTGATCGCGAGCTTCTCGATCAGGTTGTGGTACTCGTCATAGCTGACGTAGAGATGTTTGCCGTCTTCGGTCAACATGGTCGGGTTCGTTCCTGTTCAGTCGGCAAGATAAGGGTGGCGCATCATGATCGTGTGATCGCGATCGGGGCTGGTCGACACCATGTGGATCGGCACGCCGGTGATCTGCTCGATGCGCTGCAGATAGAGCCGCGCATTCACGGGCAGCTTGTCGTACTGCGTGACGCCTACGGTGCTTTCGCTCCAGCCTTCGAGGGTTTCGTAGATCGGCGTGCAGCGCTCGATTTCGTCCGCGCCCATCGGCAGGATGTCGGTGACCTCTCCGTCGAGTTCGTAGCCGGTGCACAGCTCGAGCTTTTCGAGGCCGTCCAGCACGTCGAGCTTGGTGATGCACAGGCCCGAGAGGCCGTTGACCTGCGCCGAGCGCTTGAGCAGCGCGGCGTCGAACCAGCCGCAGCGGCGGCTGCGGCCCGTGGTCACGCCCTTTTCGGCGCCCACGGTGCTCATGTGGTAGCCAGGGGTGCCCGGCGTGGCCCAGTCGAGCTCCGTCGGGAACGGACCGCCGCCCACGCGCGTGCAGTAGGCCTTCGTGATGCCCAGGATGTAGTGCAGCATGCCCGGGCCCACGCCCGAACCTGCGGCGGCGTTGCCGGCCACGCAATTGCTCGAAGTGACGTACGGGTAGGTGCCGTGGTCGACGTCGAGCAGCGTGCCTTGTGCGCCTTCGAACAGCAGGTTGGCGCCGGCCTTGTGCGCATCGTTCAGTTCGCGCGACACGTCGGCCATCATCGGCTTGAGCAGCACGGCGTGGCGCATGGCCTCGTCGAACACCAGGTCGAAGTCGATGGCGGGAGCACCGAGCACCTGCGTCAGCACGTGGTTGTGCAGGTCGAGCAGCACGCGCAGCTTGGCCGCGAAGCGCTCGGGGTGCTTCAGGTCCTGCACGCGCAGCGCACGGCGGGCAATCTTGTCTTCGTAGGCCGGGCCGATGCCGCGGCCGGTGGTGCCGATCTTCTCGACACCGCCCTTTTCGCGGTAGGTCTCGCGTGCGATGTCGAGTGCGGCGTGAAACGGCAGGATCAGCGGGCAGGCCTCGCTGATGCGCAGGCGCGAGCGCACCTCGACGCCGGCCTTTTCCAGCCCTTCGATTTCCTCGAAAAGCTTGGCCGCCGACAGCACCACGCCGTTGCCGATGTAGCACTTGACGCCCGGCCGCATGATGCCGCTGGGGATCAGGTGCAACGCCGTTTTCACACCGTTGATGACCAGCGTGTGGCCCGCGTTGTGGCCGCCCTGGAAGCGGACCACGCCCTGGGCGCTTTCCGTCAGCCAGTCGACCAGCTTGCCTTTGCCTTCGTCGCCCCATTGGGTACCGACGACGACCACGTTTCTTCCGGTGGTTACGCTCATGCTCGTTCCATTACTTCAAAAATTCAGATGGCTCGGACTTGCCACTGCCCTGCTTGCTCGACGAGCTCGCGGTCGCAATGGAATTCATCGATTTCGCTGCCGTGGCCGGGCAGCACGCAGACCACGGTCTCGCCGGCCTTGCGCAGCCCGGCAATGGCCTGGCGCAGGCCGGCCGCGTCGCTCCAGGGCGCGCGGATGGCTGCGCGCAGCGGGCGGGCCGGCAGCACGCCGACCAGCTCGCGCACGTCGAGGCTGAAGCCGACCGCCGGGCGGTTGCGGCCGAACACGGCACCGACTTCGTCATAACGGCCGCCGCGCACCAGCGCATCGGCCGCGCCCGGCACGTAGATGCCGAAACGCATGCCGCTGTAATACGCATAGCCGCGCAGGTCGGCCAGGTCGAAACTGATCTGCCGCGCCGAACCGCCCTGCAGGCTGGCTGCCAACTGCTTCAACCCGGCCAGGGCCGCGCTCACGGCGGGCGTGCCTTTCAGGGCTTTGGCGGCCTCGTCGAGCACCGACTCGTCGCCATACAGCTGAACCAGTGCGCGCAGGCCGTCGCGCGACGAAGCGGGGAAATTGCGCGTGAGCGCATGCAGTTCGCTCGCGTCCTTGGCCACCAGCGCCGCGTGCACGCGTGCCAGCACCGCGGCATCGACCGGCACGCCGGCAAACAGCGCCCGCACGATGCGTGCGTCCGCCAGGTCGACGATCAGGCCTTCGCCGATTCCCGCTGCATGGAGGCAATCGAGTGCCAGCAGCAGGACTTCGGTGTCGGCTTCGAGCCCGGCGTGGCCATAGATTTCGGCGCCGAACTGCAGCGGCTCGCGGGTGGCGTGAGGCCGGTCGGGGCGGGTATGCAGCACCGGCCCGCAGTAGCACAGGCGTGCCACGCCTTCGCGGTTCAGCAGGTGGGCATCGATGCGCGCCACCTGGGGGGTGGTGTCGGCCCGCAGGCCCATGCTGCGGCCGGAGAGCTGGTCGACGAGCTTGAAGGTTTGGAGGTCGAGCGCCTCGCCGGTGCCCGACAGCAACGACTCGAGGTGCTCGAGCAGCGGCGGCATCACCAGCTCGTAGCCATAGCCACGGGCGGTATCGAGCAGCTGGCGTCGAAGTTCTTCGATGTGGCGCGCCTCGGAAGGCAGCACATCGGCAATGTGATCCGGGAGGACCCAGGCGGACATGGGGATCGGGGGCGTGGTTAAACCGGGATTCTACCGGGACCGCGCTATCCGAAAACCCAAAGGAGAAGCAAACCCAGCAAGATGCTGCAAAGTCCGAAGAAACGCAGCTGGCCGTCGCGCAGCTGCATGAGCTGCCCGAAGCCGCGCCGCCAGCCGCCCGGCGACACGAAAGGCAGGATGCCCTCGATCACCAGGACCAGCGCCAGCGCGCTCCAGAATATTTCGGCGCTCACGACGACGAACCCGGCCGCCGGATCAGCGGCGCGGTGCGTTGCCTGCCGGCGTGCCGGCGCTCTGCATGGCACGGAAGAAGTCGGACGACGGGTCCAGCACCATCACGTCGCTCTTCTTGTTGAAACTCTGCTTGTAGGCCTCGAGGCTGCGGTAGAACTGCGCGAACTGCGGGTCGCGGCCGAAGGCCTCGCTGTAGGCTCCAGCGGCTTGGGCATCGCCCTCGCCCTTGATCTTCTGGGCGTCGCGGTAGGCGTTGGCCACGATCACTTCGCGCTGGCGGTCGGCGTCTGCGCGAATCTTTTCGCCTTCGGCAAAACCGGTCGAACGCAGTTCGTTGGCAACGCGCTTGCGCTCTGCCTCCATACGGCGATAGACCGACTCGGTAATGGCCTCCACATAGTCGACACGCGTGATGCGCACGTCGACCACGTCCACGCCCCAGGGCTTGGCGCCCTTCACCACGGCCAGCACTTCGCGCTGCACGTCGGCCATCAAGGCTTCGCGGCGCACGGAAATCAGGTCGCGCACGGTGCGCTTGTTGATGTTTTCCTGGAAGGCGTTGCGAACCACGCGGTTGAGCTGCGTGGCGCCCGCGCTCTCGTCGAGGCCGACGTTGCGGATGTAGGCCTGCGGATCGGTGATGCGCCAGCGCACATACCAGTCGATCACCACGCGCTGCTTCTCGGCGGTGAGCATGGGCTCGGTGTCGAGACTGGAAAGCGTGAGCAGCCGCTTGTCGATGTACGACACGTTCTGCAGCGGTGGCGGCAGCTTGAAGTGCAAGCCCGGCTCGGTAATGACCTGCTTGATCTGGCCCAGGGCGTACACCACGCCGAACTGGCGCTGGTCGACCACGAAGAGGGTCGAGCTCAGCAGCACCAGCAGGACAAGGATCGACGAGGCGATGAATCCGATTCTGTTCATGTTCTTCTTAGCCTTTTCAACGCACGTCGCGGTCGCGCGAACGCCCATCGCGGGCACGGTTGTCGCCTGCGGGCGGAGCCACCGGGATCACGGAGGACTGGGCTGGCGCAGTGCCGGCCACGCTCGGGCTGGCTGCATCGACCGGCGTCGCCGCGTTGCTGCCGCTCATCTGCATGAGCTTGTCGAGCGGCAGGTACAGCAGGTTAGAGCCTTGCTTGGTATCGACCAGTACCTTGGTGGTGCTGGCATAGATCTGCTGCATGGCGTCGGTGTACATGCGGTCGCGGGTGACCTGCGGCGCCTTCTGGTATTCGGCCAGCACGGCGCCGAAGCGGCCGGCATCGCCTTGCGCCTGCGCAACGATGCGCGCCTTGTAGGCTTCGGATTCTTCCTTCAGGCGCGATGCGGTACCCGTTGCACGCGGCACCACGTCGTTGGCATAGGCCTGGGCTTCGTTCTTGGCGCGCTCGCGCTCCTGGCCGGCCTTGAGCACGTCGTCGAACGCCGCCTGCACCTGCTCGGGCGGTCGCACGCCGCCCTGCTGCAAGTTGATGTTGACCACTTCGACACCAACCTGGTAGCGGTCGAGGATGGTCTGCATCAGCGTGCGCACGCGAGGCGCGATCTGGTCACGCTCCTCCGCCAGCGCCGCGTCCATCTTCATCTTGCCGACCACTTCGCGCACGGAGCTCTCCGCCACCTGGATGATGGTTTCGCTCGGCGACTTGCTTTCGTACAGGTAGGCGCGCGCGTTGCTCAGGCGGTATTGCACGGCGAACTTGATTTCGACGATGTTCTCGTCTTCGGTCAGCATGGCCGACTCGCGCAGGCCGGTGGATCGCACGATGGCGTCGCGCCCCACGTCCGTGGAGCGGATCTGCGAAGTCACCACCACTTCGTGGCGCTGAATGGGATACGGCAGCCGCCAATTGAAGCCGGCGTTCACGGTCGCCTTGTAGCGCCCGAACTGGGTGACCACGGCCTGCTGGCCTTCGTTCACGATGAAGAAGCCGGTGCCCAGCCAGATCAGAACGGCCACGATGGCCACCAACCCAAGGCCGAAGCCTGCGTTTTTCATGTCGGGCCGGTACCCGTTGCCGCCGCCATCACCGCCGCTGGGGCGATTGCCGCCGCCCTTGCCGCCGAAAAAGCCGCCGAGCTTGCGATTGAGGTCGCGCCAGAGCTCGTCGAGATCCGGCGGCCCCTGGTTCGGGCCCTGCCCGCGGGGACGGTTGCCGTTGTTGTTGCCGTTGTTGCCGTTGCCCGAAGGCGGTGGTGGTGTCGGCGCACCCGGTGGGTCTGCATCAGGAGGTCGGTTGCCGGTCGGGCGGTCGCCGTTGGATGCGGGCTCATCGCCACGACCCCACCGGCCATCGTTCAGGTTGAACATGCCCAGAAACCCTCTCCACGCTGGCTTTGCATTCATTCGCTTCGTTCTCTTGTCAGTGGCGGGATTGTGCCCAATCAATTGGCGGTATCGTGCAATTCAGTGTCGGCCTCTGGGGTCATCGTATCGCCCACGGAACCCGACCGGCGGGCCAGCTCGGCCCGCAACAGGGGCACGCCCTCGCCGCTGCGCGCGCTGAGGAAGATACGCGGAACCTGCACGCCGTCGATTTCCATCTCGTCCTGCAGATGCAGCGGATGCTGCGCAGTTTCAAGAGCATCGAGCTTGTTGAACACCAGAAGCTGCGGAACAGTGTCGGCACCGATGTCGCGAAGAACCGATTGCACCTCGGCCATCTGCTCGGGGAAATGCGGGTTGGAGGCATCCACCACATGCAGCAGCAAGTCGGCATCGACGGCCTCCTGCAGGGTGGCCTTGAACGCATCGACCAGGCCGTGCGGCAGGTCGCGAATGAAGCCGACCGTGTCCGAAATGGAGACCTGACGGCGGGCATCGCCCAGATAGAGGTTGCGCGTGGTGGTGTCGAGCGTCGCAAAAAGCTGGTCGGCCGCATAGGCGCGAGCCTTCACCAGTGCATTGAACAGCGACGACTTGCCCGCGTTGGTATAGCCGACGAGCGAGATGTTGAAGGTTTCCCGGCGCTCGCGCTGGCGGCGCTGCGTGCCGCGCTGCTTCTGCACCTTGGCCAGGCGCTCGCGCGTGCGCTTGATCGACTCGCTGATCATCCGGCGGTCGAGTTCGATCTGCTTTTCACCCGGGCCGCCGCGCACACCCGCGCCGCCTGTCTGGCGTTCAAGGTGGGACCAGCGGCGAACCAGGCGAGTACTGAGGTACTGCAGACGGGCAAGCTCGACCTGCAGCTTGCCCTCATGAGAGCGGGCGCGCTGCGCAAAAATTTCGAGAATGAGGAACGTGCGATCGTAGACCGCCACGTCGAGCTGGCGCTCGAGATTGCGCTGCTGCGCGGGGCTCAGCGACTGGTCGAAGATGACCTCGCTGGCTTGGTGCAGCGCAGCCAGCTCCTTGATTTCGTCGGCTTTGCCGCTTCCAACGAAAAGCGCCGCGTCGGGCGCCTTGCGTTTGCATACGAGGCGTGCGACAGGTTCCAGGCCCGCGGTCTGTGCGAGCAGGCCGAGTTCCTCGAGTTCGCTGTCGAAATGGGGCAGCCCGAAATCGACGCCGACGAGAACGGCGGCGCCTTCCTGGCGGGAGTTCAGTTCAGACAAGCGGGATCAATATGGAAAAAGCGCGGCGGGTTACCGCCGCGCTCCGCGCGATCAGGCTGCGGCGTCGTCGTTCTCGGCAGCCGAGAAGTTGACGGCACGACCCGGCACGATAGTGGAAATGGCGTGCTTGTAGACCATTTGTGTCACCGTATTGCGAAGCAACACGACGTACTGGTCGAAAGACTCGATCTGGCCCTGCAGCTTGATACCGTTCACCAGATAAATGGAAACCGGCACATGCTCGCGACGCAGGGTGTTCAGAAACGGGTCTTGTAGAAGTTGCCCTTTATTGCTCACGATATTCTCCGTGTTCAAGAGTAGTTGTTGGAGAGATGACCTTAACACAGGGTTTCTGCGCTGCAGCAATCGGGGTCAAAAGCCTTTGAAAAATAACGTCTCTCAAAAGGCGGAACTTCCGGCGCAGGCGCAGCTCATTGGCTGCCATCGGTAGCCAAGCCCGTTCAGTCGTCCTTGTCCGCAAAGGGATTTTGCGAGCTTTTGAACTGGATGCGCAAGGGCGTGCCCACCAGATCGAATTCCTTGCGGAAGCGCCCTTCGAGAAAGCGCTTGTACGCCTCGGTGACATGCTCCAGCGAATTGCCGTGGATGATGATCACCGGCGGATTCATGCCGCCCTGGTGCGCATAACGCAACTTGGGGCGGAACATGCCCGCGCGCTTGGGCGACTGGAACTGCACCGCCTCCAGCAGCAGCCGGGTCAATATCGGTGTCGACATCTTGCGCGTGGCCGACTTGTGCGCCTGCGCAATCGCCTGCCACACCGGGCCCAGGCCCTGGCGCTTGATGGCCGAGATGAAATGCAGCGACGCGAACTTGAGGAACGGCAGGCGAGTTTCGATCTGGCGCTGGATCTGCTCGCGCTGATAGCTGTCGACCGCATCCCACTTGTTGATGGCAATCACCACCGCCCGTCCGCTTTCGAGGATGTAGCCGGCAATGTGCGCGTCCTGGTCGGTCACGCCCTGCGTGGCGTCGAGCAGCAGCAGCACGACGTTGGCCGACTCGATGGCCTGCAGCGTCTTGACCACCGAGAACTTCTCGATCGCCTCGAACACCTTGCCCTTGCGGCGCAGACCGGCCGTGTCGATCAACTCGAAGCGCTGGCCGTTGCGCTCGAAGGGCACCGAAATGGCATCGCGCGTGGTGCCCGGCAGGTCGAAGGCGACCAGGCGCTCTTCACCGAGCCAGGTGTTGATCAGCGTGGACTTGCCCACGTTGGGCCGTCCGGCCACCGCCAGCTTGATCGGCTTGTTGACGTCGTCTTCGTCGGTTTCGTCTTCCGGATCCGGCAGGTTCAGCGGCTCGAGCGCCAGCTCGACCAGGTCGCGCATGCCCTGCCCGTGTGCCGCGGAAACGCCGTGCACGTCGCCGAAGCCCAGCTCGTAGAAGTCGACGAGCTTGGTGCCGTCATGCATGCCTTCGGCCTTATTGGCCGCCAGCACGCAGGGCTTGCCGAGCCTGCGCAGTTCGTTGGCAATGTCGTGGTCTTGCGCCGAAAGGCCTTCTCGGGCGTCGACCACGAAGATCACGACATCGGCCTCGGCCACGGCCTGCCGCGTCTGCTTGGCCATTTCCTTGTAGATGCCGCTGCCGGCATCGGGCTCGAAGCCACCCGTGTCGATGACGATGAACTCGTGCTTGCCCAGGCGGCCGTTGCCGTAGTGGCGGTCGCGCGTGAGCCCGGCAAAGTCGGCGACGATGGCGTCGCGCGTTTGAGTCAGGCGGTTGAAAAGGGTCGACTTGCCGACGTTGGGACGCCCGACCAGGGCCACGACCGGCTTCATGGCCGGCCTTTCAGGGGCGCGGTTTTCATGGGCGGGCCTTCGAAAAAGTTATTCAGGGCGATAGCCAAACACACCGCCGTTGGCAGTCACCACGACCACCGTATTGCCGGCCATCACCGGAGTAACGCCAATGGCGGAGCCGTCGGGCGTCACGCGATTGAGCAGTGCGCCATCTTCGCGCGAGACGAAGTGCAGCGTGCCCGTGCTTTCGCCGATGACCAGCGAACGCCCCACCGCCAGCGGGCCGGTCAGGACGCGGTTCTTGAAACGGGTCGACTGCCAGGCGCGCTCGCCATCGGCACGGCGCCAGGCCGTGACGCTGCCGTCCGATTCCGTGCCGTACACAAAGCTTTCGTCACCGCTGACGCCTTCGGCGCCTGATGCCGGCTTGGTCCACAGCAACTGGCCGCGAAGGGTGTCGACGCAGCCAACGTTGGCGTAGTAGGCCCGTGCGCAGACGGTGTCGCCGACGCGGCTCACGCTGCCGGTCAGATCGACCAGGCGCTCCACATCGTTGGTGCCGCGAGGTGCGGCAATGGGTGCTTCCCAGCGCGAGGTGCCGTTGGCCGGGTTGATACCGACCAGTCGGCCGCCGATGCCCGACACCAGCGTGTCACCCACGGCAATCAAGACACCCGACTTCTTCAGCACGAGGTTTTCGGCGGTGCGCTGCTGCAGCCAAAGGCGGCGGCCGCTCTGGCCGTCCCAGGCGCTGATGCTGCGGTCGGCGGTCTGCACGAAGATGCGCCGGCCGGCCACCAGCGGCGCGGTAAAAGCCTGCGCCGAAAGCCGCTGTTTCCAGAGGACCTTGCCGCCTTCCATGGCCACCAGTTCGTTGTTGGTGGTGACGACCGCGGCCAGCGAGCCGTCGCTGCCGACACCTGCCGCCAGCGTGGCGCCGGCATTGGCGCGCCAGGTCTCGCGGCCGGCGCGGGCGTCGATGGCGACCACGGTGCCGTCGGTACCGGCCACGGTCACGATGTCGCCGCTGACGTCGGTCGCGAGCGGGAAGCTCACGGCCGGGATGCGCACGCTCCAGGCCTGTCGCACCCCGAACAAGGCGGGGTTGGCGGGCAGTTCGGCCGGCTTGGGCTTGCTGGTGCCCGAGCAGGCCGCCAGCATTGCTACCAAAACAATAGCCGAACCCGCGCGCAGGACGGACGACTCAGGCTTGAAACGCTTGAAATTCATAATGCGATCAGGATTTTTTAGGGGCTGCCGGAGTGACCGTGATCACAGGTGCCAGGCTCTTCGGATCAACGCCAGCGGCGTTGAGCTTGAATTCGACAAGACGCCGGTAGTCGGACGTCGGACCAAGCCCGGTCCAGGCCTTGCGGTATTCGGCTTGCGCTTCGTCGCGCTTGCCCTGGGCCATGTAGATGTCGCCCTTGCGATCGGCCACGAGCGGTTCGAATTCCTTGGGCACGTCGCCTGCAAGCTGCTTGAGCGCTTCGTCGTACGACTTGCTGTCGAGCAGTTCGGCCGCCAGCCGAAGCTTGGCAACCGCCTTGTAGCCCGGATCGACGGCGCTTTCGGCGACCCAGCCGAGGGCTGCGCGCGAAGCTTCGAGATTGCCCTTCTCGTACAGCGTCTTGGCGGCCAGGAGGCCGGCCTGCTGTGCATAGGCGGTCTTGGCGAAGCGTTCTTTCATGTCGCCCAGCACGCGCTGGATGCGCTCCACGTCGCCGGACTGCGCGCTGCGCTCGACTTCGTCGTAAAGCGCCGCAGCCTGCGCCGCCTTGTTGCGCTGGAAATATTGCCAGCCGTTCCAGGCCACGAAGGCCCCGGCCACGAGCAATATCACCCAGGTGATCAGGGTGCCGTAGGTGTTCCAGAAATGCTTGAGCTGGTCGAGCTGTTCCTGTTCGTCGAGATCGAGATGGGTTGCCATGCGTATCAGATGTTGGGAGCCGGCGATTGTAGGGTGGCGGCCCAGGTGGCCACTTCGGCGAGCGCGCGGGCGCTCTGCGCGCCGCTTCCGTCGCGCAACGACTTGAGAGTCACTTCGCCGCGCGCAAGTTCATCGGCGCCGAAAATCAGTGCGTAGGTGGCGCCGCTGGCGTCGGCTTTCTTCATCTGCGCCTTGAAGCTGCTCAGGCCGTCCGCCGTGGCCGCGTGCATCTGCACGCTGATACCCGACTCACGCAACTGCTGCAGGGTACGCAACACCACGGGCATCGACCCAGCGTCGGGCACCACGGCATAGGCGTCGGGTGCGGGCGCGGAAACCTCGGCGCCCTGCTCCTTCAGCAGATCGAGCACGCGTTCAATGCCCATAGCCCATCCCACGGCCGGCGCCGGCTTGCCGCCGATTTGCGCAATCAGGTCGTCGTAGCGGCCGCCGGCACACACTGTGCCCTGAGAACCTAGGCGGTCGGTCACGAACTCGAAGACGCTGAGGTTGTAGTAGTCGAGCCCGCGCACCAGACGCGGGTTGATCGTGAACGCGACGTCGTTGGCCTTGAGGATGGCTTGCAGTCCCTCGAAGTGCGCAAGCGATTCAGCCCCGAGAAAGTCAATCAGCTTCGGTGCCGATTCGACCACGTCCTTCATTGCCGGATTCTTGGTGTCAAGAATGCGCAGCGGATTGCTGTGCAGGCGGCGCTTGCCGTCCTCGTCGAGCTTGTCGGCATGCTTCTCGAAGTGGGCAATGAGCTGGGCGCGGTGAAGCGCGCGCTCGGCGGGTTGGCCCAGGCTGTTGAGTTCGAGCCGCACGTCGGTCAAGCCAATGGCCTTCCACAGCGCGTTGGCCAGCAGGATCAGCTCCGCATCGACGTCAGGGCCTGCAAAGCCCAGGGCTTCCGCGCCGATCTGGTGGAACTGGCGGAACCGCCCGCGCTGCACGTTCTCGCGGCGAAACATCGGCCCGGTGTACCAGAGCCGCTTGGGGCCTTCGTACAGCATGTTGTGCTCGATCACCGCGCGCACCAGGCCGGCCGTGTTCTCGGGGCGCATGGTCAGATGTTCGAACTTGCCGTGCTTGTCGGCGCGATCTTCAAAGGAGTACATCTCCTTCTCGACGATGTCGGTGACTTCGCCGATGCCGCGCACGAACAGGGCCGTGCGCTCCAGGATCGGCGTGCGCACATTGCGGTACGCAAAGCGCCCCATCAGGTCGCGCACGGTGGCCTCGAGCCACTCCCAGCGCGCCGATTCGGGCGGCAATATGTCGTTCATGCCTTTGACGGCATTCAGTTTTTCAGCCATGAGTCTGCGGAGGTGTCAGGCCAGGGCTGCGTGTTCGCCGCCAAAGCGCTTTTCAATGTAGGTTTCGACGAGTTGGTGAAACTCGTTGGCGATATTGTCGCCGCGCAGCGTGAGGGCCTTTTCGCCGTCGATGAAGACCGGCGCAGCGGGTGCCTCGCCGGTACCGGGCAGGCTGATGCCGATGTCGGCGTGCTTGCTCTCGCCGGGGCCGTTGACGATGCAGCCCATGACGGCCACCTTCATCGTCTCGACGCCCGGATATTTCTTGCGCCAGACCGGCATCTGCATGCGCAGGTAGTCGTCGATCTGCTTGGCGAGTTCCTGGAACGTGGTGCTCGTGGTGCGGCCGCAGCCCGGGCAGGCCGTGACGCTCGGCACGAACACGCGCAGGCCCAGGGCTTGCAAAATTTCGTTGGCGATCAGCACTTCTTGCGTGCGCGACTCGCCCGGTTGCGGCGTGAGCGACACGCGAATGGTGTCGCCGATGCCCTCTTGCAGCAGGATCGAAAGCGCCGTCGCCGAAGCCACCGTGCCCTTGGTGCCCATGCCGGCTTCGGTGAGACCGAGGTGCAGCGGATAGTCGCAGCGCTTGGCGAGCTCGCGGTACACCGAGATCAGGTCTTGCACGCCGCTCACCTTGCACGACAGGATGACCTGGTTGCCGGCCATGCCCATCGACTCGGCCAGCTTGGCGGATTCGATGGCCGAGGTGATCAGCGCCTCGTACATCACCTGCTTCGCGTCCCAGGGCTCGGCACGCTGGCTGTTGATGTCCATCAGGCTGGCGAGCAGTTCCTGGTCGAGGCTGCCCCAGTTCACGCCGATGCGCACGGGCTTGTTCCACCGCATGGCCGCATCGATCATCTGGCCGAACTGGCGGTCGCGCTTGTCGCCCTTGCCCACGTTGCCGGGATTGATGCGGTACTTGCTCAGCGCCTCGGCGCAGGCCGGATAGTCGGTGAGCAGGCGGTGGCCGTTGTAGTGGAAGTCGCCGATCAGCGGCACGTCGATGCCCATGCGGTCGAGCTGCTCGCGAATGTAGGGCACCTGGGCGGCAGCCTCGGGCGTGTTGACGGTAATGCGCACCATCTCCGAACCCGCGGTGGCGAGCTCCTTCACCTGGATGGCCGTGCCGATGGCATCGACCGTGTCGGTGTTGGTCATGGACTGCACCCGCACGGGTGCGTCGCCGCCGACCGTGACGGTACGCGCACCCCAGACCACCTGAGCCTGGCGCGAGCGGCGCGCCTTGGGCGCCGCAGATTCGATGGGTTGCGCAGTGCAGTCGGTCACGATGTCACCTCGAAACGCGCCACGCCGCCGCCGCGCGTGACAGGCTTCAGATCGTAGGGCTTTCCGCGCACTTGCACATCGACCGCCGATGCGCGCCCCACCACCACCGACAACGGCAGCGCTCCAGACAAGCCCACCGTTTCGCCGGCCTGCACGATGCGGCGCAGCAACTGCTTGCCGCCGGCTTCGGTCACGGTGACCCAGCAGTCCTCGCGTGCGACGAAGACAAGCGGCTGGCCGGTGCCGGCAGCGGGCACCGACGCGGTTGCCGCAGCATTGGCGGTGGACAAGGAATTGGCGGGCGGCGCACTCGATGCCCCGGGTGCTGCAGGCGTGACAGGTGTTGCAGGCGCGGCAGGTCCCGTGGGTGCCACAGGCGACACCGGCGCGCTTTCGACGACGGATCCGCCTGAAGTCGATGCGGCCACGGGTGCCTCGGTCACCGAACCTGTTTCGGTCTCGCCGCGCGCCGTCCAGCGCGATACGGCGGAGCCGATCTGGTCGAAAGCCGACTGGGGCAGCCAGAACAGCACGCCTGCGCCGATCAGAAGCAGCGCCACCACGATCAGCAGCGCGCGCGATGGAAGTCCGTTGGAGCGGCTGCCATTCCAGCGCGGCTTGCCGGAAACGATGTTGCTCTTGAGCGTGCGGTCGGCCACCGCCAGCGGCGCGCGCTGCGCACCCGGAAGCTTCGCAAGCACGGGGGCGGGATCGATGCGCAAGGCGCGGCAGACGCTGCTTGCCAAGGCCCGGGCAAAGACCGGGTCGGGCAGCGAATCGATATCGTCCGCCTCGAGCGCCATGAGTTTCTGTGGCGGCACCTTGAGGGCTGCAGCCACCATTTCGATATGCAAGCCGTGTGCCTCGCGCGCCTCGCGAAGCATGTCGCCGGCCGTCTTGTGCGTGATGTCGCCTTCCTCGAGCGGCAGCGCCGCGGAAGTGCCGAACTCCGAAACCCGTTCAGTCATTGAAATTCCCGCGCTCGTACGCTATTGCCTCCCGGGACTGCGGAAAGCGCCGTTGCAGTTGCCCCCCCAACTGCGCAACTGCCTCGCGGTTGTTGAGCCGTCGTTCGATCTTGACGCCGAGCCACAGCGTCTCGGCACTGGCCGAAGGACTGTTGTTGACTCGGCGAATGTAGAACTGCGCACGCGACCATTCTTCGCGCTGTGCCAGCAGCGAGGCCAGATTGAATCCGACCACCGGGTTCCCGGCATCGATCTCGTAGGCCTGCATGAGGGTGCGCTCCGCCTCGGGACGCTGGCCGGCCCTGAGCTGGCAAACACCCTGCGTCATGAGCGTCTTGGAACGGTCGGTGTAGCTCGGCACCGCGAGCGCCTCCGTGAACTGCTGGGCCGCATCGCCATAGCGGTTCTGCTGGCACAGCAACCAGCCGTAGTTGTGCCGCACGTTGGGATCGCGCGGGTTGATGGCAATGGCACGGCGGAAGCTGTCTTCGGCCATGCCGACATCCTCGAGCCGCATGTAGACGAGTCCGCGCAGGCTGTAGGCGTCCGCGTAGTTGGGATCGGCTACCAGCGCCTGCTTGATCTCGTCGAGCGCCACGGTGTTCTGGCCATGCTCGAAATAACCGGAGGCCAGTTCCATGCGAAGCCGCGCACGGCGCTGCCGGCTGGTTTCGTCGGACTCGGTCACGATCTCGGCGCCCTTGCCCGAGGAGCTGGTGTCGGCCAGGCTGGTGGTGGTGGTCCGCGTGTTGACGCAGCCCGCGAGCAGAAACGCCATGGCGACACCGGCAAAGCTTGCGGCCAGCAGCCGCTGTGCACTCGCGGTGGTCATCGGAAAGGCCATGCTCATTAGGTCAGTGCTCCTGGGGGGTGGTCTTGCGAACCGGATGCAAAATAACAGGGCGCTCCGATACGGCACGGCGCTGGGCGGCCATGCGTTCGGCCGCGCGGGTACGGTCCTTGACGTCGCCGGCAAGCTGCCCGCAAGCGGCGTCGATATCGTCGCCACGCGTCTTGCGCACGGTGGTCACGAGGCCGGCTTCGCTCAGCGTCCTGGCGAACGCCAGCACACGCGGCTGCGGCGAACGCAGAAGGCCCGAGGCCGGAAACGGGTTGAACGGAATCAGGTTGAACTTGCACGAGACACCATGGGTGCGAACGAGTTCCACCAGCTGCCGCGCATGCTCAGGCTGATCGTTGACGCCGTCGAGCATGCAGTACTCGAAAGTGATGAAGTCGCGCGGCGCATGCGCCAGGTAGCGCTTGCAGGCCTCGAGCAATTCGGCAATGGGGTACTTGCGATTGAGCGGCACCAGGTCGTCGCGCAGCGCATCGTTGGGCGCATGCAGCGACACCGCCATGGCCACCGGGCAATCGGCGCCCAGCCGGTCGATCATCGGCACCACCCCGGAGGTCGACACGGTCACGCGGCGGCGCGACAGCCCATAGGCGTTGTCGTCGAGCATGGTGCGCAGCGCCGGCACCAGCGCCGAGTAGTTCTGCAGCGGCTCGCCCATGCCCATCATCACCACGTTGGAGATGACGCGATCGTCGCGCTTCAGGTGCTTGCGCAGGAAGTGTTCGGCAAACCACAGCTGGGCGACGATTTCACCCGTGCTGAGATTGCGGCTGAAGCCCTGGTGCCCCGTGGAGCAAAAGCGGCAACCCACCGCACAGCCGGCCTGAGACGACACGCACAGCGTGCCGCGGTCGTCTTCGGGAATGAATACGGCTTCGACGGCATTGCCGTCGCCGACGTCGAACAGCCACTTGATCGTGCCGTCCTTGGATTCGTGCTGCGTGAGAACCGAAAGGGCCTCGACGCGAGCGGTTGTGGCGAGCTTTTCGCGCAGCGACTTGGCCAGATCGGTCATCTGGGCGAAGTCGCTGGCGCCACGCTGGTGGATCCAGCGGAACAGCTGCGTGGCGCGGAATCGCTTCTCGCCGAGCTTTTCGCAGAACGCAGCCAGCCCCTCGAGATCGAATTCGAGCAGGTTGGCCGTGGTCATGAAATCAGCCGGGATACGGCTTCAGCGCGCGTAGACGTTGAGGCCGGCGAAGAAGAAGGCCACTTCGTTCGCTGCGGTTTCGGGAGCGTCCGAACCGTGCACGGCATTGGCGTCGATGCTGTCGGCGAAGTCGGCGCGAATGGTGCCGGCGGCCGCCTTCTTGGGGTCCGTGGCGCCCATCAGGTCGCGGTTCTTGGCGATGGCGTTCTCGCCTTCGAGCACTTGCACGAACACGGGGCCGGAGATCATGAACTCGACCAGGTCCTTGAAGAACGGGCGTTCCTTGTGGACCGAGTAGAACTGCTCGGCTTCGTTGCGCGAGAGATGCACCAGCTTGGCGGCGACGATCTTGAGGCCGGCAGCTTCGAAGCGGGAAACGATCTTGCCGATGACGTTCTTTGCAACGGCGTCGGGCTTGATGATGGAGAGGGTACGTTCGATAGCCATTGAAGTGCTTCCTGAGCTTTGATTTTGAAGTGTTTTGTCACAACTGCAACGAATATGTTGCGCCGTACAGCGACAAAGCCTCTGATTTTAACCGGCGCAGCCCCCGGGATTGGTGAAAACCCCGCGAAAGGCTGCGCTGGGCAGCTAGCTTTCAGCGCCCGCGGCGCCGGCTTCCGCCCGGGCCGCCCTGGCCGCCGCCTGCCGGACCGCCGCCACCGCGTCGTCCCGGGCCCTGGCGCTGCTCTTTCCGCTGGCGGGAAAAGCTGTCGGCGCCGATGTAGCCGAGCGAAGTCTTCATCGGATCGGGCTGGTTCGCGCCGCTTGGCGGACGCTCCTCGCCCTGGCGGTTGCCACGGTTGTTGTTATTGCCACGACGCCCCTGCGGCGGCAGGCCTGCATTGCCGCCACCCCGGTTGGCACGTCCGCCGCGCTCACCGCGCGGTGGCCGGCCGTCGCCCAGCGGACTCGGGATGGGTGCCTCGCGGCTCTCGTCTCGCGGATCGCGCATGTCGCGCGGCGGTTGTCCGCCGCCGGCGTTGCGATTGCCGCGGCGCTTCTTGTTGCGTCCGTTGCGACCGCCGCCGCCGGCACCTTCCTGGCCGCCCGGCCCGCGTTGCTGCTGCGGACGCGGTGCGCCGCCGCCGGAGGCCTGGAACAGCGCGTTGATGTCGCGCTCGTCGAGCTCCATCCAGGCACCACGCTTCAGTCCGCGCGGAAGCACCATGGCACCGTAGCGGATGCGGATCAGGCGGCTGACCGCATGTCCCACCGATTCGAACAAGCGCCGCACTTCGCGGTTGCGGCCTTCGGAAATGGTGACGCGGTACCAGTGGTTGGAGCCCTCGCCGCCGCCCTCTTCGATGGTGCCGAACTGGGCCATGCCGTCGTCGAGGCGCACACCTTCGAGCAGCTTCTTCTTTTCCTCGGCATTGAGTGCACCCAGCACGCGCACGGCGTACTCGCGCTCCAGGCCGAAACGAGGGTGCATCAGCTGGTTGGCCAGGTCGCCCGAGCTGCTGAACAGCAGCAGGCCTTCGGTGTTCAGGTCGAGCCGACCGACCGACTGCCACTTGCCCTGCTGCAGGCGAGGCAGCTTGCGGAACACCGTGGGACGGTTCTGCGGATCGTCGTGCGTGACAACTTCACCCACCGGCTTGTGGTACGCGATAACGCGCGGCGGAGGCGGCGCGATGCGGTAGCGAATCGGCTTGCCGTTGATCTTGACCTGGTCGCCGTATTGAATGCGCTGGCCGATGTGGGCCGGTTCGTTGTTGACCGAGATGCGGCCTTGGAGAATCAACGCTTCCATTTCAAGCCGCGAACCCAGGCCGGCCTGCGCCAGCACCTTGTGCAGCTTGGGCGAATCGGCTTCCGGCAGCAGCACCCGCTTGAGCGGCGGGACTTCGGGGCTTTCTTCGTCGGCGTCGAACTGGCCTGAAATGACGTCCGCGAAGCGGATCGGCTCGGGCGGCAGCGCATTGCGCTGCTCGCGCTCGGCGGCGCGGCGTGCGCGGTCGAGGTCGTCCTCTTCCTCGTCCGGCTCTTCTTCCTCTTCTTCGTCGTCGTACTGACCACGAGCGCCCTCTTCCTCGCGGCGCTCTTCGCGCTGCTCCGCTGCTGCGGCAGCCTTGATGGGAGCGGCAGGGGTTGGCGCCGAAGCTGGAGCCGCCGCGGGGGCCGCAGAGGCTGCTTCAGCGACGGGTTCGATCACCGGCTCGGAACTTTCCGCGGGTGCCGCCTGTGCGTCACCCTCTGCAGCCGGCTCTACGGTCTTCTTGCGGCGCGGGGCACGCTTTTTCTTGGGAGCTTCACCTTCGCCGGCAGCTGGAACGGGAGCACCCGCATCGGCGTCCGACGACGGGCCGGACGCTTCCGCTACCGCCTCTTTTTTCTCGGATTCGGGCTGGACCGGCACGATTGCCGCGTCGTCAATGTCGGAGGGGCTCATGAGGTTTTTCCGGGAGAAACAGCGTGGGGATCGGTCTCGTCGGGCGACGGGACTTCGGATTCGAGCGCAACAACGGGAGGCTCAGCTTCCGGGAGGGCCGGGATTTCTGCGGGCTCTTCGGGAGAGGCCGCGTCCTCGGCGAATTGTGCGGCGGCGGCATCGACCGCTTCGATGGCTTCAGCCGTTTCGGCCATGTCGACCGCTTCGGCATTCGCATCTGTTGCGGCAGAGGCATCGGCATCGGAGTCGCCGGCAATTTCCATCGGCAGCCCCGGCTGGTTGCCCGAGGCCTGGTCGAGCGCATCGACCAGCGCCGCCTGCTGGGCCGGCGTTTCGATCAGCGGCAGTTGGTCGAGGGAGCCCAGGCCGAGATCGTCGAGAAACTGCCGCGTGGTCGCGTAAAGCGCTGGCCGGCCGACGGTCTCGCGGTGGCCGATTACCTCGACCCAGCCGCGGTCTTCGAGCTGCTTGAGGATGAGGGAATTGATGGTGACGCCGCGAATGTCTTCCATGTCGCCGCGCGTGACCGGCTGGCGGTAGGCAATGATGGCCAGCGTTTCGAGGGCGGCGCGCGTGTAGCGCGGCGGCTTCTCGGGGTGCAGGCGATCGAGGTGGTCGCGCATCTCCGGCCGGCTTTGAAAGCGCCAGCCACTGGCGACGCTCACCAGCTCCAGGCCGCGTTGCGCCCAGTCTTCCTGCAGTTCAAGCAACAGCACCTTGATGGTGTCCACGCCCAGCTCGTCGTCGAACAGCACGCGCATATCACGCACTGGCAGCGGCTGGCTCGAACAGATCAAGGCGGTTTCTAGAATGCGCTTGGCATCCGCCGTATTCATGGTTCGCGTTATCCGGGAAAAGGCGCCTCGGGGACGCTTGTTCAGAAGGATGGAAGGAGTAGGCGTTGCCGGCACGCGGCGAATGCAACGCAAGGCCGGCATCGGAGGGCCGGCGCGGCCCTCGGGCCGTCAGGCGCGATTGTAATCCAGCCCCCAGGTCTGCAACGCATGAACGAGATCGGCCGGCGGAAGCGAGCGGAACTCCAGCGGCGTCTTTGTGACGGGGTGCACGAACGCCAGCCTGAAGGCATGCAGCGCCTGCCGCCCCAGCCCCGCGGCGGGAGCGCCGCCGTAGAGCGCGTCGCCGACCAGCGGATGCCCGATGGACGCCATGTGCACCCGGATCTGGTGGGTACGGCCGGTTTCGAGCGTGCACCGCACGGCGCAGCCCTGCGCATTGCTGTCGAGGCGCTCGATGAGCGTGCGCGCCGTCTTTCCCGCGTGGCGCTCCAGATCGACCACGGCCATGCGCAAACGGTTGCGCGGATCGCGGCCGATGGGCGCGTCGACCTGCCGGGCCGCCGCGCCGACCCAGGGCTTGTGCCCGACGGCAAGGTACTGCCGCTTGACCTCGCGCGCCGCAATCAGCGCCACCATGGCATCCATGGCGGCCCGGGTCCGTGCCACGACCATCAGCCCGCTGGTGTCGCGGTCGAGCCGGTGCACGATGCCCGCGCGCGGCAGCAGCGAAGCCTTGGGGTCGAGCGCCAGCAGCCCGTTCAGGAGCGTGCCGCTCCAATGGCCGGGGGCCGGGTGCACCACCAGGCCGGCCGGCTTGTCGATGATGCGCAGGTGCTCGTCTTCGTGCACCGTGACGATGTCCATGGCCTCGGGCCGGAAGGCCTGGCTCTGGGGCGTCGGCCGCAGTTCGATGTGGCCGGCCTGCCCGGCGCGCACCGTGGCGGAAGCCTTCAGGACCGTGCGGCCCTGCAGCTCCACGGCGCCGGCTTCGATCAGCTGTTGCAGATAGTTGCGAGAAAATTCGGGCACCAGGGCGGCCAGCGCGCGGTCCAGCCGCTGGCCGTGCTCGGCCGGCCCCATGGCAAAGGGCCGCAGCTCGCTGGGCTCGACCGGGTCCGCGCCCTCGTCGGCCTCGGCTGTGTCGGGAACCAGGTCCGAAGGGTCGGTCGATATAATTGAAGGCAACTGTTTCACGAAAGCCGTATGTGATGTTTCGCGCCAAATTATCGGTCCCCTCCTGGATCGCGCTCAGCGCAGCAGCGCTGCTTGCAGCCGGCTGCTCCTCCACCCCCACCGCCGACAAGACGGCGAGCTGGAGTCCCAACCGCATTTATGCGGAAGCCAAGGACGAAGCCGGCTCCGGCGCCTACGACAAGGCCGTGCCGCTGTACGAGAAGCTCGAAGGCCGCGCCGCCGGCACGCCGCTCGCGCAGCAGGCCCAGCTCGAAAAGGCGTACGCACAGTACAAGGCAGGTGAAAAGGCCGCCGCTGTTTCCACGCTCGACCGCTTCATGAAGCTGCACCCGGCGAGTCCGGCGCTCGATTACGCGCTGTACCTCAAGGGCGTGATCAACTTCAACGACGACCTCGGCATGTTCTCGTTCCTGACGCGGCAGGACCTGTCCGAGCGCGACCAGAAGGCCGCCAAGGAATCGTTCGAATCGTTCAAGGACCTCGTGACGCGCTTCCCCGCGTCGCGCTACGCGCCCGACGCGCGCCAGCGCATGAACTACATCGTGAACTCGCTCGCGCAGTACGAAGTGCACGTGGCGCGTTATTACTACTCGCGCGGCGCCTACCTGGCAGCCATCAACCGGGCGCAGCTTGCGCTGGCCGACTACCGCGAAGTGCCCGCACTCGAAGAAGCGCTGTACATCATCGTTCGCTCGTACGACGCGCTCGGCATGAAGGACCTGCGCGACGACGCCCAGCGCGTGCTGACCACCAACTACCCGCAAAGCGAGTACCTGGCCCGCGGCTTCAAGGGCAAGGACGATCCGTGGTGGAAGGTCTGGTAATCCAGTAAAAGAACAAAGCCCTTCGGGGCTTTTTCTTCGTCTGCCCAAGATGGGCGCTGCCGGCCCGCCCTCGCGGTCCTTCAGGCCGAGAGCGAGTTCTTCAGATCGCCGATGGCGGCCTCGAAATCCGCCTCGCTCTCCAGCCGCCGCATAGGCGGCAGTGCGGCCAGCAGCCGCCGGCCATAGCCCATGGCAACCAGGCGGGTGTCGCAGATCGCAAGCACCCCGCAATCCGTTTCGCGGCGAATCAGCCGCCCTGCCCCCTGCTTCAACGCCACGGCCGCCTCGGGCAGCGAATAGTCGCTGAACGAACTGCGCCCTTGTGCCTCGAGCCGCTGCGAGCGCGCTTCGACCAGCGGATCGTTGGGCGGCGGGAACGGCAGCTTGTCGATCACCACCAGCTGCAATGCGTCGCCCGGCGCGTCGAAGCCCTCCCAGAACGATGCGGATGCAACCAGCACGCAACCGGCGCGCCCGGCGTCCGCGCCTTCGCGGAAGCGGTCCATGAGCACGCGCTTGGGCAATTCGCCCTGAACAAGCACCTCGGGCCGCACGTCGGCTTCGAGCCGTTCGAACTGCTGCTTCATCTCGTCGCCGATGGCGCGCAATGCACGCAGCGTGGTCGTCAGCACCAGCGTGCGCCCGCCGAGTTCACTGGCGCCCCGCGCAGCCAGTTGCGCAACACGCGCGCTGTGAGAAACATCGTTGGGCTTTGGAAAGGCCCTCGGTACATAGAGCCCCGCTTGGGCGGCGTAGTCGAAAGGGCTCTGCACCCGCAGCACTTCGGCGTTGCCCAGACCGCACGGCTCGGTGAACCAGCGCAGCGTGGGTTCGTCGCCCAGCGTTGCGGAAGTAAAGATCCAGGCGCGCCCGCTGTCTTCGGGCGCCGGTCGGCTGTCTTCCTGTTCTTCGCCATAGGCATCGAGTTCACGCTCGCCATGGCTGATCTTGAGCACGCGCGTGCGCATCGCCTCGGCAATGTCGAGTGGCGACTCGACCAGGCGCAGTTGTGTGCCCACGTCGACCCAGCGCACGGATTCGACCTCGCAAGGCAGCGCGAAACGCGCCGCGCGCTTGGCGAGCTGCTGCGCGCGCTCGTACAGGCGTACGAAATCGGGCGATATCTCGCTGACGGTATCGAGCCCTTCGGCGGCCATTTCGAATGCATGCTGCAAAGCATCGAGTGCGCCCTGCCAGATGCCGGGGTCGATTCCCTCCGGCGAAGGCCCCACCCAGCGCAGCTTGGTTCCGGGCCATTGCTTGCCGACCGCCAGGCGCAACTCGCGCGCCGCGCGCTCGACGGCCGCCACCAGTTGCTGCCAATCGACCAGTCCGCGCGCATGCTGCAGGCCCGCGCCGAGCAGATCGCGCGCGAAATCGAGCGCCTGGCCGCTGCCCAGTTGCGCCCCCAGAAACTGCACACCGGTTTCGTTGAGCTGATGGGCCTCGTCGAACACCACCACGCTCACGGTCGGCAACAGCTCGGCCATGCCGGTCTCGCGCACCGCGAGATCCGCGAAGAACAGATGGTGGTTGATGACCACGACGTCGGCCGCCAATGCCTCGCGCCGCGCCAGGTTGACGTGGCAGGGCTTGAACTGCGGGCATTGCGCGCCCAGGCAGTTCTCGCGCGTGGAAGTAATCAGGGGAATGAGCGGCGAGCGCTCGTCCAGCCCGGGCAGCTCGGCCAGGTCGCCGGTTCGCGTGGCCTTGGACCATTGCTCGATCTTGGCGAGCGTTCGCAGGCTGCCCCGCTCGGGCAGCGATGCATCGTGGCGCGCCAGGTCGAGCCGGTGCAGGCACAGATAGCTCGCACGTCCCTTGAGCAGCGCCGTTCGAACCGGCAGTTCGAGCGCCTCGACCAGACGCGGCAAGTCGCGGCCGAACAGCTGGTCTTGCAGGGTCTTGGTGGCGGTCGACAGCAGCACGCGTTCGCCGCTGAGCAACGCCGGCACGAGGTACGAGAAGGTCTTGCCCACGCCCGTACCGGCCTCGACCACCAGCACCCCGCCGTCTTCGATGGTTCGCGCAACGGCCAGCGCCATTTCGGTCTGTCCCGAGCGTTCACGGAACTGCTCTGCGGCGCGGGAAAGGACGCCTCCGTGCGCGAAGGCGTCGCGCACCTTGTCCTCGAGTGTGTCGGTCACGCGGGTTCTCTCGGGTCGAGCATGTTCTCGAGCCGCACGATCTGATCGCGCAACCCGAGGCGGCGCTTCTTCAGCCGCCGCAGCAGGAGTTCGTCTTGCGGCGAAGCCTCGGCCAGGCGGTCGATGGTGGCGTCAAGGTCGGCATGTTCGATGCGCAACTCGATCAATTGGCGGGAAAGGGAGTGGAGATTGGAGTCCAACGTTGGCGATGCGCGCGTATTCCGCGCGCAGCTCGTGTTCACTCGATAATACGTCCTGACACGAATCTACGAGAAGACAGAAAGCGCGCCATTGGCGCATTGCGTTCATGACCCTAGGCTTTCGACTTGCCGCCGCCACCGGCCTCCACAAGGGAGACCGCCCCTACCAGCAGGACCAGGTGCTGATGATGAGCCATCCGCGCGCGCCAGGCTGCATGCTGGGCGTCATTGCCGACGGCATGGGCGGGCGCAGCGGCGGGCGCAAGGCCTCCGACCAGGTGCTGATGACGGCGCGCCAGCTTTTCACCCGCTACCACCCCGATCGCGACAGCTCCACGGCGGTGCTGCGGCAGCTGTTGGAAGACGCGCACACGGTCATCAAGCTCACGGCCCTGTCGAGCGAGCAGGAACCGCACAGCACGCTGGCGGCCTTTCTCATGAACCCCAAGGGCGATTGCGCGTGGATTCATGCCGGCGACTCCCGCATCTACCACTTTCAGGATGGGCAGCTCGTCACGCGCACGCGCGACCATTCCTATGTGCAAGTGCTCATCGACCGCGGCGAGATCAGCGAGGCCGAGGCCAATGTCCATCCCAAGGGCAACATCCTCCTCGGCTGCCTCGGCATGACGACGACGCCGCCGCCGATCGAGCCCCACTACATTCCGGCGATGCAGCCCGGCGACCTGCTGATGGCATGCAGCGACGGGCTCTGGCACTACTTCAGCCCTGAGGAACTGGCCAGCGTGTTGTATGCCGAGCCGCCGCGCGACGCGGTTGAAATCCTGGTGGGCGAGGCGCGTCGCCGTGCCCGCGGCACGGGCGACAACATCTCTATTGCAGTGCTGAAGCTCGAGGCGCTTCCAGCGGAAGTCTGAGCGCCGACGCTGAGCAGACGCTCAGCCCCCGCGCTCAACGAGCCGGTGACGATGCCGGGGATGCCGGCGGCGGCGGGGGCAAAGGCGCCCCGCGCGGCTTGGTGCGGTCGGCGTTCTGCCGTTCACGGCTGGCCCTGTGCTCCGCTGCCTTCTGCTGCTTGCTCTCGAAGCGCTGGGCCTCCGCCGGCGCTTCGGCACGGCGCTGGGCAGCCTTGGCCTGGTCTTCGGCGTTTGCTCTTTGCTTGGCCTCGAGCTGGCGCCGGCGCTCGTCCGCCTCGGCCGCGGTGGCGGCGCGGCTCGCTGCGTGATCGGCAGCACGCTGCTCGCGGTCTTTTTGCGCTTGACGGGACTCGTCCTGCTTCTCGGGCGTGTCTTGCGGGCGCCGCGTGGCGGCCTTCTGGTCGAGCTTCTCGAGCTCGGCCGCGCCGCGCCGCTGGCGCTCGATGTCGTTGATGGCCGTTTCCTGGCGCTTGATGTGATCGGTTTCGGTGCGGCGGCGCCTGCGGCTGTCGAGCAGGCAATCTTCGACTGCGAACTTCTGGTAGCAGGCGGCGCGCTCCTTCTCGTAGCGAGCCTCGATGGCCGCGCGCTCGGCGGTCAGCCTGCTGCGCTCGGCTTCGAAGTCGGACTTGCCCGCGGCCGCATTGGACTGCGCCCAAAGCGGCAGGCTGCCCAATGTCATCAGCACGGCGAAAACAATATTTTTCATGTCAGTCGAGTGTCGACGATCCGGCGCTCCAGGGAGAGGAATTCGCTCGATTGCATTTCGGTCAGCCTGGAAACCGTTCGCGGAAATTCATGCGCAAGCGGGCCCTCGGTATACAACGCCTCCGGCGGTACCTCGGCCGACATGATGAGCTTGACACGGCGGTCGTACAAGACGTCGACCAGCCAAGTGAAACGGCGTGCTTCAGAGGCCATGCGAACCGGCATGTGCGGCACGTCGGAGAGCAGCACCGTGTGGAACTGGCTGGCAATTTCGAGATAGTCGTTCTGCGAACGCGGTCCGCCGCACAGCGTCTTGAAGTCGAACCAGACCACGCCGCCCGCCTTGCGCCTTGCGCGGATCTCGCGCTGCTCGATGTGCAGGATCGGGTTTTCGTCGGCCGTTTCGGCCAGCTTGTCGAAAGCCTTGCGCAACTCCTTCTCGGCTGCCGCATCGTTCGGCGTCAGGTACATGCGCAATTGTTCAAGCGTGCGGCGCCGGTAGTCGGTGCCGTTGTCCACGCTCAATACTTCGAGCTTCTCGTTCAGCAATGCGATCGCAGGCAGGATGCGGTCGCGGTGCAGCCCGCCGGGATACAGATCGTCGGGCCTGAAATTGGAGGTAGTGACAAAGCCCACGCCGTTCTCGAACAGCGACACCAGCAAGCGATGAAGAATCATCGCGTCGGTGATGTCCGCGACGTGGAACTCGTCGAAGCAGATCAGCTTGTAGCGCTTCGAAATCCGCAGCCCCAGCTCGTCGAGCGGGTTGACCGTGCCCTGCAGCTCGCGCAGCTCGCGGTGCACCTCGCGCATGAACTCGTGAAAGTGCAGGCGGGTCTTGCGCCGCAGCGGCACGGCGTTGAAGAACAAGTCCATCAGGAAGCTCTTGCCCCGCCCGACGCCACCGTGCATGTAGACGCCGCGCGGCAGCTCGGGCCGGTTGATGAACTTCTTCAGCGCGTTGGAGCGCTGGGCCTTGTAGTCGGCCCATTCCCGCGCGCAGCGATCCAGCGCCTCGACGGCACGCAGCTGCGCGGGGTCGCTCTGGAACCCGCGCACCGCGAGTTCCGCCTCATAGGCCTCTTTAACGCTGGTCAATGGATCAGAAGTTCAGCGTGCGCTTGTCCACGGCAAGTGCCGCTTCCTTCGTGGCTTCCGACAGCGACGGGTGCGCGTGGCAAATGCGCGCGATGTCTTCCGCGCTCGCCTTGAACTCCATGGCCACGACGGCCTCGGAGATCAGCTCGCTGGCCTGCGGGCCCACGATGTGCACGCCGAGGATTTCGTCCGTCGTTGCATCGGCCAGGAACTTGACCATGCCGGTCGTGTCGCCCAGCGCACGTGCGCGGCCGTTCGCAAGGAACGGGAAGGTACCGGCCTTGTAGGCGCGGCCCGCGGCCTTGAGTTGCTGCTCGGTCTGGCCGACCCACGCGATCTCGGGGTTGGTGTAGATCACCCACGGCACGGTGTTGAAGTTGACGTGACCATGCTGGCCCGCAATGCGCTCCGCCACGGCAACGCCCTCTTCCTCGGCCTTGTGCGCGAGCATCGGGCCGCGCACCACGTCGCCGATGGCCCACACGTTCGGCAGGCTGGTCTTGCAATCGTCGTCCACGGCAATGGCGCCGCGCTCGTCGAGCTTCAGGCCCACGGCTTCGGCGTTCAGGCCGATGGTGTTGGGCACGCGGCCGATCGAGACGATCAGCTTGTCGACTTCCAGCGTCTGGGCTTCGCCCTTGGCGTTGGTCCAGGCCACGCTCACGCCCTTCTTGGACGACTTGATCTCGCCGACCTTGACGCCGAGTTCGATCTTGAGCTTCTGCTTGTCGAAAGCCTTCTTGGCTTCCTTGGCGATCTGCTCGTCCACCGCGCCGAGGAAGGTCGGCAGCGCTTCGAGCACCGTGACTTCGGCACCGAGGCGACGCCACACCGAGCCCATTTCGAGGCCGATGACGCCCGAGCCGATCAGGCCCAGCTTCTTGGGCACCGCGCCGATGCGCAGCGCGCCGTCGTTCGAGAGAATGTTCTCTTCGTCGAACGGCGTGCCGGGCAGTGCGCGGGCATTGGAGCCCGTGGCCACGATGATGTGCTTGCCGCTGATCGACTCTTCGGCGGCACCGGCCACCTTGATCTCGTAGCCGGTTGCATCGGTCTTCACGAACGAGCCGCGACCATGGAAGAACGTGATCTTGTTCTTCTTGAACAGGTACAGGATGCCGTCGTTGTTCTGCTTCACGACCTGGTCCTTGCGGGCCAGCATCTTGTCGAGGTCGAGGCCCAGGCCTTCGACCTTGATGCCGTGGTCGGCAAAGTGATGGCCGGCCTGGTCGAAGTGCTCCGACGATTGCAGCAGCGCCTTCGACGGAATGCAGCCGACGTTGGTGCAGGTACCGCCCGGTGCCGGACCGCCCTTGCCGTTCTTCCACTCGTCGATACAGGCGACGTTGAAGCCGAGTTGCGCGGCGCGAATGGCGGCGATGTAGCCGCCGGGGCCGCCGCCGATGACGATGACGTCGAATTGTTTGTTTGCCATCTGATCAGTCTCCTCAGATGTCGAACAGCAGACGCGACGGATCTTCCAGCGCTTCCTTCATGGCGACCAGGCCCAGCACGGCTTCGCGGCCGTCGATGATGCGGTGGTCGTAGCTCATGGCGAGGTAGTTCATCGGGCGGATGACGATCTGGCCGTTCTCGACCACGGCGCGGTCCTTGGTGGCGTGCACGCCGAGGATGGCCGACTGGGGCGGGTTGATGATCGGGGTCGAGAGCATCGAGCCGAAGGTGCCGCCGTTCGAGATGGAGAACGTGCCGCCGGTCATTTCTTCGATGCCGAGCTTGCCGTCTTGCGCCTTCTTGCCGTATTCGGCGATCTTCTTCTCGATGTCGGCAAAGCTCATCTGGTCGGCGTTGCGCAGGATGGGCACCACCAGGCCGCGCGGCGAACCGACGGCAATACCGATGTCGAAGTAGCCGTGGTACAGGATGTCGTTGCCGTCGACCGAGGCGTTGATCACCGGGTACTTCTTGAGCGCATGCACCGCGGCCTTCACGAAGAAGCTCATGAAGCCGAGCTTCACGCCGTGTTCCTTGGTGAAGCTGTCCTGGAAGCGCTTGCGCAGTTCCATCACCGGTGCCATGTTGACCTCGTTGAAGGTCGTCAGGATGGCGTTGGTCGATTGCGATTGCAGCAGGCGCTCGGCAATGCGGGCGCGCAGGCGGCTCATCGGCACGCGCTGCTCGGGGCGCTCGCCCAGGTCGGCTGCGCTGCCGGGCGCGGAGACTTGCGGCAGAGCGGGCTTGGCGGCCGGTGCGGCCACGGTGGCGGCGGGCTTGGCGCCCGAAGCCACGGCGCCGAGCACGTCGCCCTTGGTGACACGGCCGTCCTTGCCGGTGCCGGCCACGTCGCCGGTCTTCAGGTTGTTGTCGGCCAGCAGCTTGGCGGCGGCGGGCATGGCAACGTCGGACTTCGAACCGCCGGTGGCTGCAGCAGCGGCTGCCGGGGCAGGTGCCGCGGCCGGAGCCGGGGCGGCAGCGGGTGCTGCGGCAGGCGCGGCGGCCGCGCCCTTGCCTTCGGTGTCGATCTTGGCGATCAGCTGATCGGCCACCACGGTGGCGCCATCGGGCTGCACGATTTCGGCCAGCACGCCAGCCGAAGGCGCGGGCACTTCCAGCACGACCTTGTCGGTCTCGATCTCGATCAGGATTTCATCGACGGCGACGGCTTCGCCGGCCTTCTTCTTCCAGGTGAGCATGGTGGCTTCGGCCACGGATTCGGAAAGCTGGGGGACTTTGACTTCTACGATAGACATTTGGAGTGAGCTCCGTTTTGTTCTTGAGGGTGTTCGTGTGAAAAGAGGCTTTTGATTACTTGGTCAGCACGAAGCCCTTGAGCTTGCCAAACGCGCCATCGACGAGCGCCTTCTGCTGTTCCTGGTGCAGGTGCGAGTAGCCCACCGCGGGCGATGCCGAGGCGGCACGGCCGGAGTAGCCCAGCTTCTGGCCGTCCTGCATGTTTTCGTGGATGTAGTGCTGCACGAAGAACCAGGCGCCCTGGTTCTGCGGCTCGTCCTGGCACCAGACCACGTCGACGAGATTCGGGTACTTCTTGATCTCGGCGGCAAAGGCCTTGTGCGGGAACGGATAGAGCTGCTCGACGCGGATGATTGCCACGTCTTCGTCGCCGCGCTCCTCGCGCTTCTTGGACAGGTCATAGTAGACCTTGCCCGAGCAGGCGATCAGGCGCTTGACCTTCTCGGCCTTCAGGCCCTTGTTGTCCGGAATGACCGTCTGGAAGCTGCCCTTGGTGAACTCGGACAGCGGCGAGGTCGCATCCTTGTTGCGCAGCAGCGACTTGGGCGTGAGGATGATCAGCGGCTTGCGCAGGTTGCGCACCATCTGGCGGCGCAGCACGTGGAAGATCTGGCTGGCCGTGGTCGGCTGCACCACTTGCATGTTGGCGTCGGCGCTCAGCTGCATGAAGCGCTCCAGGCGTGCCGAGCTGTGCTCGGGGCCCTGGCCTTCGTAGCCGTGCGGCAGCATCATGGTCAGGCCGTTGACGCGGCCCCACTTCACTTCGCCCGAGGCGATGAACTGGTCGATCACCACTTGCGCGCCGTTCACGAAGTCGCCGAACTGGGCTTCCCAGATGACGAGCGTGTTCGGGTCGTTGGAGGCGTAGCCGTATTCGAACGCGAGCACGGCTTCTTCCGACAGGATGGAGTCGATGACGACGAACGGTGCCTGGTTTTCAGCCACGTTCTGCAGCGGCGTGTAGGTGCCTTCGTCGAACTTCTCGCGGTTCTGGTCGTGCAGCACGGCGTGGCGGTGCGTGAACGTGCCACGGCCGCAGTCTTCGCCTGAGAGGCGAACCGGATAGCCGCTGGCCACCAGCGAGGCAAAAGCCATGTGCTCGCCCATGCCCCAGTCGACATTCACGTCGCCGCGGCCCATGGCGGCGCGGTCGTCCAGCACCTTCTTCACGAGCGGGTGCACCGTGAAGCCGGCCGGCGCCGTGGTGATCTTCTCGGCCAGGCGCTTCCACTCGCTGGAGGGAATGGCCGTGTCGCCGGCATCGGTCCACTTCTTGTTGAGGTAGGGACTCCAGTCGACGGCGTACTTGCTCTTGAAGTTGGTGAGCACCGGGTCGACCGTGTTGCGGCCTTCGTCGAAGGCGGCGCGCTGGGCCTTGACCATGTCGTCGCCGAGCGTATCGCCCAGGCCCTGCGTCGCCAGCTTGTCGGCGTACAGCTTGCGCGTGCCGGGGTGCTGGGCGATCTTCTTGTACATCAGCGGCTGGGTGAGCGAGGGGGTGTCCTGCTCGTTGTGGCCCAGCTTGCGGAAGCAGATGATGTCGACCACCACGTCCTTCTGGAACTCCATGCGGAATTCGAGGGCGAGCTGGGTGGCGAGCACCACGGCTTCGGGGTCGTCGCCGTTCACGTGCAGCACCGGCGCTTCGATCATCTTGACGATGTCCGAGCAGTACAGCGTCGAGCGGCTGTCGCGCGGGTCGCTGGTGGTGAAGCCGATCTGGTTGTTGATGACGATGTGCACCGTGCCGCCGGTGAAGTAGCCGCGCGTTTCGGCCAGCGCCAGCGTTTCCATCACGACGCCCTGGCCCGCGAAGGCGGCGTCGCCGTGCACGAGCACGGGCAGAACCTGCTTGCCTTGCGGGTCGGCGCGGCGGTCCATGCGGGCGCGCACCGAGCCTTCGACCACCGGGTTCACGATTTCGAGGTGCGAGGGGTTGAACGCCAGGCTCAGGTGCACCGGGCCGCCGGGGGTGGTCACGTCCGAGCTGAAGCCCTGGTGGTACTTGACGTCGCCGCTCGGCAAATCTTCGGGGGCGGTGTGGTCGAACTCGGCGAACAGGTCGGCCGGCATCTTGCCGAGCGAGTTGACCAGCACGTTGAGGCGGCCGCGGTGGGCCATGCCGATCACGATTTCCTGCACGCCCTTGATGCCGGCCTGGTTGATCAGCTCGTCCATCGAGACGATGAAGCTTTCGCCGCCTTCGAGCGAGAAGCGCTTCTGGCCCACGTACTTGGTGTGCAGGAAGCGTTCGAGGCCTTCGGCCGCCGTGAGGCGGTTCAGCACGTGCTTCTTCTGCTCGGCCGTCAGCTGCGGGTTGGTACGCGCGCTTTCGATCTTCTGCTGCCACCAGCGCTTGTGGTTCTGGTCGGTGGTGTACATGTACTCGACGCCGATGGTGCCGCAGTACGTTTCACGCAAGGCATTGAGCAGGTCGCGCAGCGACATGGTCTCTTTGCCGAAAAAGGTGTTGCTGGTGTTGAACACCGTCTCGAGGTCGGCATCGGTGAAGCCGTAGAACGAGGGCTCGAGCTCCGGAATGGCCGGACGCTCGGCGCGCTTGAGGGGGTCGAGGTCAGCCCAGCGGGCGCCGACGTTGCGGTAGGCGGCAATCAGCTGCTGGACGGCGGTGCGCTTGCGGCCGAGCTCGGAGTCGGCGCCGCTGGCCTGAACGACCTTGGTCGTGCCCTGCTTGGCACGTTCCGCAAAGGCGTTGATGACCGGCTGGTGCGGCACGTCGCGGGTATTGGAGCCGTCGACCGCAGGCACGTTCTGCAGCGCATCGAAATACGAGCGCCAGTTGTCGGGTACGCTGCCGGGATTGGCAAGGTAGTTTTCGTACATCTCCTCGACATAGGGCGCATTGCCGCCGAAGAGGTAGGTGTTGCCTTGATAGGCGGTGTACGCCGATGGCGTAGATGAATCGCTCATATTCCGCTGACCTTCGCTTCCCTGAAGGAAGCACTAGCTGGTTAAGAAACCTTCCGCGACACGGCTGAACCGGTTGGCGGATGCGACTGTGGCTGGGGAAGGGCCTGAGTACCTTGGCATTGTGCCACGTCAGACATATGACGGTTCGACGCAACTTTGCAAGATTGCTCTTGCTCATTCAGTCAGAAGAAAGTAGCTGTTTGATCTGCTGCAGCGTGGCGGGGTCGTCGATGGTGGTCAGGTCGCCCGGGTCCCGCCGCTCGCATACCGCCTGGATGGCGCGCCGCAGCAACTTGCCGCTGCGGGTCTTGGGCAGCCCGTTCACGAAGCGCACGCGTGCCGGCCGCGCCAGGGCGCCGAGCTGGTCGGCCACCACTTTCATGATTTCGCCTTCCAGCTTCAGCGCCGTGTCGGCGTCGGTGATCGCCCTGCCGTCCCTCGGCACGACGAAAGCCATGGCAACCTGGCCCTTGAGCGCGTCGGCCACGCCGACCACCGCCACCTCGGCCACGCCGGCGTGGCCCGAAATGCTCTCCTCGATCTCGCGCGTGCCGAGGCGATGGCCGGCCACGTTGATGACGTCGTCGGTACGGCCGAGGATGTAGAAGTAGCCGTCTTCGTCGCGAATGCCCCAGTCGAAGGTCGAATAGACCATCTTGCCGGGCACGCTCTTCCAGTAGGTGTCGACGAAGCGCTCGTCGTCTTTCCACACCGTTTGCATGAAGCCCGGCGGCGTGGGGCCCTCGATCACGACCACGCCCTTCTCGTTGGCACCCGTCAGTTCCTCGCCGGTGGCTTCGTGCAGGATCTTCACGCGAAAGCCGTACATCGGCACGCCGGGGCTGCCGAACTTGCTGGGCTTTTTCTCGACGCCATTGGCAATGGTGATGATCGGCCAGCCCGATTCCGTCTGCCAGTAGTTGTCGATGATCGGCACGCCCAGCCCCTCGCTGATCCAGCGTGCGGTGGGCTCGTCGAGCGGCTCGCCCGCCAGGAACAGCGCGCGCAGGCTCGACAGGTCGTATTTCTTGAGCAGCGCCGGGTCTTGCTTCTTGAGCACGCGCACCGCGGTGGGCGCGCTGAACATCACCGTCACCTTGTACTTTTCGACCAGGCGCCACCAGATGCCGCCGTCGGGCTGCCTGTCGATGCCCTGCGTGGGCAGGCCCTCGTACATGAGAGTGGCCATGCCGGCGATCAGCGGCCCGTAGACGATGTAGCTGTGGCCCACCACCCAGCCGATATCGCTGGTCGAAAAATAGGTTTCGCCCGGCCGGCCATCGAAGATGTGCTTCATGCTGGCGGCCAGCGCCACCGCATAGCCGCCCACGTCGCGCTGCACGCCCTTGGGCTTGCCGGTGGTGCCGCTGGTATAGATGGTGTAGCTGATGTCGGTGGCGGCCAGCCAGGTGCACGGCACCTCGGTGTCGCGATGCTTCAGGTTCAGCTCGGCAGCCAGATGGTCGCGGCCGGCAGTCAGCGCCATGGGCGCAAGGCCGCGGTCGGTCAGCAGCACGGCCGGCGGCTTGTGCTTCGAAATCCGGATGGCCTCGTCGAGCAGCGGCTTGTACGCAATGACCTTGCCGCCGCGTGAACCGGCGTCCGCGCTCACGACCACCTTGGGCTCGGCGTCCTCGATGCGCGAGGCCAGCGAGCCGCTGGCGAAACCGCCGAAGACCACGCAATGGATCGCGCCGATCCGCGCGCAGGCCAGCATCGCGAACGCAGCCTCCGGAATCATCGGCATGTAGATGAGCACGCGATCGCCCTTGCCCACCCCCAGCTCGACCAGGCTGGCCGCGGTGCGCTGCACCTCGGCATGCAGCTCGCGGAAGCTGTAGGTTCTTTCCGTGCCGGTTTCGGTCGACACGAAAATCAATGCAGGCTGGTCGCCACGCGCGGCCAAGTGCCGGTCGACGGCGTTGTGGCACAGGTTGGTGGTTCCATCCACGAACCATCGGGCAAACGGCGGCTGGCTCGCGTCCAGTATCTGGGTCGGAGGCGTCTGCCAGTCGATCAGCCTGGCCTGCTCGGCCCAGAACGCCTCGGGCGTATCGACCGACTGGCGATAGAACTTTTCGTAGCGGCTCATCTGCGATGTCTCCTGGTTATGGAAATCAGTTCCGGCGATCAGCGCCGCCTAAAACTGAATTCATAATTATGGAGACTGATCTTGCAACAAGCTGACGGGCCGAACAATCGGGTTTCGCCCCGTTGGCCCCGTTGGCCCGGTTCGAGCCCGGTTCAGCGTAAATGCAAAGCTGCTATCGAACGATCTTCAGCAGTTCGGGAAATGCAGGGTGCTCCGCCGTCCGCAGCCATTCGAAGGCGACCATTTCGGTGGTCACCAGCTCGGCGCCTGCGCCGGCCAGCCGGTCGAAGGCCGCGTCGCGGTTGCGTTCGGTGCGAGAGCTGCAGGCGTCGGTCACCACCCACACTTCGAATTCGTCTTCAAGAAGATCGAGCGCGGTCTGCAGCAGGCAGACATGCGCTTCGCAGCCGGCGATCACAATGGTGTTGCGCTCTTCGGCCGCGGCAGCGGGCTTCTGCAGGTGCTTCGGCAGGCTGCGGGCATTGCCCTGTGGCGCCTTGGCCGGCACGCGCAACCATTCGCCGAGGCCCTCCTCCATGCCGCTGAAATGCATCTTGGGCAAGGTTCGCTGGTACAGCGCCCGAACGTCGGGCACGGTCTCGCCGAGCTTCGAGGGGTTGTGCTCGGTGCCCCAGACCGGCACCTCGAACAGGCGCGCCATCTTGCCCAGACGCACGGCGTTCTGCACCACGGCATCGGCCTCGAAGATCGCAGGCATCAGCTGCGCCTGGTAGTCGACCAGCACGAGTTGGGATTGCGAGGCGTCGAGCAGCATGAACTGATTCTTTCAAATGGAAATTGATTGGGCTAGACCGTACCACTGAAAAGCCGTGCACCTAGACTCCGCCGGATGCGGATCTTTTCGACATGGCGCCGTCCGACCGGGCGCCACCTCCCGGTTCTGAGCCTTTGCGCGGCGCTTCTCATCGCCGGCTGCGGTGGCCTGCGCACGGCCAAGGCGCCGCTGGAGAGCACGCTCGAAAAGAGCACCTGCACGCCAAATGCCGACACGCTGCTGGTGCTGCTGCCCGGCGCGTACTCCCACCCCGACGAATTCACGCGCGAAGGCTTCGTCAAGGCGCTGAACGACAACAGGCTCGCGGTGGACGTGATGCGGGTCGATGCGCACCTCGGCTACTACAACAACAAGACCATCCTCGACCGCCTGAGCGAGGACGTGATGGCACCGGCACGCAGCAAGGGCTACAAATCGGTCTGGATCGTCGGCATCTCGGTCGGCGGTTTCGGTGGGCTGCTCTATGCACAGACCCACCCCGGCGAACTCGCAGGCCTCGTGGCCATCGCGCCCTATCTCGGAGAACGCCCGCTCAGCGCCGACATCGCCAATGCAGGCGGCGTGGCCCGCTGGACCGGGCCGCTGGGCGATCCACCGGGCAGCGATCCGCGAGCACCGAACGAGACCCAGCTTTGGCAATGGTTGCGCGGCTATGTCGGTACCAGCGCCACTTTCGGTGCGCGCCCGCCGCTCTACCTGGGCTACGGCGTCGACGACCGCTTTGCTTTCAGCCACCGGTTGCTGGCCGCGGCGCTGCCCGCAGACCGCGTGTTCACGACAGAAGGCGGGCACGATTGGCCCGAGTGGATGCAGCTGTGGCGCCGCATGCTGCCGACATTGCCTCTGCCGGGCTGCCCCGGCTGAAGTCGGAGCCGCTGCCTCAGTTCGGCCGCAAGCGCAGCAGCTTGCCGTCGGATTCGTCGGTCAGCACATACAGCAAGCCATCCGGCCCCTGCTTCACATCGCGAATGCGCGACCTGCCGTCGGCCAGCAGCTTGTGCTCGGCAACCACCTTGCCGTCCTTCAGTTCGATGCGGTCGAGATAGCCGAACTTGAGCGACCCGACGAACAGGTTGCCTTTCCACCCCGCGCCGTAGCGGTCGCTGGTCAGAAAGGCCATGCCCGATGGCGCTATCGACGGCACCCAATAGTGCAGCGGCTGCTCCATGCCGTCCTTGGCCGTGATGCCGTCGCCGATCTTGCCGCCCCCATAGTTTTCACCGTAGGTGATCACCGGCCAGCCGTAGTTGCGGCCGGCCTGCGGAACATTGATTTCGTCGCCGCCCTGCGGGCCATGCTCGGTCATCCAGAAACGGCCGTCCGGCGCGAGCGCCGCGCCCTGGCCGTTGCGATGGCCGTAGCTCCAGATTTCAGGCAACGCACCTGCCCTGCCGACAAACGGGTTGTCCTTGGGCGCCGTGCCGTCTTTGGCAATGCGCACGACTTTCCCGATGTGGCTGTCGAGCTTCTGCGCGTCTTCCTTGCGGCCGAACCGGTCGCCGAGCGTGAGAAACAGCGTGCCGTCGCGCGCCTCGACGATGCGGCAGCCGAAATGGTTGCGGCTGGCCACCTTGGGTTGCTGGCTGAAGATGATCCGCAGGTTCTCCAGCTTCGCGCCGTCTTCGGAGAGTTGCGCACGGGCCAGCGCAGTGCTGTTGGCGGAGCCCCCTGCCTGGGATTCGGAAAAACAGAAGTACAGCGTGCGGTTCTTTTCGAAGGCTGAATCCGCCAGCACGTCGAGCAGGCCGCCCTGGCCGCCTGCCGCGATGGCGGGCAGTCCGGTCACCGGCGCGCTGATTTTTCCGTCCGCGGCAATTACCCGCAAACGGCCGGCACGCTCGGTTACTGCAAAACGGCCATCCGGCAGAAAGGCCACGCCCCATGGATTCTCAAGACCGGACGAAATGGTCTCAGGGCGTATCTGCGCTACAACGGTGCCCGCGAGCGCCAACCCGAAGAAGACAGCAGCGCGCGCCGTCAGCCGAAAGTTCGATCCGATTTGCAAGTTCATGACTTTTCCGTGAAGTTGCAGCAATCTTGCGAGATTTTGTCGACAAAATCCAAGCCATTGACTGATTCACCTTTCGTGCGGAGGTCCATTTACGGGCAATCGCTTATGGTTCATAAAGGTCGGCCGTTACATTTTTTCTTCAACCAAATCGAAAAATTTCAAACAAATCAAGCATTTGCAGATACATTCGCCAATTCAGATGAGGTTGACATAACCGCGCGTCATCAATATCCTACGCGCCATGCGTTTTTTCGTCCTACCCGCTTCCCTCCTGTTTGCCGTCGCCGTCCAGGCCGCTCCTCAACAGGACCGAACCGATGACGAACTGGCCCGCCTCCTTGCCGACAAGGGCCTGATCGGACAACTTCAGCAGGTTCGCCAAACCGTCACCGAACGGACTTCCGATCTGGTGGTCACCGCCATCGGCTTCCTTGGCGTTCCCTATCGCCGCGGCGGCAATACGGCGGAGTCCGGCTTCGATTGCAGCGGCTTCGTTCGTGCCATGTACAACCAGACGGTCGGCCATTTGCTGCCCCGCCGTGCCGAGGAACAAGCGGCCGCCACCGAGAAGATCGACCGCAGCCAGCTCAAGCCGGGCGACCTCGTTTTCTTCAACACCATGCGCCGCGCCTTCAGCCATGTCGGCATCTATGTCGGCGAAGGCAAGTTCATCCATTCGCCGCGCACCGGCGCTCAGGTGCGGGTGGAAGACATGAACGGCAGCTACTGGAGCCGCCGCTTCGATGGCGCACGCCGCGTGCTGGGCGGCGCACCGAATGACGACGTCAAGGCCGCGGCCGTCGCCGCGACCCGCACCGGCGACTGAGCCGTCTTCCATCAGGACAATAAAAAATCCCGCCGCGGCGGGATTTTTTTATGGCCGCTCCAATTGCTCGAAAGCGGCACGACCGATTGATTCAGGGCCTCCTCAGGCCTTCTTCGCCGGCGGCAGGTCGGTACAGGTGCCGTGCGCCACCTCGGCCGCCATGCCAATGCTCTCGCCCAGCGTAGGGTGCGGGTGAATGGTCTTGCCGATGTCGATTTCGTCGGCGCCCATTTCGATGGCCAGTGCAATCTCGCCAATCATGTCACCGGCGTGCGTGCCGACGATGCCGCCGCCCAGGATGCGGTGGGTCTCCGCGTCGAACAGCAGCTTGGTAAAGCCCTCGTCGCGGCCGTTGGCGATGGCGCGGCCCGAAGCGGTCCACGGGAAGTGGCCCTTCTTGATCTTGATGCCTTCGGCCTTGGCCTGGTCTTCGGTGAGGCCCACCCACGCCACCTCCGGGTCGGTGTAGGCCACGCTCGGGATCACGCGGGCGTTGAAGGCGGCGCTCGAGAGCTCCTTGTCGCCCTTCTGTTCGCCGGCGATCACCTCGGCCGCCACATGCGCCTCGTGCACCGCCTTGTGCGCCAGCATGGGCTGGCCCACGATGTCGCCGATGGCGAAGATGTGCGGCACGTTGGTGCGCATCTGGATGTCGACCGGAATGAAGCCGCGGTCGCTCACCGTGATGCCGGCCTTCTCGGCGCTGATCTTCTTGCCGTTCGGGCTGCGGCCCACGGCCTGCAGCACCAGGTCGTACACCTGCGGCTCCTTCGGTGCCTGCTCGCCTTCGAAGGTGACCTTGATGCCCTCCTTCGTGGCTTCGGCGCCGACCGTCTTGGTCTTGAGCATGATGTTGTCGAAGCGCGGTGCGTTCATCTTCTGCCACACCTTCACCAGGTCGCGGTCTGCGCCCTGCATCAGGCCGTCGAGCATCTCGACCACGTCGAGGCGTGCACCCAACGTCGAGTACACCGTGCCCATTTCGAGGCCGATGATGCCGCCGCCCAGGATCAGCATGCGCTTGGGGTCGGTGCCCATTTCGAGCGCGCCGGTGGAATCGACCACGCGCGGGTCCTTCGGCATGAAAGGCAGGCTCACGGCCTGCGAGCCGGCCGCGATGATGGCGTTGCGGAACTTGACGGTCTGCTTCTTGCCCGTGGTGTCCCAGCTGGTGCCGGAGGTCTCTTCCACTTCCAGGTGGTACGGGTCGATGAAATTGCCGACGCCGCGCAGCACCGTCACCTTGCGCATCTTGGCCATGGCCGTGAGGCCGCCGGTGAGCTTGCCCACCACCTTGTTCTTGTGGCCGAGCAGCTTGGCGCGATCGACCGTGGGCGCGGCAAAGCTCACGCCCAGGTCGGCGAAGTGCTTCACTTCGTCCATGACCGAGGCCACATGCAGCAGCGCCTTCGAGGGGATGCAGCCCACGTTGAGGCACACGCCGCCGAGCGTGGCGTAGCGTTCGATCAGCACGACCTTCAGCCCGAGGTCGGCCGCGCGGAATGCGGCCGAGTAGCCGCCCGGGCCGGCACCGAGCACGACGACATCGCACTCGACATCGACCTTGCCGCCGTAGGTGGAGGCCACGGGCGCTGCGGCGGGAGTCGGTGCGGGAGCCGCCTTGGGTGCGGGTGAAGCTGCTGCCGGCGCCGGTGCGGTGGCTGCCGGCGCGGGCGCCGCGGCACCGTCGACCTCCAGCGCCAGCACCACCGAGCCCTCTTTCACCTTGTCGCCCACCTTCACCGCCAGCGCTTTCACCACGCCGGCTGCTGACGATGGAATTTCCATCGAGGCCTTGTCCGATTCGACAGTGATCAGCGACTGCTCGGCCTTGACCGTGTCGCCGACATTGACCAGCACCTCGATCACCGCGACTTCGTCGAAGTCGCCGATGTCCGGCACTTTGATTTGTTGTTCGCTCATTTGGACACTTTCAGTTTGAGTGTGAGAACGTCGACCGGTGGGGCCGAATTGCGATCGAATTCGCAGGCGGCGGCGATTCCCGCCTCCGCCACGTCGCGCGCGGTGCGCAACTTGATGTCATAGGCCGCGTGCATGGCGCCGAGCGCAAAGCTGCGTCCCGAGCCGATGGCCCAGAACTGCTTGAACTCGAACACCTCGCGGTAGCTGTAGATGCCATAGATGCCGCTGGCATTTGCCATCAGCATCGTGAACTGGCTCGACTCGTAGGGCTCGTGCTCGTCTTCCTTGGTCTGCATGAAGAACGAGTCCTTGAGCACCGGGTGCAGCAGCGTGAAGGTGCGGAAGATCTCGTGCTTGCTGCCGAACAGCAGCGCCTCGCGCGGCTGCGCGGCCAGCGCATGCTGCAGCACCAGGAAGTGCGCGGCGGCCCCGGCCACGGCAAAGAGGCTCTGCCCCGCCGCATCGTCGATGGTGAAGATCTTCTGGTTCGCCTCGGCGCGGTGCGAGAGCCGCGTGTCGCCGAAGGTCACCAGGGAATCCGCCGCCATCGCGACCTGGCCGCCTTTGCGGACGGCCACTACCGTGGTCATAGCGCCTCCCGCCGGGCCGCCCCAAGGGAGGCGCCGCCCTCAGGGGGGAGCACCGCAGGTGCTCGGGGGGTCATAGAAGAATACGGCGATAGTCCGCGAGCACCTGGCCCAGGTAGGCGTTGAAGCGCGCAGCCAGGGCACCATCGATCACGCGGTGGTCGTACGACAGCGACAGCGGCAGCGTCAGGCGCGGCACGAACTGCTTGCCGTCCCACACCGGCTTCATCTGCCCCTTCGAGAGGCCGAGGATGGCCACTTCGGGGGCATTGATGATGGGCGTGAAGTGCGTGCCGCCGATGCCGCCGAGCGAGCTGATCGACATGCAGCCGCCCTGCATGTCGGCCGAGCCGAGCTTGCCGTCGCGCGCCTTCTTGGCGAGTTCGCCCATCTCGGCGCTGATCTGCAGGATGCCCTTCTTGTCGGCATCTTTCAGCACCGGCACCACGAGCCCGTTGGGCGTGTCGGCCGCAAAGCCGATGTTGTAGTACTGCTTGTAGACGAGCTGGTCGCCGTCGAGGCTGGCGTTGAAATCGGGGAACTTCTTGAGCGCCGCAACCACCGCCTTGATCACGAAGGCGAGCATCGTGACCTTGATGCCCGACTTTTCGTTTTCCTTGTTGGTGGAGACGCGGAAGGCTTCGAGCTCGGTGATGTCGGCTTCGTCGTTGTTGGTGACGTGCGGAATCATCACCCAGTTGCGGTGCAGGTTGGCGCCGCTGAGCTTCTTGATGCGCGACAGGTCCTTGCGCTCGACCGCGCCGAACTTGGTGAAGTCGACCTTGGGCCACGGAATGAGGCCCAGCGCCGCGCCGTCTGCGCCGCCACCGCCGGCCGGCACCTTGGCTGCCGATGCCTTGGTACTGGCCTGGCCGCTCATCACGGCCTTGGTGAAGCCCTGGACGTCTTCCTGGGTGATGCGGCCCTTGGGCCCGGAGCCCTTGACCTCTTCGAGCGGCACGCCCAGTTCGCGCGCGAACTTGCGCACCGAGGGCGAGGCATGCGGCAGGTTGCCGGTGGGCGCCGTGGTGGGATCGTGCGGAGCGGCGGCAGCCGGGCTGGCGGCGGGTGCCGGCGAAGCAGCGGCCGGCGCGGGGGCGCTGGCGGTTGCCGTGGCGGGTGCTGCTGCGGCAGCTTGTGCAGGCGCAGGAGCCGCGGAACCCGCAGCGCCTTCGAGCACGGCAATGAGGTCACCGATGTTGACCGTGTCGCCGACCTTGACCTTGAGCTCCTTGAGCGTGCCGGCAGCCGACGACGGGATTTCCATCGAGGCCTTGTCCGATTCGACCGTGATCAGCGACTGGTCGGCCGCGATCGTGTCGCCGGGCTTCACCAGCAGTTCAATGACCGAAACATCCTTGAAATCGCCGATGTCGGGCACCTTGACCTCGACCGGACCAGAGGCTGCGGGTGCAGCAGCCGGCGCAGCCGCCGCCGCGGCGGGTGCAGGAGCGGCAGCCGCCGGAGCCGGGGCCGCTGCGGGAGCCGGTGCTGCGGCAGCACCCTCCGCCTCGAGCACCAGAACCACGGAGCCCTCTTTCACCTTGCCGCCGACCGCGACCTTGATTTCCTTGACCACACCGGCGGTCGACGAGGGAATTTCCATCGACGCCTTGTCCGATTCCACGGTGATGAGCGACTGCTCGGCCTTGACCGTATCGCCCACCTTCACCAGCACCTCGATCACCGCGACTTCATCGAAATCGCCGATGTCCGGCACCTTGACTTCCACTGCTGCCATATCGTTTGTCTCCCGCCGTGAGGCGCCGTTCGTTCGTTGGTTGTTGATGTTCAAGCGTAAAGCGGGTTGACCTTGTCGACATTGATGCCGTACTTCTTGATCGCCTCGACCACCTTGGCCACCGGCACCGTGCCATCTTCGCTCAGCGCCTTGAGCGCGGCCACCACGATGTAGTGGCGGTTGATCTCGAAGTGCTCGCGCAGCTTGTTGCGGAAGTCGCTGCGGCCGAAGCCGTCGGTGCCCAGCACCTTGTAGTTGCGGCCCTTCGGGAGGAAGGGGCGGATCTGTTCCGCATAGGCCTTCATGTAGTCGGTCGATGCCACCACCGGGCCGGTCGTGGGTGCGAGCTGCTCGGCCACGAAGGGCACGCGCGGGGTCTGGTCCGGGTGCAGCAGGTTCCAGCGGTCGGCGTCCTGGCCGTCACGCGTGAGCTCGTTGAAGCTCGGGCAGCTCCACACGGAAGCCGACACGCCCCAGTCCTTCTCGAGCAGTTCTTGCGCGGCGAAGCTTTCGCGCAGGATGGTGCCGCTGCCCAGCAGTTGCACCGTGGGTGCCTTGGCCTTGAGCGCGGGGCCCTGCTTCGACAGGTACATGCCCTTGATGATCTGCTCTTCGGTGCCGGGCTGCAGGCCGGGCATCGGGTAGTTCTCGTTGAGCAGCGTCAGGTAGTAGTAGACGTTGTCCTGTTTCTCGACCATGCGCTTCAGGCCGTGGTGCAGGATCACGCCCACCTCATGCGCGAAGGTCGGGTCGTAGCTCACGCAGTTGGGAATGGTGTTGGCCAGGATGTGGCTGTGGCCGTCTTCATGCTGCAGGCCTTCGCCGTTGAGCGTGGTGCGCCCCGAGGTGCCGCCCAGCAGGAACCCGCGCGCCTGCATGTCGCCGGCCGCCCAGGCCAGGTCGCCGATGCGCTGGAAGCCGAACATCGAGTAGTACACGTAGAACGGCACCATGATGCGGTTGTTGGTGCTGTACGACGTGGCCGCCGCAATCCAGCTCGACATGCCGCCGGCTTCGTTGATGCCTTCCTGCAGGATCTGGCCGGCCTTGTCTTCCTTGTAGTACATGACCTGGTCCTTATCGACCGGGGTGTACTGCTGGCCTGCGGGGTTGTAGATGCCGATCTGGCGGAACAACCCTTCCATGCCGAAGGTGCGGGCTTCGTCCACCAGGATGGGAACGACGCGCGGGCCCAGCGCCTTGTCGCGCAAAAGCTGCGTGAGGAAGCGCACGTAGGCCTGCGTGGTCGAGATCTCGCGGCCTTCGGCCGTGGGCTCCATCACCGACTTGAAGGTGTCGAGCGACGGCACCGTGAAGCTTTCGTCGGCCTTGGTGCGGCGGTGCGGCAGGTAGCCGCCGAGGGCCTTGCGGCGCTCGTGCAGGTACTTCATTTCCGGCGTGTCGTCGGCCGGCTTGTAGAACGGCAGGTCGGCGATCTTGCTGTCCGGAATCGGAATGTTGAAGCGGTCGCGGAAGGCCATGATGTCCTCGTCGCTGAGCTTCTTGGTCTGGTGGACGTTGTTTTTGCCCTCCCCGATCTTGCCCATGCCGAAGCCCTTGACCGTCTTGATCAGGAGCACCGTCGGCTGGCCCTTGTGCTTCACGGCCGCGTCGAACGCTGCGTAGACCTTCTGCGAGTCGTGGCCGCCGCGGCGCAGCTGCCAGATGTCGTCGTCGCTCATCTTGGACACCATTTCGAGCGTGCGCGGGTCGCGGCCGAAGAAGTGCTTGCGAACGTAGGCGCCGTCGTTGGCCTTGAAGGCCTGGTAGTCGCCGTCGTTGGTTTCCATCATGATCTTGCGCAGCGCACCTTCCTTGTCGCGCGCCAGCAGCTGGTCCCAGCCGCTGCCCCAGATCAGCTTGATGACGTTCCAGCCCGAGCCGCGGAACTCGCCTTCGAGCTCCTGGATGATCTTGCCGTTGCCGCGCACCGGGCCGTCCAGCCGCTGCAGGTTGCAGTTGATGACGAAGACGAGGTTGTCGAGGCCTTCGCGCGCTGCAAGGCCGATGGCACCCATCGATTCGACTTCGTCCATTTCACCGTCGCCGCAGAACACCCAGACCTTGCGGTTTTCGGTGTTGGCGATGCCGCGGGCGTGCAGGTACTTGAGGAAGCGGGCCTGGTAGATGGCCATCAGCGGGCCGAGGCCCATCGAGACGGTGGGGAACTGCCAGAACTCGGGCATCAGCTTCGGATGCGGGTAGCTGGAAAGGCCCTTGCCGTCCACTTCCTGGCGGAAGTTGAGCAATTGCTCTTCGCTCAGGCGGCCTTCGAGGTAGGCGCGCGCATAGATGCCGGGCGAGACGTGGCCCTGGATGTAGAGGCAGTCGCCACCGTGGTTTTCGCTCTCGGCGTGCCAGAAATGGTTGAAGCCGGCGCCGAACATGTTCGCCAGCGAGGCGAAGGAGCCGATGTGGCCGCCGAGGTCGCCGCCTTCGGGGGGATGATGGCGGTTGGCCTTGACCACCATGGCCATGGCGTTCCAGCGCATGTAGGCGCGCAGGCGCTCTTCGATCTCGAGGTTGCCGGGGCAGCGCTCTTCCTGATCGGGCTCGATGGTGTTGACGTAGGCGGTGTTGGCAGAGAACGGCTTGTCGATGCTGTGCTGCCGGGCATGCTCGAGCAACTGCTCGAGAAGGAAGTGAGCCCGCTCAGGGCCCTCGCTCTGGATGACGGAGGACAGTGCATCCATCCATTCACGGGTCTCCTGGGCGTCCGCGTCATTCGCGGCCGAGCCGAACAGGTTCTCGGGATTTGCCGACATGCTTGTCTCTCCTATTAGGGCTGTGGCTGTAATTTAAGTGCGGTCTTCGATAAACGCGGGCGAGTTTCGCATAGAAATGCTTCTATTTCAAATGGCGCATATTCATTTCTTAATGTGATATTCATGATCGGGGCTGTTCTGGCTGCAACCGCGCCGGAACCAATGGCACCGGGCCTTTGGCGCTCTTCGCGGGGGAGCATCCCCTAAACTCGGAAGATGCCTCTTTCCTCTCCGCTGGCGGTGGCCCGCAACGCCGTGAATGCGTCACCTCTTTCCTGGTGGCGCCGCTGGTGGCGCCGGCAAACGCCGGTGCTGCAGGACGCCGTCGCCATGCTCGCGCCCATCGCGGCGGTGCTGCTGTTTCTTGCCGCCATCGTTTCCGCGTTCTGGTATTTGCGCACCGAAGAAGTGGAGCGTGAGCAGGAATCCGTGCGACGGGACGTCGAGTACGCACAGCAGCGCATGCGCCTGCGGCTGCTGGAGCGCCAGGAGCAGCTGATGCGCATTGCGCGCGATGCCTCGAACCGCGAGATCGATCCGGTCGAGTTCGCGAGCCGCGCGGAATCGCTGGTGAGCCAGTTCCCCGAACTGCAAACGGTCACGTGGATCGACGACCGCCGCCGCTTCAAGGCCGGCTATTCCGCGCCGAGCGTGCACCCCGCACAGCAGCACCTCATCGGCGACGTGCTGCGCCCGGGCGACATCGAGAGCAACTATGCGCTGGCACGCGAGCTGCGCCAGCCGGTCTTCTCCCAGCCGGCGGCCGGCGGCGACCCCACGGCGATGCTGCAGTTGCACATTCCCCTTTTCGACCAGGGCCTGTTCGCGGGCGTCGTGCTGGGCGAATTTTCGATTGACGGCCTGCTGCGCTACGGCATGCCATCGGAAGTGCAGGCGCGCTATGCGGTGTCGCTGCTCGACGCCAAGGGCAACCCGATCGCGGGCAACACCGTCAGCGTGAGGGAAGGCGGTACGCGCCTGCTGCCGTGGTCCGAAAGAACCAACGAATACGAAGTGCCGGTGTCGCCGGTGGGCAACGCGCTGGTGCTGCGAGCCCAGGCCTATCGCACCTCGCAAGGGGTGGTCGGCAACGGCTTGTTCTGGCTGGTCTGCGCGCTCAGCGTATTGACCAGCTGGATGCTCATCGGCACTTGGCGGCACACCCGGCGGCGCCAGCAGGCGCAGCAGCGGCTGGTCGCCGAAACCAATTTCCGGCGCGCCATGGAGAACTCCATGCTCACCGGCATGCGCGTGCTCGACCTGCAGGGGCGCATCACCTACGTGAACGCTGCTTTCTGCGCGATGACCGGCTGGAGCGAAGCCGAACTGGTGGGGCAGACGCCACCCTTCCCCTACTGGCTGGAATCAGACCGCGAAGTCATGAACGAGCGGCTCGAGGAAGAACTGCACGGGCGCGCCCTGCCCGGCGGCTTCCAGGTGCGCGTGAAGCGCAAGAACGGCAGCGTGTTCAATGCCCGCCTCTACGTGTCGCCGCTGATCGACGCGCGCGGCCACCAGACGGGCTGGATGACGTCGATGACCGACATCACAGAGCCCACGCGCATCCGCGAGCAGCTGTCGGCTTCTTACGAGCGCTTCACCACGGTGCTGGAAGCGCTCGACGCCGCGGTGTCGGTGGCTCCCATCGGCAGCGAGGAACTGCTGTTCGCGAACAAGCTGTACCGGCTCTGGTTCGGCTCCGACACCGTGGGCCACCTGGGCATGGTGGCGCAGGCCGGCGTGCCGGCCTCCAATGCGCACGACGAAGGCCTGGACGACGTCGATCCCTACGCCGGCCTGCCGATCGACACCCTGACCGCCGCACAGACCGCCAACAACGAAATCTTCGTGCCGCACCTGGGCAAGTGGCTCGAGGTGCGTTCGCGCTATCTCACCTGGGTCGACGGCCGGCTTGCCCAGCTCGTGATTGCCACCGACATCACGCCGCGGCGCGACGCCGAGGAACAAGCTGCCGCGCAGGCCGACCGGGCGCAAGCCGCGAGCCGGCTGATCACGATGGGCGAAATGGCATCCAGCGTGGCGCACGAGCTCAACCAGCCGCTCACGGCCATCACCAACTACTGCAACGGGATGATGTCGCGCATCAAGGGGCAGTCGATCGACACCGAGGCGCTGCTCGCGGCGCTTGAAAAAACGTCCAAGCAGGCGCAGCGCGCGGGCCAGATCATCCAGCGCATCCGCTCCTTCGTGAAGCGCAGCGAGCCCAACCGCACATCCGCCGACGTGGCCGCCATGGTGAGCGAGGCGGTCGAACTGGCGGGCATCGAGCTGCGGCGGCGCAACGTGCGGCTCAACCACTACGTGGCCGCGCGGCTGCCGGTGGTGCGGGTGGACCCCATCCTCATCGAACAGGTGATGGTCAATCTGCTGAAGAACGCAGCCGAGGCCATCGACATTGCCGAGCGCCCGCTCGCGCGCCGGAGCGTGGAGCTGCGCGTGCTGCCCAAGGTGATCGAAGGCCACAACGCCATCGAGTTCTCGGTGCAGGACACCGGCAAGGGTTTGGCACCCGAGGTGATGGACCGGCTGTATGAGGCATTTTTCTCTACCAAGCCGGAAGGCATGGGCATCGGACTGAATCTCTGCCGCACCATCGTCGAGTCGCATCGTGGCCGTATGCAGGCGGAGAACATCTACAATGGCCCGGATGTGATCGGATGCCGTTTTTCCTTCTGGATTCCGGTGTTGGACGCTCCCAGTTCCGTAGCAAGCGACGAGGCAAAGGTACCTGCATGAGTTTGATTCCGAAGAAGGGCACTGTCTATGTCGTCGATGACGACGAGGCCGTAAGAGATTCACTGCAATGGCTGCTCGAGGGCAAGGACTACAGGGTTCGCTGCTTCGATTCCGCCGAGTCCTTTCTTTCCCGATACGACCCGCGCGAAGTCGCCTGTCTGATCGTCGACATTCGCATGGCCGGCATGACCGGTCTCGAACTGCAAGACCGGCTGATCGAGCGGCGCTCCCCGCTGCCCATCGTGGTGATCACCGGCCACGGCGACGTGCCGATGGCGGTCGACAGCATGAAGAAAGGCGCCATGGATTTCATCCAGAAGCCTTTCAACGACGAAGAGCTCGTCGCACTGGTCGAGCGCATGCTCGAACATGCGCGCGGCGCCTTCACCCAGCACCAGCAGTCGGCCAGCCGCGACGCGCTGCTGTCCAAGCTCACCGGCCGCGAAGCCCAGGTGCTCGAGCGCATCGTCGCCGGCCGCCTGAACAAGCAGATTGCCGACGACCTGGGCATCAGCATCAAGACGGTCGAGGCGCACCGCGCCAACATCATGGAAAAGCTCAACGCCAACACCGTGGCCGATCTGCTCAAGATCGCGCTCGGGCAGGCGGTACCCGCAGCCAAGGCCTGAAAACCAGCTATCTCCCCGATAGCGACGAATGTTCCCCACGCCTGCGCAAGCGGGCGTTTTTACTTGGAAAATCGAAACCGATGACCGCTCAATTGATCGATGGCAACGCGCTGGCCCAGAAAATCCGTGCCGATGTTGCCGGCCGCATTGCCGCCCTGAAGGCACGCGGCGTGGAACCCACGCTGACCATCATCCTGGTTGGTGAAGATCCGGCGAGCCAGGTCTACGTGAAGCACAAGGTCAACGACAGCAGCCAGACCGGGCTCACCGCGCATCTCGAACGCCACTCCGCCACCATGACCGAGCCCGAATTGCTGGCCCGCATCGAGGCGCTCAACGACGACCCGCTGGTGCACGGCATCCTGGTGCAGCTGCCGCTGCCCAGGCACATGGACAGCCACCGCGTCATCGAAGCCATCTCCCCGGCCAAAGACGTCGACGGCTTCCATGTGGCCAGCGCCGGCGCGCTGATGGTCGGCCAGCCGGGCTTCTGGCCCTGCACGCCGCACGGCTGCATGAAGATGCTCGAATCCATCGGCTACGACCTGCGCGGCAAGCACGCGGTGGTCATCGGCCGCAGCAACATCGTCGGCAAGCCGATGGCCATGATGCTGCTGGCCAAGAACGCCACCGTCACCATCTGCCACAGCGCCACGCAAGACCTGGCCGCCATCACCCGGCAGGCCGACGTGATCGTTGCGGCCGTAGGCAAGCGCAACCTCCTCACGGCCGACATGGTGAAGCCCGGCGCGGTGGTAATCGACGTGGGCATGAACCGCAAGGAAGACGGCAAGCTCGCCGGCGACGTGGACTTCGACAGCGTCAAGGAAGTGGCCAGCTGGATCACCCCCGTGCCCGGCGGCGTCGGCCCCATGACGCGCGCGATGCTGCTCGCCAACACCCTTGAAGCTGCGGAACGCGCCGCAAAGTAATTTCCATGACCAACCCCCTCCTCGACTTCGCCGATCTCCCGCTGTTCGACCGCATCAAGCCCGAGCACGTCGCGCCCGCGGTCGACATCTTGCTGGCCGATGCGGAGGCTGCGCTGCAGACCGTCACGGCCGCCGATTTCCCCGCCGACTGGAATGCGATTTCCAAGGTGCTCGACGTCGCGTCCGAGCGCTTCAGCCGCGCCTGGGGCGCCATAGGCCATCTCAACGCCGTGGCCGATACGCCCGAATTGCGCGCCGCCTACAACGAGGCCATGCCGCGCGTCACGGCGTTCTGGACCCGCCTGGGTTCCGACGAGCGCCTTTACGCCAAGTACAAGGCGATTGACGCGGCCGCCCTCAACCCCGAGCAACGCCAGGCGCATCGCAATGCGGTGCGCAACTTCGTGCTCGGCGGCGCGGAGCTGCAAGGCGATGCGAAAAAGCGCTTTGCCGACATCCAGGAACGCCAGGCCGAGTTGAGCCAGAAATTCAGCGAGAACGCCCTCGACGCCACCGACGCCTTCTCTTACTACGCATCGCTCGGCGAGCTCGAGGGCGTGCCCGAAGACGTGGTGAGCTCAGCGCGCGCAGCCGCCGAAGCCGAAGGCAAGCAGGGCTACAAGCTCACGCTCAAGATGCCTTGCTACCTGCCCGTGATGCAGTTTGCCAAGAGCAGCGCCCTGCGCGAAACGCTCTACCGCGCGTACGTCACGCGCGCCAGCGAACTTGGCGATCCGGCCTTCGACAACACGGCGCTGATCAACGAGATCCTCGCGCTGCGGGAAGAAGAAGCAAGGCTGCTCGGCTACAAGAATTTCGGCGAACTCTCGGTCGTGCCCAAGATGGCCGAATCGCCGGAGCAGGTGATCAAGTTCCTGCGCGATCTCGCAACCAAGGCAAGGCCGTATGGCGAACGCGACCTGGCCGACTTGCGCGTATTCGCATCGGAGCAGTTGGGCATCGCCGATCCGCAAGCCTGGGACTGGAGCTACATCGGAGAAAAGCTGAAGGAAGCGCGCTACGCCTTCAGCGAGCAGGAGGTGAAGCAGTACTTCCCGGCCCCCAAGGTGATGGCCGGCCTGTTCAAGATCGTCGAGACGCTGTTCGAAGTCTCCATTCGCCGCGACAGCGCACCCACATGGCACCCGAGCGTCGAGTTCTACCGCATCGAGCGCCAAACCCCTGAAGGCAGCCAGAAGGTCGGGCAGTTCTACCTCGACCCTTCAGCCCGCGCCGCCAAGCGCGGCGGCGCCTGGATGGACGACGTGCGCGCGCGCTGGCTGCGGCCGGACGACGGCGCACTGCAAACGCCGGTGGCGCAGCTGGTGTGCAACTTTGCGAGCGGCGTCGATGGCAAGCCGCCGCTGCTCACGCACGACGACGTGACCACCCTCTTCCACGAATTCGGCCACGGCCTGCATCACATGCTCACGCAGGTGAATGAGCGCGACGTGTCTGGCATCAGCGGCGTCGAATGGGACGCCGTCGAGCTGCCGAGCCAGTTCATGGAGAACTTCTGCTGGGAATGGGACGTGCTCAAGCACATGACGGCCCACGTCGATACCGGCGAGCCGCTGCCCCGCGCGCTGTTCGACAAGATGACCGCCGCCAAGAACTTCCAGAGCGGCCTGCAAACGCTGCGCCAGATCGAGTTTTCGCTGTTCGACATGCTGCTGCATACCGAATACCAGGCCGCCGCTGCGCAGCCGGGCGGCGTGCTGGCGCTGCTGGGCAAGGTGCGCGCCGAGGTGGCCGTGATGCCTTCGCCTCCTTTCAGCCGCACGCCGAACACCTTCAGCCACATCTTCTCGGGCGGCTACGCAGCCGGCTACTACAGCTACAAATGGGCCGAGGTGCTGAGCGCCGACGCTTACGCAGCGTTCGAGGAAACCGTGGGCGCCGACGGCCAGCCGAACATCGAAACCGGCCGCCGGTACCGCCAGGCCATCCTCGAAGCGGGCGGCAGCCGCAGCGCCATGGATTCTTTCAAGGCTTTCCGCGGCCGCGAGCCCCAGCTTGATGCGTTGCTGCGACACCAGGGCATGGCGCAGGCCCAGCCGGTTTGAAGCGGGCCTGAAGCTTGCGATACTCAGGCGATGCATTCGATCCAAAAGAAAACCTCCTTGCATCGCCTGTCCGGCTTCGCCCTGCTACTCGTCGCCGCAGGCGCCATGGCCCAGCCGGTCTATCGCAATGTCGACAAGAACGGCAAGGTCACGTTCTCGGACCGGGCCCCCACCGCCAGCACCGAGCCGGCCGCCGCGCCGCAGGCTGGCATCGTGCCTCCCGCCAATGCCGGCCTGCCGTACGAGCTGCGCCAGGTGGCGCAGCGCTATCCCGTCACGCTGTACAGCGGCGAGGAATGCGCCCCGTGCGCCACTGCCCGGTCGCTGCTCACCACGCGCGGCATTCCTTTCGAGGAACGCACCGTCAAGAGCAGCCAGGACGTCGAGGCGCTGCAACGAATGACCAGCCAGGCCTCGCTGCCGTTGCTGACGATCGGTTCGCAGCAGCTCAAGGGCTTTTCCGACACCGAATGGTCGCAGTACCTCGATGCCGCGGGCTATCCGAAGAGCAACAGCCTGCCGGCGGGCTACCGCAATCCGCCGGCCCGGCCGCTGGTTGCCGTGCAGGCGGCACCCGTGGCGCGCGAACCCGCGCAGGCCGCGCCTGCTCCGCAGCAGCAGCCCGCGCCCGCTCCCAGCGGCCCGACCCCAAGCAACCCGGCGGGCATCAAGTTCTGACCGGTTCCCGAGCGGTCGCCGGCCGGGGCCGGCGGCCTTTCTTTTCTCTTCCTTCAGTCGAACGTCATCGTCCGCACGCCCGAAGGCGTGCCCAGCAGGCACACGTCGGCCTTCTGGTGAGCGAACACGCCGACCGTGACCACGCCGGGCCATTGGCTCACTTCCGATTCGAAGGCGAGCGGATCGCTGATCCGCAGCCCCGTCACGTCGACGATGTGCTGCCCGTTGTCCGTTACCAGCGCCACGCCGTCCTTTTCACGCACCTGCGCGATGCCGCCCATGGCTTCGAACTGCCGCATGACGCGGCGCGCCGCCATTGGAATGACTTCCACCGGCAACGGAAAGGCTCCGAGCGTGTCGACCAGCTTGGACGCATCGGCAATGCAGACAAATCGCTTCGACTGCGCCGCCACGATTTTTTCGCGCGTGAGCGCCGCGCCGCCGCCCTTCACCATGAAGCCGTGATGATCGATCTCGTCGGCGCCGTCGATGTATACGCCGATCTCCTCGACCTCGTTGCTGTCGAACACCGGAATGCCCAGCGCGCGCAGGCGCTCGGTCGAGGCCACCGAGCTCGACACCGCGCCCTTGATCTCGTCCTTCATGGTGGCCAGCGCGTCGATGAACTTGTTCACGGTCGAGCCGGTGCCCACGCCGACGATTTCACCCTTCACCACGTAAGCCAGCGCAGCGCGGCCGACCTGGGCCTTGAGCTCGTCCTGGGAAATGGCGCCGGTGCCATTCGCGGCGCCGGAAGCAGAAGAAGGAGAAACGGGTGCAGTCATCGCGGAGAATCCTTGGCTCATTGAAGTCGAGAATTATCCGATGCCCCTGCTCCCCTCTTCGCTCTATGGCCTGGCCCGGCCTTTTCTGTTCGGCTTCGACCCGGAACACGCCCACGAACTCACGCTCGACGGGTTGGCCCGCACGCAGAACACGCCGCTGGCCTGCGCGTACGCCGCGCCGCGCGTCGATGACCCGGTTACGCTCGCAGGGCTGGAATTTCCGAACCGGGTGGGCCTGGCAGCCGGGCTCGACAAGAACGCACGCTGCATCGACGCTTTTGCGGCCATGGGCTTCGGTTTCGTCGAAGTGGGTACGGTCACGCCGAAGGCGCAGCCGGGCAACCCCAAGCCGCGCATGTTTCGCCTGCCGCAGCGCGACGCGCTGATCAACCGCCTCGGCTTCAACAATGAAGGGCTCGATGCCTTTCTTGCCAACGTGCAGAAGGCGCGCTTTCGCAGGAATGCCAGCGCGGGCAAGAAGGCGATGCTGCTCGGGCTGAACATCGGGAAGAACGCCACCACGCCCATCGAGCGGGCCGTGGACGACTATCTGGCCTGCCTGGACGGCGTGTATGCGCGTGCGGACTACGTGACCATCAATATCTCGAGTCCCAACACGGCCAATCTGCGGACGCTGCAGAGCGACGAAGCGCTCGATGCCCTGCTGGGCGCCATCGCCGAGCGACGCCATGTGCTTGCCGAACGCGGCGGCAAACGCGTTCCGCTGTTCGTGAAAATCGCACCCGATCTCGACGAGAGCCAGGTCGCGGTCATCGCCGCCACGCTGCAGCGCCATGGCATGGACGGCGTCATTGCCACCAACACCACCCTGGCACGCGACGCGGTCGCGGGCCTGCCGCATGCCGACGAAGCGGGCGGGCTTTCAGGCGCCCCTGTGCGCGAGGCGAGCAACCGCGTGATCGCGCAGTTGCGCGCGGCGCTGGGAACAGGTTTTCCGATCATCGGGGTGGGCGGCATCCTGAGCGCGGCCGATGCCAAGGCCAAGATTGCCGCTGGGGCCGACGTGGTGCAGATCTACACCGGCCTCATCTACCGCGGCCCGGCACTCGTGCGCGAAGCGGCACAGGCATTGCTGCAAAGCCGCAGCGCCGCCTGAGCCTTCGCGCTCTTCGATCTTCGCGCTTCGCTGTTCTCAGCGCATGCGCCAGAGCACCGGCGCAATGACCGCCGCCCAGCGCAACAGCCGCTTGGGACGAATCACCACCACGGCCACCGCAGCGACGATACCCGTGGCAACCGGGTGCTCGCGCGCAATGCGCAACGCCGCGGCGGACGCCGTTTCGTCGGCCGGCGGTGCTTCGGGAGCCGCCGCTGCACCACCGGCAGGCTGCGTCTGGCGCGCGCCCTGCATCGTGGCAATGCGTTCGCGCTGACGGTCCATGCGGGCAAGCAGTTCTTCGCGCGTGGCGGGCCGCGGCGGACGCGGTGCATCTTCATCCTGGTCGGGTTCCTTGCCGAGCCCGAAACGGTCCTGAACCCAGGACCAGTCGCGTTCGAATTCATGGCGCGCCGGAATGAAGCTGCTCGAGGCATTGCGAAGCGTCAGAAACAAGCCCAATGCAGCGCCCAGCCAAAGCACGACCCAGACACCCGCCACCACCCATGCAGCCGCGGCGCGGTGCGGTGTGTCCCAGAAATGAACCACCACCGCCATCGACAGCAATGCCACCGCCACCGTGGTCAGCCCGAGCACGGCGACCACCAGGACGAGCATCAGCTTCAGACGCTGCTTCTCGTCCTCCCAGGCCATGCGCAAGAGCTGCACACGGTCTTCGGCCGCCAGCGCGCCTTCGGCCGCAGCAATCCGCAGCCGCCGCAAACGGGCATTGAGCCCGAACAAGGACAGCAACTTCATGCGCCGACTCCTGCTCGGCGAGGGACGACGCGGCGGTATGCGCTCAGGTCAGCGGCGGCCAAGCAGCAAACCCACCAGCACACCGACGGCCAGGGCTGCGCCGGCAATCTGCCATGGTTCGTCGTGGGCGTAGGCGTTGGCGGTGTTGGCCGCCTCGCGAGCCTTCTGGGCTGCGATCTTGCTCTTCTCGGCCGCAAGCTCACGCGCAATGGCGAGCTTGGTGTCGATGCGCTGGCGCAGCGCCTTGATGTGGGGAACCGAATCCAGGTCCTTGCTGGCCAGCACGCCGCGCACGTCGCTCGCGATGTCTTCGGCTGCCGCCTCGATGTTGTTGGATGCACTCATTGGAATCTTTCCTCCGTGATGACACCGGCACCGCGCCGGCGGCTTCACGCCAGCAAATGGCGTGGTGTCATGTTACAGGCACAAAAGCCCCTCATGCGCGGCAGTTCTTCAGACTTCTGCACACGAAAGGGGTTGCGCGGCACCCGTCAGGCGCTTGCGAGCAAGCGAGCCACATACCTCCCGATGGCAAGGCTGCTCGTGAGCCCCGGCGACTCGATGCCGAAGAGATTGACCAAGCCCCTCACCCTATGCGATTCGGGCCCGTCGATCATGAAGTCGCGCGCGGGCTCGTCCGGGCCCGAAATCTTGGGGCGCATGCCCGCATAGCCCGGAATCAATCCGCCGTCGGGCAGCGCGGGCCAATACTTGCGCACCTCGGCGTAGAAGCCGTCGCCGCGCGCCGGGTCCACCACCAGGTCGTCCGGCGACTCAACCCACTGCACATCGGGTCCGAACTTGGCCTGGCCGCCAAGGTCGAGGGTCAGGTGCACCCCGAGGCCACCGGGTTCGGGCACCGGGTAGATGAGCCGGGTAAAAGGCGCACGCCCCGACAGGGTGAAATAGTTGCCCTTGGCAAAGTACGCCGTCGGTATGGCCGCCGCGGGCAGCCCTTCGAACCGTTTGGCAAGGCCAGGCGCGCCGAACCCCACCGCATTGACGACGCTGTTGCAACGCAGCGCCGTGCCGTCTTCCGCTACCAGGACGATAGCGTCCGCGCCACATTCCGCGCGTGCAATGGGCGATTTCAGCGCCAACATTCCGCCCGCGTTCTCCAGGTCGCCGAGCAGGCTCAGCATCAGCGCGTGGCTGTCGACGATGCCGGTGCTCGGCGAGTGCAATGCGGCCACGCAATGCAGCTGCGGCTCCATGGCAATGGCCTGCTGCGCCGTCAACAGCACGAGGTCGTCGACGCCGTTGGTGGCAGCCTTGGCGCGGATGACTTCAAGTTGCCCCACTTGTTCGGACGAGGTTGCCACGATGAGCTTGCCGCAGCGCTGGTGCGGCAAGCCGCGCTCCACGGCGTAGTCATAGAGCGCTTGCTTCCCCTCAACGCATAGCCGGGCCTTGAGCGAACCCTGCGGGTAGTAAATGCCCGCGTGAATCACCTCGCTGTTGCGCGAACTGGTTCCGGTGCCAATGGCACCTTCCGCCTCCAGCACAACCACTTCCCGGCCTGCGAGCGCCAAGGCGCGCGCCACTGCCAAGCCCACGACACCACCGCCGATGACGGCGCAATCAAGTTCATCCATGGCGCGAGCTTATCGCGGCTCGCGCGCCGAATTCACGAGGTGGTGGGAGGCGGCTCGGGATCGGTCGGATCGTCCGGCGGCGTGCTCGGCCCTTCGTCGGGCTCCACGGGCAGATCCGGCGTGATCGGGGACGGAAGATCGGGATGAGTGGCCATGGTGCTCTCCTTTGCCCCCGGTTGTATGCCGCGGGTTCAGGAATGCAGCCGGTGCGTGGCGCCAGTCGGCGTCAGCACGAGCCGACAGATGTGCGCCGAATTCGGCGCCGCAAGAAACGGCTCGGAAAACAAAAAAGCGACTTGGACAATCCAAATCGCTTTTCATCTTCGGGAAATTGGTGGGCGGTGGAGGTTTCGAACCTCCGACCCCAGCAGTGTGAATGCTGTGCTCTACCCCTGAGCTAACCGCCCTTTCAACTCTTTGGCACCGCGATTGCAGTGCCTTGGAATTAATCGCGTTGCGCGAAGCCTTCGATTATGCCACAGCATTTCAGCCGTTTTGGCGAAACAGCGTGCGTCCGTTGCTGGATTTGTCGAGCTGCGACAACAGCGCCTCGTGCGCCGCAAGCTCCTGCTCACCCGCCACGATCACCGGCAAGTCGAACTGGCTCAGGTCGATGGTAACCACGGTGGTGCCCTGCGCCGGTTCGTTGGACGACACGTCGATCAGCAGTGCGTCCTGGCCCCGCGTGAGGTTGATGTAGACGTCGGCCAGCAGCTGCGCGTCGAGCTTGGCGCCGTGGAACGTGCGGTTCGAGCGGTCGACGCCGAAGCGGTCGCACAGCGCATCGAGCGAATTGCGCTTGCCCGGGTACACCTGCTTGGCCATGGCCAGCGTGTCGGTCACTTCCCCGACGAAGGTGCGCAGCGGCGGCAGGCCGGCCAGCTCGAGTTCCTTGTTGAGAAAGCCGACGTCGAAGGCTGCGTTGTGAATGATCAGCTCGGCCCCGCGCAGGTACTCGACGATGTCGTTGGCCAGTGTGGCGAACTTCGGCTTGTCGCGTAGGAAGTCGGTCGTCAGGCCGTGCACCTTGAGCGCGTCTTCATGGCTCTCGCGCTCGGGGTTGAAGTAGATGTGCAGGTCGTTGCCGGTGAGCTTGCGCGCAAACAGCTCGACGCAACCGAGCTCGATGACGCGGTCGCCGTTCTCGGCGGAAAGGCCGGTGGTTTCAGTGTCGAGGACGATCTGGCGCGACATACAGTGGCTCTTTCAATGGTTCTCTTTGGCGTGGTTGATCGAGTATTTGGGAATCTCGACAGTCACATCTTCTTGCGCCAGGATGGCCTGGCAACTGAGTCGCGATTGTGGCTCCAGGCCCCAGGCGCGGTCGAGGAGGTCTTCTTCGCCCTCCTCGGCTTCGTTCAGCGAATTGAACCCCTGGCGCACGATGACGTGGCAGGTGGTGCAGGCGCAGCTCATCTCGCACGCGTGCTCGATGTTGATGTGGTTGTCGAGCAGCGCCTCGCAAATCGAGGTACCGGCCGGCGCTGTGATTTCTGCACCCTGCGGGCAGTACTCGGGATGCGGAAATATCTTGATGGTGGGCATGTTGTTCTTAGAGGGATTCGACCTTGCGGCCCGACAAAGCGCGCGCAATGCCCGCGTTCATGCGCTGGGCGGCGAAGGCCTCGGTGTCGTTGGCCAGCGCCTTGGTGGCCCCTTCGATGGCCGCGGCTTCATTGCCGTTTGCGGCCTCGCGCAGCTTCGCCATCGACGCATCGATGACGGTGCGCTCTTCTTCTGTCAGCAAATCGCCATCGGCATCGAGCGCGCTCTGCGTGGCCAGCAGCATGCGCTCGGCATCGACGCGCGCCTCGACCAGCGCACGCGCCTGCATGTCCTGCTGCGCGGTGGAAAAACTCTCCTGCAGCATGGTTGCGATCTGGTCGTCCGAGAGCCCGTACGACGGCTTGACCGTCACGCTGGCCTCGACGCCGCTGCCCTGCTCCTTGGCGCCGACGCTCAGCAGTCCATCGGCATCGACCGTGAAGGTCACGCGGATGCGTGCCGCACCCGCCGCCATCGGCGGAATGCCGCGCAGCGTAAAGCGTGCGAGGCTGCGGCAATCGGCGACCAGGTCGCGCTCGCCCTGCACCACGTGCAACGCAAGGGCTGTCTGGCCGTCTTGATAAGTAGTGAAGTCCTGCGCCATCGCGGTGGGGATGGTCTGGTTGCGCGGCACGATGCGCTCGACCAGGCCGCCCATGGTTTCGATGCCGAGCGACAGCGGAATCACGTCGAGCAACAGCAGATCGCCCGCGCCGTTGTTGCCGGCCAATTGATTGGCCTGGATGGCGGCACCGAGCGCCACGACTTCGTCGGGGTTCAGGTTGACGAGCGGCTCGCGGCCGAAAAATTCGGCGACGGCGCGGCGGACCTGGGGCATGCGGGTGGAACCGCCCACCAGCACGATGCCCTGCAGCTCGTCGGGCTTGAGCTTTGCGTCCCGCAGCGCCTTGCGCACAGCGGCAATGGTGCGGTCGGTGAGCGGCTTCGTGGCGGCATCGAACTGCGTGCGGGTCACTTCGAATTGAATCGCTTGACCCGCAACCTCCGCGCGGAAGTTGGTCGATTCGGAATCCGTCAGTGCTTCTTTCGCGGCACGCGCGGCGACCAGCAACGCGGCCTTGTCGCCGTCGCTTTTGGCATGCGCGCCGGTCTGCGCAAGCACGAATTCGGCAAGCGCATGGTCGTAGTCATCGCCGCCGAGCGCCGAGTCTCCGCCGGTGGCGATCACTTCGAACACACCCTGCGTGAGCCGCAGGATCGAGATGTCGAAGGTACCGCCGCCCAGGTCGTAAACCGCGTAGACGCCTTCGCTGGCGTTGTCGAGGCCGTACGCAATTGCAGCAGCCGTGGGCTCGCTGATCAGGCGCAACACGTTGAGCCCGGCCAGTTGCGCGGCGTCCTTGGTGGCCTGGCGCTGGCCTTCGTCGAAATACGCCGGCACGGTAATGACCGCGCCATAGAGTTCGTCGTCGAAGGTGTCTTCGGCGCGGTAGCGCAGCGTCGCCAGAATTTCCGCGCTGATTTCGACTGGCGACTTCTCGCCTGCGAGGGTCTGCACCTTCACCATGCCGCCGTCGCTGCTGTCGATGCGGTACGACATCGATTCACGGTTCGAGATGTCGGCCAGCCCGCGGCCCATGAGGCGCTTGACCGAGGTAATGGTGTTGGCGGGATCTTGTCCGCGCGCCGCCACGGCGTCGAAGCCGATCTGCCGGCGGTCGCCATCGAGGTAGCGCACGACCGAAGGCAGCAACACGCGGCCCTGGTCGTCCGGAAGACATTCGGCCACGCCGTTGCGCACCGCGGCCACCAGCGAATGCGTGGTGCCGAGGTCGATGCCCACGGCAATGCGGCGCTGATGCGGATCGGGCGCCTGGCCGGGTTCTGAAATCTGTAGAAGAGCCATATATAGGGGCCTATTGTCCCAACTGATCGAATTTGGCTTCGACGTCTTGTCCGAAACGCTCAATGAACATGAGGGCTCTCACCTGCTGCGCGGCGGCGGGATAGTCGCCCTTCTCGTCGATCAGCCAATCGAGCGATGCCAGCGCCCGCGCGCGGCCCGCTTCGACCTCGGCCTGCAGCGTCTCGACCGCGGCGATATCGCCGGCGTCGTCGAGTGCCTCGCGCCATTCCATCTGCTGCATCAAAAAATCGGGCGGCATGGCCGTGTTGTTCTCGGCGTTCAACGGCGCACCGTTGAGTTCGCAGATGTAGCTGGCGCGGCGAATCGGGTCTTTCAGCCGCTGATAGGCCTCGTTGATGCGCACCGACCACTGCATGGCCACGCGCTGCGCCGCGGCGCCTTGCGCGGCAAAGCGGTCCGGGTGCGCCTCGCGCTGCAGCTCTTTCCAGCGTGCGTCGAGCGCGGCGCGGTCCTGCGCGAACGTGGCCGGGACGGCGAACAATTGGAAGTCGGTGTCGTTGAGGTTCATGGCATGAAAAAACCGCCAGCACATGACATGGTGGCGGCTGTTGTCGCGGTCAGCGACGGCGCATCAGATGCGAAAACTCTCCCCGCAGCCGCAACGGTCGCGTTCGTTCGGGTTGATGAACTTGAAGCCTTCGTTCAAGCCCTCGCGCACGAAGTCGAGCTGCGTGCCGTCGATGTAAGCCAGGCTCTTCGGGTCGACCAGCACCTTCACGCCATGGTCTTCGAACACGACATCTTCGGGCGTGAATTCGTCCACGTACTCGAGCTTATAGGCCAGGCCCGAGCAACCGGTGGTCTTCACGCCCAGCCGCACGCCCACGCCCTTGCCCCGCTTGCCGAGGTAGCGGGTCACGTGGCGCGCAGCGGCTTCAGTCAGCGTGACGGCCATGTCAGTGGACTGCCGGCTCGGCTTGCGCCGTCTTGACGCCGTGCTTGGCCTTGTAGTCGCTCACGGCGGCCTTGATAGCGTCTTCGGCCAGGATCGAGCAATGAATCTTGACGGGCGGCAGGGCCAGCTCTTCGGCGATTTGCGCGTTCTTGAGCGCTGCGGCTTCGTCGAGCGTCTTGCCCTTGACCCATTCGGTCACGAGCGACGACGAGGCAATGGCCGAACCGCAGCCGTAGGTCTTGAAGCGTGCGTCTTCGATCACGCCGGTTTCGGGGTTGACCTTGATCTGCAGCTTCATGACGTCGCCGCAGGCCGGCGCGCCGACCATGCCGGTGCCTACCGAGTCGTCGCCCTTTTCGAAGGAGCCGACGTTGCGGGGATTTTCGTAGTGGTCGATGACCTTGGATGAATATGCCATGGTGTACCTCTCAAACTTTGTTCAATCGTGGAGCCTGGTGCGGTCCGGCGTCAGTGGGCCGACCACTGGATCGTGCTGATGTCGACGCCATCCTGGAACATCTCCCACAGGGGGCTCAGCTCGCGCAGCTTGGCGACGTTGTGCTTGATGGTCGAGATGGCGTAGTCGATTTCTTCTTCGGTCGTGAAACGGCCGATGGTCATGCGCAGGCTGCTGTGGGCCAGCTCGTCGCTGCGGCCGAGGGCGCGCAGCACATAGCTGGGCTCCAGGCTGGCCGAAGTGCAGGCCGAACCCGACGACACCGCCAGGCCCTTGATGCCCATGATCAGCGACTCGCCTTCGACGTAGTTGAAGCTCATGTTCAGGTTGTGCGGCACACGCTGCTCGAGGTCGCCGTTGATGAACACCTGCTCCACGTCTTTCAGGCCGTCGAGCAGACGCTTCTGCAGGCGGCGCGCATGGGCGATGTCGTCCTTCATTTCGAGCTTGGCAATGCGGTAGGCCTCGCCCATGCCCACGATCTGGTGCGTGGGCAGCGTGCCCGAGCGCATGCCGCGCTCATGGCCACCGCCGTGCATCTGCGCTTCGAGGCGGATGCGCGGCTTGCGGCGCACGTACAGCGCGCCGATGCCCTTCGGGCCATAGGTCTTGTGCGAAGCGAGGCTCATCAGGTCGATGGGCAGCTTCGTGATGTCGATCTCGACCTTGCCGGTGGCCTGGGCCGAGTCGACGTGGAAGATCACGCCCTTTTCGCGGCAGACGTTGCCCAGCGCAACCACGTCCTGGATGACGCCGATTTCGTTGTTCACGAACAGCACGCTGGCCAGAATGGTGTCGGGGCGGATCGCGGCCTTGAACTTTTCAAGGTCGACCAGGCCGTTTTCCTCGACGTCGAGGTAAGTCACTTCAAAGCCCTGGCGCTCGAGTTCGCGCATGGTGTCGAGCACGGCCTTGTGCTCGGTCTTCAGGGTGATCAGGTGCTTGCCCTTGCCCTTGTAGAAGTGGGCCGCGCCCTTGAGCGCGAGGTTGATCGACTCGGTGGCGCCCGACGTCCAGACGATTTCACGCGGGTCGGCGTTGATCAGGTCGGCCACCTGGCCGCGCGCCTTCTCCACCGCCTCTTCGGCTTCCCAGCCCCAGGCATGGCTGCGCGATGCCGGGTTGCCGAAATGCTCGCGCAACCAGGGAATCATGGCGTCGACCACGCGCGGGTCGCACGGCGTGGTGGCGCCGTAATCGAGATAGATCGGGAAATGAGGAGTTACGTCCATGGCTGGCTCGGGCTGGCGTGGGGGTTGTTTCTTTGATCTGCGCTTCGGGTGGCGGCGCCCGCAGGCGCTCCACCACTCAGGACATCAGGACTTCGCGAACACGTTGCCGAGGGCAAAGACCGAGTTCGGCGCGTTCACGCGAATCGGCTTGACCACTGGCTGCGCGGAAATGGCGCGCTTGACGACCGGCTTGTTCTCGATTTGCACGCCCTTGGCGATCTGGTCGTCGACCAGCTTCTGCAGCGTGACGGAATCGAGAAACTCGACCATGCGCTGGTTCAGCGAGGCCCAGAGCTCGTGCGTCATGCAGCGGCCGGCTTCGCCCAGGCAGTTTTCCTTGCCGCCGCACTGCGTGGCATCGATGGGCTCATCGACGGAAACAATGATGTCTGCGACGGTGATATCTGCCGCCTTGCGGCCGAGGCTGTAGCCGCCGCCGGGGCCGCGGGTCGACTCGACCAGCTCGTGACGGCGCAGTTTGCCGAACAGCTGCTCAAGATACGACAATGAAATCTGCTGCCGCTGGCTGATCGCAGCCAGCGTGACCGGACCGGTGTTCTGACGCAGCGCCAGATCGATCATTGCTGTGACCGCAAAACGGCCTTTGGTAGTGAGACGCATCGCAAGCTCCTTCAAGTGCTTACCGTTGAAATGACACCGTGGCCCGGGGCCGCGGTGACTTCGTCTCCGCCCTGCCCGACCCCTGACGCTGGTGAACCAGCCGGTGGGATCGGTCCTTCATCGCGAAGTTCTTTTTTTGTTGTTGAGTATTTCGGTCAAGTATAACAGAAGGCCCTGGAGTTTGCTCGGGTAAACCCCAGCGGAAACCGCTTGAAGAAACCGAAACCCCGTATCAGGACGGCAAAATGACGATGTTGTCCCCGCCGGAGGCGCCAAAAGCCTGCTCCCGCAGCAGCGCCAACTGGTCGCGCACCCGTGCCGCCTTCTCGAACTCGAGGTTGCGGGCGTGCTCCATCATGAGCTTTTCGAGCCGCTTGATCTCCCGGGCAATGTCTTTCTCGCTCATGTCCTCGACCTTGGCGCGTTCCAGGTCGAGCTTGGCCATTTCCTTGCCCGTCTTTTCGCTGTAGACGCCGTCGATCAGGTCGCGCACCTGCTTGACGATACTGCGCGGGGTAATGCCGTTGGCCTCGTTGTGGGCAATCTGCCGGGTGCGGCGACGCTCGGTCTCGCCGATGGCCTTCTTCATCGACTCGGTCATCCGGTCGGCATACAGAATGGCCTTGCCGTTCAGGTTCCGGGCCGCGCGGCCGATGGTCTGGATCAACGAGCGCTCGGCGCGCAGAAAACCCTCCTTGTCGGCATCGAGGATGGCGACCAGCGAAACCTCGGGGATGTCCAGGCCTTCGCGCAGCAGGTTGATGCCCACCAGCACGTCGAAGCTGCCCAGGCGCAAGTCGCGCAAGATTTCCACCCGCTCCACCGTGTCGACGTCGCTGTGCAGGTAGCGCACCTTCACGCCGTTGTCGCCCAGGTAGTCGGTCAGCTGCTCGGCCATGCGCTTGGTCAGCGTAGTGATGAGCACGCGCTCATTCTTCTCGACGCGGATGCGGATCTCGCCCAGCACGTCGTCGACCTGGTGGGTTGCAGGGCGCACCTCGACCTCGGGGTCGATCAGGCCGGTCGGCCGGACCAGTTGCTCGACCACGTTGCCGGCATGGTCCTTTTCGTACTGTGCGGGCGTGGCCGAAACGAAGATGCATTGGCGCATGCGCGTTTCGAACTCCTCCAGCTTGAGCGGCCGGTTGTCCAGCGCGCTCGGCAGCCGGAAGCCGTACTCGACCAGCGTGGTCTTGCGGGCCCGGTCGCCGTTGTACATGGCGCTGAGCTGGCCGACCATCTGGTGGCTCTCGTCCAGGAACATCAGCGCGTCCTTCGGCAGGTAGTCGGTCAGCGTGGCCGGCGGTTCGCCCGGCGCTGCGCCCGAAAGGTGGCGCGTGTAGTTCTCGATGCCCTTGCAGTGGCCGATTTCAGCCAGCATTTCGAGGTCGAAGCGTGTGCGCTGCTCCAGCCGCTGCGCCTCCACCAGCTTGCCCTGGCTGACGAGTTCCTTGAGCCGCTCGGCCAGCTCGATCTTGATGGTTTCCACCGCGCCGAGCACCTTGTCGCGCGGCGTTACATAGTGGCTCGACGGATATACCGTAAAGCGCGGAATCTTCTGTCGGATGCGGCCCGTGAGCGGATCGAACAGCTGCAGCGACTCGATCTCGTCGTCGAAAAGCTCGATGCGGATCGCCAGTTCGCTGTGCTCGGCCGGAAACACGTCGATGGTGTCGCCGCGCACGCGGAAAGTCCCGCGCGAAAAATCCTGCTCGTTGCGGGTGTACTGCATGCGAATCAACCGCCCGATCACGTCACGCTGGCCGATCTTGTCGCCCACCCGCATGATGAAACGCATCTGCGTGTAGTCCTCGGGCGTGCCGATGCCGTAGATGGCGCTCACCGTGGCCACAATGACCGTGTCGCGCCGCTCCAGCACGCTCTTGGTGGCCGACAGCCGCATCTGCTCGATGTGCTCGTTGATGGACGAGTCCTTCTCGATGAACAGGTCGCGCTGGGGCACGTAGGCCTCGGGCTGGTAGTAGTCGTAGTAGCTCACGAAGTACTCGACCGCATTCTTCGGAAAGAACTCGCGAAACTCGCTGTAGAGCTGCGCCGCCAGCGTCTTGTTGGGCGCAAACACGATGGCGGGGCGGCCCAGCCGCGCGATCACGTTGGCCATGGTGAAGGTCTTGCCCGAGCCGGTCACGCCCAGCAGCGTCTGGAACACCTCGCCGTCGAGCACGCCTTCCACCAGCCCGTCGATCGCCTTCGGCTGGTCCCCGGCCGGTGGATAAGGCTGGAAAAGTTCGAAAGGCGAATCGGGGTAATGGATGAACTCGCCCTGCTTTGCCGGACCGATCGGGTCCAGTTTTTTCAGGTCTGCTATGGCTTCGGTGTTCTCTGGCATGGCTGTTCCCGACAGGTGGCGATGGCGCCGGTAAAATTCAAGGCAACCGGAAAGCGTAGCGCAAGTCCGGTTGCCAGCGAAGCTTTCATCCCAAAGGACCTTTCCATGTCTATGTTCACCGCGGTCGAAATGGCACCGCGCGACCCGATCCTCGGCCTCAACGAGCAATTTGCAGCCGACACCAACCCCAACAAGGTCAACCTCGGCGTCGGCGTCTATTACGACGACAACGGCAAGCTGCCCCTGCTCCAGTGCGTGCAGGCCGCCGAACAGAACATGATGAAAGCGCCCACGGCGCGCGGCTATCTGCCGATCGACGGCATCGTGGCGTACGACAACGCGGTCAAGGGCCTGGTCTTCGGCGCCGACAGCGAACCCGTGCAGTCGGGCCGCGTGGCCACGGTGCAGGGCATCGGCGGCACCGGCGGCCTCAAGGTCGGCGCAGACTTCCTCAAGAAGCTCAACCCCGACGCCAAGGTGCTGATCAGCGACCCGAGCTGGGAAAACCACCGCGCGCTGTTCACCAATGCCGGCTTCGTGGTCGAAAGCTACCCCTACTACGACGCCGCCAAGCGCGGCGTCAACTTCGACGGCATGCTGGCCGCCCTGAACGCGGCGCCCGCCGGCACCATCGTGGTGTTGCACGCCTGCTGCCACAACCCGACCGGCTACGACATCACGCCCGAGCAGTGGGACCAGGTGGTTGCGGCCGTCAAGGCCCGGAACCTCGTGCCCTTCCTCGACATGGCCTACCAGGGCTTCGGCTACGGCCTGAAGGAAGACGGCGCCGCTGTCGCCAAGTTCGTCGACGCCGGCCTGACCTTCTTCGTCTCGACCTCGTTCTCCAAGAGCTTCAGCCTGTATGGCGAACGCGTGGGTGCCCTCTCGGTGCTGTGCGAGAACAAGGAAGAAGCCGGCCGCGTGCTCTCGCAGCTCAAGATCGCCATCCGCACCAACTACAGCAACCCGCCGATCCACGGCGGTGCCGTGGTGGCCGCGGTGCTCGGCAACCCCGAACTGCGCGCCCTGTGGGAAAAGGAACTCGGCGAAATGCGCGTGCGCATCAAGGCCATGCGCCAGACGCTGGTCGACGGCCTCAAGGCTGCCGGCGTGAAGGAAGACATGAGCTTCATCACCACGCAGATCGGCATGTTCAGCTACTCGGGCCTCAGCAAGGATCAGATGGTGCGCCTGCGCAACGAGTTCGGCGTGTACGGCACCGATACCGGCCGCATGTGCGTGGCCGCGCTCAACAGCAAGAACATCGACTACGTCTGTGCGTCGATTGCCAAAGTCATCTGATTGACAGCCGAATGACAGCTGAATGACAGAAAAGTGTGAAGGAATTCGTTTTACAACGGCTTCCTTCGCATTTCGGTCAAAAGAACCCGCGCAGAGGGGTCAATGTAGGGGTTAGGCCTCCTGCATTGCGGCCAGTGCGCTGATATATTGCACTGCAACATTTCACTCCAAGACCAGCAATGCTCTATCAACTCTACGAAGCCCAGCGTTCCTTGATGGAGCCGTTCTCGGACTTCGCCCAAGCGGCCTCCAAGCTCTATGGCCAAGGCGCGGTGTGGGGCCAGTTGCCCATGGCGCAGCGCATGGCCGCCGGTTACGACCTGCTCTATCGATTGGGCAAGGACTACGAGAAGCCAGAGTTCAACATCAAGTCCGTGAAGGTCGATGGCAACGACGTGGTGATCCAGGAGGTCGTCGAACTCGACAAGCCCTTCTGCGAGCTGCGCCGCTTCAAGCGCTTTACCGACGAACCGCACACCCTCAAGACGCTCAAGAGCCAGCCCGTGGTGCTGATCGTGGCGCCGCTGTCGGGCCACTACGCCACGCTGCTGCGCGACACCGTGCGCACCATGCTGCAGGACCACAAGGTCTACATCACCGACTGGAAGAACGCGCGCCTCGTGCCCCTGTCGGAGGGCGAATTCCGTCTGGACGACTACATCAACTACGTGCAGGAGTTCATCCGCCGGCTGCAGGCCGAGTACGGCAACTGCCACCTGGTGAGCGTGTGCCAGCCGACGGTGCCGGCGCTGGCGGCCGTGTCGCTCATGGCAAGCCGCGGCGAGCCGCTGCCGCTCACCATGACGATGATGGGCGGCCCCATCGACGCCCGCAAGTCGCCCACCGCGGTGAACAACCTTGCAATGAACAAGAGCTACGAGTGGTTCGAGAACAACGTGATTTATCGCGTGCCGCAGGGCTTTCCGGGTGAGGGCCGCCGCGTGTACCCGGGCTTCCTGCAGCACACGGGTTTCGTGGCGATGAACCCCGACCGCCACGCAACCAGCCATTACGACTATTTCAAGGACCTGATCAAGGGCGACGACGCGAGCGCCGAAGCCCACCGCAAGTTCTACGACGAATACAACGCCGTGCTCGACATGGACGCCGACTACTACCTGGACACCATTCGCACCGTGTTCCAGGAGTTCGAACTCGTGAACGGCACCTGGGACGTGAAGAACCCCAAGGGCCAACTCGAGCGCGTGCGCCCGCAAGACATCCACTCCACGGCCCTGCTCACCGTCGAGGGCGAGCTCGACGACATTTCAGGCTCTGGCCAGACCGAGGCCGCGCACAGCCTGTGCACCGGCATCGACAACACGCAGCGCGAACACTACGAAGTCAAGGGCGCGGGCCATTACGGCATCTTCAGCGGCCGCCGCTGGCGCGACCTGGTCTACCCCAAGATGCAGAAGTTCATCGCGGCCCACGACCAGCCCCAGCGGCGCGCCGGCGCACGCGAAAGCCTGCCGGCCGAAGACCGCATCAAGCCCGGGCGGAAAACGGTTGCCGTGGCAGCCAGGAAGAATGTCGCAGCCAAGAAAGCGGTGGCGGTTGCCCCCGTGAAGAAGCCCGCGGCACGCAGGAAGTGAACGGGCTGGCCGCACGCATTCACGACGCACTGCCGCAAACGCAGTGCACGCGTTGCGGCTACCCCGATTGCGCGGGCTATGCACAGGCCGTGGCTGAGGGCGAAGCCGGCATCAACCAATGCCCGCCCGGCGGCGCGGAAGGCATTGCCAGGCTGGCACAGCTCACGGGCCGCGAGCCGCTGCCGCTCGATCCCCAGTTCGGCAACGAAGGCCCGCGCGCCATGGCAGTGATCGACGAGGCCTGGTGCATCGGCTGCACGCTCTGCCTCGACGCCTGCCCTACCGATGCCATCGTGGGCATCAACAAGCGCATGCACACCGTGATCGAAGCGCACTGCACCGGCTGCGAGCTTTGCATTCCGGTCTGCCCTGTCGATTGCATCTCGCTCGAGGTCGAAACGCCCGGCCGCACCGGCTGGCAGGCGTGGTCGCAAGCGCGGGCAGAAGCCGCGCTGCAGCGCTACAAGCTTCATGGCGAGCATCGCCGTGCCGACAAGCACAGGGGCGAAGAAGCGCCCGCAATCGCCGAACCGCAGGCCGCCGACACGCGCAAGCGCTCCATCATCGAAGCCGCACTGGCGCGAGCCCGCGCCGCTTCGCAACGCCCACCCGCCGCCAAGCCATGACACTCGACACCCTGCTGATCTACGTGGTCGCCTCGCTCGCATTGGCCGTCATTCCCGGCCCCACGATGCTGCTGGCGCTGTCCAACGGCATCGACGGCGGCATGCGCCGCGCGAGCTGGGGCATTGCCGGCGCGTCGCTCGGGAGCGTCACGCTGATTGCGGTGGTTGCGCTCGGGCTGGGCTCACTGCTCGCCGCATCGGAGCTGCTCTTCAACGCGATTCGCGTGGCAGGTGTCGCCTATCTCGTCTGGCTCGGCATCAAGTTGTGGCGCAGCGAAGCGACCGACCTGGGCACTGCGCTGGCCAAGTCCGCCCTCGAGGTTCGCCCGCACGGCCGTGTCGCCTTGGTGCGCAGCCTGCTCGTGGCGCTGTCGAACCCCAAGACCGTGCTGTTCTTTGCCGCTTTCCTGCCGCAGTTCATCGACATCACCCAGCCACAGGGCCCGCAATACCTGTTGCTGGGCTCGATCTTCGTGGCACTCGACACCTGCGTGATGCTGGCCTATGCGGCCGCCGGAACGCAGGCCGTGCGCTGGCTCTCGCGCCGGGGCCTCAAGGTGCTGAACCGCAGTTGTGCAGCGGGCATGTGGCTGTTAGCCGCCACACTGGCGTTCTGGCGCCGGCCCGCTTGAGCTGAGGGAAACGCCGCTCAGCTCGTCTTCGAGCGCTTGAAGAGCAGCAGCAGCACACCGGCCAGTATGACCACGACCGCGTACCACTCGAAGCGCGTCACGGTCTCGTTGGCAATCCACACGCCCAGCAGCATCGCGATCACGGGGTTGACGAAGGTATAGCTCGCCGCCAGGGCGGCCGGCGCTTTGGCGAGCAGCACCATGTAGGCGTTGAACGCGATCAGCGAACCGAAGACCACGAGGTAAAGCCAGGCCCAAACGGCCTCCGGCTCCGGCGGCCAGACCAGGCTCTCGCGGGACACGGCCGCGAGCACCAGCAACACCACCCCGCCGCAGATCATCTCGCTCGCGAAGCCCATCGCGCCGGGCGCGAGCGGCAGGCTGCGCTGGCTCAGCACGCTGCCCATCGACCAGCAGATGCAAGCAATGGAAATCGCCAGCAACCCCGCGGGCGACGACTGGAAGCCGCTGCCCTGCGTCAACATCAGCACGCCGATGAGCCCGAGCGCAATGCCCGCTGCTTCCAGCCGCGTCGGCTTCACGCCCCAGATCAGGTTCAGCAACGCGATCAGCAACGGCACCACCGCGATGAAGGCCACCACGAGACCCGAGCCGATCGATACCTCGGCATGCGCCGTGCCGCCCATGCCGCCACCCAGCATCAGCGCGCCGACGACCAGCGCATTGCGCCATTGCACCGCCGAAGGCCAGGCGGCGCCGCGCCAACGCATCCACACTGCGAGCAGCACACCCGCAAATAGGAAGCGTGATCCCATCTGCAGGAACGGCGGAAAGCTGATCAGTGCGTACTTGATCGCGAGGTAGGTCGAGCCCCAGACCACCCAGGTGGCGGCCAGGCAAAGCCACAGGAGCGGCGGCAAGGCGCTGCGTACGGGTCCAGATGCGGCTTGGGCGGGAGATGCGAGAGTCGGCATACGAGGTCTGTCTTGTTGGTATTGGAACGCCGTCCATGGTATGAAAGCAAACCCTTCGCAACCATGCACTTCTCATGGTTCTATTTGCTCCGTACCGTCGATTTAAAGGAGTTGCATGGACTTCACCTTGAACCCCGCGCTGGATGCCCACGACACCCGCATCCTGGCCGAACTGCAGAACGATGCGCGGCTCACCATGGCCGAGCTCGGCCGCCGCGTGCACCTGAGCCAGCCGGCCGTGACCGAGCGCGTGAAAAAACTGGAGGCTGCGGGCGTGATCAGCGGCTATCGCGCCACGGTCAATCTCGGCAAGCTGGGCTATGGTATTCGCGCGATCATCCGCGTGGGCCGCGCCGACTACGCGCGCGTAGTCGAACTGGTTCAGCAGACGCCAGAGTGCGTCAACGCCTACAACGTGACCGGCGACGACAGCTGGATTCTCGAGATTGCGGTCATCGACGTGAGCCACCTCGATGCGGTGGTCACCAAGTTCTGCATCCTCACCGAGACCGCGACCTCGATCATCCTGAACCCGGCGCGCGAGCACCAGCCGATGTTGCCGCCTCAGCGCTCCGACGTGAAGCCGCCGATCAAGAAAGTGCTCAACGCGTAGCGGCCAGCGCGTTGAACGCCGTCACCACCTCGAGCGGCGCCTGCACCATCTCTATCAGCACGCCCTCGCCCGCAATCGGAAATTCGTCGTTCGCCTTCGGGTGAAGAAAGCAGATGTCGAACCCCGCCGCACCCTGGCGAATGCCGCCAGGCGCAAAGCGCACGCCCTGCGCGGTGAGCCACTCGACGGCCTTGGGCAGGTCGTCGATCCACAGGCCCACATGGTTGAGAGGCGTGGTGTGAACCGCCGGTTTCTTTTCAGGATCGAGCGGCTGCATCAGGTCGACCTCGACCTTGAACGGCCCGCTGCCCATCGAACAGATGTCCTCGTCGACGTTCTCGCGTTCACTCTTGAAGGTGCCGGTGACCTCGAGCCCCAGCATGTCGACCCACAGCTTCTGCAGCCGCATCTTGTCGGGCCCGCCGATGGCGATCTGCTGGATGCCCAGCACCTTGAAGGGGCGCGCGGAAGTCGTGGCCGTCATGCACAGACCTCTACCTTTTCAGTGGTCGTGGTACGGCGCGACTGCAGTCCCAGCTTGCGCAGCAACTGCACGTCGGCCTCCACATCGGGATTGCCGGTAACCAGCAGCTTGTCGCCATAGAAGATGGAGTTGGCGCCGGCCATGAAGCACAGCGCCTGCACCGCATCGCCCATCTGCTGGCGCCCGGCCGACAGCCGCACGCGCGCGGTCGGCATCGTGATGCGCGCCACCGCGATCATGCGCACGAAGTCGAAGGGATCGACCGGTTCCGAATCGGCCAGCGGCGTGCCCGGCACGCGCACCAGGCTGTTGATCGGCACCGATTCCGGATACGGATTCAGGTTGGCCAGCTGCGCGATCAGCCCCGCGCGGTGCACGGGCTGCTCGCCCATGCCGACGATGCCGCCGCAGCACACGCTGATGCCGGCGCTGCGCACATGGGCCAGCGTATCGAGCCGGTCCTGGTAGGTGCGCGTGTCGACGATGTCGGTGTAGTACTCGGGCGCGGTGTCGAGGTTGTGGTTGTAGTAGTCGAGGCCCGCGGCCTTGAGCTGGTGCGCATGATGCGGCTCCAGCATGCCGAGCGTGGCGCAGGTCTGCAGCCCCAAGCCCTTCACCGCCTCGACCAGCACCGCCACTTTTTCCACGTCGCGGTCCTTCGGCGCGCGCCACGCGGCGCCCATGCAAAAGCGCGTGGCGCCGGCGTCCTTGGCGGCCTGCGCGGCGCGCACCACCTCATCGACCTCCATGAGCTTCTGCGCCTTGACGCCGGTGTCGAACTCGGCCGACTGCGGGCAATAGCCGCAGTTCTCCGGACAGCCGCCGGTCTTGACCGAAAGCAGCGTCGCCAGTTCGATGTCGCCCTCGGGAAAATGCTGGCGATGCACGGTCTGTGCTTCGAACAGCAGCTCCATCAGCGGCTTGTCGAGCAGCGCCTGAATCGCCTCGACCGACCATGGGCCTTGCGGCTCGGCGGCTTTGGCGGGCCGGTGCAGCGTGATCGTTTGTTGCAAGTCGTTGGCACCCATCAGTTGAACTCCAGAATGATTTGATCGACGGCGAGCGACTCGCCCTTGTTTGCCGAAATCTTGCCGACCACGCCGTCTTGCGTGGCAAACAATACGTTTTCCATTTTCATGGCCTCGATGACGGCGAGCTTTTCGCCCGCACGCACCTGCTGGCCCGGCTGCACCGACACCTCGACGAGCAGACCTGGCATCGGCGACATCAGGAACTTGCTCAAGTCCGGCGGCGCCTTGTAGGGCATCAGTTCGAGCAAACGCGCGCCGAGTGGCGACAGCACCAACGCCTCGATTTGCGTGCCATCGTGCGACACCCGCAGCGCCAGCGGATTCTTTCCCGCCCCGCGCTCGACCTGCGCGGTGAAAGGCCGCTCGTTGACCATACCCTTCACGCGGATCGCGCCGAGCGCAAAGCCGCTGTCGATCTTGTAGTTCCTGTCGCCCACGGCGATGGCGCTGGCACCGGTCTTGCCGTGAAAGTCGGTGACCGACACGGGGTGGTGCACATGCTTGCCCTCCGGCCCCAGTTCCACCACCACGAACTGCTCGCCCACCTTCACGCCGTGGCCTTCGAGTTGCCCGCTGATGCCCGAGGCGCGCGCGCGATAGCGCCGGTGCACATAGGCCGCGAGCGCGACGAGGAATGAAGGATCGGCGTGCGGCACGTCTTCGGCATGGAAGCCCTTGCCGTAGTGCTCGGCGATGAACCCGGTGTTGAAATCGCCCGCCACGAACTTCGGATGCGCAAGCAGCGCCGCCTGAAACGGAATGTTGCTGCTGATGCCCCGGATCACGAAGCCGTTGAGCGCTTCGCGCATGCGCGCAATCGCATGCTGGCGATCTTTGCCGTGCACGATGAGCTTCGCGATCATCGAGTCGTAATACATCGGGATCTCGCCGCCGTCGTACACGCCGGTGTCCACCCGCACGCCGTTCAGGTGCTCGGTGTCGCTCGCGAACATGGTCTCGGCCGGTGGCTGGAACTTCACCAGGCGGCCGGTCGAAGGCAGAAAGTTGCGGAACGGGTCTTCGGCGTTGATGCGGCACTCGATGGCCCACCCGTTGCGCTTCACTTCGGCCTGCGTGAGCGGCAGCTTCTCGCCCGCCGCAACGCGGATCATCAGCTCGACCAGGTCGAGCCCCGTGATGCACTCCGTGACCGGGTGCTCCACCTGCAGCCGCGTGTTCATCTCCAGGAAATAGAAGCTCTGGTCCTTGCCGACCACGAACTCCACCGTGCCCGCGCTCTGGTACTTCACGGCCTTGGCCAGTTGCACCGCCTGCTCGCCCATCGCCTTGCGCGTGGCGTCGCTGATGAAGGGCGACGGCGCCTCTTCAATGACCTTCTGATGCCGGCGCTGGATCGAACACTCGCGCTCGTTCAGGTAAATGACGTTGCCGTGCGAATCGCCCAGCACCTGGATCTCGATGTGGCGCGGCTCCTCGACAAACTTCTCGATGAACACACGGTCGTCGCCGAAGCTGCTCAGCGCCTCGTTGCGGCACGAGGTAAAGCCCTCGAAGGCTTCCTTGTCGTTGAAGGCCACGCGCAGCCCCTTGCCGCCGCCGCCGGCCGAGGCCTTGATCATCACCGGGTAGCCGATGTCCTTGGCGATCTCGACCGCGCGCTCGGCCGTCTCGATGGCGTCGTTCCATCCTGGAATGGTGTTGACCTTGGCTTCGTTCGCGAGCTTCTTGGAAGCGATCTTGTCGCCCATGGCGGCAATCGAATAGTGCTTCGGCCCGATGAAGGCAATGCCCTCTTCCTCGACCTTGCGCGCAAAGGCTTCGTTTTCCGACAGGAAGCCGTAGCCCGGGTGCACGGCTTCAGCGCCGGTCTTCTTGCAGGCCTCGATGATGCGGTCGGCCTGCAGGTAGCTCTCGCGGCTGGGCGCAGCGCCGATGTGCACCGCCTCGTCGGCCAGCTCGACGTGGCGGGCTTCCTTGTCGGCGTCGGAATAGACGGCGACGGTAAGGATGCCCATCTTCTTCGCAGTCTGGATCACGCGGCAGGCGATTTCACCGCGATTGGCGATCAGGATTTTCTTGAACATGCTGAATCCGTTTTTTTGCTGACCGCCTTAGCGGTTGATGAACATCGAGTACACGGGCTGGGCTTGCGAACGATCGACGAACACATACGCTATGCCGTCCGAGCAGAAGTTCGCCACTTCGGCAAGGCTGCCATCGGGGAGATCGAGCCAGTTGTCGATCTGCAGGAACAAGCGTCCCGCGGGCATTTGCTGCGCACCGTTGGCCGTCCAGTAAGGCACGCCGCCGCTCTTCGTACACCAGGGGCTCGCCCAATCGTGGGGATGCGCAACCTCGCCCGGCAGGTCGAAATGGGCCTGATAGTCGTAGAAGGCCGCCTCCAGTTCCGCTGGAGCGCCATCGTCATCGGCGCGCCACCCTGTAACGGCGATCTCGCGCAGCAATGCGGGCGGCCCGTCGGCAGTGTCCGAGGGCGGTGCGGTCGGCCCGTCGGCAGTGTCCGAGGGCGGTGCGGTCGGCCCGTCGGCAGTGTCCGAGGGCGGTGCGGTCGGCCCGGTGCCCAGTTCGGAACTCTGGACGACGAATGCGGCGTTCGCACCTCCGTCGTGTTCCCAGAAGCTGCAGATACTGTCCCACTCGCACTTGAACAGGAACAGCACCTCGCCGCTTGCAAGCGGTAGCGCGTCACCATCGGCCGGCAATTGCGCGAGGTGGCTCATGGCACGATTGCATTCGCGACAAACGGGCCACAGGCGCGAGGGCAGCCCCCAGGGCAGCCCGCCGAGCTTTGGAACAAGTCCAGGTTCCGCTCCCTCGCGGAACTGGGGGTAATAGCTGCGCATAAGAATCAGAGAGGAATGTTCCCGTGCTTGCGCCACGGGTTCTCGAGCTTCTTCTCACGCAGCATCACCAGCGAGCGGCAGATGCGCTTGCGCGTTTCGTGCGGCAGGATCACGTCGTCGATGTAGCCGCGTGCACTCGCCACGTACGGGTTGGCGAAGCGCGCCTTGTATTCGGCCTCGCGTGCGGCGAGCTTCTCGGGGTCGTTCTTGTCTTCGCGGAAGATGATTTCCACCGCGCCCTTGGCGCCCATCACCGCGATCTCGGCGCGCGGCCAGGCGAGGTTGACGTCGCCGCGCAGGTGCTTGGAAGCCATCACGTCGTATGCGCCGCCGTAAGCCTTGCGTGTGATGACGGTGATCTTCGGCACGGTGCACTCTGCGTACGCGTAGAGCAGCTTGGCGCCATGCTTGATGATGCCGCCGTATTCCTGCCCCGTGCCGGGCATGAAGCCGGGCACGTCGACGAAGGTGACCACTGGAATGTTGAAGGCATCGCAAAAGCGCACGAAGCGCGCGGCCTTGATGCTGCTCTTGATGTCCAGGCAGCCCGCCAGCACCAGCGGCTGGTTGGCGACGATGCCGATGGTCTGGCCCTCCATGCGCGCAAAGCCGATCACGATGTTCTTTGCGTAGTCGGGCTGCAGCTCGAAGAAGTCGCCGTCGTCGACCACCTTGAGAATCAGCTCCTTGATGTCGTAGGGCTTGTTCGGGTTGTCGGGCACCAGCGTGTCGAGCGAGTAGTCGGGCCGGTCGGCCGGATCGCCCTGGCCGTTGTTGCCCAGGCGCACGGGCGGCTTCTCGCGGTTGTTGAGCGGCAGGTAGTTGTACAGGCGGCGCAGCATCATCAGCGCTTCGACGTCGTTCTCGAACGCCATGTCGGCCACACCGCTGCGCGTGGTGTGGGTAACGGCGCCGCCGAGCTCTTCGGCCGTCACGGTCTCGTGCGTCACGGTCTTCACCACTTCGGGGCCGGTGACGAACATGTAGCTCGAGTCCTTCACCATGAAGATGAAGTCGGTCATGGCGGGCGAATACACCGCGCCGCCCGCGCACGGGCCCATGATCATGCTGATTTGCGGAACCACGCCCGAGGCCATCACGTTGCGCTGGAACACGTCGGCATAGCCGCCGAGCGAGGCCACGCCCTCCTGGATGCGCGCGCCGCCGGAGTCGTTGAGGCCGATGACCGGCGCGCCGACCTTCATGGCCTGGTCCATCACCTTGCAGATTTTTTCGGCGTGCGCTTCGCTGAGCGCACCGCCGAAGACAGTGAAGTCCTGGCTGTACACGAAGACGAGGCGGCCGTTGATCATTCCGTAGCCGGTGACCACGCCGTCGCCCGGAATCTTCTGGTCGGCCATGCCGAAATCGACCGAGCGGTGCTCGACGAACATGTCCCACTCTTCAAAGGTGTTGTCGTCCAGCAGCAGCTCGATGCGTTCGCGCGCCGTGAGCTTGCCCTTGGCGTGCTGCGCGTCGATGCGCTTCTGCCCGCCGCCAAGGCGCGCCTGGGCGCGGCGCTTTTCGAGTTGTTCGATCAGTTCTTGCATGGTGTGCTTCCGAAGCTGTGGTCCTGAATTTCGTACGTCGTCATGGTCTGGCGGTGATGGCCGCCGCCGCGAGCAGCTGGCGTGCCGCCGTCGATGCAGGCAGCGAGCCCCCTGCCACCTGCTGTGTGAGTTGGGGCAGCAGTTCGCGCACCTGCGCGTGCTGCCTGAATGCCTGTTTGAGGCCGGCGTCGATGCGCTCCCACATCCACGCCGTTGCTTGCTTCTCGCGGCGCCGCGCGAATTTTCCGTTGGCGGCCTGCAGCGACTTGAACTGCATCACGGCATCCCAGAATGTATCGACACCGGTGCCTGCGAGGGCGCTGAGCTGCAGCACCTTGGGCAGCCAGAAGCGAACCTCGGCGCCGCTGTGCGCGTCATGCACCGCATGCGCGTGGTCAGGGTTGCCCTGGTGTCCGAAGAGGCGCAACGCCGAGGTGATCTGCGCCTGCGCACGCGTGGCAGCATCCTTGTCGATGTCGGCCTTGTTGATGACGACCAGGTCTGCCAGCTCCATCACGCCCTTCTTGATGGCCTGCAGATCGTCGCCCGCATTGGGCAGCTGCATCAGCACGAACATGTCGGTCATGCCCGCGACGGCCGTCTCGCTCTGGCCCACGCCCACGGTCTCGACGATCACGATGTCGTAGCCGGCGGCTTCGCACACCAGCATGGCTTCGCGCGTTTTCTCGGCCACTCCACCCAGCGTGCCGCTCGACGGGCTCGGCCGGATGTAGGCGCGCTCATGCACCGAGAGCCGTTCCATGCGCGTCTTGTCGCCGAGGATGGAACCGCCCGAAACGGTGGACGAAGGGTCGATGGTGAGCACCGCCACGCGGTGGCCCTTGTCGATCAGCAGCAGGCCCAGCGTCTCGATGAAGGTCGACTTGCCGACACCCGGCACGCCGGAGATGCCGAGGCGAAACGAATTGCCGGTGCGCGGCAGCAATGCGGTGAGCAACTCGTCGGCCTGCACGCGATGGTCGGCACGGGTGGATTCGAGCAGCGTGATGGCCTTGGCGATGGCGCGACGCTGCACCATGCCGTCCGGCTCGGCGATGGCGCGTTCGAGTGCCCTGGCCGACTTCAGCACGCATCCTCCGAGGCCACGCGCCAGCGGTAGTGCAGGTCGACGCCTTCTTCGCCTTCGAGCACGAAGCCGTGCCGCAGGTAGAAGCGGTTGGCGTCGCTCTGCACGAGCGCGGTGAGCTTGATGTCCATCCGCTGCTCTCGCGCCTGCGACTTGGCCCATTGCAAGACCCATTCGCCGATGCCCAGGCCCTGGAAGCCGGTGCGCAGATACAGATGATCGAGCCGCAGCGCATCGGGGTCTTCGGGCTTGAGCGTGACGAAGCCGATGCGCAGGTCGTCGTCGAGCACGATGTGATGCATGTAGGGCACGACGAAACCGGCGCTCAGCCGTTCGCGTGAACGCGCGGGGTCGAATCGCCCGACGCGCTCCAGGCTGGGGCGCATCGCATCGACGCGCAAGGCCAGCATGGCTTCGAAATCGCTGGAATCCACCGGCTGCAGCGACAGCCGCGACAAAAGATCGCCCACGTCTCGCGTCCCGATCAGGCCGAGACCGCCGCGCGAATCTGCTCCAGCACGTCCTTCGCGCTGGCCGGAATGGGCGTGCCCGGCCCGTAGATGCCCTTGACGCCGGCCTCGTAGAGAAAGTCGTAATCCTGCCGCGGAATCACGCCGCCGACGAACACGATGATGTCATCCGCGCCCTGCTTCTTCAGCTCGTTGATGATGGCGGGCACAAGCGTCTTGTGGCCGGCCGCGAGGGTGCTCACGCCCACGGCATGCACGTCGTTTTCAATCGCCTGCCGCGCGCATTCTTCGGGCGTCTGGAAGAGCGGCCCCATGTCCACGTCGAAGCCCAGGTCGGCGAACGCGGTGGCTACCACCTTGGCGCCGCGGTCATGCCCGTCCTGCCCGAGCTTGGAGATCATCACGCGCGGACGGCGCCCCTGCTCTTCGGCGAAGGCGTTGATTTCGGTCTTGAGGGCTTCCCAGCCTTCGGCGGAGTCATAGGCAGCAGCGTACACACCGGTCACCTTTTGCGTGTCGGCCCGATGGCGGCCGAATGATTTTTCGAGTGCATCGGAAATCTCGCCCACCGTGGCGCGCAAGCGCACCGCGTCGATGCTGAGTGCGAGCAGGTTGCCGGTGCCGTTCTCGGCGGCTTCGGTCAGCACATCGAGCGCGGCCTGTACCTTGGCAGTGTCGCGCGCAGCGCGGAGCATCGTAAGCCGCGCCACCTGCTGGTCGCGCACCATCACGTTGTCGATGGAAAGGCTGTCGATCGCGTCTTCGTTCTTGAGCTTGTACTTGTTGACGCCCACGATCACGTCTTTGCCCGAGTCGATGCGCGCCTGCTTCTCGGCGGCGGCCGCTTCGATTTTGAGCTTGGCCCAGCCGCTGTCGACCGCCTTGGTCATGCCGCCCATCGCCTCGACCTCTTCGATGATGGCCCAGGCCGCGTCGGCCATGTCCTGCGTGAGCTTCTCCATCATGTAGCTGCCGGCCCAGGGGTCGACCACATTGGTGATGTGGGTCTCTTCCTGGATGATGAGCTGCGTGTTGCGCGCAATGCGCGAGCTGAACTCGGTGGGCAGCGCAATGGCTTCGTCGAGCGCGTTGGTGTGCAGGCTCTGCGTGCCGCCGAACACTGCGGCCATGGCCTCGATGGTGGTGCGCACGATGTTGTTGTACGGGTCCTGCTCGGTAAGGCTCCAGCCCGAAGTCTGGCAATGGGTGCGCAGCATCAGGCTCTTCGGGTTCTTGGGGTTGAACTCCTTCATGATGCGGCACCACAAAAGGCGCGCTGCGCGCATCTTGGCCACTTCGAGATAGAAGTTCATGCCAATGGCCCAGAAGAAGCTCAGGCGCCCGGCAAAGCCGTCGACATCGAGCCCCTTGGCCAGTGCGGTCTTCACGTATTCCTTGCCGTCGGCCAGTGTGAACGCGAGTTCCAACGCCTGGTTGGCGCCGGCTTCCTGCATGTGATAGCCGCTGATCGAGATCGAGTTGAACTTGGGCATGTGCTGCGCCGTGTACTCGATGATGTCGCCGATGATCCGCATGCTCGGCGCTGGCGGAAAGATATAGGTGTTGCGGACCATGAACTCCTTGAGGATGTCGTTCTGGATGGTTCCGCTCAGCTGGTCCTGCGCCACGCCCTGCTCTTCGGCCGCGACCACGTAGCCCGCCAGCACCGGCAGCACGGCGCCGTTCATCGTCATCGACACACTCACCTTGTCCAGCGGGATCTGGTCGAACAGGATCTTCATGTCCTCGACCGAATCGATGGCCACGCCGGCCTTGCCCACGTCGCCGGTCACGCGCGGGTGGTCGCTGTCATAGCCGCGGTGGGTGGCCAGGTCGAAGGCCACGCTCACGCCCTGCCCGCCCGCGGCCAATGCCTTGCGGTAGAAGGCGTTCGATTCTTCGGCGGTCGAAAAGCCTGCGTACTGGCGGATGGTCCAAGGGCGCACCGCGTACATGGTGGCCTGCGGCCCGCGCAGGTAGGGTTCGAAACCGGGGAGCGTGTCGGTGTACTTCAGGCCCTGCAGATCGGCCGCGGTATAGAGCGGCTTCACGCTGATGCCGTCTGGCGTGAGCCAGTTGAGCGCATTCAGGTCGCCACCCGGCGCCGACTTGGCGGCGGCCTTGGCCCAGTCGTCGAGGTTGGCAGGCTTGAAGGTGGGTTCGGGTGTGCTGCTCATGAGGGGGCCGTTTTGCAGTGTCTTGCAGGGTAGTCGCAAATTCGCCTGCAAGGAATTTGCAAGCCGCAGCGAGTCTAACCGATCCATAATTATTAATTCAAACCCCATTTTTGCGGTACAGTCCGGCCCATGTCCGCCGTCACCCTTACCCCGCGCGCCCTCTATGAAGAGGTGGCCGAGCTGCTGCGCCAGCGGATCTTCCGCCGCGAGCTCGAGCCGGGCAGCTGGATCGACGAACTCAAGCTGGCCGAGGAATACGGCATCAGCCGCACGCCGCTGCGCGAAGCCCTGAAGGTGCTGGCAGCCGAGGGCTTGGTGACGATGAAGGTGCGGCGCGGCGCCTACGTCACCGAAGTGTCGGAGCAAGACCTGGCCGATGTGTATCACCTGCTCTCCCTGCTGGAGAGCGATGCGGCCGGCGTGGTGGCCGAGCGCGCCACCGATGCCCAGCGTGCGGAGCTGAAGGCGCTGCACGCCGAGCTGGAGGCCGCCGGCGCACCGGGCAAGGAGAACCGGGAGCACTTCTTTGCGCTGAACGAGCGCTTCCATATGCGCCTGCTGGCCATTGCCAATAACAAGTGGCGCGACCAGATGGTGGCCGATCTGCGCAAGGTGATGAAGCTCAACCGCCACAACTCCCTGCTCAAGGAGGGGCGCATTGCCGAATCGCTGGCGGAGCACCGCTCGATGATGGCGGCCATCGAGGCGCGCGACGCCACCGCGGCGATGGCGCGCATGCGAGAGCACTTCAGGAACGGCCTCGAGGCCGCTGTCTAGCCCCGCCCCCGAGCATCCCAGGGGCTACCAGGTCGCCTAATCCGGCTTGATGGCTCCGGTCTCGGCCGAGATGCGCCCTGCGACTTCGAGCAAACGCGGCGCGACGCGCAAAAGCATCATGTCCTTCGGCAGCAAATAGGCGGGGCCGCCGCAGCTCACCCCGTAGCGCTCGCCGTGCGGTCCTTGCAGCGCGAAGCCGAGCGCGTGAATGTGCGGATGCCATTCGCCGAACGAACTGCAGTAGCCCAGGCGGGCGTACTCGTCGAGCCCGGCCATCAGGCGTGGTTCGATAGAGGCCCAGCTCTCGCCGCTTTCCTGCTGGATCTTCTGGAGCACCGCTGCCTGCTCGTCAGCGGGCAGCGCTGCAAGAGAAGCACGGCCCACGGCCGAGGTGACGATGCTCATGCGCGTGCCGACGTCCAGGCGCGAGCTGATCAGCGCCGAGCGCGGGCGCAGCGAATCGATGACCAGCATGTCGAGCTCGTCGCGCACCGCCACATGAACGCTGGCGCCCGCGAATTCCGACAGCTCCGCCAGATAGGGCCGGGCCACCGTGCGCAGGTCGAAATGACGAAGGTAGCGGCTACTCATGTCGAGCAGCGCCGGGCCGAGGCTGAAGCGCTCGCTGTCCTGCGACTGCCGCAAATACCCCGCGCTCACCAGCGTCGCCGTGAGGCGCGATACCGTGGCCTTGGGCAGGCCCGTGGTGTCTGCCAGTTCGCGATTGCTCATCGGCGCCGCCGCCATGCCGATGACCTTGAGCAAGGCCAACCCCCGGCCCAGCGCGCTGACTTCTTCTTTGCTCCCCGCCGCGTCATTCATGAATCGAAACCCTTATTCATTAGCGTTTCTTGATTCTTTAGCAGAAAAGTTGAAAAGTTTCACCCCCGGCGAATCATTATCAATTTGGAACACTCGGCGTTGCTGGGCGGCGAAACCTTGCCGCGAACGGGCCCGCGCCGCATCGCGAGCCGGATGGATTCAGCTAGGCGGCCTGTGCCGCAGGCTCGTGCGCCAGCGCCATCACCTCGTGCGGCGAGCGTGTCTTGAGCCGGTGGTCGCTCCAGACCTGGCGCCAGCGTCGCGCCCCCGGCAGGCCGCTGCGCAAGCCCAGCATGTGCCGCGCAATCGACGACCATTGCGTGCCGTGTTCAGCGGCCTCGCGAACCATGTAGTCGCACATCAGCGACTCCACCTCTTCGCGCGTCAGCGGCTGCGGCGCGGCGCCGTAGAACTCGGCGTCCCACTCGGCCAGCCACCAGGGGTTGTGATAAGCCTCCCGCCCGACCATGACGCCGTCGAGCAGCCGCAAGTGCTCGTGCACCTGCGCATTGACCGAGATGCCGCCGTTGATCGAAAAGCTCAACGCCGGAAAGTCGTGCTTCAGCCGGTGCACGAGCTCGTAGCGCAGCGGCGGAATTTCGCGGTTCTGCTTCGGGCTCAGACCCTGCAGCCAGGCATTGCGCGCATGAACGATGAAAGTGCCGCAGCCGGCCTCGCTCACCGCGCCGACGAAATCGCGCACGAATTCGTAGCTCTCGATCTTGTCGATGCCGATGCGGTGCTTCACCGTCACCGGCAGGCTCGTCGCGTCGACCATCGCCTTCACGCAGTCGGCCACCAGCGCCGGTTCGGCCATGAGGCAGGCGCCGAAGGCGCCACGCTGCACGCGCTCGCTGGGGCAGCCGCAGTTGAGGTTGATCTCGTCGTAGCCCCATTCTTCGCCCAGCTTCGCGCAATGCGCCAGGTCGGCCGGCTCGCTGCCGCCCAACTGCAGGGCCACCGGGTGCTCTTCGGCGTTGAAGCGAAGGTGCCGGGGCACGTCGCCATGCACCAGCGCGCCGGTGGTCACCATTTCGGTATAGAGCAACGCGTGGCGCGACATCAGGCGGTGGAAGTACCTGCAGTGCCGGTCCGTCCAATCCATCATGGGCGCGACGGAGACGATTTTCTCTTTTAAATTCAACAACTTGGCTTTATCACTCATACATCCAGTTCGGCAAGGACCGCGCCAAGGAAGGCGCCGGCCCCGTCACCATCAGCATGGACATCGGCTACATCAAGCCGGTAGTTTCTCATGCGGCGGCCGTTCACGGGGTTCCCGTTCAGGTAGAGCCCATCGCGATCTGGCCCGCATCGCGCTCAAGCGCCTGGGTCTGGTCGACAGGGGGCGGGAACGGGACCGCCACCCTGCCCTCGGCGAACTGCAGGCGCTTGCCGACTACTTCGCCAGCAATCCAAACGAAGCCATGGCTTCCACTCTCTTGGGAACGAGCATGCAGGCCTTGGGCCCTGCACGTGGGCGTTCGTCTGTGTTCTGCCTCAACCCGGCAGTTCGAGTTCGACAGCTCCAGGCTGATTCACGCCGGCTGATGCTGGCCTCGCAAACGCATTGCGGCCGAGGGCCCGCGCAGTGACGAGATGGGATGCCCCAGCTTGCCCATTCACGTCGAGCAGGAACTCCGAGGTGACGACGCGTGCGCCGCAGAAGTCGAAGATGCCGTGGTCGATCTGCGTGCGCATCGCCTTGTCGTAGCCATGCCGTGCATAGGTGCCGCCGTCTGCGCCGCCGATGCCGATGAGATGGACAGCGAGCCGGCCGAGCCGCTTACCGATCGTGCCGTCAGGCGCCTCGTCATAGGCCCACCCATTTGAGAATACGCGATCGATCCAGCCTTTGAGTTGGCCGGGAAACGACCACCAGTACACGGGATAGACGAGCACGAGTGCGTCGGCCCGGTCGATGCGCTCCTGCTCGCGCAGGATGTCCGATGGCACGGGCTTCTCGAGAAAATAAGCGGTGCGGTCGTCTTGGTTGAAAGCCGGCTGGAAGCCTTCTACGGCGATGTCGGCAATCTCGGTGGTGTGTGCGCCGGATTCCGCAATGCCTTGGGCAAACGAGTGCGCAACGGCGTGCGTGAGGGACTGGGAATCGGGATGACTGACAACGATGAGTGCGTGCATTGGTGTTCCTTACGGTTGGGTGTAAACTACGTTTAGTAGGTTACCTTTGGTAGGTTAAAAATGTCAAGCAAGCGGTCGGAATCGGTTGTGCAAGTCGCAGCGAAGAAGCGCCTTTCCAAAGACGAGCGCAGTCGTCAGCTCATGGATGTCGCGTGGTCCATCGTGCGCAGTGAAGGAACCGATGCACTCACGCTGGGCTATCTGGCGGAGCGCGCGGGGGTAACGAAGCCCGTCGTGTATGACCATTTCGGCACGCGGACCGGCTTGCTCGGCGCGCTCTATCGGGAGTACGACAGCCGTCAGCATGCACTGATGGACGAGGCCCTGCGGACGTCGGGAAAGTCGCTTGCAGCCGTGGCGAGGGTGATTGCCGCCGCCTATGTCAATTGCGTCATGGAGATGGGGCGCGAGATGCCCGGCGTCAGCGCCGCGCTGGCTGGGTCGCCTGAACTCGGCGCCTTGAAGAAAGAACTTGAGGCTGCGTTCTCGGTGAAATGCCGGGGAGCGTTGCAGCCGTTTGCGAAACAGCGTATTGCGCCGGCAGCCATGCGCGCGGTGCTGGGTGCGGCGGAGGCTGTGTCGTTTGCGGCGGCCGCGGGCGAGTTCGATCCAGTGGATGCGGAAAACGAGATCTACGATGCCATTGTGCGGATCGTGCGAAGGGCGTGAAACACACGAGCTTGATCGAAAAGCAATTCGAGGCTCTGCACGCTCGGCAAGGACCGCGCCAGGGAAGGCGCCGGTCCTGCACCATCAGCATGGACATCGGCTGCATCAGGCGGGTAGTTTCTCACGCGGCGGCCGGTCACGGGTTTGCGTTCAGGTAGAGCCCACTGATCTGGCCCGCGTCGCGCTCAAAGCGGCGGTCTCACGCGCAACTCCGCCATCGGAATCGGGTGGAATGCCGTCTGGCTCTCTTTCTTGTCCATCGCGAGCGACAGTTCCTTGAGCTTGGCGATGAGTGCGAGCAAGACGTCGGCCTCTTGCCTGCTGAACGCCTGCGCGTAGCCGGGCGGTGCCATGGGATCGGCCGTTGTGCCATTGGCAGTCCAGCGAGAAATCAGGTCGACATAGCTGGTTGCGTGGGGGCAGTTGGTGTCGAGCGCCATGGCCACGGAAGGTGCTCGCGCAGCGAGCATTTTCAGCAGCACGCTCAGCCTGATGAAACGTTGCTCGTCCCAACCCTGCCCCTGTGTCTGCGGTGTGGGCGGCGAGAAGCGCGCAATCAGCTTTTCCGCAGCCTTCTCGCCGCGCTGGACGACGGCATCGATGTCCTCGGCCTTCATGTTCAGGTTCAGGCCGCCCTCCCCGTCTTTCAGGCGAACGCGCGCAATGCGGTCGCGCACACCCGGCATGCGGGCCAGACTGTTGTCGTTCCAGTTCTGCATGGCGCCGACGATGGCCGAAACAAAGCCGCCGAGCTTCTTCGCGGCCCCCTCGCCCTCGTCGAAGTGGTCCCAGCGCTCGCCATAACCCTCCCTGTAGCTCATTGGCAGATAGACCTCGTCCGCCGCCCCGCTCCGCTCCTTGATTTCGGGTTCGAGGTTGATCCCGAAGGTTGGCCACCGCGGGGCCAGACCGTCGAACAGGTGCATCGGAAAGTTGGAGCTGATGCCGCCGTCAGAAAACCAGCACTTGCGGAAATGCCGCTTGCCGGCCGGCGGGTTGTAGTCGATCGACCAGAGGGGAACAGCCGCAAACAGAAACGGAAAGCTGAGACTCATCCGCGCGGCCAGGATGACTGGAAAGTCTGCGGGTCTGGGGACCTCTCTCAAGCCCAGTCGGGTCGCCTCTTCCGTCGCGGGCTCGCGGTCACCGCGCGCCGGGTCCGCAACATAGGGCTCGCCCTTGCGAATCATCCAATCGAGGACATCCGGGGGGAGATAGCGGCCCAACTCATCGGCATTGAAGAAGAGCCGCTCGCGGTTTGGAAAGAGTGCTGCCGTAGAACTGCTGTCGTCTTCGGCAAGCGGAAAGATATAAGGGCGGCCGTGCCCGAGGTTCGTGGAGAACATCTGCAGGTCGATGGACCTCTGGGGCTTCCCGCTTGCCCGAAGCTCCGGCCACACCTGTGGTGGATCGGCCGCGTTCCAAAGCATGCCGAAGGTCAGCGGATCCTTCGTCTCGAGGCCCGCGGTTCGCTGAATCAGTTCATGAAGCCATGGCGTCAGCGCCGGATTCTTCGGATCTGCGGTCAGCCCGGTGCACAGCCCATATCCGTTGGCCACCATGCGTCGGGTGATGTCGCGGCACAGAGAGAAGCCAATGAATCCCACGAGTGCGAACAGCAGAAGAAGCACCACACCGCCCCAGTCCAGACCCGCCCAGCGTGCCGCAATCGTGACCACCAGGCTCGCGGCCGTCGCCAGCCAGTAGGCGCGCAGCAGGCCGGCGACGATCGCCGCTGCCCGACTCAGCGTGCTCCCCCGATTGAGTGCCAGCACCAGCACGGAGAAGAGCCGCCGCGTGCCGGCCTGCGGCTGGAACAGGCTCAGCAGCTTCGTGCCCCGGCTCCGGGGTACATCCGCCTGGAGTTCGGCCGGCAATTTCGACAGGATGTCGAAGCCCTCGCGGGTTTTGTCCTGCCGCCGCCGGTACTCGGCCGCAGCAGTGACAGCGGCTGCAATGGCGCCTGCGGATGTGCCGCCGATGCTCCGAAAGCGGTACTCCCGGGCCAGGCGGGAGATCGCCTTGGGATAGACGACGCCGCTGGTGATGCCGCCCTTCATCACGAGATCACAGAAACGATCGGCGGCAGGTTCGGGGAAATCGCTGGAATCGCTCATTCGAATGCTCCTTCAGAGGATCTGCGCCCGTAGGGCATCTGTCGGGCTGCGCTGATCCCTGGCCGACGGGAACGGGTCGCCCAGCGTTCCGACGATCAGACTTGGGTCACGCCGTCGATGGGACTTATGTCACCCACGAACTGCAGGAGGTCCACCATCGTGAAAGTCCCTGGCGTGCGCGAAGGAAGAGTTGGCGTCCAGGCGGGGCCTTTCTTCCAGAGGTAGGACTCATGGTCGCCGTGAACCAATCCGATGAAGACCTCCGCCACGATGCGCGCGCCCACAGGCCCCAATCGCTCGCCGCCCTCTCTGACCGCCGCTTCCTTGAGGATGTAGTACCACAAGGGCGTCTCCTCATGCAGTCCCTGTGCCTTGGCCACGGCGCCGTCCGTGCCGGACGAGATCTCGGCGCTCGTCAGGGGATTGGGTATTTCCATCGCCCGGGCCACAGACTGGCCTGAAGGCAGTCCGAGCATCACGCCCCGCTTCAGGTTCAGGAACGGGAGGCTGGCTCCGCCGGGCAACGTATGCAGTGCCTTGACGATGAACGGATCGATGCTGCGCGCCTGATTGAGCGGGACCCCTGCCGGGTTGTTGCCGAAATCGTAAAAACGCCGCCAGTCGATGATCCAGTTGCTGGCGAGCTTGCTTATCGGAGTTGGCGCAGTGAGCGGTTCGGGCGCCAGGTCACCCACGATGCCCCCGGAGAGGCCGGAGAATGCGAACAGAAGCCCCAGCGAAGCGGGGGCGAGCCCGCCCGGGGTGAAGACCCTGTTATGGCTGTAGACCTCCCGGACCATGCTGTGTCCGAGCCGGTAGGCCGCACCGGAGAACTCCACGGGCATGTAGGGCGTCTTCTTGAACCGGTAGAACTGGCGGCCCTCGTTGAGGATGCGAGCCACGATGCCATCCTCGGTGAGCCGCTCCACGAAGTCGTGCAGGACGAGCCATTGATAGTGCCAGGTCACCTCGCGCCGGGCTTCGAAGAAAAGCTCGGAGGGCGCGGGCGCTGTCGGCGAGGCCGCGAGCAGATCGACCACCTTGTTGTGGAACTTCATGAAAGCCAGATGGGTTTGCGCGACCAACAGGTTCTCGTCGTTGCGATGGTCCCCGATCAACGCCTGGCCCTCGGGGCTTCGCGGAAGGTCGTTGGGGAACACGCCGGGGATGTCGGCCGCGTCCTGTTGAAAGCCGAGCGTGGTCTTGCCGATCAGCAGCTTCGCGCTGGGTCCGTTGTTGGGGCCGCGGGCATAGAGGTGCGGACTGCCGTCCGGACCGCGCCCATAGATCGAGTCCAGGTCCAGCGCCGGCGTTCTGAAATTCTCCACCGCGGTCGGGTCTTCCAGCTTGTCTCCGATGGAGGTCAGATCCAGCGTGATGTCGTGATCGACGAACTGGCCCAGGTAGGTGAACCCCGCCGGCACCCGCGGGTTGTTTCCGCCGCCAGCCGGACCGGCATCCAGCATTGCATCGGCGAGGGCCTTCAACTTGTCGTCGGCAACCGAGAGCGGCGCGAGCCGGGGGAACATCCTGCCGAACATGCCAGGATCGCCATGTCCTGCGAGCGCATCCAGAGTAGCTTTGGTGGGATGACGGCCGGCCCGGCCATGCTTGGGATTGACACCGATTTCTTCGGACATGATGGCTTCCTTTGCTCCATGTTGAGCTTCGAGCAACATGATCGAAGCGGATTTGCATCCTACGGAGCGGTCGAAAGATTCATATACGCTGCTCGCGGTAGACAGCTCGCGGTACACCGGTTGCGCTAGACCGTGAGGGATACACCCTCGAACCCCCGGTTCATTCACCTTCGTTGTGTCACGCCGGAGAGCAACACGAGCAAGCAAAACGGTGTCCGCGTCGGTTCAATCGGCCCCGGCCTGCCGCATCGCGTGCACCAGATCGCCCGGCGTGTAGCCGAACGTCCGCCTGAACCAGCGCGTGAAGTGCGCCTGGTCCGAGAAACCACACTCGGCCGCCACGGCGGCGACAGGCTCGCCGCCGATCACCAGGTGCTTCGCGCGGTGCAGTCGAACGGCACGCAAGTAGTCGGCCGGCGCCATGCCGAGCCACTGCGTCATCACCCGATGGATTCGTTCCCGGCTGACGGCGCAATGTCGCGCCACGCCCGACACCGTGTGTTCTCCGGACAGCACGGCCGATTGCACGCGGCCGACCAGCGCACGGACAGCGTCGCTCGGCACGGGGTCGGGGTCGGCTCCGGCCTGCAGCGCCGCGGCGGCAAGCGGGACCACTTGCTGCAACCAGGCCTGCACTGCGTCCGGCGACACCAGTTCGCGCGCCTGGCGAGCCAGTTCCGGCGCATGGAATGAACCGCTGCGGGCAGGCGTGACCAGGCCCGACTGGCGAAGCCATGCGGTCGGCACGTAGAACATTGCCGCCAACACGGCGCCGTTGCGGGTCGACGCGCTCAGCGCCCCGGTGTGCACGATGCCGGGCGCGATGGCGATGAGGTCACCGGTTCGCGCGAGGAAAGGCCGTCCCGCCACGCTGCAGCGGCATTCACCCTGCACGATGGCGCCGAACGACCACTCTTCGTGCCAATGCGGCGCCCACTCCTGCCCGTGCTGCTGGTGCTGTACCTGCTCCAGGTCGAACAGGCGCAGACGCCGCACTTCGGACCGGTTCATCGCCACAGCGGCAGGATGCCGGTCAGCCGGTTGGCCCATCGCCTGTCGTCGTGGTGGTCACGGATGGGGGTGAGCTGCTGCATCAGCGCGATCATGCATCGCGCGCCCCGGTCACGGTCAAGCCGAGCCACCCCGCGCTGGCGTCTTCTGCCACCAGCGGGCCCAACAGGCCGATGTCCTCGCCCGGGTGCAATGTGTGCTGCAGGGATGCCGACGCCTCGTGCCAGTCGCCGCCCACCCGGCCGGCAATGTCGGGCTTTACCAGCAGGATGTCCGGCAGCCGATCGGGCTGCCGAAGGTCGGGCCAGCCCACGGCACCGAGCGTGGGGTGGGCAAGGAAACCCAGTGGCCGCCCCGGCCGGCCGGTGAGTTCGGCCTGCGCGTCGAACACACGGCGATCCTTCACGGCCAGGCTCGCGCCCAGGCGGGTGCCCGCGCGCAGAGGCGCGGCGGCCGGGTGCTCGAGCGGCAGGCTGCGTGTGAGCCAGGTGCTGCCCATTTTCTTGGGCCACCCCTGCAGCATCCCTCGCAGCAGGGAGATGTCCTGGTCGACCCAGATGGCGGGGCAGTACATGCCACGGTCGCCGCCCGGCCGTTCGATTTCCAGCACCACGATGGTCTCGCGGTACTGGGCCAGCACCGGGTCCAGCAGTTCGTGCCCGTTGGTGCAGGCTTGCCAGTCGGCGAAGTGCACGCAGCCCGTTCCCACCGGCCTGCCCGCCGCAGGGGGTACGAGCGGTACCCCGGCATCGGCGTCGAACCGGAACGCGACGTTGAGCAACCAGCCGGCGTAGTGCCAAGGGGGTGCGGGAACCAGCGCCGACCTGCCTGTGGCGGTGAACGGTGCGGTGAAACTTCGATGGGACCAGTCAGGTGAGTTCATGGCCCCATGGTGCGCAGCCGGACGTGTCCTGACTAGAACGGATGTGAACTCCGAGAGCAGGGATACTTCATCCGATGTTCATGTGCGTGTCAGGTGACCGTCATGGCGGCGCCAGGAAAATGAGGTCCTGGCCTGAAGCGGCCACGGGCAGGTCAGCAACGCCCGTGGAGTTGCACTGCGCCGTTAAAGTCGCCTCATGTTCCGCCTCCGCCTGTCACTCGCATTTGCCCTTCTTGTTGCGCTGGTTTGCATACAGGTCGGTTTCGTCTACTGGGGGGCGAACCGCGTCAACGACTACGCCCAGCACAGCCGGCTGGCCAGCGACATCCTGGCGGAGCTGCTGGATCTGTCGGCCAGCAAGCAAAGGCTGCGTGTCTGGGCGTCCCAGCAATTGATGGACGCGAACGCATCGCCCGAGGTGCGCGACAGCCAGCTGGCGCGAATGCAGGCCAGCACGGAAACGCTCAGGCAACTTGCACGCCGCGATCTTTCCCTGTGGGGCGGCATCGCGGAGCGCGAAGGCGTGCCCATACCGCCGGAGGTCGATCAGCTGGTGGCCGTGAGCGACCTGCTCAACGACAACATCGCCGCGGTGCGCGCCCGGCTGCTGAAGCTTGCACCGCTGGAGCGCGGCGCCGAGTTCGCCAGCGTATGGCAGGAACTGAACCAGGTCTTCGACGTGGCGCGCGGCCGCGATCTGCGCGAGTTGCTCAACGGTGCCATCGAACGGCAGCGCAATGTGATGCCCGTGGCGCGTGCCGCGACCGAGCGGGGCCTGGACCAGTTGCGCCAGCAGACCATCCGGCTGGCGATCGTGACGCTGGCCGCGGCAATCGTGCTGGCGCTGTATCTGAACCGGCGGTTGCAGCGGCCGCTGGATCGCCTGCTCGAAGGCACGCAGGCACTGAGGGCCGGCGCGCTCGACCACCGCATTGCGCTGGATTCGCGCGACGAGTTCGGCCGCGTTGCCGAGCACTTCAATGCCATGGCGGCCGAATTGCAGCGGCACCGGCAAGACGCCGACGCCGCGCGCCGCCGGCTCGAGGAAGCCGTGCTGGAGCGCACCAGCGAACTGAGCGCCGCCCACGAGACGCTGCAGCAGATCGACCTGCGCCGCCGCCAGCTGCTGGCCGATATCAGCCACGAGCTCCGCACCCCGGCCACCGCGATCCGCGGGGAGGCCGAAATCGCCTTGCGCGGCGCCGACAAGCCGCTGGCCGAGTACCGGCAGACACTGACACGGATCGTGGGCGGCGTGAAGCAGCTCACCGGCGTGATCGACGACCTTCTGCTGGTCGCCAAGACCGAAGCGGATCAGCTGTCCATGCGATTCGACACGGTCGACCTGTCGGAACTGCTGGGCGATGCCACCGAAACGGCGCAGACGCTGGGTGCGCGCCACAACATTCGCGTTCGGCTGGAAGCGCCCGATACCGGCCCGCCCGCGGTCACGCTGCAGGCCGATGCCGACCGCCTCCGGCAGGTGCTCCTCATCGTGCTGGACAACGCGGTGCGCTATTCGCGCAACGACTCAACCGTGCGGGTGGGCTGGCGATCGACCGACGGCCGTGTGCAGGTGCTCGTTGCGGACGAAGGCATAGGCATCGACGCAGAAGAATTGCCGAATGTGTTCGAGCGCTTCGTTCGCGGCCGCCGCGCGCGCGTGCACCGGGCCGATGGAACCGGCATCGGGCTGTCGATCGCACAGGCCATCGTGCATGCACACCACGGCCGCATCGACATCGAGAGCACGCCCTTGCAAGGCACCACGGTGCGCATCGAATTGCCTTGCCACCATCATCCATCCTTCTTGCCCGGCACAACAACATGAACATCCTGATCGTCGAAGACGACGCGCGCGTCGCCGACTTTCTGCTGCGAGGCCTGAGCGCGGAGGGTTACCGCATGCAGCTGGCGCGCACCGGGCCCGAAGGCCTGGAACTCGCGCGCAGCAGCGACCTGTCTCTGCTGCTGCTGGACCTGATGCTCCCGGGCCTGAGCGGCCTGGAGCTGTGCCAGACGCTGCGCGCCGAAGGCAACCATGTGCCGGTGCTGATGCTCACCGCGTTGAGCAACACCGAGGACAAGGTCAGCGGGCTGCGCCTGGGCGCCGACGACTACCTCACCAAACCTTTTGCATTCGAGGAGCTCCTGGCGCGCATCGAGGCTTTGCTGCGGCGCGGCCGGGAGCAACGCGTGAGAGCAACGACGCTGCAGGTGGCAGACCTTGTGCTCGACCGCGAGCGCATGGAGGTAACCCGTGCCGGCAAACTCGTCCAGCTGACAGCCAAGGAGCTTGCGTTCCTCGAACTGCTGATGGCCGCGCCGGGCCGCGTCTACAGCCGCGAGCGCATCCTCTCCAATGTCTGGGGCACCAACGAAGATCCGCTGACCAACATCGTCGATGTCTATGTGCGCCGCCTGCGGGCCAAGATCGACGATGGCCATCCCGTTTCCTTGCTGAAGACTGTGCGCGGCCTGGGCTACCGACTGGATGCGGCACCGGGCTGAGGCGGTTCATCCGATGTTCATGAATGCGTCACCCTGAATTCATCGTGAACAACGGGCGGCGTTCAGGAAGAGACCGAAGAATGAAGTCCTGTATCGCAACAGCGATGCAGCGCCGGAAGATCCCGGCATTTGACTATTCAAAAAAGGAAAACTTCATGAACATGCTTCGTACGCTTTCTCTCTCGGCAACAGCGGCGGCGGTACTCGCCATCTCGACATCTGCCCTCGCCCAAACACCGGCCACAGGGACTTGCGTGCCGGCCACCGAGCCGCAGATCGCGGCGCTGTTCGACCGATGGAACGACTCGCTGCGCACGCTCGATGCCGACAAGGTCGTTGCCAACTACGCTGCAGATGGCGTGCTGCTGCCAACGGTCTCGAACCAGCCGCGCACGAATCCGGCTGAGATCCGCGATTATTTCGTCAAGTTCCTGAAGGATTCGCCGCAGGGCACGATCAATCACCGCATCATCAAGATCGGCTGCAACGTGGCGCAGGACGTCGGCACCTACACCTTCAAGTTCAAGGACGGCAAGAAAGTGAACGCTCGGTACACGTATGTCTATGAGTGGGTCAACGGGCAATGGCTGATTGCTCACCACCACTCTTCGGCGATGCCTGAGGTCATCGCGCAAAAGTAATCCGCGATGCCATGAGCTCCCGCCTACCGGCGGGAGCTCGCGATATCAACCCGGCACACCTTCCCCGTGCAGCCGGACGATCAAGGCACGCATCCAGGCGACGGCGGGGTCCCGGTGATAGCGGCCGTGCCAGAACAGGTTGATCGCAATCTCGGGCAGTTTGGCCGGATGGCGGACATATGACAAACCGAAGGGCTCGACCAAGGCCTGGGCGAGCCGCTCGGGAACTGTCGCCACCAGGTCGGAGTCGTGCAGGATGTGGCCGACCGCCACGTAGTGCGGAACGGTCAGGACGACCTTGCGAACAATCTTCTTGCGGCTGAGAAGTTCGTCCGCCTTGCCGTGGCCGGTTCCCTCCGAGATCACGACCACGTGCTCGGCCTGCGAAAACTCGCCCAGGGAAATCTGCCGCTTGTCCAGCGCATGGCCGCGGCGAAACATGCAGACGTAGTGCTGCTTGAACAGCCGCCGCTGGAAGTAGCCGCTCTTGAGCTGCGGCAGCAAGCCGATGGCCAGCGTGACGTGGCCGGATTCCATCTCGTCCTGAAGATTGACCGCCGTGTTGCGAACCGTGCTGAGCGAAATCCCCGGTGCCACGCGCGCCAGCTCCTTCATCAGTTTGGGCAGGAAATAGATCTCCCCGATGTCGGTCATGCCGATGGTGAAGGCGCGCGTCGAAGTGGCCGGATCGAACGAGCTTCGCTGGTTGATCGCGGCATGGATCGTTTGCAGGGCGCTCGCGGTCGGCGCGGCCAGCTGCTCGGCGAAGGGTGTGGGCTCCATGCCCTTCGGCGTTCGAAGAAACAGGGGATCGTCGGTCAGCTTGCGCAGGCGCGCCAGCGCGTTGCTCACCCCCGGCTGGGACAGGCCGAGGTTGGTCGCCACCTTCGACACCCGTCGATCGATGAGCAGCTGGTTGAACACAACCAGCAGGTTGAGGTCGATGTCCTTGAGCTCCATGGCGGCCCATTCGCGAAATCTATATGAACTATTCGGCACATTCTATTGAACGATGGGCCCGAACTGTCGATCATCAGGTACCACGAGACGAGCGGCCCATGCGACACGGCCGCACAGGAGACAAAACATGGATGACACATCAGCAGTCTTTCCGCAGCAGATCCACTGGGAAGACAAAGGCACCAGCCGCATCCCCTTCATGGCCTATACCGATGCCGACCAGCACCGGCGTGAGCTCGAGCGCCTTTTCTACCGCGGCCACTGGTGCTACGTGGGCCTGGAGGCCGAGATTCCGGAGGTTGGCGATTTCAAGCGCACGGTGGTCGGCGAACGCTCGGTGATCATGGTCAGGGATGCCGAAGGCTCCATCAGCGTGGTGGAGAACGTGTGCGCGCACCGGGGCATGCAGTTCTGCCGCGAGCGGCACGGCAACCGCAAGGCCAGCGGGTTCACCTGCCCCTATCACCAGTGGAACTATTCGCTCGGCGGCGACCTGCAGGGCGTGCCATTTCGCCGCGGCGTCAAGCAGGACGGCAAGGTCAACGGCGGAATGCCGGCCGACTTCAAGCCGGCCGACCACGGCCTCAACAAGCTGAAGGTCGCAACGCGCGGCGGCGTGGTGTTTGCGTCGTTCGATGCGGATGTGGAGTCGCTCGAAGACTTCATGGGTCCGGAAATCCTGGGCTACTTCGACCGGCTGTTCAACGGCCGCAAGCTGACGATCCTCGGCTACAACCGCCAGCGCATTCCCGGCAACTGGAAGCTGATGCAGGAGAACATCAAGGACCCGTACCACCCGGGCCTGCTGCATACGTGGTTCGTCACCTTCGGGCTCTGGCGTGCGGACAACAAGTCGGAGCTGAAGATGGACAGCCATCACCGGCACGCGGCCATGATTTCGACCCGCGGCGCCAGCGGCAAGGCCGACGAGGTCACCCAGGTGTCCAGCTTCAAGGAAAGCATGCAGCTCAACGACCCGCGCTTCCTGGACATCGTGCCCGAGCCCTGGTGGGGCGGTCCGACGGCCGTGATGATGACGCTGTTCCCGAGCGTGATCTTCCAGCAGCAGGTCAACAGTGTTTCGACACGCCACATCCAGCCGAGCGGCCCCGGCGCCTTCGATTTCGTATGGACCCATTTCGGATTCGACGACGACACCGAAGAAATGACGCAGCGGCGGCTGCGCCAGGCCAACCTCTTTGGACCGGCGGGCTTCGTTTCGGCCGACGACGGCGAGGTGATCGAGCTTTCGCAGAAGGGCTTCGAACAGAAGCCGTTCCACCGCACGCTCGCAGAGCTCGGCGGACGCGAGGTCGGCGACACGGACCACATGGTCACCGAGACCCTGATACGGGGCATGTACGAGTACTGGCGCAAGGTCATGGAGGCTTGAGATGAACTTCCAGGACTACTTCGACTTGACCCAGCTCTACGCCCGCTACGCCCAGGCCGTGAGCTCCGGCGAATGGGAACTCTGGCCGGAATTCTTCACGGAAGACTGCAGCTACCGCCTGCAGCCGCGCGAGAACTACGACCGCGGCTTTCCGCTGGCCACGCTGTCGTTCGAGAGCAAGGGCATGCTGAAGGACCGCGTCTACGGCATTCGCGAGACCTTGTTCCACGACCCCTACTACCAGCGCCACGTGGTCGGGACGCCGCTCGTGCTGAAGGCCGAGGCGGACCGCTTCGAGTGCGAGGCCAACTACGCGGTGTTCCGCACCAAGCTGTCCGAGCTCTCGAGCGTCTTCAGCGTGGGGCGCTACATCGACGTGGTCGTGCGCACCGGGGAGGGACTGAAGTTCGCCTCGCGCCAAGTCATCTACGACAGCGAAATGATCCCCAACTCCGTCATCTATCCCCTTTGAGGCCAGCCATGAGCGATTTTCAATGGACCGACGCCGCACCGGTCGACGAGGTGCCCACCGACGATGTCGTCGGCATGCTGGTCGGCGGGCGCGACATCGCGCTGTACAACGTGGACGGCCAGATCTACGCGACCGACAACCTGTGCACCCACGGCCATGCCCGCCTGTGCGAGGGCTTTCTGGAAGGGCACGAGATCGAGTGCCCGTTGCACCAGGGCAAGTTCGACGTGCGCGACGGCAAGCCGACCTGCGCCCCCGTGACCGAGGCGATTCGCTCATACCCGGTGAAGATCGACGCGGGCCGCGTGTTCCTCTCGCTGGACTGAAGCCATGAATGCCGAGACCATCGTCATCGTGGGCGCCGGCCAGGCCGGCGGCTGGGCCGCGCAAACGCTGCGCAGCGAGGGCTTCGCGGGCCGCGTGGTGCTGATTGGCGACGAGCCCCATCGTCCCTACGAACGCCCGCCGCTGTCCAAGGCGGTGCTCTCCGGGGACGCCCATGCGGACACGACGCATCTGTTGAAACCGGAAGCCTTCGATGCGCTCGGCATCGACTGGCGGCCGAACGTCGGTGCAACCTTCATCGACAGCGCTGCGAAGCAGCTTCGCCTGACGCGTGGAGAACCTGTTCCGTACGACAAGCTGATTCTCTGCAACGGGGGGCGTGCGCGCCGGCTGAGCATCCCGGGCGCGGATCTGCCCGGCGTTTTCTCCTTGCGCAGCATCGAGGATGCGGCGGCGCTCGGTGCCGCGTTGTCTGCCGGCAAGCGGCTGCTCGTCATCGGTGGCGGCTGGATCGGACTCGAAGTAGCCGCAACGGCCCGAAAGAAAGGCCTGGACGTGACCGTCGTGGAAGCGATGGGCCGGCTGTGCGAACGCACCGTTCCGCCGGACATTTCCGACTACCTGCTGCAGCTCCACACCGCCCACGGCGTCGATGTCCGGCTCGGCACGGGCATCGAGCGCCTGGCGCAGAGCGCACGGGGCGGCCTGACAGCCTCCCTAAGCAACGGGCGCGAGCTCGAGTGCGACGCGGTCCTCATCGGTGTCGGCCTGATTCCCAACGACGAACTCGCACGCGAGGCGGGCCTGGCGTGCGACGGCGGCGTGCTGGTCGATTCGCAATGCCGCTCATCGGACCCCGACATTCTTGCCGCGGGCGACGTGGCCACATGGCATTGCGAATGGGCGGGCCGGCGGATGCGGCTCGAGTCCTGGCAGAACGCCCAGGAGCAAGGCATCGCCGCCGCGCGCGCCGCACTCGGCACCGCGGTGAATCATCAGCCGCTTCCCTGGTTCTGGTCGGACCAGTACGACGTCAATCTGCAGATCTACGGCATGCCCACACCGGCGCACCACGTGGTCGTGCGCGGCGACCGGGGTTCCAACAGCTTCGTGATGTTCTTCCTCGACGCCGACAAGGTCGTCGCGGCGCTGGGCCCCAATGCCGCGCGCGACCTGCGCTTTGCGCGGCGCCTGATCGAGCGCCGTACCAGCGTCGACGCGGCGCAGCTCGCCGATCTCCAGGTGCCGCTCGCCAAGCTTTAAGCAGCCCCGCACGCTCGCCGTTCAATCGCCCGGCATGTGAGGCGGATGCAGTTCCACCGCCTTGGCCGATTTCTTTCGAAGCCGGATGTTGAGCATTTCCACGCCCAGCGAGAAGGCCATCGCGAAGTACACGTAACCCTTGGGCACGTGATGTCCGAAGCCCTCGGCGACCAGGACAACTCCCACCACCACCAGGAAGGCCAGCGCCAGCATCTTGATGGTGGGATGGTTCGAGACGAAGCGGCCGATGGGGCTGGCGAACAGCATCATGAGCAGCACGGACACGATCACCGCGGCAATCATTACCCGCACGTCGTCCACCATGCCCACCGCGGTAATGATGGAGTCCAGCGAGAACACCAGGTCGATGATCATGATCTGGAGGATGACCGCGGCGAAAGTGGCCTTCACCGCGTTGGACTTCTGCTCGTGCCCGCCTTCCAGCGACTGGTGGACCTCGCTCGTGCTCTTCCAGATCAGGAACAGCCCGCCCAGGATCAGGATCAGGTCGCGCCCCGAAATGCCCTTGCCGAGCACCGAGAAAAGCGGGTTGACCAGCCCCACGATCCAGGCGAGCACCAGCAGCAGCCCGATGCGCATGAACATCGCCATGAACAGCCCCACCCGCCGCGCGAACTCTCGCCTTTCGGGCGGCAGTTTGTCGACCAGGATCGAGATGAAGATGATGTTGTCGATGCCCAGCACGAGTTCGAGCGCGGTCAAGGTGGCAAAGGCAATCCAGACCTGGGGATCCGTCAGGAGTTCAAGCATCGGGGTTCTTTCCGCGGCAACGCCGCCAAGAAGGTTGGGAATGTCCTGAAGTCTGCCATGACCGATTCCGCCGCAAGGGTTTGCCCTATTTTTTAGTTATCAAACAAAACTATATTGATTACGTGAAATAACTTTATTGATGAGCCGGGCCGCCCCGGCGAAAGGAGACAGCGATGGTTCAATCCGTGTTCTCTTCGTACCGCCCGGCATGGGCGGCTCTTGCCGCGGCATCCCTGCTGGCGGCCTGCGGCGGAGGTGGTGGCGGGGGCGGCGGGGGTGGCTTCCCGTTCGTTCCGCCGGCGCCCTCCCCCGGTGGCTCCGCGCCATCGGAAGCGCGCCCGGGCACGCTGCAGTCGTGTACCGATCTCGCCAGCAAGGCGGCGTTCGGCAGCACCGTATACACCAGCGTGAGTGCCGTGGCCGCGGGCGCGCTCACCGTGGCCGGCGCGAGCACGCCCGCGCCGGAGCACTGCCTCGTGCAGGGCCAGATGAACCAGCGCACCAGCAGCGTCGACGGCAAGACCTACGCCATCGGCTTCGAGATGCGCCTGCCCGTCAACTGGAACGGCCGGTTCTTCTACCAGGCCAACGGCGGGCTCGACGGCAACGTGGCGCGGGCCACGGGCAGCGTGGGCGGCGGTGCGCCCACCACCACCGCGCTGCACATGGGGTTCGCGGTCATCAGTTCCGACGCGGGGCACTCGGGCGCGCAGATACCCACCTTCGGTATCGACCCGCAGGCGCGGCTGGACTACGGCTACAACGCCGTTGCGCAGCTCACGCCCATGGCCAAGAACCTCATCGCCAAGGCCTACGGCCGCGAAGCCGACCGCTCCTACTTCGGAGGCTGCTCGAACGGCGGCCGCCACGCGATGGTCGCCGCGGCACGGTTTGCCGGCCAGTACGACGGCATCCTGGCCGGCAACCCCGGCTTCAACCTGCCGAAGGCCGCGGTAGCCCAGCTTTACGGCGTGCAGCAATACGCCCGGGTCACCACCGCCAACACACCGGCCGGCAAGCCGGACCTGCAGACTGCCTTTACGCCCGCGGAAATGAGCACAGTGGCCGATGCAGTGCTTGCGCGCTGCGATGCGCTGGACGGCGCGGCCGATGGCATCGTTGCGGATGTGCAGGCGTGCAAGCAGGCCTTCAACCTCGCCAACGACGTGCCCACGTGCAGCGGCGCGCGCACTGGCAGCTGCCTCACGGCCACGCAGAAGGACGTGCTCGGCAACATCTTTGCCGGCGCGCGAAACAGCGCGGGCACCGCGCTCTACAGCAGCTTTCCGTTCGACGCCGGCATCAAGGGGGCCGACTGGCGCCAATGGGAGTTCTCCAATTCGCAGAACCTCGACACCGCCGCGCTCGGCTTCGTCTTCAGCACGCCGCCGCTGGCGCCGAGCCGCCCCTTCGGGATCGATTTCGCGCTCGGGTTCAGCATGGACGCCGATGCGCCGACCATCTTTGCGAGCAATGCGGTCTACACCGAATCGGCAATGTCGTTCATGACGCCGCCCAACCCGGCCAACCTGTCGGCGCTTCGCGATCGCGGCAGCAAGCTCATGGTCTACCACGGCACCAGCGATGCGGTGTTCTCGTCGGACGACACCACCCGCTGGTACGAGCAGCTGCGCGCGGCCAACGGCGGCGATGCGTCGGGCTTTGCGCGCTTCTTTCCCGTGCCCGGCATGAACCATTGCGGCGGCGGCCCGGCCACAGACCAGTTCGACATGCTGACGCCGCTGGTGGCGTGGGTCGAACAGGGCAAGGCACCGGCCACCGTGATTGCCAGGGCTCGCGGAGCGGGCGCCAATGTGGTCAATGCCGAGCTGCCCGCCAGCTGGTCGCCCACCCGCACGCGGCCGCTGTGCCCTTACCCGAAGACCGCGGTCTACCTGGGTGGCCCCCTCGAATCGGCCTCGAGCTTCGCCTGCCAATAGGCAGCAACGCTACAGCGCCGCCGGCTTGATCCTGCTCGCCATGCCGGCGGTACCGAAAGCCTGGAACCGGTCGATGCACAGGTCGCGTGCGGCCGCGGTCGCCTCCTTCAGGAACTTGCGCGGATCGAACTCACTGCGGTCGCTGCCCATGGCCCGGCGCATGGCGCCCGTCATGGCCAGCCGGATGTCGGTGTCGATGTTGACCTTGCGCACGCCGTGCCGGATGCCTTCCTGGATTTCTTCCACCGGCACGCCGTAGGTTTCCTTGATTTCGCCGCCGTATTCGCGGATCACGGCCAGCCATTCCTGCGGCACCGAAGAAGAGCCGTGCATCACCAGGTGCGTCTTCGGAATGCGCGCGTGAATGTCCTTGATGCGATCGATCGCAAGAATGTCGCCGGTCGGCTTGCGGCTGAACTTGTAGGCGCCGTGCGAGGTGCCGATGGCAATGGCCAGTGCATCCACGCCGGTGCGCGACACGAAATCGGCCGCCTGCTGCGGATCGGTCAGCAACTGGTCGTGCGACAGCACGCCCTCCGCGCCGCTGCCGTCTTCCTCGCCGGCCATGCCCGACTCGAGCGACCCGAGGCAGCCCAGTTCGCCCTCGACCGAAACGCCGACCGCGTGCGCCATCTCCACCACGCGGCGGGTCACGCCCACGTTGTAGTCGTAGCTTGCGGGGGTCTTGGCGTCTTCCATCAGCGAGCCGTCCATCATCACGCTGGTGAAGCCCGAGCGGATGGCCTGCATGCACATCGCGGGGCTGGCGCCATGGTCCTGGTGCATCACGATCGGGATATCCGGGTACATCTCCACCGCCGCCTCGACCATCTTGCGCAGGAAGGGCTCGCCCGCGTACTTGCGCGCCCCCGCCGAGGCTTGCAGGATCACCGGGCTGTCGGTCTTTTTGGCGGCCTGCATGATGGCCTGGATCTGCTCCAGGTTGTTGACGTTGAACGCCGGCACGCCGTACCGGTGCTCGGCGGCGTGGTCGAGCAACTGACGCAGCGAAATCATGGCCATGGAAAGCTCCTGTGGATGTGGGAAATAGGTCTGAGGGTCATGCGGCCTCTTTCACATTGGCCAGCGCAACGTTCGCCAGCGCAACGTTCGCCAGCGCAACGTTCGCCAGCGCAGCGTTCGCGAGCAGGCGCCGGGCGCGCTCGGCCACCACCTCGGCGGTCAGCCCGAACAGCTTGAACAGTTCGCCGGCCGGCGCCGATTCGCCGAAGCGGTCGAGCCCGACCACGTCGCCGTACTCACCGACGAATTTCCACCACAGGCCGGTGCTGCCGGCCTCCACCGCCACGCGCGGCAGGTGGCGCGGAATCACCGCGTGGCGCCACGCCGCATCCTGGCGCTCGAACACGTCCATGCAGGGCACGGAGACCACGCGGGCCTCGATGCCCTCCTCCGCCAGCAAGGCCGCGGCGGCCAATGCCACGCCCACTTCGGAACCGCTTGCCAGCAACGCCACGCACTCGGCCTCAGGGCGCCGCAGCACATAGGCGCCGCGCGCGATCGACTCGATGCGCTCGCTGCCTTCGCCCGCATGCGGCAGCGCCTGGCGCGTGAGCAGCAGACAGCTCGGCCCGTCCATGCGGCGCAAAGCCTGCCGCCACGCCACCGCGGTTTCGGTGGCGTCCGCCGGCCGCCAGACGTCGACGCCGGGAATCAGGCGCAGGCTCGAGGCATGCTCCACCGGTTGGTGCGTGGGGCCGTCTTCGCCGAGACCGATGGAGTCGTGCGTGAAGACGTAGATGACCGGCAGCTTCATCAGCGCCGACATGCGCACGCCGTTGCGCGCATAGTCGGAAAAAGTCAGGAAGGTGCCGCCGAACGGGCGAAAGCCGCCGTGCAGCGCCAGCCCATTCATGATGGCCGCCATGCCGAACTCACGCACGCCGTAGTGCACGTGGTTGCCCGTGCCCGTGCCCTTGAGCGCGCGGTGTCCCTTCCAGTCGGTGAGGTTGGAGCCGGTCAGGTCGGCCGAGCCGCCGATCAGTTCCGGCATTGCCGGCCCGACCTCGTCGAGCACCTGTTGCGAAGCCTTGCGCGTGGCGACGGAGGCCTTGCGCTGCTCCGCGCCGGACGCGGCCGAAGCCAATGCCGCCTCGACCTGCGCGGTGAGCGGTGCATCGGTGCGATGGCGCCGCAGCAGCTCGCGCGCAAGCACCGGGTGCTCGTGCGCATAGGCCGCAAAGCGCTCTTGCCACGCCTGGTGCAATGCGGCGCCCTTCTCGCGCGCCGACCAGGCCTGTGCAATGGCCGGCGGTACCTCGAAGGGTGCGGCGCTCCAGCCGAGCGCTTCTCGCGTCAGCGCAATCTCGGCATCGCCCAGTGCTTCGCCATGCGCCTTCGCGGTGCCTGCGCGGTTCGGCGAACCCTGGCCGATGCGGGTCTTGCAGCACACCAGCACCGGCCGATCCGCGGCCAGGGCCCGTTCGATGGCCGCGTCGAGCGCCACGGCGTCATGGCCGTCGACATTGCGCAGCACGGTCCAACCATAGGCTTCGAAGCGGCCCGGCGTGTCGTCGCTGAACCAGCCGCCGACCTCGCCGTCGATCGAAATGCCGTTGTCGTCGTAGAACGCCACCAGCTTGTTGAGCCGCCAGGTGCCCGCGAGCGAGCACGCTTCGTGGCTGATGCCTTCCATCAGGCAGCCGTCGCCCAGGAACACGTAGGTGCGGTGGTCGATCACCTCATGGCCCGGCCGGTTGAACTCCTCGGCCAGCAGCTTCTCGGCCAGGGCCATACCCACCGCGTTGCTGATGCCCTGCCCCAGCGGCCCGGTGGTCGTCTCGACGCCGGGCGTCACGCCGACCTCCGGGTGCCCCGGCGTGCGCGAATGCAGTTGCCGAAAGCGCCGCAGCTCGTCGATCGGCAACGCATAGCCGCTCAGATGCAACAGCGCATAGAGCAGCATCGAGCCATGGCCGTTCGAAACCACAAAGCGGTCGCGGTTCATCCAGCGCGGGTCAGCGGGGTCGTGCCGCAGGCGATGGCGCCACAACGCCTCCGCGATGTCGGCCATGCCCATCGGCATGCCCGGGTGGCCGGAGTTGGCGGCTTGCACGGCATCCATGGCCAGCGCGCGGATGGCGTTGGCGCACTGCGTGCGCAAGGCGAGGTTTTCAATCGTCATGCGAAGGTCCAGTCGGGTTCGTTTGCGAAGTGCGCGAGGTGTGGTGTGTGTACGGGCGCTCGTGTGTTCTGCTAGATCGCGTAGGACTTCTTGCGGCGCTCCATGAGGCGCAGGATCATCGGCGTGAAGATCAGCTGCATTGCGAGCTCCATCTTTCCGCCCGGCACCACCAGCGTGTTGGCGCGCGACATGAAGGAGTCGTGCAGCATGCTCAGCAGATACGGAAAGTCGAAGCCGATCGGATTGGCGAAGCGGATCACCACCAGGCTCTCGTCCGGGCTCGGAATGGTGCGCGCAATGAACGGGTCGGAGGTGTCGACCACCGGCACGCGCTGGAAGTTGATGTGCGTGCGCGTGAACTGCGGGCAGATGTAGTGCACATACTCGTTCATGCGGCGCAGGATCACGTCGGTCACGGCCTCGGTCGAATAGCCGCGCGTGTTCTTGTCGCGGTGCAGCTTCTGGATCCACTCGAGGTTGATCACCGGCACCACGCCGATCAGCAGGTCGACGTGGCGCGCAATGTCGACCTTCTCCGTCGTCACTCCGCCGTGCAGGCCTTCGTAGAACAGCAGCTCGCTGGCGGGCAGCGTTTCCCATTCGGTGAAGGTGCCGGGCTCCTGCTTGTAGGGCGCGGCCTCCTGCGCGTCGTGCAAGTACTTGCGGCTACGCCCGGCGCCACATTCGCCGTAGTCGCGGAACAGCGCCTCGAGTTCCGCGAACAGGTTCGCGTCCTCGCCGAAGTGGCTGAAGTTGCGGTTGCCGGCGGCTTCGGCTTCGGCCATCGCCCCCTTCATGGCGTTGCGGTCGTAGCGGTGAAAGCTGTCGCCCTCCACGATCGCCGCTTTGACGCTCTCGCGGCGAAAGATGTTCTCGAAGGTTCGCGTGACGGACGTGGTGCCCGCGCCGGACGAGCCGGTAATGGCAACGATGGGATGTTTGGCTGACATGGTGGCCTCGGAGAGATAAAGAATTCGTACGGGGCCGCACGGGCTCGACCCTGTTGTCTTGTGGCTGGCGCGCTATTGCGCTGTTGTTCAGGCGGCTGTCGCAAAGAGGCCGCGCTTGCCGAACAGCGGCGCCTGGTAGGTGTCCTGCGGGTCTTCGCTGTGGTACGCCTCCACGCGCGCCACCTCTTCCGACGAGCCGAAGACGAAACCGATGCGCTGGTGAATCGACTCCGGCTCGACCGCCATCAACCGGCGGCGGCCGGTGCTGGCCATGCCGCCGGCCTGCTCGATCAAGAAGGAGATCGGGTTGGCCTCATAGAGCAGCCGCAGGCGCCCGTCGCGGCCCGACTCCTTGCTGTCGCGCGGGTACATGAAAACGCCGCCGCGCATCAGGATGCGATGCGTCTCGGCCACCAGCGAGGCGATCCATCGCATGTTGAAATCGATGCCGCGCGGACCTTCCTTGCCGGCCAGGCATTCGTCAACATAGCGCTTCACGGCCGGCTCCCAGAAGCGGCTGTTCGACGCGTTGATTGCAAATTCGCTGGTGTGCCGTGGAATGCTCAGGTTCGGATGGCTCAGCACCCATTCGCCGAGCTGGGGGTCGAGCGTGAAGGCATGCGTGCCGTTGCCCAGCGTCAGCACCAGCATCGTCGAAGGGCCGTAGATCGCATAGCCGGCGCCCACCTGTTCCGTGCCCGGCTGCAGGAAGTCTTCAGGCTTCGCATCGGCATCGAGCGTCGGCGCGCGCAGTATCGAGAAGATGCTGCCCACGGCCACGTTCACATCGATGTTCGACGAGCCGTCGAGCGGATCGAACAGCAGCAGGTACTTGCCGCGCGGATACTGCTGCGGCGGCAGGTACGGTTCTTCCATCTCTTCCGAGACCATGCCCGCCACGTGGCCGCCCCACTCGTTGGCGCGCAGGAACATGTCGTTGCTCAGCACGTCGAGCGTCTTCTGTTCCTCGCCCTGCACGTTGTGCGTGCTGGCGCTGCCGAGCACATCGCCGAGTGCGCCAAGCGCCACCTTGCGCGAAATCGCCTTGCAGGCCAGGGAGACGTCGGTGATGAGCGCGTTGAGCGCGCCCGTGGCCCCGGGGTGGCGGCGGCGCTCCTCGATGATGTACTGGGTCAGCGTGGCCTTGCCTGCAATGGGCATGATCGTCTCCTGGTTGATTCAAAAAAATCTGGTCGCTGTCGTCGTTTCTTCTTCGCCGCGAACGCCGCGCGATTCGCGCACCGTCAACAACAGCTGCTGCGGCGTTGCGACGCGCCAGGCCGGCGGCGCCCCGGCAGCCGCCGCGTGGCCGCCATAGCCCCAGGCCACCAGCGCCGCCGGGCAGCCGGTCGCGTGCGCGGCCAGCAGGTCGGCCGGGCCGTCGCCCACCATCAGCAACCGCGCGGGCTCCACACCCAGCTGGCGTGCCGCGGCCTGCAGCAGGAACGGCGCGGGCTTGCGCTGCGCCGCTGCGTCGGCGCCGTAAACCCCCGCCATCGGCTGCAGCAGACCCGCTGCATCCAGCACGGCGCGTGCCAGCGGCGTCGGCTTGTTCGTAACCACCACCATCGGCAGCGAGCGGCGCAGGCCGTCGACGAGTTCGGCAACACCCTCGAACACGCCGCCGAACTGCAATGGCGCCGCCAGAGTGGCTGCATCGAAGGCCCGGCGCAATTGCGTGCGCAGCGCCTCGTCGGCGGCAACGCCCTGCTGGCGCAAGGCCTGCAGGATCAGCGCGTCGGGGCCGTCGCCGATCCAGGTGCGCACCGTGTCCAGGTCGAAGCGCGCCAGGCCGGCCTCTTTCAGCGCGGCGTTCAACGCCTCGCGGATGTCCGGCGCACTGTCGACCAGGGTGCCGTCGAGGTCGAAGGCAATCGCATCGATACCGCTTAGATCTTTCGTCATGCGGGAGAGCCTTCCATGGCATGCCGCGGTATTTGCCGGCCCTGCAGCGCCTGGGTGCGAATGGCGTCGATGGCCTCGCGATAGCGGCCGCCGCTGAAGACCGCCGAGCCCGCCACCAGCGTGTCGGCACCCGCGGCGCCGATGCGCGCGGCGTTGCCGGGCTTCACGCCGCCGTCCACCTCCAGCCAGATGTCGCGCCCGCTGGCATCGATGCGACGGCGCACCGCCTCGATCTTCGGCAGCACACTCTCGATGAAGCTCTGCCCGCCGAAGCCGGGGTTGACCGACATCAGCAGCACCAAGTCGATCTGGTCCAGCACATGGTCGAGCACCTGCAGCGGCGTGGCCGGGTTGAGCACCAGCCCGGCCTTGCAGCCGCTGTCCCTGATCAGCCGGATCGTGCGGTCGATATGCTCGCTGGCCTCGGGATGAAACGAGATGATCGAGGCGCCCGCCTCCGCGAACATCGGGATCAGCGCATCGACCGGCTTGACCATCAAATGCACGTCGATCGGTACCGTCGCGTAGGGCTTGATGGCCTCGCACACCAGCGGCCCGATTGTCAGATTCGGTACATAGTGGTTGTCCATGACATCGAAATGGATCAGGTCGGCGCCGGCCTCGATGACCGTCGACACCTCTTCACCGAGCCGCGCGAAGTTCGCGGACAGCAGGCTGGGCGCAATGCGCATCGCCGGGGCGGAGCCGGACAACGTGGCCTTTTGGTTCTGCATCTCAACAGTCCTCGCGGTAGAGCGCCTGCACGGCATTGAGCTGCGGCGCCGTGGAGGCCATCGCCAGCAGTTCCTCGATTCCGAGCCATGGCGCACGCTGGAGTTGGCCGCCCGGCTCGCCGGGCAGCGGATCGGTGGGGTCTCCCAAACCGGGCAGCACCAGCCCGGCACCGCTGAAATCGCTGCCCTCGGTCCAGAAGGTGGGTGTGACCAGCGTCCAAAGGCCGGCACCAAGGGCGGAGCGCAGGCCGTTGGGCGAGTCTTCGATGGCGATGGCGCGCTCGGGCGGCACGCCCAGCGTGTCGAGTGCCAGCAGGTAGATGTCGGAGGCCGGCTTTTTCGCGCGCACCTGGTCGCCGCACGCAATCACGTCGAACATCGTGAGGCCGCGCGGGCCCAGCGTGGCCTGCAGCAACGCGTCGATATTGACGGCGGTGGTGGTGCTGGCAATGGCCAGCCGCAAGCCGGCGTTCTGGGCCTCTTCGAGAAAGCGCAACACGCCGGGACGCAGCGCAATGCCGCCGCGCCGCGCAATGTCGGTGTAGTGCTGCGTCTTGGCGGCATGGACCTCGGGCACGCGCTCGCGCAGCCGCCTTTTCTCCGAAGCGCCCAGGGGCAGCGAATCGATATAGGCATTCATGCGCTCCTTGCCGCCCGTCACCGACAGCAGCGATCGGTACTCGGCCTGCTCCCAGTGCCAGTCGAGCCCCAGTTGCCCGAACGCCAGGTTGAAGGCCATGCGATGCACTTCCTCGGTGTCGGCCAAGGTGCCATCGACGTCGAAAACGAGGGCTTCGATGCTCATGACTTCGCTCCTTTCGTCTGCGCGGCATCCGCCGGCGGGTTGAAAACGCGGCTCGCGAGAATGTCCTGCGCCTCGAGCGTGCAAAGCTGCTCACGGGTCAGCGCCTGTTCGCTGCCGAAGAGCCGCGTGGCGTGGCGCAGCCGGATGCGGTCGAGCGCATTGCGGATCGATCGCGCATTGGCAAAGTGCGGCTGCTGCCGGCGCAGGCTCACGTAGCGTGAGAAAGTGGAAGCCGCGCCGTCGTCGAAGCTGTAGTTCAGCCGCCCCAGCATGAGCTGCGCAATCTGCATCAGCTCGGCCTCGCTGTAGTCCGGAAAGTCGATGTGGTGCGCAATGCGCGAAGCCATGCCCGGGTTGCTGCTGAAGAAGGTCTCCATGCGGTCCTTGTAGCCCGCAAGAATCACCACCAGGTCGTCGCGCTGGTTCTCCATCACCTGCAAGAGAATCTCGATCGACTCCTGCCCGTAGTCGCGCTCGTTCTCGGGCCGGTAGAGGTAGTAGGCCTCGTCGATGAACAGCACGCCGCCCATGGCTTTCTTGATCACTTCCTTGGTCTTGGGCGCCGTGTGGCCGATGAACTGCCCCACCAGGTCGTCGCGCGTCACCGCCACCAGGTGGCCCTTGCGCACGTAGCCCAGTTGCTTGAGCACCTCGGCCATGCGCATGGCCACCGTGGTCTTGCCGGTACCCGGGTTGCCGGTGAACGACATGTGCAGCGAAGGCGGCTGCGACTGCAGCCCCTGCTCCTGGCGCAGCTTGTCGATCAACAGCAGCGCCGCGATGTCGCGGATGCGGCCCTTCACCGGCGCCAGGCCGATCAGCTCGGCATCGAGCTGATCGAGCAGCGCCTTCACGCCCGACGACTCGAAGAGCTGCTTCGGCGCGGTGGCGACGGCTGGGGTGACGGGAGTTTCGGTGGCGTCCATGCGTGCCTCTGGCAATGTCCGTGGGGCGAAGTCCGCTCAGTACCGGCTGCCTTCGGGCCGTGCCTGCACCGCATAGCTTTCGATGCTGTAGCGGATCGTGCGGCCCGGCTCCTCCGAGCGGATGAGGCGAAAGCCCGGTTCGTTGGAAGGCCGGTTGACGATGAAAGACATCACCACCGACTCGGTGCCGTGCGTCGAGTCGAACGCCGTCACGCGGATGTACTGCTGCGGAAAGGTCTTGCGGCAGGACGCGAGTTCGAGCATGACGCCGGCCGCATCCTTGATGTCGAACATCGGGTTGCCGAACATCTCCCAGAAGGTGTTGCGCGGGTGCGGGTCGTCGGTGTATTCGAGGCCGATGGCCCAGCCCTTGTCGAGGCAATACTCGACCTGGCGGCTGATCTGCTCGTCGCTGAGGTCGGGCAGGAAGGAAAAGGTGCCTTGTGTGATTCGCATGTCTGTTGCTCCTGGAGAACTGCGGAACGGGATAACGGATTCAGGGATTCAGGCCACCGACGGCGTCGGCACGTAGTCCGACGTATCGGTGGACGCGTAGTTGAAGGAGATCTCGCCCCAGGTGTCGAGCGCGGCCGCCAGCGGCGTGCACCACTTGGCCGCATTGCGCAAAATCTGCGGCCCCTCGTTGGCGATGTCGCGGCCTTCGTTGCGGGCCAGCACCATGGCCTCGAGCGCCACCCGGTTGGCCGTGGCCCCGGCCTGGATGCCTTGCGGATGGCCGATGGTGCCGCCGCCGAACTGCAGCACCACGTCGTCGCCGAACAGGTCGAGCAGCTGATGCATCTGGCCCGCGTGAATGCCGCCCGAAGCCACCGGCATCACCTTGCGCAGCGCACCCCAGTCCTGGTCGAAGTAGATGCCGCGCGGCAAATCGACCTTGGTGTGCGTGTCGCGGCACACGTTGTAGTAGCCCTGCACCGTCATCGGATCGCCCTCGAGCTTGCCGACCGCCGTGCCTGCGTGGATGTGGTCCACGCCCGCCAGCCGCATCCACTTGGCGATGACGCGAAAGCTCACGCCGTGGTTCTTCTGGCGCGTGTAGGTGCCGTGGCCCGCGCGGTGCAGGTGCAGGATCATGTCGTTCTGGCGGCACCAGTTGCTCATCGACTGGATGGCCGTGTAGCCGATGACCAGGTCGACCATCACGATCACCGAGCCCAGCTCCTTGGCGAACTGCGCGCGGCGGTACATCTCTTCCATGGTGCCGGCCGTGACGTTCAGGTAGCTGCCTTTCACCTCGCCGGTGGCGGCGCTGGCCTTGTTGACCGCGTCCATCACGAAGAGGAAGCGGTCGCGCCAGTGCATGAATGGCTGCGAGTTGATGTTCTCGTCGTCCTTCATGAAGTCGAGCCCGCCGCGAAGGCCCTCATACACCACGCGGCCGTAGTTGCGGCCAGAGAGCCCGAGCTTCGGCTTGGTGGTGGCGCCCAGCAACGGCCGGCCGAACTTGTCGAGCCGCTCGCGCTCCACCACGATGCCGGTCGGCGGGCCGGGGAAGGTCTTGACGTAGGCGACGGGAAACTTCATGTCCTCCAGCCGCGCGGCCTTCAGCGGCTTGAAGCTGAAGACGTTGCCGATGATGGAGGCCGTGACGTTGGTGATGGAGCCTTCTTCGAACAGCGAGAGGTCATAAGCCACGTAGCAGAAATACTGGCCCGGGTTGTTGGGCACCGGTTCCACCTTGTAGGCCTTGGCGCGGTACATGTCGCAGGCGGTGAGGCGGTCGGTCCACACCACGGTCCAGGTCGCGGTGGACGATTCGCCGGCCACCGCCGCGGCCGCTTCGACGGCGTCCACGCCGTCCTGGGGCGTGATGCGGAAGAGCGCGAGGATGTCGGTGTCCTTGGGCACGTAGTCGCCGTCCCAGTAGCCCATCTGCGCGTACTTCAGCACACCGGCCGAATAGCGCTTCTTGGCGTCGGTGATCTGGATTGCTTCGTTCATGTTGCCCATGGAGTGCCTCTCGAAAAGAAGGGTTGGTGCTGTCTGGTGAAGCGAATGTAGGCCGCATGAAAGATAAAGAAAAATTAAATCTTTTGACATTCACATTTGCCAAACCTAATATCACTGAATGCCTCTTTCCAAGCACGCGAGCTTTCGCCAGCTCGCCACCTTCCACGCCGTGGCGCGGCTCGGCAGCGTTTCGCTTGCTGCAGACGAAATGCACCTGACGCAACCCGCGGTGTCGATACAAATCGGCACTCTCGAGGAGTCCGCTGGCACGCCGCTGTTGCAGCGCACGGGCCGCGGCATCCGGCTGACCGAAGCGGGCGAACTGCTGGCGGGCTATGCGGGCCGCATCCTCGACCTGTGGCGCGAGGCCGGCGACGAAATGGCCATGCTGCAGGGCGTGTTCTCGGGCACGCTGCGCGTGGGCGCCATCACCACGGCCGAATACCTGCTGCCGCCCATATTGGTGAACTTCGCCAAGGAACATCCGAAGGTGAAGGTGAAGCTGCAGGTCGGCAACCGCGACGAAATCGTGCGCATGCTCGCGGGCCAGGAAATCGACATCGCCATCATGGGCCGACCCCCTGCCGAGCTGAAGACCGACTCCAGCGCCTTCGCCAAGCACCCGATGGCCTTTCTCGCGGCGCCGAACCATCCGCTCATGTCAGCGCCCATGCCCACGCTCGCCATGCTCTCGGACACGCGCATGCTGGTGCGCGAGCGCGGCTCGGGCACGCGCACCACGGTCGAACGCTTCTTCAAGGACCAAGGGCTGCCGCTGCGCATCGGCTCCGAACTGTCGAGCAACGAGGCCATCAAGCAGATGTGCGCCGCGGGCTTCGGCATCGCCTTTCTGTCGATGCACACCTGCGTGCTCGAGATGAACGCCGGCCTGCTGGGCGTGCTGCCCGTGCCGGGAAATCCGGTGGTGCGCGACTGGTACGTGATGCACCTCGCGTCACGGCAACTGCCGCAGGTGGCGCTGGCGTTCGAAGACTATCTGCGCGCGAATGGACAGTCGCAGATCCTGCGACAGCTCGGCACGCTGCCGGCGGCGGCGCACCCCGCCGCAAAGAAACGCAGCACGCGGCGCGCTGCCTGAGCTTTCCGGCGTGCAGGCTCAGACGCCCAGCTGCATCCGCACGCCAACCCACACCGCCCGCGGCGCGCCCGGCGCCACGAACTGCGCGTTGCGCCATGCATCGGGTGCCGCCACCACGCCGCTCGCGTCGAAGCCGTTGCGGCCCAGTTGGCCGGCGGTGGCATAGCGGCGGTTGAACACGTTCGCCACCTTGGCAAAGAGCTCCACGTTGCGCCCCAGCTTCCAGCGCGTGGTGAGGTCGAGCAATGCATAGCCGCCGATGCGGCCGCTGCCGCTGAAGTCGGCCCCGTCGGGCGTGTGCAGGCCGTTCTCGTTGCCGCGCACGGTCTGCCGCGAATAGACGCGGTACTGGGCGCCGAGCGTCCAGCTGGGCGTCACGCGCCAGTCGACGTTGAGCTTGAGCGAATGCGCCGGCAGGCCCGGCAGGCGGTCGCCGGGCCGCACCGCGATCTCGCCTTCGCCGACACAAGCGGAACTGGTCTCTGCCGTGCTGTTCGCTTCGGCCACCAGGCATGCGGGGGAGTCGTATCTCGCCCGCAGGTAGCTGTACGACAGCGACCAGTCGACGCGCTCGGTCTGCTGCGAGAGGCCGAGTTCCACGCCCTGGCGCAGGGTGCGCCCGAAGTTGCTGAAGTACCCGCGCGAAAGCCCGCTGCTGACGAACAGCAGGTCGTCCTTGTTGACCGTGCGGAACACCGACGCGTTCCATCGCAGACCCGGCGCAAAGGTCCCTCGCAGGCCAGTTTCGAAGGTCTGCGACACGACCTGCTTGAGCGGCGGATCGGACTGCAGCGCATTGGGCAGCACGCAGGCATTTGCCGGATCGGAGCAACCCAACTCGATCGGGCTCGGCGCGCGGCTGCCCTGGCTCCAGCCTGCATAGGCCGTGAGCTGCGGCGTGGCCTGCCATGTGAGGCCGATGGCGGGGTTGAACTTCTTGTAGCGGCCTTCGCCGTCGAGCTGGGTGGAAAGCCCGAGCAATGCGCGCCCGTCGTCACGCGTGGACACGCGGGTGTCGTTGTAGCGGCCCGAAAGGCTGAGCTGCAGATCGGGCCGCAGCGTCACCAGGTCGGAAAAATAGATGCTCGCGGTGCGGCTCTTGCCCGCGAGCAGCGCATCGGCCTCGGCCTCTTCCTGCGGCACCACCGCACGCGTGCCATCCAGGAAGCCTTCCGATTCCGTCTGCAGGAAGTGCGTGCGGGCGCGATCGACCGAGGCACCGAAGGTGAGCTGGTGAATGCCCGCGGCATAGGTCGTCTGCAGCGCCACGCCTTCGCTGCGCTGGCGCGTGTAGGTGCGGTTCTCCACGCCCGAGGCCTCGACCTCGGGTGGATTGAAGTCGTCGTTGAGGTCGCCGTTGAGCGTGCTGTAGCGCGAGCGCCGCGTGTACGCGGTCATGGAAATCGTCTGCACGTCGCTCAGGCGGTAGCTGCCATTGAACGTCAGCATCGACATGCGGTTGCCGGTCTGGTCGGGCCGTGTGTACACCTGCTTGCGGTTCTGCATGAGCATCGATTCAGGCAGCAGGCCGTTGCCCACCATGCGGTTGTCGCCATGGGTAAAGCTCAGGTCCCAGGAGAGCTTGCCGCTGTCTTGCCCCACCTTGGCAAACAACTGGCGCACACGCGACGGCGAGTAATTGCGCCAGCCGTCTTCGTTGAGCCCGCCGAGTGCGAGAAACAGATGTCCGCCTTCGGCCAGCTTGCGGCCGTGCGTGAGCTCGGTGCTCACGCGGCCGAACGAGCCGGCCTGCAGCTCCAGCTCGGTGCCGGGATGCGTATCGCCCCGCTTGGTCTGGAGCGAGAGCGCGCCGCCGAGCGTGTTGAGGCCGAACAGCGGGTTGGAGCCGGGCAGCAGCGTGATGCTCGAGATGGCCGCCTTCGGAATCAGGTCCCAGTTCACCACGTCGCCGAAGGGCTCGTTGATGCGCACGCCGTCCTGGTACACCGACAGGCCCTGCGGCGTGCCCAGCACCGGGCTCGCACTGAAGCCGCGGTAGTTCACGTCGACCTGGTATGGGTTGCCCTGGATCTCGTTCACGTTCACGCTCGGCATCTGCGTGGCCATGAAGTCGGGCAGGTTCAGGCTCTGCGCGCGGCGCAGGTGCAGGTCGTCTGCCGTCTGCACGTTGGAAGGAATCTGGTCCTTCGGCACCTCGATGCCCGGCACGGGCGTGGTGCTGACCACTTCGACAGTCGGCAGGCTGCCCGCCTGCGGCGCGGCCTCCTGCGCCTGGCCCGGCGTCGGGCAGGCTGCGGCGGCCACGGCAAGGCCGATCAGCCGGCGGCTGGTTTGCTTGTTCGGTCGGATCACGGTTTCCCTTCCTCCTCAAGTGCCGGTGCGCGTCAGGCCCAGCTTCTCCACCATGGCGCGCTCCTGCGCGAAGATTTCGCGGCACGACTGTGCGTACGCCTCCGGCCCGAGGTAATCGACCTCCTGGTCGTACTTGGCGAGTTCGTCCTTGAAGCGCTGGTCGAACATGGCCTTCTTGAAGGCGTCGTGCAGCACCCTCACCACGGCCGGAGACAGGCCGCGCGGCCCGGCCAGCCCGTAGGGCGACTTGGCCACGATGTCGAAGCCGAGCTCGCGCAGCACCGGCACCTGCGGCCAGCGCTTCGAACGCTCGCCGGAAAAAATTGCCAGCAGCCGCAGCGTGCCCGCATCCACAGCGGGCCCGAAGCCGGTGGAATTGACGCCGGCCATCACCTGCCCGCCCGCAATCGCGTTGAGCTGCTCGGCCGTGCCCTTGTACGGCACGTGGATGTAGCGCAGGCCGCGCGCCGTGAACAGCGCCTCCAGCACCATGTGCGGCGTGGTGCCGATGCCGTTGGTGGCAATGGTCAGCTCCCCGGGCCGCGCACGCGCGAATGCAAACAGGTCTTCGAGCGAACGCACGGGGCTGCCGGCCGCAACCAGCATGCCGAAGGTCACGCTCGACACCTGGATGATCGGCGTCACGTCGCGAATCGGATCCCACAGCACCTTCTGCGTGTGCGGTGCACGGAACACCGGCTGCGGCATTTGCGCGATGGTGTAGCCGTCGGGCCGCGCCTGCTGCAGCACCGGCATGGCCAGCGTGCCGCCGGCGCCGCCGCGGTTTTCGGTCAGCACCGTCTGGCCCAACGAGACGGAGGCCAGTTCGGCGAGAAGGCGCAGCGAGATGTCGGTGGCGCCGCCCGCGGGCCAGGGCACCCACAGCGTGACGGGGCGGGAAGGAAAGGGCTCGGTCGAAGCCGCCGCGTGCGCCAGCGGCAACGCGCCCAGCGCCAGTGCGGCCGCATCGCGCAGCCAGCGGCGCCGGGTGGAACCGCCCTGCCCGGTCATGGCCCGCCTCCGCTCATGGCCCGCCTCCGCCCCGCTTGGTCAGGCCGCCGAAGCCGCGCTGCGGGTCGTAGCCCCAGCACGCGAGCCCGAAGAAAACGATCAGGCAGCCCAGCACCATGTAGGGTGCCAGGCCCGGGTCCTTGCCGTAAAGCGCGAAACGAATCCACTCCACCGCGTAGGTGAACGGATTGAAGCGCGCCAGCTGGTACACCCACTCGGCGCCGGACTCCTGCAGCTTCCACAGCGGATAGAGCGCGGTCGACAGGAAGTACATCGGGAAGATGACGAAGTTCATCGTGCCCGCGAAGTTCTCCAACTGCTTGATATGCACCGACAGCAGCAGCCCGAGCGCGCCCAGCATGAGCGCCCCGGCCGCCAGCGCCACCAGTGCGTGCAGGCCGGAAAGCGACAGCAGCGGCAGCTCGGTGCCGATGAGCGCCGCCACGATCACGAACACCAGCGCCTGCAGCACCGACAGCAGCGCCGTGGCGCACAGCTTGGAGAACAGCAACCACGGCCGCGGCAGCGGCGCCGTCAGCAAGAGGCGCATCAGCCCCATTTCGCGGTCGTACACCATGGCGAGCGACGACTGCATGCCGTTGAACAGCAGCACCATGCCGACCAGCCCCGGCACGATGTAGACGTCGTACGGAATGTAGGTGTCATAGGGCTCGACGATCGCCACCCCGAACACGTTGCGAAAGCCCGCCGCGAACACGGCCAGCCACAAGAGCGGGCGCACCAGCGCCGACACCAGCCGCCCGGTCTGCTGCGAAAACTTGTACAGCTCGCGCAGCACGATGGCGCGCATTGCCTGCAGCGCGTGGGCCACGCCGCGCCGCGCCAGCGGTTCGGTGCCGTCGCCCGCGGGCGTTTCCGTTTTCAGCGCGCGTTCGGACATAGCTTCTCCGGCGCATCGGCGCCCAGCGTGTCGAGCACGTTGCGCGCATGCAGCACGCCTTCCGCCGGCGCCTGCGCGATCACGCCCTGCCCGTCGGTCAGCAGCATGGGCTGGCGCAACTGGCCGTCCCAGGCGCGAAAGCTCAGGCCGGTGCCCTTGGAACCGTCGAGCGCACTCTTGGCGATGGCCTGGGCCCAGGCCGCGTTCGGCCCCTTGGGCGCGGCGATGGCGACGGCCGCCAAGGTCTTGCCTGCCATCCAGGCGGACCAGTCGTGCGCCGTCATCGGCCGCTTCGCGGCCTTGGCAAAGCGCCGCGAGACCTGCGGTGCGCCGTAGCGCTCGAACTGCGCGTGCCACGCCAGCGCCACCAGCCCGCCGTCGCCCACCACCGGGCGCGGCAGCACGGTGCGGTAGGGCAGCGTGCGGGCGAACTCGCCGTCGCTGTCGACCACCCACACGGCGTCGTAGCTGTTGCCGGCCGTGAGCAGCAGCGGGTTGGCCAAGTCGCGCTCGCGCGGGTCGGCGGAAAGCTTGAACGGCTTGCTGGCCACCACTTGCAGACCGTAGCGCTTGATCGACGCCTGCGCAGTGGCCGCACGCAGCGCATCCTGCGGACCGCCGCCCACCAGCAGGAGCAGCTTGTTCCATTTGCGGGACACCAGCGTCTGCGCCAGCGCATCGCTGCGCATGCGTTCGCTGGGCACCAGGTGGAACATGCGAGCCCGGCAATCCTGCTGTCGCAAGCGGTCGGATGCGTCGCTCAGGTTCAGCACCGGCAGCTTCACGGCGTCGGCCACGGCCAGCGTCCAGTCGGCGGGCAAGTCGGTCAGCAGCACTGCCGCGCCGTTCTTCTCGGCGGCCACCGCCGCGGCGCGCGCCGCCTCGAAGGAAGCGGCCGGCGTGGCGGTCAGCGCCACTTCGGTTCCCGCGGCCTCGAGCTCGAACTTCGCCTCCTCGAGCGCGACCTCGAGCCCCTCGGAAAGTGGACCGCCGGAATGGCCGAGATAGGCCCGTTCGATACGCGAGCGCTCCAGGCGGGGATCGTCGTCGGGCGTGATCAGCGTGGCCTTGAGCACGGCCGCATCCGCCGCCACGGGCGCAATGAGCGCCGCAGCCAACCACGCGCCCGCACACCACCGAACCGTTGCGCGCATCCTCATTCGACGATCACGAGCCCATAGGGCACGCGCCCTACCGGAACGCTCTTGATGGCCTTGGCACCGGCCACGTCGACCACCGTCACGTCGTCGCTCAAGCCGTTGACCACGTAGAGCCGCGCCTGCGCCTTGTCGAGCGTGACGTTCCAGGCGCGCTTGCCGACCAGCACCAGCGAGCCCACCTTGCGGCTGGCCACGTCGACGAAAGCCACGTGGTTGGCGCGGCCGAGGCCCACAAATGCCCGCTTGCCGTCGTTCGTCATCTGGATGCCCACGGGCGTGATGTCTTCGGCGCGCGCGCCCTTCACTTCGAATTTCAGGGTGTCGATCACCTCGTTCGTGGCGGTCGAGACGATGCTGACGCTGGCGCCCAGTTCGTTGGTGATCCACAGCTCCTTGCCGTCGGGCGTGATCGCCATGCGCCGCGGGCGCTTGCCGGCCTTGATGTTCTTCACGACCTTGCCGCTGGCCGTGTCGATGACGTGCACGAGGCTCGCCACCTCCGAGGTCACATACAACGTCTTGCCGTCGGCGCTGACCTTGACGCCTTCCGGCTCCGCACCCACCTTGACCGAACGCAGCTTCTTGCCGCTGGCCGTGTCGATGAAGCTGGCCTCGCCCGCGTCCTCGTTCGAAACGTAGATGACCTTGCCGTCCGGCGACAGGTCGAAGGCCTCGGGCTCGTCGCCCAGCGGAATGCGCCGCACCGACTTTCCGCTCGCCGGGTCGATCAGGTCGGCCTGGTTGGAATCGGTACAGGCCACCATGATCTGGCGCTCGGGCGTCAGCTGGATGTGGCGGCCTCGCTTGCAGGTCGGGATGGTGCCCTTCACCGTCAGCGTCGCGAGGTCGATCATCGTCAGCGCGTTGTCCTTCTCGCTCGAGACGTAGGCTGTTCCCTGCGCCAGCGCGGCGCCGCTCGCGGCCAGCGCGAGCGCGCTACCGGCCGCGCGAAGCAGCGCGGCGGAGTTCGAAAGGAAAGAAAGTTGCGGCATGCGATGTCTCCATTTTTTTGACTCGGATTCTTTTTGTTTCAAGCGGTGCGCGCGATGAAGCCCGCCTCGAGCGTGGCGCCGCCAAGGAGCTGGGTCACCTCCGCCGGCGTGCCGTCAGCCAGCAGGGAACCCTTGTGCAGCACGAGCACGCGGTCGGCCTCCTCGGCCTCTTCGACCCGGTGCGTGGCCCACAGCACGCACACGCCGCGCTCGCGCACATCCGCACGCAAGGCTGCCAGCAGGTCCTGGCGCGATTTGGGATCGAGCCCGACCGTGGCCTCGTCCATCAACAGCACGGCGGGCCGGTGCAGACCGGCGCGCGCAAGCTCGACCTTGCGGCGGTTGCCGCCCGACAGCTCGCGCACCTTGCGGTCGAGGTCTGCGTCGATGTTCAGGCGCTCGCAGGCCGAGGCGATGTGCTCGTTCGCGAGCCGCCGCGGCAGGCCGTGCAGGTCGGCCTGGAACAGCAGGTTGCGCCGGATGCTCAGGTCCAGGTCGAGCGACATCTGCTGGAACACCACGCCGATGTGCCGCAGTGCAGCAGTGGCCGAGCGGCGCAGCGAATGGCCGGCCACTTCGACCTCGCCTTCGTCGGCCGCGAACATGCCGGTCAGCACCTGGAACAGCGTCGACTTGCCCGCGCCATTGGGTCCGAGCAGCGCCACGAACTGGCCTGCGGGCAAGCGCAACGACAACGACTGCAGCGCCGTGCGCGTGCCATAGCGCTTGGTTAAGTCGATGGTTCGCAGCATGTAGGCCGATGGAATGTGTCGAGCAGTTCGGGCTCCGATGGTGTTTGCCGTTTGTATTCGATCCGCAAATTCTGTGCCTCTGTCCCGTCAAGGGTTTTCACTGTGCCGGGTGGCCTCCCAGCGGCCCGCGCAGGAGCTTTCGCGGTATCTCTGCACCGGACACCCGTACTTCGCACGAGACACTTTGCGTCAAATTTGGATGCCCACGCATGGCGAGGCTGCGGCAATGCGCCGCAGCCGGCGCAGGACGATGCGTCGAATGCTCGGGATTTCCCTAGGTTCGATTCTCATTGCGGTACGTCGACGCGAGCTGCGCGAACGCGGCCCCGCCCGGGCTCCTTCCGAATGAGGCCGCAGGCCTTCGCATGGAACGCACGACGGCCCGCGAAACGATCACCGCTGGAAACGGCAGGCATGGATGTTGCGGACCGGAGCATTCGCCAAAGCGATCGAAAGATCCGCAGGCTGCTGCCAGATCGTGTTCGAAACCCACTGAAATGTGAGGAGACATTTATGAAGTTTTCCAGGCAGATCGCCGGCCGTCTCGTACGGCATATCGGCGTCGCGATGTTGGCTCTTCCGGCTTTGGCGCTTGCCAACGCCGACGTAGAGAAAAACATCGCCAACTCCAAGAACTGGGCCACGCAAGCGGGCGATATGTTCAACCAGCGCTACAGCAAGTTGAATCAGATCACCAAGAGCAACGTGGGCAAGATGCAGGTCGCGTGGACGTTCTCCACCGGCGTTCTGCGCGGCCACGAGGGTTCGCCCCTGGTGGTCGACGGAACGATGTACCTGCACTCGCCGTTTCCCAACAAGGTGTACGCACTCGACATCGAAACCCAGAAGATCCTGTGGAAGTACGAACCCAAGCAGGACCAATCGGTGATTGCCGTCATGTGCTGCGACACGGTGAACCGAGGCCTCGCCTTCGCCGAGGGCAAGGTCTTCCTGCAACAGGCCGACACCACGCTGGTGGCGCTCGACGCCAAGACCGGCAAGGTCGTGTGGACGGTGAAGAACGGCGATCCGAAGGTCGGGGCCACCAACACCAACGCGCCGCACGTCTTCAAGGACAAGGTCATCACCGGCATCAGCGGTGGCGAGTTCGGGGTGCGTGGTTTCCTTGCCGCCTACAACATCAAGGACGGCAAGCTGGCCTGGAAGGCTTTCAGCACGGGGCCTGACGAAGAAATGCTGATGGACCCGGGCAAGACCATGACCTGGACCGACGGCAAGCTTGCGCCTGTGGGCAAGGACTCTTCGCTGAAGACCTGGAAGGGCGACCAGTGGAAGATCGGCGGCGGCACCACCTGGGGCTGGTACAGCTACGACAAGGCGACCAATGCCGTGTACTACGGCACCGGAAACCCGTCGACCTGGAACCCGTCGCAGCGGCCCGGCGACAACAAGTGGTCGATGAGCATCTTCTCGCGCGACGTGGACACCGGCAAGGCCAACTGGGTCTACCAGATGACGCCATTCGACGAGTGGGACTTCGACGGGATCAATGAAATGATCCTGGCGGACATCAACGTCAAGGGCAAGCCGACCAAGGCACTGGTGCACTTCGACCGCAACGGCTTCGCCTACACGCTGGACCGGGTGAGCGGCGCGCTGCTGGTGGCCGAGAAGTACGACCCCAAGGTGAACTGGGCCACGCACGTCGACATGAAGACCGGCCGGCCGCAAGTGGTTGCCAAGTACTCCACCGCGCAGAACGGCGCCGACGTCAACACCAAGGGCGTCTGCCCCGCCGCCCTGGGCAGCAAGGACCAGCAACCCGCCTCCTACGACCCCAACACCAAGCTCTTCTACGTGCCGACGAACCACGTCTGCATGGACTACGAGCCGTTCAAGGTCGAGTACACGGCCGGCCAGCCGTACGTGGGCGCCACGCTCTCGATGTATCCCACGCCGGGCAGCCATGGCGGCATGGGCAACTTCATCACCTGGGACGCGGGCACCGGCAAGATCGTGCAGACCAAGGCCGAGAAGTTCTCGGTGTGGAGCGGTTCGCTGAACACCGCCGGCGGGATCTCCTGCTACGGCACGCTGGAGGGCTACCTGAAGTGCGTGGATGCCAAGGACATCAACAAGGAGCTGTTCAAGTTCAAGACCCCGTCCGGCATCATCGGCAACGTGTTCACCTATGAGCACAAGGGCAAGCAGTACGTCGGCGTGTTCTCGGGCATTGGCGGCTGGGCCGGCATCGGCATGGCTGCAGGCATCGACCCCGAGAAGAGCACCGAAGGCCTGGGCGCCGTCGGTGGCTACAAGGAGCTGAGCCAGTACACCGAACTCGGCGGTTCGCTGACGGTGTTCGCGCTGCCGAAGAACTGACGAGACCGCAACCCGCGAGATAGATGAAACGCGGGGCCGGGAGAGCGCACTCACGAGAGGGCTCTCCCTTGTATTTCCCACAATATCGGAGACCCTGGAGCCATGAAATTCCGTACGTCAGCGTTGCTGTCTTCCCTTTTCCTGATTGCAGGCGTGGCCTGCACCCTGGCCGTTGCAGCGCCGGACCCGGCGCCCTACAAAGTGACCGATGGCTACAAGGTGGACCCCGAAACCATGAAGGGTTTCCGTACCTGGCGCTCCGCGGCCTGCGACCGCTGCCACGGACCCAACCAGGAAGGCATGGTGGGACCTTCTCTCATCAATAGCCTGAAGACCTTGAAGAAGGAAGAATTCATCAAGGTCGTGCGCGACGGACGGCTCGACAAGGGCATGCAGAGCTTCGGCAACAACCCGGCCGTGATGGAAAACATCAACCAGCTCTATGCTTACCTGAAGGGCCGCTCCGACGGCGCCATCACACGCGCCCGCGTGGAAGAAAACAAATGACCGCCCGGCCGCGCGCTGGCAGCCCCGTTTCCTTCGGCGCTCGCCTGCGGGCGGGCCTGGTGGGTGCGGCATGCTGCTGCGCGCTGATTCCGGCCATGGCCCAGGAGACGCCGCCGCGCAAGGCGCTGCGCGTCTGCCAGGATCCCAACAACATGCCCTTCTCCAACAACAAGGGAGAAGGCATCGAGAACCGAATCGCCGAGCTATTCGGCAAGACGCTCGGGCTTCCGGTCACCTACTACTCGTTTCCGCAGCGGCTGGCCTTTTTCCGCAACACGCTGCGCTACAAGCTGCCGGGGCAAGACTATCCGTGCGACATCGTGATGGGCGTGCCTGTCGGGCTCGACGAGGTTTCGGTCACCAAGCCCTACTACCGCTCGACCTATGCGCTGGTCTTTCCGAAGGGCAAGGGCATGGACAACGTGGCTTCGGCGGAAGACTTCCTGAAGCTCGATCCGGCCAAGCTCAAGTCGCTGCGCATCGGCATCTACGACCGCTCGCCGGCCTCGCAATGGCTCAACAGGCACGGCCTTCTGGAGCAGGGCATTCCCTACAAGCTCATGAGCGCAGACCCCGCCCAGTACCCGGGCGAGATCGTCGAGCGGGACCTGGCCGAAGGCAAGCTCGACGCTGTCGTCGTGTGGGGCCCGATTGCGGGCTTCTTCGCCAAGCGCGTCAAGACGCCGAACCTCGTCGTGGTGCCGCTGAAGTCCGAAAAGGGCCTCAAGCTCGACTACCAGATGGCCATGGGCGTGCGCTACGGCGAACGCGAATGGAAGCAGCAGATCGAGGGGCTGATCGAATCCAAGGCGCCCGAGATCCAGGCCATCCTGAAGGAGTACGGCGTTCCGCTGGTCGATGCATCTTTCGGAGCGCCCAACAACTGATCGGGTCTTTCATGCGCTTCGCCATTGCCTTCCCGCTGCGCACCTCGCGCCGTGCCTTGCTGTGCGCCCTGCTCCTTGCTCCCATCGGCCCGCATGCCGAGACCGACAAGCGCGACTTCTCGCAGGCGGAGCGCCTGCTTTTCATGGCGCCGCAGCTCAAGGGCCTGCAGGCGCCCATGCTGCTGCGCTACACCTTCGGCAAGACCGGCAGCTTCGAACAGAACTTCGACGACAGCGTGACCGTGGCGCTGAGCGCCAAGGCCGACGGCCGCTGCTGCGACGCCAAAGGCGTGTTCCTCAGCGACGCGCGCAAGGTGCAGGTGCCCGACGTGCCCGCGGCCGAGGGCAACCCCGTCATCCTCTATTTTCTGGAGCATGACGTGCGCGAGATGAAGCGGCTCACGCGCGGCTCCGAATTCCACTTCCGCAAGCGCATCCGCATGGCGGTCTACCAGAATGCCGAGGTCCGCGACGTGTCGCTGCGCTACCAAGGCCGCACCATCAAGGGCAAGGAGATCGTGTTCAGCCCCTTCCTGGACGACCCGAACCGGCCCAAGTATGAAAAGTTCGCGACGAAGAACTACCGCTTCACGCTGTCCGACGCGGTGCCGGGCGGTGTCTACGGCATTCGCACCTCCGTACCGGGCGAGAACGCCTCGGCTCAACCGCTGCTCGTCGAAGAACTTCTCATCGACGGAGCGAAGGCGCCCGCGCGCTAGCACCGCCTTTCCGACCATCAGCGAACGCCATGAAAAAAAACATTCTCCGCATTCTTTGCCTTCTCGCTGTGCCGATGGCCGTGCACGGCGCACCGCGCACGAATGACTTTCCCACCGTGGACCGCGTGCTGTACGTACAGGAGTGCATCGCCGCGCATCCGGACGCCGGAAAATTCGAGATGACGAACAAGTGCTCCTGCGCGCTCGACGCGCTCGCCAAGGAAATCAAGTACGACGACTACGTGCAGCTGAGCACCGCGGCCAAGGCCACCACCATCGGCGGCGAGCGCGGCGGCTACATCCGCGATTCGGAAAAGCTGCAGGCCGACATCAAGCGCTACAAGGCGCTGCAGGCCAAGGTGAACAACGGCTGCTTCGTCGGCCCGCCGACCGCCCGCTGAGGCACTGGCGCAGGGCAAGCCATGACAGCAGGGATCGCGACACCCGCGCGCTCGATGCTTGCCGCGATGCTGCTCTGCACCACGGCCGGGGCGTCGCCGTTCGCCTACATCACCAACCAGGGCAGCCATGACGTGTCGGTGATCGACCTTGCATCGCAGCAGGTGGCTGCCACTGTTCCGGTGGGGCGGTCGCCGGCCGGCGTGGTGGCGTCCAGCCGCGCCGGCCGGGCCTTCGTTTCCAACCCCGACAGCAAGACCATCTCGGTCATCGACATGCGCCTGCAGAAGGTGGTGAACACGCTGCCCGCGGGAGACGGGCCGGTGGGCATCGACATCTCGGGCGACGGCAAACACCTGTATGTGGCCGACTGGTACAGCAGCCGCTTGCTGGTGTTCGACGCACTGGCGGCCAAAGCCTCGAAGCCCTTGGCCTCGATTGCCGTCGGCCGTGCGCCGGCGGGCGTGGCCGCGCATTCCGACGGTGCGACCGTGTTCGTGGCCGAGCGCGACGACGACAGCGTGGCCGTGGTCGACACCGCCACGCGCCGGGTGGTGGCACGCGTGCGCGTCGGCAGCCATCCGTTCGCGCTGCTCTACGACGCCCAGCGCTCGCGGCTTTATGCACTCAACGTGCAGAGCAACGACGTCACGGTCGTCGACGTGCGCGACACCCGGCGGCCCGCCGTCGTCGCAACCGTGAAAGTGGGCAAGGCGCCCTATGGTGCGGCGCTGGCGCAAGGCGGCTCGCTTCTCTATGTCACCAACCAGCATGAAGACACCGTCAGCGTGATCGACGCCGCTTCGCTGAAGGTGCTGCGCACCCTCCCCGGCTTTGCCTACCCCGAGGGCATTGCCGCGCACGGCGACCGCGTGTATGTCGTGAACTGGATGGACGACAACGTGCAGGTGCTCGACGCCGCGAGCGGACAGAAGCTCAAGACCATTGCCACGGGGCAGAACAGCCGCGGGTTCGGCGCCTTCATCGGCGCGCCCATGGAGCCCTGATTTTTTTCAACCGACCCTTCTCTCATCTTTCATCACGGACGTTTTCCATGCCGACTCAACCTTTCAGCCGACGAACTCTCTCCGTCCTGCTCGCATCCGTTCTGCTCGCCGCATCGGCTCCCGCTCTCGCCCACGGCCCGACACGCCAGAAGGTGAGCGAGAAAGTCACCATCGAGGCGCCGGCCGATGCCGTGTGGGCAAAGATCAAGAACTTCAATGCACTGAAGGACTGGCATCCCGCGGTGGCGGACAGCGCCGCAGACAAGGGCAACGCCGAAGGCTCGGTTCGCACCGTCAAGCTCAAGGACGGCGGCACGCTGGTCGAGACGCTCGAAAGCTACGACGACGCGCAAAAGAAATACAGCTACCGCGCGAAGGACGGCGGCGCCCTGCCGGTAACCAACTACACCGCCACCCTCACGGTGGTGGCGGATGGCGGCAAGTCCGTCGTCGAATGGCGCGGCGCCTTCTACCGCGGCTTTCCCAACAACAACCCGCCGCCCGAGCTCAACGACGAAGCCGCGCTCAAGGCCGTGACCGGCGTCTATCGCGGCGGACTCGGAAACCTGAAGAAGATGATGGAGTCGAAGTAGCCCCCGGGGCTTTTCGAGCACACCAGCATGGGCACCGAAGAACAACTCGAAGACTGGCGAAGCCTTGCGCTGCGCGTCGAAGGCGAAGTCGCGAAGGCGATCATCGGGCAGGCGCAGACGATCCGCCTCATCAACGTGGCGCTGTTCGCGCGCGGCCACGTGCTGCTCGAAGGCGACGTGGGGGTCGGCAAGACGACGGTGCTGCGCGCCTTCTCGCGCGCCATCGGCGGCGACTTCGAACGGGTCGAGGGCACGGTCGACCTGATGCCGGGCGATCTGGTCTATCACACCTACGTCGACGCACAGGGCCGGCCGCGCATCGACCCGGGTCCCTTGCTGCGCCACGGCGAGCGCCTGGTCACCTTCTTCTTCAACGAGATCAACCGGGCCCGGCCGCAGGTGCAATCGCTGCTGCTGCGCGCCATGGCCGAGCGCACGGTGTCGGCCTTCGACCGCGAGTACAGCTTTCCGCACATGACGGTGTTCGCCGACCGCAACAAGGTCGAGCGCGAAGAGACTTTCGAGCTGGCTTCGGCGGCACGCGATCGCTTCATGTTCGAGCTGAACATGCCCAAGCCGAGCGACCGCGCCATCCGCCAGTCGCTGGTGTTCGACACCGCGTACCACGACACCGAAAGCCTGATCGACAAGGTGGCGCCAGCCATCCTGCCCTGGGACCGGCTCAACGCCATCGGCGCGCAGGTGCAGCGCAGCGTGCGCGCCAGTGAAACCATCGAGCGCTATGTGCTCGACGTATGGGAAGCCACCGAAACGCCGCAGAAGTTCGGCATCCGGCTCGACGGCGTGGACATGAACCGCCTGATCCTGGCCGGCGCCAGCCCGCGCGGCATGAGCGCGCTGCTGCGTGCGGCGCGCACGGTGGCCTGGCTCGAGGGGCGCTCGCACCTGGAGCCGGCCGATCTCGCGGCGGTACTTCCCTCGGTGCTCGGGCACAGGGTCTTCTTCACGCCGGTGTACGAGCTGCGCCGTGCCGAGCTGTCGGAAGCCCTTGTGATGCAGATCATGGACAAGATCGCGGCACCTTGACGCCATCGAGCCCGCCATGGACCGCGTCGACGAATTCCACTACCAGCTGCCGCGCCGCTTCGGCGGCTGGCGGCCGGGTTCGCAGCGCGGCCTGAGCCAGGGCAGCGGGCAGGAATTTGCCGCGCACCGGCGCTTGTTCGACCACCCCGATCCGCGGCGCATCGACCTGCGCGCCAGCGTGCGCGACGGCCGCGGCGACTGGCTGGTGCGCATCCACCGGCTGCGCGTGGCCATTCCCGTGCACGTGGTGGTGGATGTATCGGCCTCGATGCATTTCGGCGCCGAGCGGCGCAAGATCGACGTGGTGGCCGATCTGGTCGAGGCGCTCGGCTACAGCGCCTTTCGCGCCGGCGACACCGTCGGCCTGCTGGCCTTCGACCAGCGCGAGCGCGAAGACCTCTTCGTGCCCGCCCGCCACAGCCGCGGCAACGGCAGCCTGATGGCCCGGATGCTGCGCGACTGCCGCGCAACGCCCGGCGCACCGCCCACCGACGACTGGGCACTGGCAGGCCTGCGGCGCGCCACCGAACGCCTGGTGGGCCGCGGCGGCCTGGTGTTTTTGGCTTCCGACTTTCACTGGTCGATTGCCGCGCTTGGCGAACTGCTCGCGCAGTTCGCACCGGCCTGCGTCGTTCCGCTGGTGGTCTGGGACCCGGCGGAAATGGAACCACCCGATGCACGCGCGCTGGTCGCCTTGAGCGATGCCGAAACGGGCGTGCGGCGCAGCCTGTGGATGCGTGAATCGCTGCGCACGCGGTGGCGCGCGTCGGTCGCAAGGCGGCGCGCCGAACTCACCGCCTTGTTCGACGCGCACGGCATGCCGCCCTTTCACCTGCATGGCCGCTTCGACGCCGAGGCGCTCACGCGGTACTTCATGGAGACGGCGGCATGAACCGTTTTCATGCGGCGATGCTGGCGATCGCGATGGCCGTGGTGCCAGCCGCCCACGCGTTCGCAGCCGACCCTGCCGCGCCCGTGCCAGCCATAGCGACAGCCACAGCAGCCCCAGCAGCAGCCGCCGCCGTGGTCGAGCAGCCGCGCGCCTTCGGCCACGTGCTCGGCGATGTGCTCACGCAGCGCGTGCTGCTCGAGCAGGCCGGCCAGCCGCTGCGCCCCGCCGCACTGCCCAGCGCTGCGCGCATCGATCTCTGGCTGGAACGCAGGCCTTCGCGCACCGAGACCGATGCCGAGGGGCGGCGCTGGCTGGCCATCGACTACCAGATCATCAACGCCCCGCGCACACTGACCGGCATCTCGCTGCCAGCGCTCTACATCGCGACCGCATCGGGCCCGGCGCTGGCACTGCCTGCATGGCCGATCAGCATCGGCCCGATGACACCGCTCGAGGTGCTGGGACAAGGCGATCTGCAGCCGCTGCAGCCCGACCGCCCCGTGCCTGCGCTTCCGACCTACGCCGTCGAACGGCAACTGAAGCTCTCGCTCTTCGCACTGCTGGCCGTGCTTCTGGCGTGGCTCGCCTGGTGGGCGTGGCGCAACGCCCACGAAGCGCAGCAGCTTCCGTTCGCGCATGCCTGGCGCGAGCTGAAACGCATCCATGACCCTGCCAGCCCGGAAGCATGGCGCGTGGTGCATCGCGCGCTGAACCGGAGCGCCGGCCGCGTGGTGCACGGCGCCAGCCTGCCGCAGTTGCTGGCCGATGCGCCCTACCTGCGGCCGCTGCAGCCGCGCCTCGAAGACTTCTACCGCGAGTCGACGCGGCGCTTCTTCTTTGCCGAGAGCGCCGCCGCCACATCGGCAGAGGCCCAGGCGGCCTACCCGCTCAAGCCGCTGTGCCGCGCCCTGCGCAATGCGGAAAAGCGCCACCGGCATTGACGCCGCCAAAGCCATGCGCTTCGACCTCGCCCAGCCCTGGATGCTCATGCTGCTGCCGCTTGCGCTGCTGCCGCTCTTGCGCAGGCGCAGCGACACGCTCGGCTTCTCTTACCTGGCCTGGCTGCCGTCGGATCGCATCGGCCGCCTTGTCGGCTTTCTGTGGCGAGCGTTCGCGACAGGCGCCATGGCCTTCACCGTTCTCGGCCTCGCCGGGCCCGGGCAGTCGGGCGCCGTGGTCGAACGCGCCGGCCGCGGCGCGGAGGTGCTCATCCTCATGGACCGCAGCAGCAGCATGGACGCGACAGTGCACACCAACGGCCTGCAGACGGCAGGCCGCATGTCGCAGGAGCCCAAGGCCAAGGTCGTGCGAGACCTGCTGAGCGAATTCGTCGCCAAGCGGCCCGACAACCGGTTTGCGTTCATGACCTTCAGCACGGTGCCGATCGCGGTGGTGCCCTTCACGCAGAAGACGGACACGGTGCAGGCCGCGCTCGCCGCCACCGCCATCGGCCGCGGGCTGCCCGAAACACGCATGGGCGTCGCGCTGCTGGCCGCCATCGAGGAATTCGAAGGCCGCAGCTATTCGGGAAGCCGCGTGATCCTGATCGTCTCGGACGGCGGCGCCCAGCTCGACGAGGCGACGCGCCAGCGCGTTCATGCCGGTCTCGCGCGCGAGAAGATCGGCCTCTACTGGATCTACGTGCGCAGCGGCCCGAATTCGCCCAACCTGAACACCGAAACGGTGTCGGCCTACGGCCTCGGCGAAGAACTGGCGCTGCACCAGTTTTTCAAGACGCTGAGTACGCCCTACCGGCTCTACCAGGTGGACGATTCCAATGCCATGGCCGCCGCCATGGCCGAGATCGACCGTCAGCAGAATTTTCCGCTGACCATTCACGAACGGGTGCCGCGGCGCGACCACGGTGCGGCCTTCTATATTGCGGCGATGCTGTGCTGCGCGGGCCTGCTCGCCTGCCGTGCAGTGCAACTGCAGAGCTGGCGGAAAAACGCATGAAGCGATGTACGGTTCACCTGGTGTTCGGCGTGCTGAGCCTGTGCTGCGTCGGCGCGGCCTTGGAGCGTGGGCTGCGCCTGCGCCAGACCCAAGGCCTGAACGCGGAGATCGCCCGCATCGCCGCCGCCCCGCTCGGCAAGGACGCGGCGCCCGCCCCGCTCTCTGCGCCGCGCCAGCTACAACTGGCACAGGCGCTGGCACTTTCGAAAGCCGGCGCGCACGATGCCGCGCTCAAGGGCTATGCGGCCCTGATCCAGAGCGGCGAGCGCGATCCCGTTGCGCAACAGGCGTTGTTCAATCTCGGCAACATGTACCTGCGCCAGGGCATGGCGCAAGAGGCCGGCGCGCTGCCGCTGTTCGAACTCGGCAAGCAGCGGCTGCGCGACCTGCTGCGCGTCGCGCCGCAGGACTGGGACGCGCGCTACAACCTGGAGCGCGCGCTGCGGCTGGCGCCCGAAGACCATGAAGCTTTTTCCGCCGAGCAGCAGCCGGCGCACGAGCAGCGCCGGGTCCGGGTTCCGGGCTTCGTCGCCGGAGACCTGCCGTGACGCCATCGATGCCGCCGCAACGGCGCTCCGCCTGGCGGCGCATCGGCGGCACCACTGGCAACTGGCCGCTGGTGCTGGCCCTGCTCCTGCTCGCACTGGCCGTCTGGCCGCCACGCCTGCAGTTGCAGCAACCGGTGTTCAACTGGCAAGTCAGCTTCGACATCACGCAGAGCATGAATGTCGAGGACGTCGAGCTGAACCACACGGCCGTCAGCCGCCTGACGCTCGCGCGCGCCGCCATGCGCGATGTGCTGGGTGCGCTGCCTTGCGGCTCCAAGGTCGGCTGGAGCGTTTTCGCGGACTACCGCTCGCTGGTGATCCTCGCGCCGGTCGAGGTCTGCAGCCACTATGAAGAGCTGCTGGCCTCGCTCGAGCGCATCGACGGCCGCATGCGCTGGGCCAACGCCAGCAACGTCAGCAAGGGCGTGACTTGGGCGGTGCGCGGCGCCCGAAGCGTGGGGCCGGACACGGGCTTCATCTTCATCAGCGACGGACAGGAGTCGCCGCCGCTGCGCATCAACGAAACACCGCCGATGACCGACATCAAGCCCGGCGATGTGAAGGGCTGGCTGATCGGCGTGGGCGGCGATGTTCCGGTGCCCATTCCCAAGACCGGCAGCAGCGGCGAGCCCGCCGGCTACTGGCGGGCCGACGAGGTGGTGCAAGGCTCCGCGAGCGGCGGAACGCTGAACCACGAACACCTCTCGGAGCTGCGGCAGGATCACCTGCGCTCGCTGGCCGAACTGGTCGGCGTGAACTACCGGCGCCTGAACACGCCCGAGGCCCTGAAGACGGCGATGCTCGATCGCCGCTATGCGCAGTATCTGCCGGCGGACACGGACCTGCGGTGGATTCCCGCTCTGCTCGCGTTGCTGCTGCTGGTGTGGCGGTTCGCGCCGGATTTCGGCTGGCTGCGCGAGCGGCGGCCGATGATAAAGCGGGAGAAGAAAGCGACGGACCGCGTGCCGCCGCGCGGCCTCACGCGTCCGGCGTGACGAGCGCGGAAAGCCGCCGCGAATTGGCCGGATCGCGGAACACGAGCGGATGCTCGACCGGCGCCGCCGGATCGCGCGCGGCTGCATGCTCCACCGCCTCGACCACGCGATGGTGGTCCGGGCTCTTGACGCACACCGGATCGGCCGCGGCCGCATCCTGTGCCAGCAGATAGGCCTGGCAGCGGCAGCCGCCCAGGTCTTGCTCGCGCTGGTCGCAGCTCGCGCAGGGCTCCTTCATCCAGCCGGTGCCGCGGTAGCGGTTGAAGCCTTCCGAGTCGAACCAGATGTCGCGCAGGCTGTGCGCCTTCACGTTCGGAAACTCGAGGCCCGGCAGCATCTTGGCGGTGTGGCAAGGCAGCGCGGTGCCGTCGGGCGCCACGGTGAGGAACATGCTGCCCCAGCCGTTGACGCATTTCTTGGCCTTGCCCTCGTGGTAGTCGGGTGCCACGAAGAAGATGCGCATGCGTTCGCCGAGCCGTTTGCGCCAGGCATCGGTCACCTCTTCGGCGTGGCGCAACTGCTCATGCGTGGGCAGCAGCTGGTCGCGGTTCACGAAGGCCCACGAGTAGTACTGCGTGTTGGCAAGCTCGAGGTACTCGGCGCCCATCTCGTGCGCCATCTCGATGATGCGGTCGATGTGGTCGATGTTCATGCGGTGGATCACCACGTTCAGCACCATCGGCCAGCCCTGGTCCTTGATGATCTTCGCCACCCGGTTCTTCAGCTCGAAGGTCTTGGTGTGCGAGAGAAAGTCGTTCATCTCGCGCGTGGAATCCTGGAACGACAGCTGCACATGGTCCAGGCCCGCAGCCTTCAGCGCGGCGGCGCGCTGCGCCGTGAGGCCGACGCCCGAGGTCAGCAAGTTGGTGTAGTAGCCCAGGCGCGCGGCCTCGGCGATGATGATTTCGAGATCGTCGCGCAACAGCGGCTCGCCGCCCGAGAGGCCGCACTGCACCGCGCCGAGCTCGCGGCCTTCGCGCAGCACGCGCAGCCAATCTTCCGTGCCGAGCTCGTTCTCCTGCTGCGCAAAGTCGACCGGGTTGAAGCAGAACACGCAATGCAGCGGGCAACGGTAGGTCAGTTCGGCCAGCAGCCAGAGCGGTGGTCCGGGGCGGGGTGCCGCGTTCGTCATGATGCAGGTTCCCAGCGCAGCCAGTTCTGCTGCGCCGCCATTTCGACGAAGCCGCGCACCTCGGGTTCAAGCCCGGTGGTGTCGAAGGCCTGCTCCAGGTCGGCCACGATTTGCGCGACGCTGCGCTCGCCGTCGCAGCGCTTCATGATCTCGCCCGCGCTGCCGTTGAGCCGCACCATGCCTTCGGGGTACAGCAGCACGTGGCAGTCTTGCGCCGGCTCCCATTGCAGGCGAAAGCCGGGGCCGACACGGGGTTTGCTTTCGGCGGTGAGCATGGTCTTGTTCGCTGTCATGTGCTGCTGACCCCGTAGCGCGTCGCCATCGCGTCGTTCATGGCCCACAGGATGTCGAGCTTGAACTGCAGCACCTCCAGCGCGCGCTCCTGCAGCGCGCGGGTGTCGAAGTGCTCGAGCGTGATGGCCAGGCCCTGCTCCACGTCGCGCCGCGCCTGGCTCACGCGGTTGCGAAAATAGTCCAGCCCGGCCGGCTCGATCCACGCATAGTGCTCGGGCCAGGTGGCCAGCCGCTGCTTGTGGATTTCTGGCGCGAACAGCTCGGTGAGCGAAGAGCACACGGCCTCCTGCCATGGCGCACGGCGCGCAAAGTTCACGTAGGCATCGACCGCGAAACGCATGGCCGGCACCACGTGGCGCAGGTCGAGCACTTCTTCGCGCGACAGGCCCACGGCTTCGGCCAGGCGCAGCCAGGCCTCCACGCCGCCTGCGTCCTTGATGCCGCCCAGCTCGAATCCGTCGTGGTCGAGAATGCGCTGCACCCAGCCGCGGCGCACCTGCGGGTCGGGGCAATTCGAGAGCACCGCCGCGTCCTTGATCGGGATGGCGATCTGGTAGTAGAAGCGGTTGGCCACCCAGCCGCGGATCTGCTCCGGCGTGGCCCGGCCGGTGTTGAGCATGACGTTGAACGGGTGATGGATGTGATAGCTGCGGCCGCGCTCGCGCAGCTTGGCTTCGAACTCTTCACGGCCCCATGCCGGCGCAGTTTTCTCGCTACCGGTGGCTCTACGGGTGGCCGAGCGAAACGGGTCCTGGATTCTGTCGGCGTGCATGGTGGCGGCTTGCGCTTTCAGAGTTGAATCGTCATTCCGTCCTCGCACGGCTCGATGCCTGCGCGCCTGAGCGTCGCATGCTCTTCGGAGTCTTCGTCGAGGATGGGGTTGGTGTTGTTGATGTGGATCAGCATGCGCCGCGTGGCCGCGGGCAGTCGCGTCAGCCATTCGATCATTCCGCCCTCGCCTGATTGCGGCAGGTGGCCGATCTCGCGCGCACGCTTGCCGCTGACACCGAGGCGAACCATCTCGTCGTCGGTCCAGAATGTGCCGTCGACCATGACGGCATCGGCGGTTGCCATGGCGTCGAACACGGGGGGCGTGATGGCGCCCAGGCCCGGCGCATAGAACAGGCTCTTGCCGCTCTTGCGGTCGAACACGGTCACGCCGATGTTGTCGCCCGCCACCTGCTGTTCGCGGTGCGGTGAATACGGCGCGGCCTTGCCGGTGAGCGCCAGCGCGCGAAAGCTCAGGCCGGGCACGCCCGGCACCTCGAAGGCATTGCCGTCGAGCGCAATCGGGTGGCGCGCCACGCCGCAGTAATGCGAGAGCACGCGCAGCACGGGATTACCCTGACTCAGGTCTTCGGCGACCGGGTCGGTGCACCACAGCGGCAGCGGCGTGCCCCGCTCGCGCAGCATGAAAAGGCCGGTGGCATGGTCGACCTGTCCGTCGATCAGTACCACGCCGGCGATGGCGGTGTCGCGCATTGCGCGTGCCGGCTGCAGCACCGGGCTGCTGCGGATCTGCTCGAGGATGTCGGGCGACGCGTTGAACAGCACGCCGTCGGCACTGTCGTCGGGTCGCACGAAGATCGAGGACTGCGTGCGCGGTTTGGCGCGCACCGTACCCGCCCGTACACCGGCGCAGTTGGGGCAGTTGCAGTTCCATTGCGGAAAGCCGCCGCCGGCGGCCGAGCCCAGAACGGTGATGCGCATCGAATGAAAAAGAAAGGGTTAGAAACAACCCGCCCCGGGCGTACCGGGGCGGGTTGTGAAGAAGCGCGCAATCAGCGGGCGCTGACGTACATCGTGATCTCGAAGCCGAAGCGAAGATCAGTTGCCGTCGGGGTTTCCCATTTCATATCGTGTCTCCAGAAAGGTTGCACAGCGCCACACGGCGGCTGCGGGAACTTCGGTTGCTCCAATACGCATAGTGGACCGATGAACCGCGAAGACCCAGCCATGAAATCATGAATAGCACTTCATGATTTTCATGAATAGCGGCAACAGGGCCACCGCGTACCATGGCCCTCGTGCTTTCCACCGGCCTGTACCCCGAATCTCCGCCCTGGCGCACCCACGCATTGGAGGTGTCGCATGGGCATGTGCTGCACGTAGAAGAAAGTGGTGATCCGGCGGGTATCGGCGCGGTGGTGTTGCATGGCGGGCCCGGCTCGGGCAGCTCGCCGCTGCTGCGCCGCTTCTTCGATCCCACGCGGTATCGCGTGATTGCCATCGATCAGCGCGGCGCCGGCCGAAGCCGCCCGCGCGGGGCGACGGCGCACAACAGCACGGCCGAGTTGCTCGAAGACCTGCACTGCGTGCGCGAGCAACTCGAAGTGCCGCGCTGGCTCGTCGCCGGCGGTTCGTGGGGCGCCACGCTCGCGCTCGCCCATGCGGCCTTCGAGCCGCAGGCAGTTTCGGCCTTGCTGCTGCGCGCGGTGTTCCTGCCGCGCACCGAAGACATCGGGGGCTTCTTTCAGGACACGGCCGGCCGTGCGCCCGCCGCGTGGGCGCGGTTCGCCTCCGTGGCGCCTGCCGATCGACACCACGACATGCTGGGCTTCCTGGCCCACGGGCTGCAAAAGCCGGCACACGGCGGCGATGCGGAACTGCCCCGGCGGCTCGCACTCGCCTGGTGGCGCTGGGAAAAAACACTGGCCGGTGGCGCATCCGTGTCGGACGACGAGCCGCCCGAGCCCGAGCCCGACCGCGAAACGCTCGACGCGCTGGTGGACCGCTACCGGGTGCAGAGCCATTACCTGCTGCACCGCTGCTGGCTCGATGCGCCCCCGCTGCTCGACCGGCTCGATGCGCTCCCCCAGGTGCCCACCTTGCTGCTGCATTCGCGCGATGACCGCATCTGCCGGCCGGAAGGCGCGCAGGCGGTGCATGACCGCATCGCGCACAGCCAGCTTCGATGGGTCGACGGCGCGGGCCATGACCCCTCGCATCCGGCAATGGCCTCGGCCATGGTCGAAGCGCTCGACAGCTATGCGCAGCACGGCCACTTCGGCGGCGGGCCCGCCCCATGACGCTGCGCCTGAAAATCAACCTGATCGTCAGCCTGCTGACGCTGCTGTTCGTCGCCGCCATGCTCGCGCTGCAGATGCGCGCCATGCGCGAATCGGTGCACGAAGAAGTCGTGGCCGCCAATCGCGTGGCCGCGCAGTTGCTCAACCGCACTGCCTGGCTCTATGCGGCGCAGGGCACGCCGGCCATGCTGTCGTTCCTGCAGGGTGTGGGGCGCGTGCGCTCCAACGACATCACGCTGCTCGACAACGACGACCGTGTGCTCTACAGCTCGCCCACTTCGGTCTACAAGGCCGGCCGCGATGCGCCCGACTGGTTCGCCGGCCTCATCTCGCCGCCGCCCTCGCAACTGTCCATCGCCTTTCCGGGCGGCAAGCTGATGGTGCATTCCAACGCTTCGCGCGCGGTGCTCGATGCCTGGGACGATTTCGTGCTGTTGATGCTCAGCGCACTGGGCCTGCTGGCAGTCGTCAACGCGGGCGTGTTCTGGCTCGTGGGCCGCGCGACGCGCCCGTTCGCGGACATCGTCGATGCGCTGAACCAGCTCGAGAGCGGCCGCTTCGACGTGGCGCTGCGCGCCCTGCCCGGCACCGAGGCGGCGGCCATCGGCGCCGCCTTCAACCGCATGGTCGGCATGCTGCAGCAGCACATCGAAACCGAGCGGCGCGCGGTGCGGGCCGAAAGCCGCCTTTCGGAAAGCCGCGAGCTCGGCCGCTGGGTCGACCAGAAGATCGAGCAGGAGCGCCGCCTCATCGCACGCGAGCTGCACGACGAACTGGGGCAATCGGTGACCGCGATGCGCAGCATGGCCCTTTCGATAGCGCAACGCGTGCAGGCGCTCGATCCGCAGGCCGAGCAGGCGGCACGGCTCATCGCCGAGGAATCGGGCCGACTCTACACCGCCATGCACGGCATGATCCCGCGCCTGACGCCGCTGGTGCTCGACAAGTTCGGCCTGGTGGCCGCGCTCGAAGACCTGGTGGAGCGCACGCGCAACAGCCACGGCGACGTACAGGTCGAATGGCACCTGGAACTCGAGCTCGACCGCCTCCGGCTCGACACCGACACCGCACTGGTGCTGTACCGCGCCGCGCAGGAAGGCATTACCAACGCCCTGCGGCACGGCGAGGCGCACCGTATCGTGCTCGCCTTGCAGGGCGACGACCAGACGGTAAGGCTCACGCTGACCGACGACGGCCGCGGCCTGCCCGGCCCTGAGGCCGCAAGGGAAACCAGCGTAGGGCACTATGGCCTGCGATGGCTCGCCGAGCGCATCGACAGCCTGGGCGGCGAACTGCGCCTCGAACCCGCCGCACCCAGCGGTGCCCAATTGACGGTGCGGCTGCCCTTGCCGGCAACCGCCGCGGAGAACACATGACCCAGGCAATTCAGCCGACTCAGCCGATTCGAGTGATGCTGGTGGACGACCACGCGCTGGTGCGCATGGGCTTTCGCATGCTGCTGGCCGACGCGCAGATCGAAGTGGCGGCCGAAGCCGACACCGGTGAGCAAGCTTGCCAGGACTACCCGCAAGTGCGGCCCGACCTGGTGGTGATGGATCTCTCGATGCCCGGCATGGGCGGCCTGGAGGCGTTGCGGCGCCTGCTGGCCCACGACCCGAAGGCGCGCGTGCTCGCGTTGTCGGCGCATGAAGACACGATTCATCCGCGCCGCGTGCTGCGCGCGGGCGCCCTGGGCTACCTGGCCAAGCGCAGCGCGCCCGAAGCACTGATTGCTGCCGTGAAGGCGGTGGCACGCGGCGAGCGTTATATCGACGCGAACACCGCGCAAGCGCTGGCCACGGCGCAGATCGAGGGCGAGGCCAACCCCGCCGACCTGCTCAGCGAGCGCGAGTTCTCGGTATTCATTCAGCTCGCGCGCGGCATGACGGTGGCGCAGATTGCCAGCACGCTGAATCTCTCGCTCAGCACCGTGGGCTCTCACCTGTACCGCGTGAAGCAGAAGCTCGGGGCAACCAACCAAGCGGAGCTGACATGGGTGGCGCTGCGGTGGGGGTTGATCCAGGTTTAGCGCGGATCAGGTGCGCTCGAGAATCGGCCAGCCGGATTGCACGGCCCGGCCGCGCAGCCGCTCGTCCGGCGCCACCGCCACAGGGTCCGACACAGCCTCCAGCAACGGCAGATCGCTCGCCGAATCGGAATAGAACCACGACTGCTCCAGCGCCTCGAGCCGCGTGCCGCGCAGCGCCAGCCACTGGCTCACATGCGCCAGCTTGTGGACGCCGAAGCACGGGTCGCCGTCGATGCCGCCGTCCAGCGTGTCGTCGATCACGAGCGAGCGCGTGGCCAGCACGTCGGCGATGCCGAATACCCGGCCGAAGGGCTCGGCGATGAAGCGGGTGGTGGCGGTCACGATGGCGCAGAGGTGGCCCGCGTCCTGGTGCTTGCGCACCAGCGCGCGCATCTGGTCGGGCACCCGCGGCGCAATCTCCGCCTCGAACTCCGCAGCCCACTTTCGCAGCGCCGCCATGCCGAAGCTCGCCAGCGGCGCAACGCTGACGCGGTGCAGCTCGCGGATGTCGAGCGTGCCGTCCACGTATTGCTGGCAATAGCCGAGGTAGACCGTTTCGGCATCCGCCGGCAGCACGCTGCGCGCCACCAGGAAGCGCGTCCAGGCCATGCCGCTGTCGAACGGAATCAGCGTGTGGTCGAGGTCGAACAGTGCCAGCTTCATTGCATGCGGAATCGGCCGCGAACCGCCCACCTGCCCGGCCGCCCTACGCGGCCGACGCCTCGTGCGGCTCGTGCGGCTGCAGCTGAGGTTGCGTGAGCAGTTGCGCCGGCAGCACACCGCGCAGGGCGTTGCACACCACGAGCTTCTGTGCCGCGCGCAGGTCTTGCAGGTACAGGCTGCGTTCCGCGGCCTCCCATATCGAGTCTTCGATCAGCACGCCGCGCATCACGCCGGGCAGCGCGCCGTCGGACACGGGCGGTGTCCACCAGCGCCCGTCGATGCGCGCGAACAGCGTGCTGCGCCCGCCTTCGACGAGCCGGCCGTCTTCCGTGAAGAACAGGCTGTCGAAGGCACCGGCGCGTTCGGCGGCGCGCACGCCGGCATCGTAGTGCTGGCGCACGGTGGTCTTGTATGCGCCCAACGGGTTGGCATTGGGCAAGCGCTGGTCGGCGATAACGAGCTTTGCCGCGCCGGGAGGCAAAGGCGGCAACGGCGAGTGCGTGATGCCGATGCGCCCGTCGTGCGCAAGCGCCAGGCGAAGGCGCGACGGTTGGCTGGGCGAGAGCGCGGGCAATGCTTCCCGCAGCGCTTCCATCGCGGCATCGCGGCTGAACCTGAAGCCCAGTGCGCGCGCGCTGCCCGCCAGCCGGCCCAGGTGCCGGTCCAGGTAGCGGATGCCTTCGCCCGGTGTGACCAGCATGGTCTCGAAGAGTTCGAAGCCGGGGTCGAGCGCGGTGAGAAAGCGCGCCTTGAGCAAACATTCTTCGAACTCGTCGGCCACGATGCTGTCTTGCACGATGCCCGCACCGATGCCCAGGCGCAGCGGCCGCAGGCACTCCGTTTCCGCGCCGAGCGTGAGCGTGCGAATGGCCACCGACAGGCAGAAGTCGCCAATCGACGCGCCCTGCACCGGCGCATCGATCCAGCCGATGGCGCCGCAGTAAAGGCCGCGCGGTGTGCTCTCCAGCTCGGCGATCCATTCCATGGTGCGGTGCTTGGGCGCACCGGTGATGGAGCCGCAGGGGAACACCGCGCGCAGAAGTTCGGGCATGCCGACGCCGGCGCGCAGTTGCGCCTGCACGGTCGAGGTCATCTGGAACACCGTGGCGTAGGGCTCGATGGCGAAGAGCGTCGGCACCTTGACCGAACCGACTTGCGCCACACGGCCGATGTCGTTGCGCAGCAGGTCGACGATCATCACGTTCTCGGCCCGGTTCTTGGTGTCGACCGAGAGCAGGCGCGCCATTTCGCTGTCGCCCTCGGGCCCATCGACGCGCGCCGCGGTGCCTTTCATGGGGCGCGCCGTGAGCACGCCGGCATCGTGGCGCAAGAAGAGTTCGGGCGAGCAGGAGAGCACATGGGTGACGCCGCTCTCGCCCGCCTTTCCGGTGCCTTCCGGCAAGGCGATCAGCGCGCCGTAGGCCACGGGCTGCCGCTCGCGCAGCCGCCGGTACAGGGTAATGGGCGAACCATAGCTCCGGCCGTGCAGCCGGTAGGTGAAGTTGACCTGGTAGGTCTCGCCCGCGGCAATGGCCTCGTGAATGCGCGCAATGGCCGCGGTGAAAGCAGCCTCGTCGATGCTGGGGTGCAGATCCATCACGCCGGCGGGCTGCGGCTGGCCGGCCGTATGCGCTTTGCCAGCCTCGCACCGCTCGAGCTGTTCGAGCTTTTCCAGCTCTTCAAGCCAGGTGCCGACTTCGCCGGCCGAGAGCCTGGCGCATTCGCGGAACATCAGAACGCGCAATGCCGAATCGTCGTTCGGCGCGAGCCGTGCCTGCCCCGCATGCAGCAGCTTGGCGCCCCATTCGTAGTCGGCGAGCAGCACCGCGTGCAGGCCCTGCCGCAAGTCGGCATCGACCTGCGCCCACACCTCGTCGAGCCGGGCCGCGTCGGTGCACCGGTGTTCGCGGACGAATCCGGTGTGCAGCCGGCTGGTGGGCTGCTCGGGCGTCGAGCCGCAGTCGTCGAGAAGCGCGAAAGCAGGCAAGGTCAGCTCCAGTCGTCCATGTCGTGCTTGATGCGGTGGCGGTTGGCAATCAGCTCGTCCACCGAAGGCTCGTTGTTCAGCGCGCGCTGGATGGCCAGCTTGGTGGCTTCGTAGTTGGTGCGGTACATGTCTTTTTTGTCGAGGTTCTCGTCCTTGGCACAGCGCGGATCGATCCACACCAGGCTGATGATGCACAGCGTATTGGCAAGGTTCCTGGGAATGATGCCATCGATCAGGCAATCGACCACCGCGTCGGCCGTTGCGCCTTGCACCACGCCGCCGAACAGGTCGATGTTGGCCGCATCCTTCAGCGTGACCTTGGGCACCATGATGGTCGCGGGCCGCACGAGCTGGTTGCAGGCACGAATCGCAAACATCGCGGTGTGCCCTTTGCTCTGCGCCATCATGTTGGCGAAGGCCTGGCCCACCGGGCCGTCGGTCGCGCCGATCAGGATTTCCGGCATGGCATCGGTGAACTGGCCTTCCCTGGCTAGAACCGTGGCTTCACCGGCATGAAAAATGTAAGGATGCGTCATATGAATGGAGGATTCAGGAAGAGGGTTTTTGAAGAAACCTGGCGGCGGCTCACAGGCACACGATCAGCTCGCCCTTGCCATCGGCGGAAAGATCACCCAGATGGCGCTCGATGCGGCGTGAGGGCAAGCCGCTGAAAAGTCCGCCGTGGCGCGCGAGGTCGCGCGCCAGCAGCGCCCAGAAAACCGGCGTTGCGGCGCGGTTCTGCACGAATGTCAGCGCCGTTCTGATGCCTTCGGGCAAGGCCGCTCCGGCCTCCGCGAAAACGATGCTGCCGCGCCGCATGCCGTAGCCGGCATGCGCGCCGATACGCCCCCCCACGGCAATGGTGCCGGCCACCATGCGCGAGCCCAGGAAAGCGCCCGCGCCGCCATGAACCAATGCGGTTCCGCGGCGCATGCGGTCGCCGAAGCGCTCGCCCGCATTGCCATGAACGACGAAGGTGCCGCCGCGCATGCCGTCCATGCTGCCGGGCAAGGTGCTCGCGGCAAAGTCGCCGACGTCGCCCTTCACGTCGATGGCGCCGCCGGCCATTTCGCAGGCGGCCAGAAGACCGGCATGGCCTTCGATGTGCAGCTCGCCGCCTCGCATGCAGCCGCCGGCATAGTGGCCCGCGTGGCCTTCGATGCGAATGCGCCCGCTGTCCATCTGCCAGCCGATGCGGTCGAAGCGCTCGAGGTTGCCTTCGAAACGCAGCACGCCCTCCTCGCCCGGCGCAATGTCGAACAGCTCGGCCAATGCCGGCGTCTCGTTCCCATGGCTCACGGGCAATTTCTCGACCTGCGCAGCCGAAAGTTCCGCAAGTGCCCCCGGCGTGATGCCGCGCAGATCGACGCGCAATGCCGGCGCCTGCCGCAGCCTGAAATGCCATCCGCTCATGGCGCATCTCCCGCACCGAGCAGCTTGTGCAAATGAAAATGGAACGGGCCCAGCTTGCCGCCATAGTTGCCGGCCGAGATGCGCAGCAGTCCGCCGGCCGGTCCGATGGCGATGGCGGCTTCCATGCCCACGCGCATGGCGGCGGCCACGTCGGCTTCGGTCAGGCCATCGATCACGATTTCCATCACGCAGCCGATCTCCTGTACGGGCGCGCCGTCCTTGCTTGCCAGTTCGCTGCGAGGCACCAGCCCGACGAGGCTGGGGCAGAAGGCATCGTTGGTCGAGGCGTTCAGGTTCGCATAGCGGCTGCCGACCTTCGAACCGGAGCGCACCACGCCGCCTGGAAAAGGCATGACCACGTTGGGCAGTTGCTTCATCGCCGCCACCGCGGCCTCGGCGGCGGCCAGCGCGCCGTCGGTGTCGCGCGCCAGCAGCAGCAGGTTGCCGCCGCCCACGGCCTTGACCACGGGCGTGTCTTCCTGTGCGACGAACTCGCCGTCCATCACCGGCACGCGCCAGTAGCGCACACCGTCGATCACCTTTGAAATCTGCCAGCCGTCGCCGAAGAAGCGCAGGTTCTTGCCGAGCGCAGCCAGGTCGCCGCCTGCATTCCGCGGCAAGCCTGCGAACACCGCCGTGGTCGGACAGGTCAGCACGCACTGGCCGACGCGGCGCTCGAGCTGCTTGCCGAGCTCCTTGCCGGACATGGAGAACATCAGCACGCTCAAGCCGGGCCGGCCGTCAGGTGTTTCGTGCCCGCCAAGCTCGCGCTCGACGCCGGCTTCGCAACCGCAGGCGATCACCGAAGTCGCGAAGCCCGTGGCCGACACCGCGGCATGGCGCGCCCATTCGATGGTGTGCGCCGTGATGACGATGCGCGTGGCCTTCATCGGAAAGGCTTCGGCAAAGGTTTCGTCGATGACGACGCCGTTGCGCTGCAGGGCTGATGATGAAGCCGTCATGCCGCGCCCGCCTTCATGACGACGCCTCCTGGAAGCACGCGGCCGGCAGCAGGCGCCCGCCGTTGCAGCACTGGCAGAGTTCGTCGTGGCCGATGGCAATGTGGTCGAAGTTGACCGAGCCCTGCGCCGCGAGGTGCCGGCGCAGCCGCTTCTCGATGCCGCGGTCGTAGTCCGGCGCCACGAAATGCGTGCCGCCCACCGGCACCGCGGTAACGCGCCCGGCGCGCGAAACCAGCACGCCGTCCTTGAACACGTATTCGGGTGTTGCGAACATGGCCTCGCGGTTGTCGTCCTCCCGATATACCGCGATGTCGGCCGCGGCGCCCGCGCCCAGGTGGCCGCGGTCGCGCAGGCCCAGCAGGCGCGCGGGGCCGGCGCGGGTCATGATTGCGATCTCGTAGAGCGAGAGTTCGCGCGTGATCGAGCGCAGCGCGGCCTGGTCCGCCACCTCGGGGTGCAGCTTCGCCAGCTGCTCCTCGCGAAAGCTGCGGTCCATCAACAGCCGGATCAGGTGCGGGTAGCTCGTGAAGGGGCCGCCGTTGGGGTGGTCGGTGGTCAGCACCACGCGCCATGGATCGTCGACCAGCAGGAAGATTTCCAGCCCGATGACCCACTGCAGCGCATTCACGTAGCTTTGCTCGCGGTAGCGGAACGGCACCACGCCGCAGCCGGCCTCGCACTCGATGTCGGCACCGATCCACTTGCGCGGATCGGCCAGGCCCGACTGCGCGTGCTGGCGCATGGTGTCGCCCGAGGCCGTGACGGTCTGGCCGAACATGATCTGGCCCACGTCGATGCTCACGTTCTTGTTCGCGTTCACCACCTCCGAGAGCTGCAGCGCGGCCGAAGAGAACTTCTTCGGCCCCTCGGTGCCGTAGGCGTGGAACTGGATGTGCGTGAGGTGCCCGGGCAATCCGTCGAGCGCGGCGATGGTGTCGAGCGTGGACTGGATGTTGCCGGCCACGCCCAGGTTGCTGCCATGAATGTGCAGCGGATGCGGCACGCCGAGTTCGCGCAGCGCACGCGCCAGCGTGTGCACCACCTGCCGCGGCGTGACCTGCCAGTGCACGTGGTTCTCGTCGACGTCGAGCTTGCGCTGGTTGAACTTGAAGGCCGAGATGCCGCCGGGGTTCACCACCTTCACGCCCATCGCCTTGCTGGCGTTGATGGTCCAGCCCGCGTAGTCGCGAATGCGCTCGAAGTCCCAGCGCTCGGCCAGCATGCGCAGAAACAGCTCGTCGTTGCCGAGCATCACGTAGGCGCCGTGGTCGAGGATGGGCGTGTCGCCCATTTCCATGTGCGTATGGCGCGCGTTGCAGGCCATCATGGCCGGCTCGAAGGCCGCGGTGTAGCCCATCTCGACATAGCGGTAGCCGGTGGCCAGCGTGCCGGGCGTGCAGGTGCCGCAGGAGGCAAGCTCCAGCAGGTTGTCGGGCAGCGCCACGGGGTTGGCGTTGGCGCGGTGGTCTTCCGGCAGCAGCATGCGCGCAAGGTTCACCTTGCCGCCGCCGATGTGGGTGTGCATGTCGATGCCGCCGGCCATGACGATGCAGCCGCCGATGTCGATTTCCTCTGTTGCGGCTTCATTCGGCGCCAGGTCCACCATGCGGCCGTCGCGCACATGCAGGTCGCGCACTTCATCCCAGCCGTTCGCGGGGTCGATGACGCGGCCGCCGCGCAGGCGAAGTGTCGTCATTGCACGCGCTCCTGCTTCTTCGTCTTCACCGCATGCGTCAGGCGGCGGACCACATCGGCCGTGCCCGGCAGCCCGTCTTCATGCAACGGCCGCAGCGGCAGCAACACCGAGCCGTCGGTGCGAAACAAGTGGCCGCTGGAACCGATGCCGGGTGTCGACACCGGAATGAACACCTGTCCGCGCGCATTGGCCGCCCCATCTCGCGGCCGCATGCCCGGGTGACCGAGAACGATGCGCGGTATGTCGACCCGAGGCGGCGCAGGCTCGGGGCCGTAGCTCGACACCCACAACAACATGTCGACCGCGCCGCCGGCCAGCAAGCGCCCGGCATCGAAGCACAGCGGCTCATGCTCCAGGCCCAGCGGCCCGGCACGCGAGCGCAGAGGCAGGCCCGAAAGCCATGCGAACACCTGGTTCACGGTGGCGGCACCGTCTCCTCCACCCAGCGACAACGCCGCCGCGCGCGTGCTCCGGTTGAGCGTGGCGACGATGCGCTGAATGGCCTCGACAACCAACGCGCCCTGCGCCGGGAGGCGGCCGGGCTCATACACCAGCACCGAATAGCGCGCCGAGCGCAACCGCATCGACAACGCCGCGAGGTCGGCCGGCAAGCGGTCGTCGTCCACCGGAATGCGGCCCGCCACGACGGCCGCGAGCAGGGACACGGTGTCGAACAGGTCGCCGTGCACGGGCAGCATTTCGGTCTGCAGGTCGTCCCGTTCCCCGACGCCGCAGCGGCGGAAAAATTCCGGATAGCGCGCGGTGGGGTCCCCGGTCATGCAGACGATCAGTTCGGCCCGCGTTCTCACTTCCGCGAGCGTGGTGGTGAAGCCGCCGCGGTCTTGCAGTGCGCGCAATCCATGCATCATCGCCTGCCCTTGAGCGGCGTCGCAGATGGCGCCCGTTTCGCAGGCCAGCGCGTAGAGGGCGCGCGCGCCCGCGACGTCGGTTCCGAGGCCGCCGAAGAGCGGTTGGCGGCTGGCCGCGAGCAGGGATGCGGCGGCGGCAATTGCCGTGTCGAGGTCGCAGTCGCGGCCGTCGACCTGCGGCTGCACGGCGACGGGCGAACCGTCGAAGGCGGCGAGCGCGGTGCTCGCCCGCGGGCAGTTGCTGCCGACGAGCTTCAGCGACCTGCCGGGTGGCCCGACGTCGACGCCGAAGGTATCGCACAACAAGGGACAGAACGGGCAGGTCCACGGGGGATGACCGGGCTGCGCGGCGGCGGTATCGAATTCGCTCATGGGCAGGCAACTACGCAAGCCATGTGCCATTCACCGCTCAGGACGGGGCGCCTTGGTTGCCTTGGGAGGCCGCCCCGGAGAAACCCCTGGGGACGGCCCTCATGACACACACGTTGTGAGACACAGTGTTGCGCTTTTGGCGGTCAATGCGTGCCGCACGCGGCCATCGGCAGTACATGCAAGCCCCTGCCGGGATGGCACGGTTCGTGTGTGCGGCGGGTTGATGGCATGCCACACCCACCCTCGTTGCAACGGATCCGGCCGATCAGCGGCGCACCCGCGGCAATTGCAGGTCGTGCAGCGCGCTGGCGACCAGCCAGGCATCGGCGCCGGCCGCGCTGGCAAGCGCCAGGTCGTCCTGGCTGCGGATTCCGCCGGCACCGATGACCATGGCGCCCGGCGCCAGGCGCCGCACCTCTTGCAGGGTCTCCAGGTCGGGGCCGGCGCCGGAACCGACGCGCTCGAGCGTCATCACGATGAGCCGGTGCGGCCACAGGTCCACAGCGTCCCAGCAGCCGGCGTTGTCGAGGCGCTGTCCGTCGCGGCGGTCCAGCGACAGCGCGGCGCCGGGCCCGCCCGCATCGGCCCCGCCTTTCGCCGTACTGTCGAAACAGCGTTCGAGCGCCTCGCGCGAACGCAACGATTCGCTGCCGAACACGAGCACGGTGCGCGAGGCGAAAAGCCCGAGCTGTTCGCGCAGTGCCTCGCCGGCCGCGGCATCCGCCAGGCCCACGTCCAGCCAGAGTTCGATGTGGGGCAGCGCCTTCATCACATCGGACAGCACGTCGATCTGCACCGCCCCGCCCTGCAGGGCATCGAGGTCGGCCACGTACAGCTGCCGCGCCGCACAGTGGTCGCACAGGATGCGCGCCACCGTCACCGGATCGCTGCTGGCGCACAGCGCCGACACGATTGGCCGGTACGACTTGCGGTCGCCGCGCACGGCCCTCACCACCTGGCCCTGCAGCAGGTCGACGACGGGGATCAGGTTCAGTTCGGAAGTCATGGGGAAGCCTTGGGGAAAGTGCCCGGAAAGTGGATGATGAAATGACGACACGCGTTTTTGTTTACGAGTATCTCAGCGGTGGTGGCTGGAGCGACTATGGCGACGACGCGGCGGCCGATGAGCTGCTGCCGCTGGGCCTCTCGATGCGCGATGCCATGGTGGCGGACCTGATGCGCGTGGCCGATTGTTCGGTCTCGGCGGCGGTCTGCGAACCGGGGAACACCCTGCCCGCCAGGGCGATGCCGCTGCGGTCGCGCACCAACGAATCGGCTTTCGACTTCGTGGCGCGGCAGAGCGCGCTGCACGACCTGGTCTGGCTGGTCGCGCCCGAGACGGACGGCCTGCTGGCGCGGTTCCAGCGCGCGGTGGGCAATGCGCGCTGGCTGGGTTGCAGCGCCGAAGCCATCGAACTGACCGCCGGCAAGAAAGCCACGCTCGCGCACCTGGCTGCGCACGGCGTGCAAACACCCTTGGCCTTTGCCGATGCACCCGAGATAAGGCGCTGGGTGGTCAAGCCCGACGACGGCGCCGGCGGCGTTGCCACCCACGTGCACACGCGCCATGCGGATGCCCTCGAAGACCAGGCCCTGCGTACGCAAGCCGGCGCAACCTTGACGCTGGAGCCCTGGATCGAAGGTGAAGCCCTGAGCCTGTCGTTGCTGTGTACGGAGCAGAATGCCGAAATGCTGAGCATCAACCGACAGTGCATTTCGATCGATGCGCACGGAAGATTGTCCTTCGACGGCGTGAGCGTCGATGCGGTGGGCCCGGGCGACGCACGCCGTCAATCGCTGGCCGCGCTGGCCATGCAGGTGGCGCGTGCCATCCCCGGGCTGCGCGGTTTCGCCGGCATCGACCTGGTGTGGAATCCGCAGCGCGGGCCGGTGGTGATCGAGGTCAACCCGCGCGTCACCTGCGCCTATGTCGGGCTCTCGGCGACGCTGGGCCGCAACCTCGCGGCCGAGCTGTTGGCGGACCGTCTTCGCGGCGGCGTCCACGAACGGGAACTTGCACGTGCCGACGCCTGAACGAACCACCATCGGGTGGGACATCGGCGGCGCGCACGTGAAGGCCTGCCTGCTGCAGGGCGGCAAGGTGGTCGACGTGGCGCAATGGGGCTGTCCGCTCTGGCAGGGCCTCGACCACCTGGTGCAAGCGCTGCAAGCCGCGCATGCGCGCTGGCCGGTGCTCGATGCCGCACAGCATGCCGTGACCATGACGGGCGAAATGGTCGACCTGTTCCCCGACCGCGAAGCCGGCGTGCGCGGCATTGCCGCCGCGCTGGCGGCCAAGCTTCCCGCACGTCCGGGAGCCCTGCATTTCTTTGCCGGCGATGCCGGCTGGTGCGCCGCCGCTGATGTGGCCAGGCATTGGGAGCACATCGCCTCGGCCAACTGGCTCGCGACCGCGCGGCATGCCGCGCTGGTGTTTCCGCAAGGCGTGCTGGTCGACATCGGCAGCACCACCACCGACCTGATCGCCTTCGGCAACGAGCGCGTGCTGACCACCAGCCGCACCGATGCCGAACGCCTGGTGAGCGGCGAGCTCGCCTACCACGGCGTGGTGCGCACACCGATGTGCGCGTTGACCCAGCGCATCGAATGGCGCGGCCACGCACGCCATGTGATGAACGAATTCTTCGCCACCACGGCCGACGTGTACCGCCTGTGCGGCGAACTCGATCCGGCGCACGACCTGTACCCGAGCGCCGACAACGCGGCCAAGACCCTGCCCGCAACGCGCCAGCGGCTCGCACGCATGGTGGGCCTGGACGAACGCGATGCCTCCGCCGAAGAATGGCTGGAGCTGGCGCAGGCCTGGCGCACGGCGCAGGTCGAGGCCATAGGCTCGCAGTTGCGCCGCGTGCTGGCGGCTCATGCACTTTCTTCCCGTGAAGCCGTGATCGTGAGCGCAGGCTGCGGCGCCTTCCTGGTGCCGGAACTCGCAGCCGTCGCGGCAACCGGTGCATCCACCCCGCACCGCTTCGCCGCCTATGGCAACGACGTCGCAAACGTGGCCCCACATGCAGCTGCGGGCACCGCCACCTGGGCACAGGTGTGCGCACCCAGCGTCGCTGTGGCGGCGCTGTTCGAAAGGGAGCACGACTGATGTGGATCGTCAAGATTGGCGGCAGCCTCTGCTCCGATCCGGTGCTGCCGCAGTGGCTCGATCTGCTGACGCAGATCGGCGGCGGCCGCGTCACGGTGGTCTGCGGCGGCGGCACCTTTGCAGACGAAGTGCGGCGCGTGCAGGCACACTGGCAGTTCAACGACCTGGCCGCCCACAACATGGCGGTGCTGGCCATGGCGCAGACGGCTTATCAGTTGCACGCGCTGAATCCGGCTCTGCAGCTGGCAACGCGCAAGACCGAGATTCCCGACCTGTTGCGGCGGGGAAAAACGGCGCTGTGGATGCCGCTGGAATTGCGGCGCGACAAGCCTGATGGGCGCACCAGCTGGGACGCCACATCGGACACCATTGCGCTCGACCTGGCGAAGCATCTCAATGCCGAACAGCTGGTGCTGATCAAGTCGTGCGCCATTGACCCGCAGATGACACTGGCGGAGCTCGGCGATACCGGCGTGGTCGACCAGCAGTTTGCGGAGCGGTCAGGCGATGCCGCGTTTCCGATCACCCTGCTCCACAAGAACCAGCTGGAAACCATGCGTGCGCTGTTGCTGGGCGAGGCCACTTTCGCTCCGCGCTGAACGGGCCCTCCGCCCTCCGCGCAGAAAACTCAAGCCGGCATGGATTCGACGGCCTCGCCGTGCAGCAGCGCGGCCAGTGCCGCGAGCCGCTCCGGGCAGAGCGCCGTCTTGCGGTCCGCAACGCAAACGGCGCTGCGAAAGCCTGCGAAATCAGGCGCCAGCGACTGCAGCAAGGGAACATGCGCCACGCGCAGTGCGCCCGCCACGCCGACGAGCCGGCCCGATGCGCGCACCCGGGCCAGGAAGGCGCGCAACTCCGCCGTCGGCACGGCATCGAACAGGCTGCCGGCGAGCTTGTCGGCGGTGTCGGCCATGAGCGCCGGAAACCCCCGTGTGCAGGCATGCGCGATCAGCGCCGCATCGAGCCCGTGGTCGGCAATGAAGACCGGCACCACCGGCCAACCGCAGGCCGAGAGCGCGTCGAGCACCGCGAAGGCCTCGGGGCCCCGCTCGATACCGACCTTCACGTAGTCGACACCGCAGGCACCGACCGCGTCTACCTGCGCCAGGATGCGGTCCAGCGCATGCATCGGCAAGTCGCCGATCGTCGCGCTCACGGGCAGATGGATGCCGTGGGCGCGCAACGCATCCACGATGGCGCCGATGGTTGCCACGGGCAGGCCGCCCAATGCGCCGTCGCTGGGCTCCTTCAGGTCGATGAAGTCGGCTCCGCCGCGTGCGGCAAGCAAGGCTTCGTCCACGCTGCGCACGCTCACCAGCATGCGCATCATGATGCCCGCTCCGGTGTGCCGGTGCGATGCTGCGCGACAGCGGCGCGCAGCCACTCCCAGGCTTCGTGCTCCTCGGCGCCGGCGGTCTTGTCGATTGCAATCTGCAAATAGCTCATTTCGGTTTCCACTTTCTCGGGGGGCAGCATGTGAAGGCGGCTGACCAGCACGGCGCCTTCGATCACCGCGGCCTGTGCGCGGTTGAAGCCGACGAAGGGCGCATGGGTGGCCTCGTGCACGGGCACCATGCGCAATACCGGCCGCTGCACGTCGTCGCGCTGCTCGGCCAGTTCGAGTTCGACGTGGCGCAGCGCAGCCGCGAGCCGCACGCCTTCGATGCGCTCGGCCGGCAGCGTGGGCCACGTCTTGCGGCCGGTGACGCAGCCGGCGAACACGCGGGTGTCGCACACGATGTTCAGCACCGCATGGCCGGTGGCGACGATGTTGTCGTGCGTGGTCGACGGTTTGAACGGCATCAGCAGAATGCCGCTCTCCTGGTAACGGATGCCCATCGGCGCCACGTGCGGTTTGCCGCCGGGCGCCACGGTGGTGACCACGGCTTCGAAGATCTGGTCGTTCATGAGGGTGATGGCGCGGTGGTGCTCGGGGTGCTCGGGGTGCTCGGGGTGCTTGTGGCGCCAGCTTCGGCCGCGTTGTTCCTGGGTGTCTTCATGGTGGTTCCCGGTGCGCACCAGCGCGCGAGGTCTTCGGTGGGCCGTGGCGCGGCGCAGCCCCAGTCGAGCGGCTGGTCCTGCACATAGCGCTTGCCGAGCTGCCAGGCAATCTCGGCGCGGGCAAGCTCCACGCCCATGTAGAACGCATGGTCGGCATCGTCCTGCAGCTTGAGCTGAGGCCAGAGTTCGAAAGCGCCCTGCCCCAGCCGCAACCCGTCGCGGTTGTACACGTGCAGGCCGAGCGGCGAAATCTGCACGCGGAAATTCGGGTCGCGTACCTGCGAGGCGATTTCGCCGATTTCTTCCGGCGTGTCGGGGAACGGATGCTTGGCGTGCACCGTCATCAGCGCATCGCTCATGCCCTTGGGCAAGGTGCCGTGCTGGACTGCGGCATGCATGATGCGGCGCGCCCAGTCGGCCTCGCTCACCGCGCGGCGCGCATGCTGGCTCACCTGCGTGGTCAGCACCGCCGCCACGTTCAGCTCGGCGGCAATGCCGAACAGCACGGCGTTGATGCCGCTGGTGTCGGCCTCGGTAAGCTCCGTGAGGTTGCCCACGCCGAGCATGATCGGCGCATCGGGAAAGCGTTCGCGCAGCCGGTGGTAGCGCACGATGGATGCGGTCAAGCCGAACGGTATCGGGTCGAGAATGGAATCGGCCAGAAAGGCGCGGCCGCGGCGCTGCATTTGCACCACCGCTTCGTACAGCGATTCTTCGTCGGCCGGCACGCGCGGTATCAGCACCGGCGTTGCCGCCACCTCGTCGGCGATCCACAGGCTGTCGAGCGTGAGGCTCAGCAGGTAGTCGGCACCGGCCTTGCCGCCGAGCAGCAGTTCTTGCGGGTCGCTGGAGTCGACGCTGACCTGGAAGCCCGCAGCCTTCAGCGCCTGCACGCTTTCGCCCAGGTGATCGAAGCGGGTCTCGGGCAGGCAACCCAGGTCGATGACGTTGGCTCCGTCGGCCGCGAGCTGCTGCGCGCGCTCGATGATCTGGGCCACCGTGAGCCGCGGCGCATCGACGATCTCGGCAAAGATCGCGACCTCGTACTCGTTCAGGTCGACGGCGCGCGCGGTGCGGTTGAAGTGGCGCGGCAGGTCTTTCAGCTCTTGCGGCCCGCGTTCCACCGGAACGCCGAAGTGAAGACTCAAGGCCTCGACGTCGCCGCGGCAGCGGCCCGGTACCATGATGCGGTCGGCACGGCGCGGCGCGGCGCCCTCGCCTTCAGCTTCGGTGAACACGGGGGCCGCAACGCGGCGGCGGATCATGTCGGCGGTCATCAGCGCCGCCACCTGCAGACCGATCTCTCGCACTTCCCATGTGAACGGTGCCGCCTCGATCCCGGCCAGCACCCGCGTGAGGTTGGCTTGGGCAAGGCGCCCGGTCAGGAAGACGATGTGTTCCATGCGAGAGAGAGTTCCTTCAGGCGTGCATCGAGCACGGCTTCGAGTTCGGCGGGCGAGCAGACCACCTGGCAAAAATCGATGCCGCGCAGCCGCTCCACGTTGTCCAGTTCAATGCGCCGCGGACGCAGCGTGACCCAGTCGTGCGGCGACTTGGTCACCACCACGGGTTCTGTGTCACATGCAAACACGATGCCAGGAATGCCGAGCTTGCCGGCCTGGGCAAACATGTTGGTCGGCAGGGAGTCGCTGATGCCGAACGCGCACTTGGCCACCGTGTTGCTGGTGGCCGGCGCCACCACCACCGTGTGATAGACATCGTCGTAGAGCATGCCCACTGGCACGCCGCTGGCCGTCTTGTCGCGAAAGACGCGAAAGCGCGACTTCAGCGCTTCGATCTGCAGCTTGTAGATGGGCAGCACCTCCTCGGCAGCAGCCGAGAGGAACAGATCGACCGACGGCAGCCGCGCTGCAAGGGCCAATGATTCTTCGAGAAAATGCCCGGAGCCCGTGACGCACCAGGCCAGCCGCGAGCGCGGCGGCGACGCAGGCAACGGCGGCTCGCCGTCTTCCATTGCCAGGGCCGCGCCGCGCGGATCGATCTTGTCCGTCCCCGATGAGCCTCCGTTCGTCATGTCTGGCGAGCCTGCCGGCTCAATCGGGTGGAGAGATTTCGATGTGAAGCTTGTGGAGTTTTCGGTACAAGGTGTTGCGGCTGACATCGAGCGCCTTGGCCACGTTGCTCACGTTCCAACGGTGCTGCTCGAGCATCTGCAACAGCACCTGCCGCTCGTTGGCCTGAATGGGGTTGAGTTTGACGGCCGGTGCCGCATCGGACGGCGCTGCGTCCGGCGCCGAGGCATCCATCGGCTCCGATGCGGCGGGCAACGCGGCATAAGCCGGTACGGGCGAAGGCGCAACCCTTGCAACCAGCGAAGGCAGGTGTTCGCGTGTGATGGTCTTGCCGTCGGACAGCGCGGCTGCGCTGCGCAGCACGTGGCGCAATTGCCGCAGGTTGCCCGGCCACGGACAGGCCATGAGCATGCGCTCGGCATCTTCACCGAGCCTGCAGTCGCTGCCGCCCTCGTCTTTCAGCACGTCGTGAATCAGCTCGCGCTTGTCGGTGCGGTCGCGCAATGGGGGCAGGTCTAGTTCGATGCCGGCGAGACGGTAGTAGAGGTCTTCGCGAAAGCGGCCTTCGCGCACCAGGCTCGGCAGATGCTGATGGCTCGCGCTTACGAGCTGGAAATCGACCGGGTGCGTCTCTTCGGTGCCGAGCGGCGTGACCTGGCGCTCGTCGAGCACGCGCAGCAGGCGGGCCTGCAACTCGAGCGGCATGTCGGCAATTTCGTCGAGGAACAGCGTGCCGCCGTCGGCTTGCAGAATCTTGCCGCGCCGGCCGCTGCGCTGTGCGCCAGTGAAGGCACCGGCCTTGTAGCCGAAGAGCTCGGATTCGATCAGCGTCTCGGGCAGGCTCGCGCAATTGACGGCGACGAAGGCACCTTCGGAATGCGGGCTGCTCTCGTGGATGGCGCGCGCAAAAACCTCTTTGCCCGAACCGGTTTCGCCGCACAGCAGCACGGGGGTTCGGCGTGCGACCACGCGCCGCGCGGTGTCCAGGTGGGCAACGAGCCGCGCATCCTTGAAGGTGCGGATGCCCGGTGCACGCGCAGCGGCCACCGGCCGCAACGGCGCACGGAAGGAATCGGTGCCCGTCTCCGCCACCATGGGAGCCGTGCCCGCGCCGCCGGCACGTGCACGCGCCGGCACGGCCGCGTCGGATGCCGGCCGCCGCGCCACCGCGAAGAACCGCAGTGCCGCATTGGCCCGGTAGGCCACCACCGGATGGAATGAAGAAGAAAGACTGCGCTGCACGATGTCTTCGAGCGAGGTCTGGAACAGATCGTCGATGCGCTGCGTGCGGATTTCGTCCATCGACTGCAGGCCGAGCTGGAACAAGGCACTGCGGTTGGCCGCCAGAATGCGCCCGTCGTCGCCGACCGCGAGCTTGCCTTCATGCAGCGTGTAGACGAACTCCGGCCGGCTGTGAAAGTGCAGCGGATGCGCATTCGAAAAGCGCTTGTCGATGAGCCGGTTCTCGATCATGCGTGCCGTCATGCCGAGCAGCACCAGCACGTGCTGCTGCATGAGGCTGGAGCGGCTGGTCACGTCGAGCACGGCGATGATCTCGCCGGACGGATCGAACACCGGCACCGCTGAACAGGTGAGCTGCGTGAAATGGCTGAAGAAATGTTCTTCGCGCCGCACGGAGATCGGGTGCGCGGCCGCAAGGCAGGTGCCCATGCCGTTGGTGCCGGCTTCGGCCTCGCCCCACATGCCGCCGGCGCGCAGGCCCATGGGTTCTGCTTCAGCGGCGAACTCGGGCGAGGACACCATGTGCACGATGACGCCGTCGGTATCGGTCAGCACCACGGCGGACTCCGCATCCGCGAGCTGCTGGTAGAGCGTGGTCATCTCGTAGCGCGCGCATTCGATGACGTCGGCATGCTGGTTGCGCCGGCTTTGCAAGGCCGACGATGCAATGATCACCGGCTCCCGCGGGCGACCCGGATCGAGCTGGTACTGGTTGAGGCAGCGGCTCCACGAGCGCGTGACCAGGTCGTTGCCTTCTTCGTGAAAGCCTCGCCTCACCACGTCGAGCACACGGTCGGCATGTCGGTCGCCCTGTCGCAGCGTCAATGTCATTGGATGTCTCCAGCGCTTTCCATCGTGTCTCCTAGGTCGGTCCCATTGTTGTCCTTGCCGACACGTCGCACACCCGGTGAAACACCAAGCAGTGAAAAGCGCCGGAGGCGGATCCGCTCTCTGGCCTGCATTTTGCGTTGATGACTCCCGCCTGGGGGAACCGGCTCGCCAGCAGACACACTTTCAAACATATTCGTATTCACTGGAGACATCACTTGAACACCAGCCTGCGGCCTTCCATTGGCCACTTTCCTTCAAATGCTCCTCTTGCTTCCAGCGAATCCGCCGCCACCGGCGAGGCGACTACATCTCCGAACACCACACCCATGGACGTGATCTTCATCGAGGGCTTTCACGGCAACACCGTGATCGGCATTCATGAATCCGAGCTGCATCACGCGCAGCCGCTGGTGATCGACGTACACGCAGGTGTGCCCCGTGCGCGCGCCTGCGACACCGACCGCATCGGCGACACCATCGACTACGGCCTGGTTCGCGAACGGCTGCTGCGGCTCATGGCCGAGCACCGGCTTCAACTGCTGGAAGCCTTCGCAGAGGCCATCGCCGACATCCTGATCGACGAATTCGGCGCCAGCTGGGTCCGCGTGAAGGTCGTGAAGCCGCGCAAGTTCGACGATGTGCATGCGGTGGGTGTCCAGATCGAGCGCCATGCCGCAACGCACCGCGCTTCGAAGCCGGCTCACAGCGCAACCGTGCTGAAGTTTCTGGCCAGCGGCATGGTGCCCGCCAAGCACTGAACCCGACTCTGCCGCGCGATGCGGCACAGGCAAGGAAAAAGAAGCCGACCCGGTTCACGCGTCGGCTTCTTCCCTTTCAGGGCCTCAGAGGTGCTCAGAGGTGTTCAGAGGTGCGCGGCGAACGGGTGTGCCGTCGTGCCCTTCTTGTCGACCACTTCGGCGGCCGTCGGCGAGCCGGTCACTGCGCGCTGAATGGCTTCGCGGGTGGCCTGGTAGTTGTAGTCCTGGATCTTCTTGTCGTCGTCGGCAAGCCAGTGGATGAACACGCCGACGCAGATGAACAGGTTGTCCGCTTCGGCCATGGGGATGGTGCCATCCTCGACGCTGTCGGCTACCGCCAGTGCCACGGCGCGCTGCGCCGGCCCGAACATCTGCACCGCCTGTTTGGCGCCCTTGATGGTCACTTTGTTGAACATCACGGTCGCCGGCTTGGTCAGCAGGTTGGGCGCTACGACTGCGAGCAGCGAGGTGAAGCCGTCCTTGTTGTTCGTCAACGCGTTGGCGAAGGCGGTCTCGACAGCGCTGCCGCGCGGTCCGATGATCAGGTCGATATGGGCTACTTCGTTGCCGTCGCCGACGAGCGATTCGCCCACCATCAGTCGATCTATTTTTGCCATGGTTTCGGGTCTCCTCTTAGAGGTCCAAGGTGGTTAGGGTCATTACGACACCGGTCAGAACGACCAGCGCAATGCCATGGTTATCACGATCCGTGCCATCCGCCGGCCGTGCCGCGGGCGGGCGCCGCGCAGGACCGGATCCACCCCGACAGCAGCAGCGCGGCCACGGTGAAATCGGCGCTGGTTCCGGGGTTGACGCTTGCAGCCTTGAGAGAAACGTCCCAGGCGGCGAATTCAGGGTCTGCATCGAGCGCGGCGCCATCGCCGGCGCGCTCGCGCCAAGCCTGCGCCGCCGTCATGACAGTCTGTGCCACGCGCTCGCCGTGTTTTCGAACAATGTGTGAATCGGGAAAGGCACTCAGGCAGGCCAGGTAAAGCCGTTGGACAGAAGCCACAGTGGCGGCATCGGGCGGCGCATCGGTATCGGCCGGCGCCTTGCCGGAACCCGCTTGATGCACCGGGGCCTGGAATGCGAGCGCGAACAGATCCGCGAAGCCGTCGCGGTACTGGCGCGCAATGAGGTCGCGGTCCGCGGCGAGCGCCATCGCGGCGCGCAGATCGACGCTGGGCGCGTCGTGCACGTCTTCCTCCGGCGCGCTCCCAAGGCCACCCGGGTGTGCGCGCGCAATGGCGCGGTAGGCGGCACGGGCATCGTCGATGTCGAGCGTGGCCAGCACGGACTCCACGGCCGCACGCAATGCCGCAGGCGTCGCGGCGGCGGGGTTCAGCTCCACGGCCAGCGCAACGGGCGCGCACAGCAAGAGAATGCCGAGGTTGGTGTTGCACGCCGCCACGGCCCAGGTGGCCTCTACAGCGGCTTCGATGCGTTCTCCCACGCGCAGCCCGGGCTCGAACAGCGGGCCAGCCGCGGCCTTGGCACTGTCGATGAACATAGCGGCCTGCATGCCGTGACCGGGCGAAGCCTGGCTGACATTGCCCGGTTTGCGCACCGCAACATCGAGCCAGCAGGCGCGCAGGAAGCAGGACCGCGCCCGTTCGATGGCCGCCTGCCGGGCGTTCATCAGGCGCGGCGCTCCGGCGGCAGGCTCTCCTGCACGTGGCGGCGGGTCTGCGCCATCTTGCGGTCGAGCAGGTCGTCGACGATGGCGCGGGCAATGTTGAAGCCTGTGACACGCTGCAGGCCCTGCCATGCTGCGACGCCGTTGACCTCGATCACCTGGATCTTCGGCCCGTTGGCCGCGGCGATGAGGTCCACGCCCGCGTAGTCCATGTCGAGTGCGCGCGCGGCCCATTCCGCCAGTTGCGCGAGTGCCGGCTCCAGCCCGGCGGGCTCGCAGCGTGCGCCCTGGGCCACGTTGTGGATCCAGTGCGTGCTGACGCGCCGCATCGCGGTGATGGCGCGCCCGCCCACCACCAGCACGCGCCAGTCGAACCCGGGCGACGCCGTCGGCGGAACGAAGCGCTGCAGATAGGCCAGGCCCGCGTAGCGCGCGTCGATGTCGGGCATGGGATGGTGCACACCGTCGACCTCGCCCACGAGCTGGAGGTTCTTTCCCTGCGAACCGAACAAGGGCTTGAGCACCAGCGCATGCCCCGCGGCCGTTTCGCGCATGGCGATGCGCCGGGCCTGCGCCGCCGATTCGGTGGCCCATGTGGCGGGTGCTGGAATGCCCGCGGCATGCAGCAGCAGGCTGGTCATCGACTTGTCGACCGAGCGCTCGATGGCGCGCGCATCGTTGTAGACCGGCACGCCGAGCTCGCGCAGCGCATGCAGCACGCCAAGACGCTTGGTGACCTGCTCGAAGCTTCCGCCGGCGATGCCGCGCACCAGCACCGCGTCGGGCAACTCGCGGCCGTAGCCTGGAATGACCAGGCCGTGCCACGCGGCGGTGGTGTCGATGCTGCAGTCCGCCAGATCGACGCAGCGGCCCACCGCGCCGCGCGCGCGCAATGCGGCCTGCAGCTGGCGCGTGTGCCAGCCGATCTCGTCCGTCATGATGGCGATGCGCGTGGTCATCGAATGGCCCTCATGCTTGCTGCAGCCACAGGCGCTGCAGCAGCGCCATGTCGGGTGCACCGCCGTGCCAGGTGTTGCCGCTGTCGATGTTGCTGACCCACACCTCGGCCGGAGCGAACAACGCGCCGTCGATCTTGTAGAAGTCGTACTCGACCTCCTTGAAGATGTCGGCAAACGAGCGCCCATAGTCGCGTGAATTGCCGGAGGGCAGCGCACGCGCGAGCCCGCGCGCCGCATCGTCGTCGCCGCGAACCGTGAGGTGAACACGGCCGCCGTACAGAATGGCGTCGTTGGTGCGGCCCATGGCTTCGACGCCGTCGGCGCTCGGCGACGGCAGCGGCGCGGTGGCAGCGCCATCGACGATGTTGGCGAGTGCAAAACCCAGTTCATGCGCCTTGTGCAGCGCCACCTCGAGCACACGCGCCACCACCTGCGTCGTGCCTGCGAGGCTGGTGGTGGGCGTGAGGATCAGTGTCAGCGCCTCGGGGGCCAGGTCGCAATCGCGCAGGAGCTTGTCGATGATGATCTTCGGCGGTGCGCGATCGACTTCCAGCACCAGCACGCCGCACTGCGCGTGGTCGCGGTAGTTCAGTTCGGCAAAGAGTTTTTCCTTCACCGCCAGCGCGCGCGCCGGTCCGGAGCCGAGCGAAAAGAATTTCTTGCCGCCGGTCTCTTCCTTGGTTGCCGCCAGGCTCCACCCCGCGTACTGGCTGCCAAGGCAGGCCAGCACTGGCTGCGAGCTGCGCACGTCAAGCCACGTGGGCCAACCCTCGGCGTCGCCGCCGCTGCGCAGGTTCACATGCCCAAGGCCGCCCATGCAGATTTCACCGACACGCAAGCCGGCTGCGATGCTGCCCGGCGCCTCGATGCCGGCATCGACGATGTGCGCGCCGGTTTCGTCGCGGCGCACCTGCAGCCCGAGCGCATCGGCATCGGCCAGCAGGCGTTCGACCAATGGCCGGGCCATCAGATTGACGCTCAGGCCCGCGGCGGCCGTGGGCGGTGATGTGTTGCTCATGCCAAGGTCTCCAGTGATTTCAGCAGCCGCTCGCGGCTTTCGTTCAAGCGGGCGCGCACCTCGTTCGCACTCGTGCCGCTCACGGTCAGGGTGCACAAGGGGTCGTCGATATCGAAGCGCTGGCCGGCACCGGGCAAGTCGCGAACGCCGGGCCATGCGGCGAGCTGCCGCGCCGCGGCCGCATCGAGCTCCATGGGTCGCCGTGCGAACACGATTTCGATGCCTTCCGTGTCTTCCGTGTCTTGTGCGCCCTTTTTTCCCTGCGTACGCGAAGGCGTTGATGGCAGTTCGCCATGCAGGCAGGCGCGCAGATGCGCCTGCATCAGGCCCGGCGTGCCTGCCGGCCAGCGGTAAAGGCTCATGCTCGCCGGCGGCCTGGGGTTGACCTCGAGCACGCCGATGGTCTCGCCGTCGCGCATGAAGTCGAGGCTGCACAGGCCGCGCAGTTCGAACTCCACAGTCAATGCGCGCGCAATCGAAGTCACGCGGCTTGCAATGTGCTCCGGCACAGGCACCGGCCCGACGGCACCGCAGAACACGAAAGGCCGCGTGCCGAAACGGCGCACGTTCATTTCGTTGAAGCCGAGCACGTGAACATCATGGCCGTTGGCAATGAAGGTGGCCGACATCGGGAGCCCCGGCATCTCGCGCTGGAAGTAGTGGTGCGAAGTCGGCGGCTCGTCCATCGACCACGGCGCGTGGCGAACATGCCATCCGCCGCAGCCGTGTGCGTCTTTCATCAACCACCCCGCGGGGTCTTCGGGCGGCTGCAACAGAACCTGCGGATACGGCATGACGTGCGCCGCAAGAAAGCCGAAGAAAGTTGCCGGATCGCGCAGGCGGCGCACGGCATCGGGTGCGGTGCCAATCAGCGGCAGCACGGCCGCGCCCTCTTGGAGCAAGTCGGGCTCGCCTTCGAAGCCGCTGCCCGCGATCCAGCCCACCACCGGGTCGCCGCCCTCGCCTTCTTTTGCCAACTGGCGCAATGCGGCCAGCACGCTTGCGGCGTCGATGTGCAAGCTGCCCGGCGCGCCGATAGGCAGCCAGCGCGATGCGGCGCGGAGCGTATCGATGTCGCCGAACAGATCGAGCGCGACGACCTTGAACCCCTCGTTCGCCGCAGCCTCGGCCATGGCGCGCGCGGAGATGGCGGCAACGGCAATCGTCTGCATTTCGCGGGCGTGCTTCACGCCGTCTTTGCGGCTTGCTCGACCAGGAATGCGCGCGCGACCGCAAAGGCTTCGGCGAAGCCCAGCACCTGTGCTTTCTCGGCTTCGCACATCTGCACCAGCAGGCGATGCTGCGTCTGGTACTTGACGTTGCCTACGGCCAATGCACCGATGCCGACGGCCTGCGTGCCGGCCAGCGGCTTGGCGTCGTCCATCACGCCGACGCCCGCAATGCCTTCGGGCGGCACGGCGTTCACGTCGGCCGCGACCTTGAGCCGCGTCGCGGCACCGAGTGCCTCGCTGGAGACCACCTGCACGCCCGCGGCCGCGCAGGCCAGCAGCACGTCGGCATCGGCGATGGAGCGGCGCACGGCATCGGGGTCGCCGCCCGAAAGACCGTGCAGCTTCACGCCGAAGCGCTGCCCGGTTTCGTCCGCCGCTTCTTGCGCCGCATCGATGCCGTTGCGGCTGGACAAGTACACATCGGCGCCGGCCTGCGCCGCGATCACGCCGGCCACGCGGCCCACCGGCCCGGTGCCGCCAAGAATCACCACGCGCTGGCCTTCGAGGCCCTGGGCGTGGTGACGCTTCAAGGCGGCCTCAACACAAGCCACCATGGCCGCAGCCGTGGTGTAGGCACCGCTCGGGTCGGCCATGAGCGAGACGATGAAAGGCTTGACCATCGAGGTTCTTGCGCGCTCGAGCATGTCGGCCGCCAGCTGTGCATCGCGCCCGCCGATGAAGATGCCGGTGCGCGCAACGCCCTTCGGCCCGCGCGAGAAGATGGTGTCTTGCGTCAGCCCTGTGATGCGGTCGAGGGCCACATCGCAATAGGGCACGATGATCTGGTAGCCCGCGTCCGCCGCCATGTTGATGTCGAACGGACTCATCTGACGGCCGGGGGTGAACATGTGAAGAATGCGGGGACGTTCCATGAGAGCCTGCGTGGGTGTGGAGAAAGGTTGATGTGTTCAGCGCGTGCGCGGCTCGGCGATGCGGTCGCGCACCACCGCACCGCTGTTGCGGCCCGAGACAATGTGCAGTTCCAGCTGCGGCCCGATGCGCCCGGATGCCCGCGCGGCATCAACGAGCACCTGCGCCTGCGCCTCCGAAGGCACGATCGCAAAACCGGTAGGCCCCCAGGAGCTCTGGCCGATGGCGGCGCCTGCACGGCTCGCATCGGCGAACCATTGCATCAGCCGCGCGACCGCGGCGCTGGTGAAGATACCGCCCTGCGCCGGCGCGAAGTGCTCGCCGAGCAACTGCTGCATGCGGTTGATGCCTGCGGCGAACGGCGCAAACTCCGCGCTAGCAGCGGCAGGCAGAACGCGCATCAGTACCTGATGGCAAATATCGGCAGCGGCCCCCTGCGGCAACGGCGGCAAGGCTGCAATGGCTTGTTTTTCCGCACCGCCCGAAAGGCCGCGATGCGCAAGGTCCTGAACGACCACGATGCGCCAAGCCTGTGGAAACGCAATGCGCGACAGCAGCGGCGCAGGCAGGCCGTCGGGCCCGGGGCCGCCATCGAGCAGCAAGCCGCCGGTATCGAAGCCCGCGATGCCGATGCCCGAGCGCAAGCCCCGGCCAAGCCAGTGCGCCAGCGTCGCAGTGCCCAGGTCGAGGCCATGCCATTCGGCAAAGGCCCGCCCGATCGCCGACGCGAGCTGCGTGCCCGAGCCAAAGCCCGCGTGCGGCGGCAGCACCCGGCGCAGCCGCAGAGACAGCGGTGCGTGACAGCCACTGCGCTGCCTCAGCCGTTCGAGATGCGCTGCCGCGCGATCGAGCTCCGCCTCCCCGGCCGGCGTGTCAGCCGCCAGATGGTCCGCAGCAGACGCGGTGAGTTCGAGCTCGGTGGTGAACCCGTCGATGACCAGCCCGAGGCTTCCGAATGCGCGCCCCAGCGAGCCGGAAGGGTCGAGAAACCCGAGGTGCAGGCGCCCGGGAGCACTCACGCCCACCGTGCGAACACTCAGGTCATGCCGGGGAGCGAGGGCGAAGTCGGCGGAGGTCATGGGCGGGTTTGGGCGGCGTGACGAAGTCATGGACCTGCTTGTCATAGCAAGGGCCGTTCCGTCCGTGCGCCCACAGGGTGGCGCCGCAGCTTTGCGCACGCGCAAGACGGGCGATGTCCCAGGAGCGTGACAATGTGTCACGCCCTCCGTCGGCAAAGGAGATGGCTGCCGCAATGCAGCCGAGCGGGCTACCGAAGAAGCACCGTGCCCGAGGGCGTGGCGGCGCCGGCCGGCGGATGCGGCTCGAGGGTCAGGCCATGCATCTTCGCGAACGCACCGGGCGAGCATCCCCTGTGCTTGCGAAACACCAGCCCGAAGTAGGCAGGATCCGTGAAGCCGCAGTTGTAGGCGATCTGTGAGATCTGGGTGTTCGAGATGCCGGAGGTACGCAGCATCCGCATGGCGGCCTCCATGCGCTCGTGCTGTACCGCATCCAGAAAGGTCATGCCGCGTCCGGCGCTTGCGAAGGCCTTGTGAACGTAGCGCACTGAGACGTTGAAGTCGGCTGCAAGCTTGGCCGCGCTGACTTCCGGGTCTGCGTAGTGATCGCGAATCCACATGCGCATTCGGGCATGCAATGCGCGATCGCGCGCGGAGACCGCTTCCACATCGTATGCAAGCTTGTTCTGCGAGAGCGCCATCGACAGCATCGACAACACGTGCTCACCGACCAGCTCGCGCTCGAACGGACTGGCAGCGGCATTCAGATGCTCCAGGCTCATGGCGCGCAGGTAGCTTGCCAGGACATTTGTCCATCCCTTGTCGCCCTTGAGCGCGACAGCCGAGGCATTGCTCGCATCGGGCAGCCAGCGCGTCACGAGCGACTGCGACAACCCGATGATCCAGGCATCGGTGCCATGATGCGAGCACAGCCGCATGGGCTCATTGGAGTCGATGATCAACATGTCGTTGACACCGATGGTGGCGCTGCGGCCTTGCTGCTCGCTGGTGGTGAAGCCGTTGTTCAGCTTCACCAGAAGGTGAAAAGGGTACTCGGCGGCTTCCTGTATGCGGCTGGGCACGCCGCGGTACACATCGAGCGGGCTTCCCCGGGCCCGCATGAAAGTCACACCATTCGCATTGACGACCGACAGTTCCTGGCGGAAGGTGTCGCGCTCGGGGCTGTCGTAGCTTGTGAAGCCGCGCTTGGTGCCCATTTCCTCGGCCCAGAACGCAAACTTGTCGCGCGCCGACAGCGCATCGGTGTCGATGCGCAAGATGGCGGAGGGCTTTTCATCCATCATGGCTTGGGCCTGCGGGATTATTTGGCAACTGCTAACAGTTTGCAATCCGGACATCTTCTGAGCCGTGCCGTCTATCGAGCCGCGCAGGCCTTACCAGCCGCCGGAAGCTTCAGCAGTTGCTTTTCGCCTCTTGCGAAGCCAACTTGACGCATTGCGCCGCAGCATTTCGCGATGCCGGCGACATGGCAAGCCACGTCAAAGCCATGGCTTGGCCGGCCAGAAAGCCGATCAGCACACCCGCAAGGGTTGTTCGCCATGTGCGAAAGAAGGAATTCGCGTCAATATTCCCGCGCCACGGCGATGGAAATTGGTTCACCACTCACCCGTTTCGCGCACGCGCTGGTCGAAATCCATCCGCTCCAACCGCTCCAGTTGCTGCATTCGCTCGAGCACGCGCTCTTCATTCGTGCGCGGTGTTCCGTCGAGCCTTGCAAGGCTGCGCGAGATCCTGGCCCATAGCGAGCGGGTTTCCGCAGGCTTCTGCCGGCGAGCGGTTCTTGAAGTGTGGACCAGACTTTTCATGGTGTTTCGTTTGGATAGACGTTCGATCTGGAGAGCAACGCTGTTCCGAACAAAAACGCGTACCGCGTACGAATTGGAAGAGGCCCGAAATCGGTCATTTCGCACACTGGCCGCTGCAGACTCGCCTTCATGAACGCTCATCGCAAACTCGCGCAGTAGCCCCGGCTCGAATGGCTGCGAAACCGTTCGGGTTCGGCCCTGGGCAGGCCTTCAGGCCGCGGCAACTCCGCCAGGAACATCGAAACGACCAGCGCCGCCGCACGCTCGAACTCAAGCACCTGGAGCACGCTGTAGTGCCGCCCCTGCCGACGGCCGTCGGCACTGGGCAAGCCCCGGACTTCGAGCAGAACTTCGGCGGCCAGGTCCCGGTCGCTGCGCGGCTTTCCGTTGGAAACGAGCCAGTTGTCGATGTTGTCGCTCGGCATGTACCGAAAAGCGGCAATCACCGGAACATATTTGCATTCCTCTCCAATCAGGATCGGCAGATCCATCGGACGGCTGAATTTCTCGTTTTCAGCTTTGAGCATATTTGCTCCTTTCTTGAATGCGTGCCGCGAATGGGCCGGCCAATTGCTAAAGCGCCCTGGCAGCCTGGCTCAACTGGTAGCCCGTGCCCCAGATCGACTGCAAGCTCAACCCATGCTTGCCCGTGCGCAAGCCGAGCTTTCGGCGAAGGCACGACATGTTGGTGTCGAGCGATCTCGATTGCAGGTCGAACCCCCTCTCCCACACGGTGGACCAAAGCCACTCGCGGGTCAGCGGCCTGTCGATATTGCGAAAAAGCTCCATCGCCAGGTCGAACTCGATCGGCCGCAGCTTGACCTCATCGCCCGCCACATCCGCCTTTCCCAAGGGCAAGACGAAGCGGTAGGCGCCCCACCCGACCACGCGCTCCGGCACAGGAATCCGGTGCTGGCCGAAGAACGATTCCAGCATCGCGTATGCACCTTCGAACGTGCTGGGGGTTGCAACCACGGTATGGAAGGCATCCGAATACACATCGGACAGCAACCGGGCCTGGCGCTTGGACGTGCTCAGAACCAAGGGAAGGTAGGTTCCCAGGCTCTTTCGCACCTGCGCCACGAGCGCCCTCGCCTTTTGCGCGTCTTCCGGGCACATCAGCAGCACAGCGCCGAAGGGCGCCGCCGAGCTGCCGCATTCCTGCAGCAACTCGGGCACGCCGCCAAAGGTGACGGGCGTGTGCCCGAGCCTGCGAACGGCGCGACGCACGCGCTCGCGGGTTTTAGCGGTGGAATCGACTATGGCAATGCGATATCCACCATCACCTTCGCGCAGCACGGCTTACTGTTCCCCAGACACCTCGATGTCCACGCGCCGGTTGGGCTGCAGGCAGCTCACCAACTCCGGCGTCTTGCGCGTGCCCGGGCATTCCGCCACCGGTTGGCGCTTGCCCATGCCCTGCGTGCGAATTGCCCTGCCGTCGATACCCTGCTGTACCAGCAGTTCGCGCACGGTGTTGGCCCGCGCGAGCGACAGCGCATCGTTGTACGAATCGCTGCCCAGGCGGTCCGTATGGCCCGTGACGCTGATCGCCGTCAGCGACTTGACATTGCCCTTGATGTCGCGGGCCAGCGCCTCGACCTTGCGCCGGCCTTCGGGCATCAGGTCGGCCGCACTTCCGCCGTCGAAGCGAAAGAGGCCGTCGGCGCCCAGGGTCACCTTGCGCAGCACCGGAGGCGGCACCGGGACGGGTGCCACCGCAGCTACCGGCTGCGCCAGCACGTCGCCGCAACCGGCCGGCAGCCAGTGGAAGGTCTGCGCCTTGTAGTCCTTGTCGAAAATCGCCTTGTACTGGCAGGTGGTGACCCCACCGTCGGCCTTGCGAAAGTGGAAGATGTAGTCCCACTCGCGCGGGCCGGCCATGCCTTCCCTGAAGTGCGGGCGGCCGAGCAGGTCGTACAGCTGGTCCTTCGTGACGCCAGGCGCCACGGCGCGCAGGTTGGCCAGGTTGGGGAACGTGCCCTCCTTGAGCCAGGCGTCGTTGTCGATGCTGGGGAAGACCACTTCCGTGGCCTTGCCGTCATCGGTGATGCCCTTGCTCACATAGGAGCTGCAGCCCTGCAGCACCAGCAGTGCCGCGGCTCCCGCTGCAATGGCCGAGAAGCGATGAAATTGCGTTTTCGTCATGATGATGTTGTTCCTGTTTTGATGCGGCCGGCTTACCAATGGAAGCCCGCACCGGCCGACACGCCGACCTTGCCGCGCGAGTTGGCCGAGCCGCTGAACTTGACAATCCAGCGACCGTTGTCCGACAGCTTGGAGACGCCGATGGCCAACGCGGCCTGGCCGTCGTAGCCCGCCACGCCCGCGGCCAGCATGCTCTTGCCCGGGATGTAGGCTTGCGGCATGCCCGCCATGGCCATCGCGCCCGCCGTGCCGGCACTCGCATCCCTTGCCGCCCCCTTGATGTCGCCGCGCAACTGGTTGACGCGCGAGTCGGTGTACGCGTTGGCGCCGGCGATGCCGCTGTTCAGTTGATTGACGTTGACTGCATCGTTGCCGGCGACGCCCGGTGCCACGTTGTGGATCGTGGTCGGGCCCGTGTTGTTGCCCAGCGTCACGTTGTTGTAGTTCACCGAACCATCGGCGTTGGTGTCGTACTTCACACCGCCGGCCTGCACCGCCTGCAGCTGGCGCACGTTCACCGCGTCGGTGGCTTGCGTGCCGCCCGCCACATTGGTGATCTGCCGCTCGTTGCCGGCGCTACCCACCGACACCGCGCCCTGCGTGGAACCCACTGCGGTGTTGGAGAACAGCTCCTTGCCGCCCGCCATGCCCGCGCGGTCGGCCGTGGACCCCGCGCCCAGCGCCACGCCGTTGGCAGCCGTCGCCAGCGAGCTGTTGCCCACCGCAATCGAGCCCGCGCCTTGCGATACAGCCTGCGGGCCGATGGCCACGCTTTCCGCGCCCGCGGCATTCGAATCGGCCGCCGCCGAGTTGGCGTGGAAATACTTGATGCCGGCGCCGCCGATCGCGATGTTGTTGATCGCCTGGTTGGTCGCGTAGAGCTGGCTGCCGTTGATGGCGTCCGTGCTGGTCGCGCTGATCTGACCGGCTGCCACGTTGGTGATCTGCCGCTCCTGCCCCGCGCTGCCCACGCTCACCACGCCCGCCGGTGCTGCACCTGCGAAGTTGTAGGTGTCGCCGCGGATGGTCACGCTGGGTGTCGCCACCGCCGTGCCGGTGGTCGAGCTGTTGCCCAGTGCCACGCTGTTGGCGGTGGTGGCCGTGGCCCCCGTGCCGACGGCCACGCTGCTGTTGGCGCTGACCGAGGCGCCAGAACCGACCGCGGTGCTGTCGGTGCCCGAGGAAGTCGGTGCCACGTAGGTCGTCGGCGAGCCGATGATCCACTTGCTGGCTGCCGCAACCGCGTTGCCGTTGACCGCGCGCAGCTGCGCCACGTTCACTGCATCGCTGTCAGCCGTGCCGGCCGCGACACCATTGATCTGGCGGAAGATGCCGTTGGCAGCATCGCCCACCGAAACCGCCCCACGCGTCCCGGTGGTTGCATTGATAGCATCAATTTGCGTCTGATCGGCCGGCGGGGGAACGTAGCCGGCAATGCCTGCCGCTTTTCCAGCAACCGACTCACTACCCAAGGCAACGCCACCTACAACGGTGGTCGTCGCACCGGCGCCAATTGCAATCGCCTGATTCTGATTGGCTTGCGCAAGCGTGCCCAGGCTGATCGTCTCGTTGGCTGCCTTCAGAATCCCTGCTTCTCTACCGATGGCAATGTTGTCGTTGCCTTGTACCTGCAGACCCGCAGCGCGCCCGAGCGCGACGTTGTTGTCGCCTTGAACATTCTGGCCCGCCTGATAGCCGTTGGCTGTATTGGAATCACCCGTCACGCCACCACCCGACTCTCGCCCAGTGGTCGTGTTGTTGTCTCCAGTCACATTCATGCCTGCGCTCGGACCCACTGCGGCGTTGTAGTCACCGGTCACGCGCCCTCCTGCACCGTGACCCAGGGCAGCGTTGTCGTGGCCCGTGACATTGCTGCCCGCGCCGAAGCCAACACCCAGGTTGTAGTAGCCGTCGACCAAAGAACCTGCGTCAGTGCCCACCGCGATGTTGTCGAAGTTGTTGGGCGAGGCCGTCGCGAGCTGCCCGGCATTGGTGCCGATGGAGATATCTCGGTTGTTGGTGGCCTGCGCGCCATCGCCCATGGAGATCGAACCGCTCCCGCTGGCTGCCGCATCCACACCCGCCGCCAGCGAATTAACGCCTGTGGCACCGTTGTTGGTGTAGTTGCCGCCCTGCGTACCACCGTCGTTGACGCTGTAGTAGTGCGTTGCGCCGGCATCGACCTTGGCGGTGAGTGCATACAACTGGGAGCCGTTGATGGCGTCAGTGCTGGCCGTGCCGATCAGGCCGGCAGCCACGTTCTGCACGCGGCGTTCCGCGCCCACCCCGCCCACGCTGACCACGCCCACTGGCGTGCCGCCGGCGTAGTTGTATGTGTTGCCGTTGATGATGCTGCTGCTGTACGCCGTGGTACCCGCGGTCTGGGCGGTCAGCGCGCCTTGCATGGCAGTGTTGCTGCCCAGCGCCACCGAGTTGCTGAGGGTGGTGGTGATGTTGTTGCCCAGAGCGAACACATCCGTCTGGCCCGCGGCCAGCGTGTTGTTGTTGCCAACCGAGTAACTATTCGCCGCATTGATGATGCTGGGGTCGCCGAAGGCACCCGAGTTGGCGCCACTGACGATGTTGCCCGTACCGATGCTGATCGACTGCACGCCGGTAGCCTGCGCGCCATCACCAATAGCGATGCTCTGCTGGCCGCTGGCAGTCGCCTGGAAGCCTACCGCCGCAGCGCGAAAGCCCGATGCGGTACTTCTGCGACCCAGCGAAGTAGAACTATCGCCGGAAGCATTCGCCTGTATACCCAGCGCGGCTCCGTTCGCACCTGCATTCGTCAATACACCGATGGCCGTGCCTTGCATTCCAGCGGTGGCATCCGCACCCACTGCTGTGCCGGCATTCCCGGTGGCATTGGCGCGGACGCCGAGTGCCACGCCATCGCGATGCGCCACTGAATCGACGCCTATGGCAGTGCCGGTAAAGCCATCGGCCAACGCATTCTGTCCAATCGCGGTGGCGCTTTCCGCCAGCGCTCTGGCGTTGTAGCCCACCGCCGTAGCCTGGAAACTGGTCGCTTGAGCGCCAACGCCCGCCGCCAGCGAATTCGTGCCCGTGGCGCCGTCGTTGGCGTAATTGCCGCCCTGCACGCCGCCGTCGTTGACGCTGTAGTAGTGCGTGCTGACTGCGTCCTGCGCCGCCCGCAACTGCGCCACATTCACCGCATCGGTGTCTTGCGCACCTGCCGCCAGGTTGGTGATCTGGCGGGTGCCGCCGTTGCCGCCCACGCTCACCGCGCCCAGGGTGCTGACCCAGGTAGACGAAGTATCGGTGGAAGGCAGGCGCGTGGCTGGGTCGTAACCCACCACGCCGGCCGCCGTGCTGGCCACCGAACCGCTACCCAGGGCCACGCCGCCCGCTACGGTCACATCGCTGTTGGAGCCCAGCGCCACCGCATTGGACACGTCGATGTTCACGTTGTTGCCCAGTACGAACACATCGCTGGCGCCGGCAGCGATGGCGTTGTTGTTGCCCACGCTGTAGCTGTCGGCGCCATCGATGATGGACGGGTCGCCGAAGGCACCCGAATGAGCGCCGCTGACTACGTTGCCCGTACCAATGCTGATGGATTGCAGACCGCTGGCTTGGGCGCCGTTGCCGATAGCGATGCTTTGCTGACCGCTCGAAACCGAAGTATCGCCTATCGCTACCGAAAACTGGTCAGTTGCTCTGGACTGCCAGCCGAGCGCCAGTGCATTCGAGCCAGAAGCCGTGCCTCTGCCGAACGCGGCACTACGCTCGCCGCTTGCCTCGGAAAAGTATCCCACTGCCGTGGAGGAGATACCGCTGGCCCTCGCCACCACGCCTACGGCCGTGGCATCCGACCCCGCAGTCGACTGTACGCCTACGGCAGTACCGTTCCCGCCGGCCGTGGCGTTATGTCCCAGGGCGGTTGCGTCTGGGGCGCTGGCATTCGCGCTATGGCCCAACGCGGTGCTCCAGGTTCCGGACGCTCTGGTGCCATCGCCTACCGCGGTCGCGGCGATAGCTGTGGCACGAGCGTCGAAACCGACAGCGGTCGAAGTGGACTCGGTCGCGGACGCTCCGAAGCCGACGGCGGTTGCCTCCTCTGCAATCGCCTGAGAGTTGCGACCCAACGCAGTCGTGTTGAGGGCGGTGGACTGGGCGGCATCGCCTATCGCGATCGCACCGTCGCTTGAAGCGTTGGCAAGCCCGCCAATCGCCAGACTGCGCCACGCAGTCGCCTGGCTGCCGGTCCCGATGGCCGTCGTATTCAGCCCCGTCGCCGTGCTGCCGAAGCCCAGCGCGATCGAACCCTCGGTGGTCGTCCCTGCGCCCGTGGCAACAGCGTTATGGCCGATAGCGATATCGTTGGCCTGATTGGTCTGTGCATCGGTACCGATAGACACCGAATCGGGCGCATTGTTGGCCGACCCACCCAGCGCGATGGTGCCGGCGCTGTTGGTGACCGTATTCAGCGCACGCGCGCTGCCGTAGAAGAACGTATCGGCTGAATTCGTAACCGGCTGCGCATACGCACCGGCCGTACCGCCGTAAGCGAGACCATCCGGTGCGAAGACGACCGAACGAACGGAGCCGCTGTCCAGCCTCACGAAGTTATTGCCCACCAGGATGCCGGACTGGGCACTGTTATTGAGTTGGGTGCCAAGCGCGATCGCGTCGGTGGCGCCTGCGCTGCCTACTACGGCGCCGTTGCCGATGGCAATGGCATCGCTGCCGCCCGGCACTGCCACCGTGCTTGCGCCCGGGCCATAAGCGGACTGGGCCGGACCGCCCGTGCCGCCATCCAAACCGCCAGCAGCAACCTGCCCGGCGGCTACGAACGCCATGGCAGCCACCGCCAGCACGCGCGACGAGCTCTTCTTGCCACGCCCGCTCGTGAGTTCAGACGCCGCCACCCAAGCGCCGAGCGCCTCATTCCAGATACTTCGATATGACTTATTCATTACATGCTCCTCAATAATTTGACAACAAACATCCAGTTAATTTCACAAAGAAAGGTTTTGAAAAATCCCAAATGCCTCGCCAATTGCCAATTGCGCAGTTGACAATTAAATTGACATTTGTCCAAAAATCCCAAAGCCGTGCTCGCACTTTAGTTACTACTGGCTGGGCCTGATATCAAATATGGGAACAACAACTATGAAGATCGTGCACGGAGAGGAACCAATGCACGAAGTTAATTAACGATTGATGTATGGAGGGGCTGCCTGTGCCCCGCAGCGAGAGCCGGCACCTCAGTTCAGCAGGAGCGTGGAACGCGCTCCTAGTCGCACCGGAAACGGGCACTTTTGAATTAATAAATGACCAAAGAACCACCAAAGTTCCCAGCACATTGCACGCTGCAGGATTCGTTGGATGGAGATCCGCAAGCGGATCAGTTCGCTGACAGCCGATACCGTGTACGTAGCGTCGTCGGGTTTCAATGGAGCTGCGCGGCCAATTTCCCTTCTCGTTCTTGAGCCGATGTGTGAATAAATTCACACTATTCGGTCGAAAATGAGAAGCATGTCTCAGTTAATTGTCTTCGGTGCCCGGAATCGGATTCGGGGGCAATGGAGTTTTTTCCAGACTTTGGGTCTGGCCAGGAAGGCCGATGTCCGAGCGCCCCCTGTTTGACGCAAAGGCCCGCGGCGAGCAGCCGTACCTTTTGCGGAAAACAAGCCCGAAATAGGCGGGATCGGAAAACCCGCAGCGGTATGCGATTTGCGCCACGAACGTGTGCGAAACCGAGGCGGTTCGCAGCATGCGCACGGCCGCCTCGAGGCGCTCGTGCTGCAGCACGTCCAGAAAAGTGATGCCGCGGCCGGCGCTGGCAAACACCTTGTGCACGTAGCGCACGGACACATGAAAACGGGCGGCCAGCTTGGCGGCGCTGACGTCCGGGTCTGCGTAGTTGTCGCGAATCCAGTTGTACATGCGCAGGTGAAGCGCCCGGTCGCGGGAGGACACCGCATCACTGTCGCGCAAGAAGCCGTTTTGCGAAAGCGCGAACGAAAGCATGGACAGGATGTGTTCGCCGACCAACTCCTGCTCGAACGGGCTGCCGATGGCCTGCGCATGGTCGATGCTCATGGCGTTGAGGTAGGCGGCCAGCAGGCTCGACCAGCCCTTGGTTCCATCGAGGCGCTGGGCCGCCGCGGCTTCCGCGTCTGGCAGCCATCGCGCGACCAAGGGCTTTGGCAAGCCGACCAGGAGGGAGTTGGCGGCCACATGCGCCTGCATGCGCATTTTTTGCAGCGAATCGATCAGCACGAGATCGCCCGTCTGGACGATGGCCTCGGTGCGCTGCTTGATGGTGGAAGGCCCGTCGCCAACCTTGAGCATGAGCTGGAACGGATGCAACTCCACGTCCTTGATCTGGCCAGGCTCGGCCGACGACGACACGGGGCTCCCGCGCAAGCGCGCAAGGCTCAGTGAGGATAGGTCCACGATGCTGAGCCATTGATGAAAATCGTCTCGCTGAGGGCTCTCGAGGCCGACATAGCCGACGCTCTTGCCGAACTCGTCGGCCCAGTAAGCGAAGCGGTCTTCAGGGGGCAAATGCTCGGTGTCGAAACGTTGCACGAGCGGTGGGCGATCCGGCATTAAGTACAGATTGGTTGGGTGCTGAACCGAGTGATTTCTTCGCCCATGGCAACGCCTTGCTGCGCAATGCGACACGCGGGAAAAGCGGCCCTCTGCGAACGAGAAAACCAGGCAGAGCGGCTCTTGCCTGGCGCGCTGCGCGCACGTCGGAATCAACGCGGGCAGAGGCAGGACGTTAAGGAAGCGGCTTCGATTCAAGAAGCCAAAAAAGCGAACGAAAAGTATGAAGATTGCGCACACGCGAAGAGAACTTCACGAATGCACTGACTGCTTTGCGCAGACGTCGTTCGGCTTATGGGATACGGGCCCTGAACCGGGCCCCGAGATCGACGAAAACCTTGGTGCTCGTTTGCTGCAAGGCCGACTGCTCGCAGGGGATACAAACTCCTGCCTGCCGCTCAGCGCACGCAGGAGTTTTCTGGCAACACGAAGCGGCCGCCGCGTGCCGCGATTCGATGAGGAGAACGCGCCGCGAAGCGCGCTCCAAAGAAGCTATGGAATCAGCGCAGCACGTAGCCGCTCAAGCGCCAGCTGCCGTCGCGATCGAGGCGAAACGTCGTCATTTCGCGCACAACGCGATTGGCGGCATTCGCGAATCGCGTTTCGTATTCAACGTTGACATACTGGCCGGCCAGTTCGGCGTCCTCGTTGGCGACGGTCTGCCGATTGACGGCAACCCAGGTGCGCTGCTGCGCCGCGCCGAGCGGCGAGCGCGACTGGCTCACCTGCTGAATGAAATCGGAACGCGTGACGCGCTTCTTGGCGGCGGGTGTCGCGCCGTCCCAGAGCTCACCGACCTTGCCCTGGTCCACCATTTGAATCACCTGCAAGCCGCCGCGGACCATGTTGGTCGGGTCTGCTTCCTGGGCCGATGCAAGCCCCATGCATCCTGCGGCCATCGCTGCACCGAGCAGCAGTTTTTTTGCCAGTATCATTTTTACTCCCACGGTTGGTAGTTTCGTTGCGCCATGTCGCATGGATTGCGCCACAGCAATGCAATCGCCGGCCGATAAATCGGCCGGGCGATGACGACTGTAGCTCAAGCTGCAGCTCGTCAGAAGTTCAGCTTGACGCCCACTGAAGCTTGCACCGTGAGCTCCGAGGCAGCAACCCACGTACTCGTGGCCGCACACCAGACGCTTCTGTAGACGATGTTCATCTTTTTCTTATCCCCGAATGGAAGAAAACAAAAAAACGGCGACCCAGATAACTGGTTCCGTTCATGTAGTGAGTTGGCTATGCGTTCAAGCGGGCGGATTGGCAGTGGATCGACGGACATCGGTGCAGCACGGCGACTCGCAGCCGTCGACAGAAGTTGCCCAACGCGGTGAGTTGCAATGGCAAACAAAATGCCACAAAATGCGGCCACCCATGGCTCTCCAGCCCTACTCCACCCAGCGCCGCCTCGGCAACACCGGTGGCCCTGTAGCCGCCGGAAAAAGGTTTTCGTTCTGGATCGATAACACCACCAGTGCGAAGCGCGAACATTCGAAGCGAGGGCGTTTTTGGCAAGAACTCAAGGCCGTCGATGTCGGCAGCCTGGCTTTCATGTGGGTCCGAGGCAATGCGGTGGATGTGAGCGATGTCATGCACAGCCGCATGAAAGACGCCACCTCTCACCCGCTGTACCTGGTTCTGAAGCTCAACACCTTCACGACGAACGAGACCAACGACATCGTGCTGGTCGACGCCGCTCGCTTCCTGAAATTGCGCTCGCCTGCCTGCACGGACATGTGGTTCATCGGATTGCCGCATTCGCTGGTCACGCGCTGGCTGCCCGGCACGGACGGCCCCGTGGCAAAGATTCTCAAGGGGCACGAAGGCTGGTCAGGTTTGCTCTCCGCTTACTTGCGAGGGCTGAACTTCAATCATCTGCAAGGCATTGCAAGCTCGTTCGAGCAAGAGCTGCTTGGAGAACATGTTCTGTCGATGCTTTCTTTTGCGCTGCTCCAGAACGGGCAGGCAAGCAATGGGGATCCGACTTCCGCGCGCAATCGCGCCCTGCACGAGGACATGTGCCGCTGGATCCGGGACAACTACGCAGACCCGGGCATCAGCGCAACCAGGCTCGCGAATCAATTCCATTCGTCCGCGCGCTACGTTCACAAGGTTTTCGCCAATGCCGGCCGAGGAATGACGTTTCGGGACACGGTGCAGCAGGTTCGGCTCGAGGTGGCCGCGCAGATGTTGCGCGCGCCCCTGACACCGGCGATGACCGTGGCGCAGATTGCCCACCGATGCGGCTTCTCCGACCCCGCGTACTTCGGGTTCGTATTTCGCAAGCGGTATGGGTGCACGCCCCGAAGCTTTGTGCCTGCCCTTCCCGCCCCTTCCGGGCCGGCTGATCGCGCGGGCTGATAGGCCGCGGCCTCAGCCCTCAGCCGGCCTGCGAACGCTGCCACTTTCCGCGCTCTCGGTTCGGCTCAGGAAACCGGGTTGGCTCTGTTCATCGAAGGATTCGGGTGCGCCGCTTAGCTGATAGCCTTGGCCCCAGATCGCCTGCAGCCTGGAACGCAGGCCGAGCTTCCGGCGCAGGCCCGAGACGCTGACATCCAGCGATCGAGAAGCGGGGCCGTTCTCTTCTTCTTTTCTTCCCCAGACATTCGCAAAGAGCCATTCGCGCGTCAAGAGCCGGTTGACATTGCGAAAGAATGCCACCGCCAGATCGAACTCCCGGGGGCGCAGCTTGATGGGAGCACCGGCAAACTCCGCCTTGTCCTGATCCATGACAAAACGATAGCCCTGCCATTCGAGGATTCGCTCCGCAATGGGCACTCTGCGGCGCAGCAAATCGGTTTCCAGCAGACGGTAGGTGTCTTCGAACGATGATGGCGCGTGGACCACTGTGGAAAGGGCGTCCGCATGAAGAACCGACATGACTCGGAACTGGCTCTTGGATGCGCTGAGAATCAGGGGCACCCGGCCTCCCAGAATCTCACGCACTTGGGCGATGAGCGGCTGAAACACGGCAGGGTCTCTCGGGCATGCGAGCAGCAAAACGTCGAAGGTGCTGGCGGCATCGCCGTGCTCTTGCAGTTCGTTCGCGCTGGTAAAGGTTACCGGCACATGGCCCAGCCTGCAGATGGCACGGCGCGCCAACTCTCTGGTTCGAAGTGTCGGATCTAGTACAGCAATTTGCAAAATGGACTCTCGCGGTCAATCGCTTCCTGACGGAAAGCAGTGGAGTCGGAGTTGCACTGCGAAGCAGATGACTGCTCGCAAGCGTTAACGAATTCCGACCTGACTGGAGAATCTAAAGAACCTGGTTGCTTGAGTCCGCAAAAATCGTGCACCATCTATATGCAAATTTGTGCATACCCTCGACGAACTCGAAAGAAGCGCAAACTAAGTCCGCAAAAGGATGACTTGATCCTTTTCACAAACACTCTTCGTCGGAGCAGGAAATAGTTTCAAGCCTCGCACCGAGGCACAACATATTTCACAGTTCGGCGGCCGATTCGTGAAAAGCAGCCGCTGCTGTCGTCCTGCGGACCTTCCCTTGAGTTGTTATCAACAGATTGCAATCGCGCCAGTACCAACCACGCCGATTGCCGTCTCCACTGAAACCACTCTGAAAGGTCTATGAAAATCAAACTCCTCTCCCTCGCGCTGGTCGCCGTGCTCGCCGCAGGTTGTGCAACCGAGCAAGGCACCCATACCGCCGTAGGCACCGGTACAGGCGCCGTGGTCGGTGCGGGCGTCGGCAATCTGATCGGACGCGACAAGAAGAGCACCGCCATTGGTGCGGCGGTTGGCGCGGCAGTCGGTGCAGGCGTCGGCTACAACTGGACGGCAATCCGCAACAAGCTCTCGGGACAGACCGCCGGTACCGGCACGGAGATTACCGAGCAGCCCGACGGCTCGCTGAAAGTCAACATTCCGAGCCAGGTGACATTCGATACCGACAGCGCCACCATCAAGCCTTCGTTCCGCAGCGTGCTCGACGGCGTCGCCCAAACCATCTCGCAGGAACCCAGCGTCAATGCGCAGGTGATCGGACACACCGACAGCACCGGCAATGCGGACCACAACATGGCGTTGTCGCAGCGCCGGGCGCAGAGCGTGGAGGCCTATCTGGGCGACCGCGGCATTGCAAGAACCCGCCTCACGGCGGACGGCCGTGGACAGACCCAGCCGGTGGCAAGCAATGCGACCGAAGAGGGCCGCACGCAGAACCGCCGCGTCGAGATTTATCTGAAGTCCGTGCAGAGGTAAGAACGAAAAAGAATGGAGCGGCCGTTGCCGCGTCGGCGGAGCAGGCGCCGCTCCATCGCATCGTTCCATGTGCATTTTCTGCACAAGTCTTGTCTCGCCGAATGGCTATCGCCCTGGATGAATGGTCCCTACGCTACGGGCCTTCACATCCAGCGGAGAGCCCCTCATGAACCACCCCAGCATTCGCACCCTGACAGGTGCCAGCGCCACGACACAGATCGATCCCGCGTCCACGGCCCTGATTGCCATTGACTTTCAGAACGAATACTTCAGCGGCAAAATGCCCATCCCCGACGGCATGGCCGCCATGCGCCAGGCCAAGCGCCTGATCGAGCTGGCCGACAAGCACAAGATGCCCGTGTTCCACGCGCAGCATGCGGCACCGGCGGACAGCCCCATCTTTGCCGAGGGTGGAAAGTTCTTCGAGATTCATGCGGACATTGCGCCCGCCGCCCACCACATGGTGCTGAAGAAGCCAACGCCCAGCGCTTTCGCGGGCACGGGGCTTGAAGCACAACTGCAGGCCCGCGGCATCAAGACGCTGATCATTACCGGCCTCATGACGCACATGTGCGTTTCGGCCACGGCCTTCGACGCCGCACCGCGCGGCTATCACAGCATCATTGCGAGCGACGCCTGCGCCACCCGCGACCTGGACCAGGAAGACGGCGGCGTATTGAGCCACCGCGACTTGCACCGCGCCGCATTACGCGGCGTATCGGATGTGGTGGCCGAAGTGCGGACCACCTCCGAGCTGCTGGCCCTGCCCGTTCACGGCTGAGCCCGCACAAACCGAACAGACCGAACCACCCGAACAAACATCCGAAAGAAAACCATGAAGAACATCATCAAGAACTTGACCGGCGCATCGGTCTTTCTCGCCATCGCGGTCGCAGCGGCCTCGGCATCGGCCGCCTCCCCGACGAAGAAGAACAGCCACAAGCCCGCTACCGCCGCTGAGGCCCTCGTCTCTCTTCCGGCCAAGGACATCACGTGGCGCGAGATTCCCGGCACCGGGGGCATCCGTGCCGCCGACGTGCGCGGCAGCATCACCGGCCAGGGCCCTTACGAAGCGTTCGTGGAGTTTCCCGCGGGCAAGAACAACCCGCATCATTTCCACACCCAAGGCTTGCCCACGGTTGTGTTGAGCGGCGTCTTCTACGCGGTCTTCGAAGACGGAAAGAAGGTGCTGTATCCCGCCGGATCGTATTACTACATTCCGGGCAAGCTGCCGCACTTGAGCGGCTGTGAACCGGGCGCCAACTGCGTGCTGTTCCAGTACCAGCGCGATCACTTCGATCTGGTTCCTACCGCCAAAGCGGAAAAATAACCGGGACAGGCTCCGTTCGCTTCGAGTTGATGCGCGGGCTAGGCAGGCATTCCTGGCGCGCAAGGCGCCGCTTGCCCTACCAGCGCGGCGCCCGATACTGGTTCGCGGCAAAGTCGACGAAGGCACGCACCTTGGGCGAAAGATGGCGGTTCTGCGGATACTGCACATAGAGCGCCAAAGGCTGCTGCTCGAACTCAGCCAGCACGCGAACGAGATCTCCACGCTTCACGTCTTCATGCACCAGAAACGCGGGCGAAGCGGCAAGGCCCGTTCCTGACATGGCCGCAGCGCGCAACGCAATGCCGCTGTTGGCCTGCAGGCTTCCGGTGACAGCTACGACATGGGCACTGCCATCCGGCCCGATGAAGCTGGGCTGGCTGGATTTTTGCGCGAGCGAATAGACCAGGCAGTTGTGCTGCGCCAGGTCGGCCGGCACCAAGGGCGTTCCGTGCTTCTGCAAATAACCGGGCGAAGCCACCCACCACTCTTCGCAGGTTGCCAATCGCTTGGTAATCAGGGTGGAATCCGACAGCGCATAGGCCAGGCGCAAGCCCACATCGAAGCCCTCTTCAATCAGATCGACGAAACGGTCGTTGCAGACCAGATCGATCGTCACTTTGGGATAGGCGGCGATGAACGCCGGCAACCAATGCGCGAGCTCCTGCAGACCGAACGACATGGGCGCGTTGATGCGCAGCACGCCAACGGGTTGCGCTTGATGCCGCGTCACTGCCAGCGCGGCTTCCTCTAGCTGCTCGAGAATTCGCGTGCTGTATTCATGGTACGTCTGCCCGGCCTCGGTCAAGGCGAAGCGGCGTGTCGTCCGGTTCAGCAGTTGAATGCCCAGCAGGGCTTCCAGTTGCGTGACCTGCCGCGAGACGACCGTGTGCGAAACCTGCAATATCTTCGCGGCGGCGGAGAAGCCGCCAGCAGTCACTACGGTGTGAAACGCCTTCATTGCGGCGATTTGGTCCATGCAGGTTTACTTTTTTGGAAGGTAGAGACGAATGGTAGCGGCGCGGCACAATCTCCCGCGTGCCGCTCTTCAAACACCGCCTGCCTGCCGGTCTCCTATCCCTCGCGTCCCTCGCATGGGGTCCCGCTCTCGCCGCGCCCATGGTGGCGCACGCGGCCGAGCCGCTGCTTCTCGTCACTTCGCCGGTCGCGCTGCAGGCCGCTGAAAAGTCAGGCGCCGGTTTCGCGCGCTGGTTCGGTGAGGTGCCCGTTTCTTCGCCCGACGGCATCGCGAACAACCAGGTGCTGATGCGCTCGCAGGCCTGGCAATCCATCGCACGCCCGCTGAACGAAAGCGTCGCGCGCATCCAGCGCAGCGACAGGCAGGCCGGCGTCGGCATCTCGCGCTATCCGCACCGGCTGTTCGATGCGCGCTGGCTTGCCAGCCCGGATGCCTTCTTCGAACTGGTGGGCGTCGCCAACCGCATGGACCGCCGGCCGTTCCAGAGCGGCGCCTGCGGCGAGACGCGGCTGGTGTACCGGCTCGCCTATCGCACGCCCGCGATGCAGTCCCGCCTGCCGATGACCGTCAACGTGGAATTGCGCGGCGACGCGCCCGATGCCGACGGCAGCTGCGCCGGCACCGCACGGCGCTGGCAACCGCCGCAGCCTTCGATGACGGACGAAGCACTCGGCCGCTGGCTGGTGTCGCCCCAAGGTCCGCTGGCACCGCAGCGCCTTGCAACCGCACGCATTGCGCAGATCACCACCAACCTGCAGAGTGTGCGCTGGCCCTCCGCGGTGCGACCCGACCTCGGCGGCCATGCGGAATACATGCTGCGCGCCTTCCGCTGGAACGCAGGCGCACAACGCTTCGACGTGGCCCCGCTGGAGAACACGCCCGATGTCGCACGGCTCAAGGCCAACACACCGTTGCGCAAGGAACTGCAGCAGTGGCTGCAGCAGTCCGCCAACCTGCGCGCACTGGATGAAGCCACGCTGCAACTTCCCGAAAAGTTCTTGGCGACCGAAGCCGTCTCGGTGGCGCCACGCGGTCTCGAGCGGCTCGCGAACCGTCCGTTCGCCCAGGTCTTTTCAGCCGGCGAGTGGCAGGCCGTGCCCGGCAGCCGCACGCTGCAGTCGCCGCAGGCCGTGCTGCGGCGGCTCGACGATCTCAGCTGCGCGGGCTGCCACCAGAGCCGCGCGGTCGCGGGCTTTCACCTGCTGGGTATCGACCGGCGCGGCGCATCGCGCACCTTCACCGCAGGCAATGCACTCGCGCTGCCGCAATCGCCGCACCTGCAGGACGAACTGGCGCGGCGCGGTCGCTATGTGCATGCCGCGCTTTCGACACCGCAGCCCGATCCGTTCCGGCCGCTGGCCGAGCCGGACGACTCGAATGGCGTGATGGAAAAGGCCACGGTCGGCGCAAGCTGCGAGCCCACCCGTATCACGCAGTCGGCCAACCCATGGCTCGACCGCGCCGAGAAGCTGCCACGCGTCGCCTGCGAAGGCGCCCACTCCGTCTGCGAGAAAACCTCGGTCGGCTTCCCCGGCGGCATGTGCTCCGGTCCGTGCGATCCGCTCGACAAGAACGGCACCTGCGGCGGCATCGCCATCCTCAGCGACTTCAACCAGTGCCTGGCCGCGAACAAACCTTTTGGTGAATGCCTGAGCAAGCACACGCGGCCCGGCAACCTGCGCAGCTGCTCTGCGCAGCAGCCCTGCCGCGACGATTTCATCTGCGCGCAAGCGGAAGGCCAGCCGGAGGGCCGGGGCGCCTGCATTCCGCCCTACTTTCTCTTCCAGATGCGGGTGGACGGTCACTCCTGACCGTGAAAATCGGGAGACCGGGCAACCACTGCGCGTATCTCCTGCATCAGGGCCCGTGCGCCCGGTGACGGAAACGCGCCGAGGCGCTGGCTGAGCCCAATTTCGCGCCGCGTCTCCTCGAGCGGAAAATCCAACACCACCAGGCTGCCGTCGCGAATTTCATAGCGCAGCTGATGGGCCGAGATCGCGGTCAGCATGTCGCTTTCGAGCAGCAGGCCGCGCAGTACCGCAAGGTCGCCCGTTTCGACGACGGGTATGGGCGGTGCCTCCCGGGCCGCGGAGAAAAAGCGCTCGAGCAGCTCGCGTCCCGGCGTGCCGTGCCGCGAGAGTGCCCAGGTCGCCTGCCGCAAGGCATCGAAGTCGACCTGCGCGGCGCGCTCGAGCGGATGGCCGGCGCGGGCGATCACCGAAATGCGATCCACGAAAAGCGCTTCCTGCTGCAGGTCCTTGGCCGCGGCGCCGCTGCGCAGCGCGCCGAGAATGAAGTCGATGTCGCCGCTTCGCAGCGATGCCGCCAATGCGTCGTAAGGACTTTCGACCGTGGCAATGTGCAGCCCCGGATGGCGCGCGACGAGCGATGCCATCGCGAGCGGCAATATCTGCGTTCGGCCGAGCGGCAGTGCGCCGACCGTCACGCTGCCCTGCAGCGTGCCTTCGCTGGCTGCGATGTCGGGGCCGATGTGGCGCAGCTCCGCAAGCACCCGCTTGAAGTAGAACGCCACGATGTCGCCCGCCGTCGTTGGCACGAGCCCGCGCGACTTGCGCTCGAGCAGCGGCAGCCCGAGCCCGTTTTCGAGGTCTTTCAACGCACGGCTGATGGCCGGTTGCGTGATGCCGAACCCGCGCGCGACAACAGGCATGTTGCGCTTCTCCACGAGGCTCGCGATCACGGCGAGACGCCGGCCGTTGAGGATCGACGCAAACAGCGAATGCACGTCGGCGGCTGCCCCGATGCCGCCGCGCGCGACGAGTTGGGCGCGCGCGTCCTCGAACTCGCGCTCGATGCGGCGCGCGCGCACCAGCACCAGGTCGCCGTACGAATTGAGCGCCATGCCGCGCGAGCCGCGATCGAACAACGGCCTGCCCAGCGCGCTCTCGAGTTCGGAGATGGAGCGCGTCACGCCCGAGGCCACGCGGTACAGCTGCTCGTCTGCGGCCCTGGCAATGCTCCCGGCCGCGGCCACGGCCGAGAACGCGCGCAAGTGCCGCAGGTTGATGCCGAGTGCGCCAGCATGCGTCCTGTCGATAACTTTGTCTCGTTGATTCACGGGCTTGGCTTCTTGCGGATGTTCTCTCTCTCTCGGGGTGGCCCTATCAGAGCCGGGGTAAACCCTGATCGATAAAAAAGTCTGATGGTAGAGCAACCCGAACTCAGCCCGCACGATCGCTGCGCAAACCACACTGCTCACACGCGCTGCCACCTTCACCGCAACCCAAGCAAGCAACCAACGGAATTGCAAATGATCATCGACTGCCACGGCCACTACACCACGGCGCCCAAGGCGCTGGAGAACTGGCGCAACCAGCAGATTGCGGGCTTGAAAGACCCCGTGCTGAAGCCCCGCGCCGCCGACTTGAAGATCAGCGACGACGAGCTGCGCGAGTCGATCGAGACCAACCAGTTGCGCCTCATGAAGGAACGCGGCAGCGACCTGACGATCTTCAGCCCGCGTGCAAGCTTCATGGCGCATCACATCGGCGATTTCGAAACGTCGTCGACCTGGGCCGCCATCTGCAACGCGCTGTGCTTCCGTGTGAGCCAGTTGTTCCCGGAGCATTTCATCGGCGCGGCCATGCTCCCGCAGTCGCCGGGCGTGGACCCGCGCAGTTGCATCCCCGAACTGGAGCGCTGCGTGCGCGAGTACGGTTTCGTGGGCATCAACCTGAACCCCGACCCCTCGGGCGGCCACTGGACTTCGCCGCCGCTGTCGGACCGCCATTGGTATCCGCTCTACGAGAAGATGGTCGAGCACGACATTCCGGCCATGGTGCATGTGAGCACGAGCTGCAACGCGTGCTTTCACACCACCGGCGCGCACTACCTGAACGCCGACACCACGGCCTTCATGCAATGCCTCACGTCGGACCTGTTCACCGACTTCCCGACGCTGCGCTTCGTCATTCCGCATGGCGGCGGCGCTGTGCCCTACCACTGGGGGCGCTTCCGTGGGCTGGCGCAGGAGATGAAGAAGCCGCTGCTCAAAGACCACCTGCTGAACAACATCTTCTTCGACACCTGCGTGTACCACCAGCCGGGCATCGACCTGCTGACGCGCGTGATTCCGGTCGACAACATTTTGTTCGCCAGCGAAATGATCGGCGCGGTGCGCGGCATCGATCCGGAGACCGGCTTTTTCTACGACGACACACGGCGCTACATCGACTCCACACCCATGCTCGACGACGACGCCAGGCACAAGGTGTTCGAAGCCAATGCACGCCGCGTGTACCCGCGCCTCGACCGCGCACTCATCGCCAAGGGGCTCTGATCTCATGTCTTCTTCCAACACTCTTCAACAGCTCGGCGTCGTTCACCGCAACGTGGTGCGCGCGGATGCCACCGCGGTCGAAAAGCTTTCGCGGTTCGGCGTCTCCACCGTGCACGAGGCGCTCGGCCGGCTCGGGCTGATGCAACCTCGCATCCGCCCCATTCATCCCGATGCGCGCTTCTGCGGCCCCGCTGTCACCGTGCTGCTGCAGCCCGGCGACAACTGGATGCTGCATGTGGCGGCCGAGCAGATCCAGCCCGGCGACGTGGTGGTCGCAGCTTGCACCAGCGACAGCACCGACGGCTTCTTCGGCGACCTGCTCGCCACCTCCTTTCAGGCGCGCGGCTGCAGGGGCCTGGTGATCGACGGTGGCGTGCGCGACGTGCGCGATCTCAACGCGATGGGCTTTCCCGTGTTCAGCCGCGCGATCCATGCCAAGGGCACGATCAAGGCCACCCTCGGCTCGGTGAACGTGCCGGTGGTGTGTGCAGGCGCCCTGGTGTACCCGGGCGACGTGGTGGTGGCCGACATCGACGGCGTGGTGGTGGTGCCGGCTGCGCGTGCGCATCAGGTGGCCGATGCGGCCGAAACCCGCGAAGCCAACGAAACGGCCAAGCGCGAGCGCTTCGCGGCCGGTGAGCTCGGCCTCGACATGTACGCCATGCGCGAGCCGCTCACCCAGGCGGGCCTGCGCTACATCGATTGATCTGGAAAAAGAACCCCTTCCATCCGCAAAGCAATGAAGACGAACACAATTCGACGCCAGGCTCTGGCGTTGGCCGGCCTGCTGGCGCTCGGCATCTCTTGGGGCACGGCTGCGGCCGACGCCTACCCTTCGAAGCCCGTGAAGATCCTGGTCGGCTACAGCGCCGGCGGCGCGGTGGACGCGATTGCCCGTTCGGTCGGCCAGCGGCTGTCGATCATCCTCGGTCAGCCGGTCATTGTGGAAAACAAGCCGGGCGGAGGTAGCGCCATCGCCGTCAAGGCGCTGATCGCAAGCCCGCCCGATGGCTACACCCTGATGCTGGCCGCCAATGCGCTGGCGGTGAACCCTTCGCTGTTCCAGCCGGCGCCCTACGACCTGGAGCGCGACCTGACGCCGGTAGCAAGCGTGGGCCGCGTGCCGGTGGTCTTTGCCGTGCGCGAAGGCGCGGCGATCAAGACGCTGCCCGAGCTCGTGGCGGCAGCCAAGGCAAAGCCGGGCGGCGTGACTGTCGCCACCCCCGGCAACGGCTCGACGCCGCACCTGGGGATGGAACTGTTCCAGCACACCGCAGGCGTCTCGCTGCGCCACGTGCCCTACAAGGGCGGCGCGCAGGCCATCACGGACTTGCTGGGCGGGCACGTCGACCTGGTCGCCGTCAACGCGCTCGAGGCGCTACCGCTGGCGAGGTCCGGAAAACTCAAGGTGCTCACGGTGATGAGCGCGGAGCGCGCCGCCGTTCTTTCGGGCGTGCCGACCGTGGCGGAGTCGGGCTACCCGGACTTCGAGGCCAGCGTGTGGTACGGCTTCATCGCGCCCCCGGGGCTCCCCAAACCGATTCAGGCCAGGCTGCATGAGGCGGTGCAGAAGGCGCTCGAATCCGCAGAGGTGCGCGACCAGCTCGCCGCGGCGGGCGGCACGGCCCTGCCCGGACCGACAGCGCAGTTCGACAAGCTGATCAAGACCGAGGCGGTGCGCTATGGCAAGCTGATTCGCGAAGCCAACATCAAGCCTGACTGAGCCATGCCCGTGGCAGGACTTTGCCGACCATCATGACGACAACCCTTCAAGGCCTCTGCTCGATGGCAACCCGGGCGCTGCTCGAAGAGCTTGCCGCGGCGCATTCGCATCGTACCGGCGTGGCCGCTTCCTTTGTGGCAATGGGTGGCGTTGAAGCCGCCCGGCGCGTGGCCGCGGGCGAACAGTTCGACGTGGTGGTGCTGGCTTCGGACGCCATCGACAAGCTGGTTGCCGCAGGCAGGCTCGATGCAGCGGGCAAAGTGGACCTGGCGCGCTCTGGCGTGGCTGTGGCGGTGCGCGCCGGTGCCCAGCGGCCTGACATTTCCACCGGCAACGCATTGCGCAGCGCAGTGCTGGCCGCGCCGCGCATTGCCTATTCGACCGGGCCCAGTGGTGTGGCCCTTGTCGCGTTATTCGAGCGCTGGGGCATTGCCGACGATGTGCGAAGCCGGCTGGTGCAGGCCCCGCCGGGCGTGCCGGTCGGCTCGCTGCTCGCGCGCGGCGAGGCGGCCCTGGGATTTCAGCAGCTGAGTGAGCTGATGGGCGTCGAAGGCATCGACTTGCTCGGCCCGTTGCCGCCGGAGATCCAGATCACCACGGTGTTCTCGGTCGCTCCGGTCATCGGCTGCACGCAGCCTGAGGCCGTGCGCGCGCTGCTCGAATTCATGGCTTCGGCCGAGAGTGCCCCCATCAAGCGCCGTCACGGCATGGAGCCGGCCTGAGCGAACGCGCTTCAGGCGCTCAGACCTCCTCCTCGTACCACCGGTCTTTTCCCAGCATGACGCGGTGATGCCCGTGCCCCGCCGGCATCATCGGAAAGCAGTTCTCCTGCGGTGCGACTTGCACGTCGAGAAAGAAAGGGCCCTCGCTCTCCAGGCATTCGGCCAGCGCCGACTCGAGTTCGGCCGGTTCCGACACCCGCCGCGCGCCCCAGCCGAAGGCCTTGGCCAGCGCCACGAAATCGGGCAGCGCCTCGTTCCAGCTGTGGCTCAGCCGGTTGCCATGGTTGAGCTCCTGCCACTGCCGCACCATGCCCATGTAGCCGTTGTTGCACAGCACCAGCTTCACCGGCGTGCGATGCTGCACCGCCGTTGAAAGCTCCTGGATGTTCATGAGCACCGAGGCGTCGCCGCTCACGCACACGACAAGAGCCTCCGGGTGCGCAACCTGCGCGCCGATGGCCGCCGGCAATCCGTAGCCCATGGTGCCGGCACCGCCGGAGGTGAGCCAGCGCCGCGGCCGCTCGCAGCGCAAGTATTGCGCGGCCCACATCTGGTGCTGGCCCACGTCGGTCGACACGATGGCGTCGCGCCCGCCGATGGCCTGCTGCAGCGATGCCATCAGCTGCTGCGGCAGGATGGCATCGCCGCGCGGCGCGAAGCCCAGGCAATCCTCCGCGCGCCAGCGCTCGATGCGCTGCCACCAGGGCGCAAGCCGCTCGGGTGCAGCAAAGTCTTCGGCGGGCAGAAGTGCAAGCAAGGCTTCGACGATGGCGCCGCAATCGCCAACCATCGGCACATCGACCTTCACCACCTTGTTGATGCTGCCCGGGTCGATGTCGATGTGGATCTTGCGCGCATGCGGGCAGAACTCGTCGAGCTTGCCGGTTACGCGATCGTCGAAACGCGCGCCGACGCACACCACAAGATCGGCCTCGTGCATCGCGAGGTTGGCTTCGAGCATGCCGTGCATCCCCAGCATGCCGATGAACTTCGGGTCGGACGCGGGAAAAGCGCCGAGCCCCATCAGCGTGAGCGTGCAGGGTGCGTGCAGGCGGCGCACCAGCTGCGTGAAGGCTTCGCACGCGGCCGGCCCCGAGTTGATCAACCCGCCGCCGCCATAGAGCACCGGCCGGCGCGCCGTCGAAATCAGGTCGGCCGCGCGCTGCAGCATGGCGCGCGGAGGCAGCGCCGCCTTCCCCATGCGCAGCGTGCGCAGCGCACGCTGCGGCCTGGGTGCGGTGCCGTGGCCAAGCCGCGCGAGCTGAATATCCTTCGGCACATCGAGCAGCACCGGCCCCGGCCGACCGGAGGCGGCAATCTCCAGCGCGCGCCGTACCAGCTGCGGCACATCGTCGGCCGCGCGCACCTGCTGGTTCCACTTGGTCACCGAGCGGGACATGCCGAGCGCATCGCTCTCCTGGAAAGCCTGAGTGCCGATCACCCCCGTGGCCACCTGGCCGCTGATGCACAGCAGCGGCACCGAATCGCTGATGGCATCGAGCAGGCCGCTGATGGTGTTGCCTACGCCCGGCCCTGAAGTGACGAGCACCACGCCCACGCGCCCCGTGGTGCGCGCATAGCCTTCGGCCGCATGCACCGCCGCCTGCTCGTGCCGCACCAGCACATGGCGCAGCCGCGGTTCGCCGTGCAGCGCGTCGTAAAGCGGCAGCGCAGCGCCGCCGGGGTAGCCGAACAGAGTGTCGACACCGCATTCGACCAGCGTATCGAGCAGGGCCTCGGCCCCGTTACGCACGCGGGGCACGTGCCCGGGAGCCGTCGGCTGAAGGGGTGGGGAGGAAGCGGGAGGAAGGTCGAGCAGTCGCATGCCGTCGATTCTTCCGGCTTTGATGCAGAATTTGCATCTTTCTTTTGGCTTCTTTGGCTCAAATCATGAAAATCAATCGTCAAACAGGCGGAAATGAAGAAGGATCTTTCGACAAGACCGATCTGGCGATCTTGCGGGTGCTGCTGCTCGACTCGCGCAAGACGCTGCAGGACATCGGCAACGAGGTCGGTCTCTCGCCCACCAGTTGCTGGACGCGCATCAAGAAGCTGGAAGCCACCGGCGTGATCAAGCGCTACACCATCGACGTCGACCCGGCCAAGCTCGGCTATCACGACTCGGTCATCGTTCAGGTCACGCTCGAGAGCCACACCGACGAAACCCTGTACGACTTCGGCCGCGTGCTCGCGACCATTCCCGAGATCCAGGAGGCCTACCTGGTGTCGGGCGACTACGACTACTACATCCGCATCGCGGTGCGCGACACGCGCGACTACGAGCGGCTGTTGCGCGAAAAGCTCTACAAGATTCCCGGCATACGCCACAGCAAGTCGCACTTCGTCCTGCGCGTGCTGAAGGAAACGAGCGTGCCGCTCATCTGACGGCGCGCCCTCCCCCTCCCTTGCCCGGGTTCAGAGCCTGATCAGCTCGACCCGCCGGTTCTTCGCGCGGCCCGCCTCGTTGTCGTTCGGCGCGACCGGTTCGGCCGCACCGGCACCACGGGTGGTGAAGCGGCGCGGGTCTACGCCGGCCTTCACCAGCGCGGCGATTACCGCGAGCGCTCGCCGCTTCGACAGGTCGTCGTTGTGCTTCGCATCGCCCTGCGCGTCGGTGTGGCCCACCACCGAGAGCTTCAGCGGCGGATTGCTGCGCATGAGCTTGGTCATCTCGTCGAGCGTAGGCTGCGACTCGGGCCGGATGATGTCCTTGTCGAGGTCGAACAAAATGCCGTAGAGGTTGATGCGCCCCGTCTCGGCCAGGCTCTTCTGCATGGCCGAGGCGTCGACGAACACGATCTTGTCGCTCTCCATCGCCTTGCTCTCCACCACCCGCACGAAGGCATGGTTGCCGACCTCGGCGTTGTGCTCGGCCAGCGCGATGCTGGCGTAGACGGTGCCTGTGGGCCCGGCCTTCTTCGCGAGCAGATAACGGCCGCTCACCGAAAAGTAGTTGCGCACGTAGTCGCCGCGGCTGCCGAGCCGGGGCCACTCGGGATCGTCGAACGCCAATGCAAAGTCGTACGGCGTGGTGGTGTTTACGCTGTTGGGCCGCGGCTTGTAGCAAGAGGCGTTGGCCGTGCCGCAGGTGAACAGCACCTCGAAGCCCTTGGCCTTCAGGCTGGCCTCGTAGTTGCGCTGCACCTCGAGCAGCGAACGCTCGCCGGGCAGCTTGTAGTGATAGAGCGAGACCTTGCCTTCGAGCTTCAGCAGCTCGGGCTTGCCGCCGCCCCAGTTCTGGAACGGCTCCTTGATCAGCCCGACCTCGTCGTAGGCCGTGACCTTGGTACCGTCCAGCACCGCGCCTTCGTAGCGGCCGACGAGCGGATGGTCTTTCTCGGGCGCGGCGGCCGAGGCAGCCAGGCAAAGCAAAGCCGTGGCAGCGAAGAAGGCGAGCTGTTTCATCGGAGCGTCGGGGAGAGCGGCAACGCTCCGGATGCTAGGCCGGGCGATGGCGGTTGTGCATTCGACGGACGGTCTATGCCGTTGCGGATGCGGGCGGGCCGGCGTGTCCTACGTGCTTCGCCTCGTCGGGCCTTCGCCTCGGGCAACGGGTTGTTCAGCGCTCAACTGGGTGCTGAGGTATTCCGCGCAGCCTACAGTTCGAGCTGCTCCCACGGTTTGCGGGCCCACTCGTACTTCTCGCACGCATAGGACACCAGGGTATCGACGGCTTCATCAGCGCTGATGGGCTCGGGACTGCGGTAGTGCGCCCCAGTGGTAACCAGCTGGTGCTCCAGATGAAATCCCTTGTGATCGGCGAACACCTGCATGTAGGTTCCCCCGCGCCGTTCAATAACCGCGAATGCAGACGGCTTGTCTTGAAGCAACGGAACCCAGTGACGGATGTTGGCTTCGTCCGCAGGCTCCGCCACGCCGAACTCGGGGCAATCGAGCATGGGCTGTTGGTATTCCGCGCCGATATCGAAAAGAAGGTACTCCTGTGCGGTGGACGCACCGTTCCTGAAGATGGCGATGAAGAAGCAATCCCTGATGTCGAGCGGCACATGAACCAGCAGTGCATCGTGCGCCTTGGAGCGGCGGGCAAAGACTCGCGCCAATTCGGGAGCCGTCCACGCCTCCAGTTTCAGGGGCTCACGAAGGCTTCGCGCAAGCTCCACGGCATTGCGTTTGACCGCATCGCTTCCAGCGTGATCCTCGGTGCCTCCTTCGAGCAGGTCGAGGTACTCGTGGAGTTGCATGAGCCTCGAAGGAGGCGGCTTCGGTTTGCGAGAAAAGAACATGTGGATGTAGCTCCCATCAACCCGGGATTCTGTCGCAAGACCGGGTGACTGCCATCTACAAGCTCGCCGCAATCTGCTCCCGCAGCCACCTATGCGCCGGATCGCGATGCCGCCGCTCATGCCAGAGCATGGCCATCTCATACCCCGGCACCTCCAGCGGCGCCTCCACCACGCGCAGCCCCGGCGCGCCACGCGCCAGCCGCTCGGGCAGCATCGCGACCATGTCTGTGCCGGCCAGCACCGACATCATGAAAAGGAAATGCGGCACTGAGAGCGCCACGCGCCGCGTGAGGCCATTCTCCGCCAGCGCCTCGTCAGTGGGCCCGACGAAGCCGCCGCCACCCAGCGACACCACCACGTGCTCCAGCGCGCAGAACTGCGCGAGCGTGGGCCGGCGTTTCAGCCGCGGATGGCCGGCCCGCCCGGCCAGCACGTAGCGCTCGTTGAAAAGCACGCGCCGGTGCAGCCCGGACGGCGCGCCCACGCTGGTGTGAAAGAACAAATCGATCTCCCCCTGCTCCAGCTGCCGCGCCATGCGTGATGGCACCGCCTCCACCACGGCCAGCCGGGTGTTCGGCGCGGCGGTGCGCAGTCCGGCGAGGACCGGCAGCAGGATCGCCGACTCGGCATAGTCGGCCGCGGCCACGCGCCAGATGGTGGTTGCTTCCGCGGGATCGAAAGGTTTTGTGGGCGCCACCGCACGGCCCAATGATTCCAGCGCTTCGCGCAGCGGCTCACGCAGCTCGTCCGCGCGCGCGGTGGGTCGCATGCCGCGTTGCGCGGGCACCAGCAGCGGGTCGTTGAATACCTCGCGCAGCTTGGCGAGCTGCACGCTCACCGAAGGCTGCGACAGGTTCAGTCGCTCGGCGGCGCGGGTCACGCTGCGCTCGGCCAGCAGCACATCGAGCGTGAGCAGAAGATTGAGATCGAGCCGGTTGAAATTGTTCACCACTATTCCATGAATTTTGAATATTCATTTCCAATATAGCTCGATGCTCCCTAACCTGCATGCATCTTCATTCAATGAAACATGCTGCCGTGAAAATTCTTCTTGTTCATGCCCACCCCGAAGCCCGTTCGCTCAACGGTTCGCTCAAGCAATTCATGGTGGAACGCCTTGTGCAGTCCGGACATGAAGTGCGCGTGTCCGACCTGTACGCGATGCAATGGAAGCCGACGCTGGCTGCCGATGACTTTGAACACATCGATCCGGGCGCCTACTTCGATCCGATAGCCGACTCCCAGCGCGCCTTCGAGGCCGGGACCCAGCGCGATGAAGTCGCGGCCGAGCAGGCCAAGCTGCAATGGGCCGATGCCGTGATCTTCCAGTTTCCGCTGTGGTGGTACACCATGCCCGCCATCCTGAAGGGCTGGGTCGATCGCGTCTACGCCTATGGTTTTGCCTATGGCGTGGGCGAGCACTCCGACAGGCATTGGGGTGACCGCTTCGGCCAGGGGGTGATGGTCGGCAAGCGTGCCATGCTCGTGGTCACGACCGGCGGCTGGGACACGCACTACAGCCCGCGAGGCATCAACGGGCCGATGGACGACCTGCTGTTTCCCATCCACCACGGCATCCTCTACTACCCGGGCTTCGACGTGCTGCCGCCCTTCGTGGTCTACCGCACCGGCAAGGTCGACGCACCCGCCTACACGCAGATCACCGAAGAACTGGGCCGCCGGCTCGACACCCTGTGGACGACGGACCCGATTCCGTTCCGTCCGCAGAACTTCGGCGACTATGAGATTCCCGCCCTGACCCTGCGCGACGAAATCTCACCGGGCGAATCGGGCTTCGCGGTGCACACCGCGCCGAAGAAGAACGCGCGTTAGGGCGGCGCCGGATTGCCGCTGCCCTACCCGACTACCCGGCCGATCGACTACTGGACTACTCGGCCTCGATACCGGCGGCCTTCACGATGCGGCCCCACTTCTGCGACTCCGCCGTCTGGAACTTGGCAAGCTCCTCAGGCGAGGTGGTGAACACCTCGGTGCCCGTGGGTTCGTAGAAGGCGGTCTTCGCGGATTCGCTCTTCGCGGCCTTCACCAGCAGCTCGTTGAGCCGCTTGACCACGGCCGGCGGCGTCTTCGCGGGTGCATAGGCCGCGAACCAGTAGCCCATTTCGTAGCCCTTCACGCCGGCTTCGGAAATGGTGGGCACGTCGGGCGCAAGCGGCGAACGCGCGGCGCTCGAAACGCCCAGCGCGCGCAGCTTGCCGCCCTTGACCTGCGGCAGGCCCGTGGCCGCGTCGGTGATCATCATGTGGATCTGCCCGCCCAACAGATCGGTAACGGCCAGCGTGTTGCTCTTGTAGGGCACATGCAGCAGTTTGATGTCGGCCATCTGCTGCAGCAGCTCGCCCGCCATGCGGCTCGACGAACTGCCGCTGCCGAAGCTGTATTTGCCCGGCTCCTTCTTGGCGAGCGCCACGAATTCGGCCACGCTCTTGGCCGGGAACGACGGGCTCACCACCATGATCTGCCCGCCTTTGCCCAGCGCGGTAATGGGCGCGTAGTCCTTCACCGGGTCATAGGGCAGCTTCTTGAACAGGTGCTCGTTGGCGGCATGCGTGGTGTTGGTGGTGATCAGCACGGTGTAGCCGTCGGCCGCCGCCTTGGCCGCCTGCTGCGAAGCGATAAAACCGCTGGCCCCCGCCTTGTTGTCGATGACGACGGGCTGCTTGGTCTCCGCGGTAATGCTGTTGCCCAGCGCACGCGCGATCTGGTCGGTGGCCGTGCCGGCCGCGAACGGCACGACGAAGGTGATGGGCTTTTCTGGGAAGGCCTGCTGCGCCTGGACCAGCAGCGGCGCCAGGGCCAGGGCGGCGGCCGAAAGGGTCAGGGAACGTCGTTTCATTTTTTTGTCTCCGGATGGATGGGTAAGGGAAAAAGAAAGGCTGCTGCTACGGCCCCGCCAGCAACGGCACGAGCGTGCGCGGCACGCGAATGGGCATGTCGAGCAAGAGGAACGACAGCGCCTTGCCGTGCGCGTCGAGGTTCAGCGCATCGTTGACGCCGCCGTCGAGCACCGCGTCGAGCACGAAGTTCATTGCATGCAACCTGGGCAAGAGGAAGCGCTGCACCCGTGCGGGCGCGCGGTGGCGGAACTGCGCCGACACGCTCTCGGGTGTGAGCTGTTCGGCCAGCAGCGGATAGAGATCCGCGTGCCAGGCAATCACGCTGATGTTGGAGCGGTCGCCCTTGTCGCCGGTGCGCCCATGGGCGGCGCGGTAAAGCGGTACTTCGATGATGTCTGCCGCCGTGTTCATGCCAAAGCCTCCGCGCCAAGCAGTTCGAAGCGCACCGCCACCGCTTCGCGCGGCAGCAGGCAGGACAAGGTGTTGAGCCGCGGCGTGAGTGCCGTGCGCACGCCGCCGCCGCCCGCGGGTCCGCAGGTGTAGAGCGCCATGACTTCGCGCGTGAGGCGCTCGGCTTGCGCGCGGTCCGCATGCGTGGCCGCGACGCGCAGGCGCACGTCGCGCAGGCCCAAGTCGGGGGTGTCCTCGAGCATGCGGCCGGCATCGTCACCCAGAATGCTCAGCGCGCCGATCAGGTCCACGCGCAGCGCGAGGCCGTCGAGCCGCTTGCGCAGCACGTCCGCCGCGAGCCGTGCGCGCGCTTCTGCGCGTGGGCCCGCATACGAAATTTCTCCCTCGGCGAGCCAGCCGCCTTCATGGCAGACATTCACCTTGTAATGGCTCGGCCGCGTATGGCCGCGCACGCCCGACAGCGCCACGCGATTCGCGACGCCCGGCTGCTGCTCCACCGCGGCTTCGGCAATGTCGGCCACCACATCGGGCGTGAGGTAGGCGCTCGGGTCATGCACCTCGTACAGCAACTGCTCCTTCACGGTGGCTGCGTTCACGAGCCCGCCGGTTCCGTGGGCCTTGCCGATGGTGCAGTGGCCGTCGGCATCGATCTCCGCAATGGGGAAGCCCACCGCTTCGAGGCCCGGCACATCCTTGTAGCCAGGGTCGGCGAAGTAGCCGCCGCAGACTTGTGCACCGCATTCGAGCAAGTGGCCGGCCATGGTGGCGCGGCCCAGCCGGTGCCAGTCGTCGGTGCGCCAGCCGAAGTGGGACATGGCGGGGCCGACGGTGAGTGAGGGGTCGGCCACGCGGCCGCACACCACGATTTCCGCGCCAGCGTCGAGCGCTGCGGCAATCGGCTCTGCGCCGATGTAGGCGTTGGCGCTGACGATGCGAAGGCCCTCCATCTGAACGCCGAGCGTTTCATGCAGCAGCGGGCGGTATTCGGAACCGGAGAGGTCGTCTCCCTCTACCACCGCGATGCGCGGCGCGGCAGCTCCGAGTTCGCGCGCCATGCGGGCAATGTGGCGCGCCGCGGCGCGCGGGTTGGCGGCGCCGAAGTTGCTCACGATGCGAATGCCGTGCGCAAGGCAGCGCGCCAGCACGGGCCGCAGCATGGCATCGAGCAATGGCTCGTAGCCGGCATCGGGGTTGTCGCGGCGGCGCAGTTGGGCAAGCGCGAGCGTACGCTCGGCCAGCGTTTCGAAGATCAGGAAGGCGCGTTGCCCCGCCGGGCCGCTTGCGAGCCGCGCGATCAGCGTATCGACCACCGGTCCGGCCGCGTCGGTGCGGTCGCCGGAAAAGCCGGCCGCGCAGCCGATCAGCAGTGGAGGCGATGCAATGGCGTTCATTGGAGCGCACTTTAGGCAGGCCGCCGTCATCCGTAAAATCGAAAATTCGGATCAATTGATCTGAATTTCGGATTACATGCCCCAACAAGGCGGAGGCGTCATTGGTCGAGCCGGATGCCGACCTTGGCAATGATGGCGCCCCATTTGCGGCCCTCGCTGTCGATGAAGGACCTGAATTCGTCGGGCGAGCCGCCGCCAACCACAAGCCCCTGGTTGGCCAGCAGCGCGCGCACGGCCGGCTCCTGCAGCACGGTGTTCACATCGGCATTGATCCGGCGAACCACCTCGGGCGGCGTGCCGCTCGCGGTGAACAAGCCGTTCCAGGCCAGCGCCTCGAAACCCGGATAGCCGGACTCGGCCACCGTGGGCAAGTCTTTCATCAGCTCGGAGCGCTTCGCGCTCGTGACCGCGAGCAGTTTGATGCGCTTGCCCTGGATGAGCGGCAGCAGCGCCGGCGCAACCGTGAACAGCGCCTGCGTATCGCCCGCCGCCACCGAAAGCCCCGCCGGTGGCGAGCCCGCGTAAGGCACGTGCACCGCCTCGATGCCGGCGGTGCTGCGAAACAGCTCCATCGTGAGATGCGACGAACTCCCCGCCCCCACCGACGCATAGCTGAACCCGTTGCCCTGCTTCTTCGCCCACGCCACGAACTCCGGTAACGTGTTCGCGGGATTGCCGGCCTGCACCGCCAGCACGTTGGGCTGCGAAGTCGTGAGCACGATCGGCATCAGGTCGCGCGCGGGCGCATAAGGCATGCGGCTGTACATGTAAGGGCCGAAGGCGATGGGCCCGTTGAACCCGATGCCGAGTGTGTAGCCGTCGTTCGGCGCCTTGGCCACCGCATCCATGCCGATCAGGCCGCCCGCTCCGGGCTTGGTCTCGATCACGATGGGCTGCTTCCACATCGTGCGTAGCCGATCGGCCAGCGTACGGGCGATGAGGTCGAGCGAACTGCCAGCCGGTGCGGGAACGATCACGCGCACGGGCTTCGCCGGCCATTCCTGTGCGGAGGCGCACACGGCCAATGCGCAGCCGAGGAGGAACACGGCGAGCTTGTGCTTGTTGTTCATTTCGGTCCTTGCTTGATCCGCTGATCCGGACCGGCAACCTTAGCTCAGCCGTTGCTCCTCCGGCACGCCCAAAGCAAAAAACCGGGCCTGCGTTCGCAGGGCCGCGATGGCCGTTACCCACAACGCCGAGGTCAACGTCCCATGCTCTCCATCAACCGCCGGCTGGGCTTTGCGGCGCACAGGCATGATGCGGTCTACCAGATCGGCCCGGAAAGCCTGAGGGCCTTCCTCTCGACCCGCCCGCTGGAACCGACGGAGCGGTATCAATGAAAGCACCACCACGACTGCAGTCGCTGGTCGACGAAGGCCTTATCGACACGGTGGTACGCCAGCTGATGAGTGGCAAGGAAGCCATGGTCTACGTGGTGCGCTGCGGCGACGAAACGCGCTGTGCCAAGGTCTACAAGGAAGCCGACAAGCGCAGCTTTCGCCAGGCCGTGGACTACACCGAGAACCGCCGCGTGCGCAACTCGCGCGAGACGCGCGCCATGGCCAAGGGCACGCGCTTCGGCCGCCAGGTGACCGAGGCCATCTGGCAGAGCGCCGAGGTCGACGCGCTCTATCGCCTGGCGGCGGCCGGGGTGCGCGTTCCCGTGCCCTACAACTTCCTCGAAGGCGTGTTGCTGATGGAGCTGGTGACCGACGCCAACGGCGACGCGGCGCCGCGGCTCAACGACGTGGCCTTTACGCCAGAGGAAGCGGTGCAGCACCATGCCAGCCTGTTGAAAGAGGTGGTGCGCATGCTGTGCGCGGGCGTCGTGCACGGCGACCTGTCGGAGTTCAACGTGCTGCTGGCGGCCGACGGCCCGGTGGTCATCGACCTGCCGCAGGCGGTGGATGCGGCGGGCAACAACCACGCCAAGCGCATGCTGCTGCGCGACGTGGAGAACCTGCGCAACTTCTTCGGCCAGTTTGCGCCGGAGCTCCTGGGCACGCACTACGGCGACGAGATCTGGCACCTGTACGAGCGCGGCCTGCTGCGCGTCGAATCGGTGCTGACCGGCACGCACGTGCGCGATACCGGCCCGGTCGACCTGGGCAACGTGCTGCGCGAGGTGGATGATGCGCGCGAGGAAGAAGCGGCGCGGCGAGTGCGCATGCAGCTGCCGCGGCTATAGCAATAGCTTGCTGGCGCCGGCTGTCATGGCCGTTCTTTTCTCAGGTCGCGCAGTTGCTCTTCGGCGTGTTCGAGTTCCGAGCGAAGCGCGCGGATTTCCTTCTCGAGCTTCTCGATGCGGGCCGCGCGGCTCTGCGGCGACTCCGATGCCTGGCAGCGCGTGCGCAGCGACGCCAAGGTCTCGGCGAGTTGTCGGCGGCGCAGCATCTGGCCCCTTGAGCGAGCCAGGTCCATGTCACGCTCGAGTGCGGCTTCTTCCGCCTGGCAAGACGCCCCTTCCGCTTGCTTCGCCGGCTCCGACGGTTGTGCGAAGACAGGGGTTGCCAGGGTCAACGCAACAGTCAGGAGCCAAGGTTTCACGCGCGGCTCCCGTCGCACTCTTGAGGGCTACCGAGCCAATCGAAATCCATTGCGACTCCCGTTGCAGTTGCGGGTACAAGCGCCCGCGTTGGGGCGCATTCTGTCTCAGGTTGGAGAGAAAGGCCTCACGCCAGTTCCTCTATCCGGAGCGAGGTCACCGCGCCCGCTACCGCCGGGTGCGCTTGCAGCGCGTGCAGTGCCAGGTCCATCTCGGCTTGCCGCACCGCGTGCGTCAGCACCAGTACTTGCGGGCCGATACCGGGCTGTCCGGCGGCCAGCGTCACTTGCCGAACCGGCAGTTGCCGGCCCGCGAGCCAGCTCGCCACCGCCTCGATGCCGCTGGCAACATGCACGGGCACGCGCAGGTAGTGCGGGGAACACACGGCAGCGCGAGGAAGCACCGGCAAGGCATTCATTGCATGCGCATGAAAGCCAAGGTGCGGCACGCGCTGTGCAGCGGTGGTGCCGGCCAGCCGTGCCACGTCCACCAGGTCGGCAATGACCGCCGATGCAGTCTGCTCCGACCCGGCACCCGCGCCGTAGTACATCGTCACGCCCGCGGCATCGCCCTTGACCATGATGCCGTTCATCGAGCCGTTCACATGCGCCATGAGGTGCGACGCGGGCACCAGCGCGGGCTGCACACGCAGCTCCATGCCCTCCTCACTTCTTCGCGCCACGCCCAGCAGCTTGATGCGGTAGCCCATCTGCTCGGCACAGGCCACGTCCGCCCGCTGCAAGGCGGTGATGCCTTCCACCTGCACGTCGGCGAAGCGCACCGGGGTGCCGAACGCATTCGCGGCCAGCAGCGTGAGCTTGTGCGCGGCGTCGATGCCCTCGATGTCGAAGGCCGGGTCGGCCTCGGCATAGCCTAGCGCCTGGGCCTGCGCGAGCGCGGCGGCGAAGTCCAGGCCTTCGTCCTTCATCTTGCTCAGGATGAAGTTGGTGGTGCCGTTGATGATGCCGGCCACCCACTCGATGCGGTTGGCCGTGAGGCCCTCGCGCAGCGCCTTGATGATGGGAATGCTCACCGCCACGGCGCCTTCGTAGGCGACAGCCACGCCATGCTCCCGTGCAGCCGCGAAAATTTCGGCGCCGTGCACGGCCAGCAGGGCCTTGTTGGCCGAGACCACATGCTTGCCGTGTGCAATGGCAGCCAGCACCCAGTCGCGTGCGGGGCCTGTGCCGCCGGCCACTTCCACCACCACATCGACATCGGGGTGCGTGGCAACTTGCAGCGGGTCGTCCGTGAGCGGAATGTTCTCGCCCACGATGCCGGCCGCGCGTGCCAGGTTGCGTGCCGCGACCATCACCACCTCGATGGGCCGGCCGGCGCGGCCTGCGATTTCAGCCTGGTTGCGGGCCAGCACGCGAAACGTGCCCGCGCCGACGGTGCCGATGCCGATCATGCCCACGCGCAGCGCGCGGACGGCCGCGTGGCGGCTGGGCAGGGGTTCGAGAGACTGAACTGGATCGCGGTACATGGAAATCTCCGGACAAAAAAACAAAAACCCAGCTGCCAGAGCTGGGTTTCAATCATTCGGAGAAGAAGAGCGATACACCAGGTGGCTGCCGAAACGGCCACCTGCGCGTGCTCAGGTGGCCGCGGTGGTAATGGTGGTAATCATTCGTGCAACCAATGCCCCATTCGCCCGCGCAAAGGCAGGCGGCATCATGCGGGCCATGGAGGCGGCGCAGACGGTGGTGGGGAAGAAATGGCACGACATGGGAGGGCAAGTGTACAGGAGCCTGCCGGAGCGGTTCGCAAAGAATCCCGAACCAACCTGCGGAAATATAGGAGCAGGCCTACAGCACACGGCCCGCCAAAAGCCTAGTGTGGTGACCAAAGAACTGCACTACCCCAGGAGGCAGCATCATGAAGCACTTCGTCCTAGAGCCCCGCATGCGGTCGAGCATCGGCGGCGCCTTCTACCCCACAGGCTATTCGATGGTGATGTTTCCGAGCGCGGAAGACGCCAACCGCATCGGCCATCGCCTGCTGGAGAAAGGCGTGAGCGGCGACGAGATCTACCTGATTCCCGCGGCAACGGTCCTGGCGGAGATCTCACCCACCGTGAGGGAATCTGACGACCCGCTGCCATCGGCCGGCACCGAAGCGGCCACTGTGCGCGCCTACACCCACCTGGCGCGCGAAGGCCACACCGGCCTGCTGGTCAGGACCAAGAACGAAGACGCTGCCAACCACCTGATGGAGGTCGTGCGCACCGTGCCCTATTCGATCGCGCAGCGCTATCGCACGCTGGTCATCGAAGACCTCTGAAGCGTTCCTGGATGGCGGTTCACACCGCCGCCACGGCTCGCCGCACCACGTCGCGGGCCATGGCCTGCGCCAGTTCCTGCTCGCCCAGGAAGACAGTTGCCGCCGTTTCCTGCGTGAGCAGGCGCGCTTCGTCTTCGTTGTGGCTGCGGATCACGGTCTCGATCGCCGGATTGAGCGTGCGCGCAATTTCCATCATCTGGCGCACGTTCATGGCGTCCGGAGTTGCGACCACCAGCACGCGGGCACGTGCAATGTGCGCCTGAACCAGCACGGCCGGCTCGGCCGCATCGCCCCACACCGCCGCAATGCCGGCCTCGCGCAGCTTCTCGACCAGCTCTCGGTTCTGCTCGGCCACCACGTAGGGAATGTCGTTCGCCTCGAGCTCGGCCGCAATGCGGCGCCCGACGCGGCCATAGCCAACCAGCACGACCTGCCTGGACAGGTACCTGGCCTCGGTGGTGGTCGGCAGTTCGGCCAGCGGATGGTCGTGCGATTCGAGCTCCCGCGCCAAGGGGAAACGGGCATACAGCCATTTTTGCAATGGCGCGATCAGGCTGAACCACAGCGGATTGGTGGCAATGGAAATCAGCGCGCCGGCCAGGATCAGGCTCTGGCCTTCGACCGGCAGCACACCGAGCGATACGCCGAGCCCCGCCAGAATGAACGAGAACTCCCCGATCTGCGCGAGGCTCGCGCTCACGGTGAGCGCGGTGCCCAGCGGGTAGCGAAACACAAGCACCAGCGCACACGCGGCGAGCGACTTGCCCAGCACGATCACGCCCACCACCGCCAGCACCTGCAAGGGACGCTCGATAAGCACCGAAGGGTCGAAGAGCATGCCCACCGACACAAAGAACAGCACCGCGAACGCATCGCGCAGCGGCAGCGACTCTTGCGCCGCGCGGTGGCTGAACTCCGATTCGCGCATGACCATGCCGGCGAAGAAAGCACCGAGCGCAAACGACACGCCGAACAGTGCCGCCGACGCAAAGGCGATGCTGACGGCCGCCGCTATCACGCACAGCGTGAACAGCTCGCGCGAGCCGGTGCGCGTGACCTGCCAGAGAATCCAGGGGAAGGCCCGCCTCCCGACCACGAGCATCAGCGCCACGAAGCCGCCGACCTGCAGGAGCGTGAGCCCGAGCGTCTGCCACAACGGGTCTGCGGAACCTGCAGCCTCGCCGCTTCGACCGCCCAGGGCCCCCGCGAGCGGCGGCATCAGCACGAGGACCAGCACCATGGCCAGGTCTTCGACCACCAGCCAACCCACGGCGATGCGGCCCGTGAACGAGTCGAGAATGCCCAGGCTTTCGAGCGCCCGCAGCAGCACGACCGTGCTCGCCACCGACAGGGCCAGCCCGAAGACCAGCGCTTCGCCCCAGGACCATCCCCACCAGAGCGCCAGCGCGCCGCCGAGCAGCGTGGCCACCGCAATCTGCGCCAATGCCCCCGGCAAGGCGATCTTGCGCACCGCCAACAGGTCGTCGAGCGAAAAATGCAGGCCCACGCCGAACATCAGCAGCATCACGCCGATTTCAGCCAGCTGCGCCGCAATGCTCCCGTCGGCCACGAAACCCGGCGTGAAGGGCCCGATGATCACGCCCGCCAGCAGGTAGCCCACCAACGCGGGCAGCCGCAATCGCACCGCGAGAAAACCGAACACAAGCGCCAGCCCGAGGCCGGCGGCAATGGTGTTGATCAGGGAAACGCTGTGGGGCATCGCTCCATTTTGCAGGAACGAATGCCGGCCTTCTATTTCACTCGGCTGCTGATGGCCCCTTGAGCGACCTTGATCGGCCCTTGATCGGCTCTCAGTCGGCCATCTTGCTGACGCGGGCGCCCTCGAGCACTTCCGGCTCCTGGGACTCGACCCAGTTCTCGTTGTTGAGCCCGGCCTGCAACCGGGTTTCGTCGAGCTCGTTGGTCCACTTGGCCACCACGATGGTGGCCACGCCGTTGCCGATCAGGTTGGTCAGCGCGCGCGCCTCGGACATGAAGCGGTCGATGCCCAGAATCAGCGCCAGGCCGGCCACCGGCACATGGCCCACGGCCGACAGCGTGGCAGCCAGCACGATGAAGCCGCTGCCGGTCACGCCCGCCGCGCCCTTCGAGGTCAGCAGCAGCACGGCCAGCAGCGTGATCTCCTGGGTCAGCGTCATCGGCGTGTTGGTGGCCTGCGCAATGAACACCGCCGCCATCGTCAGGTAGATGGAGGTGCCATCGAGGTTGAACGAGTAGCCGGTGGGAATCACCAGGCCCACGCAGGCCTTGTTGGCACCCAGGTTTTCCATCTTCTCCATCATGCGCGGCAGCACCGATTCGGAGGACGAAGTGCCCAGCACGATCAGCAGTTCTTCCTTGATGTACTTGATGAACTTCCAGATGCTGAAGCCGTGAAAGCGCGCAATGAGCCCCAGCACTACAAAAATGAACAGCAGGCAGGTCAGGTAGAACGTGCCCATCAGCTTGCCGAGCGAGAACAGGCTGCCCAGGCCGTACTTGCCGATGGTGAAGGCCATGGCACCGAAAGCGCCGATGGGCGCAAGCTTCATGATATAGCCGACGATCACGAAGAGCACGTGCGAGCCCTTCTCGATCACGTCGAACACCAGCGTGCCGCGCCCGCCGAAGCGGTGCAGCGCAAAGCCGAACAGCACCGCAATGAGCAGCACCTGCAGGATTTCGCCCTTGGCGAAGGCGTCGACCACTGTGCTGGGGATGACGTTCAGCAGAAAGTCGACCGTGCCGGTCATCTTGCCTGGACCGGTGTAGGCGGCAATCGACTTGGTGTCGAGCGAAGCCGGGTCGATGTTCATGCCCGCGCCGGGTTTCAGCACGTTGACCAGCAGCAGCCCGACCACGAGCGCGATGGTGCTCACGATTTCGAAGTACAAGAGCGCCAGGCCGCCGGTCTTGCCGACCTTCTTCATGTCTTCCATGCCGGCGATGCCGACCACCACCGTGCAGAAGATGATTGGCGCGATGATCATCTTGATGAGCTTGATGAAGCCGTCGCCGAGCGGCTTCATGGCCTCGCCTATCGCGGGATAGAAGTGCCCGAGCAGCACGCCGATGACCACCGCGGTGATCACCTGAACGTAAAGGGAGCGGTAGAGAGGAAGTTTCTGGGTCGGTGTGGTTGTTGTGTCTGCCATGTCGTTGCCTCCAAGGGGAGGGAAACTTTATGGCCGTTCTCGCGGCTTTCCATTCGTAGAAGCCACATCGCTGGAAACAAAAAAACCCGCCGAAACGGGTCTTTCGATCAGGTGCCAGTCAGCATGCTTAGTGCATGTGGAGCCCGCCGTTGACCGAGAAATCAGCCCCGGTGGAGTAGCCGCCTTCGTCCGTGGCGAGCCACGAGATGATGGAGGCAATTTCGCTCGGCTCGCCCAGGCGCTTGACCGGGATGGTGGCCACGATCTTGTCGAGCACTTCCTGGCGGATGGCTTTCACCATGTCGGTGCCGATATAGCCCGGGCTCACTGTGTTGACCGTGACGCCCTTGTTCGCCAGCTCTTGCGCCAGCGCCATCGTGAAACCGTGCATGCCGGCCTTGGCCGCCGAGTAGTTGGTCTGCCCCGCCTGGCCCTTGGCGCCGTTGACCGAGCTGATGTTGATGATGCGGCCCCAACCCTTCTCGACCATGTCGCCCACCACCTGCTTGGTGACGTTGAACATGCTGTTGAGGTTGGTCTCGATCACCGCGCTCCAGTCTTCGGGCGTCATCTTCAGGAACATGCGGTCCCGCGTGATGCCGGCGTTGTTGACGAGCACGTCGATGGGACCGTGTGCCGCCTTGGCGGCGGAAAACGCTTCGACCGTGGATTGCCAGTCGCCGACATTGCCGACCGACGCGTGGAACTCGAAGCCCTGGGCCTTCTGCTCGGCCAGCCATTTGGCATGGTCGCGCGTGGGGCCGCAGCCTGCGACGACAGTGAACCCGTCTTTATGCAGACGCTGGCAGATGGCAGTTCCGATGCCACCCATGCCTCCGGTGACATATGCAACTTTCTTGCTCATGAAATTTTCCTTGATGTGTGCGAAGCAAAAGCCTGAACGGCCGCCTTCACTCTAGCGAGTTTCGAGCCATCGTTCTCTGAGGAAAACACTGAGCCAAGCTTGCAACCAGCTGTCACGGCACGGCCAATATGCAACCAGATGCGCGAGTCTGTACCTTCTTGCTCGTTTTCGCCGCGCGTCAGGAGTTCGAAAGTATGACTTTCAACCCGCGGCACACCCCGCTGGCGACGAGCGCGGTGACAACAAGCATTGCCGCCGCGTGAACGCCAACCGCCGCAAGCGCCAGCATCAGCGAACCCGATGCGCCCGCCTCCCGCGCGGCCGTCTCGCCCATGCACAGCGGAATGAGCGCAGGTACCAGCATCAACCCGGCGCCGTGCGCGGTGGCCATCATGAAAGACCAGAGCGCCACCCCTGCATGCCCGGCCGGCGCGCGCACCGCCTTGGGTGTGCGGCCCGAGAAGTGCAGCACTGAAAAAACGACGACCAGGCAGCCCGCCACCACTTGCATCACCACGCGGTCCATCGACATGCCGAACGCGACCGCGGCCGCCACCAGCGCAACCGACGCGGCATGCCCGACCGCGATGGGCACCAAGGCCCGCAGCGCCTGGCGCCGGTCTTTCGACCGCACGCCCCAGGCGGCGGCCCACATCCAGCCGGTGGCAGGGTTCAGGCCGTGAAGGGCGCCGACACCCGCCACCACCAACCACGACCAGAGGTTTTCCACGGCATGCCTTCGCGGTCAGCCTAGTTGCCGGTCAGTTCGACGGATGGCAGCACGCGTGGGCTGCTGCCGGCTTTGCGGCCGGCGCCGGCTGGTAGCGGTCGTGGTGCCGCACCCAGTCCATGGTGTAGACCGCGTTGTGCTCGTCGCGGCCCTTGGGGGTGAGATCGAGCAGGTTGTATGTGCCCATCATCACTTCGACGCCGCGCTCGTAGGTCGAGTAGGTGTGGAAGATCTCGCCTGCGTCGTCCTTGTAGAACACGCTGATGCCGGGCGCTTCCTCTGCCGGGAACGGCCGCACGCTGTAGTTGTAGTAGACCTCGCCCCTGCCCTCGGCCCACTCCTGCGACTTGAAGCTGACGCCGAAGTCGTAATTGAAATCGCTGCCATGCGCCGACACCCATTTGAACTCCCAGCCCATGCGCTGGCGAAAGCGCTCGATCTGGTCCAGGGGCGCGCGGGAGACGACCAGCAGCGTGACGTCGCGGTGTTCGAGGTGCACCTGCATCCCGCCGATGTGGTCGGCCATGTAGGAGCAGCTCGGGCAGCCCTGCTCCCAATCGGGGCCGAGCATGAAGTGCTGCACCAGCAGCTGGCGGCGGCCTTCGAACAGATTGGCGAGCGCGCGCGGGCCCTCGGCCGTGTCGAAGGTGTAGTTCTTCTCGACGCGCGTCCAGGGCAAGGCGCGGCGCTCGCGGGCGATCTGGTCGCGCAGGCGCGTCAGTTCCTTTTCGCGGGCCAGCAGCGCCTTGCGCTGGGCAAGCCATCGGTCTTTGGACACGACGGCATGGTTCACGGTGCTGGCTTCGGCAATGGCGGTGTTCATGGTGTTCAGCTCCTTGGCTCGATGAATCGTTTCGGAGAGAGCGGCACGGTCAGGACCTGGCGGCCGCCTTCGGGCGCCGCACGGCGCGGACTTTTCCGCTGCCTCCGCCGCCGCAATAGAAGAGGTCGGCCCCGTCGGATTCGAGCCCGCTCACGCCGGTGCCGTGCGGCATTTCCAGCCGCTCGAGCACGGCGCCGTCTTCGGGGTCGATGCGGCGCAGTTCGCTCTCGTCACCCTCCCAGGTGCCGTGCCACAGCTCGCCGTCGACCCAGGTCACGCCGGTGACGAAGCGGTTGGACTCGATGGTGCGCAAGACGGCGCCGGTCGCCGGGTCGATCTGGCGGATCTTGCGGTCGCGGTACTGCCCCACCCACAGGCTGCCCTCAGCCCAGGTGAGCCCCGAGTCGCTGCCGTTGCCGGGCGCGGGAATCGATGCCACCACCGTGCCCGTGACCGGATCGATCTTGTCGATGCGCGCCTCGGTGATCTGATAGAGATGAGTGCCGTCGAAGGCGGTGCCGGCGTCACCGGCGCAAGCCAGCGTGCGCGTCGTCTCGCCGCTCGCGGGATCGAAGGCGATCAGCCCGTCGCGCGTGGCGGCCCAGACACGCTGGCCGTCGTGGGTCACGCCGCCCACGCTCGCCTCGCCGGCCAAGGGGCCGTACTCGCGGACGATTTCGGCCGCACTTGCCGTGACCTGGGTTTTGCCCTTGCTTGTCTTGTTGCTGCTGTTGCTCATCGCTGCTCCTTGTTTGCGCCCCGGATCGGGGCCTTGGAGACAACTCTATTCAATCGGCAGCGCCGCGGGGAGTAACAAGATCGTCGTGAATCCAGTCAGCGGCGGCGCAAGCCAACGCTGTGCCCGCGCCCGCCCGATGGCGCGCACGCGCCCGGCGGCCTCCAGCTCGGCGAGCGCACGCTGAACGGTGCGCTGGCTGGCTCCCAGGGCCAGTGCCAGTGCCGAGGTCGACCAGGCCGCCCCGTCGGAGAGCAGCGCCACCACCGACGCCTGGTCACCGTCGATGGGCGGTGCCAGCACGACGACTTCGCGCTCGCCGTGCGCCTTGAGGACGAAACCTCGCGAAGTAGCCTCGATGCCGGCCAACGGCGCCACGAGTGCGCGCAAGCGGCCGATCTCGACCCGCAGGCGCGCGCGAAGCGTCTCGTCGGGGTGGCGGGTGTTGAAGGCGTAGGCAATCAGGCCTTCGCGATCGACGTCGCCGGGCCACGCCTCGGCCAGCGCGCGCGCCAACGCGAACAGTACCGGCCGGCGCGCCAGCGGCCGCCATGCCTCGCCCGCCCCCACCCCGCGGCGGCAGGCATCGATCACCAGCGCGTCCGAGGCCAGGAGCGCCGCGACCTCGTCCAGGCGCAGCGTCTGCTCGCCCCCGGCGGAGAGGCGCCGCGCGGCGGGACGGTCGAGCGCGGCCCGCGCCTCTGCCACCTCGGCCAGGAGCGCCGGCACCTGTGCACGCTCGGCCGCATCGTGCGCGCGAGCAAGCGCCGCCTGCGCCGGCCCGGTGCGCAGCGATCGCAACGCCAGCTCGGCCGCGGTCAGCTCGGCCACCGCCGCCAGCGAGGGCGGCAGGCCGCGCGCATCGAGCGGCGCCAGCGCAGCCGCGGCCTCGTCGAGCCGGCCGAGCAGCAAGAGCTTGCGCGCCGCAATCAGCCGCGCCTGCAATGCGTTGCCGTGATCGGCATGCGCCTCGAGCGTGGCCGCCGCGGCCGCGAGCGAGCGCGGCGAGCCACCGAGATCACGCATGGCCAGCGCCACCTCGGCCTCGGCGACCACGCAGCGGGCGCGCGCCAATTCCTCGTGGGCGCCAAAGCCTCGGGCGGCCCGCCGCAGGAGCTCGCGCGCACGCGGATGCTCGCCAAGCTGCGCCATGGCAATGCCGCGCAGCGCCAACGCAGGCGGATCGTCGCGCAAGGCAACCCGCTTGAGGGCGCCGAGCGCGTCGCCGGCGGCAAGGGCTCGGGCGGAGGCGGCAATCAGGGAATCCATGGCGACAGATTAACCCGCCGGGATGGTGTTGTTATTTCCATTTCTTCCTTTAGAGTTGCACAGTGCAACCATATTGAAAGGATGCCGAGCCTTGAAACCATCCAACGCGCAGGCCGAGCTGAAATTTCCCAGGCCGCTGGTCACCGTCGACGTGGTCATCTTCACCGTACTGGAAGATGCACTGAAGGTCGTTCTGGTACGCCGCCCGAGCGATACCGACGATCCTTTTCCGGGCCGCTGGGCCTTGCCCGGAGGGTTCATCGATGTCAACAAGGACGCCACCCTGCTCGACTGCGCCTTGCGCAAGCTGCGGGAAAAGACCGGCGTTTCCGCGCCGTACCTGGAGCAACTTGGCAGTTGGGGCGATGCGGGCCGCGACCCCCGGGGCTGGTCGACCACCCATGCGTTCTTCGCGCTCATGCCCAGCCAGGACCTCGTGCTTGAGAAAGGGGCGAATGCCGCGCAAGTCGAGTGGATCGACGCCGCTGCGGCCGCCCGCAAGCGCCTGGCTTTCGATCACGCCGAAATCCTGGAGGCCGCCATCGCCCGCCTGCGCAGCAAGGTGGAATACACCTCGCTTCCCGCCTTTCTCCTGAACGAACCCTTCACGCTGCCGCAGCTGCAGCACACCTACGAAGTGGTGCTGGGCCGCCCGGTCGACAAGAGCGCGTTCCGCAAGCGCATGCTCGACGCCGGTTTCATGGAGGAAGCCGGCACCGTGGAAGGTACCTTCGGCCGGCCGGCCATGGGCTATCGCCTGCGCGACCGGTCCCAGGCGGCCCTGTTCCCCCGCACATTCAGCCCGCGAGACTCTGCGGAGCCCGGTGCTTGACTTCTTCCGAGTAAGTTGTACTATACAACCCATATAGTTGTACAGTACAACTAAACCGAGAACACCATGAAGCAGAACATCCAACTTCTCCTGATCGATCCGCAAAACGACTTCTGCGATCTTCCGGCCAGCTGGCTTCCGGCTGATCCGTCCACCGGCGCGCAATTGCAGCCGGCGCTGCCGGTCGCGGGCGCCCACGCCGACATGCTGAGGGTGGCTCAGCTCATCCGCGAAGGTTCGGGCGGCATCGGCGGCATCACCATCACGCTGGATTCACACCACAGGTTCGACATTGCGCATCCCACGTTCTGGCAGACGCGCGATGGCGCCGATGTGCCGCCTTTTACGTCGATTACGGCGGCACAGGTAAGCGCCGGCGACTACCGCCCGCGCGACCCCGCTGCCCTGCCCCGGGCGCTGGCCTACATCCACGAGCTCGAGCGCCGGGGGCGCTACACGCTGATGGTATGGCCGGTGCATTGCGAAATCGGCAGTTGGGGCCACAACGTGCACGCGGCCGTCAAGGACGCCTACAACGCCTGGGAGGATGCACAGCTGCGCGTGGTGGAAAAGGTCGGCAAGGGCAGCAACCCCTGGACCGAGCACTACAGCGCGATCCAGGCCGAAGTGCCGGATGCGGACGACCCCGCCACCCTGCTCAACATGCCGCTGGTCGAATCGCTCGACCGCGCCGACCTGATCGTCATTGCCGGTGAAGCCAGCAGCCATTGCGTGAAGGCCACCACCGAGCACATTGCCGCCAACCTGCCTTCGGGCAGGCCCGCCAAGCTGGTGCTGGTCACCGACTGCATGAGCCCCGTGGCCGGCTTCGAGGCGCAGCACCAGGCGTTCTTGCAAGACATGAGCAACCGCGGCGCGCAGCTTCGCACCGGCGCCGAAGTGCTTTCCATACTGGCCGCCAACACCTGACCGAAAACACCCGACCGAAAAGAACGGCGAAGGACCGCACCATGCAACCCATCATCCAAAGCCTGCTGGACACCGACCTGTACAAGTTCACCATGTGGCAGGCCATGCTGCACAGCCACCCGCAGACGCAGGCCGAGTACACCTTCGTCTGCCGCAACCAGCCGGCCTATCCGCTCGCCGAGCTGCTCTCGGACGTCAACCAGCAGCTGGACCACCTCTGCTCGCTGCGCTTTGCGCCCGGCGAACTCGCCTACCTGGGCAGCCTGCGCTACATCAAGAGCGACTTCGTCGACTTCCTGCGCATCTTCAGCTTTCAGCGCGAATTCATTTCCGCCACGGCCGAAGGCGATGCGCTGCGCATCCGGGCAGTCGGGCCGCAGGTTCACACCATGGGTTTCGAGATCTTCGTTCTCGCCATGGTCAACGAGCTGTACTTCCGCCGCTTCGATGCGGAGGCGGCGTTGGTGCAGGGCCGTGCGCGCCTGCAGGCCAAGATCGAGCTGCTGCGCAACTTCGCGAAGGAGCCGGCGGCCCGGCATCCTTTCGAGTTCTTCGACTTCGGCGTGCGCCGCCGCTTTTCCCGCGACTGGCAGCGCGAGGTGGTCGGCACGCTCAAGCGCGAGGTGCCGATGTACTTCAAGGGCACATCCAACGTGCTGCTGGCCAAGGAGCTGGAGCTGGTGCCCATCGGCACCATGGCCCACGAATATCTGCAGACTTACCAGGCCCTGGGCGTGCGGCTGCGCGACTTCCAGAATGCAGCGCTGGAAGGCTGGGTGCAGGAGTACCGTGGCGACCTGGGCGTGGCGCTGACGGACGTGGTCGGCATGGACGCCTTCCTGGCCGACTTCGACCTCTACTTCGCCAAGCTGTTCGACGGCCTTCGCCACGACTCGGGCGACCCGGTCGTCTGGGGCGAAAAGGCACTGGCGCACTACACCAGGCTGCGCATCGATGCGCACACCAAGCGGCTGGTGTTCTCCGACGGGCTCGACCTGCAAACGGCCATCCGGCTCTACCGCACTTTCGCCGATCGCACCCAGACCGGCTTCGGCATCGGCACCAACCTGACCAACGATGTCGGCCTCACGCCGCTGAACATCGTGATGAAGCTCACCGGGTGCAACGGCCAGCCCGTGGCCAAGCTGTCGGACAGCCCGGGCAAGACGCTGTGCGAAGACCAGACGTTCCTGGCCTATCTGCGCCAGGTCTTTCAGATAGAAGGTTGAGAGCCATGCTCCGAATCACTGCCGCCCAACTCAACTACACGATCGGCGACCTGTCCGGCAACGCTGCGCGAATGATCGAGGCTGCGCGCCAGGCCTCGGCCGACCAGGCCGATCTGGTCGTCTTTTCAGAGATGTCGCTCACGGCCTACTACCCGGCCGACCTGCTGGAAGAAGAAGGTTTCATGGACCGCGTGGAGGTCGCTTTCCAGGAGCTGCTGTCGGCGTCCCGCAAGATGCCGGCGCTGCACTGGGCTGTCGGGCTGCCGGCACGGCGCGAGGGCGCGGGGAAGAAGCTTCGCAACGTGCTACGCGTCATCCGCGGGGGCGAAGTGCTGCTCGAGTACGCCAAGCAGCTGCTGCCGACCTACAACATCTTCGACGAGCGCCGGCACTTCGAACCCGGGCCCGATGTGGCGCGCGTGCTTCGCATCCGCGGCTTTCAAGTCGGCCTGCTGATCTGCGAAGACGGCTGGAACGACGAGGGGCAGGACTACCTTGTGAATCCGTTCGAGCGCATGCGCGATGCGGCACCCGACCTGGTGGTGTCGATCAACGCGAGCCCGTCGAACATCGGCAAGCGCGAACAGCGGCACCAGATCTTCGGCGCAGCGAGCCGCCGCAACGGCCTGCCGATTCTCTACGTCAACCAGGTTGGCGGGCATGACCAGCTGGTGTACGACGGGGCATCGTTCGCCGTCGAGCCGCAAGCCGGCGTGGTCTACGAGGCACGGCGCTTCGCGGAAGATGTGAGCACGCTGTGCTTCGAGAACGGCCGTTTTCTCACGCCGGCCGGCAAGCCGCCACCGCCCGTGCCGCCGGAAGGCTTGTCCGCCCTGGAGTTCTACCGCCAGCAGATCGTGCTGGGCCTGCGCGACTACGCGCGGCGCTGCGGTTTCCGGCAGGCTGTTGTCGGCTCGTCCGGCGGCATCGACTCGGCGCTGACGCTGGCGCTGGCGGCCGAAGCGCTGGGCGCCGAGAACGTGGTGGGCATCACCATGCCGTCGCACTTCTCCTCGGAGGGGTCGGTGAGCGACTCCGAAGCCCTGTGCCGCAACCTCGGCGTGCCGCTGAAGCACCATGCCATCGCGGACATCGTGTCGCAGTTCACGCAAGGTTTCGGATCGGCATTCACCGGCGAATTGCGCGGCGTGGCTTTGGAGAATCTTCAGGCGCGTGTGCGAGGCACCATCCTCATGGAGTACTCCAACAGCTTCGGCCACCTGCTGCTGACCACAGGCAACAAGTCCGAGATCTCGGTCGGCTATTGCACGCTCTATGGCGACACCAACGGCGGCCTGGGCCTGATCGGCGACCTTTACAAGACCGAAGTTTTCGCTCTGTCGCGACACCTGAATGAAACGGCGGGCCGCGAGATCATTCCGCAGGCGATCATCGACAAGGAGCCCTCGGCCGAACTGGCACCGGGACAGAAGGACGTCGACAGCCTGCCGCCCTATCCCGTGCTCGACCAGATCCTCAAGCTGCTGATCGAAGGCCCGCGGCTCGCGAAGTGGGAGTACGACCAGGCACGCACATTCGTCGACGCGCTGCGGGCGGAGCCTTCCGGCGAAGCCCTGGTCGAGCGTATCCGCGGCATGATCGCGCGCAACGAATACAAGCGGCGGCAGTCGCCGCCCATCGTCCGGGTCAGGGCGCGCGCCTTCGGCTCCGGCCGCCAAATGCCGATTGCAGCCAAACTGTCCTGAGAACGAAATGACAAACCAAGCCCAAGCCCAAACACACGACGTCGCCGTCTACATCGGCCGGTTCCAGATCTTCCACAACGCACAGCTCGCGCTGCTGCGGCGCGCCCTGGCCGCGGCGCCCGAGTGCGTCGTGGTGATGGGCTCGGCTTTTCAGGCCCGCACACCGCGCAATCCTTTCACCTGGGAAGAGCGCGCGGAAATGATCCGCCTCGCCCTTCCGCCGGCGGACCGGGAGCGCCTGAAGTTTCTGCCCGTGCGGGACTACTACGACCAGGCGCGCTGGGTGGCCGCCGTGAAGCAAGGCGTGGCACAGATGTATCCCGGTCAGCCGTCGGTGGTGCTGGTGGGCCACCTGAAGGACGCGACCAGCGTGTACCTGCGCGACTTCCCGCATTGGACGCTCGACGACACCGGGTTGCAGGGCGACATTCACGCCAGCGCACTGCGCGACGCGTATTTCGGAGCAGCAGACGATGGGTCGCTGGAGCCTGCGCTGGCCGCGCTGGTAAACCAGGCGCCGGCGAGCACGCTTCAGTTTCTGCGCGCCTGGGCGAAGCTGCCCCACTACGCCGTGCTGGCGCAGGAATGGGAGAGCTTGCGCCAAGACAAGGCCATGTGGGCCGGCACGCCCTACCCTGTCGTCTTCGTCACGGTCGACACCGTGGTTCAGTGCGGCGACCAGGTGCTGGTCATCCGACGCGGCCGCTCGCCGGGCAAGGGCATGTGCGCGGTGCCGGGCGGCTTTCTCGAGCCGCGCGAAACGGTCTGGCAGTCGGCCCTGCGGGAACTCGACGAGGAAACCGGCTTGCGTCTGCTCGACAGCGACATCGAGGCTGCGTTCAAGGCGGTGCGGGTGTTCGATCATCCGGACCGCAGCCAGCGCGGGCGTGTCATTACCCATGCGCATTGGTTCGACCTGGGCCCGCGCCGCCCGCCGGAGGTGACGGCCGGTGACGACGCCGCGTCCGCCGAATGGGTGCCCATTGCAAAGCTGGCCGGCATGGAAGACCAGTTCCATGACGATCACTTTCACATCCTTGATTTCTTTTTCGGGCTGACGCTGACCGACTAGGGGCTGCAGGCTGCTACAGCCGGATCCCGGATTTCGCCGCGCTCGTTGCGGCGGATTTCCTGTTGCGCGAAGGCCTCGCGGCGGCGGCGCTGTCGGTGCCCATCCTGGCCTCTTCTGCAGCGGCTTGCGTCGCGGCCTGCGCCTTTGCCGCGGCCACCGAACCATGGGCATTGGCGTAGACCTTGGTGAACTCCGCGCCAAGCAGGAAGATCTGCGCGGCGTAATACACCCAGGCCAGCAACACCACCAGCGATCCGGCTGCGGCGAAAGACTCGTTGACGCTGCTCTTGCCCAGATAGAGGCCGATCAGCACCTTGCCGATCTCGAAGAGAACGGCGGTCACCGCCGCGCCGACCCACACGTCGGGCCATGCGATGGGCGCGCTCGGCATGAACTTGAAGATCATCGCGAACAGCAGCGTGAGGATGCCCAGCGTGACCAACGCGTTGAGAAGTTGCAGCAGGAGCTCCCACCCGGGAAAGAGCCCGCTGCTCCAGCTCCCCAGCGCTGCCAGCACGGCACTGACGATGAGCGACACCATCAGCAGAAAAGCGAGCCCGAGGATCAGGCCGAACGAGAGCACCCGCGCACGAAGAATGCCCCACACACCGCTTGGTTTTGCGCGTTCGGGCACATGCCAGATGCGATCGAGCGCGCTTTGCAGTTCGGCGAACACCGTGGTCGCGCCGACGATCAGCACCACGACGCTGATGGCTCCGGCGATCAATCCGCGGGACGGTTCGTTGGCGCTCTTGACCAGGGCTTGTACCGCCACCGCACCTTCCTGCCCGATCAGTCCCGCCAGTTGGGCGGCGATCTGGCCCTGCACAGCCTCCGTGCCGAAGAGCGCACCCGCCACCGCGATGACGATCACGAGCAACGGTGCCAGCGAGAACATCGTGTAGTACGAGATCGCCGCTCCCATGCTGGGCGCGAAGTCGTCTACCCACGCCATGGCCGCTTGCTGGCAAAGGCGGGGTAGATGCTTGAGCTTGTTCATGGTGGGCATTCGCCGGGCCCCAGTCAATGTCGATGTCGATGTCGATGTCGAATGCCAGGCGCGCCGTCGCCCGCCTGCACGCCGAACGTGGCTCTTTCATGCGGGGTCTGTTGTAGGTAGACACCGCGTCGGTGTGCTGGTGCAGTCGGATTCCAGAGCTGCTCCAGCGTGTCCGGCGAAGCTCTCTCCTCACCACTTCATACGCACCCCCAGCGAGGCATTGATCGAGCTCTTCACCCTGGCATCACCGCCCGAGGACCACAACTTGCCCACTTCGCCATAGACGCTCGTCCTGGTGCCGAGCGCCAGCGTGAAGCCGCCCGCGAGTTCCGTGCTCGTACCGCCGGTGGGCGCCGCGATGTCGGTGCGGCTTGCGCCGTTGACGAAGCGCACGACGTCCGTGCCGCTCGAACTCTTGTAGACATTGAAGCGGCCATACGGCTGCAGCGTGCCCAGGCCGGTGCCGATCTCGCCCTTCACCCGCACGCCGGCGCGCGCGATCCAGCCGTTGTCGGCCTCGGGCTGCACGACCGCGCCGGCGACGGCCGAGTTGTTCAGGTCCAGGTTCTGATGGACCAGCTGCAGTTGCGGCTCGACACTCCAGCCGCTCGCGCCCAGCGGAAAGGCCTGCCCCACTTCGATGGAGGCCAGCAGGCTGTGGCCCTTGCCTTCGACGCCGGCGCCCAGCGTGGGCTGCGCGGTGTAGCGGTGCCGTCCGGCCTGCACCACCGCATCGGCATAGAAGCCGCTGTTGCCGGTGTAGGTGCCGTAGACGCCGAAGTACTGGCTGCGCAGATCGTTGTGGCCCACTTGCAGGTTCTGCAGGCCGCTCGCAAAGCCGCTGACGCGTGCGTCGCCGTCGAGCTGGCCCACGTAGAGGCCCGCGCGCCAGTCGGGCGTGGCCAGCAGGTCGGTGCCGGCCTGGAAGCCGGTCGTGCGGCCCTTGCTGGAAGGCGAGACGGTGCCACCCTGGCGGATGTCGATGTCGGTGGAGAGCACGCGGGCCCAGGCGCGGCGTTCCGAACCTGTTGACGATGTGGCGGCGCCCTTCGCATCGTCATCGCCTATGCGCTTGTGCAGATCGCCCAGCATCGCAAGGTTGCCCTGGCGCAGTTGGCTCGGCAGCGCCGCATACAGCGAGGCTTCGGCGCGGTAGGTGGGCACGGTCACGACGAATGAGGGGCCGGGTGCGGCGAGTCCCTCGCCGCTCGGCGCGGCCGCGCCGCCGCCGTCGGTTGGGGTAGTGCCGCCATCGCCGGGAGGGGTGACGGTGGTGGTCGTGGTCGACCGCAAATACCAGTTCTCCCCCGCCCCCGCTGCATCGGCCGCATGCAGGCGGTACTCGTAGGCGCCCGCATCCACATGCCCGCCGGCCAGGCGGAACGCATCGCGCGTGGTCTGCGCGGTGGTCGTGGCCCCGTTCATCGCCGT
>NZ_JBEPKJ010000011.1:0-257327 GCF_040544635.1 Variovorax paradoxus
ACATTGGCGTCGCCGTCGCTGGTGAAGAAGTTCGCAATCGCGCCGAGGATGTACTGCCCGCCGATCTTGCCGGCGATGGCGAGGTTCAGCCCCGATGACGGCCGCACGTTGGCCACGTCGCGCGTGGCCAGGGCCTGCGTCAGCGCCAGGATGTTGGCGCTCGCAAGGCTCGAATTGGTGCCGATGACCGCGTTGTTGCCCAGCGCGCTCTGCCACTGGACGCCGAAGTTGGCCGCCTTCTTGGCGCTGACCTCGACGATCAGCGCCTCGATCATGACTTGCGCGCGCCGGCCGTCGAGCTTGTCGATCACCGCGCGCATCTGCCGGTATTGCGGCTCGGGCGCCGTGATGATCAGCGAGTTGGTCGACGGGTCGGCCTGGATCTGCCCGCCGGTCGAAGGCTGGTTGGCATTGTTCAGCGGCGCGTTGGCGGCCGCCGAGCCGCCTTGGCCGCTGAGGCTCGTCTGTTGCATGGCCTGCGGAATGTTGGCTTGCGGCTGCGCCTGGCCGCCGCCCGCGGCGCCGGGGGAGCCCGGCGTGCCGGGCAACTGGTTCGCGGCCATGGCGGCGCGCAGCGTGGCCGCAAGGCGCACGGCATCGGCGTTCTTCAAGTAGACCACGTAGATGTTGCCGGCCGCGCCGTTGCTGCTTTCGGCCGGCGCGCGGTCGAGCTTCTCGACCAGCGTGCGCACGAGTTGCGCACGCGCCGGATTGGCGGCGCGCAGGATCAGCGCATTGCTGCGCGGGTCGGCCAAGAGCGTGGTGCGGAACGACGCGTCGGCGCCACCCGGTGCTTCGCTGACGCTCGGTGCACCCGACGCTCCGCCATCGATGAGCCGCTGCACCAGCGGAATCAGGTCGGTGGCGATCGAGTGCTTCAGCTGGATGACCTCGACATCGGATGCGTTCGGCACATCGAGCGCCGCGACGATGCGCGCGAGCCGGCGCATGTTGTCGGCGTAGTCGGTGATCACGAGCGAGTTGTTGCCCGGGTTCACGTTGATTGTGTTGTTGGGCGGAATGAGCGGGCGCAGCACCGGCAGCAGGGCGTTGGGCGACTCGTGGTTGAGCCTGAAGATCTGGGTGACGACCTGGTTGCTGCCCGACGAAGGCACAGCGCCGATGGAGGTGTTCACGGCAACGCTCTGCAGCTTGGCGTTGGCTTCGAGCACCACCTTGTAGAGGCCGTCGGCCTCCACCACCGCAAAACCCCGCAAACGCAGCGCCGCGGCGAACTGGTTGAAGGCAGCGGCCGGCTGCACGGGGCGGTCGGTCACGAGGTCCATCGTGCCCTTCACGCGCGGATCGACCACCACATTGCGCCCGGTGACCACCGCCATGGTGCGTGCCACGGCCTCGATGTCGGCGTTGGAGAAATTGAGCGTGATCGGGCTGCTGCGAACAACGGGCGCCGCCGTGGCTTCGGCCGGCGCGGGCGTTTCCACGGTCCGTGTCTCGGCAACGGCAACCGCCTGAAGCGTGACCCGCACCGAATTGCCTTGCAGCTCTGCCGTGTAAGGCACCGGCTGCCGGAGGTTCAACACCACGCGGCTGCGCTCGCCGGCCTGCACCACGTTGATCGAGCGCAGGTTGGGCTGATTCACTTCGATGGCTGCGCGCCCGACATCGTTGGTGGCGCCAAGGAAGTCCAGTGCGATGCGCGCGGGGCTCGCGACCGAAAAACTGCTGGGCACGGCGGCGAGCGGTCGTGCCAGATCGATCTGGATCACCTCCACACCCTGTTGCATGGCGCTTGCGACCGCCTTGATCGCGTTTTGCGCACAGGCGGTGCCGACCGCGCCGGCCGCAAGCAGGCCCAGGCACAAGGCCCGAAGGAGGAACCTGAACCGGAGCGCGCCCCGTGCGCCGAGGTCTTTCACTGGCGGGCGGTTCGTCTCAGATCGAATGGCCGAGCATCAAGGGGAATCATTGCGGCACGCAGCAGCCGCAGGGGAAAAGGGAACATGAGGGGTACGACGCCAACGGCGGTTTGAATTTCGATATCAATCACACGCCGTTGCTGTTTCGCCGACCCTCGGGGGTCGCGTTCGCATCCATCGCCCGGCATCGCTCGCAAGAGATTCGGCTCTTGCAAGCGATGCGGACCCCATGTGTCATTCGGGAACCTTGCGCCCTGATTGTTTACTGAAACGTGTAGTTTCCATTAGCCATGAAAAATGGAATTCAGACGCTCATTTTTCGAGCTAATCGCCAGGCGCTCGCCGATTTCGGCACCCTTGTGTTTGAGTGCCTGACATGGTGCTTCGACAGGAATCGCAACAAGCAGAGTCCGCGGCACGGTCGAATGCGCGCGATTTCCGAGCTAGTACTGGAGCGAGTTCGAGAAACTCAAGAAGCTTTTTCGCGACGTCGTTCGGCCGCGCTGTCGCTGTAGTGGCGGGCCTTTTCGGCGTACATCGCACGGTCTGCGCGCTGCAGCGCCGCGTCCAGCAGGTCGCCGGCCTCGCAGGTCGCCACCCCGACCGCAAGGCTCAGCGCGCGCCCGCTCTGGCCCGCATAGAACTGGTTGTTCAGCACGAGCATGGAAGCGATGCGGTCGCGCATGGCCTCGGCCCCGCGCTCGTCCGTCTTCGGCAGCACCACGGCAAACTCGTCGCCGCCGATGCGCGCGGGCCAGCCGGGCTCGTCGACTGCCTTGCTCAGCACCTCGCCCACGCGCCGCAGCAGCGCATCGCCGGCGGCGTGTCCTTCCTCGTCGTTGACGGGCTTCAGGCCGTTCATGTCGATCACCAGCACCGACACCGGCCACGGGCCCTTGCGCGACAGCCGGTTCAGTTCTTCCGAGAAGAAGGCGCGGTTGCGCAGCTGCGTCAGCACGTCGTGCTTGCCCAGGTATTCGAGATAGGCCTCGGCCTTCTTCCGGGCCGTGATGTCGATCAGCGACACCAGCACGAGATCCCAGGTGGCGAGCCGGTCTTCGAGCACGGCAAACTGCATGTGGATGTTCAGCGGGTCGCCCGTCAGCGCGTAGTTGACGACCTCCCGCTGCTGCAGCATCTTGCCGTTCCACAGGTCCTGCAGCTGTTCGGCGAAGGAGTCGTGCATCTCGTCGCGAAAGATGCCGGAGAGGTTGTCCAGCAGCTCGCTCTTGTCGGCCGCACCGAACATGCGCAGCGTCTCCCGGTTGACGTCGATCACGCGGATTTCGCGCATGCAGCGCGTGACGAACTCCGGATGCACCTTGATGAAGGTCGTGAAGTCGCTGATGCCCCGCTTGCGTATGTCGTCGAGCAGGGTCTTGACCCCGCTGAAGTCTTCCACCCACAACGACACCGGCGAACGCTCGAACAGCTCGCGCGCATAGCGCTCGCTTTCCAGGCGCAGCTGCTCGGCCCGCACGCGCTCGGTGATGTCGTCCAGCGACACCAGCACGCGGTCCCATGTCGCCTCGTGTCCGGGCAGCACCTGCACCCGCACGTGCACGTCGAGCCTGCGGCCGTCCAATGCATAGTTGACCGTCTGGTTGTCGAAGCAGAGATTTCCGCGCCAAAGCTGGTCCAGCTCGTAGATCACGGGTGCGGTCATGTCGTCACGAAAGACACTGTCGAGCCGCGACAGCAGCTCGGCCTGGCTCTGGGCACCGAAGAGCGTGAGTGTGCTTTGGTTGACGCTCAGCACCCGCAGCTGCGCCATGCATTCGCCCACATGTTCCGGCTCGGCAGTCAGGTGGGCCACCAGATCCATGACACCGGCGCTGCGCCATGAATCGAACAGCTGGCGCAGCCCGCTGTAGTCCTCGAGCCAGAGCGACATCGGCGCGAACTCGAACATCGATTCGTAGTCGCTGGAAGACGGCATGGATTGCTCCTTCGCGCGCTGGGCGCGCTCGCAATCATGCACGCTGCATTGATGCGTAGCCACATTTCTCTGCGATGACATCGCTATGCCGTGCGACGGCCTGAGGCAAAGAAAAACCCGCCACGCTTTGGAGCGTGCGGGTTTCTGATGCCTGGCGACACGCCGTGATGCGATGCCGTGGTGCTTCGACAGGAACGAAAAATCATGACAGAAGCCGCATGGATGCTGGGTTTCTGGATTTCCCCTTCTTCAAATACCGACAAAAATACCGACAAAATTCATTCCGTCGTGGCGTGTCGCGTTTTAGGGACATGAGTGTCACCTTGGCGGTCCTATAGCCCTCGGGTTTCGAGATTGGGGGCGCCGACGAAGAAGTCGGCGCTCAGCTTGGTCGATTGGCCTCGCACCCCGATCGCCGAACATGTGGCCGTCGATGCCGTGGTTGGCGCTGACGTTGAACAGCTCGTTCAGGCAAGAGGGGTACTGTGAGCGATCCTGCATTGCGTTTGACTGAGTACGGCCAAAAGCGGCCGGTCGGCCACTCCGCAGAATTCGCGGCTTAGCAGCCGTTCGAGGCCGCGCACAACGATTCCGTTCGGAGTCGAGGTGGCTTGACCTGAAGCGCGCGCACACAAACCGGCGGCTATGGTCAATCGGGCACAGATGGGCGTTGGGCACATGACAGAGAATCGACCGTCATGAGCGATGGTTTCCTTGCAACACTGTCCTGGCCTTCGGCGCTTGCCTTCGTGTTCGCGCTGCTGATCGTCGTGCTGGGCCTCGTCATCTGGTCGATCCGCCGCCATCGCGACCCGCGGCTCGTCATCGACTGCGAAGCGCCGATCACCGAGCTGCTGCCCTCGCTCTCGGGCCTGACGCAGGGCACCATCTACGAAGGCAACGCCGTCGAGCTGCTTGAGAACGGCGCCTTCTTCGATGCCATGTTCGAGGAGATCCGTGCGGCCGCCTGCTCGGTGCACTTCGAGACCTTTCTGTGGAAGGACGGCGTGCTCGGCACGCACCTGGTCGATGCGCTCGTGGAACGCCGGCGCGCCGGCGTGCCGGTGCGCGTGCTGGTCGACGCCGACGGCGGCAAGAAGATGGGCGAGGCCGCGTCGCGCCGACTGCGGGAGGCCGGCTGCCTGCTCGAGATGCATCACCCGCGCCACGTGCGCAACATCGGTGTCTTCAACGACCGCGACCACCGCAAACTGGTGGTGGTCGACGGCAAAGTCGCCCTGGTCGGCGGCCACTGCATCGTCGACGGCTGGCTCGGTGAAGGGCGGGAATGCGACAACGTGCGCGACCTCGGCGTGCGCCTGCGGGGGCCGATCGTGCATGCGGTGCAGGCCGCCTTCAGCGAGAACTGGGTGGAAGACACTGGCGAGCTATTTGTCGGCGACGCGGTGTTCCCGCCGCTCAACCGCATGGGCGACGTGGCCGTGCACGTCGCGAGCATCAAGCCGGAAGGTTCGCCGCCGGCGGTGAAGATCTTGCACCACTTGGTGGTGTGCATCGCACGCCAGCGCATCCGCATCCAGAACCCATACTTTCTGCCCGACAGCGAGGCGATTGATGCGCTGTGCAAGGCGGCGAAGCGCGGCGTCGACGTGCGCGTGATGGTGCCGTCGGCCGAAGCTTCCGACATGCCCATGGTGCAGCACGCCGCGCACCGCAACTTCCACCTGCTGCTCGCCGGCGGCGTGCGCATCTTCGAGTACCAGAAGTGCCTGCTGCACCAGAAGGTGATGACGGTGGACGGCGCGTGGTGCGCCATCGGTTCGAGCAATTTCGACGACCGCTCTTTCGAAACCAACGACGAAATCACGCTCGGCCTGCGCGACGACGCGCTGGCCGCGCAACTGGACGCCATCTTCGAGCGCGACACGCGCGACTGCATCGAGCTGCAGGCCGACGCGTGGGCGCACCGCGGCCTGTGGCATCGCTGCAAGGACAACGTGTTCTACGCGTTCAACGAGCTGCTATGACAGGAAGCCGCGCGATCACGATTTCCGGGCCGACAGGCGGTTGACGGCCAAAACCGGACCTTCCGTGCCGCCTCTGAAATCTTCAAGGAACTCGAATGTTGCCCTCGCGGAAGCTGATTCACGTAGTCTTGGCATTGGCAAAAGCATCAGACCTCGACTTGTTGAAGAGCGGCAAGGTTCTCTCGACTGCGAAGGAGCAAGCCGCTGCAGAAGAGTTGGCCGACATGCTGCGCGGCTATGACTATCTTTCGTCAAAGCAGTTCGAAGACATTTCGGCGGTCAAATCGGAGGCCGTTGTCGAAGCTATGCGCCGAGGCCTGTCGACACCTGAGAAGCAGCGCCAGAAGCTCATGGAACTTTATGATGCGGTCCGGCAGCTGATGGACTCAGACCGGATTTATGACTTGCTCCCAAGGTCGAGCGAGGCCGTCGTGACGTCATCGCGAATCGCCTTGAGTGCCCTGGACGAGCGACGCATCTGACGACTGGCCAAGACCAGTCCTTCGCGGCTCCGGCAGAATCCAGTCATCTGCAGAAGAAGCCCATATGAAGCCTCCCTACTGTCACCTTTGCCACAAGGATTGCCGCTGCGAGTCATGGCATTTCCAAACCGGGGGTGGATACGTCAGCTTCTCGGACTTCTTGCCTCTTAGTGAAGGCGCAGTTGGGCACCCTCGATCCATGGAATGGTTTTGCCCTGTCCACCTACCAGCAGCACGAGCTTTGGCATCCAAGCCGTTGAGCGAAGCTATGAATTGCTTGAAGCAGGAATTCGGTGACTTCGAGCCACCTCTTTCCTATGTTCCTTGTCCAGATCCGGAACTATGGCTGACATCGGTTGGCCCAAGTCGAGCAAAGGTGTTCAGCATTATTCGTCGAGTTACAGGCCACAGCCCGAATGAAGTTAAGGCATTGCTGGAAGCTGGCAATTTCAGGATCAAAGCAGGGTGGCCGGTAGACCTGGAGCTCAGGCCGATCGCTGAGGCCCTCCAAGCTATTGGCGCGTCAGTAGTTCTGCGTTGCCCTTAGCTGCTGCGGGCGTGGTTACCCATTTGGGAGAACGTCCGCTTTCAAGCGGATCGTAAGACTGCTCAGGGCCCCCTCCGCGACGCCAGCGCGACCGGCTACAGTCGGCCAGAAGCGGTCCCTCACCGTCATCAGTCAATAGAGGAGTTCTATGTCTGCTTCGCAGCAATCCGGGATAGCTTGCCCTCGGTGCCATAGTGACGCACATGTCGGGGCAAAGATTCTTCTCATTGGGAAGGCAAGCCCAAGCGTTCTGTTTCCCGGTGAGGAGCGAGCGGGCTACCGGCGGCGCGACCAAGTAGCCACCGACGAGTGCAAACCGGAAGAACTGCAGAAGACCCCGCTAGAGCAGTTTGCGCACGGGTTTTACTGCCGCGCTTGTGGTGTTGGCTTCGTAGACGACGGCTTGCTGAAGTGAAGTCATGGTCCATATCCATCGGCACAATGCGGCCAAAAGCAGAAGTTCGACATGCCCTTCCGATTTCCCGGCTGTGGTCGCTGCGATGGGATGAGGGGCCAGAATTTCCTCAGTTGAACTCCACTTCTGCAATGACCAAGAGAACTTTGATGAACGTTGCCCATTCCCGATCAGCTGCCACCTCGGCGATGTTGCTGTCTGGCCTCGCCTTGGCCGCATGCACACCCAAATACATTCAGCCGGAAGAGGGAGGCGCTCTTGTCCGCCTGCACCTCACTGATGCCAGACTCTTTGCGATGGTTCACACATACGAGAAAGAAGCGTGCGAAGGCCCGCGGGCGATCGGACTCATCGGTGGGGCAAGGTTCGTCAACGCGGCCGGGGATTCGGAGCGGGTTATTCCGGCAATGCTTGGCAGTAGCGGAACGCCAAAGCCTGAAACCATCGAAGTACGAGCGCATGCGAACAACCCATTCACTGTTCTGTACTCGCAGATGGGCCCTCACGATGCATTAGTTGCTCGAAGCTGCAAACTGCCCGTTACCTTCACTCCGCGCGCCAGTGAACAATATCAAATTGACTACTCGTACGAGTCTGGCCGCTGCTTCTCCATTGTCAGTCGGCTCGTGTCAATCAATGATTCGATTCACAAGGAGCCTGTCGCCAATGTCTTCAAGGAGAGCGCGGCGTGCAGTCCATACGTACGCTGAACGCACTTGACCACCGGAACTAGTCTTTACTCAAGACGGGCGACAACAGTCGGCCAATAGCTGACCTTCGAAGGGCAAGGCCGAATGATAGTGAACATGTGTGGAGGAGCGACGTGAGCATGCTTGACGAAGGCCATCTCCGCGCGGCGCACAAGGCAGTTGTGGACACCGCTCGGGGCCTCGCGGATGGCACGGTCCCATTTGTTGAGGGTGTCAGGCAGTTGGCAGCCCTGAGATTTGAGGTGTCACGGCTTGACCATGACCCGGACTTCACGTTGTTCGTCGCTATTGCGAGTGAATCGGACCACCTGCCGCCGCACGAGCTCCGCAGTCAGTGTGCGTCGGCCTGGCTAGAGCAGTGCGATCGCGAGGCGCGCGAGCTCGAGGTTCTTCACCGGCAGCAGGTTCGCGCTGCATGTGCGCGCCTTGTTGGCCGGTTTTCCTCATGAGTGCGGCGCCGGCCGACGGGCAGAATGCCGCCAGAACCAGACGTTCCTTGCATAGCTTTAGGAACGCAAAGGCGGCCTTGAATACCGAGCCAAACTGTCTTGCAGCCAGAGAGGTCGACGGGGTTAGCTTGGCGGCACCCTTCAAGATTGCGACGCACTGAGGAGGTAGTGAAATGAACGATCGATACACGAGGCATCGATGGAAGTTTCTTTTGTTTGGGGCGATCACCGGCGTGTTGATGGGAATTTACTCGTCGACTGGAATCGAGCCCAGCAACTTAATTGGCGATCTCATCGGCGGCCTGATTCTCTGGTGGATTCTTTGGTGGCTATGGGCCTGGAGTAGGCGACGTGCTGACCGAAGTGAATCTAGTAGAAAAAGAGATGCATCGTGAATCAAAAGAACAATCCTCCTTGGTATCGTCTGGCCCTCATCGGTCTCTTCGTCCCGATCTTGGGAATGGCTCAAGAAGGTCCGTGTGCTTCCGCTCTGCAGGAAGCTTGTCGTACCGCTCAAAAGCTTGCCGCTGCGATCCAGCAGCAACTGCCCATGAAGCCGAGCCCTCAGGTCTCTATTGAAACGGCGGTCGCCGAGAAGCACGTCGTCGTGGTGTCGGGAAGGTTTGCATTTGATGCTGAAACAGCGAATAAACATTTCAAGCAGAGCGGCGTCACTCTTGAGCAGTTCCAAGATCGCTACTCGCAATCAGTTAAACCAAGCTTGTGCCAACCAAGCTCCGAAACCTACCGGTTCTTTCGGATTGGCGGTGTTGTGGAGTACCGCTACGCTTACAGCAACAACGATCCGTTCATGAAGTTCGGCGTCGTTCGATGCGATTGAATCAGAGCACGGGCTGCAGGTCGTGCGACGCGAACACCATGTGGCCGCTTCCGAGGTGTTACTAGAGCGGCCTTGAGCCCTTTGCACAGACATAGCGGCAGGCTACAGTCGGCCAAGAGCGGAAGTACGATTCGAACGTCGAACGCCTACGCTAACGCGCTGGTGGCAGCATTCCTGGCGAAGAAAAAAAAAGTCAGCCACTAGAACGTTCACGTGCGGCCAAGTCTGACTTCGGTCAGAACGGATATGCAGCGCTTTAGGAGTCGATATTGAGTTACGTCATCCATATCTGGGACCAGCCCACCCCGACGAGTTTGGCCGAAGCGCAGGCGGTGTTTGAGCGTTTGTGGGACCAACGGGCTGCGCTGAACCCAAAGTTCGTCAAGCTGGCCCAACGCATGAAAGCCGCATTCCCGGAGTATGGTGATGACTGGGACTTTGGCTCACCGAAGGACTTGCCCAACGACGCCGTGTTAGCCGTGGGCATCCACGACATGACGGTTTTCTATCCCCGGCTCGTGGATGCTGCAGTCGAGCTTGGGCTCAGCGTCTACGACGACAGCACGGGTGAATGCTTTGTGCCCGGTCCCTCCCGACTGTCGCCAGAGGGGCGCGAGCGTTTGGCATGGCACATCCCGGCGCCAGTGCCAGCAAAGTTGCCCGATATCGAAGACCGGGTGCGAGCGCTGGTCCATCCGCGGCTGGCGGCGCACGGATTTCGGCAGGAAATCGAGAGATCGTCGCTTGTCACGATGCAAACCCGTTGGCTTCGAGATACGCCACTGGGCGAGCAGCGGATTTCGCTAGGATGGAAGAGTCTGATGGATGGTGCGTTTTACGAGGCTCGCACCTCAGCAGGGATGCGGCCCGTGCTGCCGGTCGAACTGGCGCCGCTGTGCGACCCTCAGCACATAATCGACCTGCATATTCTCAACGCTGGGCCGCTGCACCGTTTCGTCAGCCCCTTGCGCTCGGGCCCTTACGACATCAATCCGGTCGAGATTTCAAAGCCCAGCCAACTGGAGGAGTTCTTGGCGGCCACCACCGACTGGCTGGAAGGCGAGGTTTTGCCGGTGCTGGAACAATGCCGGACCGTGCCGGGGTTTCTGGCCTACGACCTGGGCGAGCCGCGGCAGTCCATCGCCATCAAGCCGTACCAGGCAAACCTCGTTCTCGCCTACTGGGCTGGCGAGGCCGACGTCGAACGACGCTTCGAGTTGCTCGTTCAGCGGTGCGTTCAGCACAACATGACGCCTTACTTCCTGAACGTCACCTACCGAGGCCTGCAGGCTGAAAACGTCCAAGCGATGTTCGGCACCAGACCCAGTAACACCGTTTGAGCTGCCACTGAGGCGAAGACCCGCATCTCAAGCGGTGCAATGCAAACGGTTGTCGTGGGGCTCCTCACTGCGGAACACCTGCAGCTTGGTATGCAAGCCGGTGAAGGGCGTCGATACGACGACGTCACGGGCACTTAACGGCCAGTAGCGGTCCTTCGCATCGACTTTCATGAGATTCGAAGCGCTTCCTGGTCGAACGAAGTCAAATCCTCGTGGGGTCGCGGCACTTGGCGCGCGTAGATCGAAGATGAGGCTGGCGTGACCGTCTCCATGCCTGCTACCGATTGCCCAAGTGCGGTGAAGAAATAGAACCGAAACTTCGCTGCTTCGGTCCCTCAGCCATTGGTGTCGATGCTCGTGGGTCAGCGGCGGTCCGGTGCAGATTCGTCTCGGTGAAGACCGTCGGCTCTTTGCCCGTCGCAGCCGTCGGACACTACCTTGAATTTAGTTTCGCTGCCTTTGCAGGACGGCCACGCGCAGGCGTCTTGACCGGCAAGCTTCCTCCGTACTCGGTCCACCACGCCGCAAGCGCTTCCATCGTCGGACCAAGACCGCGAGCCTTTTCCGTGATTGCGTATTCGACTCGCGGGGGGACTTCCGCGAACACTGTGCGCAACACCAAGCCGTCCGCCTCCAACTCACGAAGCTGAGCCGTCAGCATGTGCTGAGTGATGCCGGGAATTGCCTTGCGCAGCTCTCCGAAGCGGTACACGCGCTGGTTGACCAGCCACATGATTTCAAGCTTCCACTTGCCCGATAGCAAGGCAAATGCTCTGCGCATTTCCTCATGCATGTTGAGCCCGGCCTCGCCTTTAGTCTGGTTTTTCATACTAAGCACTATTTATTCATCCTACTTGTCAGAATTCATCTTAGTCGACATCCTCGCTACATGTCGAACTCAAGGAACTGATCAGGTCATGGCCGCTACATACATCTACTGGCTCAGCACCGCGCTGCTCTCGCTGCTCTACTTCGCATCCGCCTCCATGTACATCGCCAAAGGCGATTTCGTTCGGAATGCGCAAGCAGACCTTGGTTATTCGGCGCCCCACCTGGTGCCCTTCATGATCGTGGTCAAGGTACTCGGACCTCTCGCGATCCTGTTGCGCTTCAACGTCGCGCTCAGTGAGCTGGCTTACGCCGGCATCCTCTATCACCTGATCCTGTCTGCCTTGGCACACCTCGGTGTTCGCAAGTCCAAAGGCGCGATTCCGGCGGCCGTGGGACTCATCCTCCTGGTTGCTTCCTTCGTGACACAAAACGCCGTTCGCGAACGCCCATCGCCCCATGCACCGTCCGTGGCGGTGATCCAAGCACCTCTCATTTAAAGGAACAGGCATGACACGACTCAATGGAAAAGTAGCCATGGTCATCGGCGCAGGTCGCGGAATCGGGCGCGCCACCGCCAAGCTGCTCGCGGCAGAAGGCGCAAAGGTGGCTGTTGTCTCCCTCACACAGGCGAATATCGATGCAGTCGTTAGCGACATCGAGGCCGCGGGCGGCACGGCTTTGGGCGTACGTTGCGATGTGAGCAGCGCTGAACAGATCTCCTTCGCGGCGAAAAAAGTAGTCGCGGCTTATGGTGGCATCGACATCTTGGTGAACGTGGCATTTGATCCCTTGGTGGTTCAAGCCTCGGTCCTCGAATTGTCTTCCGCACAGTTGCAGCGCAACTTTGACATGGGCCCGATCGCATACCTGCGAACGATGCAGGCCTGCTATCCCCATCTGAAAGCGAGCGGCGAAGGTCGAGTTATCAACTTCGCATCGTTGGCCGGCGTCACCGGACTCACGCCCTACGGCCCTTACAACATGGCCAAGGAGGCGGTACGTGCGCTGACACGGACAGCGGCACACGAGTGGGGCAAGGACAACATCACGGTCAACAACGTCATGCCTGTTGCCGATACTTGGGGCGCTGCAGCGGCCGACGTGCCTCCACCGGCAAACGCGCTTGCGCGGCATGGCTCACCAGAGCAAGACATCGCACCCGTCGTATTGTTCCTCGCCAGCAAGGATGCTCAATTCCTGACGGGGTACAGCTTCTCCCCTGACGGCGGCCAAATCATCGACGCCGCCCGCTAACTTCCCGCGGCGACAGGTGCCTTACCGAAGGACCGGTTTGGAGAGAAGCGTACAGCCGCTTGGGGCCCGAAGCGGCGGTACGAATTGCTCGGTAGCCGACATTCGCTGACAGGCAATCCCCGCCTCAACATCGATGTCAGGTCAGACCAATAGGAATGCCGGAGCCACCGTCCATCTTGGCAATCCGCCATCGCGAGGGGTCGGCGTTCTCGAATCTGATTTCGTAGTCAAAGCTCGAGTCCACCGTGAGTAAGAGCACGCAAAATCTCGGCTCAGAACGGCTCATCGCCTCTCGTAGGTCAACGGCCATCTCGTTCATCGTCGAATAGAAATCGCTGGTTTCAAACGGGTCAATCAGGTTGACCTTTCCATCGCGTTCGTACGAAGCAATCGATCCGTACTTGAGGTCGTCTGCGTCAAAACGGAAGAATGCGCGATTCCATCCGGGCATACCGGTCTGAAGAAGTGCCATGAAGTTGCGTGCCAATGCAACCACGATTTCATTGCTTTGTGCGCTCATGCTTGGTGTTGTTAAGCAGATTTGTGGAACGTCCGGAAATGGCCGTATTCAGCTTTCCACTGTGTGCGGGCCTCACCCGCTACGCAGCGAGTAGGCGCTGGAAGACAGGCAACAGTTCCCGATAGCGCTCAAGGTAGTCGTCGTTGTCTCCATGTCGCGAGGCTCGGGCGGCGAGGAAGAGCTCATTGCGAACATCAACCAACGAAGACCGCCGGCGCTCACGGGCCGCGGCGAACGCCGCTTCGCTCGACCCGAAGTGCTCATACCCGTTGAACGTCATTGCGAACGCGAACACCGCCTGTCGGTCCGTCGGGTCTGGGAGCGCCGAAAGCGCCAAAGGAGCGGTTGGGTTCATGTTCTTTAAGCGTGCGATGCCAATGGCTGCTTCTGGCCGACTGTAGCCGGTCGCGTTGCCGTCGCGAAACGGCCCGAAGCGGCTGTTCATACACGTCCGCCTCGAGCCGCCGGAAATCCAAAACCTACAGCTCCAGAACGAACGCGAGACCGTCCCAGGGATACCAGACAAGGTAGCCTGTCGCGACAGCGGCCGCCGCAGCGGAGATTAAACGCCGAGTCGTTGCCCAGTCGATCAGGGACCACGCGAGGCCAGGAAATACAACACACAGCGACCATATCGCCGCCAATTTGATCCTGCGAAGGTCGTCTGGCTCAATGTGGCCGGCAAGGGGATGGGGAATGACCCAAAGGCAGAGCGGCACGAGCCATGGAGCGACGCACAGCAGGATGTGAACTGGGAACCCTCGCTGACTGGACATGTGATTTTCAGTTTCCGCTTCTGGCCGACTGTAGCCAGTCGCGCCGTCGTCGTGACCTGGCTCGCAGCGAACAGCCGACGTGATCAGTTCCACTGTCGCTCATAGGCTGCGACGTGCTCGGGAAACAACGTCTCATAGGCCGGGTAGGAAATGCCCAAGACGTTCACCTCGATGCTATCGGGGCCGTCGTCGCAGTCCATGATGCCCACGCCAGTACAGGTGAGGACCGTTTGGTCTTCTGTTCGCACTGTCAGCGTAAGGTGGGTCTGATCAGCGTGATTTGAAATGCACTCGGCACGGATATTTGAGTACCCCGGGGCCGGCTGAAATATGCCAAACGCTACGCCCATAGGAGGGTCGCCCGACTCTAAGCTGGAGTACCCAACCAAGACCTCGTGCGCATAAATCGAGAACGTTGGCATGTAGGTTCCTTGTCTTTGTGCGATGCTCGCTTTTATTCGTATCTTCCCGACGCAGCGAACGGCTGGTTCTGGCCGCATTCTGCCCTTGCTCGCTAAACTTCATCTTCCCTGAGTTCGGGAACAGCGAGGTCGCGCCGAGGAAGAGCATCAGAACGCAGCTTGCAGTCATTTTTTGTTCCGATTCTGACCGACGCCGGAATATCAGCTTATGGTAGAAGCTCCAGCTTGTTTACGGGAAGTGCCAAATACTCCGGCAGTTCCGGGAAGAGGAGCCAGAGAATCTGGGGACGCTGACGCAAGCCAGCGCCGTCGATAAGCTGCCACTCCGTAGCTCCGGGTTTACGCACCGCGACCATAAAGCTCGTGGTTCGACCACGCTTGCCGGGCATCTGCATGACAGTTTCCCTTGTAACGAAGCAAAGCTGGTACTCGCCGGCGGCGACGAGCGCGGTCGGTTTGCCGATCGTCGTGCTCTCTATGACGACACCAGCCTGGCGCTGCTGCTCGATAGCCTGCCTTGTCTTCAACTTGAGGGACTCTGAGCCACCGGCAGCGGTGACGATGGGATCAAAAGTCGATTCGACGATCTTGTCAGCATCGCCACTTCCGTATGCGTTCACAACGCTTTTCACCAACTCAACGAGAGTGAGCTCCTCGTCAGTTGATAGCTCCGCCGACCAAGAAGAGAACGAAGCCAGGAACAAAAACACTAAAAGCAAGAAACGCATGGCACGGATAAGAAAAAGATGGTAGAGCGAACGGACCAATCGAAGCCGTAGTCGCCGACTTCGCTGCCCAGACCTTCGACCGGCGGATGGCCGTAAAGAAAGGGCCCGACCTCTGGCGGTCCAAGCCGAATCGTATTGCTCAAGCGAGCTGAGGGACACCAGACCATGACGGCATCGGGCTCAGGAAAACTGGAGGGGTCGTGACGTAGTTCCGCTTTTGGCCGGATTCCGAACTACGGGCGAGTTCGAGAACTCGGATGCGGCTCAACGCTGTCAAAGCACACTGTCAGTCCAGTCGACGAGGCAGGCAAGCCGTTGACCTCCTCGTCAACCTGCAGCAGCACCCTCCAGTGCGGCACGTCAGAGAGCGAGCGCTGAACCGCTGCAACAAGCTCTGGCGTAATGAACGCGAGCCGCGACACACAAACCTTGTGGGATGTATCGCCATAGTCGTCGTCGACGATCCAGTAATCACCTTTGCCGTAGGCATCCTCTTCGCCAAACCGCGATAGCGTCGCGCCTAGGGAGCGATACAGCGTTTGCCATTCGTCGTCACGCGGGTCAGGCTTCATGCTCAACTTTCTGGGCGGAGGTCTGGTTCTGGCCGATTGCAGCCTGGTCTATCCAACGAGCTAGGGTCCCTATTTGCGGCTTACATTTGACATGCCCAAAGGAACGTAGTCCTTGCTCATAACCATCTTCAGTGCCTCCCTATCCGCGTCCGGCATGGGTGCAGCAGACTTGATAGTGATCTGCTCGATGAGTTGAGCTTTGCATGCCAATGTCACTTCGTCTCCAACAGCCGCTCCTGGCGGCCGAGGGCGGTTGAACACGTCCACCGCAACCAGCTTTACCAACTGCCTGGAAAAGTCCGGAACCTCCGGATTCGCCGTCACCTTGTCGAGTCCCGACAGGAGCTCCTCCAAGCTCGTGCCCGAATATCTCTTGTCATTGGAGGAGTCCGCGATACGCCCCATTTCAGTACAGAGGTTCGAACGGGACAGCATTGCCAACGACAAGGCTGCCTCTGTTGCGAACAGACTGCGAAAATCTTGTGCCGCCACCTGCTGCAGGAACCCCGAGCAGACGAGAAGCAAAGCGGCTTGAGTGATTCTGCTAATCATTTTTCTGTATAGCGCGGCTGCGCGATGGAGGTCTGCTATTGGCCGTTAGCCGACGAGCGTCTTGCGAAGCAGCGTCCTGTCTGTCTCCGGCGTCGATGGTACGAAGCACTGCAATTTTCCGTTCCGCCCATCCAGATACAACCTTCCGCAAGTTTCGCACTGCCACATCGAGCGCAAACCGTCCCCCCAAAAAATCTCTCGCGCCCTCATAGAAGCAGCATCGGGTGTCAGTTGACCCGCGGATGCGGCACCGATGACATGCTCGTCGAGGTCATCCCACTTCGCACACCAACCTTGGTCAGGCGTAAAGCGAGCTTTGTTCGGAATGTTATCGGTCGCGTCGTAGATGGTTGAGCCGCAGTGGCAAGTAATTTTCATGAATACAAGTCCCTTTGCCTGCGAACTCTACCGCTTAGCCGAGTGGCTGGTTCTGGCCGCAAGCCGCTGATGCTAGTCGCCGCGAACGCCGACGACGCTACGCAGCCCAACTAGGTCAGGCGCGTCCGATTCGACAAAGAAGAGGTCCTCTGCCACGCCCGTGACGTTATCGGTAATGCCGATGACGAACTCGCGGCCCAAAGCAGAGTGCAGTTTTGCGAGATGCTCGGTGATGCGCGCAACGTCGCCGAACCAACCTTCGGGCTCGTCGCCCTGGTCGGGCAGGACCAAGTTGATGCCAAGCTCCCAGTCAGGCAAATCGTCAGGGTAGCCGCCGATCACGGTTCTCTTCTGGTTCACCACGGTCGGCCTCGATGCGACCCAGCCTGGCGCTGCGGCAAGCGCCACGAGCGCTTCCTCGATGGGCGCGACGACGTCATCTAGGTCTGAGCCGTCTACGTACGCATACAGAGTGTGTCGTTGCATGGTTCTACTGGAGGCTGAGTGTGGGAAGGTCCGGTTGTGGCCGCATCCTGCACGTCGCGCGACGCGGCCCACTGAGCTCAAGCCGAGCCACCCTTTGCTTCAACGCGGGCGCTGACTTGCCGAGCAATTTCGAGACAGCCGGCAACAACCTCCCGCAGCTCGGAAACACTGAAGAAAAAGGGCCGTGGGTATGGCAGCTTCGGCGGTTGCTTGCCAGCAAGTGTGATTGATCCAAAAGCAAGGACCGCGTAGTTGCTTCCTGAACGAACCGAGTCTTCTTGCAAATTCAAGTACGGCTCGATGTAGACGCCCTCGCCCTTGATGGAAAAGCCGAACTCCACGCTCACGGGCAGGCCAGGTGCACGAATTGTGTACGTCCGACCTGGCCCGCGCTCTTTCGCAAGTTCCCCGAGGTCGCTCAACGTCGCAACTATCTCAGAGTGAGGGCACTGGCAACGCTCGGCCTTTCGGTTCTCGTGTTTTGCACACAACTGGTAGTAGCGTTCAGCGAAGCCTGCCTCGAGCAAGGCGTCGTGCAGTGGTGATGAAGTCATTCGTGTCCGATGGCTGGTGAGGGCAATTGGAGGGGCTCGGCGAAGGTCGGCAAATGGCCGCATTTTGCCCTTAGGGACTATGCACCGGAGCACGACTGGCTCACGTGGCGTCATGCTGCAAAGAGGCCAGAATCGCTTTCAGGCGCTGCGTCTGCTTACGCTCGTACTCAGGTTCAATCGCTCGTATGTCTGCATCAGAGACGAAGTGATAAAGAAGGTGAATGACATTGACGGCTGCAGCCTCTGCTTCTGAATACGGCCGTAGCGCTGCCAAGGCGTCCTCGCCAACCAATTCTCCGGAGGTGATTCGCGCCGCGAGGTGCTCTAGCGCTTGAACATCGGACAATCGCATGTGGCTTCCATGACTTCGACCAGTGGCTGAACGGCGGCTATTGGCCGATTGGTGGCTAACGACGAGTCCACTGTCTCACCAAGGCCGCGCTGCGATGCCTGAGTTTCTGCGGGAAGGTCTTGGTACCCGCAATCCTCGAGAGCATCCTGGCAATCTCGTCGTCCATCGGCAGGCCATCTTCGAGCCAAGTCACGGCCAACTCAGGCCAATATGGAGTCGGCCAGTCTAAGCCTGACATCACGACCTCCCGAGCCGAGGCAACTTCCGGCACGAACTCGGAGAGCGGCGATTCAAGAGCGGGAAGCAAGGTCCGACGATCCATGGTCTGATTGGGCGGGACAAACACAGCGCATTTTGCGGCCTCCCTGAATGACCGGTTCTGGCCGAATTCTGCCGTCAAACAGACCTACGCCGCACTTCGGTAAAACGCATCCGCCGCAGGTCGCCCTGCGACTCAAGTTGGCCGGATTCGACAAGCAGTCCGACCCGCTTCGCGAAGAAGACGTCGGGAACTCCGCTTGGGCGGTCTTGCATCGACAGCATCGCCATCCCAACCACGCGTGCGACCTTCCTCCAATCGTCGGAGACCTGCGAAAGAAGTGCCGCATCGATGAGCGCCAGTTCGGCTTGAGACAGCTTTGCAACCCGCGCATCCTCTGCGAGCGAGAGCTCGGTGTCGTCGATGTCATCGTTGTTTGTCGGTAAGCGGCTAGCGATCCCATCTTGGTGGGTAGCCGCTCACCCGCTCCAAGGCTAGACTTCAGGAATCGGCCAACACCAGACATTCGAGCTTCAATGCGGAAAGTTACTTGAGTATGGAATTGAGCGGCAAGAGCATCATCCAGGGCTTCTTCTTGCTCGCCTGCGTGACACTGCTCCTTCTGTTGATCTTCGGGGCTTGGGTGCTGAAGAAGCTGTTGCCTGAGGAACATCCGATGAAGAGCAGGCTGTCACCTGAAAGGCTCCTGCATATCGCAAAGATTCTTGCAGCAACGCTGATCGCGGCTTACTTTGTGGGCGCAGTAATCTTGTACGGTTAGACAAGATGCGGCCAAAACCAGACGCTCGCCGCCGAGGCAGAATCTGTCCAGAAGCCAACTGTCGTTCCATGAAAGCTGCCCGATGGACCCTACTTTTGAAGTCCTCGTCGAGTCCGAGCGCACTGAAGCGGAGCTCCTTGACGCCTTGCAACTCTCACTCCATGGGACCCGACAAGGCGGTTACCTACTTGTACAAGGTAACGTCCTAAAGTTTTCCGAGAACCCGCTCCGTGACAGGAGCAAGCTTGGGAACGGCGAGAGGTCGTGGCCGTACTTAAAGTACAGCCTATCCGTATTTCCGCAGCGCGAGCCCGACCTCGCAGTTCAAAACGCTCTCGCGAACGAGGTGGTCGCCGCGCTTCGACCCTACTGCTCCGTCCTGGAACTGATTGCTGAGGCGTGGGCAGACGGAGCGCGATGACAGGCAGACTTCGGCCAAAACCGGACGTTCGCCGTATCTGCACATTCGCGCAATCCAACGTGGAGTTCGTGACATGCAAATTTCAAGATCAAAGACGTGTACCCGTCGACCTCGAATTGCCTCTTGGATCGCGGTTGGCGCCAGTGCATGGGCTGCACATACTTTTGCGGAGCCAAGTTTCCCCACGCAGCAGACGTGGACTTATGGGCAAGGGGCGGACCTAATGTCAGGACAGCCTCATCCTGAAGCAAACCTGATGAGTCACAACACGCTGCCCCTGCCAGCCTCCACGAAGCAGACGAATTTTGGATATCTGACGGTTGAAAGACGGGCGGCGAAGCCGGTCGTTGTCGCATTGGGCATTGAGCAAAGGCCACCGAAGGCCGGGGCTCTCGACTGCAAACCCGAAGGCTGCATAGTGAAGATCCGATTCGACAACGACCCGGCAATCGACTTCCATGCCCTTCCCGTAAAGAACTGGCCTGGAAGGGTCGTATTACAAGACTCCGCCGGCTTCTTGAAAGCGGCCTCCGCAAAAAAGCGCATCGAAGTTGGTTTTCAAGATCTTGAGAACGGCTATGCGACATACCAGTTCTCTTCCGCTGTACCTCTTCAATTCGAGAAAATCAAATAGCAGGCGACCTTGGATTCATCTCAACAGAGGACCTTCTGCCAAACAGCAGATAACAGCTCATGATGAACATACAGCAAGGTAAGCCAACAAGCGCAGCCAAACTGCGTCGGTGCACAGAAACTCGTGGAAGTATCGAACCCGTGCGAGCCGCCTTTAGGAACAACTTGGCCCTTGCCTCGATGGTGTCGCAGTGAAGCCCCTGCTCGTCCCTGCGAAACGGGGTGATCGTCTCACCGGAGCGCGTGTCTTGCCATCGAACGAAGGGGAAAAACAGACGCGAGTCCATTCTTTGGAGCGCTTGCTCGACCGGTCGAGCAATTGGCAGTAAGAACTGGCTGCACGGCATGTTTGCAGCGGCCTCGAATGTCGGAGCTCTCCAGATAGCATTCGTAACGAGCCCAAAAATCAGGGCAGTCCATATTCCAGAGAGTACGACCGCAATCCGAATCCACATGGGACGCTGCATTTTCATGAGTTTCATTTGTCCGAGTCCCCATCTGGCACGACCGGTGGAGCCTCTGTCGTTCGGTTATCGCCAGCCTGCAGAGACAAGACCGACCAGTAAGGTGCGATCTTCGCATGGTGTGACAACATTCGGCCTAGACCGGACCTTCGCAAGCACCTCAGGGCGCACCAACTGATGAACAACTTTCCTGCGTTTGGGTTTCTGCTGGCCTTCGCGGCCGTGGCGCTGTTGCTCGGCGCCCTGGTCATTATTGGCTGCTTGGTCGCTGCGGCAATGTATCCTCGCGGCCATCCGTCCGCAGACCGATTGCGAGCGTTCGCCGCGCGCTTGCCTCGCCTTGTCGCCCGTAGCGTCATGTTTTTCGACGGGCTGGCTTTCATATTCATCTTGGCCATGTTCGCGCTTCTGACATTAGTCTTTTCCTGACCTCGCCAGCAAGGACAGAATGCAGACAGGAGCGGCCCTTCAGAGGCGCTGCAGAATTCGATCAGGAAGAATGTTGGACTCGGAGGGACCGCGTGACCGTCGAACATAAATTTGAATGGGGCCCCAAGACGATGCCCCGGCCGAGTGAGGCGGACATGAAGCGTCTAGCAGGCATGGTTAAGCGCGGTGAACTGCATCCAGTGCTCAATCACACAAAGTGGGCGGAGCTTCGGACCGAGCTGCTCGCGGCGCCTTCCGAGCTGCAGCCCCAGTTCCGGGCTCGCAGCGTGTTCGCGCCGCCCGACTTCTGCACTGCGTGGGACGGCGAGTTTTACTATCACGTCCATCCCGTTGCAGAATTGGAGTGGATGGAACTGCAAGCTGCGTCTTCGACCTGGCTACGCGACACGCTCCAGCGTCTCAGCATCCCGTACTCGCTTGAAGCTGGCATTGTGCGGGTTTGGGGGTACACGCGGCCCGGTCCACAACCAGAATGGCAGTAAGCGGCCAACACCGGACGTTGCCCGAGCACGGTCAACCCCGCGTGCGAGATAGCTAGTTGCGACAGCATGCCTTGTCGGAAGCACAGTAACATTCCGCCGTCATCCGACACACCACCCTGGTCGGACCAAATCCGAGAATAGCGACAACCTAGGGTGTTCACCCGAATGGAGCGACCCAATGTGGAGCATCTTGGCCGATCTGTGCATTGGCTTCTTCGAACTTGTTATGGATGTCTTGGTGTTCAGGCGTCAGCGCAGCAAGCACGGTCGCAGTCCCCGCAGTGTTGCCAAAGACACGTTCGAGGTCGCGCGCTTTAATTTCGTCACGTTGATTTTCATCGGGCTGGTCTGTGCCGGGTTGATGCTGCTCCTGGCCTTCGGGTTTGGGTTGTCGGTCGGCCTAAGCGTCGGGATCGGCATCACCGTGGGAGCGATCTGGGGAGTCTGGCAATACTCCCAATTGGTTCGTGAGCGATGACCGCGTCGCGCCGCTGACCCCATCCCCGAACTAAGACCGCCTTCGCCGACGGCATAGGCATCGTCGGCGAACGTTCCGAGCTCGACAGAAAATCGCGCCACTCCCGCCGAGCAACTTGGCAAACAGATTGAGGGGGAAGTTGGATGGTTGCGCGACCGGCTACAGTCGGCCAATAGCGGGCATTAGCCCCGATGGGCCAGGCTTGATGCTATCGCCGGTCATGACGGCGAGCCCGTTCCTCCAAGCGCGACTGCTCGTGCGCCAACAGACTGCTGACTTCCCGCAATCTGTGAATCTGCTGTTCGACACTTTGCCGCTTCTCAGCCAGCAGGCGGGCACCCGCCATGCAATGGATCCCGCCCGAGCGCAATCCCTTCAGCACCTCGTGAATCTCGTCTAAAGAAAAGCCGAGCGCCTGCATGCTGCGCAGTAGCTTGATTTCTTTTATTAGCGACGAAGGATAGTCGCGATAGTTGTTCGCGCTGCGGGGGATTTTGCCCAGCAAGCCGCGCCGCTCGTAGTACCGGATGGCGTCACGGCCAAGACCAGTTTGCGCTTCGAGTTCCGCGATCTCCATAAAGTTCTTGACTGTGAACTGGGGTTCACACTTTAGCATCACCTTCAATTCAAGGAGATGCCTATGTATTTGCTCGGCAGCACAAGCGTCGTCATCGAACTCCCTAGAGTGAGGGTCTTCGACTACGTGACGAATCTCACAAACTTCGCCCAATGGTTCCCGGCGGTAGTGGAAGTCACGTCACGCGACAACGTTGCACCGGCCACCGTTGGAAAGCAGTACGACGAGATATTTCTCATGCCGCTGCGTGGCCGGCGCTCTGTTGGCATTCGAGTGATTGAAGTCGACCCGCCTTGGAGAATCGTCACGGAGGGCGCCCTTGCGCTGTTGAGGCCGCGCATGGAGATTCAGTTCCAGGATGCCGGGTTGAATGCGTGCAAGGTGCAATGGCGCATGCTAAGCAGAAACAGCGCGCCCATGGCGCGCTGGACGGTTTTGCCCCTCGCTCGACAGTTGATGCAGAAGCGCGCCGATGCGGCAATGCGTCGTCTAAAGAAGATCTTGGAATCCGGACAGGCGTAAGCGCGCGGCGACCCATCTTGACCGCGGGTTCGCAAGGATCGGGGACGAGCGTCTTGCAAAAATTCGCGGCACGTACGGCAACCTGGAAGACTTCGTGGAGAAGATCTTTTCAACCGTTGTCCCTCCACCAGCCTACGAGCAAGATCTGGCCACAGCGGAAGCCACAGTCGACCCGGTGGATTTTGACTCGGACAACTTGGTCGACGGGCGCCAGAAGGTCATGGCGGAGATTGTCCGCCGTCGCGGCCAGCCGAAATTCAGGAAGGACCTGATAAGGGCGTATGGCGGAAAGTGTGCGGTCACTGGCTGCGAGATCGAAGCAGTGCTTGAGGCCGCCCACATCATTCCCTATATGGACGGCGACACCAACCATGTGGTCAACAGGCTTCTGCTGCGAGCCGATGTCCACACGCTGTTTGATCTTGGAGTGCTCAAGATCGATGTGACCGGCCGCATCCACATCGCTGACACACTCTTCGGATCGGCGTATGAGAAGTACGGGGGCAAGAAGATTCGCTTCCCTGCTCTGAAGGACGACCATCCGGATTCGGGGGCGTTAACAAAAAAATTTGGCGCCGTTGCATAGCCTAGTCTTTGGTATCTATGTCCGGATGCGCCTGGCGCCACTGCTCATGGTTGCTCCATCTGGTCTTCACTTAACCCCCTTAGGAGGCCGCGTCAAACAGTCCGCACTCGCGGTTCGAATTACCCGTGCAGCGCACTTCCAGGAAGGACCCGCGACCGGGGTGGGCACCCCCTCGCGGCGATATCGGCTCCTACCCCCTATCGACAATGTCGACAAACTCGACAGACCCAGATCGAGGGGGCGTTTGTCGAGTTTGTCGACATTGTCGATAGGGGTAGGCATCAAACCCTGCAAGTGATTGATATAGAAAGAAAAAGTCTATTTTTGGGTTATGGCGACACACTCGGTTATGTCGACAGAGCCCTCGGATTGACGCGATACGCAGTGGTCGCCGGTGCGCCCCTGTTGGGCCGCTTGAACTCACGCACCACGTCCTGATGCTCCAGCCGGTCCAGCGCCTTCTGCAGCCGCTCCACGCTCCTGAAGCGCCCCTCCTGCGCCTTCTGGCATTCGCGCCGGGTGAACTCGGCCAACCCGCCCGCGCGCGCCCATTTCAGGATCGCTGCCGCATCACCATCGATGGCATCGGTGCCCAGCAGCCCGAACGCCGCCTGCGCATGCGGGATCAGCAGCCGGCCCAAACGCAGCGCCCGCTCCATCGCCACCTGACTGACCTCTTGGCTGGCGAGGCCCATCTCGGCCAGCTCCAGCAGCGCGGCGATGCGCGCCACCGCGCCGGGCAGCTTGCCGGTCCAATCGCTGATCGATTCATACCGACCGCCATCTCCCTGCTGGCGCTCGATCTCCTCGGCCAGATCGAGCCAAACGCCGCGCGCTGCATCCGACAGCGGCAGCACCTTGGGCGCCGCCAAGGGGCCGGGCACGCCCTCCAGCAGGCCGAACAGGTGCCGCTTGTAGTCATCGCGCACATCGGCAGGGATGGGCGTGTGTTTGCGCACATCGCGCCTGCCGACGTTGCTGGCCGGCATGGCGTACAGGAAGCGCGCCAGCAGGCCCGACGCACGAAAGCGGCGCGAGCTGGCGACATCCGCCAACACGTCCGGTTGCAGCAGCAGGCCAAACGACAGCGCGGGCTTGTCGACGTGCGCCGCGCGGCCTGCCCGGTCCACGCGCATGGGCGTGCCGGCATGGCCTTGCAGGAACACGTCGATGTTGGCCGCGCCACCGTTGTAGATGCCGGCCATGATGAGGAAGATGCCCGACTCATCCGAGTGCACCGCCATGCGTTCGCCGTGCTCCACGAGCAAGGCCTGCAGTCGCTCGGCCGTGGTGTCACCCGTGAACAGCCGAGGCGCCCGGGCTTCGTCGGGCATGTCGGTTTCCTCGCGCGCGATCTCGTTGCGAATGCCTTCGCGCTCGCTCTCGTCCTTGGCCTTCGCCGCATCCTGCAGCAGCCGCTCGATGCGCTTCTTCGCCACCGCGCGGGTGGCGGCAATGCGGACAATGGTGCTGCGCATGCGGTCCCGCAGCGTTTCCTCCCAATGCACCAACGGCCCCAGCATGGCGTTGAGGACAGCGGACTTGCGTGTGCCGCTGGGTGTGGCGCTCAAAGTCCACAGTGCCAGTGGTTCGGTGTAGTCATCGCCGAAGGGCGCGACCTCGAAGCGCCGATGCAGCACCGTGGCGAGCACAGCCAGGCAGGACATGACAGCCAACGCTGGCGGGGTCTGTGTGCTCTCGGAAACGGCTTGCGCCATGGCCCCCATCCAGGTGGGCAGCACGTCGCAGGGGATCGTCGGGGTGCGCAGGGTGCCGGGCAGGATCGGCTCCGGCCAGGACGGGGGTTCGGTCACTTCAACCGCTTCAATCGCTTCGACGAGTTGGAACGTCGCCGCAGCCTGGTGAACTTGGTGACGCACCTCGTCGAGGCTGGCCAACTGGGCCAGGTCGTTGAAATCTGTTGCGGCAATCACGCGACATTCCTTGTGAACCGGGGGATGGCGACGCAGCCGCCCACAGCGCGCGCGGCGGCCTGGGCGTGCGTGACGCCGGGATTGCCTGGCGTGTGCCGGTCGTTGTCGGCGCAGACCACCAGCCGCAGCGCGGGAAACTTGGCGCGCAGCGCACGCGCCACGGGCTCCAAATTGGCGCAGTTGAAGGCGACGGCCACCGCATGCCCGGTGGCTTGATAGAGGGTGCTGCCGGTCGCCAGACCTTCGGCGAGCAGCAGACATCGCTCTGGCCGTCCCTTTCCGATGGCGAAGTAGCACCCCTTGATGCGCCCACCGGTCAGGAAACGTTTGGCGCCGTCTGGGCCGATGAACTGCAGGGTGTGCAAGATGCCGTCCGCATCTCGCGCGGGAATCAGCAAGGCATCGCGCAATTGCCGCATACCGATGGCCGGGATGACCGGCACACCCTTGCGCCGCAGATAGGGATGGTCATCCTGCGCCGGCCGCGCTCGCGCCCATAGTTTCTGCGCACGCTCGCGTGCAGACGCATGCACAGCCCGTTGCTCGGCGAGGCGGGCTTGTTGGGCGGCCTTCATCGCGCGCTGCAGTGCGGCTCGCTCGGCCGGCGTCGGAGGCTTGGCACCGGGCGATGGGGTCGCACACCAGGTGTGCGTCTCCCCAGTCTTCCAGCTGCCGAAGGCGCCTGCACGCATCGGGCCGTCGTGCAGCACGGCCCAGCCATTGCGACTGCCCGGCTTGTCACCTTCTACGCGGTAGCGCACCAACCGGCCATCGGCGCCCAGGTCCAAATCCTTTGCAGGCGCCAGGCCGGCTGCGCACATGGCGTCAAGCATGCTGCTCATCATTTGCTCGGCGAGCCCTCACTTGGAGACCTGGGCGTCGCGCCAGGCAATCAGCTTGTCGCCGGGAATGACGGTGCAGCGCGCCGACAGGCGGATCGGCCGTGGAAAGTCGGGCCGGGTCTTGACCCAGCGCCAGAGGGTGGCCGTCCCGATGCCGAGCAATTCGGCCGCTTGCTTCGGGCGGTAAGACTGGGCAGGTGATGCCATTCGTCGCTCCAATTGAACCCGCGTTGCGTCATGCGTGCGGTATGGAGTGACTGTCAATTCATGGGAGCAATTGCGCTACGCCGCTTCGATGGAAACGGCATGAGGCATCAGTGGATGTCATGCGCCGCATCGGCGGGCGTCACCCACCGTGTCGGCGGATGTCATGTGTCGGATCAGCGGATTTGACGCCGCCACGCAGCACCAGGGAACTGCTCGGAAAGCAACCTGCGCACTGTGCTCGCTGACTTGCCGATTTCCTCGCTGATCAACGAGGCGGCGGCATCCTTCGGAAGGTGCATAAATTTTTGGGCTGCTTCCTTCACTTTGTTCATCGTCTGCTCGCCGAGCTCCCGTCGTCCTGCCGCTCCACGGTCGACGTTCTGCTGCGAAATATCGTTCATCGCTACGAGGTAGCCCTCAATTAGCATGGAGTATTGCTCAAACAGCGCGTAGAGCTCCGAATGGCTGCGCAAGAACGATTCTTCGATCATGCGCATATCTGCTGCGCGATGGTCGGGTATCGGGACGTTCTCCAATTCGGCATACGCTGTTACCTGGTAAAGCAAGTAGTACTGGCCTGTCTTGCATAGCAAAGATAGCGCTCGCAACCCATCGGCTATCTTGCGCTTGGGGCCAGTCAACCGGCCATCCCCGTCCCTCGTCCGCGCAAGGAAGTGCTTGCCGAGATCACTTGCGGTCGCGCCTTTTGGAAAGCACTTGACTTTGATCGCCAGGGGAAGCAGTTCGTTGTCGATGCGCGCCTCAGCGCTCGTCCAGTATGTTTCTATCTCGGGTAATGACATCGCGCCTTCATGTTTTTAGAGCACCACGTTCCATCCCAAGCCAGTCAGCCTAGGAACGAGGCACATCATTGATCTCACCCTCAGAAAATTGAGGGAGCGAAATTATCCGCGACGGGTTGAGACGCAAAAGGCATCGCTTGCCCATGGAGGCCGCTGTTGAGGCAGCGCAGCCAACCCTCTTCAAGCACATCCACGCAGCTCGCCAATTAGCAAATCAAGGCGCCGGGGGGTGGTTCGTCGGCCCACCCCGGCACGACGCGCCGATCTCTCAGGCGGCCGCCCGCAGCGGGATCACGTCTGCACCGATGCGCAACTTGTCGAGGTAGTCCGACCAGCGCTGCATCATCTCGCGTCGCGCGGGCAGGTGCGCCGTTCGGTTGTACGCCCGGCCGTTGGGGTCCTTGACCATGTGCGCGAGCTGGTGCTCGATGAAGTCCACGCGCTCGCCGAGCACCTCGTCCATGATCGTGCGAGCCATCGCGCGAAAGCCGTGCGCGGTCATCACTTCCTTGGCATAGCCCATACCGCGCAGCGCGGCGTTCACGGTGTTTTCGCTCATGGGGCGTTCGCCGGTGCGGATGCTGGGAAACACGTACCGCCCGTGGCCAGTGGCCGCGTGCTGGTCGCGCAAGATGGAGACAGCCTGCACCGACAGGGGCACGATGTGATCGACGCCCATCTTCATCTTCGCACCAGGGATTCGCCACTCAGCGGAATCGAGGTCGATTTCGGACCACTCAGCCGTGCGCAGCTCGCCGGGACGCACGAACACAAGAGGGGAAAGCTTCAGGGCGGCGAGCGTGTACCGATGGCCGCCATAGGCATGGATGGCGCGCAGCAAGGCGCCAGTCTGCAGTGGATCGGTGATGGCCGCGTAATTGGTTTTCTCGACGGCTACCAACGCGCCGCGAAGGTCGGCCGTCACGTCGCGCTCCACCACGCCGGTGGCGACGGCGTAGCGAAAGACCTGGGAGCAAATCTGCACGATGCGATGGGCGCTTTCGTGGATGCCGCGCGCCTCCATGCGCCGAATCACCTTGTCGAGGATGTCCTTGGCCTTGATGGTCGCGATGGGCCACTTGCCGATGTAGGGGAGCACATCCTTTTCGAGCCAGTTGGTAATCTTGGCTTGCGTCACCTCTGCGCGTTTGTTGGCCGTGTTCTTGAGCCAGTCGCGAGAGATAGCCTCGAAGGTGTTGGCGGCCGCCTCGGCCTTGGCTGTCTTCTCCTCACGCTTGACCACGCTGGGATCGATGCCGTGCGCCAGGATCTTTCGGGCCTTGTCGCGGCGCTGGCGGGCCTCGGCCAGCGTGACCTCGGGGTAGACGCCGAGGGCCAGGGTCTTGGCCTTGCCCTCGAAGCGATAGTCCATGCGCCAGTACTTGCCCGCCGCCTTCACGCGCAGGTACATCCCGCCGCCATCGGCGTAGCGCTCGCCGATTTCGGCTCCCTTGTGTTTGACTTGTCTGACGAAGGTGTCTACGAGTGCCATTGTCGTTATGCGCTTTCTTGTGTGTCGGTACTTCAATTCCGGAGCTCGGTCGGTACCGACAGAAGTACCGACAAAGTACCGAGATGAAATGCTACAACGCGAGACGACACCAGACAAAGAAAAACCCGCTGCTCCTAGGGAAGCAGCGGGTTTTGGGATGATGTGAGACGACTTGATGTGATCTCTTGGTGCCTTCGACAGGAATCGAACCTGTATCTGAGTCTTAGGAGGACCCCGTTCTATCCATTGAACTACGAAGACGGTAGACGGCCCGCACTTTACCAGTTCAGTCGCGTCTCGAACCGCCCAGTGAGGCGTAGGTCGTGCTCAGCGCAGACCGATGCGCGAGGCGTGCCAGCGCAGTACGGCGGCGCGCTCCGGATCGGACGCTTCGATGCGGTTCGCGCGCGTTTGCAGGGCGCGCATTTCTTCGACCTCACTGATGATCTTGTTTGGGCTCAGCAAAGCCTGAACGAGCACGCTTGCTTCTGCCGCAAGCGCCTTGAGCGCGCCAGCCAAGCCACCACCGAGTGCGCTCGCGCTGGACGACTGGTCAAGGGTAGACATAAGGGGGACTCCTGGATTTCGTGAGTGGGATGACCCTCTATTCTAGGGTTTACCCGGATATTCCCCCAGACATGAGGATCGGAGTGCCCGCTCCGGGTGTCTGCGATGCGTTCATCGGCGGCGCGGAGCGCCGTGGTCTACCCATGGGTAGCCTCGCCTGTGCATGGCCCGGCGCGGGCTAACCCCAAGACAAAATCTTTGAAAAGTTGACCATGGTCAAGCAAGCGACGTTCGTGCTGCGCGCACCATCTGCCCTGTTCGCATCTCGGCTCAGATTCTTTAAAAAATAGAGCGCACCCTTACACAGGAGACAACATGATGAAGAACTTCTTTTCGCGTGCCCACGCTTGTCGGGCAAAAGTCCTCACCGTCGCCATGCTGGCACTCGCAGCCGCCACACCGGCCGCTGCATGGGAACCCACCAAGCCGGTGGAGTTCGTCATTCCCGCAGGGACCGGCGGAGGCGCCGACCAGATGGGCCGATTGCTGCAGGGCATCGTCATCAAGTACAAGCTGATGAAGGAGCCGCTCATCGTCGTCAACAAGTCGGGCGGCGCAGGCGCCGAGGGCTTTCTGGCGGTGAAGGAAGCCAAGGGCGATCCGCACAAGATCATCATCTCGCTCTCCAACCTGTTCACCACGCCCATGGCCACCGGCGTGCCCTTCAACTGGAAGGACATGACGCCCGTAGCGATGCTGGCGCTCGACCAGTTCGTGCTGTGGACCAATGCCGATCAGCCGTACAAGAACGCCTCGGAGTACATCGCGGCGGCAAAGGCGGCGGGCCCGAACAAGTTCAAGATGGCCGGCACCGGCTCCAAGCAGGAAGACCAGATCATCACGGTGGCGCTCGAGAAGGCCACCGGCACCAAGTTCATCTACGTGCCGTTCAAGGGCGGCGGCGAAGTGGCGGTGCAACTGGTGGGCGGCCATGTGAACTCCACCGTGAACAACCCGATCGAGGCCGTGGCCCAGTGGCGCGCGGGCAAGCTGCGCGCGCTGTGCGTGTTCGACGAGGAGCGCATGCCGTTCAAGGCCAAGGTGACCGAAACGCAGTCGTGGAACGACGTTCCCACCTGCAAGGAAGCCGGCGTTCCGACCAAGTACACCATGCTGCGCGGCATCTTCATGCCCGCCGGCGTCACGCCCGAGCAGCGCGCGTTCTACGTCGATCTGCTGACCAAGATCGCGGCCACGCCGGACTGGAAGGAATACATGGAGAAGGGCGCATTCAACCCGACGTTCATGACGGGCGAGCCCTTCGCCAAGTGGCTCACCGAAGCGGAGGCTACCCACCGCACGTTGATGAGCGAAGCCGGTTTCCTGGCGAGCAGCAAATAGCAACCGAGCGCCCTGCAGCGCGTCGCGCCTGACGAGACTGCCGCCGGCTGGGCGGCGGGCGGAGCGCTGCACTCTCGTTTTTTTCACGGCACATACAAATGAACGATGGGGACTCCATGGAGCACGACGAGAATTCCGACGGCGCGGTACGCACGGGCGTAGCGACCAACGTGGTCGAAGCGGTGGTTGCGGTAGTCCTGCTGGTCATAGGGCTGGTGGTGATCTACGAGAGCCAGAGGCTGGGCTCCGGCTGGACCAGCGACGGTCCCGGCGCGGGATATTTCCCGTTCTACATCGGCGTGATCATCGCGATTTCCGGCGCCGGCATCCTGTACCAGGCACTGCTCGGCAAAGCCAAGAAGACCGAGGTCTTCGTCGATTCGGTGCAGCTCAAGCGCGTGCTGTCGGTGCTGCTGCCGGCCACGGTCTACGTCGGGGCGATTTCATTGCTCGGCCTGTACGTGGCATCGGCGATCTACATCGCGCTGTTCATGGTGTTCCTGGGCAAGTACTCGTGGGTGAAGAGCGTCATTGCGGCGCTGGCGGTCAACACGGTGTTCTTCTGCATGTTCGAGGTGTGGTTCAAGGTGCCGCTGTTCAAAGGCGCACTCGACCCCCTTCGTTTTCTCGGCTACTGAATCTCACGGAGCAAATGCGAAATGGATGAAATCAGTGCCCTGATGCAGGGCTTCTCGGTGATCCTCACACCCATGAACATCGGCCTGATGTTCGTGGGCATCATCCTGGGGGTGCTGATTGGCGTGCTCCCCGGTTTGGGCGGTGCCAACGGGGTGGCCATTCTGCTGCCCCTCACTTTCACGATGTCGCCTACCTCGGCGATCATCATGCTGTCGTGCATCTACTGGGGCGCGTTGTTCGGCGGAGCCATTACCTCCATCCTGTTCAACATCCCCGGTGAACCGTGGTCGGTGGCCACCACCTTCGACGGCTACCCCATGGCGCAGCAGGGCAATGCGGGCGCGGCGCTGACCACGGCGTTTACCTCGTCGTTCGTCGGCGCGCTGCTGGCGGTGATCATGATCACTTTCCTGGCGCCGCTGGTGGCCAAGTTCGCGCTGAAATTCGGTTCGCCCGAATTCTTTGCGGTGTACCTGCTCACCTTCTGCAGCTTCGTGGGCATGGGCAAGGGGTCGCCGTTCAAGATCCTGGCGTCGATGGCGCTCGGCTTCGCGTTGGCGAGCGTGGGCATGGACACGGTCACGGGCCAACTGCGGCTCACGTTCGGCCAGCCCGAGCTGATGCGCGGTTTCGACTTCCTGATTGCGGTCATCGGCCTGTTCGGCATCGGCGAAATCCTGCTGTCGATGGAAGAGGGCCTCAAGTTCTCCGGCAAGAGCGCGAAGATCGATCCGAAGGTGGTGCTGCAGACCTGGAAGCAACTGCCGCAGTACTGGGTGACGTCGCTGCGCAGCTCGCTCATCGGCATCTGGATGGGCATTACGCCCGGCGGCGCCACACCGGCTTCGTTCATGGCCTACGGCCTGGCCAAGAAGATGTCGAAGCGCGGTTCCAAGTTCGGCACCGGCCAGATGGAAGGCGTCGTGGCGCCCGAGACCGCGGCGCACGCCGCAGGCACCAGCGCGCTGCTGCCGATGCTGGCGCTCGGCATTCCGGGTTCGCCCACGGCCGCGGTGCTGCTGGGCGGCCTCTTGATCTGGGGCCTGCAGCCCGGACCGCTGCTGTTCGTCGAGCAGAAGGACTTCGTCTGGGGCCTGATCGCCAGCATGTACCTGGGCAACATCGTCGGCCTTATCGTGGTGCTGAGCACCGTGCCGCTGTTCGCTTCGATCCTGCGCATTCCGTTCTCGATCATTGCGCCGGTGATCATCGTGATCTGCGCCATCGGCGCCTACACGGTGCACAACGCGATGCTCGACATCTGGTTCATGCTGGGCTTCGGCGTGGTGGGGTATCTGTTCAAGAAGCTCGACTTCCCGCTGGCGCCGCTGGTGCTGGCGCTGGTGCTCGGCGACAAGGCGGAAGACTCGTTCCGCCAGGCCATGCTGGTCTCGCAAGGCGACGTGATGATCATGTTCTCGAACCCGCTGGTCGGCGGCATCACCACGCTGGCGCTGTTGCTGCTGTTCTGGCCGCTGATCTCCAGGGCGCTGGCATTCGTCAAGCCGAAGAAGCACGACGAATTCGCCGTCGAACGGCCGGTGGACTGAGCAAGGGAGCAACGATATGCCAGTGATTGCACTCACCCAGGAAATGGGTTCCCTCGCCAAGGACGTGTCGCAGCGCCTCGCCGAGCAGCTCGGCCTCGAGATCATGCGCCACGAAACGATCGAGCGCGTGGCCGACCGCATGCAGGTGCCGACCAGCTTCATCGGCCGCCTGCGCGACGGCAAGGCCGGTTTTGTCGAACGGCTCACCGCCGACAAGCGCAGCCTCGCGCTGTATACGGCCGAGGAACTCTTTGCATTGGCAGACCGCGGCAACGTGGTGCTGCGCGGCTGGGGCGCCACCTGCCTGCTGCGGCCGGTGCCGCACGTGGTGTGCGTGCGCATCACGCGCTCCATGAAGAAGCGGGTCGAGTGGCTGATGGCACACCTGGAGACCGACGACGCCGAGTTCGCCGAAGCCGAGATCCGGCGCAGCGACGACGCGCACGCGGCGCGCATGCATGCGCAATTTGGTGTGACATGGGGCGACCCGGTGCTCTACGACCTGGTGCTCAACACCGATCGCCTTTCGGTGGACAGCTGCGTGGCGCAGATCCGCGCGCTGGTGGAACGCCCGGAGTTCGCCGAGACCCCGGCTTCGCGGGCACTGCTGGCCAACATGGCGCTTGCGGCGCGCGTGAAGTCGGCGCTGAAGGACAACGAGGCGACCGGTGACATCCGCGTGACCGTCGAGGCCGACCAGGGCAAGGTCACGCTGAGCGGCATCGTGCTCAATGCACAGGAGCGCACCCTCACGGAGGGCGTGGCCTCCAAGGTCGACGGCGTGAGCGGCGTCGACAACGCGCTGCGCCTGATGACCGTTCCGCGCCGCTTCGCGTCGGCGAAGCAGACCTGAGCACCGCGCGCGCCTGTGCCTGTGCGCCTGCCTAGATCTTTCCGCGCTTTCGCAGCCTGCTCAGGGTTTCTGCGGAGAGATTGAGGTACGACGCAAGCTCCTTGCTCGGAATGCGGTCTTCCAGCTCGGGGTGCTTGCGCGTGAACCGGTGCACGCGGCCGGGCGCGTCGAGCAAATGCAGCGTGATGGTGTGCGCCATGATTTCGCTCATGCCGCGCATCACGCAGTACTCGAACAGCTCCTTGGTCTCGGGGTGGCGGTCGAGGAACGCGATCCACTCCTTCAGCGGCAGGCTGGCCACCCGGGCCTTGGTGACGCACACGATGCCGTAGGGCGTGGGCGTGCCCAGCCGCAGTGCCGCATAGCTGGTTTCCATGTCGTGCGCATCGGCAAAGCGAAGGATCATTTCCTTGCCCTCCGGGTTGCTCACCACCCGCTTGAGGATGCCGTCGAGGATGAAGTACTGCTCCATCTCGCGCACGCCCTGGTGCAACAGAAAGTCGCCTTTGTTGCCGTCCACGATGACGAGATGGGTTTCCAGCTCGGCGCGGTCGCTCTCGCTCAGGTCCTTGAGAAGGATGTTCTGCCGGAGCTGCGCGCGAATGATGTTTTTCTCCGGGTGGTTTTCCAACAACGTCATGGGTCCCGTCTTGCTCGAATTCGCAACAACAACATCTGGTTCATCTGGCCGGTGCCGTTTTCCGGAAAGTTGACCGAGGTCAACGCCTGAAAGCATGCCCCCGAATCATAGTCCCGGCTCGGGCCTCGGCCATTCACCCAAGCAAGAAGGAGAGACATGTCTTCAGTAAGAACGGATAAAGAGGCATCCACGACCCTCGACGACGCCCTCAAGCCAAAGAACAAGGCTGCCGAAGGCGACGCGGTCGTGCTCGCACTCAAGCAACCCACGGAGGAGGCGCACGACACCACGATCGACGGCTTCCACCTGGTCATCGATGCGCTGAAGCTGAACGACATCGACACCATCTTCGGCCTCCCGGGCATCCCGATCACCGACCTGACCCGCATGGCACAGGCAGAAGGCCTGCGCGTCATCTCGTTCCGCCACGAGCAGCATGCGGGCAACGCTGCCGCCGCCGCCGGTTTTCTCACCCAGAAACCGGGCATCTGCCTGACGGTGTCGGCGCCCGGCTTCCTGAACGGCCTGACGGCGCTGGCGAACGCCACCACCAACTGCTTCCCGATGATTCTCATCAGCGGCTCGAGCGAGCGCGAGATCGTCGACCTGCAGCAGGGCGACTACGAGGAGATGGACCAGCTCGCCATCGCCAAGCCGCTGTGCAAGGCCGCCTTCCGCGTGCTGCATGCCGAAGACATCGGCGTGGGCATTGCGCGGGCCATCCGCTCGGCCCTGTCGGGCCGCCCGGGCGGCGTGTACCTCGACCTGCCGGCCAAGCTGTTCGCGCAGACCATGGACGCCGAGGCCGGCCGCAGGTCGCTCATCAAGGTGGTCGACCCGGCACCGCGCCAGATTCCGGCGCCTGACGCAGTGAAGCGCGCGCTCGACCTGCTCAAGGGTGCGAAGAAGCCGTTGATCCTGCTGGGCAAGGGCGCAGCCTACGCACAGGCCGATGCCGACATCCGCGCATTGATCGAAAAGACCGGCATTCCCTACCTGCCGATGTCGATGGCCAAGGGCCTGCTGCCCGACACGCACGAGCAGTCGGCCGCGGCCGCGCGCTCCTATGTGCTGCAGGAGGCCGATGTGGTGATGCTGGTCGGTGCGCGCCTCAACTGGCTGCTCTCGCATGGCAAGGGCAAGACCTGGGGCCAGGAGAAGGGCGCCAAGCAGTTCATCCAGATCGAGATTGCGCCGACCGAAATCGACAGCAACGTGGCCATTGCCGCACCGGTGATCGGCGACATCGGCTCCTGCGTGGCGGCGCTGCTCGCGGGCGTCGATGCCAAGTGGGCCAAGCCGCCGGTCGAATGGACCGGTGCCATTGCCGAGCGCAAGGACAAGAACCTGTCGAAGATGGCCGCCACGCTGGCCGCGCGGCCTTCGCCGATGAACTTCCACAGCGCGCTGAGCGTGATTCGCGACCAGGTAAAGGCGCGGCCCGACGCCATCGTGGTGAACGAGGGCGCCAACACGCTCGACTTCGCGCGCAGCATCGTCGACATGTACGAGCCGCGCAAGCGCCTCGACGTGGGCACCTGGGGAATCATGGGCATCGGCATGGGCTTTGCCGTCGCGGCCGCGGTGGTCACCGACAAGCCGGTGATCGCCATCGAGGGCGACAGCGCCTTCGGCTTCAGCGGCATGGAGGTGGAGACCATCTGCCGCTACAACCTGCCGATCTGCATCATCGTGTTCAACAACAACGGCGTCTACCGCGGCACTGACGTGAACGCGAGCGGCACACCGGACGTGGCGCCCACCGTGTTCGTGAAGAACGCGCGCTACGACAAGCTGATGGAGGCCTTCGGCGGCGTAGGCGTCAACGCCACCACCGCGGATGAATTGCAGAAGGCGCTGGCCGAAGCCGTGGCCTCGCGCCGTCCGACCCTGATCAACGCCGTGATCGACGAGACCGCTGGAACGGAGAGCGGCCGGATCACCAGCCTCAATCCGAGCACGGCGAAGAAGAAGTGAAGCACCCGTTATTCAAGGCAACCCAGGAGATTTCCACATGAGCAACAAACCCCTCAACGGCATCAAGATCATCGACTTCACGCACGTGCAAGCCGGCCCGGCCTGTACCCAGATGCTGGCCTGGTTCGGTGCCGACGTCATCAAGGTCGAGCGCCCGGGCGCCGGCGACGTCACGCGCAGCCAGTTGCGCGACATCCCGAACGTCGACGCGCTGTACTTCACCATGCTGAACAGCAACAAGCGCTCGATCACGCTGGACACCAAGAAGCCCGAGGGCAAGGCGGTGCTGGAGAAGCTGATCCGCGAATCCGACGTGCTGGTCGAGAACTTCGGCCCCGGCGCGCTGGACCGCATGGGCTTCACTTGGACGCGCATCCAGGAACTGAACCCCAAGATGATCGTCGCCTCGGTCAAGGGCTTCAGCGACGGCCACCACTACGAGGACCTGAAGGTGTACGAGAACGTGGCGCAGTGCGCCGGCGGCGCCGCCTCCACCACCGGCTGGTGGAAGGGCGAAAACTCCGCCCCGACGATCTCGGCGGCCGCGCTGGGCGACTCCAACACCGGCATGCACCTGGCCATCGGCATCCTGACGGCCATCATCGGCCGCCAGCAGACCGGCAAGGGCCAGAAGGTGGCCTGCTCGATGCAGGACGCCGTGCTCAACCTGTGCCGCGTGAAGATGCGCGACCAGCAGCGCCTGGACAGCGTGGGCTACCTGGAGGAATACCCCCAGTACCCGCACGAAATGGAGGCGTTCGCCGACAAAGTCGTGCCGCGCGGCGGCAACGCCGGCGGTGGTGGCCAGCCGGGCTGGATCCTGAAGTGCAAGGGCTGGCAGACCGACCCCAACGCCTACATCTACTTCACGGTGCAGGGCCACGCCTGGGACCCGATCTGCGACGCGCTCGGCAAGCCCGAGTGGAAGACCGATCCGGACTACATGACCCCCAAGGCCCGCCAGCCGCACATCGACCAGATCTTCGCGACCATCGAGGACTTCATCAAGGACAAGACCAAGTTCGAGGCCGTGGACATCTTCCGCAAGCACGACATTCCTTGCGCCCCGGTGCTGTCGATGAAGGAACTGCTGCACGACGAGTCGCTGCGCAAGAGCGGCTCCATCGTCGAAGTTCCGCACAAGGAGCGCGGCAGCTACTGGACCATCGGCAGCCCGATCAAGTTCTCGGACCTCAAGCCCGAGGTCACCGCCTCGCCGCTGCTGGGCGAGCACACTGACGAGGTGCTGGCGGAACTGGGCTACACCAAGCAACAGATCGACAACCTGAAAGAAGCCAAGGCTGTGTAGCGGACCCCACCCCGGCTCGCCCGCTTGACGGCAGGCGAGCCGGGAACTGACATGAAGCGCCAGAGGTAAACATGCAAGCGAACGTTGATTTCAAGCAGCTCGTCGAAGGCGCCGGCGACGCGATCATGGTGTGTGATGCGAAAGGGGCGATCACGCTCTGGAACCGTGCCGCCGAGCGCATCTTCGGTTTCACCGAAGCCGAGGCACTGGGCCAGTCGCTCGACATGATCATTCCCCAGCGGCAGCGTCAGCGCCACTGGGACGGTTACAACAAGACCATGGAAACCGGCATCACCAAGTACGGTGCCGATCTGCTGCGCGTACCGGCGCTGCACAAGGACGGGCACACGCTGTCGATCGCCTTCACGGTGTCGATGCTGTTCTCGGAGACTCGTGAAGTCACGGGCATCGTCGCCTTCGTGCGAGATGAAACCGCCCGCTTTGCCGAAGAGCGTAAATTGCGCGCTCGTCTGCAAGAAGCAGAGACCACGATCAAAGGAGACAGCTGATGAGCAAGGCACTAGCGGGCGTTCGTATTCTCGATTTCACCCATGTGCAGTCCGGCCCCACGTGCACGCAGTTGCTGGCGTGGTTCGGCGCTGACGTGATCAAGGTGGAGCGTGCCGGCGAAGGAGACGCAACGCGCGGCCAGCTGCGCGACATTCCCGGCGTGGACAGCCTCTACTTCACGATGCTGAACCACAACAAGCGCTCGATCACGCTCGACACCAAGAAGCCCAAGGGCAAGAAGGTACTCGACACGCTGATCAAGACTTGCGACGTGCTGGTGGAGAACTTCGCGCCCGGCGCGCTCGACCGCATGGGCATTACCTGGGCCCACATCCAGGAGCTGAACCCGCGCATGATCGTGGCGTCGGTCAAGGGCTTCGGCCCCGGCAAGTACGAACACTGCAAGGTGTACGAGAACGTCGCCCAGTGCGCAGGCGGCGCGGCGTCGACCACCGGCTTCGAAGACGGCCCGCCGGTCGTCACGGGCGCGCAGATCGGCGACAGCGGCACCGGCCTGCACCTGGCGCTGGGCATCGTGGCGGCGCTCTACCAGCGCAACAACACGGGCCGCGGCCAGCAGGTGCTCGCGCCCATGCAGGATGCGGTGCTGAACCTCTGCCGCGTGAAGATGCGCGACCAGCAGCGCCTGGAGCGCACCGGCACCATGCACGAGTACCCGCAGTACCCCGACGGCAAGTTCGGCGACGCGGTGCCGCGCGCGGGCAATGCCTCGGGCGGCGGCCAGCCTGGCTCCATTCTCAAGTGCAAGGGCTGGGAGACCGATCCCAATGCCTACATCTACTTCATCACGCAGGGGGCCGTGTGGCCCGCGGTGTGCAAGGTCATCGGCGAGGAAGGCTGGATCAACGACGAGGCCTACGCCACGCCCGCGGCGCGCCTGCTGCACCTGAAGCCGATCTTCGCGCGCATCGAGCAATGGACCATGACCAAGACGAAGTTCGAGGCCATGGACATCCTCAACCAGTACGACATTCCGTGCGGGCCGATTCTTTCGATGAAGGAAATTGCCGCCGACGAGTCGCTGCGCGAGACCGGCACCATCGTCGAGGTGGACCACCCGACCCGGGGCAAATACCTGACGGTGGGCAACCCGATCAAGATGTCTGACAGCCCGACCGAAGTGACGCGCTCGCCGCTGCTCGGCGAGCACACCGAAGAAGTGCTGATGCAGCTGGGCTACACCGCGAGCGATGTCGAGGCGCTGCGGGCCGAGGGTGTGATCTGAGCTGAAGCGTTGCCTGAGGGCTTAAGGAACCGCGGGTGGCAAATGCATCCGCAGTGGTAATTCACGGCCATTTATGTATAACTTATCGTGAATGCATTCAATAAAATAGTTTAACTATTATTTATCGATCATCGAATCTACATTTTGATCATGCCGACCCGCAAAGAATTTGCCGCCCGGCGTTCAATTTTTAGGAGAAATTTCATGATCGATGATTTGCCGATTCAATACTGGAGCAGCGAAACGGAGCGCAATGCCTACAACGCGGCGTTCTATGAATTGGGATTCCGGTGGCATTGGGACCGGGAAATCTACTGCCAGCTGCTGCGCCAGAGCCAGGACGGAATCGAGCGGCTCTGCCAGTATCTGAACACTCACCAGCCGCATCTTCTGCGCGCCTACGACGCCAAATTCCTGGCCGAAGTCATCGAGCAAAAGAAGGAAGAGCATCAAAAGCGCGAGCTCGATGCCGGCGGCATGAAAAAGCGCTATTTCAATTGGGCCGAAAGCCGCGGCGCCGAACTCGGCGCCTGAAATTGCCATGAATATCCACGAATACCAAGGCAAAGACGTATTGCGCAAATACGGCGTGCCCACGCCGCGTGGATATGCCTGCTTTTCTCCGGACGAGGCGGCCGATGCCGCCACGCGGCTCGGCGGCAGGGCATGGGTGGTGAAGGCGCAGATTCATGCCGGCGGCCGCGGCAAGGGAGGTGGTGTCCGGCTCGCGTGGTCGCCCGCCGAAGTACGGCGCCACGCCGACGAGTTGCTGGGCATGACCTTGAAAACGCACCAGACCGGCCCCGAAGGCCGCTTGGTGAAGCGGCTGCTGGTCGAGGAGAGCGTCGAGATAGAGAAGGAGTTCTATCTCGGCATGGTGGTCGACCGCGACTCGCGCCGCGTTGCGCTGATGGCGTCGAGCGAAGGCGGCATGGACATCGAAGAGGTTGCGGCACGCACGCCGGAAAAAATCCGCAAGCTGTTCATCGACCCCACCACAGGCGTGAAGGCGGCCGAGGCGGATGGCATTGCGCGCGACATCGGCTTTTCGGGAAAGTCGATGCTGCAGGTGCGCACGCTGGTGCAGAACCTGTACCAGGCCTTCGACGCCTGCGACGCATCGCTGGCCGAGATCAACCCGCTGGTGCTGACACGCGACGGCCGCGTGATGGCGCTGGACGCCAAGTTCAACTTCGATCCGAACGCGCTTTTTCGCCAGCCGGAGATCGCGGCGATGCGCGACTTCGACGAGGAAGACCCGGCTGAGGTGGAGGCGTCGAAGTTCGATCTTTCCTACATTCCACTCGACGGCGACATCGGCTGCCTGGTGAACGGTGCGGGCCTGGCAATGGCGACGATGGACGCGATCAAGCTCTACGGCGGATCGCCCGCCAATTTTCTCGACGTGGGCGGCGGCGCCACGGCCGAGAAGGTGACGGAAGCCTTCAAGCTCATGCTGCGCAATCCGAACCTGCGCGCCATTCTGGTCAACATCTTCGGCGGCATCATGAAGTGCGACGTGATTGCTCGCGGCATCATCGCCGCGGCGCGCGAGGTCGAACTGTCTGTGCCGCTCGTTGTGCGCATGAAGGGCACCAACGAAACCCTGGGGCGGACCGTCCTCGGGCAATCGGGGCTTCCGATCATCTCCGCGAGCGACATGGCGGACGCGGCTCAGACAGTCGTGGCTGCGGCTCGGCGGGGGGCTCGATGAAAACTTGCTCTTCGATTCGTCGCGTTGTGCGTTCAGGGCGCGCACCCGCCGACGGGGTACCTTGCTCCGCGAATGTCCCCCGGCCTGCGGCCTCCTCCTTTATTTCGCTGCGCAAGGCACCCCATCGACGTGAGCGTTGCACAGAGCGGTCGTTGATCAGCGATGCACCACGAACGCGCCCCAGTGCACAGGGCATCGGGTGCTCCCCGCAGCGAAATAAAGGAGGAGCCGAAGGCGGGGGACATTCGCGGAGGGGAGTACCCGGTGGCCTTTGCACGCGCCCTGAACAGCAGCGCCAAGAACACAAGCAACGCAAGGTGGAGAGCTGAAGATGTCGATCCTCGTCAACAAGCACACCCGCGTGATCACCCAGGGCATCACCGGCAAGACAGGACAGTTCCACACCGCCATGTGCCGCGACTACGGCAACGGGCAGAAGTGTTTCGTCGCCGGCGTGAACCCCAACAAGGCGGGCAAGTCATTCGACGGCATCCCGGTCTTTGGCACCGTGAAAGAAGCCAAGGCCGAAACCGGCGCCACCGTCTCCGTCATCTACGTGCCGCCGCCCTTCGCCGCTGCTGCCATCGACGAGGCCGTCGACGCCGGCCTCGACCTGGTCGTGTGCATTACCGAAGGCATTCCGGTGCGCGACATGATCCGCACACGGCATCGCATGGAAGGCAGCAAGACCCTGCTGCTCGGCCCCAATTGCCCAGGCCTCATCACGCCCGACGAAATCAAGATCGGGATCATGCCCGGCCACATCCACCAGAAGGGCCGCATCGGCGTGGTGTCGCGCTCGGGCACGCTCACCTACGAGGCCGCGAGCCAGCTTGCGAGCTTTGGCATCGGGCAGTCGACCGTCGTCGGCATCGGCGGCGACCCCGTCGGCGGGCTGCGGCACGTCGACGTGCTCAAGATGTTCAACGACGATCCTCGCACCGACGCCGTGATCATGGTCGGTGAAATCGGCGGCAACGACGAAGAGATTTGCGCGCGCTGGATCAAGGACCACATGCAAAAGCCCGTGGTCGGCTTCATTGCCGGCGCCAGCGCACCGCCCGGCAAACGCATGGGCCATGCGGGCGCCATCGTCTCCGGCGGCAAGGGAACCGCGCAGGAAAAGCTCGCGGTCATGAAGGAGTGCGGCATTCACGTGACCGACAACCCCGCCGAGATGGGCAAGCTGCTCGCATCGCTCGTGGTCCCCGACTACCTGCCTTTCGACTGAGCCGGAAAACCACTCCAACAGAAACCAAGGAAGGCACGACATGCAGCAACAAGCACAGCAACAGCAGCGATGGGTCCGTTTCGAGCACGGCGGCGAAACCGGCTTCGGCACGCTCGAAGGAGACACCGTGCACGAGCACCGCGGCAACATGTTCGACCACCCCGAGCCGACCGGCCGCGTGTTCGTGCTCTCCGGCGTGCGGCTGCTCACGCCCACCGAGCCGACCAAGGTCATCGCGCTGTGGAACAACTTTCACGCACTCGGCGAGAAGCTGAACCTGCCGGTGCCGGCGGAGCCGCTCTACCTGCTGAAGTCGCCCAACTCCTACCTCGCACCCGGCGCGGACATCCGCAAGCCCCTATGCGACGGCAAGGTGGTGTTCGAGGGCGAGCTCGGCATCGTCATCGGCAAGACCTGCACCGCCGTGCCAGAGGCGGAAGCGCTCGGCCACGTGTTCGGCTACACCTGCGCCAACGATGTGACGGTGGCCGACATACTGAACCGCGACGCTTCGTTCACCCAGTGGGTGCGGGCCAAGGGCTTCGACACCTTCTGCCCCATGGGCCCGGTGGTGGCCACCGGCCTCGACCCCGCAACGCTGACCGTGACCACGCTGCTCAACGGCGAGGTGCGCCAGAACTACCCGATCAGCGACATGCGCTTTTCGGTCCAGCAACTCGTGAGCCTGATCTCCCTCGACATGACGCTGTACCCCGGCGACGTGATCCTGTGCGGCACTTCCATCGGCGTCGGTTCGATGAAGCCCGGCAGCCTTGTCGAGGTAGAGATCGGCGGCATCGGCAGGCTCGGCAACCGCTTTGGCTGACCTGCCCGCGCGCAAAGAATCAACAACTTGGGGATCGACATGAAGATAGCAGTCATCGGAGCGGGCGCCATCGGCGGCCTGGTGGGCGCAAAGCTCGCCCTGGCCGGCGAGGACGTGACGTTCATCGTGCGCGGAAAGAATCTGGACGCCATTGCCACCAACGGCTTCAAGCTCATCGGAGCCGACGGAACGGAGCAGGTGGCGCTCAACGCAAAAGCGACTGACCGCTATGACCAGGCAGGCCCGCAGGACATCGTCATCCTGGCGATGAAGGCGCACCAGGTCGAGGCCGTGGCGAACGACGTTCCCAAGCTGTTCGGGCCCGAGACCGTCGTGGTCACGATGCAGAACGGCATCCCGTTCTGGTACTTCCACAACCATGGCGGCGCCCTGGCGGGCACGCCCGTTCGCAGTGTCGACCCTACCGGCCTTGTTGCTGCAAAGATCCCGGCCGAGCGCGTTATCGGCTGCGTGGTGTACCCGGCCTCGGAGCTGATAGCGCCGGGCGTGGTGAAGCACATCGAAGGCGACCGTTTTCCGGTCGGCGAGCTCGACGGCGCATCGAGCGAACGCGTGAACCGCGTCTCGGCCTGCTTCACCGCGGCCGGCTTCAAGGCACCGGTGCTCGACAACATCCGCGCTGAAATCTGGCTCAAGCTCTGGGGCAACCTGACCTTCAACCCGATCAGCAGCCTCTCGCATTCGACACTCGTCGACATCTGCCAGTACCCGCCCTCGCGCGAACTGGCCGCCGCGATGATGGGAGAGGCGCAGGCGGTGGCGCACAAGCTGGGCATCGAGTTCCGCGTGACGCTCGACAAGCGCATTGCCGGCGCCGAGAAGGTGGGCAAGCACAAGACCTCGATGCTGCAGGACGTCGAAGCCGGACGCGCGCCGGAGATCGACGCGCTGGTGGGCGCCGTGGTCGAGTTGGCCCGGCTCACCGACACCCCCACGCCGCACATCGACACCGTGTATGCGCTCGTCAAATTGCTGGCGCGTACCATGGAAGAGCAGCGTGGCCGGGTTTGTCTTCAAGAGATGGCCGGCTAGCACCACTGGGCTGGGCAATTTTGCGCAGCATGTGTGCGCTGTGATCAATGAAATGGAACGGATGATGCGACGTACACGCAGCGCGAAGATTGTTGCCACGCTGGGCCCTGCGACCACCGACGAACCGGCCATCCGTGCCCTGTTCGAACGCGGCGTGGACGTGTTCCGGCTCAACTTCAGCCACGGCACGCAGCATGACCATGCACGCCGCCTCGACACGATCCGGCGTCTCGAAAAAGAGTTCGGCCGACCCATCGGCGTGCTGCTCGACCTGCAAGGGCCGAAGCTGCGGCTGGGCACCTTCGAAGGCGGACGCGCGCAGCTCGATGCCGGGTCGCGGTTCCGCCTGGACATGGACCGAACGAGTGGCAATGCGAGTCGCGCGCCGCTGCTGCATCCGGAAATTTTCGCGGCGCTGCAGGTCGGCACGGAGCTGCTGCTCGACGACGGCAAGCTGCGGCTGCGGGTCGACAGCTACGGCGCCGACTTTGCCGAAACCACGGTGCTCGTCGGCGGACCCATCTCTGACCGCAAAGGCGTCAACGTGCCGAGCGTGCTGCTGCCGATCTCGCCGCTCACGCCCAAGGACCTGGACGACCTGGCCTGCGGCCTTGCAATGGGCGTGGACTGGGTGGCGCTTTCTTTCGTGCAGCGGCCTGAAGACATCGAAGAGGCGCGCGCCATCATCGGCAACCGCGCGTGGATCATGGCCAAGCTCGAGAAGCCCGCGGCCATCGACCACCTGGACGCCATCGTGGACCTGTGCGATGGCGTCATGGTGGCGCGCGGCGACCTGGGCGTGGAGCTGCCGCCCGAGCGCGTGCCCGAGCTGCAGCGGCTCATCGTGCGCGCCTGCCGCAAGCGCGGCAAGCCGGTGGTGGTGGCCACGCAAATGCTCGAGTCGATGATTGCCGCACCGGTGCCCACGCGCGCCGAGGTGTCCGACGTTGCAACCGCCATCTACGACGGCGTGGACGCGGTCATGCTGTCGGCCGAATCCGCCTCGGGCAAATACCCGCTCGAGGCCGTGGCCATGATGGACCGCATCATCTCGCGCGTGGAAGCCGATCCGTCCTACCGCATCGGCATCGACGCCACGCATGAGGCGTCGCTCTCGACCACGGCCGATGCGGTGTGCGCTTCGATGCGCCAGGTGGCCGCGCTGCTTGCGCCCGCTGCCACCGTCACCTACACGTCCTCGGGCTTTACCAGCCTGCGCGCCGCGCGCGAGCGGCCGGCCGTTTCCATTCTGAGCCTGACGCCCGACATTGCCACGGCCCGGCGCATGGCGATGGTGTGGGGCGTGCATGCGGTGCTGGTCGACGACGTGCACGACGTGGCCGAGATGATCGAGTGCGCCTGCCGCGTGGCGTGCACCGAAGGCTTCGCGAACACCGGCAGCGACGTGGTGGTGGTGGCCGGTCTTCCGTTCGGGCTTTCGGGAACGACGAACCTGCTGCACGTCGCGCGGATTCCCTGAGCCCTTCTCGATAGCGGCCTGGTGCGCAGTACGATGCCTGGCCGATTGCGGCAGCAGCCATCTTTTTCCGAATGAAGCACGCGACCCTGCGCCAGTTGAAAGTCTTCGAAGCGGTGGCGCGGTTGCTGAGCTTCTCGCGCGCGGCGGAGGAGCTTCACCTCACGCAGCCGGCCGTTTCCACACAGGTGCGCAAGCTCGAGGAACATGCGGGCAATGCGCTCTTCGAGCAGTTCGGCAAGAAGATCTACCTGACCCCCGCGGGCACCGAGCTGCTGCAGATCAGCCGCGCGATCATCCAGCAGTTCGAGGCGGCCGAGAACGCAATGCTGCAGTTCAACGGCGTGTCGGGCGGCAAGCTCAACGTGGGCGTGATCAGCGCGGGCGACTATTTCTTTCCGCGCCTCCTGGTGGAGTTCGCGAGCCGGCATCGCGGCGTGACGCTGAATTTCACGGTGCACAACCGCGAGGGGCTCATGACCCACATCGCGGAGAACCTCACCGACCTGGCGATCATGGTGCGGCCCCCGACCGATCTGGACACGGTCAACCAGCCCTTCGCGCCGCACCCTTATGTGATCGTCGCGGCGCCCAACCATCCGCTGGTGGGCGTGCCGCGAATCCCGCTGAACCGGCTCATGCGCGAGCCTTTCGTGGTGCGCGAAAAGGCCTCGGACACCTGGCATTCGATGGAAGAGGGCTTCGGCGGCGACCTGAGCGGCATCAACATCGCGATGGAGATCCGCAGCACCGAAACGATCAAGCAGGCCGTCATCGCGGGCATGGGCGTGAGCTTTGTGTCGGCTCACACCATCAGCCAGGAGACCCGCGCAGGCAGCTTGTGCGTGCTCGATGTGCAGGGCTTTCCACTGATGCTCAACTGGTACGTGGTGCACCGGCGCAGCAAGCGCCTTCCACCGGTGGCGCAAGCCTTCAAGGACTTTCTGCTCGCGGATGGGCCGACGCTCATTTCGCAGATCGTGCCGTTCGAGTCGGCCTCCCAGGACACGCGGCTGCCTTGACACCGCGGGCGGCGGCGGTCAGCGCAGGCCGATACGCGAAGCGCGCGAACGCAGCACCTCGGCTTGCGCCGGATCGGTGGCTTCGATGTTGTCCGCCGCAACCTGCAGCGAACGCATCTGCTCCACCTCGCTGATGATCTTGTTCGGGCTCAACAGGGCCTCGGCGAGCATCAGGGCTTCGTCGACAAGCGCCTTGAACGCATCGACGAAGCTCTCGGAAGAGGCGGGATGGAACGGTTGGCGAAGGGTCGGCATTTGGAAGCTCCTTGGTTGCTTTTTGGATGCCTCGATCTTCCGGCTGCGTTCTCATCAAGTAAAACGATATTAATTGTCATTTGAATGCAAAAATAATGCATTCAAACTGGAGGCGCCAAGATGGACATCAACCTGGCCCGGACCTTTCTCGCGATCGTGGACACCCGCAGCTTCCAGCGCGCGGCCGAGCGGCTGCACGTGACGCAGACTTCGGTGAGCGCGCGCGTGCGCACGCTCGAAGAATTGCTGGGCCGGCCGCTCTTCGTGCGCAACAAGGCGGGTGCGGTGCTCACCACGGCAGGCGAGCAGTTCTTGCCGCACGCCACCACGCTGGTGCAGGTGTGGGAGCGCGCGCGTCATCAGGTGGCGGTGCCGAGCGGCAGCCGCGCCGTGCTCGCCATCGGATGCGAGATCAGCCTGTGGGACCCGCTGCTGCTGCAATGGCTGCTCTGGATGCGCACCGCCGCGCCGCACCTGGCCATTCGCACCGAGGTCGGTTTTCCGCACGACCTGCTCGACAAGGTGGCCTCGGGCGTGCTCGACATCGCCATTGCCTACGCACCGCAGCAACGGCCCGGCCTGCGCGTGGAGTTGCTTATCGAAGAGAAGCTCGTCATGGTCACCACCGCGCAGCGCCCGCGCGTGCCCAAGCCTGCGGACTACGTTTACGTGGACTGGGGCCCGGAGTTCGCGGCGCAGCACGGCCTTGCGTTTCCGGAGCTCTCCAATGCCGCGGTGATGGCAGGGCTGGGGCCGCTTGGCCGCGAGTATTTGCTGGCCGCGGGCGGCACGGGCTACTTCAGGCGCGACGTGGTGCGCAGCCACCTCGAATCGGGCCGGCTGCGCCGGGTGCCCAACACGCCGGAGTTTCTTTATCCGGCCTATGCGGTGTATGCGGTGGGTGCGGATGCGGCCATCGTCGATCCCGCCTTGGCGGGCCTCAGGCAGGTGGTGAAGGCCAAACCCGCCAATGCAGACTAGGTGGGGGTCAGCGTGTGCCTTGCGTGCGCCACGCGCTCTTCGTGCGACTGGAGCAGGGACTCGTAGTAAAGGCACAGCGGCATTGCGATGAACACCATGCCGGCCACGTAGACGATCAGGCCCATCAGCGGAAAGTCATCGCCGCCCCAATAGGGAATGGACGCCACCGCGGCGCCTGCGGCAATGGCTGCAATCACGCAGCGGAGTGCGTTGCGCAAGAACGTGGTTCGCGAGTACCCAGGGGGGTCGTACTTCTGACGGTCCAGCCGGGAACACCCGCCCTTGTCTCCATCATCGTGCATCGTCGTTCCTTGTATTGGAGGGCGCAGACCATTCTTATCCCTGGCTATTGCCGCGGTCAAGGCGGCAGACCCGGACCTCAGTCGTACTTCATCGTGTAGATCAGGTCGAGGCCGCTCGTCTGGCCGGCCTGGCCGCGCAATGTGAGCCGCTGCGTCAGGTCGTAGAAGATGAAGATCGTGCCGAAGGTGCCACCCATGCTGCGCTCGTAGGTGAGGTAGAAATCCTTCGACAGCCGCTTGCCGAGGGTGACGGCCGATTCGCGCAGGTCGCCGCCGTTGCCGGGGCCCTTGAAGCCGAGTTCATCGAGCCCGAAGCGGCTCGCCAGGCTGCCGCCGCTCCCGCTTTTGCTGACATGGCCGATCAACGCGAGAGCCGCTTGCTGCAGCAGCGCCGATTCGCCGCCGCTGGTGGCCGAGGCGCGGCCCAGCACCACCCACGAAAGGGTTTCCGCATCCGACAGTGCGGGCTCGGAATAGAGCTTGACGCGCGGCGACTGCGCGGTGCCCGTGATCTGCACGCCCGCGCGCTGGGAGATGTTGGGCCGAATCGCGAGGATGTCCAGAGACGGATTGTCGAAAGGCCCGTTGAAGCGTGCGAGCCCGGTTTCCACGTCGAGCTGCTGGCCGTAGGCGCGGTACTGGCCCCTTACGGTCTTCACTTCGCCGGTGATGCGTGGCGGCGCGTTGAGCCGGTTGCTTCGAATCTCCAGGTCGCCCTCGAGCCGCGTGGTGATGCCGCGGCCCTGCACCGCGAAGTCGTCGCCCAGGTCGAAGTTCACCACGATGTCGGGTGGCTTCGCGGTCTGCGGCTTGGCCGCTTGTGCCTCGTTGCGCGCGGCGTCGCGCTGGGCCTGCTCGGCCGCTTCGCGGTCCTTGGCGGCGGAGCGCACGACCACATCCGAACCGAGGCTTGGCGCGGTTTCGTCGGGCAGGATGATCACGGCGCGGTCGGTCTTGAGCTTGCCGCGCACGTTGAACTGGCCGCCGTCGAGCCGCGCCTGCAGGTTGCCCGAGAGCGTGACCTGCCGGTCGGTGCGCACCAGCACGCGCAGCGCGCGCAAATCGGCCTGCAACGCCATGCGGATGCCTGTGCCTGACGTGCCTGATGCACTGGCCGCACCCCAGCCGATGTCGCCGCGTGCCGTGAGCGAGCCGCCGTCGGTGCCGGCTTCGCTGGCCGCGGTGCTGCGGTTGCCGCTCTGGCCCGCGATGCGCGCGGTGCTGCCGGCCCCGCCCTTGAGCGTGAATTCGGTGATCTCGATGCGCTCGCCCGTGAGCGTGGCGCGCAGGCGGCCGTCGCGCAGGTCCAGCCCTTCGACGGGCGCGCGCAGCGCGAGCTTGTCGGCGCCGAGCGTGCCGTTCCAACGCGGCGCCGTGCGGTTGCCCGCCAGGACGGCGTCCGCGTCCAGCGTGCCGGCCACGCGCCAGCCGGGCGGCGCGAGCATCGACCACACGCCGAGGTTCGGCAGCGTGGCCTTGATGTTGCCGGCCAGCGGCGCATCGGGTGCCCATTGCCAGCCGTTCGCGCGCTGCTGCATGCGTGTGTTGAGCTCGGCGTTGATCTTGCCGGCACGCTCGCTGTCCCAGGCCAATGTGGCGCGCACGGCTTCGCCCTGCGCATCGAGCCGCAGCTCGGCCTGGCGCAGGCCGGCGGGCGTGCTGGGTGCCTCCGCGCCTGCGGTGGCGGAGTTCATCGTGCGCTCGCTCGCAGTGCCGGTGCCGCGGCTCGTGATGCGCGTGACCAAGGCCGCTTCGCCGGCCTGCACGCGGATATCGCCGCTCTGGCGCGCGAGCCGCGCATTGGCGCGCAGCGTGTCGCCGGCATCGATGTCCCAGTCGCCGTCGAACATCAGGTCGCCGCTCACGCCCAGTTCATTGAAGGTGGCGCTGGCACCGAAAGCTTCGGCCCATGCCATCGGCAGACCTTGCAGCTTGCCCTTCGACTGCACGCGAAAAGCCTGGCTGGGTGCCGCGCCGCTGCGCGTGAAGCGCAGCGGCTGCCATTCGATGCGAACGGTGCCGGGCGCCGGTCCGCGCAAGGTGGCGGTGGCCGCGGAGGCTTCGAGGTCGAGGCGGCTGGTGTTGCCGCTTCCGCTGGTCTTGATGGTGGCGGTGACTTCGCGGCCGAGCTCCAGGGTCCATGGGGCAGCGGCAGCGCCCGCGCCCGCGGTGTTGACCCGCGCGCTGTCCTGAGCCTGCAGCCGCAGGCTGGCGAGGGCGGCACGCCAATGGTTCGGGCCTGCAAGGCCGCCGCTCGCGCGGGCGTCGAGCGTGAGCTTTTGCGTGCCGGTGGTGGCTTCGCCCTGCAGCGCGAGCGTGGCTTGAGCCAGGCTGCCATCGAGATTTGCGCGCACGTCCTTCAATTGAACCGTGGTGGCTGCTGCATTGGCATTGGCATTGGCCGCCGGCATGCGCAGGTCGAGGCGCGGCACGCCCAGCGTGGCCTTGAGGCTCGGTTCCGCCACGCCGCGCTGGGCCGGCGCACCGGGATTCTCGAGCCGGCGCTGGATGGTCTGCCAGCCGCCCTGCCAGCTGGCATCGAGCCGCGCAGAACCCTTGGCCGTCTTGCCCGCGAACACGTTCGACAGCTCGGGCAGGGCTTCGATCCAGCGCTGCACGGCGTCGGCATCGTCGATGCGCGCGTTGATGTCGCCGCCGCCTTGGGCCGGTGCGATGCGGCCTTCGAGTTGCGCGCTGCCGCCGGGCAGCGTCAGGCCGAGCTTGCCGCTCGCGGCCTGCTCGGCCACGCGCACCTGCAGCTTGCCTTCGATGCTGGCGCCCTCGGCATCCAGGCGCAGCGTGCGCAGGTCCAGCACCTGGTTCTTCCACTGGCCCTGCGCGAGCACGCGGTCCAGGCCGAAGCCGGGCATGGCCTTGCTGCCGGCCCCGCCTTCGGCCCGCAGCGCGAGCTCGAAGCCGATGGTGTCTTCGCGCTGCTGCGCCGTGGCCGTGCCGCTGATGGGTGCGCCGGAAAGCTCGCTGTGCAGCAAGCCGGCCCGCACGCTGCGCACCGTGGCGCGCACCTGCCATGGCGCAGGCGCGGGGCTCCAGCGGCCCTCCGCTTCGATGCGGCCGCCGCCCGCGCGCAGCACGGCCTCGGGAATCGTCCAGTTCGTGCCGTCGAAGCCCACGCGCGCCTCGACCTGTTCGAGCGGCAGCGCGTCCTTGTCCCAGGGCCCGGGCACCGCGTTGCGGATGTTGGCCGAAGCCTGCCATGCGGCCGGGCCTGTGGCCGCATCGGGCTGCAGCTCGACCGTGCCGGTCAGGCGGGTGCGTGGTGCGCCGGGCCAGAGGCTGGCGGCATCGACGTTGCGAAGATCGGCCTTGGCGTCGATCACCGGCTGCGGCAGCCAGGGCGCGATGCGGGCTTGCAGCTTCGCTTCCATCGGGTCTTCGGCGGCGGGCTCGGCCGGCTTCAGTTCAGCGGCCACCTGCAGCCGCGCATCGGTGCCGGCGAGGTTGCCCTTGATGGAGGCTTCGGCCAGCACGTCGATGCTGCGGCCTTCGGCCAGCGGTGCCTTCACGCGGCCGTTCAGCGTGGCATCGAGCGCCATGGGCGCGGGCCCTTGCAGCTTCACGCGTGCGCTGTAGTGGCCTTCGGCGATGTCGACGCCCTTGACCTCCAGTTGGTGCTCCGCGCCGGTGTAGCGGTAGCTGCCCGTGAGCTGGTTGGCTTGCAGCGGGGGCGGGCCGGTCCAGCGCAACTCGTCGATGCGGAACGGCAAGTCGATCTCGATGGGCAGCGCGAGCTGTTCGAGCGGTTCGGTGGGCGTGTCGCTCGGCGGGCCGCGCCGTTCGATGAGCAACTGCGCCGCATGCACTTCGCCGAGTTGCAGCTTGCGCTGGAACAGCGGCGCGAGCTGCCAGCCGATGTCGGCGTTGTGCACCTCGACCGCCAGTTTCTCGCTCTGCCAGCGCAGCCAGCCGATGCGCCCGCCCGTGCGCAGCGAGCCCGTGACCTCGCGGCTTTCGAGCGTCTGGCCGGCGGGCAGGTAGCGCGCGGCCTTGGCCAGCGCGAACGCGAGCGACTGGTTGGAGCCGAGCCACCACCACGCGCCCGCACCCAGCACGAGCACCAGCGCGAGCAGGCCCGCGGCAGTCCAGCCCAGCGCACGCAGCGCACGGCGCGTGCGCGAGCGTTTCACACGCGCTGCGCTATTGGACTGGGGTTCGGCGTCTGTCTGCATCGATGGGAAGCGCTGTCAGAAGGTGAAGCCGAGGCGGAAATGAAGGCGGAACTTCTTCGTGTCCACGCCGTAGGCAAGGTCGGCCTGCACCGGCCCCACCGGACTGCGCCAGCGCGCGCCCACGCCCACGCCGACCTTCGGCTTGAGTTCGCCGGGCTTGTCGGCCACGGCACCGGCATCGACGAAGACGGTGCTTTCCCACTCCGTGAGCTTGTCGTTGTAGACGAAGGGCCGCTGCCATTCGAGGCTCATCACGCCGAGGTAGCGGCCCGCCACGATTTGCCCATCGCTGCGCACGGTGCCGATCTGGCGGTAGCTGTAGCCGCGCACCGTGGTGTCGCCGCCGGTCAGGAACATCAGCGTGGACGGGATCTGCGCGCTTTCCTTGGCGGACACTGCGCCGGCTTCGGCGCGCAGCTGGAGCCGGCTGCGGCGCGCCAGCGTGGCGGCGTCGCGGCCGTTCGCGAAGCCCAGCGGCAGCACGCCCAGCCAGCGCGCATAGGTGCGCGTGAAAGGCACTTGTTCGCCGGTCAGCGTGTAGCCCGCGGCGAGCTCGAGCGCCAGGCCGTAGCCGCGCGTGGGCGCGGCGTTGTCGTCGAAGTAGCGGCCGGTCCAGCCCCAGTTGGCGGTCACGGCGGAGGCCGAGGGCGGGGCGTTGGTGCCGCGGTTCTGGGCGTAGTCGTACTGCAGGAAGTAGCTGCGGTCGATGTGGCCGCTCGACTTGTTGCGTCCGCTGCGCAGGCGGCCGCTGTCGACCACATAGCTGCCGGAGGTTTCGCTCTTGAGCCCGGCGCCCGCGAACCATCGCCATCCGGTGTCGTCGGGAATGGCGTTCCACTCGGTCCCGAGCGACTTGATATCGCGGTCGACCGACAGGCGAGACACGGCGCGCCAGCCGAGCAGCGGCAGCCGGTTGTGGATGTGGTCGACCGACAGGCGCGGGCCGTTGTCGGTGGTGAAGCCGGCGCCCAGCACCACCTTCTGCATGGGGGCTTCGCGCAACTGCGCGATCACGGGGGCCGCCAGCGGCGTGCCGCTTTCGGTGTCGAGCGTGAGGAACACCGAGTCGTAGTAGCCGCTGCTGGCCAGGCGCTGCTGGGCGTCGAGCAGCTTCTGCTGGTCGTAGTCGGTGCCGGTGGGAAGCTGCGCAATGCGGCGTGCGCCGTCGGCGTCGTAGCGCTCGACGCCGCGCAGCACGAGCGGGCCGAAGCGGTAGGCCGGGCCCGATTGGTAAGTGGCGCTGAGCCGCACCTCCTGCCGGTCGGCATCGACCTCGGCGCGGCTCACCTCGATGCTGCCGGTGGGAAAGCGCTTGGCGGTGAGGCTGCGCAAGGCGGTGTTCTTGGCGTTGTCCCAGCCCTGCTGCGTGAAGGGCTGGCCCGCCCGCAGCGCCCAGGCGGTGCGGATCGAGTCACGCTGGGCTTCGGCGGTGGGGTCGCTGGCAATCTGGCCGCCGTAGCTGATCTGCACGGTGCTCACGCGGGTGAGTTCGCCGGGCGCCACGGTAATGACGATCTCGCGCGGGGCTTTGGTGCTGGCCGGCGTTTCGTTGAGCTCGAGCGTCAGCGTGGGCGTGAAATAGCCCAGGGTGCCGAGCAATTCGCGGGCATTGCTTTCGGCCGCCACCATGAGCCGCGAGATCTCTGTGGCGCCCAGGTCGTCGAGCGTGCGGTAGCGCTGGATGTCCAGATGCAGCGCGAGATATTCGCGCACGGCGTCGGGCCCGCGGACATCGACGGTGAAGGCATCGCGCCGGTCGCGCTTTTCGCCTTCCTTGGCGCTTTCGTCAGCGGCCGCACCTGCGGTCTCGCCGCTGCGCACCAGCACCGGGGAGGGTGTGTCCTTGGCTGCTTCTTTTTTGGGCAGCAGGCTGCATCCCTGCAAAAGCAGGACGCCGCAAAAAAGCAAAGCCGGCAACCATGCCGGCGCAAAGACTGGAACCACCCTGAACATGGGCGGATTTTGACAGCAAGGCGCGGCGGCTCCGGAAGCATCCGGAAACAGGTCTGCCCGACCCACGCCGGTTTACTTCGAAAGCATTCGCATCGCTTCTTCGAGGCCCCGCAGCGTGAGCGGGTACATGCGGTTGGACATGAGCTGCTGCATCACCGCGATGCTCTGGCGGTATTGCCACACGCCCTGCGGCTCGGGGTTGATCCAGGCGAACTTGGGGAAGGTGTGCGTCAGGCGCTGGATCCACTCTGCGCCGGCTTCCTCGTTGTTGTATTCGACGCTGCCGCCGGGCTGGAGGATTTCATACGGGCTCATGGTCGCGTCGCCGACGAAGATGAGCTTGTAGTCCTTGTTGTACTTGCGCAGGATGTCCCAGGTCGCGAACTTCTCGGAGAAACGGCGCTTGTTGTTCTTCCACATGAAGTCGTACACGCAGTTGTGGAAGTAGTAGAACTCCAGGTGCTTGAACTCGGTCTTCACCGCCGAGAACAGCTCTTCCACGCGCTGGATGTGCTCGTCCATGGTGCCGCCCACGTCCATCAGCAGCAGCACCTTCACGTTGTTGTGGCGCTCGGGCCGCATCTTGATGTCGAGGTAGCCGGCATTGGCCGCGGTCGAGTGGATGGTGTCGTCCAGGTCCAGCTCTTCGTCGTGGCCTTCGCGCGCAAACTTGCGCAGGCGCCGCAGCGCCACCTTGATGTTGCGCGTGCCGAGTTCCTGGCTGTCGTCGTAGTCCTTGTAGGCGCGCTGGTCCCACACCTTCACGGCGCTCTTGTTCTTGCCCGCGCCGCCGATGCGAACGCCCTGCGGGTTGTAGCCGCCGTGGCCGAAGGGCGAAGTGCCGCCGGTGCCGATCCACTTGCTGCCGCCCTCGTGGCGTTCCTTCTGCTCTTCGAAGCGCTTCTTGAGCGTTTCCATGAGCTCGTCCCAGCCCATCTTCTCGATCTTGGCTTTTTCTTCGGCGGTGAACTCGCGCTCCAGCGTCTTGCGCAGCCAGTCGAGCGGCACTTCCTTGGTGAAGTCGGCCAGCATTTCCACGCCCTTGAAATAGGCGGCAAAGGCGCGGTCGAACTTGTCGTAGTGCTTCTCGTCCTTGACCAGCGTGGTGCGCGAAAGGTAGTAGAAGTCGTCCAGGCCAAAGGCGCCGTCGGAGTTGGGCCCCACCACGTCGGCCTGCAGCGCCTCGAGCAGCGTGAGGTATTCCTTGACCGACACCGGCAGCTTGGCCGAGCGCAGCGTGTAGAAGAAATCGATCAGCATGGCGGGCTTTTCCTTGAACTTCGTTCAGCTTCGCGGCTTGTCGAGCAGGTAGAGCAACTGCGCCTTCACTTCGGGCCACTCGCCCGAGCGCAGGCTGTACATCACCGTGTCACGAATGGTGCCGTCGCGGCGCATGGCATGGCCGCGAATCACGCCGTCTTTCTTGGCGCCGAGCCGCTCGATGGCCTGCTGCGAAGCGAAGTTGAAATTGTCGGTGCGCCAGCCCACCACGTTGCAGCCGAGGGTATCGAAGGCATGCGTCAGCATGAGCAGCTTGCAGGTAGTGTTGACGTGCGTGCGCTGGCAGCGCCTGGCGTACCAGGTGTAGCCGATTTCCACGCGCTTCACGCCCGGAAGGATGTCGTGAAAGCTGGTGCTGCCGAGCACCGTGCCGGTTTCGGCTTCGGTCACGGCAAACGCAAAGCGGTGGCCGGCTTCGCGCCCCTGCAATGCGGTTTCGATGTAGGCGCGGGTTTCGTGCGGTTCGGGCACGGAGGTGACGCGCAGCTTCCAGAGCTCGCCGTCGGCGGCCGCGGCGCGCAGGCCTTCTTCGTGGTCGAGCGACAGTGGCACCAGCGCGATGTCGCGGGCCTTCAGCGTGACAGGTTCGACAAACGCCATCTCACACACCCCTGAGTTTCAGCTTCTCGGATTGCCGTATTTGCGCACATACCAGGCGCGTGCGATCTGCACCCCGCCGCCGCCGCCCAGGCCGATCAGCAGGATGCCGAAGATCTCCTTGTTGCCGTAGCCGCCGGGGCCGAAGGCATCGAGGCCCAGCAGCAGCCCGACCCACCGGCCGAGCAGCGCACCGATGACGAACAGCACCGCCTGGGCCACGCCCAGCTTGAGCAGCTGGCCCGTGGGATGCGGCCGTGGCGATTCGCTCATCGGTTGTTGCGCTGCATGAAGACGAGCTTTTCGAACAGCGTCACGTCCTGTTCGTTCTTGAGCAGCGCACCCACCAGCGGCGGCACGGCAACCTTGTCGTCCTTGCTCTGCAGGGCTTCGAGCGGAATGTCTTCGGCCACCAGCAGCTTGAGCCAGTCGAGCAGTTCCGAGGTGGACGGCTTCTTCTTCAGGCCCGGCAGGTTGCGCACGTCGTAGAAGGTCTTCATGGCGGCCGTGAGCAGCTCTTGCTTCAGGCCCGGGAAGTGCACGGCCACGATGTGCTTCATCGTCTCGGCGTCGGGGAACTTGATGTAGTGGAAAAAGCAGCGGCGCAGGAAGGCGTCGGGCAGCTCCTTCTCGTTGTTGGAGGTGATGAACACCACCGGCCGGTGCTTGGCGCGGATGAGCTCGCGCGTCTCGTAGCAGTAGAACTCCATGCGGTCGATTTCGCGCAGCAGGTCGTTCGGGAATTCGATGTCGGCCTTGTCGATCTCGTCGATGAGCAATGCCACCGGCTGGTCGGCCGTGAAGGCCTGCCAGAGCACGCCCTTGACGATGTAGTTCTGGATGTCCTTGACGCGCTCGCCGCCGTCCACGTCTTTGAGCTGCGAGTCGCGCAGGCGGCTCACGGCGTCGTATTCATACAGGCCCTGCTGCGCCTTGGTGGTCGACTTGATGTGCCACTGCAAGAGCGGCAGGCCGAGCGCCTCGGCCACTTCCTCCGCCAGCATGGTCTTGCCCGTGCCGGGTTCGCCCTTGACGAGCAGCGGGCGCTTGAGCGTGATGGCGGCATTGACTGCCAGCATCAGGTCCTGAGTGGCGACGTAGTTGTCTGAGCCCTTGAATTTCATGAGTGGAACGCAAGCAGGTGGAGAAGGCGGGTGGAGAAAAGAACACACTCGATTCGCTTTGCGCAGCCTTTGGGAGGCCGGCAGGGGTTCCCGGAGGACCCTTGCATATAATCGAATGTTGATTCGAAAAACTGTATCTCCACGAGATTGTGCGCGCAAAATGAACAAGTTGTTGACCACGATGTTTGCCTTCGCTGTCGCTTGCGTGACGGTCTCGGCGCAAGCCCAGCAAGTCACGGGCAATGCCCAGGAGGGCGCCAAGAAGGTCGCCATGTGCGTGGGCTGCCACGGCATCATCGGCTACCAGGCCAGCTTTCCGGAGATCCACAAGGTGCCGATGATTGCCGGCCAGAGCGCCAGCTACATCGCCGCCGCCCTCACCGCCTACAAGGGCGGCGACCGCAAGCACCCCACCATGCGCGCCATTGCCGATAGCCTGAAAGAGCAGGACATCGCCGACCTGGCCGCCTACTACAGCCAGCTGGGCCTGAAGGAAGGCGACGCACCGCCGGCCGCACTGGCCAAGCCCATGCCGGAGAACGTGCTGGCCCTGGTGTCCCGCGACAAGGACAACAGCTGCACCAAGTGCCACGGCGCCAACTTCAACACGCCGAACGACGGCACGGTGCCCAAGCTGGCCGGCCAGCATGCCGACTACCTCTTCGTGGCCCTCAAGTCGTACCGCGTCAAGAACAACGCGCACCTGGGCCGGTCGAACGCGGTGATGGCCCAGCAGGTCGAGCCCAAGAAGTTCACCAACGCCGAGCTCAAGACGCTCTCCAGCTACATCAGCTCGCTGCCCGGCGAACTTAAGACGGTGCCTGAATCGCGCATCCACCGCGCGCCGCAGTAAGCGCCGCCCTGCCCCATGAAGAAAGCCCGCATCGAGCGGGCTTTCTTGTTTGCGGGGCCGGTTGTGTTCAGACGTCGAAGAACACCGTCTCCTGGGCGCCCTGCATGCGGATGTCGATGCGGTAGCTCACCGCACCGCCTTGCTCCGTGCGCTCTGCAATCAGCGTGTGGCGCCGGTCGGCCGGCACGCTGGCCAGCACGGTGTCTTTCGCGTTCGCCTCGGCCTCGTCGCTGAAGTACACGCGCGTGAACGCATGCAGCAGCAGGCCGCGCATCAGCACGATCACATTGATATGCGGGGCTTCGCCCGGCGTTTCCGCGCCCGGCTTCACGGTGTGGAAGACGAAGCGGTTCTGCGAATCGGTGCCCGTGCCGGTGCGTCCGAAGGCGCGAAAGCCGATTTCGCGCGCCTCGGCCGGGGTTTGCGGATAGCGGCCTTCGCCGTCGGCCTGGCTGATTTCGACCAGCGCGTCGCCGATGGGATTGCCGTCGCCGTCGATCACGCGGCCCTCGAGCCGGATGCGCTCGCCCGCGGCGTTGTCCAGCGCCACGACCGCGTCGAAAGGCTGGTTGAAGTCGTAGCCGTATTGCGTGGCCGTAAGGCCGTAGGCGAAGTAGGGGCCCACCGTCTGGGAGGGGGTCTGGCCGAAGTCGGCTTCCTGTGCGCTCATCAACATGGTGTGTGTGTCCTTCTTGCTCAACGGTTCTCGAACGGCGTTTCGTCGGCGCCGCGCAGCACGATGTCGAACTGGTAGCCCAGTGCGTAGCCTTCCTCGGTGATGTCGAGGCTGAAATCGGCGATCAGCCGGTTGCGGTAGCGCTCGGGCGTGCCGGTGATCATGGGGTCGTACTGCATCAGCGGATCGCCGGGGAAATACATCTGCGTGACCAGGCGGCTCGCAAAGCTCTGGCCGAACAGCGACAGGTGGATGTGCTGCGGACGCCAGGCGTTCGGGTGGTTGCCCCACGGGTAGGCGCCGGGCTTGATGGTGAGAAAGCGATAGCGGCCCTCGCTGTCGGTCAGGCAGCGGCCCGCGCCCAGAAAGTTGGGGTCGAGCGGTGCGTCGTGCTGGTCGACCTTGTGCACGTAGCGGCCCGCGGCATTGGCCTGCCAGAGTTCCACCAGCGTGTTGGCCACCGGGCGGCGGCGCTCGTCCAGTACCTGGCCGGTCAGGATCATGCGTTCGCCCAGCGGCTCGCCGTTCTTGCGCGCGTTGCGGGTCAGGTCGTGGTCGAGCGCGCCGATGCTGTCGTGGCCGTAGACCGGCTGCTGCAGCTCGCCCAGCGAGGCCTTCAGCGGAACCAGGGGCTTTTGCGGGCCGCGCTTCACCGTGGACTTGTAGCCGGGGTAGACGTACGAGGGATGGGCTTCCCAGTCGCGCGGCGTGAGGATGGCGGAGGGCGCCTTGGGTTTGGTGTTGGTGTTGGTGTTGGTCAACATGTCGTTGTCTCCTGTCGTGGGACGAATCGAATCCGGAACCCGCACTTTAGAAGTCCCGTCCAATGATGTAAATTGAAGATTGATTCGTTTTGAATAACCAGCGGTAATTGAAAACCACCACTGACCTCCGCCAGGATTTCGTGCGCAACGTGCAGTTGCGCCACCTGCGCTGCCTCGTTGCGGTGGCGCAGGAGCGTCATCTTGCGCGCGCCGCCGAGCGGCTTTCGCTGAGCCAGCCGGCGGTCTCCAAGACGCTCTCCGAACTCGAAGCCATCGTCGGGGCGCGCCTGGTCGAGCGCAGCAAGGCCGGCCGCCGCGGCGTGCAGGGGCTCGCACCGGCCGGCGAGCAATTGCTGGCCCATGCCCTGCGCGTGCTCGAGGCGCTCGACGCCAGCGCGCAGGCCGTGGCGCCGGTTTCTGGCGAGCGCGTCGAGCGGCTGCGCATCGGCGCGCTGCCGAGCGTGGCGCCGGCCCTGCTGCCGGTGGCGCTCGCGCGTTTTCGCGAGCGCTGGCCGGCGGTGCAGATCGTCGTCAAGAGCGCGGCCAACCCGGTGCTGCTCGACGAACTGCGCGCCGGCGAACTCGACCTGGTGGTCGGCCGCATGAGCGACCCGCGGCTGATGGGCGGGCTCAGCTTCGAGCTTCTTTACACCGAGCCGCTGGTATTTGCCGTTCGCACGGGCCATCCGCTCGCGGTTCGGTCCGCCCGCGCGGTGTCGGTGCAGGCGGTGCTGGACTATCCGCTCGTGGTGTACGGCGAGGGCACGATCCCGCGCCACAACACCGAAAGCTTCTTGTCGGCGCGCGGCCTGGCGCTGCCCGCCAATGCGCTGCAGACGCTCGACGTGGCGGTGGCGCGCGGCCTGCTGGCGGTTTCCGACGCGGTGTGGATCACGCCGCTGGGTGCCGCGCGCGGTGAGCTGGCCGACGAGCGCCTCGTCAGGCTGCGCATCGAAACCGCCGGCACCGACGAGCCTGTGGGCCTGTTGCTGCGCAGCGAGGCCGAGCCTTCGGCCGTGCGCGGCGCCATGGCCGCGCTGCTGCGCGAGGCGGCGAAGCAGCAGGGGGCGCTTCCAGCCCGAAAGGCCGGCTAATCCTTGGTTGCACGGCGCTGCACGCAGGCCACGTAGCCGTCGCCATCCGGTGGCCGGCCGGCGCGCTGGCTCTCCCACATCATTTGCCCGAGGCACTCCATGGCGTCGTGATGCGCATCGAGCAGCGAGCCGCGTCGCGCGGCCAGCAGCTCCACGGCCTGGCGGATTCCGCGCGGCTGGTCGATCGAACATTGCTCGCTGATCGAAAGATGCATCGACAGATGCAGGAACGGATTCTCGCGGCCGTTCGATCCGTCGTACACGCGCGCGACGGCCGCATCGGCATCGGCCAGGTCCTCGTGATATTCGGGGTGCGCGTCGATCCATCCCGCCGCAATCGTCTCGAGTGCTTCCATCGGCAAGCCTTGCCGGTGCTTCGCATACACGTCGCAGAAGAAGCGGCGCACGTCTTCCTGGGAGGGGTTGAACATATCTGTATGAGGGACCGAAAAAGAGAAGAAGGAAGAGGGAGAAATCCGCGTTGGACGGGCTCTGGACGCGTCCGATGTTCCGGTAGCACGACGTTACATCGTTACGTAACGAATGGCCAAAAGACCCTCGCGAAGGCTGTTTCGATCGGACGCCTTGACCCGGAAATTAAAAAAATACCCATGTAAATCAAAGACTTGCATCATTTGTAATGCGGCGGCCAACAACTGTTAACGATTTGGCACGCCTGTTGCCCCTGTACATGCATCTTTTGTCACAGAGGCCCGCCATGAACGCAACACCCGCATCGACCAATTCGACCGAAGGACTCGCCGCCAGTAGCGTGGCTCCCGTGGTCATCGCCCAAGCCACCAGCATGCCGCTCGGCGCCCCCGCCGCGGCCAGCTCGATGGCGCCCGCCGCTACCGCGGCACCTGCCGGCATTGGCACATTGTCCAATGCTACGCCGGGTGTCGCGGTGATGCGCGAGGGCGTCCGCATTCCGGTCGAAGGCAACCAGACATTGATGGCGGGCGACCGCGTGATCGTTCCCGAAGGCGGCCAGGCCAACGTCCTGTTTCCCGGCTCGGCCACCAACAAGGCGCCGCTGGCCGGCGTCTTCACCGGCGGTACCGACGCCACGATCGGCTCGACCAAGCTGCCCGGCGGCCTCGAACAAGTGAATGTCGACGTCGCCTCGGGCGACCTGCAAGTAACTCCCCCCGACAGCGATGCCGATGCGGCCGCGCTTGCCGTGACCAAGAAGGTCGCTGCCGGCGGCGGCCTCGGACTCGGCGAATTCGCGCTCGGCGCACTGGGTGCCGCCGGGCTGGGTGCCGCGCTGGGCGGTGGCGGCGGCGGCGACGGTGGAACGGTTCCGTTCCTCGTCGGCGGCGGCGGTGAGACAGATGCGGATGCCGACGCCGACGCCGACGCCGACGCGGATGCCGATGCTGACGGTGATGCCGATGCAGATGCCGACGCCGACGCCGATGCCGATGCAGATGCAGATGCAGATGCAGATGCCGACGCCGACGCCGACGCCGACGCGGATGCCGATGCCGATGCCGATGCCGATGCCGATGCCGATGCCGATGCCGATGCCGATGCTGACGCTGACGCAGATGCCGACGCAGACGCAGACGCAGATGCAGATGCAGATGCCGATGCAGATGCAGATGCCGATGCTGACGCTGACGCTGACGCTGACGCTGACGCGGATGCCGACGCCGACGCCGACGCCGACGCTGACGCGGATGCCGACGCCGACGCCGACGCCGACGCTGACGCGGATGCCGACGCCGACGCCGACGCCGACGCCGACGCGGATGCGGATGCCGACGCCGACTCCGATGCCGACGGCAATGGCCTCCTCAACCCGGGCGACAACCTCCTCGGAGGCGTAGTCGGCTCGACGGACGACAACCTGGGCCTCGGTGGCTCACTCACGCCAGTACCGGGTGTGATCGACAGCACCACTGATCTGGTCGATGACCTGGTATCCCCGGTCCTCGGCGAAAACTTCACGCGCAACGATCCGAACCAGTTGGACCCGGTCGATGATTTCGCAGAAACCGTTGTCGACGGCGTGGGTGGCGTGGCAAGTCCCGTCGTCGACGCTCTTTTGGGTGAAGGCGCCACCGGTGCGCTGGTCGGGCAGGTCGACCACCTCACAGACGCACTCCAGAATGGGCTCGACAACCTCGTGGGCGAAAACGGCATCCTCAGCGGTGCAACCTCGGCCGTGGGCCTGGACGGCGTTCTTGAAGACCTGGTCGGCGACGGCGGCGCGCTCGGCAATGTGGTCGAAGGCGTGCTTGGCGACGGCAGCCTGGTCACTACGCTGATGAGCGAAGACGGCCTGGTAGGCGGCCTTCTCGCGGAAGACGGTGCTCTGGGCAACCTCATCGGAGAAGACAGCGCCGTCGGCGGCCTGTTGAACAACGTGCTGAGCGAAGACGGCCTTGCAGGCGGCCTGCTCGGCGATGACGGCTTGCTGGGCGGCGTGCTCGGCGGACCGCTGGGCGATGACGGCCTGCTGGGTGGTGTGCTCGGCGGCGACGGCCTGGTGGGCGGCCTGCTGGGAGACGGCCTGGTGGGTGGCTTGCTCGGCGGAGAGGGCACCTTGGCCGGCCTGCTGGGCAGCGAAGGTCTGACCGGAGGCTTGCTGGGTCAGGAAGGTGTGGTCGACAACCTGCTCGGCGCGAACGGCGTGGTCGGCGGCCTGATCGAAGACGGTCCGCTCGGCGGGCTGCTGGGTGGCGAAGACGGCCTGCTCGGTGGTTTGACCGATGGCTTGTTGGGCGATGACGGCCTGTTGGGCGGTGTTCTTGGCAACGAAGGCTTGGTGGGCGGCCTGCTCGGCGACGACGGCCTGTTGGGTGGTACCGGCCCGCTGGGCAGCATCCTGGCTGACGACGGACTTCTGGGCGGCGTGCTCGGTGACGAAGGCGTCGTCGGCGGCCTGCTGGGTGACGATGGCCTGCTGGGCGGCGTGCTCGGCGGAGACGGCCTGCTTGGCGGCTTGTTGGGCGAAGAAGGCATCGTGGGCGGCCTTCTGAGTGACGACGGTGTCGTGGGTGGCCTGCTTGGAGGGGACCTGCTCGGTGGCGACCTCCTTGGCGGCGATCTTCTCGGCGGTGACCTGCTGGGTGGCGTGCTGGGTGAAGACGGCTTGGTCGGGAACCTGCTCGGTGGTGACCTCCTTGGCGGCGATCTTCTCGGCGGTGACCTGTTGGGCGGCGTGCTGGGTGAAGACGGCCTGGTCGGCAACCTGCTCGGTGGCGACCTCCTTGGCGGCGACCTTCTCGGCGGTGACCTGCTGGGCGGCGTGCTGGGCGAAGACGGCCTGGTCGGGAACCTGCTCGGTGGCGACCTCCTTGGTGGCGATCTGCTGGGTGGCGACCTCTTGGGCGGTGATCTTCTCGGCGGCGTGGTCGGTGACGACGGGCTTGTCGGCAGCCTGCTCGGCAACAGCGGTCTGCTTGGCGGCGTGCTGGGCGACAGCAGCCCGGTCGCGAACATCCTCGACCCGGTGCTCGACACGGCAAGCACCGCCGGCGAAACGCTGGAGCCCGTGGTCGCCGCAGTGTCCGAAGTGGCTGAACCCGTGACCGACATCCTGGCCGGTACGGCCCCGACGCTCGCGCCGGTGGTCGAAACGGTGGCCGGCCTGGTGGACACCGTGGAGCAATCCGCTCCGATCGTGACCGACGTGGTGACCCCGATCACCAGCCTGGTCGATCAAACAGCCGGCGCCGGCAGCGTTCTGACTCCGGTCACGAACATCCTGCACGGCTTGCTGGGCTAACGAACAAGGGCAGCAGCAGGAGAAGAAAAACAAAAGCAAGGGGCAGGCCTCGCCGGCCTGCCCCGCGCGAAAGGACTCAACATGAAAAACACTTCCCGGATACTGGCCGTCGTCGCACTGGGGGCAAGCCTTGCCGCCTGCGGAACAGGACCCAAGAGCGGACGCGAAGACGCGACGTACTACTACTCGAACAAGGCCACCCCGGTGGCCAAGGTGGAGCCGCCTCCGCCGGTGCAGAGCAGCCCGGTCGCGACGAAGATCGTGTACTTCGATTTCGACAAGTACGACGTCAAGCCGCAGTACCGCAACGTCGTGGAAGCGCATGCGGGCTTTCTCAGGAACAGCCCCTCCAGCAAAGTGATGATCGAGGGCCACACCGACTCGCGCGGCGGCCGCGAATACAACCTTGCGCTGGCCCAGCGCCGCGCCGAATCCGTGCAACGCGCGCTCATGCAGCTCGGCGTGCCGGCCGAGCGCATCGAGGCCGTCAGCTGGGGCATGGAAAAACCGGCATCCCCTGAAACCACCGAGGAGGGCTATCAGCTCAATCGCAGAGCCGAATTCAGCGACCGCTGAAATCCGGAGAACCGCGATGCCTTCGAGGGGAGACCCCGGTCCGCTGCGTCAAAAAAGCGAGAGCACATGACGGGCGCGATCGGTCTCCCGTATTCGATCGGGGCCGAATGATGTCCTTCTCCGACCAGCTCCACGCCTGCCACGAGCGCCTGGTCTCGGTGTGCGCGGCGCTGCCGGCGCCTTATCCGGCGTTTACGCTTTTCTTCTCGGTCAGCGACGGATCGCAGCGCGCACACGTGGTGCATACGCGCGCGGCCGAATTCGAAGCCGCGTGGCGCGAAGGCGCCGAAATCGTGGCGCGCCGGGTGCACGAACACGGCATCGTCTCGCCCTGGCTGCGCATCGATTGGGTCGAGGGCGCGAGCCCCATCGACTGGGCGCAGTTCAAGGCCCAGCTCGCCGCCGTCAAGCGCAACTACTTCCGTCTCGGCCTGGCCTTCGACAAGGACTTCGAGACCGCATTCACCGAGCAGGAGCTCAACGCCAACGCGATGCTGTATGGCGATTCGACCGTTGCGCATGCGGTGGTGAATACACGCAACTTCGAGATCTACGGCCAGGCGCGCTTCGCCCGCGCGCTCACGTTCGAGCTGCCGTCCGACCGGCCGGTTTATCTGCTCGCGACGGTGGGCGTTTTCTGCCAGCCCGACTGTGTCGTGCACAAGCTCGTGGGAACGGGGCTCGACGCCGGGCGGCGCCAGGCGCCCGCGCTCAATCCGCAGTCCGTGCTCGACCTCGTGCGCAGCGGCTCGTCTTATCTCGCGCGCCAGGTTCAGGGCGACGGGCTGTTCGCCTACGGCCACTTTCCGTGCTTCGACCGCCGCATTCCGACCTACGATTCGACCCGCCACGCGAGCGTGCTCCACGCCATGATCGAGGCATGGGAGCTCACGCCGGGCGACACGCTGCGTTCGGCCATCGATCGCGCGCTCGACCATCTTGCAAACGTCTTCATACGGGACTGCAGGCTCGCCGACGGCAGCGAAGTCGCCTTCCTTGTCGATGCCGACGAAGAGATCAAGCTGAGCGGCAATGCGGCCTGCGTGCTCGCACTGGTGAAGTACTGCGAAGCAACGGATACACGCGAATGGCTGCCGCTGCTCGAAAAGCTGGCGCTGGGCATCGTGTCGATGCAGGACGTCGCCACGGGCCGTTTCAACCACGTGCTGCATGCCGCCGACCTGTGTGTGAAGCAGGTCTCGCGCGCCATTTACTACGACGGCGAAGCGGTCTTCGGACTCATGCGCCTGTATGGCCTCACGCGAGATGCGCGATGGCTCGCCGCGGTCGAGAAGGCCTTCGAGCATTTCATTGCAAGCCAGCACTGGCAGGCGCACGACCATGGGTTGAGCTGCTGCGTCAACGAGCTCACGCGCTGGAACCCGCAGGAAAAGTACTTTCGCTTCGGGCTGCAGAACGTGGCCGGCTACCTGGACTTCGTGCTCGACCGCAAGACCACGTTTCCGACGCTGCTCGAGCTCATGCTTGCCGCGCAGCAAATGCTCCAGCGGCTCGAAGGCATGCCCGCGATGCGGCACCTGCTCGACGAGCTCGACACCGAAAAGTTCTACCGCGCGCTCGAGTACCGCGCCCACTACCTGCTCAATGGCTTCTTCTGGCCCGAGATGGCGATGTACTTCCGGCGGCCGTCCTCCGTCGCCGGTTCTTTCTTCATCCGGCATCACGCATTCCGCGTGCGCGTCGACGACGTGGCGCAGTACGTGTCGGGCTTTGTGGCCTATCACCGCTACCTGCTGGAGCGCAGGGCCGTGCCCGGTGCCGGCAGCAGCCATATGAGGGACGACGGCGCCCCCTGGACCGCGAGCGACATGGCCCGCGTGACCGGCGGCGAATGGGTCGTGAGGCCGGAAGACGGCTGGCGCGCCACCGGCGTGACGCAGCGCTCCTTTCTGCGCAAGGGCCGCGTGGTGTTCGAGCACCAGGCACGCCCTTCGAAGACAGCGCTGGCCGCCGTTGCGCTCAAAGGCGTTTTGCAGCCGGCGGCCGCCGTGCTGTGCACCGACCCCGCACCGCACCTCGACAAGCGCGTGCCCGTGCTTCAGGTGCCGAATGTGCTGCAGGCGGTGCTGGAACTGGGCATGCATGCGCGCACCGAGTTCGGCGGGCGTGTGTGCGGCGTGCTGGGCAGCGGCACCGGCAGCAGCACCGTGGCCGCGATGCTCGCCGATGCATTGGCCGTCTGGGGTGAGGTGGGCCGGCCCGAAGGCAACGTCAGCCTGCCTTCCGGCATTGCGTGGAACCTGACCTGCATGCCGCGGCAGGCGGCCTACTGGGTGCTGGAAATGGGCTCGCCGCACATGCTGGCTTCGGCGCAGTTGGTGCGGCCGATGCTGGCCGTGGTGACGGGGCTTTCGGCCGCTTCGCAGAAACACCGCGGCCCGTCCGAAGCGGCCGCGCGCCTGGACAGCCGAGTCTTCGAAGGCATGGCGCCCGGCGACAGCGCTGTGCTGAACCGCGATATTTCCGAGTTCGCGACCTTCGCCGAAGCCGCCATGGCGCACCAGCTCCAGATCGTGACCTATGGCGAGCACAAGGACGCCGATGTGCGGTTGCTCGCGTTCGATCACGGCGAAGTGCAGGCATTGGTACTCGGCGAACCGTTTCAGCTTCGGCTCAACGCACCGGGCCGCCACATGGGCGCGAGCGCCGTGGCCGCGCTCGCGGCATTGCAGGCCATGCGCCTGAAGCTGGCCGCCGCGGTGGAGCCCTTCGCGCACTTCGAGCCGCCGGGCGGACGCGGTGCGCTGCACACCATTCACATCGGCGGCGGCAGCTTCAAGCTGATCGACGAAACCTACGACGCCAACCCGAGTTCGATGCGCGCCGCGCTCGAACTGCTGTCGCAGGCGCCCTGCGAGCCGGCCCGGCGCGTGGCGATCCTCGGCGACATGCAGGAGCTCGGCCCCGCCGCGCAGCGGCATCACCTCGACCTGGAGCCCGAGCTGCTCGCATCGCAGCCCGACCGCGTGCTGCTGTGCGGCCCGCTCATGCGGGCGCTGCATGCACGCATCCGCACCAAGGTCAGGTCGCACTGGTTCGTCGATGTGTCCGATTTGTCGACTGCGCTCGGCGGCCTGCTGCAGCCGGGCGACTGGGTGTTGGCCAAGAGTTCCGCAGGCGTCGGCCTGTCCCGGCTGGCCCGGGTTTTGAAAGCGCTGCCATGAAATTCAACGCGTACCTGTCCTTGCCCCTTCAACGCTATCCAGCAAAGGCGGCGGCGCCCGCCCGCCGCTGGTGGCTTGGCTGGCTGCAGCTGCTCGGCGCGTGGCTTCTTTGCATGTTGCTGTGCGCAAACATCGCGCTGGTGCTGGCCGAGGGGTTGCCCACGGATGACGCTCGTTCGGGGGCCAGAAAACCCACGCGCTGTGTGGTCGCCGAAGGCATCCTGAAGCCTGTCGCAGCCCGCGACGGAACGACACTCCAAGAGTCCGCGCCAGCGTCGCGATGCAGCGGTGTGTAAGGGTAGATTTTGCTTGTAACAGCGGGGTAACAGTTGATAATCATCGAGGCGTCACTGCCCGACGGATCGGCCATTTCCCATGATCAAGTTTCTCTTGCCCAGCCAGCTGGTTGCCGATGTGCCCGAAGAGCCGGGCGCGAGTCCGTATGCAGGTGCGCTGAGCAAGGCCTTTCGCGACGCATACCCGCTGGTCAAGAGCGCGGCCTGGCGCTCGCTGCCCATCAGCCTCTTCGGCTTGCTGCCGTCGATCTTCCTGCTTCAGGTGTATGACCGCGTGCTGTCGCGCAGCGGCATTTCGACGCTGGCTGCGCTGGTGAGCGGCATCCTCTTTTTCCTGTGCATCGAGTTCTGGATGCGTACGCGGCGTTCGCGCCTGCTGCGCAATGCGGGCGCCATCATCGACCACGGGGTGTCGGGTGCACTGCTCGATTCGATGCTGAACCGGCCGCTGCGCGCACTCGAAGCGCGCCCGGCCTCGATCTGGCACCAGTTCTTTCGCGACGTGGCGTCGGTGCGCGGCACCGTCACAGGCGGGCTGGCGCAATCGATCTTCGACTTGCCGATGGCGATCTTCGCGCTGGTGGTGATCGGCATCGTCGCCTTGCCGGTGTTGCCTGTGGTGGTTCTGTTCCTCGGCGTCATGGCCTTCCTGGCCTGGTGGTGGGCCGACGAGGTGCGTACCGGCCGGGTCGAGGAAGTGCAGCGCGGCCGCGGGCTCGACCGCATGACCTCGGAAATCTGCAATGCGCGCGAAACGCTCAAGACGCAGTCGAATGACGGCCCCACCGTCGAGATGTGGCGCCAGACCTACAACGCCTGGCTGAGCGAGAGCTTCAGCAAGAACGGCCAGATCGAGTCCGCGCGCGACGGCACCACCGTGTTGTTGACGGTCTTCTCGGTCATCGTGGTGACGGTGGGCGCGGTATCGGTCATGGAGCAGTGGATGACGATCGGCGGCCTGGTCGCATCGAACATGCTGGCCCTCAAGGCGCTGCAGCCGGTCGCCGGCCTGGTATCGAGCTGGCGTTCGCTGGCCGCCGCCAAAGAGGCCGCAAAGCGGCTCGAGAAAGTGCTCGCCGAGCCGGTCGAAAAGCCGCCGAGCGGCATGACGCTGCCGCAGCCGCTGGGCCGCGTGACGCTCAAGGACGTGAGCTTCAGCTTCACGCAAGACGCGCAGAAGCCGGTGCTCGAAAACGTCGATCTCGACATCGGGCCGGGCGGCCTGCATGTGATCGTCGGGCGCAACGGCGCCGGCAAGTCGACGCTGGTCAAGCTGCTTTCGGGCCTGTACACGCCCACGCGCGGCGTCATCAGCATCGGCGAGTACGACCTTTCGCAGTTCGGCCGCGAAGAGCTCTCGCGCTGGATCAGCTATCTCTCGCAAGAGGTGTACTGGTTCGGCGGTCCGCTCATCGACACCATGCGCCGCACGGCCCCGGGGCAGAGCGACGAGCAGGTGGTGGCGGCCTGCAAGCTCTCGGGCGCGCACGACTTCATCTCGAAGCTGCCCGACGGCTACCGCACCGTGGTCGGCGAAGGCGGCACCGGCTTTTCGGTGGGCGAGCGGCGCAAGCTCGCGCTGGCCATGAGCTTCCTGCGCAAGCCCTCGGTGCTGGTGCTCGACGAGCCGAGCAACGACCTCGACTTCCAGAGCGAACGCACGCTGCTCGCCACATTGCTCGCGGTGGCCAAGGTGCGCACCGTGGTGGTGGTGACGCATTCGCTGCGCATCGTCTCGGCGGCCACGGTGGTCTACCACGTCACGGGGCAGGGCAATGTCGAACAGGGAACGGCCGCCGTGATGGTGCCGAAGCTTTTCGGGGTCAAGAAAGCGCTGGTGGCCCTGACCGATTCCACGGCGGCAGACGACGATGCCGGAGCGCATTCGCAGGGCACCGTCGTCGCAAACCGCTCGATGGCTTGAGCCGCGCGATCGAAGAATAATTGGGAGCCGCGATTTGAAATCAGACCTGCCGCAGATACTTCAGGATGAAGAGCACAAGCGCGCGGCGCATGCATCGCCCGAAGGCAGGCGCCGACAGTGGATCATCGGCGGCGTGGTGGCCGTGCTGGCCGTCATCGGCCTGGGCTTTCCGATGGAAACGGTGGTGGTGGCGCCCGGCCGCGTGATTCCGTCGGACCGCGTCAAGTCGATCCAGCATCTGGAAGGCGGCATCGTCAGCAACGTGCTGGTGAAGGAAGGCGACAGGGTCAGGCAGGGCCAGTCGCTGGTCGAGATCGACCTTGGCGGCAGCGGCCTCAACTTCGAGGAACTCACCGCGCGCCATGCAGCCACGCAAGCCACCCGCATCCGGCTCATCGCCGAAAGCCGCGGCAAGCCGCTCAAGCGCGAGAGTTTTGCCGCCGAGATCGACGAGAGCGTGCTCGACGGCGAAACCGGTGCCTATGAAGCACGCGCGCTCGAGCAGCGCGGCGTGATGGCCGGCGCGGTGTCGGGGCTCGAACAGGCGCGCAGCAAAGAGCTCGAACAGCAGGCCAAGGTCAAGGGCCTGAATGACCGCCTGGCGCTGATGCAAAAGGAGCTCGAAATTTCGGAGCAGCTGCTCAGCGAAAAACTGGTCGGGCAGGTCGAGGTGCTCGAAAAGCGCAGGCTGGTAGAGGGTGTGCGAAGCGAGTTGGCCGTGGCACGCCAGGGCGCCATTTCTGCCAGCGCCGCCATTGCCGAGGCACAGGCCAAGATGGCCGAGGCCGAAGGCCGCTTCCGGCGCCGCGCGTCGGACGAGCTGGCCACCGTGGAGCGCCAGTTCGCGAGCCTGAGCGAAGACCTGGCGCGCGCGCGTACCCAGCGCTCGCGCACGATCGTGAAGGCGCCCGCCGACGGCATCGTCAAGGGGCTGCGCAGCGCCAGTCCGGGTTGGGTCATCAAGCCCGGTGAGGCCATCATGGAAGTGGTGCCCGACAAGGACGAGGTCATGATCGAAGCGCGGCTGAATCCGAACGACCGCGGCTTTGTCGAAGTCGGGCAGGCGGCGCGCGTGAAGATCACCGCCTACGACTACCTGCGCTACGGCGCCATCGACGGCAAGGTCACGTTGGTGGCCGCCGATGCCGACCGCGATCCGGCCATTGCCAACGCGGCGCCGTACTACCGCATCCTGATCGGCACCGGGCAATCCTATGTGGGACACCAGGACAACCGCGTTACCGCCGGCATGGAGTCGGAGGTGGACCTGAAGGTGGGAACCGATCCGTTCATCTGGTACCTCCTTCGTCCTGTGCTCAAGCTGCGGCGCGAAGCCTTCCGCGAACCATGAGGGGCCGTAACTCGATAGGCCGGCGGCGCACGGGCACCGGCGTTCTTTTTTATGCAGCTCTGTGCGCGGGCTTCGCGGTTCCACCGGGCGCCGCCGTGGCGCAGGAGGCGCCGCCGGCGCAACTCGTGCCGGCGCGCCGCCTTTCCACGCCGTCGGTCGGCGCCGCCAGCTATGCCCAGCGCGTGAAGCAGGCACTGGTCGCGCTCTCGCAGGAATACCCCGAGGTGCAGACCGCGCAGGCGGCCGCCAACACCAGCAGCTACAGCGTGGACGCAGCCAAGAAGGCGCGCTTTCCGCGCTTCAAGATGGGCACCGCGTCCGGCAACTACAACAGCGGCGCGGCCAACGCCAAGACCGAGAACTACACCGTGCTGACCGCCGAGGCGCGCGTGAGCCTGATCGACGGCGGCGCCATGAGTGCCGCGGTGCGAGCGGCCGAGGCCGGCAACCAGGCCGACGACGAGGCGGTCGTCACCACCTCGCAGAAGGTGGTGCTCGATGCGCTGACCGCCTACCTGCAGGTGCAGCGCTTCGACCTGAAGAAGCAGATTGCGCGCAAGTCCACCGAAGTGGTGGCCGAGTTGTCGAAGGCCGAGGCCCGGCGCGTCGCGCTCGGCGCCGCGGGCGAAAACGACCTGAACATGGCGGCTGCGCGTCGCGCCAGCGTGGCCGCACGCGAATCCGACTTTCAGGCGCAGCGCGATGAGGCGGTGGCCAAGTTCAACACCTACTTCAAGTTCACGCCCAACACCGATTCGCTGCCCGTGCTCGCGGCGCCCACGCTCTGGCGCATCGCTTCGCAGGAAGAAGCCTTGCGGCGCGCCGAAGAGCGCAGCACCGAAATCGCCGAAGCCAAGGGCCGCGTTGCGCGGGCACAGGCCCTGGTCGATCAGCAGGAGGCCAGCATCTACCCCACGGTGGACGCGGTGTTCGTCAAGAGCAAGGACCCGCGCGGCGTGTCGCCGCAAGATCCGACGCGCGCGGCTTTTGAATTGAACTGGAACTTCGGCAACGGCTTCGACCGCCAGTTGCGCCTGAAGTCCGCGTTGGCCGAAGTCGGCAACCAGGAAGCCAAGCTCGAAGGCGTGAAGCTCAATCTGCTGGAGCTCACATCAGCCTCGTGGGCTCGTACGGTTTCCGGACGCGAGCGCGAGCGCCAGTTGATGGAAGCCGTCAGCACCTCGGGCCAGGCTTTCCGCGGCCGGCGCCGCCTGATGGAGTTCGGCCGCGAGACCTTGCCCGCCGTGCTCGACGCACAGCTCGACTACTACAACCTGCTGTTCGACTATGTCGACGCCGTGTTCGATCTGCGCATTTCAGAGCTGCGCCTGGCGCGCACCACTGGCGAGCTGCGCATCGACCCCGAAGCCAGCAACGCCTGGGTCGACCGCATCTTCGGCCCGCCGAGCCGGCCGGCCCTGAGCGAGGACGGCCTGCTCACCGCGCTGTGCATCTCGAGCAATGCAAGCTGCGCCAGCGAACCTGTTGTCGATCGCGGCGCTGCCGCGGCTGCGGCGAACCCGCCGCTGCGCCGCACCGCCCGCCTGGCAGAGCGCTGAGCGGCGAAGGGCTCAGGCGTCCTCGGGGATGCCTGGCTCTCCGTCCAGGATTTGATACTTGCGCATCTTTTCCCACAGCACCTTGCGGCTGATGCCCAGATGCTGCGCGGTGTCCTGGCGCTTCCAGTCGTTGATCTCCAGCGCCGCGATGATGCGGTTGCGCTCGCTGCCGTTCCACCCCTTGCGATCGCCGTTGCCGTCGAGCGCCACGCCGTTGGCGCTACCGTTGTGTCCGTGTCTTTCGGCCGAGCCCGGCGTGGGCGTCGGCGTGCCGCGCGTGAGTGCAATGGCCCGTTGAATCAGGTGCTGGTCCCATGCGTGCAGCTGCCGCGCAATCACGCCCACCCGCTCGGCGAGGTTGCGCAGCTGCCGCACGTTGCCGGGAAAGTAAGTTTCCGCGACCGCATCGCTCAGCCAGTGCGGCGTTTCACCCAACGCTTCGAGTTCGTCGCCCAGCACATTGCCCAGCAGGGCCTTGAAGATCGCGATCTTGTCGATCTCGCCGCGCTCTTCGAGGCTGGGCACATGAAGCTCGATGACCGCGAGCCGGTAGAACAGGTCGGCGCGGAACTCGCCGCTGGCCACCATCTCGCGCAGGTTGCGGTTGGTGGCGGCCACCAGCCGAAAGTCGACCCGAACCGGTGCCGTGGCACCGAGCCTCGTCACTGCGTTGTCCTCCAGCACCCGCAGCAGCTTGACCTGCTGGTACTTAGGCAAGTCGCCGATCTCGTCGAGAAACAGCGTGCCGCCCGTCGCCTGTTCGAAATAGCCGCGATGCGCATGCACCGCGCCCGTGAACGAGCCCTTGGTATGGCCGAAGAAAAGCGACTCGAACAGGCCATCGGGAATGGCGCCGCAGTTCACCGCCACGAACGCGCCCTTGCTGTAGTGCTGGTGCCCCAGGTGGAGCTGCTGCGCAATGCGTTCCTTGCCCACGCCCGTTTCGCCGCGCACCAGCACGCTGTGGTTGCAATCGGCAAAAGCGGTCACTTCGGCAAGCAGCGACTTCATCGCATCCGAGTGAGCCACCAGCACGTCGGGCGCCTGCGGTGCCACGTCGCGTGCGCGCAATTGCCGCACCAGCTTGGCCACCATCGTGCGCAGCTCGGCGCAGGTGAAGTCGTAGGGCAGAACGTGCAGGTACTCGGGCGGGTAAGTGCGCGAGTCGCGCTCCCGCGAGCCGGCCGCCACCCAGATCACCGGCATGCCCTGCAGCAACTCGGTCGCGTGCGCCAGGCCGCCCGTGTCGATGACCGTGACACTGAGGATGGCAACTGACGGCCGCAGCGCGGTGCCGCGTTCCTGCTGCGGAGGCGGCATGCCGTCGGCCCGGATCACCTCCACATCGAAGCTCGCCATGCACCGCGCGATACGGTCGAGGATGTCGGCCTTGCCTTCCCAGACAAAGAGGTCGAGTTCGTCGAAGTTGGGGGGAGCGCTCATGACAGGGGAATACGTATATCAATAGACAAGCTCGGCACCTTTGGAGCAGCTCAAGCGGGCGCCGACTTCTGTACGGGCGAGACTGGCGCCGAGCACGTCGCCCAACAAAGTGGTCAGCAGCGGATCCAGGAGCGGACTCAGTGCATCGGACACCACGTCTTGAACAGCGGCGATCACTCCGCCCAATGTGTTGTTCAACGCTGTAAGAAAGGTCGGAAGAATTGCGGCCGATACGGGGGGATTGGGTGGGATAACCGTCAACAGATTGCTCACCCCCGAAAGGGTGTTGCTCAGGCTGTCGACGATGTTCTGCGTCGAAATTTCCAGGTATGCAGGTGGTGCTTCCAGCTCGGGAGGGTTTTGAAAGAGCTGCGACTGAGTTGATGCTCCAATGGGAGGAGGATCTGCCTTCAAAGCGAGTCCCCCACCCTGGAAGGCCTTGCGGCTCGCCGTATTGCAGCTGATCACCGCCAGCCCGAGTGGCGCAAGCAGGCAAGTCTGTGAGCCGATGTCGATGATCGGCACTGCGCTGACAACGGGCGGCGTCGTCGACGAAAAGGCATTGGCCTTTGCAATTGCGGCTGTCGCACCCAGGCTTCCGACACGCAGGTTTGCGATCGAAGTCGTGGTTTGAGCCGTGAGCGATTTTTCGCCGACTGCGCAGTTGAAGTCCGTCACTCGCGATGCGCCACTGCCCGCGTCCAGGCTGATATCGAGTCTCAACGGCGGTGGAAGTATCTTGATGTCGGTCACATCTCGCGTGCATCCAAGAACGCAATTGAGAATGTTCGTGAGCCCTGTTACGAGATTCAGACCGAGGAGATTTTTCAAAAGATCGGTGACGGGGGAAACCACTGCGAGGACCGCGTTGACTACATTGGTCACCGCGTCCAGTGCGGGCATGCCGATCGAAACGAATGTCCGTACCTGGGCGGTTTGCACGAATATCTGGTCCGGTCCGGTGGGGTTGAGCTTGGCAAGTGTCGGATCGCCGATGGCGGACACTTGCGGTGGCTCGATGACCTTGATGCTGGCAGTGAGCCCTGCAAGATTCACGTCGGCGGCGAGGCCGTTCTTGCCATTGGCAGCCTGAACCACGCCCTGCAGCAACTGAAAAAGCTGAATGCTGGTGTCCAGCCCCGCTGCATCCGTGCCGGCTTGTAGCCCAAGCAGATCCCCGAGTTTCAGCGGCGGCTGGGCGGGGGCGGCGTTGGCTGCAATCTTTACCAGGTTGAGCGCGTCTATCGCCACCTGGGCGGCGCCCCCACTGCGCTGGAGCGCATTGATCATGGCCTGCGCCAACGTGCCCACCGAAACATCGGTGGCGAGGACTTGGTCGTACTTTCCTGCGCCAACACCCAGTTGAAGGGCCAACTCGTCGAGAAAGCTCAGCAAGTTGAGCTCGGTGTTGATCAAACCGTTCCAGCCCACGGCGTCGAGGTTGAGGCTTCCGCCCAGAAGGCCGCCGAACACCGCATTGAGCAACGGGGACTGCGTGCTGTCCACGCTGACCAGCGTGCTGCGAATGTTCAATGCCGCGAGCGGGTGCTTTCGAGCCGCCAGCGCATCGACGCCAATAGGCCTTGGCTCGTTGCCGGGAATACCTGCAAGCAGCAGCGCCGGGGTTCTGCTGATGGTGACCCGCACTGCGTTGAAACGCTGGCCGCTCTCTGGCGGCCCGAAGTGGGGGGCACTCGGCCTTGACGAAGGATCCCAGTGGCCGCACACCACGCTGTCTGCGCCGACGGCCGCCATGGCAGGTGGAAGGTTCCGTGCCGCATTGGCAATCGCAGCCGCCGTCGCGGTTGTGCAACTCTCGTCTTCGAGCGCCTGCGCACCCGCCAGCGCAGCAAGATCGGCTGTCTTCTGAAGCTCGCGTTTCAGAAAGAACATGTAACCCAGTTCAACACCGACAAGCACGATGACCAGAAGGCTCAACGCGATGATCGCGGTGATGACCACCGACCCGCCTTGCCGCCGTGCTGTTCTTCGATTGAATGCGCGCATCGTTCGCATCTGTCTATGAAGAGGACCTGGCCGCCGTGGCCTTGCCAAGCAGCTGCTCGGGCATCCAGCTTCCGGTGAGCGGAACGGGCGGCAGCAGCGGATTGGCGCGGTAGGGGTAAGTCACTTTCACCGCAACTTCTCCAAGCGAAACAGTCACCTCAGGGGGGATGCCCGCCATCTTTTCCCGGAGCCAGTCTTCTTTTGACGAAGGGGCGGCGCCCACCGACGCTGGGGTGATCATCGAGAGTGCCAGCGAACGGTACACCGCCGTTCGAACATTCGTTTGCAGGTCTGCGGCCGGCGTGTCGCTGCGAAAAGACTGAGCGGCTCTCGCGCCATCCTCGGCCGCGCGAGAGATGACCTGCTGGACGTACAGAACGCCGCAAAACGTCACGAGGCCATAGATGCCGAGAAACAGAACACCGAAGACGAGCGCAAACTCGATGGCAGCAACGCCTCGCTGGCGGCGACCCACGGCCCGTTCGAGTTTCAGCCGGCTGGACTTCACAACGACCTCCCGTCGAGCAGCATGCTGGCCTGGCCCGCAATCCGGTCGGGGACCGCAAAACTCGGGAACGCGGGAAACAACGCATCGATCCCGCTGACAGCGACGGTCACGACCACCTGGCACCGGTTGTTCCATTCCGGGCCGCAAGGGGGGGCCGCCTGCGAGCAGTCGTCCGTTCCCGCCAGGCAAATTCTTGCCTCGACATTCCGGTTCGCTTTCAGGCCCGCGGGCAACCAGTCGCTGCGCGCTACGGCAATGTCGTTGGCCTTGGTTTTTCTGGCTTCCAGGCTGCTCTGATAACGCAGTCCTGCACGGGCACCGTCTTCCGCCGCGTTCTGCAGGCTCATGCGCATCGTCAGCAAGAAGCCGTAGCAGATCACCGCGTACAGCAACGCAAAGGCGATCAGGAACACGAACGCAAACTCGATCGCGTACACGCCGTGTTGGGCGTGTCCGGGCTTTGCGTGGTTGCGTGTTTCCATCGTGGTTTTCTTTGCGCGGCGGGAGTCGGCTCTTCGACTACCGTCCTCCGGAAGAGGCGCCGCCGCCGCCCTTCGACTTCGTCACCGTGGAGCCCAGCTGCTCCGGGATCGGATGCTCGAAGCTCTTGATGTAGCGCTCATAGCTGCGGCTGGCCACGCTGCCGGCAATGGGCCGGGGCGTGCGCGAAGCGATTTCTCCGCTGCGTTGCCAGGCGAGCAGGCTCTGCGTTGCATCGCCCATGAGCAGCGGTGGCGGCGAGTCGAACTCTTCAGCCTCGGCCTCCTGCGCTTCCGTAGGTTGCGGCGCCGGCGGCACGGCTTGCGCCAAGGCGGTGGTGGCCATCAAGAAGAGTGCGGCCGTCAACGCGATCCGCTCGGCAAGCTGATGGTTCATGGTGTACCTCGCGATGTCGAGTTCAGTGAAAGCGGCGCTTCAGGTGCGGAGGCCGAAGGGTTCGTCTGGCTCGCGGTTCTCATGCCGCCGGCGCCGCTCCATCGGGACGGTTTGAGCGCAAGGGGCGGCACAACAGGGTCGACGCGCGTTCCCGCCGCTGCGGCGGCAACCACGGGTGCGGGCAGCCTGCCCGATGCGCGCATCTGCAATGCCGCTTCGCGCACGGCCGCGCGTGTCGGCTGGGGCATGCGGTGGACATCCATCAGCGCTGCCGCCCGGTCGGGTTGGTTGGTCACTTCGAGATAGAGCGCGAGGTTGGCTTGCGCCTGGGCGCTGTCGGGGCGCAGCTGCAAGGCCTGCATGAGCGGCAGCCGCGCTTCTTCGATCTGGCCGGCGCCCAGGTGCGCGTAGCCGAGGTCGCTCAGCAGCAGCGCATCGGTCGGGGTGCGGCGCTGCGCTTGCGCAAGCAGCTGGACCGCCTCGGCATAGTTGCCGCGCATGCCCGCCAGGAGACCCAGCCCACGGTAGCCCGCACTCGCCAGCGGCGTGGCCAGCAGGCGCTTGTAGGCGGCTTCGGCGGGCGCAGCCTGCCCGGTCTGGCGCAGCGCTTCGGCGCGCGTGCGTGTGGATTCGGGCGACACGCCCCACCGCTGCTCCAGAGCGTCGATGTGCGCGAGCGATGCAAACCACAGGTCTTCCTTCTGCATCTGCTCGACGAGCTTGAGATAGGTGGCCTGCGTGTCCACGGCCGCACCGGCCTTCGTGTCCGCCGCGGCTTCGGCGGCCATGCGCTGCTGCGCATCGGCGCTGGCGGCGTACTGGTCCTTGGGGCCGGCACAGCCTGTGAGGGCGAGCGCCGCGGCCGCCGCGCAGGCCAAAGCCAGCAAGCGGCAAGCAGGGAGCGGGCTGGTGCGAAGGTGGACGGTTTTCATTTTGCGGCGGCGGCTCCAAGTGAGCGGAAGATGGCAAGAAAGGCCGGCCCCGCCGTGACGATGACCAGCGCCGGCAGCAGCGTGGTCACCATCACCGCGGTCATCTTCACGGTGATCTTTCCGATGCGTTCCTTCATTTCGGAACGCCGGTGTTCGCGCAGCCGGTCGCTGAAGACGCGCAGCGGCTCCTGCACGGCGCCGCCGTGCTTGTCGACCTGCACCAGCAAGGACACGAGCCCGCGGAGGTTCTCGTTCTTGTGCAAGGTTGCGAGGCGCTGCAACGAATGCTCGCGGCTGCGGCCGCGGCTGTACTGGTTGTTGGCAAAGGTCAGCTCGTAGCCGAGCACGCGCAACACGTGCGAGAAGTCGCTGGCCATGATCTGCAGGCTCTGGTCCAGGCTCAGCCCCACGCCTTGCAGAAGGCGGAGCAGGTCGATGAACAGCGGCAGCTCCTGGTTCACCCGCTCGCGGCGCTTGGCGGCAATGCGGCCCAGCACCCATTTGGGTGCCATGAAGCCGATGACGAACGCGGCCGCCAGGACGATTGTGACGGTGCGCTGCGGACGGCCCGCGCTCCACAGCACGTAGACGGTAAAGGGAAGAAGGAAGGTGAAGAGGATGCGGGTCACCAGAAAGACCAGTTGGGCCCGCTTCGAGGAAAAGCCGCATTGATCGATGAGGTTCCGGTCCTCGTTGGCCACGAGTGCACGGCCGATCCGTGAATCGAGCCAGTGAAACGGCAACTCGATGTCCGGCTTTGCCGAGGCGTTGAACCCGTCGGCCGCATCGACGGACGCCGCGGATCCGCCCGGCGCTGTGGTGCTCTGCTGGATGGCGCGGCCGATGACCTTGCCGCTGCGCGCGCGGCGCAACTCCGCCGCAATCAGCGCACCGGCACCGGCCATCAGGCCCAGGGCCAGCAGCGCCAGGCTGATGATCGCCAGTTGATTGGTGCTGAAGGTCATGTGAGTTTCGCCAGCCGGTAGAGAAGTGCCGCGCCGAACAGCTGAAAGCCTGCGGCGGAAAGGACCATGACGCGGCCGGTCCCGTCGTCCCACATTCCCATGAAGTAGCCGGGATTGGTGAGGATGAAGAAGGCGCCCACGCTCACCGGCAGCAACCCGAGAATCCAGGCGGAAAGCCGGGTTTCGGACGACAGGGCGAGCAACTCGTGCTCGGCTTGCTCGCGATCGCGCATGAAGTTGCCCACGCGCTCCAGCAGCAGGTCGGAGCGCCCGCCGTAGCGCACGCCCAGGCCGAGGATGGACGCCAGCAGGAACATTTCCTCGATGCGCACATTGCTGGCCGTCTGGTGCAGGGCGCGATCCAGGTCCATGCCCGCGCGCACCAGCGCTGCAGAGCGCTCCAGCTGGCCGCGCAGCGGCGCCTCGGTGGTGGCAATCGCAAGCTGGAACGCCGCCTGCGTGGAGTTGCCGATGGTGATCAGCCGCACCATCGCGTCGATGTACCCGGGCAGTTGGCTCACGAGCTTGCGGCGGAACTTCTGCAGCCGCAGCCAGACCGCGAAGGCTGAAAGAACAGCCAGCAGCGCGAGCGCACTCAGGCCCGACACCCAGCCGGCAAGAAGGCCGGCGAGTGCGGCCGCCGCCACGATGACGGCCAGCCCCAGTGCGGCCGTGCGCGGAGCGATCACGCCTATCAGCCATTCGGGCAGGGCCTTTTCGAGCAACCCGGCGGATGCGGCGGCCGCGGTGCCCGCGTCGGCGTTGAGCCATGGGTCCGAGGTCACGCCCGCCATGAGGTTGTCGTTGGCCGGGTCCCGCAAGGGTATGGGCATCGGCACCGGTACGCCCGCGGCCGTGCTTGCCTGGATCTGCTGGTTCAGGTGCCGCGCGGCCGCCTGGCGTGCCTGGCGGCCCTTGGCCCATTGCCACAGCAGCAGCCCCGCGGCTGCGAGCAGCAGAGCGAGGCAGGCCACCGCGAGCAGCATTTCACGCACGGTTGTTGTCCCCCTGCTGCGTGCGTGTCAGCGACTGCCTGAAGCGCGTGATCTTGGGTGAATGCGGCGCAATGCCCAGCGACACCCAGCGGTCGCGCTCCTCGCCGTCGGGTGACGTGATCGGTTCGTAGCGGTAGAGCTCCTGCATGGCCACCACGTTGTCGTTGACGCCCGTGACTTCGCTCAGCGAGAGGATGCGGCGCTGGCCGTTCGAAAGGCGCCCGATCTGCACGATGAAATCGATGGCATTGGCAATCTGCCGGCGCAGGCTCACTTCGCTTCCCTGGTAGCCCGCAAAGCCCGCGAGCATTTCAAGGCGGTACAGGCACTCGCGCGGCGAACTGGCGTGGATGGTGCCCATCGAGCCTTCGTGGCCCGTGTTCATCGCCTGCATCATCTCGATCACTTCGGCGCCGCGCACCTCGCCCACGATGATGCGGTCGGGCCGCATGCGCAGGCTGTTGCGCAGCAGGTCGCGGATGGACACCACGCCGGTGCCGTCGAATCCGCCGGGGCGGCTTTCGAGCCGCACCACGTGGCTGGTGCCGAGCGAAAGCTCCGCCGTGTCTTCGATGGTGATGACGCGCTCGCGCGGCGGAATGAAGGTGGCCAGCGCATTGAGCAGCGAGGTCTTGCCCGAGCTGGTGCCGCCGCTCACAAGAATGTTGCAGCGTGCGCGAACGGCAATCTCCAGCAACTGCGCCATGCCCGCGTCGAAGGTGCCGAGCTTCACCATGTCGGCCGGCGTGAGCGGCTCCTTGCGGAACTTTCGAATCGAAACCGAGAGCCCGTCGATCGCCAGCGGCTCGATGATCACGTTGATGCGGCCGCCGTCCGGCAGGCGCGCATCGACCATGGGGTTGGATTCGTCCAGCCGCCGGCCGAGCGGCGCGAGAATGCGGCGCACGATGCGCATCACGTGCTCCGCATCGGCAAAGCGCACCGTCTCGCGCTCCAGCATGCCGTGGCGCGAGACGTACACGTTCTGGTAGCCGTTGATCAGGATGTCTTCGACGGCCGAATCGTTGAGCAGGTCTTCCAGCGGGCCGAAACCCGCAAGCTCCTTGGTCAGCGCGTCGGAGATGAGCTGCATCTCGCGGTCGTTGATCGGCACCCGGCGCAGCCGCACGAAGCTGTCGACTTCCAGTTCGACAAACTGCTGGATCGAGGCGCGCGACCAGCGGCCGAACTCCGCGCCGAGCTCTTCGATGCGGCTCAGCAGATGGTCGTGTGTCCAGCTCTTGATGTCCTGGAACTGCTGGGAGTTGATGAACGCCTGGTCGTCGTCGGCGAATTCGAGATCGTTGGACATAAGGGCGGTTCAACCTTCGCTAGAGCTTTTCCAGAGACCGGCAATTCGCGGGATGCGCGCGGCCCAGCGGGATTCCTTGGCCGGTGGCTGGCCTGTGCCGGACACGAATTCCTGGTGCAGGCCGCGCGCCAGTTCGGCCACGGCTTGCGAATAGGCGTCATTGCGCGCTGTGCGCACCAGCATTTCGCCGCGGCTTGCCGCCGCCAGCAGTTGCGTGCTGCGCGCCGGCACAACGTGGTGCAGCGGCAGTTCGAGCCGCTCGGCGACGTCCTTGGCAGACAGGTCCACGTGGCTGTCGAACTTGTTGACCACGAGCGACAGCCGCTCGGTCTCCACGCCGCGCGTGCGCAGCTCCTTGAGCATGGTCGCCGTGGAAACGATGGCGCCGATGCTCTGGTCGCACACGACCCAGCTGCGCGGCGCCGCCTTCACCGTCTGGGCGACGAAGTCGAGGGTCGAAAAGCCGCCGAGGTCGGCAATCTGGAAATCGAAAAAATCACCGAGCCGCTTGATCAGCGCCACCGAATCCGCATGTGAGATCTCGCGCACCTGCGCAAGGCTCGCAGGGAGCGGGAGCACGGCCACACCGCTCGCGTGGTGGGCCAGCGCCGTGTGCAGCAGGGTCTGGTCGAGGCGGCGCAGGTTGCGCACGCCGTCGACAAAGCTGAAGCCGCTTTGCGTGTCCAGATAAAGCAGCCCGTCGCGGGCCGGAAGGCCGAGGTCGAGCAGCGCGACACCGCCGCGCGTGTTGCGGCCGGCCTGGGGCAGGGCGCCGGCCTGGCACAGCTGGTCCTTGAGCACGAGCGACAGGCTGGCCGCGAGCGTTGTCACGCCGATGCCGGCGCGGGCGCCGAGCAGCGCCAGCGTGCGTCCGCGCGTGCGGCCCGGCAGGCTGCTCTGGCGATCGAGCAGCTTGCGCAGCGTGTTGACCGCATCCGCCGGTGGCGCGGCCATGTCCACGAAATCGTCCACGCCTGCGCGCAATGCGGCCAGCATGGAAGCGGGCTCCGCCGAAACGCCGGTGGCCAGCACCGGCAGCGTCGGCCATTCGCGCTTGAGGCGCTGGTGAAGCTCGCTTGCCGCCGCGGCATGGTCACCCGAAAAATCGAGAAACACCGCGGCGGGGCCGAGCATGGCCATGCGCTCGTCCAGCGACTTGGCCTCGGCGGGAAGGTTCACCACCGTGCCCAGCCGGGCGAGTGCATCGGTCAGCCAGTTGATGTGGCCGCTGTTGGGCGATGCGAAGAGGTAGGTCTCCGCACCGATGTCTGGAAGGCTGTCGCGGGGAGCGTTCATGGCGTCTGCCACCGGATCTGTGGGGTTTGTTTCAGTCAACGTGAGAAGCCCGGAACAGTGGTGCCCGAAGCGGGCCCCAGAAGGTGGGCGCGCCACACCGGTCCGTCGCGCTGCTCGGCGCCGCCGGGGAGGTACGGGCCGAGATCGGTGCCGCGCGCAATGGGCTTCACCAGATGCGGCGTGACGAGAATCACCAGCTCCTTCTCGCTCATCTGGTACTTGTTCTGCTTGAAGAAGGCTCCGAGCACCGGGATGTCGCCGAGCAGCGGAACCTTGTCGGCATTCGAGGTGGTGGTGCGGCTCACGAGGCCGCCGATGATGAAGCTTTCGCCGTCGCCGAGTTCCACCGTGGTGTCGGCGCGTCGGGTGCTGATGGCGGGTACGGCCACGCCGCCGATGCTGAGCGAGTTGGTGTAGTCCAGGTCGCTGGCCTCCGGTGCCACCTTGAGCACGATGCGGTCGTTCGAAAGCACCGTGGGCGTGACGGTGAGGCCGATGCCGAAAGGCTTGTATTCGATGCTCGTGGTGCCCAGGCCTTGGGGTGCCGGCACGGGCAGTTCACCGCCCGCCAGAAAGCTCGCGCTCTGGCCCGACAGCGCCACCAGCGTGGGTTCGGCGAGCACGCGGGCCATGCCGTTGCCCTCGAGAAAACCCACGTTCAGGCCGATGCCGGCCTTGCCGAAATTGAACAAGAGGCTGAATGCCTGCGCGAGCGGGTTGTTGTATTCGCCGCTGATCGCACCGCCAGGAGCGAACGAGGCTGAACGCAGCGACGACGGCGTGAATACGCCGAAGCTGAAGCCGTTCGAATTGGCACGCGTACTGAAGATGTTGAGCCCGGCCTGCTTGAGCACGCTGCGGTTGAACTCGACGATCTTGACCTCGACCTGCACGGTGTTGCTGCGCACATTGACCACGGAGCGATCGATCAGCGCCGACTTTTCTCCGCCGGCCGACATGGCCGCATCGCGCGCCTCCTGGTGCGCCTCCATGCTGTTGAGCGAGCCATTGAGCGTGGAGGCGCGGCGCCGGACTTCGAGCGCATAGACGATGGCGTTGGCCTGGCCCTTTTCCCAGATCATGAGCGTGGTGCGGCCGGCCGCCTTGCCGGTGACGATGAGGCGCGCCGCCGGCGAGTTGGGCGATTGGCGGGTGAGCGCAACGCCCGCCACGGTTTCGTCGGCAATGGCCATGCGCTCGATGCCCTTGCCGATCAGCAGTTCCTTTTGCGTGCCCGCGTCGATCCGCAGTTGAAGCGCAGCGCGCGCAGGCGCCGCCTCTGCATCCGCCGCCGTTGCGGATGCCACCGGCCAGACGCCCGAGGCCAGCAGGCACAGCACCGCGAGGGTCGGGCGCATGGAGCGCGCCGTGCCGGTTGTTTTCGCACGAGGGGCGATCGTCATGGTGTTCGTTTCCTGGGTGGCTTGCATGTGCGTGCCACTGGTTGCTGATCAGTAGTTGATGGTTTCGCTGCGGTCGCCGCGGATGATCTCGACCTGCAGTCCGCCGCGGGAGCCGCCCGTGCGGGCCGGGGGATTCGCGGGGGCTGCGGTGGCGACGGTTGGCACTCGCGAGTTGCCCGGCTTGCCGCCTGTCACGAAGTCGACGGCGGTCATGCCGGCCTGGGCGCGGTCCAGGCCTTCGAGCGGGGCCCTGCGGGCTTCGCCGGCTTTTGGCGGCACCGGCTGCAGGGCCGTGGGCAGTTCGGCAAAAAGCTTCGGGTCGGGTTCCGACATGTCGGTGGGATTGCGCAGCGCCAGAAGCAAGCGGCCGCTGCTTTCTGCGAGTGTCAGCCGGTTGATGTCGTCCACGGGCACTGCAAGCACGGCAGTCCGCGCCGCTTCGGCGCGCTGGGCTTGCTGTTGGGCTGCGCCGTTCTTGTCCATTCCGGAAGGCATGCCATCGATGGAAGCGCCGCCGTAGGCCAGCACACGCTTGCGCGACAGGAGCAGGCGCGCCTGGCTGCGGTCGATGTCCTTGCTGTCGGACTTGAGCATCAGGAAGACATCGACGAAATCGCCGGGCCGGACCCTGTTGCCCACGCCCATGGCCTCGTCGGCCTTGATGGCGACCGCGCGTTCGCCTTCGTTGACGCGCAGGGCCAGGCCGGAAACCAGTTGCGCTTCGGCGAGCGGCGTGCCCTCGCCCAGGTCGATGACGGGCACCCGGCCCGCAAGCTGCGCCGTCTCCTGGAAAGCGCCTGCGGGATTGATGGTCAGGCGTTCGACGCGAAGCGCGTCGGCCGGGATCGCCCGGCCTGCCGGCAGCGGCTTGGACGCCACGACCACCCGGAAGGTTTGCGCCTGGGCCGCCTTGGCCGGGGCGGCGGCCGAAGGGGCGACCGCAACCGGCGGTGGCGGCTGCCGGCTGAGCAGCCATGCATAGCCGCCGAGCGCGAGGGCCAGGAGCACGAGGATGGCGGCAATGATTTTGGTGAGATTGATCATGGGCGGCGGGTCAAGGAAGGAGCAATTCGAGAGTCATCGATGAACAACTCGTGGTGACGGAGCGACTAGCTACCCTGTCGACCCCAAACCATCCACACCGCGGCGGCCAGCGCGAGGTAGGCCCCATAAGGAATAAATCGAACCCGGGGTGGCGCCGCCTGGCCTTCCGGCGAAGACGATGGCCCGAAGAGCACCAGCGAAAGCCGCGGGAAAACGGGCCAGCGCTGAAGAGCGAGCCAAAGCGCGGCGTGAAGACCGGCGAGGAGGCTGCCGATGAGCCATATGGGCGGCAGCGCAGAAAGGCCCACCCAGAGTCCGAGAGCTCCGGCGAATTTCACGTCGCCCGCTCCCATGACCCGGAGTGCGTAGAAAAGCAGCAGAAAGCCGAAGCCGACGCCTGCGCCGAGCAGGGCGGCAGTCCAGTCTTGCTCGATGGGAGCCATTCCCGTTGCCAGTGCCGCAAGAGCCAGGAAGGCGCCTGCGAGCACAAGCCAGTTGGGAACGCGGCGCTGCCTGAAGTCATAGATGGCAATGAAGAGCAACCAGATCAAATAGGCTGACGTCATTGCTTTTCACATACCTCAAGCGGCAGCAGTTGCAATGGCGGTTTTGATATCCGTCCAAATTGTCGTCAGGCTGGCGCCGATCCCGCCCGTACCAGTAATGGCTGTAATCATCACCACCGAAATCAGCCCTGCAATAATTCCATATTCAATTGCGGTGGCACCTTCTTCGTCGCGCAAAAAACGAGTAATTGAATTGAGCATGGTTTACCCCTTTAAAAGTTGTTAACAACGACTGGCAAAGTGAATGTTATACGGCGTAACTCCGTGTATCAAGAAGGTGAACCCGTGAGGCACTGCCTTTCCTGTGCTAGCAAGAAGACGTAAGCACGATGGCGGCCAACCTCTGCCGCACTCATGGAAGTTCCTGCTTCAGAGGGGAGCAGGCGTCTTGGGAAGGCATTTTTCCCTCTGTGGCAGAGCGGCCATATCCCATGAATGTGGGACGCGCGTTACGGCCCCGCGGAACGTGCGAAAGATTCTTGTTACGGGAGCAAATGGGTTACGTGTTACGTAACGCGGACGGTGTGAATCCATATGTAACGCCCAAGTCTGGTGCTACATCTGAGGAAAAAATCACATTTTTCGGGCTCAACCCCGTCGGCAGAAGGGCCTAAGAGGGTACTCAGCCGAGTACTTCTTCGTAAAAAAGCTTCCAATCGCCGCCTTGGCGCAGCCAGTATTGGCGGCGTGTGCGCCCGCTTTTTTCACCTTCGAACACCTCGCCGAAGGTGGCGACCATGGTGTCGTCGCCGTCGCGCCAATGCAGATAGGACACATCCTTGAATTGGACGCGCTTGCCTTGGGCGTATTCCACTTCATCGTGGAGAACTGAAAATCCGTCGGTGGATTTTTTATTGTTGTTGCGCTGGAAATCCGGAAAATAGAATTTCTTCAATTGCGCTTCATTGCCATTGGCTCTGGCCTCTTTCCAGGCCGCGATGGTGCTTGCAAATGCCTGGGCTTCTTTTTCGGCCTGTGGCGGCGAGATCCATTGCAGGCTGCGCGCCGTGATCACCGGCGTGGCGCCGATCTGCACCTTGCGCAGCAGTTGCTTCAGGTCGGGGTTGGCCATGACGACGCAGCCGTCGCTGGCCAGAGGCGCCCGCGCAAACTGTTGCGAAGGGGTGCCGTGCAGCCAGATGCCGCCGCCGGTCTTGCCGCGCCGCACGTCATAGGGGTTGGGGTAGTTGATGGGAAGCGCGCCGGCGCCGTAGAAGTCGCGCAGCGACTTGGGATCGAGGCTGCTGGTGATGTAGTACACCCCCAGCGGCGTGCGCGCATCGCCCTCTGTGGCCTTGTCGATGCCCGATTTGCCGACCGAGATGTAGTAGTCGGCCACGAGCTGCAGTCCCTTGCCGGAGTTCTCGAGCAGGTAGAGCCGCGAACGCGAGGCGTCGACCGCAATGGCATAGCGGCTGCGCGTCGACAGCGCCAGGAACTGGGAGGGCACGGTGCCGGCCGGCGGTCTTTCGCGCAGGGCCTGCAGGCGCCGGCGCGATTCCTCGCGCAGGTCGGCCATGGCCGGATCGCCGCGCAGCCGGGCGATGCCGGAGGCGTCCGAGAAGGCATGCGCCAGAGGCACCTGCGTTGCGAGCAGGTCGGCGTAGACGAGTTGGGCGAGCTGGAAGTTGGGATAGTCCCGCACCAGATCGCGCGCCTTGGCCAACGCGGGCCGGGTCTGGCCGCGGCCGAACAGCTCGTAGACGGCAATCAGGCGGGCTTCGGCGCCGCCGGCTTCCTGGATGGCGCCGGATGAAGATGCGGCCGCCTTGCGCGGTGCGGACCTGGCCGCGGTTCTGGTTGCCGCCGTTGCAGAGGCGTTCTTCGTCCTGGCTTTTGCTTCCCTGTAGGCGCCAGCCTTGGCCTTGGCGCTGCTGGTCTTCGTGCTGCCGGGCTGGGTCGATGCGCTGGCCACGCCGGGCGCCGCCAGCAGCAGGGCCGATGCCGCAACCAATGCGGCAAGCATGTTTCCGCCGCGCTGCAGCGGAGGGTTCTGTGGCCGGCCGCGCCGGACGATGCCTGCCACTACCCGCCGACGCTTTCCTTGCGGATGTGCCATTGGTTGCCGGAGCGCTGCAGTTCCAGCGTCTTGCGGCTCGAGATGTTGAGGGTGTCGGCGCGGTAGATCTGACGGAACTTGGCGGTTGCGGCCTGCCCGTTGATGTTGATCACCAGGTTCTCGATGTTCACGCTGATGCTCGACTTGCCGACGATGCGCGCGCGGCGCTCGTCTTCCCAGCTCTTGCGGCTTTGCCCGCCGCCAGGATTGAACTCGGGCCCGTAAGCGGCGAGATAACGGTCCATGTCCTGGCCCGCCCATGCGGCAGCCCATCCGCGCACGGCAGATTCCACCTCGGCCGTCGACGAAGCGGGAACTGCGGCAGCGGCCGATGCAGCCGCGGGTGCGGATGGCGCTGATGAAGCCTCGGGTGCCTTGGCGACCACTGCGGGCGGCGGTGCCGCGGGTACCGGCGCGGGAGCCACTGCCTTGGCGACGGGCGCTGGCGCAGCAATGGGTGCAGGTGCAGGTGCTGGAGCTGCGGGTGCCTTTGCGACCGGTGCGGGCGCCGCGGCGGGTGCAACTGCCTTCGCGGCAGGCGCAGGGCGGCTTGCCTCCGGCGCAGCCGCTGCCACCACGGCCGCGGATTTGGCGCCAGCCGGCGCGGGGGTGAACAGGGTGCGAATCACCGCCAGTTTGGGCTGCACCGCGGTGTTGTTCTGGTCGAGTTGCAAGGCCTTGCTGTAGGCCTGGCTGGCCAGCCGCGCGTATACGTCGCCGAGGTTCTCTTGTGCCGTGGCATAGCTCGGGTTGGTGCGAATCGCGCTTTCGAGCGCGCTGCGGGCCTTGTCGAACTGGTTCTGGCTTGCGTAGATCACCGCAAGGTTGTTGTACGGCTCGGGCAGTTCCGGCGCGTCTTGCGTGAGCTGCGTGAAGGCGGCAATGGCTTCGGCGCGCTTGCCGGTGTCGAGCTGAATCACGCCCTTCAGGAAGCGCATCTGCGGGTCCTTCGGCTTGTCCTTCAGGAAGGCGTCGGCGCGGGTCATGGCCTCATCGAGCTTGCCGGCCTGCATGAGCCGGTCGACTTCATCGTGCTCCACCGCGGCCAGCGCGGGCACTGCCATGCCGCAGGCGGTTGCCAGGAGCAGGGCGCGCACGGCAGGGGAAAAGCTGAAACGGCCGTGCGGCAGGGGGCTCTTGGGCATTGCGGACAAGACCTCGTAAGGAGAGAAGGGGAAGCGGCAGGGATTGTAAGTGGGCCGTTAACCTTTGGACGCAACAGTTGCGCTGCCAGTCCGCGCATTCGAGCGGCTGCGGCTGTCAACAGCTCATTGCATAGCCACATCGATGAATACGCATCGACTTGCGCAACGCCGAACGATCATGTAACGTTGTGTAAGCAGATTGTCAACAATCGCCCAGTCCCTTCACTCTCTGGAGTCATCTTGAAGATCACCAAACGCCGCTTGCTCGAAAGCGGCGCAGCAGCATTTGCCGCATCGCTTTTTGCGCCGGGTTCCTTGGCACAGCGCAGCGCAACCGGCGCGGCCGGCAGCGACGCGTGGCCCACCAAGCCTGTTCGTATCCTGGTGGGCTTTCCCGCCGGCGCATCGCCCGACCTTGCAGCCCGCGCCATCGCGGAGCCGCTGTCGAAAATCCTGCGCCAGCCCGTCACCGTAGAGAACAAGCCCGGCGCCAGCGGCAACCTGGTGGCCGACCAGGTGGCCAAGGCCACCGACGATCACACCTTCGGCGCATTGATCAACGGCAACCTCACCATTGCCAAGCTGCTCAATCCCAAGCTCAGCTTCGATCCCGAGAAAGACTTCCTGCCGGTCGGCATGATCGGCACGGCGCCGCTCGTGCTCGTGGTGTCGGGCAACGCGACCGGCAAGACGGCGGCCGACCTGCTGCTGTGGACGCGCAATCTCAGCAGCAGCGGCAAGTACGGCACGCCGGGCGTGGGCACCGTGGGCCATCTGGGCATGGAGCTCATCAAGAGCCGCGCCGCCATCACCGCCCAGCACAAGCCCTACACCGGCAACCCGCAAGTCATCGCCGGCCTGCTGGCGGGCGAGATCCAGCTGGCGCTCCTGCCGCCCGGCCTGGCCATGCCGCATGTGAAGTCTGGAAAGATCAAGGCCATCGGCGTGACGTCGCCCGAGCGCAGCCCGCTGGCCAACGAGCTGCCCACCATTCGCGACGCCGACGTGCGCGGCGCCGATCTGGAGATCTGGACCGCGCTGGCCGCGCCCGCGGGCATGAAGCCGGCGGCCATTGCCAAGCTGAATGCCGCGCTGGTCGAGGTGACCAGCTCGCCCGACGTGAGCCAGGCCCTGTTGAAGACCGGCTGGCAGGCGCAACCGGGCACGCCCGATGCGCTGGCCAAGCGCATGCGCGCCGACACGGCGCGCCTTGGCGGCGTGATCATCATGAAGGGCATCCACTCAGAGACTTAGGACGCCCCCCGAAGCGCCTTCGGCGCCTCCCCCCACTGGGGGGCGCACCCGGCGGCCCGGCAAAGCCGGTTCCGCGGGTGCGCTGGAATGGGCCCTTTCTCTTTACAGCAGTTGGGAGACCTTCTTTGCGGCATCGACCAGCGCCGGCAGCATCGTCTCCTGCATCACCTTGGCGCTGGTGCGGTTGGCCTGCCCGCTGATGTTCAGCGCCGCGACCATGCGGCCCTGGCGGTTGACGATGGGCGCGGCCACCGAAATCAGGCCTTCTTCAAGCTCCTGGTTCACCAGGCACCACTGCTGCCTGCGCGCCTGTGCCACCTTGGCCATGAGCGCATCGACATCGGTCACCGTGTGCTTGGTGAGCGCCTCGCGCTCGGAAGCCTCGAGCCGCGTGCGCACCTCGTCGTCGTCCAGGTCGGCCAGCAGCAGCCGGCCGAGCGACGTGCAGTAAGCGGGCAGCCGCGAACCCACGCCCAGGCTGATGCGCATGATCTTCTGCGTGGGCACGCGCATCACGTAGACGATGTCGGTTGCGTCCAGCACGGCGGCCGAGCAAGACTCCTGTACCTCTTGCACCAGCGCTTCCATCACCGGCTCGGCGCGGTTCCATATCGGCATGGAAGAGAGATATGCAAAGCCCAGGTCGAGGATGCGCGGCGTAAGCGTGAAGAGCTTGCCGTCGGTCACCACGTAGCCCAGCGTCTGCAGCGTGAGCAGAATGCGCCGCGCCCCGGCCCGCGTGAGCCCGCTCGAGGCCGCCACCTCGCTCAATGTCTGGCGCGGTGCGCTTTCGCTGAACGAGCGAATCACCTGCAGCCCGCGCGCGAACGACTGCACGTAGCTGTCGCCGGGGGCGGGTACCTCTGGAGCATTGGGTTTCTGGACGTGGGTTGCCATGCGGGGTGATCCTCTTTAGAATTCATTATACGAACAAATGTTCTTTAGACGAACAAACTGACGGTTCGCAGAATCGATCGATTCGTTGGTTGGTTGGTTGGTTGGTTGGTTGGTTCGTTGGTTCGTTGGTTCGTACGGTCGTTCAAGCGGATCGCCTGCGGCTCGCAGGCGATCCGGTTTCTTTCTTCACTCCCGGAGACAAGGCTTCATGATCAACAAGATCGCGCGCTCGGTCGCCGATGCCCTCGCAGGCATCCAGGACGGCGCCACGGTTCTCATCGGCGGCTTCGGCACCGCCGGCATTCCCGGCGAACTCATCGACGGCCTCGTCGAGCAGGGCGCCAAGGACCTCACCGTCGTCAACAACAATGCCGGCAACGGCGAAACCGGCCTGGCCGCGCTGCTCAAGGCCGGCCGCGTGCGCAAGATCATCTGCAGCTTTCCGCGCCAGGCCGACAGCCAGGTGTTCGACGGGCTCTACCGCAGCGGCAAGCTCGAACTCGAACTGGTGCCCCAGGGCAACCTGGCCGAGCGCATTCGCGCGGCGGGCGCCGGCATCGGCGCCTTCTTCTGCCCGACGGGCTACGGCACGCAGCTCGCGGGCAACCGCGAAACCCGCGAGATCGACGGCAAGCAGTACGTGCTGGAGTACCCCATCCATGGCGACGTGGCACTCATCAAGGCCGAGCGCGGCGACCGCTGGGGCAACCTGGTCTACCGCAAGGCCGCGCGCAACTTCGGCCCCGTGATGGCCATGGCCTCGAAGAAGACCATTGCCACCGTGCACGACATTGCCGAACTCGGCACGCTTGACCCCGAGACCATCGTGACCCCGGGCATCTTCGTGCACCAGGTGGTGCGCATCGAACGCGTGGCCACGCAAGCCGGCGGTTTCAAGAAAGCAGCATGAACATGGCATACACACGCCGCACCAAGGACCAGCTCGCCGCCCGCGTGGCGCAGGACATCTTCGACGGCGCCGTCGTCAACCTCGGCATCGGCCAGCCCACGCTGGTGGCCAACCACCTGCCGAAGGGCCGCGAGGTCATTCTGCAGAGCGAGAACGGCATTCTCGGCATGGGCCCCGCGCCCGCGGCCGGCGAAGAAGACTACGACCTCATCAATGCCGGCAAGCAGCCCGTCACGCTGCTGCCGGGCGGCTCTTTCTTTCACCATGCCGACAGCTTCGCGATGATGCGCGGCGGCCATCTCGACATTTGCGTGCTCGGTGCCTTCCAGGTTTCGGCCACCGGCGACCTCGCCAACTGGCACACGGGCGAGAAAGACGCCATTCCCGCCGTCGGCGGCGCCATGGACCTGGCCATCGGCGCGAAGCAGACCTGGGTGATGATGGACCTGCTCACCAAGCAGGGCGCGAGCAAGCTGGTGCAGGAATGCACCTATCCGCTCACCGGCATCGGCTGCGTGAAGCGCGTGTACTCCGACCTTGCTACGCTCGAATGCACGCCCGAGGGCCTGAAGCTCGTCGATCTGGTCGACGGCCTGACCCGCGAAGAACTCGAGAAGCTCGTGGGCCTTCCCATCGCCGCATGAAGCGGATTCATTCACCGTTGAGACAAAAGACATGACCAACCAAGCCTTCATCTGCGACGCCGTTCGCACCCCCTTCGGCCGCTACGGCGGTTCGCTCAGCAGCGTGCGCACCGACGACCTCGGCGCCGTGCCTCTCAGGGCGCTGATGGAACGCAACAAGAACGTCGACTGGCAGGCCGTGAGCGACGTGCTCTACGGCTGCGCCAACCAGGCCGGCGAAGACAACCGCAACGTCGCGCGCATGTCGGCGCTGCTCGCGGGCCTGCCGCTCGAACTCGGCGGCGCCACCATCAACCGCCTGTGCGGTTCGGGCCTCGATGCGGTGGGCACCGCAGCCCGTGCCATCCGCGCCGGTGAAGCCGGCCTCATGATCGCCGGCGGCGTGGAAAGCATGAGCCGCGCACCCTTCGTCATGCCCAAGGCCGAAAGCGCCTTCAGCCGCAACAACGCGGTGTACGACACCACCATCGGCTGGCGCTTCGTCAACAAGCTCATGAAGGCGCAGTACGGCGTCGACTCCATGCCCGAGACGGCCGAGAACGTGGCCACCGACTACAAGATCGAGCGCGAAGCGCAAGACCTGATGGCGCTCAACTCGCAGCTGCGCGCCGTGGCCTCGCAGAAGTCCGGCTTCTTCGATGCCGAGATCGTGCCCGTGACCGTGCCGCAGAAGAAGGGCGACGCGCTCATCGTCAACAAGGACGAGCATCCGCGCGAAACCAGCCTGGAGTCGCTCGCCAAGCTCAAGGGCGTGGTGCGCCCCGATGGCACCGTGACCGCCGGCAATGCCAGCGGCGTGAACGACGGCGCCTGCGCGCTGCTGCTGGCCGACGAAGCCAGCGCCGCGAAGCACGGCTTGACGCCACGCGCCCGCGTGGTCGGCATGGCCACCGCCGGCGTTGCGCCGCGCGTGATGGGCATCGGCCCCGCGCCCGCCACGCAGAAGGTGCTGGCGCTCACCGGCCTCACCATCGACCAGATCGACGTCATCGAACTCAACGAGGCCTTCGCCGCGCAAGGCCTCGCCGTGCTGCGCCTGCTGGGCCTGAAGGACGACGACGCGCGCGTCAACATCAACGGCGGCGCCATTGCGCTCGGCCATCCGCTGGGTGCCAGCGGCGCGCGCCTTGCCACCACCGCGGTGAACCAGCTGCACAAGGGCGGCGGCCGCTACGCGCTGTGCACGATGTGCATCGGCGTGGGGCAGGGCATTGCGGTGATCCTGGAACGGGTCTGAGAACCGCGCCGGACGCAGCTTGCCGTCCGGCTGGTTGACTCGATCGAGACGGGGCGCGCACACCCGCCTTGTGAAACGTAGTGTGTTGATTTCCAGCCTCGACACTGAGGCATACGCAATGTGCGCCAGGGGCTCGATGGGCGGAAAACAATCCGCCCGTCATCAACCCGCGCCCATTGCGCATGGGCCAAAGGAAATCACCATGAAGCTCTCCCGCATTGCCATCGGCGCGGCCATTGCCGCGTCGGTGGGCGCCTTGACGTTTGCCGCGCCGCAGCTCGGCGGCAATACGCCCGCGGGCGTGGTGCGGACTGCGCCGGAGTTCCAGAACATAGACACTTGGCTCAACTCGCCGCCGCTGAAGCTCGAAGCGCTGCGCGGCCAGGTGGTGCTGGTCGATTTCTGGACCTACACCTGCATCAACTGTCTCAACCACCTGCCGCACGTGAAGGAGTGGCACGAGAAGTACAAGGACAAGGGCCTCACCGTGGTGGGGGTGCACACGCCGGAGTTCGCGTTCGAAAAGTCGACAAAGAACGTGAAAGACGCCATTCAGCGCCTGCAGATACAACACGCGGTGGCGCAAGACAACAGCTACGGCACCTGGAAGGCTTTCAACAACCAGTACTGGCCGGCGGTGTACCTGATCGACAAGGAGGGGCGCATTGCCTACTCACACTTTGGCGAGGGCAGCTACGGTGCCACCGAGAAGAAGATCCAGGCGCTTCTTGCAGAGCCTTCCGCCGCTGCCCCTGGTGCCGCTACCGCGCCGACCGGCAGCCTGAAATGAAGAAGCTCTGGTTCGCGCTGCTGTTCCTGGCGGGCGGCGTGGCGCACGAGGTGCGCAACCCGACCAGTTGCCAGTGCATCGCGTCGGTCAGCCTATCGCTTCGACAGCCGAAGCGAGGACATAGCCTTCGCTGCGCACGGTCTTGATGTAGCGGGGCTCGCGCGCATCGTCGCGCAGGCGCTGGCGCAGCCGGCTCACGAGCAGGTCGATGGAGCGCTCGAAGAGCTCGGCTTCGCGGCCCTGGGTCAGGCTCAGCAGCTGGTCGCGGCTCAGCACCTTTTGCGGGTGGTCCAGAAACACGCGCAGCAGCCGGTACTCGGCGCCGCTCAGTGCCACCATCACGCCGCTGTCGTCGATCAGGTGGCGCGCCACGGTGTCGACCTGCCATTCGCCAAACCCCAGCTTCTGTGCCGCCTCGACGGCGCCCATGTTCGGCGGCAGCATGCGCGTGCGGCGCATCACGGCGCGCAGGCGCGCGAGCAGTTCGCGCGCGGAAAAAGGCTTGGCCAGGTAGTCGTCAGCGCCCATTTCAAGGCCGAGGATGCGGTCGGCCTCCTCGCTGCGCGCGGTCAGCATGAGGATGGGCGTGGCCTTGTACTTGCCGGTGCGCAGGTCGCGGCAGAGCGTGAGCCCGTCTTCGCCGGGCAACATCAGGTCGAGAATGATCAGGTCGAACGGGCCCGACTCTTCCAGCGCCGCGCGCATGTGCCGGCCGGTGGGCACCGCGACCACGCGCAGGCCGTTCTTCACCAGGTAGGTCGTGAGCAGCTCGCGAATCTCCCGGTCGTCGTCGACGATGAGGATGTGGTCGGAAGTCTTTGGCGTCATGGCAGTGGGAGGGAGGATGTGGTGCGGGGGAGCGCCCGCAGCCGCAATGTAGCGCTCCGGCCGCGCAAAGGGCGCAGGCAGTGAAACGTAGTGTGTGGATTTCTCGCGCGGATACATAGGAATACGCAATGTGTGTCGGCAGGGCGGAGGCGGCCCAACAATCCGTTCGTTCCCGAACCAACCCACATCTACCCGCATCAACGCTCACCAAGGAATCGCCATGTCCCGTATCGAAAAAGTTCTCTACACCGGCAAGACCCACACCTCTTCGGGAGGCCGCGACGGCGAAGCGCGCAGCTCCGATGGCCGGCTCGAGATCAAGCTCTCGTCGCCCGGCAGCGCGGGCACCGGCACCAACCCCGAGCAGCTGTTTGCCGCGGGCTGGTCGGCCTGCTTCATCGGCGCCATGGGCAAGGCGGCCGGCAAGATGAAAGTCACGCTGCCGCCCGACCTGGCGGTGGACGCCGAAGTCGACCTGGGCGTGGCCGGCAGCGAGTATTTTCTGCAGGCGCGCCTCAACGTGAGCCTGCCGGGCCTCGACAGGGAAGTGGCAAAAGCACTGACGGACGCCGCGCACCAGACCTGCCCATACTCCAAGGCCACCCGAGGCAACATCGACGTTGCCATCAATCTGGTGTGAGCCATCCCCGCTGCATATAGAAAGTGCCCATGCCCCCTCCCGCGAATCTTTCTGCGAACCCGGCCGGTGCCCCGAATGCGGCAAGTGCGGCAAGTGGCGCCAGAGGGTGGCGCCGGCTGCTTCCCGGTTCGCTGTTCTACCGGGTGACGCTGATCATCGTGGTGGGCCTGGCCGTCGCGCAGTTGCTCACCTTTGCCGCGATTCGCTACGAGCGGAACATGGCGCTTCGCGAGCTGATGATGATCGGCATCGAGCGCGACATCGCCAGCTCGGTCGCCATTCTCGATCGCCTGCCGGCGGCGGAACGCGCCGGCTGGCTCGACCGGTTGGCGCGGCGCAACTACCGCTTCGTGCTGGGCGGCCGCGCGGAGGGCACCGACCCCGGCTCACCGGCATCGCGGCAGTTTGCCGCGGCCATCGTCGATGCGATGCGCCCCTTCGAGATCGTCAAGGTCGGCGAGGTGGCGTGGCCGCCCGAGGGCCTGCAGATCCAGGTGCGGCTCGGCGACGGGTCTTCCGTGGTGGTTCACGCCATGCGCGTGGGCATGCCGGTGTCGGGCTGGGTGATGTGGCTGCTTGCCGTTCAGCTGCTGGTGCTGGCCGTGTGCGCCTGGTATGCGGTGAGGCTGGTCACGCGGCCGCTCGCGCAGCTTTCCGACGCGGCCGACCACCTCGGCCCCGACCTGAAGGGCCAGGCGCTTGCGGAAGAAGGGCCGACCGAAGTGGCGCATGCGGCGCGCGCCTTCAATGCCATGCAGCAGCGCATTGCCGGCTACATGGCCGAACGCGTCGAAATTCTCGCGGCCATCTCGCACGACCTGCAGACGCCCATTACGCGGATGCGGCTTCGTACCGACCTGATGGACAACGAGCACGACCGCGAGAAGTTCCGGCAAGACCTCGACGCCATGCACTCGCTGGTGCGCGAAGGCGTCACTTATGCGCGCACGCTCCACGGCGCCGCGGAGCCGCCATTGCGCATCGATGCCGATGCGCTGCTCGAGAGCATGGTGGCCGACTATGAAGACGTGGGCCAGCAGGTGCGGCTCGCAGGCAAGGCCGGTGCGCCGATCGTGAGCCGCCCCAATGCGCTGCGCAGGATCTTGATGAACCTGATCGACAACGCACTGAAGTTCGGCAGCGACGTGCGTCTGCACGTGCACGCCGAGGACGGCAGGCTGGTGGTGAGCGTGCTCGACAACGGGCCGGGCATTCCGCCCGGCGAGCTCGAAGCGGTGCTCAAACCCTTCTACCGCGTCGAGAGTTCGCGCAACCGCGGCACTGGCGGCACCGGCCTGGGCCTGGCCATTGCGCACCAGCTCGCCATGGCCATGGGCGCCGAACTCCAGCTGCACAACCGCGCCGAAGGCGGGCTCGAAGCCCGGCTCACGATGACCACCGCACCTCCACCTCAGAACTGAGCCGCTCCCGCGGCGGCTCGTATTCCACCGACCTCTGAAGCAGCGGCTCGTGCAGCGAGACCGCGCAGACCTCGCACGCCCCTCGAAGGTTGCATCAACCCATTGCCGATCGCGAAGACATCATGCTCATCCTCCTCATTGCCTACCTGGGCGGGGTGCTCACCATCCTGAGCCCCTGCATCCTGCCGGTGCTGCCTTTCGTGTTTGCACGCGCCGACCGTCCGTTCCGCACGCACGGCCTGCCGATGCTGCTGGGCATGGCACTGGCCTTTGCCGCCGTTGCCACGCTGGCGGCGGTAGGTGGCGGCTGGATCGTCACGCTCAACGAATACGGGCGCCATGCCGCCATTGCAATGCTCGCGCTGTTCGGGGTGACGCTGCTGTTCCCAAGCGTTGCCGACCGCATGAGCCGGCCGCTGGTGGCGCTGGGCCTGCGCATTTCCGAGCCGCGCGGCGGCCGGGATGCGCCGTCGGTGTTCTCGCCGCTGTTGCTGGGCGTGGGCACGGGCCTGCTCTGGGCGCCATGCGCGGGCCCGATCCTGGGTTTGATCCTGACCGGTGCGGCGCTCAACGGCGCGAGTGCCGGCACCTCGCTGCTGCTGCTCGCCTATGCCGCCGGGGCGTGCACGTCGCTCGCGGCTGCGCTGTTGTTCGGCGGCCGGCTGTTCTCGGCCATGAAGCGGTCGCTGCACACCGGCGAATGGGTGCGGCGCGCCGCCGGTGCGGCCGTGCTGGTGGGCGTGGGCGCCATCGCGCTGGGGCTGGACACCGGCTTGCTCGCGCGTCTTTCAGTGGGCACGACATCGGACCTGGAGCAGGCGCTGGTCGATCGCATCCAGGAACGCAAGCCGCAGGCACCGCAGGCGGAAGCGGCCATCGTGCGCGAGGGCACGGGCTTTGCGCGCGTGTCGGCAAGCCGCGTGGCGCCGCCCGCTCTCAACCTCAGGGTGGAAGGGCACTTTCCTTCGCTTGCCGGCGCAACCGAATGGATCAACTCCCCGCCGCTCACGCCGGAAGCGCTGCGCGGCAAGGTGGTGCTCGTCGATTTCTGGACCTACTCGTGCATCAACTGCCTGCGCACGCTGCCCTATCTCAACGCATGGGCCGAGAAGTACAAGGACGCGGGGCTTGTCGTCCTCGGCGTCCACACGCCCGAGTTCGCGTTCGAGAAGCGCGCGGCCAACGTGCGCAGGGCAACCAAAGATCTGGGCATCGGCTTTCCGGTGGCCATGGACAACGATTACGCGATCTGGCGTGCCTTCGGCAACCAGGCCTGGCCCGCGTTCTACTTCATCGATGCAGAGGGTCGCATCCGTCATCACCAGTTCGGCGAGGGCCGGTACGACAAGGCCGAACAAGTCATCCAGCAGCTGCTGGCGGAGGCGGGACAGACCCGCATCGCCGCCGCCGGCCTGGTGGCGCCGCTGGGGCAGGGTACCCAGGCCCCGCCCAGCCCTGAGCCCACCTTGTCCGGGGAAACTTACCTGGGCCATGAGCGTGCGCACGGCTTTGCTTCGTCCGGCGGCATCGCGCGGGATCGTGCCAAGGTCTACCAGCCCGCTTCTTCGCTGCGCACCAACCAGTGGGCGCTGGCCGGCGACTGGACGGTGGAGGCGGAGCGGGCCGTGCTGAACAGCGCCAACGGGCGCATCGCCTATCGCTTTCAGGCGCGCGACCTGCATCTGGTGCTTGGGCCCGCGGCCAACGGCAAGCCGGTGCGCTTCAGGGTGCTGGTGGATGGAAAGCCGCCGCTGGCGGATCACGGCTCCGACACCGATGCAGAGGGCCATGGCGTCATCGATGCGCAGAAACTCTATCAATTGGTGCGCCAGGCGGCGAACGGGAAAGACCGGTTGTTCGAAATCGAGTTTCTCGATGCCGGCGCGCAGGCCTACGCGTTTACCTTCGGCTGAGCACCGACGACGCGGCCCGGGGCGGGCAGGTGGACGGGTGTCAGGCGGCCCAGGCGGTCAATGAAAGCCGCCGCAGCATGTCCGCCTGCCGCGATTCTTCGGCGTCCCGCAGGCTCTTGGCCGCGCGGGCGGCCACGTAGGCAACGTACAGCGTTTCGATGGCCTTGCCCCATTCGTGCATTTTTTGCGAAACCACGCTGGTCGAGGTGGCCGATGGGTCTTCGCCCGGACAGGCGGGCACTTCGAAACCAGCTTTGCTGAGGATGGTGGCTTTCTGAAAAATGGTGAGCATGCGGCTGGCCTCTGGACCTTTGGCTTTGGATATGGGCATCAGATTAGCCTTGGCGCAAGAGGCGTGCCATCAGCCGCATGACGTATGTGTCTGTCAGTAAATGGCTATCCATCCGGGCCGTGGCCCCGGTTTTCTAAGCCTTAAGCCTTAGGCTGCGATCGATTCGGCGTGCTGCCACACCAGCGTGGCGGCCGTCAGGTCTTCCAGCGCGCTGCCCACGGCCTTGAACACGGTTCGCTCCTCGCTGCCCGTGCGGCCTGTTCGTTCGCCCCGGCAGAGTGCGGCCAACGTGCCTTGCACCTCATCGGCGCGCAGCGTGCCGGCCGCAATGGCGTCGAGCAGCTCGCCCGCTTTCTGCAGCGCCTCGGGGGTGTCGATGAAGGTGCGCGCGCCCGCGAAGCAGTGCGCGTCCGCCTCGCGCATCGCGGGCGTGAAGCTGCCGATCAGGTCCAGGTGCGAGCCCGGCGCGAGCCATTCGCCACGCACCAGCGGCTCGGTGGCCAGCGTGGCGCAACTCACGATGTCGGCTTGGCGCACGGCCGCTTCCAGCCCGGTGACGGCGCGGGCGTTGAAACCTTCGGCACGCCATTGCCCGGCCAGGGCTTCGGCGCCTTCCGGACGGTGGTTCCACACCTGCACCTCGTCGATGGGGCGCACGCCCGCATGCGCGGCAGGCAGCAGCCGCGCGATGCGGCCGGTGCCCAGCACCAGCAGGCGGTGTGCATCGGCGCGTGCCAGAAACGAAGCGCCGAGCGCCGACGCGGCCGCCGTGCGGCGCGCGGTGAGCTCGTTGCCGTCCATCATCGCCAGCGGAACGCCGGTGCGCGCGTCGTACAGAACATAGGTCGCATGCAGTCCGGGCAGGCCGCGCGCGCTGTTGCCAGGAAAGACGTTGATGGTCTTGATGCCCAGAAAGCCCGCATCGCTCCACGCCGGCATGATGAGCACGGTGCCCTTGTCGCCGCCGGCGGTCTCGATGCTGTGCACATGGCGCGGCGGCACCTGCGCCTCGGCCGCGAAGGCGGCGCGCAGGGCGGGCACGAGCCGCGCAAAGGCCAGCGGTTCTCGCGTGGCGGTTTCGTCGAAGTGCTTCATGGTTGCCGTGGACGCAGCGAGGCGTCGAAGAATTCGACCAGCGCACGCTGGTAAGTGGTGCCAAAGCGCTCCGTCATCGGCTCGAGATGGCCGGCGCCGGCCACTTCGATCAGGCGCTTGGGTTCGCGAGCGGCTTCAAGCAGTCGGCGCGAATGGGAATGTGGGATGACCGGGTCGGCCGTGCCATGGATCAGCAGCAGCGGAATGGGCGAAACGGCCGCGATGTATTTCGATGCGGCGTATTCGTCGCTCACCAGCAGGCCGGCGCCAGGGAGCTTCTCGCTGGCAATCGACGAGTATGAATAAAAGGTCGACTCGATGGCCGCCGCCTTCACGCCGGCCCGGTTGCCCGAGCCCACCACAGCCACCGCATTGGTGCCGCCCAGGCTCTGGCCGAAAACGAAAAGGCGCTCGGCGTCGACATCGGCACGCAAGCGCACATGGTTGAGCGCGGCGCTGGAATCCTCGAACACGCCCTTGGGCTCCGGCTTGCCGTCGGACTCGCCGTAGCCGCAGTAGTCGAACACGAACACGTTGAAGTCCTGCTTCGGCAGCCATGCCACGAAGCGCCAGTGCGTAGACATGTTCTGCGCATTGCCGTGGAAATGCACCACGGTGCCCTTGGCTTCCTTCGGGCTCTGCCGGTTCACCGCGGGAATGAACCAGCCGCTGAGGCGCGTGCCGTCAGCGCTCTTGAACTGGACCGCCTCGTAGCGCAGCCCGAGCGCATCGGGCGTTTCGTAGCGCACGCGGTCGGGGTAATAGAACATCGACTGAACGCAGCCGGTGAGGAATACGGGCAGCGCGAACAAGGCCGGTTTCCAGTTCATGAGAAGTGCTTTCCGTGAGGCCCGGCCGCATGGGGCGCCTTCCGGACCGGCCGATCAGGCCTGCTGCCGGAACGCAAGGTGATAGCCGTTGCAGTCCACAACGCCGAATTCGCTGGAGCCGTACGGCATCTGCTGCAGCGGCCAGGCAATGGATGCCTTGTCCTTGACGGCGGCGTAATAGGCAGCCGCATCGGCCATGGCGAAATAGACGGTGCCGGAGCACGTGGGCGGGCTCTTCCAGAGATCCTGCTGCGTGAAGATGAGCTTGCCGCCCTGCTTCTCGACCGTCAGGGTGTTGTCGGCCGAATGCACGGCCGTGAAGCCGAGAACATCGACGTAGAAGCGCTGGGTCTGGGCCAGATCGTGGCAGCGCAGGAGCAGTGTCAGCGACATGAGTTTCCTCCTTGGAGTGCGGCTGAAGACGGCCGCCCCGGCGGAGGATAGCTCAGCCCGCGGCGATGCGGCTCCATTCGAGCCCATGCTTTGCGAGGTACTTTCGCAGCCGGTCGGCGTCGTTCACCACGCTGCGCTGCGCGCGCGATGCCTGGAAAAGTTGCCGCCCCGCATCCGACAGGCTGCGCGACTCGCGGCACACGCGCACCACCGCCTCCAGTTGCAGCCGGTCGAACAGGTCGAGCGTGGCCGCGCGGTCGTTGCCGAGCAGGGCGTCGAGGTCGACATCCGCAGTGCCGCCATGCCCGCTCCTCGGGCCTTCGCGGTTCCACAGCCACCGCAGCCGTGCGATCTCGGCCTCGACCAGCGCCACCGGAATGCGCCCGCCGTCCGCCAGCGTGGACAGCCGCGTCACGCTGGCCGACAGGTCGCGGAAGTTGCCGCACCACAGCGCCTCGGCGCTTTGCGCAAACCGCAGGTAGGCCGCGCGCGCCTCGGCATTGAAGCGCACCACGCGATGGTTCTCGCTCGCGTGAATGGCCAGCAGGTGGTCGATGTTGGGCTCGATGTCTTCAGGCCGTTGTGCGAGGCCCGGCAGATCGTAGGTCCAGAGGTTGATGCGCGCGAACAGGTCTTCGCGAAAACGCCCGCCCGCCACGTCGCTGCGCAAATCGCGATTGGTGCCGGCGATGAGCTGGAAGTCGCTCTCCACTTCCTTGTCGGCACCGACCGGAAAGAACCGCTTTTCCTCGATGGCCTTGAGCAGCATGGCCTGTTCGTCCAGGCCGAGCTCGCCGATCTCGTCCAGAAAAAGCGCGCCTTGGTGCGCCGTGCGCAGCAGGCCCGCGCGCTCGCCCGCGGCGCCGGTGAAGGCGCCCTTCTTGTGGCCGAAGAGCGTGGATGCGGCACCGTCGCCGCGCAGCGTGGCGCAGTTCACCTCCACGAACGGCCCTGTCATCTGGTGCCGCGCCTGCTTCAGCTCGAACATGCGCCGCGCCAGGAACGACTTGCCCGCACCGGTCGGCCCCACCAGCAATATCGGCGCGCGCGAGCGCACCGCCACGCGTTCGATTTCGTCGATGAGCGCGTTGAAGCGCGCATTGCGCGTGGCGATGCCGCTCTTCAGGAACGCGACCGCGTCGCGCTGCTCGGCGTCGAAGCGCCGCGCAATCGCGTCGTAGCGCGACAGGTCGAGATCGATCAGCGCAATTTCGCCGGGATGGCCTGCGCGCTGCCGCTTGGGCGGCGAGGTCTGCGCAAGCACGCCCGGAATCACCCGCGATTCGGCCAGCAGGAACATGCAGATCTGCGCCACGTGCGTGCCGGTGGTGATGTGCGCCCAGTACTGCTCGCGCTCGGTGTCGAACGGGTAGGCGCGTGCCCAGTCGTACAGGCGCGTGTAGACCTCGCCGAAATCCCACGGGTCTTCCAGGTCGACGGGAATCAGGTTGACCTGGGTCTCGGGCGACACGGTGGCGATGTCGGCCCTCACCACTTCGCTGAGCGCCTTGTGCCTCGGCGTGTAGAGCAACTCGATGCGCGAGACAACCATGTCGTCGTGCTGGGCGAGCGAGACGGTGGGGCGCCACTTCTCCCAGCGGCCGGTGCCCTGGCCGGCGTCGAGCTGGGTGCCGAGGAAACCGATGACAACTGTTGGCTTCATGGATATGAATCTAGCTAAATTTATAAATTTGGTGGAAATATTATCAGATGCGAGAGCCGCCATGTAAGGGCCGGAGAAAGGAATTTCCATTGCAAATCAACAACTTGCGTCGCATCCGCCTCACTGGACGAGCGGTTTTTCGCAAGCTGGCACGCCTGCTGCAATAGATGAACCGTCCGGATGCAGTTCATCTGCTCGCAGGTGCCGCATGAAAGCGGCCCGGTGCCGCAGGCCAGACCTGTCTTGGGCTCGCGGTATGCCGCTGTTGAACTGGCTGGCGACTGAACTTGATTCAGTTCTGCTCATGGTTGAGCACCGTGCTAACCACATGGCGTTGCGGGTTCGATTCCCGCGAAAAACCTGGCAGTGCTTGCACTGCCATCTGTTGGGGCGAAAGCCCCCCGCCCCGGCACACCGGAGCGATGGCGCAGGGCCGACAAAGCCCTGCGGCGCGCGACACCGTGCCAAGCGCAGGCGGCTTGTGCACCGCGTGTGCGGCAAGGAACTGCGTGCAGTCATCGACGGCGAGGGAAGTGACGGCGTTGCACACGCGACGCCGGGAGGCACCCACCGAACCGCGCGACCGCTGCACGTCAGCCCTGGCCCACCGCAGTGCCCGCCGCCTGCCCTTTAGCGGGCCTGGATTGAATGAATGAACGAACGAACCGGATAACCCGAATAACCGAACCAAATAACGAGTGGGAGAAAAAAATGCTGGGTTTCAATCAATACACGATCAAGAAGAACGAACGCGCGCTGCTGCTGCGCAACGGCGACTTCGAGCAACTGCTCGGCCCGGGGAAGCACCGCGTGTTCTCTGCTTTTGACACCATCAAGCTGGAGCGCTTCTCGCTTGCCGAGCCGTCGTTCGAGCACGAGCTGGCCGACTACTTCCTGGCGCGCGAGCCCGAGTTGGTGGAGCGCGAGTTCGTGCACGTTTCGCTCGGCGAGACCCAGGTTGGCCTCCGCCATGAAGACGGCGTGCTGGTGCAGATCCTGCCGCCTGCCACGCGCAAGCTGTACTGGCGCGGGCTGCGCGAGCAGCGCGTCGAGGTAATCGACGTGGCGGCCGATGCGCGCCTGCCGGCCGAACTGCTGGCAAAGCTGCAGAGCGTGGCCCTGCGTCCGCGTGCGGTGCAGGGGCTCGAGGGCGTGCTGCTGGTGCAGGTGCCCGAGTTCCATGCCGGCGTGTTGACGCTCGAGGGGCAGATGCAGGCGATGCTGCCGCCGGGGAACCACGGTTTCTGGCGCTTCAACCGCCAGGTGGCGGTGACTTGCGTGGACCTGCGTTCGCAGATCGCCGAGGTGAGCGGCCAGGAAATCCTGACCCGCGACAAGGTGGGCCTGCGACTGAACCTGTCGGCTGTGTGGCGCTACGTCGACGTGCGGCAGGCGATGGCGCAGATGCCGAAGCCGGCCGAGCATGTCTATCGCGAGCTGCAGTTCGGCCTGCGCGCCGCAGTCGGCGAGCAAACGCTCGACGCGCTGCTGGAGAACAAGGCGGCCATCGACCAGACGGTGCTGGCGCAAGTGCGCGAGCGGCTGGAGGGTTCGGGCGTTGCGCTGGAAAGCGTGGGCGTGAAGGACATCATCCTGCCTGGCGAGATGAAGACCATCCTCGCCCAGGTGGTGGAGGCGGAGAAGTCGGCCCAGGCCAACGTGATCCGTCGCCGCGAGGAAACCGCGGCCACTCGCTCGCTGCTGAACACTGCCAAGGTGATGGAGGGAAACCCCGTCGCGCTGCGGATGAAGGAACTCGAAACGCTGGAACGCGTGGCGGAACGGATCGACAAGATCTCCGTGATCGGCGGTCTGGACCAGGTGCTCAACGGGCTCGTGACGCTTCGGCCGAACGGCTCTTGAGCGACAGAGCAAAGAGACACGGGCACGCAGGCACAGAAGGGAGCGCCACTGCCAAAAATGTTGTTATTGCCGGCAGTCCGGGTAGCACCGGATGCGGCGGGAAAGCCGGTCGACGAGCAAGGTTGAGGATGCAGGTGCTGGCTCCGATGACGGGTCTGTCACTGGCGCGCGTTTCCAATCGTCGACTGGGCCAATGGATTCAAACACCGTGGTCGCCGTATTGATGCGGGTTCGAATCCCGCCGTGTCCACCAATTTTGTTAAGTAGATATTGACCATGTACAAGCTGAATGCACAGGAAGTCGCCTCCATTTTTCAGGAAAGTGTGGATGGAATCGCAACTGATCTTATTCGTTCGCACGCTCTTAAATTTAGCCAAGAGATTGAGAGTCTGAGCTCACCACTATTTCGATGGCTGGAGTTCAGACTTCGCTACGTCGACCCTTCTCCGCGCCGGACCGTCTTTTCCGACAAGTTTCCCGTTTCTCAACTTCCCGTAAAAGCACAAGAGGGCCTCAGTCAGTTGATTCGCGTGATGGAGGAGGGTAGAGATATCAATCCCTATCAGGGACGTGGCCTTCTCAAACATGATGTGAGTCGCGAACTGCGCGGAAACAGGACTAACTTGCTGTGGGCCGACTGGGGAATTACCCACTTCCATCTCGATGCAACACTGATTCCTTCAGACCGATATTTTTCGTTTCCGGCCGACTATCTTGCTTTCTGCATTGTCGATGCCGAGTCTGTTGTCTTTGTCGATGTACTGAGGCATCCCAACGGAGACGGGTTCAGCGATTTTTCGCTGCTCGAAACCGTTCATCGGAACTGGCCGGCGTACATGGAGAGGTTCAAGCTGAAAGGAGTCTTGCCGGGTAGTCGTTTGAGTCAATCGGAGATCCATTCCCTTAGAGAGGGAGGACTCAGTCCATTCATTGTTCTCGGTGACTCGATGTACGCGTCCCCCGGAATGGGAATAACCAGTGCGTCCACTCCGACGAAGGTGACTTTGATCATGAACCGACTGCGTGAGACGGTTGACGAACTGGCGCGGTTCGTATCCGAGGGAGATGGTCAAGTAGCGAAAACGTTGCAAGGTATTGGTGCGGGTGCGCCGATTCTTTCCCTCTGCGCTACAGAAAGAGGCCTTGTTGTGTATGACGAGACTTCAAAGGTTGCCTTTTCGCTCTCGAAGTTGCCGGGTATGGAAGAGGTTTGCGATCTGATGGTGCCGTCGTGGGCTATTGAAAAACTACTGGCGAATGTCAGCCTCAACAGTTGAAAGAAGATTATGGAAATCAAGAAGAACTACAAACTGCACCAGGTAGCCAACGGCGTCCCCGTGAAAATGTGGACGAACGGCGTGCCCGTGGAAGACGAAGCGCAAAAGCAGCTCGAGAACGCGGCCCGCCTGCCCATCGTGTTCAAGCACATCGCGGCCATGCCCGACGTGCACTACGGCATCGGCGCCACCGTGGGCTCGGTGATTCCGACCTTCAAGGCCATCATCCCGGCCGCGGTGGGCGTGGACATCGGCTGCGGAATGATGGCGTGCAAGACCACGCTCAACGCACGCGACCTGCCCGATAACCTGGGCCCGCTGCGTTCCGCGATCGAGAAGGCCGTGCCGCACGGATCGAACCCCAAGCGCATGGGCCGCGACAAGGGCTCGTGGGAAACGCCGCCCGATGAAACCGATGCGGCCTGGGCCAAGCTGGTGGATGAGTTCGACCTGATCTGCGAGGACTACCCGCGCATCAAGAACACCAACAACCACAAGCACCTGGGAACGCTGGGTACGGGCAACCACTTCATCGAGGTGTGCCTGGACGAAGCGGGCGCCGTGTGGTTCATGCTGCACTCGGGTTCGCGTGGCGTGGGCAATGCCATCGGTACGCACTTCATCGAGCTCGCGAAGAAAGATGCCGAGCTGCACCAGCGCAACCTGCCCGACCAGGACCTGGCGTACTTCGAGGAAGGCGCCAAGTACTTCGGCGACTATGTGCGTGCGGTGGGCTGGGCCCAGAAGTTCGCACGTGCCAACCGCGAAGTGATGATGCAGCGCGTGGTCGCGGCCGCGCGCAAGGTCATCACCAAGCCGTTCGAGGCGCACGTGGAAGCGGTGAACTGCCATCACAACTATGTGAGCCGCGAAACGCACTTCGGCGAAGACGTGCTCGTCACGCGCAAGGGCGCCGTGAGCGCCAAGGCCGGCGAACTCGGGATCATTCCCGGCAGCATGGGAGCCAAGAGCTACATCGTGCGCGGAAAGGGCAACCCCGAGAGCTTCATGAGCTGCAGCCACGGCGCGGGTCGAAAGATGAGCCGCACCAAGGCGAAGAAGCTCTTCACCATCGCCGACCAGATCGCCGCGACCGAAGGCGTGGAATGCCGCAAGGACGCCGATGTGATCGACGAGATTCCGATGGCCTACAAGGACATCGACGCGGTGATGGAAGCGCAGAAAGACCTGGTGGAGGTGGTTTACACGCTCAAGCAGGTGGTTTGCGTGAAGGGTTAGAAGCCCGCGCTGGTCTGAGGACGGAGGGCGTGGGCGTGTGCAACGGCAATCGAATAGACAAACAAACAATGAAAAGCAACAAGCAACGCCGCGCCGAAATCAAGGCGCATCGCCTCGAACGCGCCGCTGCGCTGAAGGTGCAGCTGCGCACGCAAGACGCCCGTCAGCTGTCGGCGGGCGGTCTCGTGCCGGGCATGGCCATGGCCGACAAGTCGCGGCTCGCGCACTACAACACCACCTTTGGCGAAGTGCCTGATTTCTATCTCGACCAAGCCTACACCTGCCGCGATTGCGGCGCAAAAGAGGTGTGGACGGCCAAGCAGCAGAAGTGGTGGCACGAAGTCGCGCAGGGCTCGGTGTACAGCCACGCGGTTCGATGCCGTGCATGCCGGCAAGCGCGCCGCGCGTTGCGGGACGCGGCGCTCCGGAACGAAGGCGCCAACCTGCTGGGTGACGAGGTCGCCCGGTTGCGCGCGCTGGCAACAACGGAAAAGCCGACGGCCGACGCACTGGCGCAGGTGGAGGCTGCCTTGCAGAGCAAGTGGCGCAGCCTGCGCGTGGTCGCGATCGAAGTCATGGGCCAGTGGGGCGGTCCCAGGCAGATCGAGCGGCTGCAAGCATTTGCTGCAGACCGCGCAAGCAGCTACGGGACGTGGGAACGCGAAGCAGCGAATGCCGCGGAAAAAGCCCTGGCACGAAGGGCGGAGAAAGATCGGGAATGTTGAAGCTCACTTTTCTGGGTACGTCCTCGGGCACACCGACGCGCCAGCGCAACGTTTCCGGCCTTGCGGTGCAGACCGTGCTCGGCGCCGACTGGTTCCTGGTCGATTGCGGCGAAGGCACGCAGCACCGCCTGCAGCAAACGCCGCTGTCGCTGCACGACATGGCGGCTGTCTGCATCACGCATGTGCACGGCGACCATTGCTACGGCCTGCCGGGGCTGCTCGCGAGCGCCGGCATGGGCAAGCGCACCAAGCCGCTGAAGCTGATCGCGCCGCTGCCGGTGTGGCAGTGGTTCGAAGCGACGCGCCGGTTGACGGACCTGCATCTGCCGTACGAGGTCGAGCATGTGGATCTCGACGCCGAGACTCTGGTCTACGAAGCCCCGGGCCTGCGCATCGAGCGCCATGTGCTGCGGCACCGGGTGCCCAGCCACGCCTACCGCGTGCAGGTGCAAACTCGGCGCGTGCGGCTCAAGGCCGACGCCTTGCGTGCGGCCGGCCTGCCGCCCGGGCCCGCATGGCGCGCGCTGCAGAACGGCGAAGACGTGCCTTTCAACGGCACGGTGCTGCGCAGTGCCGACTTTGCAGAAACGCAGATCGATACGGCAAGCGCCGTGCTGGGAGGCGACAACGCCGAGCCCGCGCTGCTGCGCACGGCCTGCGAAGGCGCGCAGCTGCTGGTGCACGAAGCCACCTACACGCAGGAAGCGCTCGACAAGGTCGGGCCCGGCCCCATGCACAGCTCTGCGCGCCTGCTGGCCGAGTTTGCGCAATCCGTGGGAGTGCCCAACCTGGTTCTTACGCACCTGAGCCCGCGCCACCAGAACGAAGAGGGCCTGGCAGCCTTGATGGCGGAGACCCAGTCCCACTACCGCGGCAACGCATTCCTGGCCAACGACCTGGACGTTTTTGAACTCGACAGCACCGGCAAGGTGACTGTCACCCGTGCCCGATCGGATGAATGAAAAATCCGGCGGCGAGAAGAAGACTTTTATTCATGAGCAACCAAGAATTTTTGCGCTCGGCGCATCCCATCGATCCCGCCATGCGCGTGCAGGTCATGGAGAACCTGCGCGACATCGAAGCAACGCACGACGTGACGGTGCTGTTCGCCTGCGAATCCGGCAGCCGTGGCTGGGGCTTTGCCTCGCCCGACAGCGACTACGACGTGCGCTTCATCTACGTGAACCGCCTGCCGTGGTACCTGACGGTCACGCCGCGCCGCGACGTGATCGAAGTGCCGATCAGCGGCGATCTCGACATCAACGGCTGGGACCTGCGCAAGGCGCTGGGCCTGATGCGCGAGTCGAACCCCACGCTGCTCGAATGGCTGCGCTCGCCCATCGTGTACCGCGAGGATGCGGCCGCGATGCCGCGTTTCCGTGCGCTCTCGGAGGCGGTGTTCTCCAACGCGCGTGGCTGGCATCACTACACGTCGATGGCGAAGAAGAACTTCCGCGAGCATCTGCAGGCCGACGAGGTGCGCTACAAGAAATACCTCTACGTGCTGCGCCCGCTGCTGGCCGCGCGCTGGATCCGCACGCAGCCCGGCGTGCCGCCGATGCGCTTTGCCGATCTGGCGCAGCACACGCTCGACGTCGTGCGCGACGCCGCGCTCATCGACGAGATCAACGCGCTGCTCGAAGTGAAGATGCGCGCCGGCGAAGCCGCGACCAGCCCGCGCTGGCCCGGCATTCATGCGTTCATCGAAGCCGAACTGGCGGCCAACGCGGCCGAGCCGATCACGCCGCTGCCGCAGGCCGAGGACTCGGGGCTCGACGCGTTTCTCTCCGAGACGGTGCTGCGCTTCGACGCGGCCGCATCCGCGGTGAAGGAAGGAGGCCGCGCATGATCGAACTCGACGGTTCGCAAGGCGAGGGCGGCGGCCAGATCCTGCGCACCAGCCTCGCCCTGTCGGTGGCAACGGGCCAGCCGGTTGCCATCGAAAAAATTCGTGCGGGCCGTGCAAAGCCCGGCCTCATGCGCCAGCATCTCGCGTGCGTCAATGCCGCAGCCGAAATCAGCGGTGCGCGTGTCGAAGGCGCCGAGCTCGGCTCGCAATCGCTTCGCTTCGTGCCCGGCCCCGTGCGCGCAGGCGAATACAGTTTCACGATTGCCAGCGCGGGCAGCTGCATGCTGGTGCTGCAAACGGTGCTGCCGCCGCTGCTGCTCGCCGGTGCGCCGAGCCTCGTGCATCTGCGCGGCGGCACGCACAACCCGATGGCGCCGCCGTTCCATTTTCTGGAGCGCGCCTTTGCGCCGCTGGTGCGCCGCCTGGGCGCGGACTTGCAACTGCTGCTGCGCCGCTGCGGCTTCTACCCGGCCGGCGGCGGCGAAGTGGAAGCGACCATCGTGCCGACGGCCGATGCGCTGCAGCCCTTCGACCTCATGGCGCGCGGCGTGCTGCTGTCGGGCCATGCGGAGTGCCTGGCGCCGGGGCTGGCACGCCACATCGCGACGCGCGAGCTGGAAACGCTGGGCAAGGCGATGGGTTGGTCGGATGAGCAACTGCGGGTGGGCACGGCGCGGCAGAACGAAGGACCCGGCAACGCGCTGCTCGCCACGCTGGCCTACGAGCACGTGACCGAGGTCTTCACGGCCTTCGGCGAAAAGACGCTGAGCGCGGAACAGGTGGCGCATGCGCTGGTGAAGGAGCTGCGCGACTTCCAGAAGAGCCAGGCGGCCGTGGGCCCGCACCTTGCCGACCAGCTTGCGCTGCTGCTGGGTCTGGCCGCGTGGCAGAGCGGCAGCGCCGGCGCCTTCACCTGCAGCGAGGTGACCGAGCACACACGAACCAATTGCGCGGTGATCGAGCGTTTTCTGCCGGTGCGCTACGTCATCGACGAAACCGCAGGCGCGGCCACGGTGAAGGTGGCACGCGCCTGAGCGGCCGTCTTACAGGCCGGCCTGGCGGGTGAACGACACCGCCGGCTTGCTGTAGGCCGAAGGCACCTGGTCGCGGTAGAAGGCACGGCGGTCCAGGCTTTGCAGCGGATCGTGCGCGGCGGCAACGGCCTGGGCGCGCACCGCGTTCCGGTCGAGCGTCGAATCGATGGCCACCACGCCTTCACCGTTGGCGTCCGAGTAGGTGTTGCCCCCGCGTGCGGCAGCCACGGCTTCGGCCTGCACGTCCGCACGGTTGGCGTACGACGTGACGGCCTGCACGCCTTCGTAGGTTTCGGCGTGTGCGCCGGCGGCACCCAGCATGGCGAGTGCGGCGGCGGAAACGGCGATGAGTTGCTTCGTGTTCATGATGAGGATTCCCCTTGACTGAAAGTAGCGTGGGCGGCGGACATTCGTCGTTGCCACAAGATGCAGTGTGAAACTGCATCGTGGTTGGCGCTGTGCGTTTGCGCACCGCTTTTGCCAACTACGAGCGCGCCTTGCTACGACGTCGTCGCCAGGGGCTGCGAACAGATCACCGCAAGCGGCTCGGACCGGCCGCGCACAACCAGCGTATCGACCTGTTCCGCGGCATGCGCGAAGCCGGCCTGCCGGGCCGCGAACAGCGAGACCACCAGGCGCGATGCGGCCGTCTTCGAGTGATCCTGAAGACGGCTCGCCGTGTTGACCACTTCGCCGATGGCGGTGAACGTGGTCGTGTCGAGGTAGCCCACCTCACCCACGGCCGCGCGGCCGGCGTGCAGGCCCATGCCAAAGTCCAGCCGCTGGCCGAACTGCGCCTCGAAGCCTTCGCTCCAGGCGTCCATGCGCTCGCCGATGAGTTCGGTCGCGCGCAGCGCCTGCCGGCAGGCGGTGGGCAGGTCGGTCTCGAGGCCGAAGATCGCCATCACGCTGTCGCCGATGAACTGGTTCGGCACGCCGCCGCTTTCGCGCACGGCCGCACCCACGATGGCGAAGTAGCGGTCGAGCACATAGGCGAGGTCGAACGGCCATTGCCGCTCCGACAACCCCGACCAGCGCCGCAGGTCCACGAACAGAATGGCCACGTCGCGCTCGCGGCCGAAGCTGCTGACCGGCGCGGGGCGGCCGCCATTGGGCGGCGGTGCGAACAGCGGAGTGACCTCGATGTCGCCGCGGGGGCGCAGCTGGCAGGCCAGCCGCACGTCGCTGGGCGCACGCACGCGGTCGAGCGTTCGCTGCTCGTCGCGGCCTGGCTCGCCGATGTGTTCGGCGGGGCCGAGTACGCGCACGCGGCAGGTCGAGCAGCGCGCCCGTCCGCCGCACACCGAAAGATGGGCAATGCCTTGCGAGCGACTTGCCTCCAGCACGCTCCAGCCGCGCGGCACTTGCACGGTGCGGCCGGGGTAGCGCAGTGAAATCGAAGGCCCGCGCGGCCGGCGCGCGAACCAGTTGCGCGCTCCGTAGGCTGCCAGCAGGGCGGCCAGGCCGAGTGCATAGAAGAACTTGATGCTGGTTTCCGCGGCATCGAGTGCCCGGCCCTGGGCCGGCGTTGGCAGCACCGCGGGCGGCACGCCGGTCCACTGGAACTCGCGTCCCATCGAAACGAAGCCCATCGCCGCGGTGAGCGGCAGCACGACTGCAAAGGCCAGGAGCAGATGGGAGAAGCGGCGGTAGCCCGGCCGTGCCCGCAGCGCGAAGTGCATGCCGATGCAGCCGTGGGTCCAGGCCGCGAACATCATCGCGAGCTGTGCACTTGCGCCCGGCAGGCTCCACAGCCCCCAGACCACGCGTGCATAGGAGCCTTCGATCCCGTAGGCCTGGTAGGCGCCGCGCATGGCTGTCAGGTGCGCGGCCATCAGCAGCGGCAGCGCGAATCCCAGCAGTATGCGAAGACCCTCGAGCGGCGGCATGCGCAGCGTGCAGCGCTCCCACAGCGCGGCCACGGCAAGTGCCAGGTGCACTGTGGCGGCGCCATACAGCAGCAGCGTGCCAGGCAGGCTGTGCCAGAAGAGCTGCACGCCGCGCAGCACCGTTTCGGCTGCGGCAAAGGAGACGATGCCGAGCGAGTGGTTCAGCAAATGCGCCGTCACATAGGCCATCAGCACCAGCCCGCTCGCCCAGCGGAGATTGCGCCGGGTTGGCGGTCTCAGCGAAAAGGGGGCTTGGGGGGAACGTCTGTCCATGAACGGGTTCGAAGGGGCACCCGAGCATAATGCGCGCGCCCCTTCCGACCGGCATGGCCCTTACTACTCCTCCAACCATTCTTCGTTCCAGCCTTGCGCTGCGCCGCATCGCGCTGCTCGAGGGCCTTTCCGATCAGCGCCTGGACCTGCTCGCGCAGCAGTGCATTTGGCACAGCGTGGAGGCCGGCAAGCCGCTGCTGCTGCGTGCCGAGCAGCAGGGCGACGTGTTCCTGCTGGTTTCGGGCCGGGTGCGGGTGACCACTTATTCGGCCAACGGCCGGCAGGTCACCTTCAGGGATTCGGAAGCCGGCGAGCACTTCGGCGACATTGCCGCCATCGACGGCGGGCCGCGCTCCGCCGATGTGGTCACGCTCGAGCCCAGCGTGCTCGCCAGCCTCGACCGAATCGCGTTCATGGCCCTGCTGCGCGACGAGTCGCTGGTGGCCGAGCGTGTGATGCAGCGGCTCGCCTCATTGGTGCGGCAGTTGTCGGAGCGCGTGATCGACCTGAGCACGCTGGGCGTCCAGAACCGGTTGCATGCCGAGCTGCTGCGGCTCGCGCGAACCGCGGGCCTGGAGAACAACCAGTCGAGGCTCGACCCGGCGCCCAAGCACGCGGCCCTGGCCAGCCAGATCAGCACCAACCGCGAGCAGGTAACCCGCGAACTCAATGTGCTGGTGCGCAGCGGGGTGCTGCGCAAGGACGGCAAGGCCCTGGTGGTGGCCGACGCCGCCCGGCTCGAGCGCATGGTGGCGCAGGTGCGCGGGGATGCCGGCTGAACCCGCTGAATCGGCTGAACCGCATCAGTTCCAGCGGCCGCGCAGACCGCCCAGGCTGAAGCGGCCTGCGCCCAGCAGCACCACGGCGAGCGCGCCGAACAGGTACAGGCCCTGCAGTTCGAGCGCCCAACCGCCTTGCTTGGTCATGGAGAACAGGTCGGCCATGTGCACCAGGCCGAAGGCCGCGAGCATGTTGATGACGACCACGCCGGCGGCGGCACGGGTCCAGAAGCCGCCGATCATGAGCACCGGCGCCACGATCTCGCCCACGTACACCAAGTAGGCCAACCCGCCCGGCAGGCCTGCCTTGACCAGCATGGCACTGACGAAGCCCACGCCCGCCGAGATCTTGAAAATGCCGTGCAGCAGGACGAGCACGCCGATTGCCACGCGCAGCAGCAGCTTGCCGGAGTCGTCGAGCGTGGCGGGCGCGGGAGAAGCCTGCGAAGGTGCGATCGGCGCACGTGCGGAGTGGGCGGCTACGGCCTGGGTGTTCATGGCAGATCCTTGGAAATGGAGAGGGGGAGAGGAGGAGGAGGACGCGCCGCGGATTGCGACGGTTGCGGTTCCAGTGTGCGGAGCCGCGGCCGATCAGGCTGTGCGTTTACGCACACTTTTCAGAAGGTGCCTGTGGCCTCCTGCAAGCCCGCCGCCATCCTGCTACGCTTGCACGGCCCGCCAATACGGCGGGCTTTTTTCTGCGCCGCCTTCCCATGGTTTTTCCACTCATCACCGATCCGCATTTCTATGCGGTGGCCATTCCCGCCGTGCTGCTGCTGGGCATCAGCAAGAGCGGATTCGGCGCCGGCTTCGGGTCGCTCGCGGTTCCGCTGATGGCGCTCGCGGTCACGGTGCCGCAGGCCGCGGCCATCCTGATGCCGCTGCTGCTGTTGATGGACGTGCTTGGCGTGGCCGCCTTCCGGCGTGACTTCGACCGGGCGCTGCTCAAGTTCCTGATTCCGTTCGGACTGCTCGGCACGGTGATAGGTACGCTGCTGTTCCGAACGCTTTCGGCCCACACCGTGGCGGGCATCGTCGGCGTGTTCACGCTGCTGTTCCTTGCACAGCGGCTGGTGTTTCCGCCCAAGCCCGACGATCCGCTGCCTTCGCGCGCGGTCGGCGCGGCGCTCACCGCGGTGTCGGGCTTCACGAGCTTCATCGCGCACGCCGGCGGGCCGCCGATCAACGCCTACGTGATTCCGCTTCGGCTCAAGCCGGTGGTGTTCACCGCCACCATGGCGTATTTCTTCTTCGTGGTGAATCTGAGCAAATGGATTCCATACGCCTGGCTCGGCCTGATCGACCTGCGCACACTGGCCACCTCGGTGGTGCTGATGCCGCTCGCGCCGCTCGGCGTGTGGGTCGGCATTCGCATTGCGCGGCGTATCAGTGCAATGTGGTTCTACCGCTTCCTGTACCTGGGCATGCTGCTCACAGGCCTGAAACTCGTCTACGACGGATTCCTGGCCTGAGAGCGAAGCATCCGATCAGAACTCGACGATGGACTTGAACCCGCCGAAGATCATCCGCTTCGCATCGAAGGGCATGGTCTTCGGGTCCATCGCGGCAATGCGCGGGTCGGCCATGACCTTGGCGTTGACTGCGTCGCGGTGCTTGCGCGACTTGTAGACGATCCACGAGAAGGCCACCGTTTCGTCCGCCTTCTGCTTCACGCTTTGCGGAAACGAGGTGTATTTGCCGGGCTTCACATCGTCGGCAATGCACTCCACGTATTCGAGCGCGCCGTATTCCATCCAGATCTTGCCGGCCTTGCGCGCCAGCTTGCGGTAAGCCTCGACGTTGTTCGAGGGAACGGGAACGAGAAAGCCATCAACATAGCGAGCCATTGAAAGTCTCCTTGAAAGAAACGGGAAATAGAAAAGAAAAGCGGGCCGCCGAATGGGCGAGCCTTCAAGACGCCGCCGCACGGTTTGCCGTGCTTGCGGATGCCGCGGCCTCTTCGTTTTTGCTGTTGTTGTCGTTCTGGGTGGACCCCGGTGGTGCAGTGCGAAGCAGCAAGGCCCCGATCAAACCCGCCAGCGCCGCGAACACGGCGCCGACAAGAAACGCAAGGTTGTAGCCGCCCGCGAGCGCAAGAGGCAACTGCGCCCCGGCTGCCTGCATCGAGCTGGTGCGCGCCGCGGCGGCACTGGCCAGCACGGCGAGGCCGAGTGCGCCGCCCATCATGAAGGCGGTGTTGACCACGCCCGAGGCGAGGCCCGAGTCGGCCGGGTCGACCTCGCTCATGGCCGCGAGCAGCACCGGGTTGAACGCCATGCCCGCGCCCAGGCCGAGCAGCATCATCCCGGGCAGCACGTCGACGATGAAGCTGCCATTGACGGGCGCGCGCGCGAAGAGCGCGAGGCCGATGGCCGCGAGCCAGAGTCCGGCCGCGAGCGGTTTGCGGATGCCGAAGCGCATCACCAGCCTGGCCGAGAGGCCGAGCGAGAACACCGCCATGATGATGTTGGCCGGCAGGAAGGCGAGGCCGATCTGCATCGGCGTGTAGTTCAGCACCAACTGCATGTAGAGCGCGGAGATGAAGAACCACGCGAACATCGCCGCCGCCCACAGCACGCCCACCACGTTGGCGACCGACACGCTGCGCAGGCGGAAGAGGCCCAGCGGCATCAGCGGATGCTGCACGCGCGCCTCGATGGTGATGAAGATCGCGAGCAGCACCACGGCGGCGCCGAGCAGGCCCAGCGTTTGCGTGGAGCCCCAGCCGGCTTCGTTGCCGTTGACCACGCCGTAGACCGCGAGCATGAGCGACAGCGTGACGGTGACGGCGCCGGCCACGTCGAGCTTCTCGCCGTGGGCTTGGCCGCGCGCGTTGGGCAGCAGCGCCACGCACAGCGCATACACCGCCACACCGATCGGCAGGTTCACCAGGAAGATCCAGTGCCAGCTCAGCGAGCTCGTGAGCAGCCCGCCCAGCAGCACGCCGATGCTGCCGCCGCCTGCGCAAACGAAGCCGTACACGCCCATCGCCTTTGCGCGGTCGGCCGGTTCGGTGAACAGATTCATGATCAGCGAGAGCGATACGGCCGAGACCACCGCGCCGCCCAGCCCCTGCACCGCGCGCGCCGCAATCAGCACGCCTTGCGAGTTGGCGATGCCGCAGGCGAGCGATGCGAGCGTGAAGAGCACAAGGCCGATGAGGAAGAGCCTGCGGTGGCCGTACAGGTCGCCGAGCCGTCCGCCCAGCAGCAGGAAGCCGCCGAAGGTCAGCATGTAGGCGTTCACCACCCAGACCAGCGAGGTCTCGGTGAAGCCCAGGTCGGTGCGGATCGAAGGCAGCGCCACGTTCACGATCGTGGTGTCGAGCACGATCATCAGCACGCCGAGGCACAGCACCATCAATGCGAGCCAGCGCTTTCGGTTGTTGTCGAGTGTGTCGGTCATGAAGAGTGATTCCCTGCAGACTGCCATTGAGGCGGATTCAGACCAGCGGCTTGCCGCCGTTGATGAGCCACGGCGTGCCGAAGCGGTCGGTCACCATGCCGAAGCCCTCGACCCAGAAGGTTTTCTCGAAGGGCATGGAGACGGTGCCACCCTCGGCGAAGGCGTCGAACACGCGGCGCGCCTCGGCGACGGTCTCCAGGGTCAGCGCAACGCCGAAGCCCTTCATGCCTTCGTAGGTCTGGCCGGGCATGGTGTCGGAGGCCATGAGCATGCCGTCGCCGTAGGCAAGGGACGCATGCATGATGCGCTTCTTGACGTCGGCCGGCATCTGCTCGGTATCGGGCGCTTCGCCGATGGTCATCATCATCTGCATGGTGCCGCCGAGCGTCTTCTCGTAGAAGCGCATGGCTTCGGCTGCGTTGCCGTCGAACGTGAGGTAAGCGTGGATGGGAGACATGGTGTTTCCTTTCGGTGGTTACTTTTCGGAAGCTGTCTTGAGGTTGGCAAGGCCGGTTTCGAAGTCCTTGCCGATCATCTGGTCCATGTTGAAGAAGATGCCCATGAGCTTTGCGACGTAGGGGCTCGGGCCGTGCATGGCCCAGGTGACTTGTGTCGCGCCGCCCTGCGGCTGGAGCGTGAACTCGGCCATGTTGCGGGCTTCGAAGGGCTTGATGAAATCGAGCTTGATCGCGATCTTCGAAGAGGGCGTCGACTCGGCGATTTCCATGCGGCCCGCGCCCGCCTTGTCGTTGCCTTCCCATGCGTAGGTCGCGCCCTGGCCGGCGGGGGCGCCGCCGAAGGTGCGCTTCATGCCCGGGTCCAGCTTCTCATAGGGCGACCATTCGCCCCAGCGGCGGAAGTCGTTGATCAGCGGAAAGATCTTCTCGGCCGGCGCGGCGATGCGCGCCGTGCGTTCGACGCGAAAGGTGTTGGGCCGGGTGGCAGCGTAGATGAGCACGATCGCGATCAGCGCGAGGATGACGAGGACGATTTTCTTGAGCATGAGGTATTTCAGGTGCGGGACGGAGCGGATCGTCGCGGTAATTGGTTACTGGCCGGCGTCCACCACCAGCATCCAGCCAACGCCGAAGCGGTCGGTGAGCATGCCGAAGCTGGAGCTGAAGAAGGTCGGCGTCAGGGGCTGCATCACCTGCCCGCCATCGGCCAGTGCGTCGAACCATTGGCGCGCCTCGGCGTCTGTGCTGGCGCTGAGGGCGAGCATGATGCCCTTGAATTCCGTTCGGCCGGAACACCGTCCGTCGGAAGCCATCAGCTCGGTTTCGCCGATGCGCACGACGGCGTGCATCACCTTGTCGGCAGCAGGCATGGCGCCGGCGCAGCCTGCTTCGGCTTCGCCCGCCGGCATTTCGGGCGCATCGCTGAAGCGCATGAGCTGCACGACTTCGGCGCCGAGCGCCTTCTTGTAGAACGCGATTGCTTCGTCGCAGCGGCCTTCGAACGACAGATAAGACTGGACTTTCATGGCGGTTCCTTTGGACTGAGGAGTAAAGGGTGCGCAGAAGCCCTGCGCGAATACGGAATACCTAGTTTGTGTACGCCGTCCACAAAGAATAGCAGACATAATGGACACTGTCCACATGGAGATTCCGATGAGCCCCCCCGTCGTTCCGCCAGGCCCCGTTCCGCCAGCTGCCCGCAGCACTTACCGGCACGGCGACTTGCGCCGCGCGCTGCTCGACGCGGGCATCGAGCTGGCCCGCGATGGTGGCCCCGATGCGGTGGCGCTGCGCGAGGTGACGCGGCGTGCGGGCGTGGTGCCCAACGCGGCCTACAGGCACTTTGCAAGCCGGCGGGAACTGCTGCTGGCGGTGCGGGCGGCCGCGCTCTCGGCGGCCGCCGTCTCCATGGAAAAGGAACTGGCGGTGCTGCCCAGCGAGCAGCCGCCTCTGGACTTCGCGCGGGCGCAGGTGCGGGCCATCGGTACGGCCTATCTGCGTTTCGCGCAGGCCGAGCCGGGGCTGTTCCGCACGGCGTTCGTGGTGTCGTCGGAAGATGCCGAAGGCGAGGTGGGCCCTGCGAGCGTGGGCGCCAGCGGGATGGGGCCCTTCCAACTGCTGGGCGCGGCGATCGACCGGCTCGTGGAGGCAGGCGCGCTCGAAGCTTCGCGCCGGCCGGATGCCGAATACCTGGCCTGGTCGGCCGTGCACGGGCTGGCACTGCTGATCATCGACGGGCCGTTGAAAGGCATGGATGCCGAATCCGCCCACGCGCTCGGGCAGCGCCTGATCGACATGGTGGAGCGCGGCCTCTAGCCGAAACCCCTCTGGGGGCGGGGGCTACAAGTAGATCTTCTGCAGCAGCCGGATCAGCGTTTCGCGCTCGCGCCCCGTGAGCCGTGCGCTGGCATCGGCCTCGAGCTGCGTCACCGTCTGCTCGGCCTCGCGAATCAGCTTGTCGCCCGCTTCGGTGAGATGCAGCCCGACCGCGCGGCCGTCATGCGGATGCGGCTTGCGTTCGATGAGCCCGCGGCTGTCCAGCGTCGCCACCAGGCTCACCAGGTTGGGCGGCAGGATGTCGAGCGTGTTGCACAGCTGGCGCGAGGTGGCGCCCGGGTTGTGCGCCAGCAGCGAAAGCACTGAAAAGTCGATCTGCTTGAGCCCGTACGGCGCCATGCGTTCGGCGAACACGCCGCTGATGATCAGCCAGGCACGGCGTGCGTTGTAGCCAACCAAGGCTTCGAGCATGCGGGCATCGAGCCGGTCCGGCTTGCCGTTGGCAGCCGTGGCCGGCTCTGCTTTTGCGGGACTGTTTTTGGATGGACGAGGCATGGCCCAAGCGTAACCCGCGGCCGGCCTCGCCGGGCGCCTGCTAGCTCGCGGATGCCGGAGTTTTTGCGGCGTCGTGCGACATGGCGACGCCCTCGCAGGCACGCTTGACGATGCCCAGCCGCATCTCGAACTCGGGCAGCACCCAGCGCCGGAAGGCCGCTGCCGGGCCGGCCCTGGCAGCGCGCTCAGCCTCCGGCGCCTCGGCCGCGTCGATGCGCGCCCAGGCCCAGGCCATCAGCGTGAGCATCACCACGCGCAGGTAGTCGTCGGCCACTTCGTAGGGCAGCACGGGGTTGGCATGCGCGGCCATGGCGATGGTGGTGCCCAGGTAGCGCAGCTGCGCGAGCCGGCGCTGCACGTCGGCATCGGCCTCGCGCGAAGCATCGAGCGTGTCGCGCAGTTCGATCAGCACGGCCGACATGGCGGCGCCGCCGTCGGGCAGCACCTTGCGCACCAAGAGGTCGATGGCCTGGATCTCGTTGGTGCCCTCGTAGATCATGGTCACGCGCGCGTCGCGCACGATCTGCTCGATGCCCCATTCGCGCACGTAGCCATGGCCGCCGAACACCTGGAGGCATTCGCTCGCGCCGTGAAAAGCCTGGTGCGTGCAGGCGGCCTTGAGAACCGGGGTGACCATCGAACACCAGCGCTGCGCGCGGTCGCGCGCCTTGGGGTCGGTGTCGTGCGCGGCCACGTCGAGCATCAGCGCAGTGCGGTAGGCGAGCGTGCGCCCACCTTCGATCCAGGCGCGCTGCGTATCGAGAATGCGCCGGACCGCGGGGTGTTCGGCAATCAGGTCGGCGGCTTCGCTGCCGCGGCTTGCCGGCACGGGGCCGGGCGCGCGCATCTGGCGGCGCTCCATGGCGTAGGCGTCGGCCTTCTGCCAGGCGGCATCGAGCAGGCCGATGCCCTGCAGCGCCACATGCAGGCGCGCCGCATTCATCATGACGAACATCGCGGCCAGCCCGCGGCCCGGTTCGCCGACCAGCCAGCCCGCGGCTTCGTCGAAGCGCATGACGCAGGTCGGGCTGCCGTGCAGGCCCATTTTTTCCTCGATGCGCTCGCAATGCACCGCGTTGCGCGTGCCGTCCGGCAGCACCTTGGGTACGAGCACCAGCGACAGGCCCTTGGGCCCGGCGGGCGCATCGGGCAATCGGCACAGCACCAGGTGCACGATGTTCGGGGTGAGGTCGTGTTCGCCGCCCGAGATGAAGATCTTGCCGCCGCTCACGCGAAAGCTGCCGTCGGCCTGCGGCACGGCGCGCGTGCGCACCTGGCCCAGGTCGCTGCCCGCATGGGCTTCGGTGAGGCACATGGTCGCGAGCCACTCGCCGGTTGCGATCTTCGAGAGGTAGCGTGCGCGCAGCTCGTCGCTGCCATGGTGCTTGAGGCAGGCGTAGGCGCCGTGCAGCAGGCCCGGCGCCATCGTGAGGCCGTGGTTCGCCGCGCTCAGCCATTCGTAGAGGATGGCTTCGAGCACGGTCGGCAAGCCCTGGCCGCCGTCTTCCGGCGCTGCCGACAGGCTGGGCCAGCCGCCGTCGACCAAGGCTTGGTAGGCCTCGCGAAAGCCTGGCGGCGTGGTGACTTCGCCGTCGGCGAAGCGGCAGCCGATTTCGTCTCCGCCGCGGTTCGTCGGCGCCACCGCCTCGGCCACGAAGCGTGCCGCTTCACCGAGCACCTGGGCCTGCAGCGCCTCATCGACCTCGGCGAAAGGGGCGAGCGCGCGCAGCCGCGAAGGCGCGCCGAGCACTGCGTTCAGGATGAATCGGTTGTCTTCGGGGCGGGGGAGGTAATCCATTGACGTATCAGGACTCGGCAGTGAAGCCGATCTTCTTGACCAGCGGGCCCCAGCGTTCGTATTCGGACTGGAGCGATTTCTTCATGTCTTCGGGCGAGGAGCCATGGGCGATCAGGCCGACAGAGAGCAGGCCATCCGCCACCGTCTTGTCCTTGAGCGCGGCCTGGATCGCCGTGCTCGCGGCGGCGATCACGTTGGCGGGCGTTTTCGCAGGCGCGAAGAAACCGAACCATTCGTCGGCCACGATTTCCGGGAAGCCCTGCTCGATGAAGGTGGGCACGTCGGGCAGGTAAGCCACGCGCTGTGCGCCCGAGGTGGCGAGCACGCGCAGCTTGCCGGCCTTGGCGAAGGGCAGGTAGTCGCCCACCGGCGTCATGCTCGATGCGATCTGCCCGCCCACCACGTCGTTGATGGCCGGCAGCGAGCCGCGGTAGGGAATGTGGCGCAGGTCGGTGCCGCTGTTCAGGCCGAGCAGCGCACCCAGGAAGTGCGGCGTCGAGCCCGCACCCGGCGAGCCGTAGCTGGCCTGGCCGGGGTTGGCCTTGGCCCAGGCGATGTAGTCCTTCAGCGTCTTCACGCTGGCCGGCACCATCGGGCCGACCGCCAGGCCGTGCGTCATCACGGCGCCGATGGAAATGGGCGCGAAATCGGCGAGGCCGTAGCTCAGCTTGGTATAGATGTGCGGGTAGGTCGACAGGGCCGAGGCCTGCGCGAGGCACAGCACTGAGCCGTCGGCCGGCGAAGCCTTGAGCGTGTCGAGCGCAATGCGTCCGCCCGCGCCGGGCTTGTTCTCGACCACCGCATTGATCTTCGAGAAAGGCGTTTCGCCGAGTTTTTCGGCCACGCGGCGCGCCACGCTGTCGCCCGCGCTGCCGGCCGGAAAGCCGTAATAGATCTTTGCCTGCTGCACGGCCTGGGCGAGTGCGGCGAGCGGATGCAGGGCGCCGAATGCGGCTGCGCCGCTGAGTGCTGTCACGAACTGACGTCGATTGGTCATGGTCTTGTCTCCTGTATTTTTTCGAGGGGCTGGAATCAGCGCGGCGCCATGCGCAGGGCGCCGTCGAGGCGAATCACTTCGCCGTTCAAATGCCCGTTGGTCACGATGTGGCAAGCCAGCTCGGCAAATTCCGAAGGCTTGCCCAGGCGCGGCGGGAACGGAATGGACGCGGCCAGCGATTGCTGCACGGCTTCGGGCAGTTCCATCAAAAGCGGCGTGGCAAAGAGGCCCGGCGCCACGGTGCACACGCGAATGGCGTGCTGCGCAAGGTCGCGCGCCATCGGCAGCGTCATGCCCACCAGGCCGCCCTTGGAGGCGCTGTAGGCCTGCTGGCCCACCTGGCCGTCGAAGGCGGCGACCGAGGCGGTGAAGAGCATCACGCCCTTCTCGCCGTTGTCGAGGGCATCGAGCTTGGCGCAGCGCGCCGCGAACAGGCGGGCCATGTTGTAGCCGCCGATCAGGTTGATGTTGACCACGCGCACGAAGTCTTCGAGCGGCGCGGGGTTGCCGTCCTTGCCGACGATGCGCTTCGCGCTGCCGATGCCGGCCACGTTCATCAGAATGCGCGCGGGGCCGTGGGCAGCAGCGGCCTTGTCGAGCGCGGCATTGACGCTCTCGGTGTCGGTGATGTCGCAGACGCAAGCGACGCCGCCGATCTCCGCGGCTACCTTTTCGGCGAGCGCCGCATTGCGGTCGAGCACGGCCACCTTGGCACCCAGGCGCGCGAGTTCGCGTGCGGTGGCTTCGCCGAGGCCCGATGCGCCGCCGGTGACGAGTGCGGCTTGTCCTTCGATCTTCATGGTGTTTGTCTCCTGGAGGGGGTCAGCGGGGTTTCAGCGTGAAGGGCAGGGTGTCGGCGTGCAACGCCTCGACGATCTCGGCGCGGTGCTTGAGCACGGCACGCTGGTTGATGGAGCCCTTGTCGGTCACTTCGCCCTTGTCGATGGAGGGCGGCTCGGCCATCAGGTGCAGCCGCGCGATGCGGTTGGCGCTGCCGGTGCCCACGGCCGCCAGTTCGTTGGCCACCTGCTGGAAGTGCGCCTGCACCGGCGCGCTCTCGAGCACCTGCTGCATCGTCGCGTCCGCAGGCAGGCCGGCCAGCTGCCGCACCTTCTGCGTCGGAAAGACCAGCGCGCCGACTTCCTTCAGGTTGATGCCGGTCAGCACCGCGTCCTGCACATAGGGCGCGCCGGCCGCGATGATCTTGGCGCGCAGCGGCCCCACGCTCACGAAGGTGCCGGTGGCCAGCTTGAAATCTTCGGCAATGCGGCCGTCGAAGCGCAGGCCGCGGTGGATGTTTTGGTCGTCGATCCACTTCACCGCGTCGCCGGTGGAGAAGAAGCCCTCTTCGTCGAAGGCTTCGGCCGTGGCTTCGGGCGCGCGCCAGTAGCCGGGCGTGATGTTGGGGCCGCGGTAGCGCACCTCGGTCTTGCCGTCGACCTCGATCAGCTTGAGTTCGATGCCGGCCGCGGGCAGGCCCACGTCGCCCGACTTCACCTCGGGCCCGGTCACGTAGAGGGCGAAGGGGCCCGACTCGGTCATGCCCAGGCCGGTGCCCATGACGATGCGTTCGCCGACTTCGGCCTCCTGCGTCTTGTGCAGGCTGTCCCACACGGGTTGCGACAGCGCGGCGCCCGAATAGAAGAACATCTTCACGCGCGACAGCAGGTTGCGGCGCAGCACCGCATCGGTTTCCATGGCGTGCGCAATGGCCTCGAAGCCGGTCGGCACGTTGAAGTAGATGGTGGGTGCGATCTCGCGCAGGTTGCGCAGCGTCTCGGCCATGCCGCCGGGCGTGGGCTTGCCGTCGTCGATGTAGAGCGTGCCGCCGTTGTCCAGCACGATGCCCACGTTGTGGTTGCCGCCGAAGGTGTGGTTCCACGGCAGCCAGTCGACCAGCACCGGCGGCTCTTCGCCCAGTGCGGGAATCGATTGCCGCAGCTGCTGCTGGTTGGCGCACCACATGCGGTGCGTGTTGATCACAGCCTTGGGCATCTTGGTCGAGCCCGAGGTGAATAGAAACTTGGTGATGGTGTCGGGACCGGTGGCGCGCATCGCGGCGTCGATGGCCGGCGTTGCGGGCGTGGCGATCAGCGCGTCCAGGCTGGTGGTGGCGCGGCCTTCGAGCTGCCCTTCGGCGAGGACGACTTCGGTGCCCGCCGGCACGGCAGCCTGGATGGCGCGGGCATAGCGCGCGGCGTCGGCGGCGAACACGAGGCCCGGCGTGAGCGTGTCCAGCACGTGGCGCAGCTTCTCGAAGTCCTGGCTCACCAGGGAGTAGGGCGGCGACACGGGGCAATACGGCACGCCGGCATAGAGGCAGCCGAGCGCCATCAGGGCGTGTTCGATACCGTTCTCGCTGAGGATCGCGACGGGGCGATCCGGGTTCAGGCCGCGGTCGAGCAGGGCTTGGCCGATGCTGCGGGCCTTCTGCAGCGCCTCGGCGTAGCTCACACGCTGCCAGTCGCCGGTGCTGCCGTCGGCCAGCCGTTCGCGGCGGGCGATGAAGGTGCGGTCGGGTGCGGCTTCGGCCCAGTGCGCCAGGCGGTCGGTCATGCGGTCGCGATAAGGGCCGAGCTCTGTTTCGGCCCGCAGGTACTGGGTGCCCGGCTCGCCATCGCGCAGCACTGCGCGCGTGACGCCGAACGCCAGCGGACGGTATCGGATCGGGGTCATCCTTTGCTCACCTTCGCGCCGCGGCCTTCGAGGAAATCGCGCACGCGCTCCTTGGCTTCGGGCGCGGCCTGCACGATGCCGGAGATGAGTGCCTCGGTGAAGAAGCCGTGGTCGGCCGATTGCTCGGCGATGCGCGGCAGCGCGTGCATCAGCGCGTAGTTGGTGAGCGGCGCGTTGGTGGCGATGCGCTTGGCGAGTTCGAAGGCCTTGTCGAAAGCCGTGCCCTCGTCGACCAGGTACTGGGCGAAGTTGGCGCGCTCGCCGTCTTCCGCGTTGTAGACGCGGCCGGTCATCATCATGTCGGTCATGCGGGCCACGCCGATCAGCTTGGGAATGCGCACCGAACCGCCGCCGCCCACGAAGATGCCGCGCGAGCCTTCGGGCAGCGCGTAGAAGGTGCTGCGGTCGGCCACGCGGATGTGGCAGGCGCTGGCCAGTTCGAGGCCGCCGCCCACCACCGCGCCGTGCAGCGCGGCAACCACCGGGACCGGGCCGTGCTGGATCAGATCGAGCGCGCCGTGCCACAGGCGCGAGTGCTGCATGCCCTGGCCCGCGTCGCGCTCTTTCAGTTCGCTCAGGTCGAGGCCGGCGCAGAAGTGCGAGCCTTCGCCATCGAGCACCGCGGCGCGCACCGTGGAGGGCAGGGTCTCGAATGTGTTGCGCAACGCGAGGATCAGGCCGTCCGAAAGCGCATTGCGTTTGGCGCCGCGCGTCAGGCGAACGATGGCGACTTCGTCGCGAATGTCGAGTTGGAGGTCGGGATTGGTCATGATTGCATTCGTGTGTGAGTTGGATTATGGTTATGATAAATAATCAATTCAAGGCACTTGAGCGCCCCAAAGCCTAGGGACTTACCCGTACTGGAGACAACGAGATGGACCACGAGAACCTCATCGCGATCGACATCCACACCCACGCCGAAGTGAGCTGCTGGAACCCGTTCGACAACTACGGCGAGGAATACGACCGCGCCGCGGACAAATACTTCGGCTCCAGCGGCCGGCCGACCATTGCCGAGAGCGTGGCGTATTACCGCGAGCGCAAGATCGGCCTGGTGATGTTCATGGTCGACGCCGAATCGAACATGGGCCGCCGGCGCATTCCGAACGAGGAAATCGCCGAGGCCGCCAAGCAGAACAGCGACATGATGATCGCCTTCGCCAGCATCGATCCGCACAAGGGAAAGATGGGCGCGCGCGAGGCGCGCCGGCTGATCGAGGAGCACGGCGTGAAGGGCTTCAAGTTCCATCCGACGGTGCAGGCTTTTCACCCCTACGACAAGATGGCCTGGCCGCTCTACGAGGTGATTGCCGAGCACAAGCTGCCGGCCATCTTCCACACCGGCCACAGCGGCATTGGTTCAGGCATGCGCTGCGGCGGGGGCCTCCGGCTGGAGTACAGCAACCCGATGCACCTGGACGACGTGGCCATCGACTTTCCCGACATGCAGATCGTGATGGCGCACCCTAGCTTCCCCTGGCAGGACGAGGCGCTGAGCGTGGCCACGCACAAGCCCAACGTGTGGATCGACCTGTCGGGCTGGAGCCCCAAGTACTTTCCGAAGCAGCTGGTGCAGTACGCCAACACGCTGCTGAAGGATCGCATCCTGTTCGGCAGCGACTACCCGCTGATCACGCCCGACCGCTGGATGAAAGACTTCGAGGCGGCCGGCTTCAAGCCCGAGGTGATGCCGGGCATTTTGAAGGGCAACGCGGTGCGGCTGCTGAAGCTGGAAGGCTGACCGGGAAGAGCGCGGGCTACGAATCCGCCTCTTCTTTTTCGTCGAGCAGGTTCCAGTCGCGGCCCGAGCGGCGCTGCCGTTCTTCGCGCTCGCGCGCCATCTGTTCCTCGAACTGCTGGCGGCCTGCCTTGTTGGCGGCAATGAGCTTGGCGCGGTCCTTGTAGTGCGGGTAGATTTCGTCGCTGAGCAAGATGTTCCGGCGGCGGAACCGCATGGCCGACTCGCGCGCCTCGTGCGCCGGCCAGCCCAGCGCCTCGAGCGTGGTGCGGGCGCTTCGCAGCGACGATTCGAACACCTCGCGCTCGACATCCGTCACGCCGCGGTCGCGCAGCTGGAAGAGGTGGGTCACGTTGCGGGCCCGCGCGATGATGCGCGCCTGCGGAAAGTGCTCCTTCACGAGGTCGACGATGTCGAGGGACTGCTCGATGTCGTCCACCGCCACCACAATGGCCTTGGCCGTGCCGGCACCCGCGGTGCGCAACAGGTCGAGCCGCGTCGCGTCGCCGTAGAACACGCGAAAGCCGAACTGGCGCAGGCCTTCGACGGTGTCGGCGTCGTGGTCGAGCACCGTCACGCGCAGGCCCTGCGACATCAGCATGCGGCCGACGATCTGGCCGTAGCGTCCGAAGCCGCAGATCAACACCTTGGCATCCTGCTGCTCGGAAATTTCCTCAAGCTGCGTACCGGTGTTGCGGCTGTAGCGCGGCAGCACGAACTTGTCGAGCAGCACCAGCAAGAGCGGCGACAGCAGCATCGACAGCGCCACCGCGCCGATCAGGAGCGAGGTGATCTCGGGCGGCAGCACATCGGGCCCCGCGGCCTGGAACACCACGAACGCGAACTCGCCGCCCTGTGCCAGCAGCAGCGTGAACACGGGCCGCTCCTGGTAGGCGAGGCCCATGGCCTTGGCCAGCGTGTAGATCACGGCCAGCTTGATGACCATGAAGCCGACCACCAGCGCGGCCATCAGCCAGGGGCTCGCGATCAGCACGCCGAAGTTGATCGACATGCCCACGGCGATGAAGAACAGGCCCAGCAGCAGGCCCTTGAAGGGCTCGATGTCGGTTTCGAGTTCGCGCCGGTATTCGCTTTCCGCCAGCAGCACGCCGGCAAGGAAGGCGCCGAGCGCCATCGAGAGGCCCACGAACTGCATCAGCGCCGCGATGGCGACCACCAGCAGCAGCGACGCGGCGGTGAAGATCTCGGGCGTGTCGCTGCGCGCAATCCAGCGCAGCAGCGGCCGCAAGGCAAGCCGGCCGCCGAGGATGATGCCGGCGATCACGCCGACGATCTTCAGGCCCTCGAGCGTGCGGTCGAGCCCGCTGAGCGACTGTTCGGCCGCGCTGGCGCCCGCCAGCAATGGCAGCAGCGCCAAGATCGGAATGGCCGCCACGTCCTGGAACAGCAGGATCGAAAAGCCCGCCTGGCCGCTGGGCGTCTTCAGCAGATTGCGTTCGCCGAACACCTGCAGCGCAATGGCCGTGGACGACAACGCCAGGCCGAGCGCCGCCACCAGCGCCACGCGCCATTCGGCCCCCGCGGCCCAGCCGGCGGCAAACAACACCGCGGCGCAGCTCAGCACCTGCGCAGCGCCCCAGCCGAAGATGGGCCGGCGCAGGTTCCACAGGCGTTTGGGTTCGAGTTCCAAGCCCACGAGAAACAGCATCAGCACCACGCCGAATTCGGCGAAATGCAGCACGTCTTCCACGCTGGACACGAGGCCCAGCCCCCAGGGACCGATGGCGATGCCGGCCACGAGGTAGCCGATGATGGAACCCAGGCCCAGGGCCTTCGAAAGCGGCACCACCAGCACGGCGGCGCCCAGGTAGATCAGGCTGCTGGTCAGCCAGGCGGGTGCGTGTTCCATGCTCAGGCCCTGCCTTCTTCGTTGTTCTTTTCTTCGTTGGCCGCGGACATGGAGGCGAGGCCCCGGACCGTCGCGGAGTGGAATGCGGCGGACGCCACCTTGCCCATGTCGTCGGGCTCGGCCGGGCGGTCGGTTTCGGGCACCGGGCAGGCCACGCACACGTCGAGCTCCTCGAGTTCGGGCCACTCCGGGTAACTGCCCAGCCGCTGGGCGAACACCTCGACATGTGCCGCCACTTCGGCCTCGTCGGCGCTGCGCGCGCCGTGGAAGACCAGCGGCGGCAGAAAGCGCATGCCGCACAGCGCCGCAGTCTGCTCGTAGGGCGGCAGGAAGGCGTCGAAGAAGTAGCGGTGGTAGTTCTGCGGGTGGTAGCTCGCCTCCGGGCTGCCCGTGGTGGCGACCAGCCAGCAGTCCTTGCCCTGCAGCGCGGTGCCGCCGGGTCCGTAGGCCCATCCGTAGCTGAGCACGTCGTCGAGCCAGAGTTTTTGCAGCGCCGGCATCGAGTACCACTGGATCGGGTGCAGCAGCACCACGAGGCGGGCCTTGGCAAGCCGCGCCTGCTCGGCTTCGATGTCGATCGAGAAGTCGGGGTAGCTGCCGTAAAGGTCGTTCACCTCGACGCCGGGCACCGAACGCGCGGCGGCCAGCAGCCTGCGGTTGACGCGGGAGTCGCGCCAGTGCGGATGAGCCGCGAGCACGTAGATGCCGCCGGAATTGGTATCGGCGCCGATGGCGTCGGCGGCTGATGTTGTTGTCGTCATGCCGCGAACATAGCTCAAGATTGGCTCTCCGCAGGCTGCGCGCACCTCGTGTCGCTACGATGCGGGTGTTCCAGCTCTGGAGGAGATGCTCATGCCGGTGGTTCTGGTCGCCAATCCCAAGGGTGGGGTAGGCAAATCGACGATCGCGACGAACATCGCGGGCTACTTTGCGAGCCGCGGCCATGCCGTGATGCTCGGCGACGTGGACCGCCAGCAGTCGTCGCGCCTCTGGCTCGGCCTGCGCCCGCCGCAGGCGCGGTCCATCGCCACCTGGGAAGCCACCGGAGACAGCGCCGTGGTGCGGCCACCGCGCGGCACCACGCACGCCGTGCTCGACACGCCGGCCGGCCTGCACGGGTGGCGCTTCAAGGAGGTGCTGGCGCTGGCCGACCGGGTGATCGTGCCCTTGCAGCCGAGCATCTTCGACATCTACGCCACGCGCGATTTTCTCGATCGGCTGACGGAGCAGCGCCGTGCCGAAAAAACGAAGATCAGCCTCGTGGGCATGCGCGTGAACGCCCGCACCCTGGCCGCCGACCGATTGAACGAGTTCATCGCAAGCCTCGGGGTGCCGGTGCTGGGCGAACTGCGCGACACGCAGAACTACGTGCAGCTCGCGGCGCGCGGGCTCACGCTGTTCGACATCGCGCCCGGCCGCGTGCAGCGCGACCTGGAGCAGTGGCAGCCGATCTGCGAATGGCTTGAAAGCTGAAGCTACCGCTGTCGCGGGGCCGACACCCGCGCTGCCGACCTTCGCGCCAGAATGCGCCGCATGACCAAAAAGACATTCCAGACGCTTCAGGATCTTGCCGCCTGCGTGGGCCAGGAAGTCGCCGTGAGCGACTGGATCACCATCACGCAAGAGCAGGTGAACCAGTTCGCCGAAGCCACGGGCGACCACCAGTGGATTCATGTCGACGTCGAGCGTGCCAAGGCCGGCCCCTTCGGCGGGCCGATCGCCCACGGCTTCCTGACACTGTCTCTGCTGCCGCGCTTCTACGAAACGGCGCTCGATGTGGTCGAGTCGCGCATGGGCGTGAACTACGGGCTGAACCGGGTGCGCTTCATGTCGCCGGTGCCGGTCGGCAAGCGGCTGCGGGCGCGCATGAAGCTGCTCACCGCCGAGCCGATTGCGGACGACGGTTTCCAGATGACCTGGGAAACCACGATCGAACTCGAAGGCGTGGCCAAGCCGGCCTGCGTGGCCGAGTCGGTGGTGCGCCGCTACCGCTGAAGTTCGCCGCCGCGCGCGGCGCCGGAGCACGGCTGCTCAGCCGAATCCGTTTTGCCGCCAGGCCTCGAAAACGGTCACGGCCACCGCATTCGAAAGATTCAGGCTGCGCTGCCCTTCGCGCATCGGCAGCCGCAGGCGCTGGGGCTCGGCAAAGCTCTCGCGCACCGCGGGCGGCAGGCCGCTGGTCTCCGAGCCGAACACCAGCCAGTCGCCGGGCTGAAAGCGCACGTCGTGCACGGCGCGCGTGCCGCGCGTGGTGAGCGCGAACATGCGTTCCGGCGCCGGCCGTTCCGTGTCGAGCAGCGCCTGCCAGCCGGCATGGCGCTTCACCTCGGCGTATTCGTGATAGTCGAGCCCGGCGCGGCGCAGCAGGCGGTCGTCCATCGAAAAGCCCAGGGGCTCGACCAGGTGCAGCGTGCAGCTGGTGTTGGCCGCAAGACGGATCACGTTGCCCGTGTTCGGCGGTATTTCGGGGTGGACCAGAACGATATGGAACATGTGCCGATTGTCGCGGCGGCGCGCGCCGCTCTGCGCTCCAGCTGCCGAAGCCGCTAGTGCGGCGGATCGGTCCGTGCGAAGACGATGGCCGTGACATGGGCCGCGCCGGCCAGCCGCAGCACTTCGGCCGCCGAGAACAGCGAGGCGCCGCTGGTCATCACGTCGTCGACCAGCACCACGCGCTGGCCCTGCAGCCGGCCGGCGCGCAGCGGTTCCACCGCGAAGGCGCCGCGCAGGTTGCGAAGGCGCTCGGCGCGAGCGAGGCCGCTCTGCGCCGGCGTTTCACGGGTGCGCAGGAGCAGCGTCGCATCGGTCTTGGCGGACGCGAGCCGGCGCGCCAGTTCGAGCGCCTGGTTGAAGCCGCGCTCGCGCAGCCGGGCGGGCGCCATCGGCATGGGCAGCACGCTGTCGCATTGTTCCAGCGCCGGTTCCACCCACGGCACGCTGCGCATCAGCGTGGCGAAAGGCCCGGCCCAGCCGGCCTCGCCGCGAAACTTGAACTGGGCGATGCATTCGGGCCACGGCCATGCATAGGTGCAGGCCGCAAGGCAGGCGTCCAGAGGCGGCGGGTGGCGCACGCATTCGCCGCAACGCGCCACGCCCTCGGGGACCGGCAGGGCACAGCCGCCGCAGCGCGCGGTCGGCGGGGCGAAGCGGGCCACGCAGGCATCGCAAACGCGCCGGGAAGGCCAGGCGCGGCACACCTCGCACTGGCTGGGCAGCCGTGCAAGCAGAGAGGTCAAAGGCCGACGGGCCCAACGGCTGAACATGGGCTCAATATACTCACGGCCCCATGGCCACCGACCCCGCAAGAAGACCGCCGACCATCGATCCCACGGCGGCCGCACGCTGGAGGCGGCTCGCGCCTGCCGACGGCTCGCCGTGGCTGCACGAGGAAATCGGCCGCCGCATGGAAGACCGGCTGCAATGGATCAAGGCGCAGCCGCGCACTTGGGCCGACTGGGCCCCCCTGCGCGGCGGCCTCGAGGCGCACGAACTCGTGGCCCGGCGCTACCGCGAGGCCGCCTGCTTCGTGATCGAACCTGAACCGGCTCTTGCCGCCGCAACCGGCGATGCGCTGGCGGCGCCCTGGTGGAGCGCGCGCCGCTGGCAGGGCGGCAAGGCGCGCTTCGATGCGACGCCCGAAGACGGCGTCGACTTGCTCTGGGCCAACATGTCGCTGCACATGGCCGCCGACCCCGAGGCCCTCATTGCGCACTGGCACCGGCTGGTGGCGACCGACGGCTTCCTGATGTTTTCATGCCTCGGCCCCGACACGGTTCGCGAACTGAGGGCGCTGCACACCCGTCTTGGCTGGCCGGCCGCGGGCCACGAGTACACCGACATGCACGACTGGGGCGACATGCTGGTGCACGCCGGCTTTGCCGAGCCGGTGATGGACATGGAACGCATCGTGCTTACCTGGGCCACGCCGGAGGCCGCGCTTTCCGAGCTGCGCACGCTCGGGCGCAACCTGCACCCGGCGCGCTTTCCGGCCCTGCGCGGCAAGGCGTGGCACCAGGCGCTGAAGCACGCGCTGCCCGAATTGGCGCCAGCGGAAGAGGGCGGCGGGCGCATCGCGCTGACCTTCGAGGTCATCTACGGCCACGCCTTCAAGCCGGCGCCGCGCGTGGCGCTGTCGGCCGAGAGCGCGGTGTCGCTGCGCGAAATGCGCTCGATGCTGCAGCGCGGCCGGCCCGGCGCCTGAGCGGGGCGGCCCGCAAGCTGCGCATCCGGCGGACGGGCGCCTGTGTCTACCCGCTACAATCCGCCGTTGCGTGAAACTCGCGGGTGTTGTTCCGCGAACGAGGGCTGTCCGATCCTGTGGAGACAAGGGGTTGGCCGGTCGTCGACGCACCGATTTGCTGAACTCGCCCGTGTCGAATTCCGTGTTTCGTTTTGCCACCGTTTCAGGCCAGAACATCCACTGGTTCCTGAAGCGCAATTGCTCGGTGACGCCGAGCCAGCTGGGCTGGCTCTACGCCTCGCTGTGCGTGGTATCGCTCGGTATCGGAACGGTGTTCTGGCTGCACGGGGCGCCGCTGGTGCTGCCCTTTGCCTGGCTCGAACTGGCGGCAGTGGGTTACGTATTCATGCTGTACGCGCGGCACGCGACCGATGGAGAAAAGATCGCGTTGCAGGGCGGACGGCTTGTGGTGGAGCTCGAGAACGGTGGAGACTACGAGCGCACGGAATTTCTGCCGCACCAGGTGCGGATCGAACCGCAGGCCGGCGATCGTTCGCTGATCGAGGTCTCGGGTCAGGGTCGATCGGTCAGGGTGGGGCGCTATGTACGCCCGGAGTTGCGAGCCGCACTGGCGCGCGAGATTCGCATGGCGTTGCGTGGCGCCTGAACGGCTCGCGCGGCACTGCACGGTTGGGTTTGTTGAAAAAATTGAGAAACGTGAACACGATGAAGAGCATTTGGCGCAACAAGTACAGGCCGGCGAATCTGTTGCTGGCGGCCGGCGCGGCTTTCAGCGGCGCGGCGCACGCAGTCAACGATCTGCCCGGCGGCCCCTCGGTGCGCCAGCTGAATCTTCCGCTTGGCGTCACCAAGATTGCGCAGGAACAGCATTTCCTGCACACGGTGATGATGATCCTGTGCACGGTCATCTTCGTCGCCGTGTTCGCGGTCATGTTCTATTCGATCTGGAAGCACCGCAAGTCGGTCGGCCACAAGGCGGCCAACTTCCATGAATCGGTGGTGGTCGAGGTCATCTGGACCATCGTGCCCTTCATCATCGTGATCGTGATGGCGCTGCCCGCCACCAAGGTGCTGGTGGCCCAGAAGGACACCACCAACGCCGACCTCACCATCAAGACCACCGGCTACCAGTGGAAGTGGGGCTACGACTACCTGACGGGCGAAGGCGAGGGCCTGGCCTTCATCTCCACGCTCGACAGCTCGCAGCGCGCCATGTCCGACGCCGGCGCCAAGGGCGTCATGCCCGACGACTACCTCTTCAAGGTCGACAACCCGATGGTCGTGCCGGTGCAGAAGAAGGTCCGCATCATCACCACCGCCAACGACGTGATCCACGCGTTCGCCGTGCCCCAACTCGGCATCAAGCAGGACGCGATTCCCGGCTTCGTGCGCGACACCTGGTTCCGCGCCGAAACCGTGGGCGACTACTACGGCCAGTGCCAGGAGCTCTGCGGCAAGGAACATGCCTACATGCCCATCCACGTGAAGGTGGTTTCGGCCGCCGACTACACGGCATGGGTCGACGGCAAGCGCAAGGAAGCCGCAGCCAAGCTCGACGACCCGACCAAGGTCTGGACGCTGCCCGACATGCTGGCCCGCGGCGAGAAGGTCTATGCCGCCAACTGCGCGGCTTGCCACCAGGCCAACGGCAAGGGCGCAGGCCCGATCAAGGCGCTGGATGCCAGCCCCAAGGTGGTCGACGCCGACCACAAGGTTCAGCTGCTGGTGCTGCTCAACGGCCAGAACAACGGCGCGATGCCGGCCTGGAAACAACTGAGCGACACCGACCTCGCGGCAGTTGCCACCTATACCAAGAACAGCTGGTCGAACAAGACGGGCCAGCTGGTGCAGCCGGCCGAAGTTCTGGCCCTGCGCGGCAAGTGATCGCGAAGATCGAGCCCAAGCGCCCCGCGACGAAGAAATTGCAAGGAACAACGAAATGAGTGCAGTCCTCGACCCCCACGGTCACGTCCACGACGGCCACGCACACGACGAGCATCACGCAGCGCCCACCGGCTGGCGCCGCTGGGTGTTCGCCACCAACCACAAGGACATCGGCACGCTCTACCTGCTGTTCAGCTTCACCATGCTGATGGTGGGCGGCGTGCTTGCACTGATGATCCGCGCCGAGCTGTTCCAGCCCGGCCTGCAACTGGTGAACCCCGAGCTGTTCAACCAGTTCACCACCATGCACGGCCTGATCATGGTGTTCGGCGCCATCATGCCGGCGTTCGTGGGCTTCGCGAACTGGATGATCCCGCTGCAGATCGGCGCGTCCGACATGGCCTTTGCGCGCATGAACAACTTCAGCTTCTGGCTGCTGATTCCCGCGGCGCTGATGCTCGTGGGGTCGTTCTTCATGCCCGGCGGCGCACCCGCTGCCGGCTGGACGCTCTACGCGCCGCTCACGCTGCAAATGGGCCCCTCGATGGACGCCGGCATCTTCGCGATGCACATCATGGGCGCCTCGTCGATCATGGGCTCGATCAACATCATCGTCACCATCCTGAACATGCGCGCTCCCGGCATGACCCTGATGAAGATGCCGATGTTCTGCTGGACCTGGCTCATCACCGCCTACCTGCTGATCGCCGTGATGCCCGTGCTCGCAGGCGCCATCACCATGACGCTGACCGACCGCCACTTCGGCACCAGCTTCTTCAACCCCGCCGGCGGCGGCGACCCGGTGATGTACCAGCACATCTTCTGGTTCTTCGGCCACCCCGAGGTCTACATCATGATCTTGCCGGCCTTCGGCATCATCAGCCAGATCGTGCCGGCGTTTTCGCGCAAGCGGCTGTTCGGCTACGCCTCGATGGTGTATGCCACCTCGTCGATCGCGATCCTGTCGTTCATCGTCTGGGCGCACCACATGTTCACGACCGGCATGCCGGTCACGGGCCAGCTGTTCTTCATGTACGCGACGATGCTGATCGCGGTGCCCACGGCCGTGAAGATCTTCAACTGGATCGCCACCATGTGGCAGGGCTCGATGACCTTCGAGACCCCGATGCTGTTCGCCGTGGGCTTCATCTTCGTGTTCACGATGGGCGGCTTCACCGGTCTCATCCTGGCCATTGCCCCGATCGACATCCAGCTGCAGGACACCTACTACGTGGTGGCCCACTTCCACTATGTGCTGGTGGCCGGCTCGCTGTATGCGATGTTCGCGGGCTACTACTACTGGGCGCCCAAGTGGACGGGCGTGATGTACAGCGAAGCGCGCGGCAAGCTCCACTTCTGGTGGTCGCTGATCTCGTTCAACATCACCTTCTTCCCGATGCACTTCCTGGGCCTGGCCGGCATGCCGCGCCGCTATGCCGACTACCCGATGCAGTTTGCCGACTTCAACGCGGTGGCATCGGTCGGCGCGTTCGCCTTCGGTCTTGCCCAGGTCTATTTCTTCTTCTTCATCGTGCTGCCGAACATGCTCGGCAAGGGTGAGAAGGCGCCGCAAAAGCCATGGGAAGCCGCTGAAGGCCTGGAGTGGGAAGTGCCTTCGCCGGCGCCTTTCCATACCTTCGAAAACCCGCCCAAGCTCGATGCGACCGCCACCAAGGTGATCGGCTGAGCGCTTCACGGCCCCGGCCCGCATGACGACAATGACCACGCCCGAACAAAGAAAGAACAACCGACGTATGGGGCTCACGCTGGCCTCCATCGCCGTGCTGTTCTTCCTCGGATTCCTGGTCCGCATGATCTGGTTCGGCGGACGCTGAACCGGCAGCGAACGGAGCCGCACGCATGAGCCTCGGTCAACGCATCAAGCGCGCCAATGTCCGCATGGTCGGCAAGCTGGCCGTGGTGGCCTGCGGCATGTTCGCGTTCGGCTATGCGCTGGTGCCGCTCTATCGCGCCATCTGCGAAATGACCGGCATCAACATCCTCGCGCTCAACGAGCTCGAGGTGCCGGGCGGTGCGAGCGGCGGCAAGAACGTGCGCGTGCCCGACAACACGCAGATCGATACCACGCGCACCATCACGGTCGAGTTCGACTCCAACGTGCGCGGCGGCCTCTGGGACTTCAAGCCCGCCGAACGAACGATGCAGGTGCACCCCGGCCAGCTCAACACGGTGGTGTACGAATTCCAGAACGTGCAGAACCGCCGCATGGCGGCGCAGGCCATTCCCAGCTACGCGCCGCAGCAGGCCGCGCCGTACTTCAACAAGCTCGAGTGCTTCTGCTTCAACCAGTACACGCTCGATCCCGGCGAGAAGAAGCAGTGGCCGGTCGCGTTCGTGATCGACCCGAAGATCTCGAAAGACGTGAAGACAATCACGCTGTCGTACACCTTCTTCGAAGTCGGCGGCAAGACGCCTCCGGCCCCGGTGGCCGCTGTTTCCAATGCCGACCATGAGCCCCGCTCGTGACCGCTCCGAACACGCCGCGCAAGGCCACGCTGTGGGACACGGTGAAGGCCGTCTGCTGGTCGTTCTTCGGGGTGCGGAAGAAAAGCGCCTACCAGGACGACCTGGCCAAGCTGAACCCGTTGCACATCATCGCGGTGGCCTTTGCCGCGGTCATCGTTTTTATCGTCGGCCTGGTGCTGCTGGTGCGCCACGTGGTTGCACCCTGAACACGGTCCACATGGCCCACGACATCCAGAACCCATCGAATCGAGAGAAGAAAGAAAGCCAGGAGCTGATATGAGTTCAACCACCCACGGCACCACGCCCTACTACTTTGTGCCCGGGCCATCGGCCTACCCGGTCATGGCCTCGATCGGCCTGTTCTTCGTGATTCTTGGCGCCGGCCAGTGGATCAACGGCCACCAGTGGGGCGCATGGTCCTTGCTGGTCGGCATGGTCGTATGGCTCTCCACCCTGTTCGTGTGGTTCCGCACCGCCATCGGCGAGAGCGAAAGCGGCCAGTACGGCCACAAGATCGATCTCTCGTTCCGCTGGAGCATGAGCTGGTTCATCTTCTCCGAAGTGATGTTCTTCGGCGCCTTCTTCACCGCGCTGTGGTGGGCTCGCACCCACTCGCTGCCGGCGCTCGGAAGCCTCGACAACGCGCTGCTCTGGCCCGACTTCAAGGCCGTGTGGCCGAGCATTGCCGCCGGCGTCACAGGTTCTCCGGCCGACATCGTCGAGCCTTTCCAGACTGTCGGCCCGTTCTGGCTGCCCACGATCAACACCGCGCTCCTGCTGAGTTCGGGCGTCACGCTCACCATTGCGCACCACGCGCTGCGCGCCGACCATCGCGCCCAGTGCATCCGTTTCATGTGGCTCACCGTGCTGCTCGGCGTGATCTTCCTGGGTGTTCAGGGCTACGAATACTTCCACCTGTACACCGACCTGAACCTCAAGCTCAGCTCCGGCGCCTACGGCTCGACCTTCTTCATGCTGACCGGTTTCCACGGCCTGCACGTGTTCATCGGCATGCTGATGCTGCTGTTCATCACGCTGCGCCTGCAGAAGGGCCACTTCACGGCGGAACGCCATTTCGGCTTCGAAGGTGCGGCCTGGTACTGGCACTTCGTCGACGTGGTGTGGCTCGGCCTTTACGTGCTGGTTTACTGGCTTTGAGCGAACCCCGCGGCATACAAACAAAAAGGCGCCGAAAGGCGCCTTTTTCATGGTTCTCGTGGAACGAGCACCATCTACTTGCCGAGCGGGAGCCCGGTGGGCTGGATGTACCCGAATTTCCAGGCGAGCAGCATGCAGAGGAACAAAACCACGGAGATGCCGATCCGAAAGGTGAGCGCGCGCGCCATGCCGCCGCTTTTGGTGCGCCCGTTGCGCCCGTCTTTCAGCATGTAGAAGAGCGCGAAGGCAAGGCTCGCGAAGATGCCCACGAAAGCCAGGGCGACGAAATATTTCATGACTCCGATTATCGGCCGCACGCCTCGTCCCTTCCAGTGACGCCGAAACCCCTTCATTCCGCCAAGGTGCCGAGGCGAGGCCGTTTCCTGCTGGTCACGCTGGCCGCGGTGCTGACCTTGGCCGCCACGGTGTCGCTCGGCCGCTGGCAGCTTTCGCGCGCGGCACAGAAGGAAGCGCTGCAGGCCGAGATCGAAGCCCAGAAGCAGAAGCCGCCGCTCGACCAGGCCGAGTTTCTCGCGCTGGAGGCGCCCGCCGGCGCGCTGCACCGGCCCGTGCGGCTGCGCGGCCTCTGGCTGACGCCGCAAACGGTTTACCTGGACAACCGGCAGATGCACGGCGTGCCCGGTTTCTATGTGCTGACCCCGTTTGCCCTCGAAGGCAGCGACCAGGCCGTGATGGTGCAGCGCGGCTGGATACAGCGCAATTTCAATGACCGCACGCAGTTGGGCACGGTCGAGACGCCGGTCGGCATCGTCGAAGTCACCGGCCTGATCGAGCCGCCGCCCGGTCATTTGTTCGAGCTCGGCAAACCGGCCGGGGCCGCCTCGGCACCGGAAGGCGAGGGGTCTTCGCCCATCCGGCAGAATCTCGACCTGGAAGCGTTCCGCGCCGAAACCAAGCTGCCGCTGCGAACCGATGTGTCGCTGCAGCAGATCGGCCCTGCTTCCGGAGGGGTGCAGCGCGACTGGCCGGCCCCCGCCCTGGGTCTGGAGAAGCACTACGGCTATGCATTCCAGTGGTTCGGGCTTTCAGCCCTCGTGGTCATCCTCTATGTCTGGTTCCAATTCATTGCCCCCTTCCGCCGCTCAAGGCGCCGTACATACGATGCAAGCAGCCTCTGACGAACCGCTGGGCCTAACGGTGCATTCGATGCCGTCGCCCAACCAGGCACTCGACGGCGCCGAGGGCCGCCGCACGGTCGTCGGGCGCTGGAAGATGATCGCCGTGATGCTGATGTGCGCGGCCCCGGTCATTGCCTCGTACTTCACCTACTACGTGATCCGGCCCGAAGGCCGCAGCGTCTACGGCGAACTCATCGATCCCCAGCGCGTGCTGCCGGCATTCACCGCCACCGACCGCAACGGTGCGCCGGTCGATTTCGCCACGCTCAAGGGCCAATGGCTGCTGGTTGCGGTGGCCGGCGCTGCCTGCGATGCGCTCTGCGAACAGCAGCTTTATCTGCAGCGGCAACTGCGCGAAAGCCTGGGCCGCGAGAAAGACCGGCTCGACCGCGTCTGGCTCGTGAGCGACGCGGCATCCGTGCCGGAGCGCCTGGACAACGGCCTGCGCGGCGCGACCGTGCTGCGCGTGCCAGCCGAGCAGCTCGCCAAGTGGCTCGCGCCTGTTTCGGGCCATTCGCTGGCCGAGCACCTGTACGTGGTCGACCCCATGGGCAACTGGATGATGCGTTTCCCGGCCGGGATGGACGCCAAGGGCGCCAGCCGCGCCAAGCGCGACCTCGACCGCCTGCTGCGCGCCTCCGCATCCTGGGACGAACCCGGCCGCTGACAGACACCCCATGACGGACACCGGCTCGCTCTACGACCTCACACCGATCGCCTGGCTGATGGCGGCCGGCGTGCTGATCGCACTCGGCCCGCTGGTGTGGGTGTGGCGCCGCAACGCGGGCGCCGGGCCGGCGCGCCGGCTGCATGCGCTCACCGTGCTCACGCTGTTCCTCACTTTCGACCTCACGCTCTTCGGCGCCTTTACCCGGCTCACCGATTCGGGCCTGGGCTGCCCGGATTGGCCCGGTTGCTACGGCAACGCGAGCCCGGTCGGCGCAAGCCACGAAATTGCGATGGCGCAGTCGGCCCAGCCGACCGGCCCGGTCACGCACAGCAAGGCCTGGGTCGAGATGGTTCACCGCTACCTGGCCACCGGCGTCGGTGTGCTCATCCTCGCACTTGCGGGCGCCACCTGGGTCGTGCGGCGCCGCCAGCGCCGCCTGCCTGCGCCGGCGGAGGGCGAGCACGCCACGCTCAGCGCATGGTGGCCCGCACTGACGCTGGTCTGGGTCTGCCTGCAGGGTGCATTCGGTGCTCTGACGGTCACCTGGAAACTCTTTCCCGCCATCGTCACGCTGCACCTGCTGGGCGCCGTGGTGCTGCTGGTGCTGCTGTGCATCCAGGCGGTGCGCTACCGCCAGGCCGCCGCGGACCGCCTGCCTACGGCCGTGTCGCCCGCGCTGCGCAACGGGCTGCTTGCCACTTCGGCATTGCTCCTGTTGCAGATCGCGCTCGGCGGCTGGGTCAGCACCAACTACGCCGTGCTGGCCTGCACCCAGTTTCCGACCTGCCAGGGCAGCTGGTGGCCGCCGATGAACTTTGCGCAGGGCTTCGAAATCTGGCGCCACCTGGGCGTGACCGGCAGCGGCGCACCGCTCGATTTTTCCGCGCTTACCGCCATTCACTACGCGCATCGGCTGATGGCCTATGCCGTGTTCGCCGCGCTGGGCGTGCTTGCGTGGCAGCTGCGCCGCATCGCGCCGCTGCGGCCCCAAGCCGCATGGCTCGCGGGCTTGGCCTTGCTCCAGCTTGCCACCGGCCTCGGCAATGTGCTGCTAGGCTGGCCGCTCGTTGCCGCCGTGCTGCACACCGGCGGCGCCGCGGCGCTGGCCGTGGTGCTGACCTGGGCCCTCTGCGAGAGCCGCCGCGGGACGGCTGTCGCAACCGCACACGACAAAGACAAGGCGCCCGGCGCCCCACATAACAACCAGAGGGAGGCCACCGCGTGAGCACGCCGATTTCCGTGGAGCAGACCAGCACCGCCAACGTGCTGCGCCAGTTCTATGCGCTGACCAAGCCGCGCGTGGTGCAGCTGATCGTTTTCTGCGCCCTCATCGGCATGGTGCTGGCCGTCCCCGGCGCACCGACATGGCCCGACGTGCAGCGCGCACTGCTGGCTTGCGCAGGCATCTGGCTGGTCGCGGGTGCGGCGGCGGCATTCAACTGCCTGGTCGAGAAGGGCATCGACGCCAAGATGAAGCGCACCGCTTGGCGCCCCACGGCGCGCGGGCAGCTCAGCGACATGCAGGCGCTGGTGTTCTCGGCCCTGCTGTGCCTGGCCGGCTCGGCGCTGCTGTGGTTCACGGTCAACCCGCTGACCATGTGGCTTACGTTTGCCACCTTCGTCGGCTACGCGGTGATCTACACCGTCATCCTGAAGCCCCTGACGCCGCAGAACATCGTGATCGGCGGCGCCTCGGGCGCCATGCCGCCGGTGCTGGGCTGGGCCGCCATGACGGGCGACGTGGGCCCAGAGGCGCTGATCCTGTTCCTCATCATCTTCCTGTGGACGCCGCCGCATTTCTGGGCGCTGGCGCTGTACCGCGTCGAGGACTATCGCAAGGCCGGCCTGCCGATGCTGCCCGTGACGCACGGCAACGAGTTCACGCGGCTGCAGGTGCTGCTGTACACCTTCATTCTGTTCGCGGCCTGCCTGATGCCGTTCATCTACGGCATGAGCGGCTGGCTCTACCTGGCGGTGGCGGTCGGCGTGAGCATCGGGTTCACCGGCTATGCCTTTGCGCTCTGGCGCAACTACTCCGACACGCTGGCGCGCAAGACCTTCCGGTTTTCGCTGATTCACCTGAGCGTGCTGTTCGCGGCATTGCTTGTCGACCACTATCTCCGCTGATTGATTGATTGATTGAATGTCCCTGTCCATGAACAAGCGAAATGCTCTCAGGTTGATCGTCGGCGGTGCGGGATGGGCAGGCGCTGCGGCCACCCTCGGCCTGGGCCTTTCGGCCTGCAGCGAACCCAGGCCGAGCTTCAATGCGGTCGACATCACCGGCGCGGACTACGCCAAGGATTTCTCGCTGAAAGACGCCGACGGAAAAGTCCGGACCATGGCCGACTTCAAGGGCAAGGTGGTGGTGCTGTTCTTCGGCTACGCGCAATGCCCCGACGTGTGCCCGACCACCATGACCGAAATGGCGCAGGTCAAGCAGCAGCTCGGCAGCGACGGCGACAAGCTGCAGGTGCTGTTCGTCACGGTCGATCCGGCACGCGACACGCCCGAGGTGCTCAAGGCCTACATGGGCGCGTTCGACCCGGCTTTCGTCGCGCTGATTCCCACGCCCGAGCAACTCACTGCGGTCGCCAAGGACTTCAAGGTCTATTACAAGAAGGTCGAGGGCAAGACCCCGACCAGCTACTCGATGGACCATTCGGCCGCCAGCTTCGTGTACGACACCGACGGCCGGGTTCGGCTTTACGCACGCTATGGTGCCGGCGTGGCGCCCATGGTGTCCGACGTGAAGGCGTTGCTCAAGGCCTGAGCGGGTCGCCTCGAACGAACGAACCATGGACGCTTTCGTCGCCCTGGCCTCGGTCGATCACCTGAAGGCGCGCAAGGGGGCATTCCGCATCGCACTCATTCCGCCCGAGGTGCTGCACGCGCTGAACGGCGGGTTGCTCGAAACCGTCAACCTCAACGAATTCCTGGCGCTGGAGCTACCGCAACTCGCGCGCAGCGTTGCGGGCCATATCGGGCTGGATCCGGCCAGCGAACGGCTGGCCGACACGCTCGCCATGCTCGGCGCCTTCAAGCCGATGCAGCGGCACGGCCACATTGCGCGCGCGCTCTACGACCTGGCGGCGCTGCACGCCGAGCGCGACGCCGTTGCGCACCGGCTGGCCACGCACGCCAGCGACGTCGCGCGCTGCTGGGCCGCGCAATGGGTTGCGCTTTCAGGCTTGCCGCTGGCGGCGCGGCTCGAAGCAGTGCGGCGCTTTGCCGCCGATCCGCACTTCGGCGTGCGCGAAATCGCCTGGATGGCGGTGCGCGACGCGGTCATCGGCTCGCTCGACGAATCGCTGGCCCTGCTGCAGCCGTGGACCGCCGATGCCGATCCGAACATCCGCCGGTTTGCCAGCGAGCTCACGCGCCCGCGCGGCGTGTGGTGCGCGCAGATCGAGGCGCTCAAGGCCGAGCCCTGGCGTGCGTTGCCGCTCATCGAAGCGCTGCGGGCCGACACCAGCCGCTATGTGCAGAACTCGGTGGCGAACTGGCTCAACGACGCGAGCAAGACCCAGCCGGAATGGGTCGACCGGCTCTGCATTCGCTGGATCGACGAGTCGGACACGCCCGCAACCCGGTACATCGCGAAGCGGGCCCTGCGAACGCTGTCGAAGCAGACATGAAAAAGCCCGGCATGCCGGGCTTTTTTCTGAGCAAAGAGCTAACGACGCTTACGCGTAGTCGGCCAGCGCCTTCTTCATCTTCTTCATGGCCGCGACTTCGATCTGGCGAATGCGCTCGGCGCTCACGCCGTACACCGCCGCCAGGTCGTGCAGCGTCATGCCGCCCGAACCGTCGTCGTTGACCTTGAGCCAGCGCTCTTCAACGATGCGGCGGCTGCGGTCGTCCAGCGCTTCGAGTGCGGTGGCAATGCCGTCGCTCGAGAGCCGGTCGCGCTGCTGCGATTCGAGCAGGGCGGTCGGTTCCTGCGTGGCGTCGGCAAGGTAGGCGATCGGGCCGAAGGCTTCGTCGCCGTCGTCCGACGGACCCGGGTCGAGCAGCACGTCGCCGCCCGACAGGCGGGTTTCCATTTCGAGCACTTCCTCGGGCTTGACGTTGAGCCGGGTCGCCATTTGCGACACCTCGTCGGGGCTCAGCGTCTCGCGGTGCGTGCCGTTGTCCGCTGCGGCCGAGTCGGCCTTGAAGCCCTGCTTCATCGAGCGCAGGTTGAAGAACAGCTTGCGCTGGGCCTTGGTCGTCGCGACCTTGACCATGCGCCAGTTCTTCAGGATGTACTCGTGAATCTCGGCCTTGATCCAGTGCATGGCGTAGCTCACCAGCCGCACGCCCTGGTCAGGGTCGAAACGCTTCACGGCCTTCATGAGACCGACATTGCCCTCCTGGATCAGGTCGCCGTGAGGCAGCCCGTAACCCAGGTACTGGCGGGAAATGGAAACCACGAGGCGCAGGTGCGAGAGGATCAGCGCACCGGCCGCTTCGAGGTCGTTGTTGTCGCGCAAACGGCGTGCAAAGCCCTGCTCTTCTTCGAGCGTGAGCATCGGCAGGCGGTTGGCGGCCGAAATATAAGCATCCAGATTGCCCAGCGGCGGCACCATCGACCATGGATTGGCAACAGCAAGCTGGTTGGCAGAGGCTCCAGACAGCGTAGTCATCAGGGGAAACTCCTTTGTATTGGGCATATTAGCACTCGATTAGAGGGAGTGCTAAACCAAGGGTTCCCCCTAAGTTTCTATCGCGCCGATAGGCAAAACTGTCAGCCGGAGGGCGATCCGGGCTGCGGTGCCGTCCGACCGGCAGCCCTACCAGCGGATACCCAGGCGTAAAAACAGCCTGGAAAGTACGAACAGCGGCCCCACCCAAAGATATTGGATATCCTCGAAGAAGGAAGGTTTCTTGCCCTCGATCTTGTGGCCGATGAACTGAAAGATCCATGCCACGACAAAGATAGCGGCGGAAACCGGCAGTACAAGGCCCCCCATGGCGTGAACCGCCGCCAGCACCAGCACCGTGCCGGCCAGCATGGTGACGAAGAAGGCCGGGGAGCGCAGGGTGGCGTAGTACACCAGGCTCGCCGCCACGAAGCCGTATGCCACCCAGGGATGCAGCGCAAACAGCAGCCCGACGATGCTCAGCATGATGGCCGGGATCGCGATGAAGTGGATCAGTTCGTTGGTCGGATGGCGGTGGCTTTCGCCATAGTGGGCCAGCAGCCGGTCGACCTTGCGGTCGCCCGCTGCCAACGGGGCGTCGGCGGTGTGCATCATGGTTCGTCTCCAAAGCGCCGTCCGGTGCGGCGGGTCACCGCATGGTGCCCCCGCCCGGCGCCGGTGGCAAGTGCTATGAAGTTGGTAGCAAAGCCTTCCTTCGGGGACATGTATGAGTATGACTTTGGGCACTGTTGCGCGTTCCAGCCATCGCTAAGATCGACCGCGTGGCTCCTCCGCTCGAATCTCCATCCCACCTGTCGCCTTCGATCGTGGAATCCGGCCCGTCCCGCCAGCCGGCCGCAATCCTGGTGGTGGACGACCACGATCTGCTGCGGCTCGGCGTTCGCGCGCTGGTGCAGGCGCAGGCCGCTTCTTCCGCCACGAGCATCGAGGTGTTCGAAGCCGGCAACGTCGCCGATGCGCTGGTGCTCTATGAACGGCATCGGGAGTCCATCGGCCTGGTGCTGCTGGATCTGGCGCTGCCCGATTCGCATGGCTTGAGCGGCCTGACGGAATTTCGGCTGCGCTATCCGTCTGCCCGTATCGTGGTGCTTTCGGGCACGGGCAACGCCTCGCTGGCCCAAGGGGCACTGGCCTTGGGCGCCAGCGCTTTTCTTCCCAAATCGGCGGACCTGAAGGAGGTGGTGGGCTTCATCCGCGCCTGCGGCCTGCTCGATGCGGACGCGGCTCGGATTTCGTCTCCGGCCCTTGCGAAGGCGCTCGGCGGCTACGCTGAATCGGCCCATGCCAGCGTCTGGCAGGAACTCACGCCGCGCCAGACGCAGGTGCTGCAGTGGGTGCTCGAAGGCAAGGCGAACAAGGAAATTGCCCAGATTGCGAGCCTGAGCGAGGGCACGGTGAAGAACCATGTATCGACCATCCTGCTGCTGTTCGGTGTGCGCTCGCGCGCGCAATTGATCAGCAAGCTGCGTTGAACACGCCGCGCATGACCGACACGCCGCTGAGCCAGCGGGTGCTGCGCGAGCACGTGGCTTCGGTGTACTTCAACTACAACGCGACGTTCCTGGCCCGCGTCGTTTTCGTGCTGGTATTCGGCGGGTTCATGTACCTGCAACTGGGCGATCCCATGGTGCTGCCGTTCGTCGTGCTGCATTTGGCGCTGTACTTGGGCATGTATTTCACGCCGCGCTGGAGCCCGGCGGTGCCTCCGGCGGAAAGCGCCTGGTGGGCCCGCAAGATCACTCGCATCGTGACGCTGCTCGGGTTCGCCGATGCGCTGGCGCCGTGGATCTTCGTGCCCGCGGGCAACCTGCCGGTCACCGCCGCGCTGATGGTGGTGATGATGGGCAATTGCGCCCGTGCCGTGCAATCGCTGCGGCCCCTGAAGGCGGCGTTGTTCGGCCACACGCTGCCGATGATGGGCGGGCTGATCGTCGCCCTGGCGTGGCAGGGCGATGCCATTCATCTATTTCTCGCGGCCTTTGCGACGATCTACCTCGTTCTGATGCTGCGTGTAGGCGTGCAGGAGCACAGGCTGCTGGCCGATTCGCTGGTCCTGCGCTTCGAAAAGGAAGCCCTCGCCGTCCGGCTGGAGGAACAGATCGCCGCCACCGAGCGTGCCAGCGAGGAAAAGACCCGTTTCCTTGCCAGCGCCAGCCATGACCTGCGGCAGCCGCTGCATGCCATTGCGTTGTTCGGCGCCGCGCTGGAAAACGAACTGCGCGGCCGCCCCGAAGGCGCCAACGCGGAGCGCCTGATGCGCGCGGTGAACGCGCTGGGCACGTCGCTCGACACCATGCTCGACGTCTCGCGGCTCGATGCGGGCGTGGTCACGCCCGAGTTTCGGGCGGTGCAACTCGACGCCTTGTTCCTGCCGCTCAACCACATGTTCTCGCCGCAGGCCGAACAGAAGGAGTTGCAGCTGCGCGTGCGCGCGAGCGGATTGTGGGTGCGCAGCGACCCGCAGCTGCTGCACCGCATGCTCTCCAACCTGATCGACAACGCGCTCAAGTACACGGTGAGCGGCGGCGTGACGGTGAGGGCCCGTGCGCGCGGCAATGCTGTGTGGATCGAGGTGCGCGACACCGGTGTGGGCATCGCACCCGAGCAGATCGGCCGCATCTTCGAAGAGTTCTACCAGGTCGGCAACCCCGGCCGGGACCGCTCGCAGGGCCTGGGCATCGGCCTGTCGATCGTGCAGCGTCTGTCGCTTCTGCTGGACCATCCGTTGCAGGTGCATTCGCGCCCGGGACGGGGCACCCATTTCCGCGTGGTGCTGCCCGCCGCCGCGCCGCTGGCGGGCGCTGACCCGCAAGGCGTCGAGGCGCATCGGCAGCGCGCCGCCGGGGCACGGAGGACGCTGCCCGGGCGCGTGCTGCTGGTCGACGACGAGGCGGAAATCCGGGAGGCCATGGGCGAACTGCTGCGCTCCTGGTCCATCGAGGTGCACGCCGTGGCCGACGAAGCGGAGGCAGAGAAAGCCCTCGCGCGGGCGGAAGGCGAGGCGCGGCCCTTCGATCTGCTGATGTGCGACTACCGCCTGGCCGAGGGCAACGACGGGCTCGACGCCGGTCTGCGTCTTCGACAGCGCTTCGGCACCCGCATGCCGCTGTTACTGGTCACCGGCGAAACCGCGCCTGAACGCCTGCAGCGCGTTCGCGCGTCCGGCGTCGCCGTGCTGTTCAAGCCGGTCGATGCCGGCAAGCTGCTCCGAACCCTGAGCGAACTCGCGCCTGCCGGCGTCTCATGACTTTTGGCACTGGTGTGTGAGTGGGGCGCGCTTTACCTTTGCGCGGTCTCACACATCAATGTTCTCAGGGAGAGATTTCATGCAAGCAAAACTATTGATAACGGCGCTCGCCGCAACTCTGGCGGCCTGCGGTGGAGGAGGCGGTGGTGGTGGCGGCGGCGGCTTCGCTGGCTTGCCGGTGGTACCGGCGCCCGCACCCGCTCCTCCCGCCCCACCGCCGCCCCCTCCACCGCCGCCCGCGCCGGCCCCGGTTCCCGCCACGCGTACTTTCATGTACGAGGCCTTGGCCCCCGCCGCCGATCCATCGGCGTTTCTCACCCGGCTGAATGCACAGGGCGCGAGGTCGTTTCGCTTTTTCGGCGGCTTCGCCTTCACCATTTCGATGAGCCCCTACAGCGCAGAGGTTGTCGAGGCTTATGTGAAGGATGCCGAGACCTCCTATGCCTTCGAGTTGATGCCGGTCGCGGGCTCCGCGGCCGACTTGCAGGACCAGCTCAACGCTCAGGGTGCCCGAGGCTTCAAGTGGGGCGGGCCCTACGTGATCGGCGGCCAGACGCGCACGCTCTATCGCAAGGACAACAACTCCTCGTCGACCTACACCTATGCCGTGCTGACGGCACCAGCCGACAGCGCCGGCTACCTGGCGCAAGTCAACGCCCAGGGCGGCAACGGCTACTTCAGCGTCGCCGGGGCCTACATGGTCGGCGGGACCACGGTCCTGGTGTATCAGAAGGACTCGCAAGGCAGCGCAACCTATGGCTACGAGGCTCTGGGCCAGCCCGGCAGCGACGCCGATTTCCTGGCGCAGCTCGAGGCCCAGGGCGCCCGGGGCTTCCGGTTCAAGACCGGCTACGTCTTCTCGGACGGCATCAAGCTCCTTTACGAGAAAGACCTGTCGCAGTCGGCCACGTTCAGCTACCAGAACCTGCAACCCGCGGGCAACAGCGCGGACTACATCGCCCAAGCGAATGCCGAGGGAGCCAAGGGCAACGCCCTGGTGGGCGACTACATGCTGCCGAGCGGCCAGATCAGGACGCTCTTCGTCCGGCCGGCCAACTGCAGCGGTTTTCTCTGCGATACCCGCTCGCTGTTTGGGTTCTAAGCGGCTTCTGAGCGGCTTCTAAGCGGCGGCGGGCGCTGCTGGCGGCACCTCAGCCCAGCAGCGCCTGCGCGAACTCGCGCGCGTTGAAGGTCTCGAGGTCTTCCAGCTTCTCGCCCACGCCGATGAAGTAGACCGGAATCGGCCGCTCGCGCGCAATGGCGCAGAGCACGCCGCCCTTGGCCGTGCCGTCGAGCTTGGTCACCACCAGGCCGGTGAGGCCCAGTGTCTCGTCGAAAGCCCTGACCTGCGCCAGGGCGTTCTGCCCGGTGTTGCCGTCGATCACCAGCAGCACCTCGTGCGGCGCGGTGGCGTCGGCCTTGGTGACGACGCGCTTGATCTTCTTGAGCTCGTCCATCAGGTGCAATTGCGTGGGCAACCGGCCCGCGGTGTCGACCAGCACCACGTCCTTGCCGCGCGCCTTGCCGGCGGTGACCGCGTCGAAGCTCACGGCCGAGGGGTCGCCGCCTTCCTGGCTCACGATCTCGACCGTGTTGCGATCGGCCCAGACCAGCAACTGCTCGCGCGCCGCCGCCCTGAAGGTGTCGGCCGCCGCGAGCAGCACCGAGGCGCCCTCGTTGGCCAGGTGCTTGGTGAGCTTGCCGATGGACGTGGTCTTGCCCGCGCCGTTGACGCCGGCCACCATGATCACCGTCGGCGAGAACTGGCCGATCACCAGCGGCTTTTCGAGCGGCCGGAGCAGGTCGGTGATGGCGTCGGCCAGCAGCCGCTTCACCTGCGCGGCGTCGGTCGCCATCTGGCGCTTGACGCGGCCGCGCAGGTCGTCGAGCAGGAACTCGGTGGCCTTCACGCCGGTGTCGGCCATCAGCAGCGCCGATTCGAGCTCTTCGTACAGCGCCTCGTCGATCTGCGCATTGACGAATACCGCCTGAATGCCGGTGCCGGTCTTGCGCAGGCCGGTCTTGAGCTTGTTGAGCCAGCCCTTGCGTTCGGCCGCCACATCGGCAATGAGGGCGGGAGCGGGTGGGGCGGGTGGAGCAACGGCCGGCTCTGCGGGGGCAGGTGCCGGGGCCACCGGTGTGAAGACGGGCGCAGCGGGTGCCGGGGCTACGACAGGGGGCGAAAGAGGCGGCGGAGGCGGGGGGGGCGGAGCGGGCGCCACAGAGGGCGGCACCGCAGGCTCGGCCGGTGGAGGCGCCGTTTCCTCCACGGCAGGCTTGGAGCCGAACCAGCTGGACGGCGAGAACACCGAGCGCGCGGGGGCAGGCTCGGGTGCCGGTGCCGGCTCGGCTGCCGGGGAGGGCGCCGGCGCGGCCGGGGATTCGGCGGGTGGTTTTTTCTTGAAGAAACTGAACATCAGGAGCTTTTTACAATCCGACCCATTCTATGAAACACCCCTCGCCACGCCGTGCTGCGTCCGGTGCGGTGCTGGCAATGGCGCTTTCTGCGCTGTGGGCCGCGCCTGCACAGGCCCAGCCCACACCGGCTTCCCCCGCTCCTTCCACCGCCGTTTCGCCCGCCGATGCCGCGGCGGCACCCGCTCCCCAGCAGTTCACCCTTGCCAACGGCATGACGCTGCTGGTGCTGCCCGACCGGCGCGCCCCCACCGCGGTGCAGATGGTCTGGGTTCGCGTGGGCTCCGTCGACGAGGTCGACGGCACCTCGGGCGTGGCCCACGTGCTCGAGCACATGATGTTCAAGGGCACCAGGACCATCAAGCCGGGCGAGTTCTCGCGGCGCGTGGCGGCCCTGGGCGGCCAGGAAAACGCATTCACCTCGCGCGACTTCACCGGCTACTACCAGCAGATCCCGGTGACCAGCCTCGAGCAGATCATGAAGCTCGAATCGGACCGCTTCGCCAACAACCAGTGGTCCGACGACGAGTTCAAGCGCGAGATCGAAGTGGTCAAGGAAGAGCGCCGCATGCGCACCGAAGACCAGCCGCGCGCCTTGCTCGGCGAACAGCAGAACGCGGCGATCTTCACGGCCTCGCCCTACCATCGCCCCGTGGTCGGCTGGATGAGCGACCTCGATGCGATGACGCCCGACGACGCACGCGAGTTTTTCCGGCGCTGGTACGTGCCCGCCAACGCCGCCGTGGTGGTGGTCGGCGATGTCGACGTGGCCAAGGTGCGCGCGCTGGCCGAAAAATATTACGGCAGCATTCCCGCGCGTGCCGTGCCCCCGCGCAAGCCGCGCATCGAGCCGGCGCAGCGCGGCCTCCGCCGTATCGAGTTCAAGGCGCCGGCAGAGCAGGCATATGTGTCGCTCGCGTTCCGCATTCCGCAACTGGAAAAAATCGATGACGCGGCCACCGACGTGTGGGCGCTCGAAGTACTGTCGGCCGTGCTCGACGGCTACACCGGCGCGCGGCTCGATCGCGCCCTGACCCAGGGCCCCGACCGCGTTGCCGATTCCGCCAGCGCCTACTCGGGCCTGGCCGGCCGGGGACCGCAGCTGTTCACGCTCGTGGGTGTGCCCGCGAACGGCAAAAGCCCTGAAGCGGTCGAAGCGGCGCTGCGGGCCCAGGTGGCGCGCATCGCGAAGGAAGGCGTGGGCGAGGCCGAACTCGCGCGCGTCAAGACGCAATGGGTGGCCAGCGAAACCTACAAGCGCGATTCCGTGATGGCGCAAGCCCGCGAGCTCGGGAGCAACTGGGTGCAGGGGCTTCCGCTCGACTCCAGCGCCCGCATCATCGCGAAGCTGCAGGCCGTGACACCGGCCCAGGTGCAGGCGGTGGCTGCCAACTATTTTGGAGACGACCAGCTCACGGTGGCCACCTTGCGCCCCTTGCCGTTGGAAGCCAAGCCCCGCGGCCGCGGTTTTGCAGCGCCCGCAGGCGAGTTGCGCTGAAGGGCCCGGATTTCCATGACCACAATGAAAAAAATTCTCCGTCCTGCGCTGTTCGCCGTCGTTGCCGCCTTGGCGGGCGCGGCGCAAGCCGCGCTGCCCATCGAACACTGGACACTCGCGAGCGGCGCCAGGATCTACCTGGTGTCGACCCAGGCGTTGCCCATCGTCGACGTGCAGATCGATTTCGACGCCGGCAGCCGGCGCGACCCGGCGGCGCAGGCCGGCCTGGCCGCCGTGACCGCGACCATGGTCGAGAAGGGCGTGCGCGCCGGCAAGAACGGCGAGCCGGCGCTCGACGAGAACGCGCTGGGCGAAGCCTGGGCCGACCTGGGCGCCGAGTTCAATGCCAGCGCCGGTACCGATCGCGCCAGCTATTCGCTGCGCACCTTGTCCGACCCGGCGCTGCTGACCAAGGTCGTCACGCTCGCTTCACGCGAGCTCGGCGAGCCGGCCTTTCCCGACGATGTGTGGCAGCGCGAACGCGAACGCATCAATGCGTCGCTCAAGGAGGCCAACACCAAGCCGGCGACCATCGCGGGCCGTGCCTTTGCGCAGGGCGTGTACGGCGGCCACCCGTACGGGCAGGAAGTCACCGAAGCCACGCTGGCGCGGATCGACACCGCGGCCATGCGGCAACGCTACCAGCAGCTCATCGTGCCGTGCCGCGCCAAGCTCAGCATCGTTGGCGCCGTGACCCGCGCCGAGGCGGAAGCCATGGCCACCGCACTGCTCTCGCGGCTGCCCGGCCCCGAAGCCTGCACGCCGCTTCCTGCCATCGCACCGGTGGCTGCGCTCCAGGCGCCAAAGGACGAGCGCATTCCGTTCGCTTCGGCCCAGGCCCACGTCTTCATCGGCCAGCCCGGCTATCCGCGCAAGGACCCGGACCACTTCGCACTCACGCTCGGCAACTACGTGCTGGGCGGCGGCGGCTTCGTCTCGCGGCTCACCAACGAAGTGCGCGAGAAGCGCGGCCTGGCCTACAGCGTTTACAGCGGGTTTTCGCCGGGGCTGGACGCCGGAGCATTCCGCGTCGGCTTTCAGACGCGGCCCGACCAGGCCGAAGATGCGGTGAAGATATCCCGCGAAGTGCTTGCCAAGTTCGTGGCCGAAGGCCCGACCGACGCCGAGCTCAAGGCCGCCAAGGACAACCTGATCGGCGGCTTCCCGCTCCTGATGGACAGCAACCGCAAGCTCATCGGCAACGTGGCCAACATCGCGTGGCACGACCTGCCGCTCGACTACCTCGACACCTGGACCGCGCGCATGAACGCGGTTACCGCGGCCGAGGTGCGCGCCGCCTTTGCGCGCAAGCTGCAGCCCGAACGCATGGTGACGGTCGTGGTCGGCGGCAAGTAGGCAAACAAACAGCGTTTCAGCGCAGGGCGTGCGCGCCGCTGCCGGCGGCTGCGCGCACCGTCGTCCGGAGGCGTTCGAGGAGTTGCGGCGCGGCGCGCGCCTGCTGCCAGTAGAGCGGCACCTGAAGCGCCGAGCCGGGCACCAGCTCCACCAGCGCGCCCGCCCGCATCGCATCGGCCGCCATGCTGACGGGGAGCATGCCCCAGCCCATGCCGGCGCACGCCGCTTCAAGGAAACCATGTGCCGAGGGCAGCCAATGGCGTGGCGTCTCGATGCTGCGATGGCAGATGCGCCGCACCCAGCGCGCCTGCAGCCGGTCCTTGCGGTCGAACACCAGGCTGGGTGCGTTTGCGAGCGTTCGCGCGCCCATGCCCTTGGCGAAATAACGCTGCACGAACTCCGGGCTCGCGGCCGCCACGTAGTGCATGGTGCCCAGCGCCTCGCTGTTGCAGCCGGCCACCGGCTGTGCCAGTGCGGTGACGGCGGCGAGCACGGCGCCGCTTCGCAGGCGCTCGGCGGTATGGTCCTGGTCATCCACGGTCAGGTCGAGTAAAGCGGATTCTTCCTGCTTCGCAAAGGCCGCGGCGGCTGCCATGAACCAGGTGGCCAGGCTGTCGGCGTTCACCGCCACGCGCACCGTGACCCGCTCGCGCTCGTTGCCGCTCCTGCCGCCCATGCCGAGCGCGGGCAGCGCGTCGCGCAATTCGTGCTCCAGCATGCCCACGCGTTCGAAGTGGCGGCAGAGCTGCTGGCCGGCTTCGGTGGCCACGCAAGGCTGGCCGCGCACCAGCAGCGCACCGCCCGTGCGTTCCTCGAGCAGCTTCACGCGCTGCGAAACCGCCGATGGCGTGACGTTCAGAGCGCGGGCCGCGCGCTCGAAGCTGCCCTCGCGTACCACGGCGGCCAGGGCATTCAGGGCGGCGTAGTCGAGCATGGTCGGTGTGAATTAGAAAAACTGAATATGGCTTAGGAAGTTTAGTTTGAATTAATCGGCGGGCGGCGGCAAGCTGGCGCCATGGTCACCGAACAAATCACCACCGCATTCGCCAACGGGCTCTTCATGAGCCTGGTGCTCATCGTCGCCATCGGCGCGCAGAACGCTTATGTGCTGCGCCAGGGCCTGCGGCGCGAGCATGTGAGCGCCGTGGTGCTGTTCTGCGCAGCGAGCGACGCGATCCTCATCACGGCCGGCGTGGCCGGCATGGCGCAGGCGCTGCAAGGGCGGCCCGCCGTGGCCACGGCGCTCGCGGGGCTCGGCGCGCTGTTCCTCGGTGTCTATGGGTTGCGCGCGCTGTGGCGTTCGCGTCAGCCGGGTGCGCTGCAGGCGGCGGCCCAAGGCGCATCGCTCTCCCGCGCCGCCGTGCTGGCGCAGGCGGCGGGCTTCACGTTGCTGAACCCTCATGTCTACCTCGACACCGTGCTGCTCGTGGGCAGCACCGGCGCCCAGTACGGCGGCGTGCTCAAGGTCTGGTTCGTCGCGGGGGCGGCGCTTGCAAGCGCGCTGTGGTTCTCGGCGCTGGGCTTTGGTGCGCGGTGGCTGGCGCCGGTGTTTGCGCGTCCCCGTGCCTGGCAGATGCTCGACGCGCTGATCGGCGGCACGATGCTCGTGCTTGCCGCGCTGCTCGCGCGGCGAGCCTTTCTCGGCATCTAGCACCGCATGCGGCGGCGTTAAGCTTGCCGCATGCCCCAGAAGAAAGCCGCAGCCGCCAGGCGCCCCGCCTCCCCATCGTCGCCGTCGCCTTCCCGATCGAAATCGCGGCCGAGCGAGGTGCGCATCATCGGAGGCCAGTGGAAGCGCACCCGCCTTTCCGTGGCCGACAAGCCGGGCCTGCGTCCCACGCCCGACCGCGTGCGGGAGACGCTGTTCAACTGGCTTGCGAGCATCGCGGGGGCGGGCGGCGGCGAATTGCCGGGCTGGCATTGCGTCGACGCATTCGCGGGCACCGGTGCCCTGGGCCTGGAGGCCGCTTCGCGCGGCGCTGCGAGCGTGCTGCTGTGCGAGCAGGACGCCGCTCTGGTGGCGCAGTTGCAGGCCGCGAAAACCAAGCTTTCGGCCGAGGCCGTTCGCATCGAGCGCGGCAACGGGCTCACCGCGCTCGAGCGCGTCGCTGCGGGCAGCCTGGATGCCGTATTTCTCGACCCGCCTTTCGACAGCACCTCCCTCTATGAACCTTCGCTGCGCGCCGCGGCACGCGCCGTCAAAGCCGGAGGTACCATCTACCTGGAAGCGCCGCGACATTGGACCGACGAGGAGCTTGCCGCCGTCGGTCTTGTTGGTTTTCGTTACTTAAAGGCAGGCGCCGTGCATGCACATCTGCTGCGGCACGTTGCAAACGGGACTGCATAATCCGCCGGACAAGCCGCACCGGCTGCATGAGGAAGAAGCAACCATGGCCAGCAACGTGATCGCGGTTTATCCCGGCACTTTCGATCCCATCACCCTCGGCCACGAGGACGTGGTGCGGCGCGCAACCCAGCTTTTTTCCAAGGTCATCGTCGCGGTGGCGGCGGGGCACCACAAGAAGGCGCTGTTCACCCTGCAGGAACGCATGAACATGGCGCGCGAGGCCGTGAAGCCGTACAGCGACCAGGTCACGGTCGAGAGCTTTTCGGGCTTGCTGCGCGACTTCGTGGTGGCGCGCGGCGGCAAGGCCATGGTGCGCGGCCTGCGCGCCGTGACCGACTTCGACTACGAGTTTCAGCTGGCCGGCATGAACCGCTCGCTGATGCCCGATGTGGAAACCGTGTTCTTGACGCCCAGCGACAAGTACCAGTTCATCTCGAGCACCTTCGTGCGCGAAATTGCCATGCTCGGCGGCGAGGTCCACAAGTTCGTTTCGCCCGATGTGGAAACGCATCTGGCGGCCAAGGTGCGCAGCCTCGGTCGTGAGTAGCCGGTTTCCGTTGCCTCGCCTGCATCCGCTGGGCGATGCGGCGTTGCTTTGCGAACTGGCGCCGCCGGCCACGCTCGCGCAGCAGCAGCAGATCTGGGCGCTGGGCATCGAGGTTCAGCAGTGGCCCGGCGTGGGCGAGGTGCTGCCTGGCATGAACAATCTCACGCTGACTTTCGATCCGGTCGCGATCGGTATCGAAGCGCTGATGGCCCGCGTCAACGGGGCTTGGCCGCGGCTTTCGGCTACCGCGGTCGAAGGCCGGCTGGTGGAAATTCCGGTGGTATATGGCGGCGAGCACGGGCCGGACCTTGCCGATGTCGCGGCTCACACCGGGCTCACGCCGGCCGAAGTGGTGCGGCGCCACAGCGGCGGCGAATACGTGGTCTACCTGCTCGGCTTTCTGCCCGGCTTCGCATTCATGGGCGGGCTGCCGCCCGAACTCGCCACGCCGCGCCGGGCCGAACCGCGCACGGCGGTGCCCGCGCGCTCCGTCGGCATCGGCGGCGAGCAGACCGGCGTCTATCCGCTGGTGTCGCCGGGCGGCTGGCAACTGATCGGCCGGACTTCGCTGGCGCTTTTCGACCCGGCGGCCGAGCCGCCCACCCTGCTGCGGCCGGGCGACCGCGTGCGCTTCGTCGTCGAAAGCGTGCAGACATGATGCTGGTCCAGAAACCCGGCATGCTGGCCTCGGTGCAAGACCTGGGGCGGCACGGGCACCGCCAGGTCGGCATCTGCCCCGGCGGCGCACTCGACGTGCTGGCGCTCACGCTGGCGAACCGGCTGGTCGGCAATGCCGATGGCGCGGCCGGCCTCGAAATCACCATGGGCGGCTGCGAGATCCGCTTCGAAACCGACACGCGCATCGCATTGGCCGGAGACGATTTCGCCGCCCGGCTCGACGGCACACCCATCTGGCCTTGCTGGAGCATGCCGGTGGCAGCGGGGCAAACGCTCAAGCTCGCGGGCGCCAATGCATCCGGCGCGAAGAAGGCCGGCCTGCGCAGCTGGCTCGCGGTGGCGGGCGGGATCGACGTGCCGCCGGTGCTCGGTTCGCGCAGCACCGATCTGAAGGCGGGCTTCGGCGGCCACCAGGGGCGGGCACTGCGCAAGGGCGACCGGCTCGCGCTGGGCGCCACGGCGCTCGACGTCGGCCAGCTCGCCCGGCGCCCCTTCGGCTTGCGCGGCCCGGAATGGGGTCCCGAGGAAAGCGACTCCGCCATTGCGCTGCGCGTGCTGCCCGGCCCCGAGTTCGATCAGTTCACCGCGGCTTCGCAGGCACTGCTCTGGAGCGAGCGCTGGCGCATCACCGCGCAGAGCAACCGCATGGGAAGCCGGCTCGCAGGGGGCGAACTCAAGCGCAAGCGCAGCGTCGACATGCTCTCGTCGGGCGTCATTCCCGGCACCATCCAGGTGCCGCCCTCGGGCCAGCCGATCATCCTGATGGGCGACGCACAGACCACCGGCGGCTATCCGCGCATCGGCGTGGTGATTCGCGCCGACCTGTGGAAGCTCGCGCAAGCGCCGCTCGACGGCCGGCTGCGGCTGATGCAGGTCGATATGGCGGCGGCGCTCGAGGCATGGGCCGAGCAGCAGCGCTATCTCGCGCAAGTGGCGCAAGGGCTCGCGGCAGCAGGCTGGACTGGACCGGCATAGACTGTGCAAGCAGCAGGTGCGCGGTCTGGCTCCGATGCGCCGGCCCGTCTTGAAGAAGGAACAAACCCCATGCAAATCGACCTGAATGCCGACCTCGGCGAAGGCGCCGGCAGCGACGAAGCACTGCTCGGCCTCGTGAGCTCGGCCAACATCGCCTGCGGCTGGCACGCGGGCGATGCAAAGACCATGCAGCAATGCGTGCGCTGGGCCATCGAGCACGGCGTGGCGATAGGCGCCCACCCCAGCTTTCCCGACCGCGAAAACTTCGGCCGCAGCACCATGCACCTGCCGCCCGACGAGATCGTGGCCAACGTGCTTTACCAGGTCGGCGCGCTCGCCGCGATCGTCAAGGCCGAAGGCGGCAAGCTCTCGCACGTGAAGGCGCACGGGCAGCTCTACAACCAGGCCGTGAAGGAGCCCGAACTCGCCGACGCGCTCTGCGAAGCGGTGCGGCGCTTCGACCCGTCGCTCAGGTTTTTCGGCCTCGCGGGCAGCGGCATGATCGACGCCGCACGCCGTGCCGGCCTCACGCCCGTGGAAGAAGTGTTTGCCGACCGCGGCTACATGCCCGACGGCAGCCTGGTGCCGCGCAGCCAGCCCGGCGCGCTCATCGAAGACGAAGAGCAGTCGCTCGCCCAGACGCTCTCGATGGTGCGCGACCGCAAGGTCACGGCCATCGACGGCAGCACCGTGCCGCTCAACGCGCAGACCGTGTGCCTGCACGGCGACGGTGCCCATGCATTGGCATTTGCGCGCCGCATTCGCGACCGCCTGCAGCAAGAGGGCATCGCGGTTCGCGCGATGGCCTGAGCGCACCGTTCAAGCCGTGGCGCTGCGAACCAATGTCCTGCTGACCGGTTTCGACCCGTTCGACCGCGAAGCCCTCAACCCCTCATGGGAGGCCGTGCGTGCGCTCGAGGGCTGGAAGTGCGGCCGCGCCACCGTGCATGCGCGCCAGATGCCCTGCGTATTTGGCGACGCCATCGAGGCGCTTGCGGGTGCCATGGAGGAACTGCAGCCGCAGCTGGTGCTGTGCATCGGCCAGGCCGGCGGCCGCGCGGAGATCACGCCCGAGCGCGTGGCCATCAACATCGACGACGGGCGCATTGCAGACAACGCAGGCCGGCAGCCGATCGACACCCCCGTGGTGCGCGGCGCCCCCGCGGCGTATTTCTCGACATTGCCGATCAAGGCCATGGTTCGGGACCTGCGCGCGGCCGGTGTGCCTGCGTCCGTGTCGAACACCGCAGGCACCTTCGTCTGCAACCACATCTTCTACGGCCTGATGCACCGCTTGGCCACGCACCCGGTGCCGGGGCAGCGCGGCGGCTTCATCCACATTCCCTACCTGCCCGAGCAGGCGGCACGCTTTCCGGGTTCACCCAGCATGTCGCTGCCCACCATGGTCGAGGCGCTGCGCATTGCGGTGGCCACCGCATTGGCCGTTGAAAAAGACATTGCCGAAACCGGCGGTCAGCTCCACTGAGCCAGCCAGGAGAGCAGCGCTGCATTGACCAAGGCGGGCTTCTCCATCGTCAGCATGTGGCCGCATTGCGGCAACCAGACCACTTCCGCATGCGGCACCAGCGCCGCGATTTCGCGCGTGCAATCGGGCGGCGTCAACCGGTCCGTGTCGCCGCAGACCAGGAGCACCGGCGCGCGCAGCGAAGGCAGGTGGGTGCGCGCATCGGGCCGGCGCATCACGGCGCGGTTCTGGCTGATGAGCTGCTGCGTACCGGCATCCAGCACGATCTCGACATAGCGCTCGACCAGCGCCTGGTCGGCCGCCTGCACGGGGTGAAACGCGAAGACGACGTTCGGCTCGATCACGTCGCGCAGTTCGCCGCGCTCGAATAGTTCGATCGCGCTTTCGCGCAGCTCGTACATGTCGGGCGCCTCGGGGCGGGCATTGGTGCCCAGCAGCGCGAGCCCCGCAACGCGCCCGGGCGCCTGCCGTGCGGCTTCCATCGCAACCATGCCGCCCATCGACGCACCGCAGAGCACGAGCGGGCCGGGGTTCTCGCGCAGCACGGCCGCGGCCATGGTTTCGATGGTGTCGTTGCGCATGTGGGCGTCGCTCACGCGCGCTTCGAACATGGCCGGAAGAACGGGAAGCTGGGCTTCCCAGAGGCGCTCGTCGCAGGCGAGGCCGGGCAGCAGGACAAGGTGTGGCATGAGCGGATTTTGCGTCATCGCGCCCTCCGGCGTAACGGCATAGGCTGCCTGGCCAGAAGCCATCCGCGGGCGGAATCGACATACTTTCAGACGCTGCGCGATCTGCGGTTCGCGCGTTTCCGCTTCATACCGAGGACAAGACAATGAACCTGGTTCAACGCGTGCAGGACATCCTGCTCAAGCCCAAGGCCACCTGGCCCGCCATCGATGCAGAGCCCGCGGACACCGCGTCGCTCTACAAGAACTACGTGATGATCCTCGCGCTGATACCGGCGGTGGCGGGCTTCATCGGCCTGTCGGTCATCGGCTTCGGTGCCTTCGGTGTCAACTTTCGTGTGCCCGTAGTCACGGGGCTCGTGAACATGGTCGTCGGCTACGTGCTCTCGCTCGTCATGGTGTTCGTGCTGGCGTTGATCATCGATGCGCTGGCGCCCACATTCGAAGGCACAAAGAGCCAGATCGGCGCGCTCAAGCTCTCCGCATATGCCAGCACGGCAAGCTTTCTGGGCGGGGTGTTCAGCCTGATTCCGTCGCTGTCGATTCTGGGTGCGCTCGCGGCGCTCTACGGCATCTACCTGATCTACATCGGCCTGCCGGTGCTCATGAAGTGCCCGCCCGACAAGGCGCTGGCATACACGGCCGTGGTGGTGGTTTGCGCCATCATCGGCGGCGTGGTGATTGCCTGGGTGCTCTCGCTTCTGACACCCTCGCCCACGCGCGTGAGCACGGCACCGTTCGCAATGCAGGTGGCGGCCATGCAACAGATGGTGCCGCCGAGGCTCTGAGCGTCACGCATGCGGTGGAGAATGGGCGTTCCATGCCAACGCCCACACCCGACTCCGCAACCGAACTCATCCTGATCCGCCACGGCGAAACCGCCTGGAACCGCGAACTGCGTTTCCAGGGGCACGCCGATGTGCCGCTCAACGACATGGGGCACGAGCAGGCGCGCCGGCTGGGTTTGCGGATGGCGGGCGAAACGGCGCAGCACATCATCAGCAGCGATCTGATGCGCGCGCAGCAAACCGCGGCGCCGGCATCGCTTCAGTTGTCGCTGCCGGTGGTCACATCGGCGAGTTTGCGCGAGCAGCACTTCGGCGTCGTCGAAGGCATGCGGGCCGATGAAATCCAGGCCCTGCACCCCAGGGCCTGGGAGGAATGGCTGGAGTTCCGTGAGGACCACGCCATGCCCGAGGGCGAGTCGGCGCGCCAATTTCACACGCGCATCGTCGCGGCCCTCGGAACCCTGGCAGCCACCCACAGAGGGCAGCGCCTGGTCGTTGTCACTCACGGGGGCGTGCTCGACATGGTGTGGCGCACGGCGCGCGGGCTCAGCCTCAGCGGGCCGCGGCAGAGCGACATTCCCAACGCGGGCTTCAACCGTATCCGCATCGCCGACCCCGCAATGCCGGACGCGATAGAGATCGTCGACTGGGCCGACACGCGGCATCTTGCCGATTTGCCGCCGCAGCCGGTGTACGACCAGCGGCGGCATCTCGAGAAGAACTGAGCAGCAAAAGCTCGCGCCTTTTCGAGCGAAGTGCAGCTGCCGGTTTTTCTTTCTCAGAGGCGGGAAACCAGTTCTCCGAGACCGAGCCGCGCATAGACATCGCCCGCCTGGCGCCGCAGCCGCAGCGACTCGGGCTGGCCGTTGAGTTGCTGCTGCAGGATGCCTTGCGCGCCCGTGAGCGCGGCTTCGCTGCCGGCACGCACGAGGGCATCGAGGTACACCTGCTCGAACAGGTCGCGCTGCGCATGGCTGCCGCCGATTTCCAGCAGGCGCGGCAAGGCGGTGCCGAGTCCGTCGATGGTGGAAGCGAAGTCGCCTCGCGCATGGGCAATGAGCCCGCGAGCAGCCGGCACGCACACGTGCTGCCACGCCGCCCGGGTCGAGGCGGGCGCGCGCGGCGCATAGGCCTCGATGTTGCGCAGCAGCGCATCCGCCTCTGGCTGGCCCGCGCGCGCCAGGCCATACAGGTATTGCAGGTCGAGAAAAGGCAGCACATGGTCGGCCTGGCGCTGCACGAGATAGCGGCCCACGTCGCTCCACCGCGTGCCGACATCGATGCCCGCGAGTTCGAAGCGTGCCAGCAGCGAGACCGCACCGATCTGGTCCTGCGAGTAGTCCTTCACGACGCCCCACACCTCGCGGTCGTACACCGCGAGCGCTTCGGCATCGCGGTCGAGTTCGATCAGGAACAGGGCCACATGCCACCAGTTGTGCGTCACCATGAACGAATTGAGCTCGGTCCAGGTGTCGCTCACGCCTTGCATGAACGCCAGCCCTTCGGAAAGCCGGCCTTCGGTGAGCATCACATGCGCCAGTGCGTGATGCGCCCACGGCTCCTTGCGGCACATGCCGATGGCGCGGCGGGCGCTGGCCTCGGCATCGCGCATCAGGTGGCACTGCTCGTAGCCGAAGGCGGCCATGCCGTGCACATAGGGCACATCGGACGCGGCAGGCAGCGCGGCGAGCGCGAGCCGGAGCATGCCCGGACAGTCGCCGGTATTGAAGCAGTGGTATTGCCCCAGCTTCACCGACACCAGGTCGCGCGGGTATTCGCGCGCCTGCTCCGCATGCAGGGCGATGGCCTTGGCGATGTTGCCGTCGGCCCAGGCTTCGATGGCCGCGATGTAGCGTTGCTCGCGCGGGGTGGCACGCCCGGATGCGGCGCGGGCCCTGGCGAGGTAGGGGCGCGCATTGGCCGCGGCATCGCGCGATTCGGCGAAGAGGTGAAGCGTTGCGCAATAGGCCTGGACGAGGGGGCTCGAGTCGCTGTCGGCCAAGGCCAGCAGGTTGACCGCACGCGCCTCCGTCGCCACAAAACCCATGACAAAGTCTTCGACGAGCGGCAGGCTGGCGGCATCGTCGAGCGTGAGCGGGTTACCGAAGCTGTCGGCATGCAGGGTTGCGGCGGGCATGACCGAATGGTGCCATGCCCCGCCGCGGGCTTCAAACGCCCGCTTGCTGGTGGCGGTACTCCTGCGTCTTTCCGCCGTAGCCGTAGGCCGCGCCGCGAGCGTCGATCACGTGGATGTACGACACCTCGTGCAGGTTGGGCCGCAGCCGTGCCATCGCGGCATGCACCTCGCGCAGGTAGCGCGCCTTTTCCGCCTTGGTGTTGGTTTCGTCCGTGACGCTGATGTCGAGGTGAAACGCCGACTTGCCGAGGGAGGCCAGCGACTGCCCGCCGATGAACCACGTGTCGGCGGCGATGTACTGCACCGTGATGGCGATCACCGGCAACTGCTTGCCGAGCACGCTCTGGGTCAGCTCGGCGACCGTGTCGACGGTCTTGCGGGTGAGTTGGGAGTCGGGCTCGCCTGAGAGGTGAACAACGATATGGGGCATCTGGAACTCCGTGAATGAGTGAACGATGGGGCTATTGTGGGAATTACGTAGCCATCGGAAAAGCGGGAAGATATGATGGAACCCATCGGAAAATCGGATGGATAGACCATGCAGACATTCGACCTGGAGCAGCTTCGCACGCTTGCCGCGGTGATCGATGCCGGCAGCCTCACGGCCGCCGCGCCTCGCGTCTTCCTCTCGCAGTCGTCCGTCAGCGAGCAGATACGCAAGCTCGAGGAGCGGGCGGGGCAATCATTGCTCACACGCAGCAAGGCCGGTGTGGCACCGACTGAAGCGGGCATGCGGCTCCTGGCCTATGCCCGCCGCATCCTCGCGCTCAGTGACGAGGCTTTTCGTGATCTGCATGGCGAGGCCCTGCAGGGCGAGTTGCGGCTCGCCGTGACCGACTACTTTCGTCCTGGCGATCTCACGCGGCTGCTGGGTCGCCTTGGCGAGAGCTATCCGCAAGTACGGCTGAACGTGAGCATCCTGAAGAGCGATGCGCTGCGGGCTGCCTATGCAAATGGAGAATTCGACGTGGGCTTGGCGATGAATATCGCAGGTGCATCGTCTTCGCCGGAGCAAGGCGTGAAGGCCTCGGTCATCCGGCGTGAATCGCTGGCGTGGCTCGGTGCAACCGGCATGCGATTGGCGCGGGGCGAGCCGCTTCGGCTGCTGGCCTTGCCGGAAACTTGCTCGTTGCATCAGTACACGGTGGCGCTGCTTCGGCGGCGCAAGGTGCCGTATGTGCTGGCGCATGTGGCATCGGGGGTGGCGGGGTTGCAGTCGGCACTGGCCGCGGGGCTCGGCGTGGCGTGCCTGAACGAATCCGCTGTGTGCGAGGGCGTGGGGCGGCTGGCGGCGCCGCATGGATTGCCGGCGCTGCCCCGGGTTGCATTTCAATTCCTGCCCGGCCGGCGGGGCGAGACGGAGTTTGTGACCCGGGCCCGGGAAATGCTGGCGACCCATCTGGTGTGACACCACCTGGGGGTGGCGCGGGACTTGCGTCAAGCTGCATGACATGAACGCGCCACAACCCAGAACCCCGGCGGATTTCTTGCGGCACTCCCGCTTCGACGACGCGCAAGCCATCTTTTCAGGCACCTTGTTCGTCGCCATCGCCATGATGCTGTTCGGCCAAGCGGGCCTGCTTACGGGCGGCACCGCCGGCGTTGCGTTTCTCCTGCACTACGCCACCGGCGTGAGCTTTGGAAAACTGTTCTTCCTGGTCAACTTGCCGTTCTACTGGTTCGCATGGCGCCACATGGGGCGGGCCTTCACGATCAAGACTTTCTCGGCGATCGCATTGCTTTCGGTCATGACAGACTGGGCGCCGCGCTACATCTCGATCGATTCCCTGCACCCGGCCTTCGCAGCCGTGCTCGGCGGTCTGCTGCTGGGCACCGGATGCCTGTTTCTCGCCCGCCATCGCGCGAGCCTGGGCGGTGCGACCGTGTTGACGCTGTATTTGCAGGAAAAGCGCGGCTGGCCTGCCGGCAAGGTGCAGATCGGTATCGATTGCACGGTGGTGTTGCTCGCGCTGTTCGTGATTCCGCCGCAGCGTGTGGGCTGGTCGGTGCTGGCGGCTGTGGTGATGGGGCTTTTCTTGTGGATCAACCACAAGCCGGGGCGGTACGCTGCGACTTGAGTGGTCGGGCTTCTTGTTTGGGGGCTGTTATTCAGGGCGCGTGCAAAGGCCACCGGGTACTCCCCTCCGCGAATGTCCCCCGGCTTCGCCTCCTCCTTTATTTCGCTGCGGGGAGCACCCGATGCCCTGTGCACTGGGGCACGCTCGTGGTGTACCGCTGATCAACGACTGCTCCGTATAACGCTCCCGCTGGCGGGGTGCCTTGCGCAGCGAAATAAAGGAGGAGGCCGGAGGCCGGGGGACATTCGCGGAGCAAGGTACCCCGTCGGCGGGTGCGCCCCCGAACAGCGGCGCCAAAAAACTAAGGCGCTACAGGCCAAGGCCGCTGCGGCTCCCGAATCTGCTCGAACGCACGCGACACGCGCAACACGCCGAGATCGTCAAAGCGTTTCCCGGCAATCTGCAGCCCAATTGGTAGCCCGCTCGCCGAGTACCCGCAGTTCACCGAAGACGCAGGCTGCTCCGACATGTTGAATGGCACCGTGAACCCGATGTGCTCCAGCGGCCGCAGCGGGTCGTTGGTCGGCGAAGGCGCTTCCGCGGCTGCGGGCATGTTCGGCGACACCGGCGAAATCACGTAGTCGAACCGTGCGCAAGCCTGCACCGCTGCCACGCGCGTTGCGTGGAATTGGCTGAAGCCGCGGAACACATGTTCGCCGCTGAACTCGGCCGCGCTCTCGGCCCACTCGCGGATGTAGGGCAGCACCTTGGCGCGCTGGTCGGCGCGCAAGGCCTTCATGTCCACCAGCGAGCGCATGCGCCACAAATGATCCATGCCGTCGAGCATGGCCTGCGACATGAAAGGCTGCATGGTTTCAACGATGGCTCCGGCCTTCTCGAACAGGCGCGCCGCATGCTCGACCGCCGCCTCGATCTCGGGCTCTACCGCCAGGCCGCAGCCCGCATCGAGCAGCAGGCCGATGCGCAGCCCGCGCAAATGGTCGGGCGTTACATCGAAGCTCGCCCAATCGATGCCCTGCGGTGGCAGGCTCATGCTGTCGCGCGCATCGGGCTTGGAGAGCACCTGCATCATCAGCGCCGCATCGCCCACGCTGCGCGTCATCGGCCCTGCGGCGCGGCCCATGTACGGTGGGTCGATGGGAATGCGGCCCAGGCTCGGCTTGAGCGTGAAGATGCCGCACCAGCTTGCGGGCAGCCGCAGCGAGCCTCCGATGTCGGTGCCGATGTGCAGCGGGCCATAGCCCGCGGCAGCCGCTGCGCCGGCACCGGCGCTCGAGCCGCCCGGGGTCCTGCTCAGATCCCACGGATTGCGCGCCAGCTTGTGAAAGCTCGAGAGCCCCGAAGACAACATGCCGTAATCCGGCATCGTGGTCTTGCTCACGATGACCGCGCCGGCTTCCTTCAGGCGCGCGGCAGGCGGTGCGTCGGCGGTGGCAGGCTTCAAGTCGACGGCGGCTGTGCCGGCCGGCATCGGGTCGCCGCGGGTCGCGATGTTTTCCTTGATGGTGGCCGGCACGCCGTCGAGCGGGCCGAGCGCTTCGCCGCGCTGCCAACGCGCTTCCGAAGCCCGCGCCTGTTCGAGCGCGGCTTCGGGCCTGAAGAGCCAGGTGGCTTGGAGCTGTGGTTCCCAACGCTCGATGTGCGCGATGACGGCTTGCGTGACCTCGACAGGCGACAGGCGCTTGGTACGGTAGGCGGCGGAGAGTTCCTGGGCGGACAGCTCGTTCAGTGCAGAGGGAGAAGAAGACACGTTCGTGCTCATCCCCACGACAGGGCCGAAAGGTCGTTCACGAAGATCGGGTTTTCCTTCCAAATGCCCTTCACGTTCTTCTTCGCGATGGTCGGGAACTGCGGCTGGTAGAGGAAGCCATTGGCCGCATCGGCGGCCAGCATCTTCTGCGCCTCGCCAAGCAGCTTGTTGCGCTCGGCGGCGTTGCCCGTGGCCTTGATCTTGTCGTACAGCGTGTTGAATGCCTTCGACTGGTAGCCCCAGTAGTAGTCTGCCTTCGCGTAATTGCCGAGGTCGAAGGGCTCGACGTGCGAAACGATCGACAGGTCGTAGTCCTTGTTGCCGTAGGTGCCGCTGAGCCACTGGGCCCATTCCACGTTCTGCACCTTCACCGTGATGCCGATCTTGGCCAGCTGGGCCACGATCACTTCGCCGCCCTGGCGCGCATAGGGCGGCGGCGGCAGCGTCATGGTGAGCTCGAGCGGCGTCTTCACTCCGGCTTCGGCGAGCAGTTTCTTGGCTTTCTCGATGTCGAACGGATTGACGGCGGTGGTGTCGACATAGCCCGCGGCGCCCGGCACGTAGTGGCTGCCAATCGGCACGCCGAAGCCGTCGGCCGCGCCTTCGATCACGGCCTTGCGGTCGACGGCCGCGAGGATGGCGCGGCGCACGCGCACGTCGTCCAGCGGCTTCTTCTTGTTGTTGATCGACAGAATGGTCTTGGCGCGCGAGCCGGCCAGGATGGTCTGGAACTGCGGGTTGTTCTTGAACTGCGGCACCACGCGCGTGCCGATGCGCGTGAACACGTCGACGTCGCCGGCCAGCAGCGACGCGGCCTGCGCGGCGGCGTCGGCAATGAAGCGGAAGGTGACCTTGTTGATCTTCGCCGTGCCGGGGCTGCGGAAGCCGTCCCACTTGCTCAGCGTGATCGACGAACCCTTGGCCCAGCTGTCGAGCTTGTAGGGGCCGGTGCCTACCGGCTTGGTGGCGTTGGTGTCGGCGCTCTTGGGCTCCACGATCACGGCGGTGGCCTGGCCCAGCAAGAAGGGCAGGTCGGGATCGATTTCCTTGTTGATGATGACCACGGTGTAGTCGTCGACCACCTGCGTGCTCAGGTTCGCGAAGGTGCGCTTGTCCTTGTTGGTGCTCTTCTCGCTGCCTGCGCGGTCGAAGGCGAACTTCACGGTGTTGGCGTTGAACGGCTCGCCGTTCTGGTACTTGACGCCGCGCTTGAGCTTGAAGGTGTAGGTCTTCAGGTCGGGCGAGACTTCCCAGCTTTCGGCCAGGAGGGGCGTGACGTTGCCGTCGACGTTGATCTTGGTGAGCGTTTCGAGGACGTTGTAGTGCACCACTTCCCCAATCGCGGCCGCCGCGCCGGCGGTCGGGTCGAGGCCCGGCGGCTCGAGCGCCATGCCGATCACGATGGCGTCCTTCCGCCCCTGTGCCATGCCGGCAATGGGGGAGGCCAGAGCGACAGTGGCGCCGGCGGTGGTAAGGAGGGTGCGACGGTTCAACATACGTTGTGATCTCCGGAAAAACGGTGAGTGCGAAACGACTGCTTCAATTTCTATGTGCGCGGCGCCCCGAATGGAGGCGCCCCGGCACGAAGGAAAGACACGCAGCACGAAAGATGCCACGCGCGCAGCAAAGTCATTCTCTCGCAGCGGGCGTGTTGCCGCTCGGCTGCGGAGGCGCTTTTTCCTCGGGACGTACCCGGATGCCGATTCAACCGCAGGAGAGGGCGGCGATGCCGTTGAAGGCGACCGGCGTGCCTTCCCTCAGGCCGCCAGCAGCGTGCCGCCGGTGGGCGTGCGCGGCACCGCATCGAGCAGCGTGCGCGTGTACGGGTGCTGCGCATTGCGAAAGAGCTCGCCGGGCGGGTCTTGCTCGACGATCTTGCCCTTCCACACCACGCAGACGTCGTCGCACAGGTGGTTCACCACCGCCAGGTCATGGCTGATGAGCAGGTAGCTGATGCCGAACTGCTGCTGCAGATCCTGCATGAGATTGAGCACCTGGGCCTGCACCGACACGTCGAGCGCGCTCACGGGCTCGTCGGCCACGATGAGCTTGGGGCGCGTGATGAGCGCGCGCGCAATCGCGATGCGCTGGCGTTGCCCGCCCGAGAACTCGTGCGGGTACTTGTCCATGTCGGTGGTGCGCAAGCCCACGGCGGCCAGCGCCTCGGAGGCGCGCTCGCGCTGCACGGCGCGGCTGGTTTCGGCCAGCGCCTCGAGCGGCTCGGCCACGATGCGCGCCACGGTCTGGCGCGGATCGAGCGAGCCGTAGGGGTCCTGGAACACCATCTGGAAGTCGCGCCGCGCCACGCGCAGTTCGCTCCGGGGCAGCTGGTGCAGGTCGCGGCCCAGCATCCGCACGCTGCCCGAGGTGGGCGTGTCGAGCGCCATCACCAGGCGTGCGATGGTCGACTTGCCCGAGCCCGATTCGCCGACGATGCCCAGGCTGCGGCCGGCCTCGACCTTGAAGCTCACGCCGTTCAGCGCCTTGACGAGCGGCGGCGGGCCGAAAAGCTTTTCGCGCGGCAGGGCGTAGTGGCGCACGAGGTCGGTCACCTCGAGCAGGGGCGCTGTGCTGATCGACTGACTCATGATGCGAGGGCCCCTTCGGCGGCAATCTCTTCGAGCCGGATGCATCTCACCGCGTGGTCGTGCGGCAGCATCGTGGGCGGAGGCTTGGTCGCATGGCAAGCGTCGACGGTGTACTTGCACCGGCCCGCAAAAGGGCAGCCTTGCGGCAGGTCGATCAGCTCGGGCACGCTGCCCCGGATGGTGGCCAGGCGAATGCCGCGCGGCGCACCGAGCGCCGGCCGCGCCGCGAACAGGCCCTGCGTGTACGGGTGCGCGCGCTCGGCGAACACGGCTTCGGTCGGGCCGCTCTCGACCACGCTGCCGCCGTACATCACCAGCATCTTCGAGACGCTTTGGGCGATCACGCCGAGGTCGTGCGAGATCAGGATCAGCGCCATGCCGCGCTCCGCGACCAGACTTTGAATGAGCTCGAGGATCTGCTTCTGGATGGTGACGTCGAGCGCGGTGGTGGGCTCGTCGGCAATCAGCAGGTCGGGGCCGCAGGCCAGCGCCATCGCAATGCCGATGCGCTGGCGCTGCCCGCCCGAAAACTGGTGCGGATAGGCATCGAGCCGCGAAGCCGCGTCGGGAATGCCCACGCGCTCGAGCAGCGCCAGCACTTCCTTGCGCGCTTCGGCGCCGGTGAGCCCGCGGTGCAGCCGCAGCGGCTCGCCGACCTGGCGTGCAATGGTGTGCACCGGGTTCAGCGCCGTCATCGGCTCCTGGAAGATCATGCCGATGCGGTTGCCGCGAATCTGGCACATGGCTTTTTCGCCCAGGCCCACGAGCTCGGTATCGTCGAAGCGGATGCTGCCGGTAACCTTGGCGGTGGACGGCAGCAGGCCCATGAGCGATTGCACCGTGATCGACTTGCCGCAGCCCGATTCGCCGACGATGCCCAGCGTTTCGCCGCGCTCGAGCGTAAAGCCGATGCCGCGCACGGCCTCGGCGGGGCCGCGCTGCGTTTGCAGCTCGACGTGCAGGTCTTTGACTTCGAGAAGAGGCATGGCTTAGCGGGCCCGCGCCAGGCGCGGGTCGAGCAGGTCGCGCAGCCCGTCGCCGAGCAGGTTGAGGCCAAGCACCGCCATGGCAATGGCCATGCCGGGAAACACCGGGAGCAGCGGCGACTGGAACATCATGGTCTGCGCCTCGTTGAGCATGCGCCCCCACGAGGGCTGCGGCGGCTGGGTGCCCAGGCCGAGGTAGGAGAGGGCAGCCTCGGCAAGGATGGCAATCGCGAAGCGAATGGTGATCTGCACGATCAGCACGGCCGAGATGTTGGGCAGCACATGCTGCATCGTGATGGCGAACGAGCCCTTGCCGCAGGCGCGCGCAGCCGCCACATACTCGCGCGACCAGATGGCGTTGGCCGATGCGCGCGTGATGCGTGCGAACGTCGGTATGTTGTAGATGCCGATCGCGATGATCGCGTTGACGATGCCGGCGCCGAACACGGCCGTCATCATGATGGCCGACAGAATGGCCGGGAAGGCGAGCGAGAAATCGGTGAGCCGCATGATCGCTTCCTCGACCCAGCCGCGCCGCGCCGCGGCCAGCAGGCCCAGCGCCGTACCGACGACAAGGCCGATGCCCACGGCGATCACGCCCACCAAGATGGAAGCCCGCGCGCCCACCAGCAGCAGCGAGGCCACATCGCGCCCGTAGGTGTCGGTGCCCAGCCAGTGCGCGCCCGAGGGCGGCTTCAGCTTGTTGGGCATGTCCATTTCGTAGGGCGACCATGGCGTCCACACCAGCGAGACGAAGGCGGCCAGCAGCAGGAGCAGCGTCAGCACGCCGCCGAGCACGAAGCTGCGGTGCCGCAGCGCCCGGCGCCAGAAACCGGGAACCTTGAGCGCCGCCGCGCTCGGAACTGTGGTGGCGCTCATATATCGCTCGCCTTGATGCGCGGGTCGATCACGGCATAGAGCACGTCGACCACGAAATTCACGATGACCACCAGGGCCGCGAGCAGCATCACGCAGTTGCGCACGACGATGAGGTCGCGGTTGCCGATGGCCTCGAAGATCAGCCGGCCCAGGCCGGGCAGGTAGAACACTTTTTCGATCACGATGGTGCCGGCCAGCAGTTCGGAAAACTGCATGCCCATGACCGTGACCACCGGGATCATTGCGTTGCGCAGCACGTGGGTCCAGAGCACCGCGCGCTGCGAAACGCCCTTGGCGCGCGCGGTGCGCACGAAGTCTTCGCGCATGACCTCGAGCACCGCCGAACGCGTGATGCGCGCAAGGATCGCGGCCTGCACCACCGCCAGCGACAGGGCCGGCAGCAGCAGCGACTTGATGCCCGCGAAGACACCCTCGCCCCAGCCCTCGAAGCCGCCGGCCGAAAACCACTGCAACTGAACCGAGAACACCAAAATCAGCAGGATCGCGAACCAGAAATTGGGAATGGCGATGCCCACCTGCGTGAGACCCATCAGGCCGATGTCGCCGAGCTTGTTGTGGCGCGCGGCGGCGGTAACGCCCACAAGCAGTGCGAGCACCGTGGTCAAGGCCATCGCGAGCAGGGCGAGGGGCACGGTGAGCGCGAGCCGCTCCAGGATAAGGTCGAGAACCGGGGTGCTGTAGGCGTAGCTGTCGCCCAGGTTGCCGGTCAGGAGGCCCGCAATCCAGTGCCAGTAGCGCGTCCAGGCCGGCTGGTCGAGGCCGAGCTTGGCGGCGAGGGCGGCAACCGCCTCGGGCGCGGCGTCGGGGCCCATGAGCATCTGCGCGGCATTGCCGGGCAGGATCTCGAGGACGAGGAAAACGATGACCGAGGCGCCGATCAGCGTACCGATCAGCGTGGCGAGGCGCTTGAGAATAAACAGGCTCATGGGGCGGGGCGCAGCATAACCCGACTCCTGCAACAAGCGTGCCTTGTTCGCGATAATCGGGTATGGCCCTCATGATCACCGACGAATGCATCAACTGCGATGTCTGCGAGCCCGAGTGCCCGAACGATGCGATCTACATGGGCGCGGAGTTCTACGAGATCGACCCGCACAAGTGCACCGAATGCGTTGGCCACTTCGACGAACCGCAGTGCGTGCAGGTGTGCCCGGTGGCGTGCATCCCGATCCATCCGGAGCACGTGGAAAGCCGCGAGACGCTGTGGCAGAAGTTCGAGCGGCTCGCCGCGGCCAAGGCAGCGGCTGCGGCCGTGGAGCCGCAGCCGGCAGTGCCCCCCTCAGCCGGCGCTTGAGCCGGATGACGGCTTTCGCTTTTTCTTGCGGCCGCCGCCCGCGTCGTCCGACGTAGGGGCCGGTTTCCCGTCGGACGCACCGCTGAAGCGCGTGCTCGATTTGTGCGGCTCGGAGGCGAGCTTCTGGGCCCGCGCCCGCGCCAGCTGCTCGGAAGACGCGAGCCGGCGTTCGGCGATGGCGGCTTGCCGGGCCTCCTGGGCCGACCTTCGGCTGCGCTCGTACGCTTCTTTTTCCTGGGACAGGCGAATGCGCTCCAACTGGTCGGCGCGCACTTCGGCCCTGTGCGTTCCGGCCTCCGAGGCGCGGCGGTCTGCATCGGTGCGCAGGTCGTCGACTTTCACCGGTTTTCCGCCGTCACAGGGCCGGTCGGTATAGGTGTTGCCGCAGCGGTAGGTTTCGGACCTTCCTTGGGCCACGGCGGGGTTCCAGAAAGCGCCGGAAGCTATCAAAAATATAGCGACGCCTGCTTTTCCGGCCCGGATTTTCCCGGTGCTGATTTCTCTTCTCATTTTTATTTCTCTCCCTTTTCTCTCCCCGCGCTCTCGTTGCCGGCTGACTAGGTGGCGGCGGGCGTGCCTCCATCGCCGGGCTCTCGCCGCGGCGGTTTGGGCCGGGGCGGTTTGCTCGTGTGAATGATCAGGGTGGCTTTTTCCATCTCGCCCGCCACCAGTGCGGGGGCCGCATGCAGCGTGCGCACGATGGCGTCTTCGATGGCTTCGCGCTGTTCCTTCAGCGGCTTCTTGAGCACCCAGTTGATCACCTCCGACTTCACGCCGGGGTGTCCGATGCCCAGGCGCAGGCGCCAGTAGTCGCCGGTGCCCAGTTGTGCATGGATGTCGCGCAGGCCGTTGTGGCCCGCGTGGCTGCCGCCGAACTTGAGCTTGGCCTGGCCGGGCACCACGTCGAGCTCGTCGTGCACCACGAGAATTTCTTCGGGCGCAATCTTGAAGAAGCGCGCGAGTGCGCCCACCGATTTGCCCGACAGGTTCATGAAGGTTTGCGGCTCCAGCAGCCACACGCTCTGCCCGCCGATGTTCGCGCGCGCCGCAAGGCCGTGATAGCTGCGCTCGGGCACGAGGTTGAGCTTCCAGTCGCGTGCAAGGGCGTCGATCCACCAGAAGCCCGCGTTGTGCCGGGTGGCTTCATATTCAGGCCCGGGATTACCGAGGCCGACAAACAGCTTGATCATGAGGGAATTATCTCGCCGCCCCAAAAGCAAAAGGCCCGCACGAAGCGGGCCTTTTGCAGGGTGCGAGAAGAATTACTTCTTCGCGGCGGGCTTTGCCGTCTTGGCGGCAGGCTTGCCGGCAGCGGGTGCGGCGCCTTCGGCAGGTGCTGCGCCTTCAGCAGCGGGTGCCGGCTCTTCGGCGACCAGCGGCGGCACGGCCGACACGATGACGGGGTTCAGCTTGCCGTGGCTCACGAACTTCACGCCCTTGGGCAGCTTGATGTCGTTGACGTGCAGCGTGGCGTTCTTCGTCAGACCCGAGAGGTCCACTTCGATGAACTCGGGGAGGTCGGACGGCAGGCAGCTGATCTCGAGCTCGGTCACGACGTGGGTCACGAGGTTGTGGCCGATCTTGACGGCTTCGGACTCTTCTTCACCCTTGAAGTGAAGCGGCACCTTCATGTGCAGGCGGGTCTTGGCATCGACGCGTTGGAAGTCGATGTGTTGCACCAGCTGGCGGAACGGGTGGTACTGCACGTCGCGCAGCAGCACTTTGCTGGTGGCGCCGCCGAGTTCCATTTCGAGGATGGAGGCGTGGAAGGCTTCCTTCTTGAGGGCGTGCCACAGCGCGTTGTGATCGAGCTCGATCAGCTGGGGTTGGCCTTCACCACCGTAGACGATACCGGGCGTCTTGCCCGAGACGCGGAGACGGCGGCTCGCACCCGTGCCCTGCTTGGCGCGCTCAAAAGCGACGAATTTCATAAAAACTCCTGTAAGAGTCCACCGCGACCAGTGCGACTCCGGTTCAACAAGGGCGCCGTTCCAGAAAAAGGAAAGTGGCGCCCGCTTTTTGCACGGATCAGAACAGGTTGTCCTGGTCCGAGAACAAACTCATGACCGACTCGCCCTTGGCAATGCGCTGGATCGTTTCGGCGATCAGCGGTGCCACGGAGAGTTGGCGGATCTTTCCGCAGGCCAAAGCGCCGTCGGAAAGAGGAATGGTGTTGGTCACGACCACTTCGTCGAGTGCGGAGTGGGTGATGCGCTCGATGGCCGGGCCCGAGAAAATGGGGTGCGTGCAATAGGCGTAGACGCTTTTTGCACCGCGCTCCTTGAGCACCTCGGCCGCTTTGACCAGCGTGCCGGCCGTGTCGATCATGTCGTCCATGATCACGCAGTTGCGGCCGTCGATTTCGCCGATCACGTTCATGACCTCGCTGACGTTGGCCTTCGGGCGGCGCTTGTCGATGATGGCGAGGTCGCAGTTCAGTTGCTTGGCGAGGGCGCGTGCGCGCACCACGCCGCCGACGTCGGGCGACACCACGATCAGGTCTTCGTAGTTCCTCTGGCGCAGATCGCCCAGCAGCACCGGCGATGCATAGATGTTGTCGACCGGAATGTCGAAGAAGCCCTGGATCTGGTCGGCGTGAAGGTCCATGGTGAGCACGCGCTCGACACCCACGGTTTCAAGCAGGTTGGCTACCACCTTGGCCGAGATCGGCACGCGGCTCGAGCGCGGGCGGCGGTCCTGGCGGGCATAGCCGTAGTAGGGAATCACCGCGCTGATCCGCTCGGCCGAGGCGCGCTTGAGCGCGTCGACCATGATCAGCAGTTCCATCAGGTTTTCGTTGGTCGGTGCGCAGGTCGACTGCACCACGAACACATCGCGCGCCCGCACGTTCTGGTTGATCTCGACGGTGACTTCGCCGTCGGAGAAGCGTCCAACGCGCGCGGCACCCAGCGAGGTACCGAGGTTCTGCGCGATTTCTGCGGCCAGGCCAGGATTGGCATTGCCGGTGAAAACCATGAAATCAGGGTGATTAGCCTGCATGAGCGCGTCCCGGCAGTGCGATTGGCTTTTAGGAAGCCGCCAAAGAGTTTGAGCCGCAGCGGCCCAGGGGCCGCCGATTATTGCAGCGGGTAGGCTGCAAAAGAAGTACTGCGGCCGGTGGGCCGCAGTCTGAAAGCGCTGCGGCGGTTAAACCGCAGCCTGAAGAGATTTGGCAGGGGAGAAAGGATTCGAACCTTTGCATGCTGGAATCAAAATCCAGTGCCTTAACCAGCTTGGCGACTCCCCTACACGGGTCGATGGTTTTCACCACAAACCGATATATGTCGCATCGGACCACAACGATCCGATTATCTTCAGGTCGCCCATCCCCAAAGTGGATGAACGGCCAGGTTGCTGCATTGACGAACCTGCCAGCCCGTGGGGGCTTCGGCCAGTTCCGCTTCTTGCGGCCTTTGCGGCATTTTCGCGAATACCGAACTTCCGGAGCCGGTCATCCGGGCTTTCAGTCCTTGGGCGCCGAGCCATTCGATGGCGTCGGAGACCGCGGGGCAAAGCCGTTGGGCAACCGGCTGCAGGTCGTTGTGGCCGAAGTCGAAAACCTTGAAAGCACTGCTTTCGGGGTCTTGAGCTTCTAGCGATTCGCTATCTGCAGCAAAGCCCGAGATTATAGCAACAGGAGTGGCGCGTTGAAGGTCGGGCGCAGAAAAAATTAAGCGGGTATCAAGTCCCTCGGGTGGCTTGGCCACAACGAACCGTGCCGCAGGGATATTCACGGGCGTGATTTTTTCGCCGATTCCTTCGACCCAGGCATTGCGCCCGCGGAGGAAAAACGGCACATCGGCACCCAGTTTCACGCCGATTTCGGCCAGGCGCGACAGCGGCAGGTTCAGGTTCCAGAGGCGGTTCAGCGCCAGCAGGCAGGTGGCAGCGTCCGAAGAACCCCCGCCCATGCCGGCCTGTGCGGGCACTTGCTTGGCCACGCCGATGTGGGCGCCCTGGCCCGGCGCCGCATGCGCCTGGAGCGCCCGGGCCGCGCGCAGAACCAGATCGTCGGGCGGCAGCTCGGTCGTCAGGTCTTCGCGGCTCAGCTGGCCGTCGCTTCGCAATTCGACATGGAGCGTGTCGCACCAGTCGATCAGCATGAAGACGGACTGGAGCAGGTGGTAGCCGTCTTCGCGCCGGCCGGTGATGTGCAGGAAGAGATTGAGCTTGGCCGGTGCGGGAAGGTCGTAGATCGCCTTCATGACCGCTCGAACACGATGCGCAGGTCTGCCGTGGGCCCCGGGTTTTCGCGCGTGGCTTGCAGGCGGCCGTTCGCGATCTGCGCCAGATCGGGGCGCCAGCCGGGCACGCGGTCGTCGCGGCCCGCAAGCCAGCCGAAGAGCGCACCGACGGGTATCGCGGCACCGGTGGCGGCTTCGATCAGCGCATCGACCGAGTCGAAGCGCCGGACTTCGCTGCCATTCTTGAGCAGGGCCTCACCGGGCGACCAGTGCAATTGAGCCAGGGTGCTGCCGATCGGGCTCGTGAGCGACAACTCGCCCGCTTCGGGAGAACCGCGCAATTCGAACAACGCGGAGAAGGTCTGCACAGGCTGGCTGTCGATGCGCAGCGACATGCGGCCGCTCCAGCTGTCCGAGCTCCTGGGCGCGGCGGAGCCGCCGGTCAATTGGGCGCAGCCGGCCATCGAGAGAAGGGCAACCCCGCCCGCAACCAGAAGGGCGCGGCGGCTGCCGCCGGCGAGCCTGGGGGCGAGCACGTTCACGGCTTGACCCGCAAGCGCTTGAGCGTCTCCTGCAGGGTCTCGTTTTCGGCGTCGCTCAGCAACGCCTCTTTCCAGATCGTGACGGCACGGTCTTTCTGACCGACCGTCCAGAGCACTTCACCAAAATGCGCACCGATTTCCGGATCGGGGCGGGTCTTGTAGGCCGCCTCGAGGATGCGAATGGCCTCGGTGGTGTTCCCGAGCCGGAATTCCACCCAGCCCAGGCTGTCCGCAATGAACGGATCTTGCGGGGCCAGCTGCACCGCCTTCTGGATCAGCGTGCGTGCCTCGTCGAGGCGGATCTTGCGATCCGCGAAGGAATAGCCGAGGGCGTTGTAGGCATTCTGGTTGTCGGGCTTGAGCTCGATCAGCCTGCGCAGCAACCGCTCCATTTCGTCGAGACGGTTCAGCTTTTCGGCCACCATGGCCTGGTCGTAGACAAGGTCGCTGTCGTTCGGTGCGGCGACGGAAGCCTGGGCCAGCATGTCGTAAGCCGCCTGGTATTGCTTGGCGTCGCGCAGCAATTGCACTTCGGCGAGGAATTTCTGCTTCTTGTCCTCGGGGGTGCGCTCGGGCAGGCCGCGCAGCACTTCGCGGGCCTGGGGCAATTTGCCTTGGCGCGCCAGCAGGCCTGCGCGCCGCGTCTGCGCGACGACCAGGTCGTCGGTGTTGTCGACGCGTGCGAGCCAGCGTTCCGCGCCTGTGAAGTCCTTGCGGCGCTCTGCCAGTTGCGAGAGAACCAGGTACGCCTGCGTGGTGCCGCGCTGGCGATCGTCCGCGTCTTTCTGGTCTTTTTGATTGGCGGCCAGCTCGACATAGCGTTTGAGCGATGTTTCGGCCGCCCCGTCCTGGCGGGCCTGCGCCTGCAGGCTGCCGAGCAGCAGCCAGGGCTCGGCCAGTTCAGGCCGCGCCGCGGTGAGCGCCTGCAATTGCGCCGTGGAATCCGCGAAGCGGCGGTTTTCGACCAGCACGCGTGCATAGGCGACGCGCAGATCGGGCGAAGCCTTGGGATTGTTGGCGAGGTAGCGCGTCACGATCGGCTCGGCCAGCGGCTGGCTGGGGTCGATCATTTCGAGCGCCAATGCAGCCGGCGCGTCGGAAGCGGGGTCGATCTCCTGGCCTTTGAACGCTGCATCGAGCGCGCCGGAGGTATCGCCGGCATTCAGGCGCATCCGGCCCACCGTGGCCCAGGCCAGTCCGCCCGTGGCCGGTTTCTTGAGTTCGTCGACCAGGGCCTGTTCGACCACAGAGGCGGCCAGCTTCTTGTCGGTAGCGCGCGAGTAGTTGCGCACGATCACCGCCATCAGCAAGGGCCGTTCGACTTGCGACGTGGCCGCGACTTCGGCGCGCAGCAGTTCCACCGTTTCGCCGATGCGGTTGAGCGCAATCAGGATCTGAAGTTCGATGCGACGTGCATCGCGCGAATTGGGCAGCGTTTCCTGCCAGGCGCGGGCGGCTGCAAGCGCTGCATCGCCGGAGCGCGACTGCAGCGCGATTTCGACCGCACGCTGAAACAGCTTGCCGTCGCGCAGGCGGCGGGCCGCGTCGAGCACCAGCGCATAGCCCGAACCGGGATCGCCCGAGCGGGTGGTCATTTCGCCCATCAGGATTTCGTAGAACAGTTCGGCGGTCAACGCCGAGGGCTGTGCGACAGGTTCGATGGCGGGCTTCGCTGCGGCGGGCTTCGTGGCCGCGGGTGCCGGGGCGGGCCTTGTTCCCGGACGGGACGGAAGCGGCCGCTCGATGATGGGCGCCGGGCTGTTGGGCGCGGCAGGATCGGAGGTTTGCGCGTGAACCGCGCAAGCAAGCAGCACGAGAGACGCGGCCGCCGCAAGGCGGTGTCGGCGGGGCGATGGAATCATCGAACCATAATAATCCAAGCTTTTGAGCGAGCACCGCGTGGGGCTTCATGCAGCCCGGAGTTTTTATTCTTATGCCTGAGCTTCCCGAAGTTGAAGTGACGCGGCGCGGTTTTGCCGAACGCATTGCCGGTGCGCGCATCGATGCGGTGCGCATCGGCAAGCCCTTGCGCTGGGCGCTGATGGTCGCGCCCGAAGCGCTGGTCGGCCGGCAGGTGCTGCAAGTGCGCCGGCGCGGCAAGTACCTGCTGATCGATCTGGATCGCGGCCTGCTGCTGCTGCACCTGGGCATGTCGGGCAGCCTGCGCTTCGATGCGGCGCTGCCTCCGCCCGGGGTTCACGATCACTTCGATCTCGTGACCGACCGAGGTACCCTGCGGCTCAACGATCCGCGCCGCTTCGGTGCCGTGGTCTATGCCGAGGACGAAGTGGCGCCCTGGGCCATCAAGCTGCTCGGCGGGCTCGGCATGGAGCCGCTGGGCGATGCCTTCGATTTCGACGCGTTCCACGCCGGCCTTCGCAAGCGCCGGACTGCGGTGAAGCAGGTGCTGCTCGCGGGCGATGTGGTGGTGGGCGTCGGCAACATCTATGCGTCCGAGGCGCTGTTCCAGGCCGGTATTCGACCGACGTTGTCTGCCGCACGCATCAGCCGGCCGCGGGCGTTGAAGCTTCACGCGGCGGTGCGGGAGATTCTGGCCAGGGCGGTGGAGAAGGGCGGCAGCACGCTGCGCGACTTCTCCAATGTGGACGGGCAGAACGGCTATTTCCAGCTCGAGGCCACGGTCTACGGCCGGGCCGGCGAGCCCTGTCGGGTCTGCGCAACGCCGATACGGCAGCTACGCCAAGGCCAGCGTTCCACTTACTATTGTCCAAATTGTCAAAAATAGTGTTGCAGCGCCCACGTTCGAATATCCTGCAAACGGTTGTCCCACAGCTTGCGATGCTATATTTGTAAGTCGTTTCTTACATATTCCCTTTGAGCCGCTCTTTCAACCAACAACTCGATCAGCACGGCGCCTGGCGAAGCAATTTTGCTCACCGCCTCCAGTGGCTGTCCCGCTGGCTGACCGAGAACGAGCTGCTCGACCAAGCCGTGGCCGAGCGCCTGCGCGGCCTCGAGCTGCAGATTCGCAACAGCAAGGTCATGGTCGCGTTCGTGGCCGAGTTCTCGCGCGGCAAGTCGGAGCTGATCAATGCGATCTTCTTCTCCGGCTACGGGCGGCGCATCATGCCCGCCAGCGCCGGGCGCACGACGATGTGCCCGACCGAGCTGGGCTACGACGCCGCAGTGCTGCCCAAGCTGCGGCTGCTGCCGATCGAAACCCGCCTGGAACCGCATTCGCTCACGTATTGGCGCGAGAAGCCCACGCGCTGGACCGAAATTGCCATCGACGTGGAGAACGCCGAGCAATTGGCCCAGGCCATGGGCAAGGTGGCTGAAGTACGCTGGGTCAGCAAGGACGAGGCCAACGCGCTGGGCTTCTGGAACGAAGAAACGCCCGACGACAACCCGGTACAGGACGCCGAGGGCCGTGTCGAAATTCCGCGCTGGCGCCATGCAATTCTGAACATGCCGCACCCCTTGCTGGAGCAGGGGCTGGTCATTTTGGATACCCCGGGCCTGAACGCGATCGGCGCCGAGCCCGAACTCACGGTCAGCCTGATTCCGCAGGCGCACGCGGTCGTTTTCATCCTCGGTGCCGAAACCGGGGTGACGCGTTCCGACCTGTCCATCTGGCGCGAGCACCTGGTCACCGAAAGCGAAGGCAGCGATACGCGCTTCGTGGTGCTCAACAAGATCGACACCATGTGGGACACGCTCAGCACGCCCGCGCAGATCGAAGCGCAGATCGAGCGGCAGCGTGAAGTAGCGGCCAAGTTTCTCGAGGTTCCGCTCGTGCAGGTGCTGCCGGTTTCGGCGCAAAAAGGCCTGCAGGCAAAAATTCAGCGCGATGCGCGGCTGCTCGATGCCAGCCGTTTGCCGGCACTCGAGACGCTGCTCGCTGAAGGCGTGCTCGGCAAGCGCGAAACGATGCTGCGGCTCGCTGTCGATGCCGGCATGGTGGCGCTGCGGGCCGAGGCCGAGCGCATATTGAAAGTGCGCCAGCGCGATCTGTCGGAGCAGGCGCTCGAACTGCAGGGGCTGCGCGGCAAGAACGTTTCCGTGATCCGCCACATGCGTGCGCGCATCGACCAGGAGCAGACCGAGTTCGAGGGCAGCAACACGCGCATCCTCGCCCTGCGGTCGGTGCAGGGCAAGCTGCTGCGCGAGGTGTACGCCGTGCTCGGCCGCACCGCGCTCAAGGCGGACATGGTGCGGCTTTCGACCGCGCTCAAGCGCCCGGGCATCAAGCTCAACGTGCGCAAGGTGTACGGCGAAACCTTCGATTCGCTGCGCAACAACCTGCGCGAGGTGCAGGCGACCACGGCCGAGATCCAGTCGATGCTGCACGCCACCTTTCGCCAGCTCAATGCGGAGCAAGGCTTCACCTTGCAGGCGCCTGCCGAGCCCGACCTGACGAGTTTCGAGCAGGAGCTGAGCCAGATCGAGCGCAGCCACATTCATTACCTGAGCGTCGGCAATCTGCTGAGGCTGGCACAAGCGGATTTTTGCGACAAGCTGGTGCGCGCGCTCGCGAGCCGGCTGCGGCTGGTCAACGAAGCTGCAATGACCGAGGTCGAGCGCTGGAGCAAGGGCGCAAGCGCGCAGATCGACGCGCAGCTGAAGGAGCGCCGCCGCACCTTCAGCAAGCGCATCGAGGCGATCGAGCGCATCCAGAATGCGGCGGGCAATCTCGATGAGCGCCTGCTCGAGCTCGCCACGCAAGAGAGCAGCCTGGCCGAGCTGCATCTTCGGCTGCATGAATTCACTTCGATGATCACGCAGCAGGGGAGGCCGGCCGCAGCGGCCGCCATCGGCGAACTGCGTGCGGCCTGAGCGTTCGGTGTCCGTCGGCGCGACGGAGTTGCACGTACCGCTCGATTTCGCGCAGCGTGTCGTGGCCTGGCAGCGCAGCCATGGGCGCAGCGAGTTGCCGTGGCAGAACACGCGGGATCCCTATCGCGTGTGGCTGTCGGAGGTCATGCTCCAGCAGACCCAGGTTTCGACGGTGCTCGGGTACTTCGCGCGCTTTCTCGAACGGTTTCCGACGGTGCGGGCGCTGGCCGACGGAACGGAGGACGAGGTGTTCGGCCTCTGGAGCGGCCTGGGCTACTACAGTCGCGCGCGCAACATGCACCGCTGTGCGCAGGAGGTGGTGGCGCGTTTCGGCGGCGAGTTTCCGCACACGGCCGCCGAGCTCACGACCTTGCCCGGCATCGGCCGTTCCACCGCAGCGGCGATTGCGGCCTTCTGCTTTGGCGAGCGCGTTGCGATTCTCGACGGCAACGTGAAGCGCGTGCTGACGCGCGTGCTCGGCTTTGGCGGAGACATGTCTTCGTCGGCGCAGGAGCGCGCGCTGTGGGACCAGGCCACGCAGCTGCTTCCGCCGGCCGGGCAGAAAGAAGCCATCGCGAACTACACGCAAGGTGTGATGGATCTGGGTGCCACGGTCTGCCTGCCGCGCAAGCCGAGCTGCATGATCTGCCCGATGAACACGATCTGCGTCGGGCTGCGGGAGGGGCAGCCCGAGCGCTATCCCGTCAAGACCCGCAAGCTGAAGCGCAGTGCCCAGTCGCTCTGGGCGCTGCTGGCGCGCGATGCGCAAGGCCGCGTCTGGCTGGAGAAGCGACCGGCCAAGGGCATCTGGGCCGGACTTTATTGCCTGCCGGTGTTCGACAGCCGCGAAGACCTGCTCGCCGCGCTGCCGTCAGCTGCGCAGCGCGACACGCAAGACCTGCCGCCTTTCGTGCATGTGTTGACCCACAAGGACCTGCACCTTCACCCGGTGCTACTGCGCGGCGGCCAACCGCAAGGCGAAACCGCGCGCTGGGTGGACGCGCAAGAATGGAGCCGGCTGGGGTTGCCGGCGCCCGTGCGCAAGCTGCTCGAAAACAGCGCGGACTAAGTAGCTGTTTGCGAGGGCGGGCTCAGCCCGCGTCGAGCTCGCGGTGCCGCTTGAGGGCACCCCAACGGGTGCCGAATGCGCGCGCCAACTGCTCCACCAGGAACACCGAACGGTGCTGGCCGCCCGTGCAGCCGATGGCCACCGTCACGTAGCTGCGATGGTCTCGCGCCAGCGCATCCAGCCAGCGCGAAAGGAACTGCTCGATGTCGTCGTACATGCGCGCGACGTCTTCATGCCCGCGCAGCCATTCGATCACGGGCGCATCGCGGCCCGTGAGCGGCCGCAAGGCGGCCACGTAGTGCGGGTTGGGCAGCATGCGCACGTCGAACACGTAGTCGGCGTCCAACGGCACGCCGCGCTTGAAGGCGAACGATTCGAACACCAGCGTCAGCGCGCTCTGCGGCGCCGAGATCAGCGCCTTGATGTAGCTCTGCAACTGGGCCGGCCGTATCAGGCTGGTGTCGATCACGTCGGCGCCGTCGCGCAGGTCGGCCAGCAGTTCGCGCTCCAGTTCGATGGCCTGCACCAGTGCGCGTTCCTGCTCGGGCGCATCGGTGCGCCCTTCCTGGCGCGACAGCGGGTGGCGCCGGCGGGTTTCCGAATAGCGGCGCAGCAGGGCATCGGTGGTGGCGTCGAGGAACAGCGAACGCAGCGAAACGCCATCGCTGCGCAAGGCCTCGAGCTGCTGCGGAACAATCGGCAGCGACACGCCGCTGCGCACGTCCATGGCAATGGCGACGCGCGTCGCCTGCTGTTCGTGCTGCAGCGCGATGAAGGGCGTCAGCAGTTCGGGCGGCAGGTTGTCGACGCAGTAGTAGCCCGCGTCTTCCAGCGCATGCAGCGCCACCGACTTGCCCGAACCCGACATGCCGGTGATGAGCACCAGATCGAGGTCCATCACATCGTCGCCGAAGTCTTGTGGCCCAGCATTTCGCGGGCATGCGCCAGCGAGGTTTGCGAGACCTTCTCGCCGCCGAGCATGCGGGCGATTTCGCGCGCGCGGTTGTCGTCGTCGAGCCGCGAAACGCCGCTTTCGGTGCGCGGGCCGTCCTGGCCGGCCGCGGTGGTTTGGCGCTTGGCCACCACCAGGTGGTGATCGGCGCAGGCGGCCACTTGCGGCAGATGGGTCACGGCCAGGACCTGGCGGTCGCGTCCGAGCTGCTTCATGAGGCGGCCCACGGTCTCGGCCACAGCTCCGCCGACGCCGGCATCGACCTCGTCGAAGATCAGCGTCTGCGCGGCGCCGAGCTGGCTGGTCGTGACCGCAATGGCTAATGCAATGCGGGAGAGCTCGCCGCCCGAAGCCACCTTGCCGATGGGGCGCGGTGTGCTGCCGGGGTGGCCGCTCACCAGAAAGGCAACATCTTCGAGGCCGGCGCGGCCCGGCTGCGCCAGCGGCTGCAGCTCGACTTCGAATCGGCCGCCCTGCATGCCCAGCCCCTGCATGGCCTGCGTCACAGCCTCGGCGAGGCGTGGTGCGGCTTGCTTGCGGGCTTTGGCAAGCGCCTTGGCTTCCTTCATGTAGGCCTGTTGCGCGCTTTGTTCGGCGCGCTCCAGGCCTTCGAGATCGCTTTGTGCGTCCAGGGCCTTCAACTCTGCTTGCCACCCGGCCAGCAGCGCGGGCAGGTCGTTCGGCGTGCGCTTGTAGCGGCGTGCCATCGACATCCACAAGCCCATGCGCTCGTCCAGTTCGGCAAGGCGCTGCGGATCGGCCTCGGCATCGCGCAGGTAGCCGTGCAGCGAATGGGCGGCGTCGGACGCCTGCGCCACGCTGGAGGCCAGCACTTCGCCGAGCGTGCGGAACTCGGGCTCGATGTGCTCGCAGTTCTGCAGCAGGGTCACGGCGCGCGAGAGTGCCGCGAGCGCGCCGTTGTCGTCGTCTTCCAGCGCCTGGCTTGCGCCTTGCGCCGCATCGATCAGCGCCTGGGCATTGGAGACGCGTGCGTGGTTGGTCGAAAGCTCTTCCCACTCGCCTTCGGCGGGAGCCAGCTTCATCACTTCGGCGATCTGCCATTGCAGCCGCTCGCGCTCGCGTTGCAGTGAATCTTGCGCCGAGCGCGCGTGGTCGAGCGCGGAGAGCGCCTGCCGCCAGCCTTGCCAGGCCGCGTCCAGCGCATCGGTGCGTACGCCCGCATAGGCATCGAGCAGGCCGCGCACGGCCTCGGGCCGCGTCAGGCTTTGCCATGCATGCTGGCCGTGGATGTCGAGCAGGCGGTCGCCAAGCTCCCGCAGCTGCGTGGCCGTGGCCGGGCTGCCGTTGATCCAGCCGCGGCTGCGGCCCTGCAGGTCGACCGTGCGGCGCAGCAGCAGGGCGTCGCCGGATTCGAATCCGCCTTCATCGAGCCAGGCTGCAAAGGCCGGATCGGCGTCGAATTCGGCGCTGACATCGAGCCGTTCGGCGCCCTCGCGCACCGCGCCCGCGTCGGCACGGTTGCCGAGCGCCAGTTGGAGTGCGTCGATCAATATGGATTTGCCCGCGCCGGTTTCGCCGGTCAATACCGTAAAGCCGGTGGACAGATCGAGTTCGAGTGATCGCACGATCACGAAGTCGCGCAGTGCGATGCGTCGCAACGCCATCTCAGGAGCCCCCTTCGTTCCAATGAAGTTTCTTGCGCAGCGTGTCGAAATAACTCCAGCCGCGCGGATGCAGAAAGCGCACCCGGAAGTCGGAGCGGCGCACCACCACCCGGTCGCCGATGGCGAGCGACGCCAGAGACTGCATGTCGAAATTGGCGCTGGCGTCGCGCCCCGACACCAGTTCGATCACGATTTCATCCGCGTCGGGCAACAGCACCGGGCGGTTCGACAGCGTGTGCGGTGCAATGGGCACCAGCACCCAGCCCGGCACCGCGGGATGCAGCAGCGGCCCGCCGGCCGACAGCGCATAGGCCGTCGAGCCCGTCGGCGACGCGATGATCAGGCCGTCGGCGCGCTGGTTGGCCACGAAATGCCGGCCGACCGAAACGCGCAGCTCGACCATGCCCGACGTGGCGCCGCGGTTGACGACCACGTCGTTCATTGCCAGCGCATCGAAAACCGACGCGCCGTCGCGCATCACATGCGCATGCATGAGGCTGCGATGGTCTTCTTCGTACTCGCCGGCCAGCATCGGGATCAGCGTGGCCTGGTAGTTGTCGAGCGGAATGTCGGTGATGAAGCCGAGCCGGCCGCGGTTGATGCCGATCAGCGGAATTCCGTAGCACGCCAGCTGCCGGCCGATGCCCAGCATGGTGCCATCGCCCCCCACCACCAGGCCAAGGTCGCAGCGCTGGCCGATTTCCTCGACGCTCAGCGGCTCGTAGCGGCCGCCGACGCTGGCGTCCGCATCGGCTTGCTCCACGGCGGATTTTTCGACGAAAACCGTGCAGCCTTGCGATTCCAGGAAGGCGCCAATATCTTCCATGACGCCATCGCGCGCGTCCGCTTGCGCCCGAGCGCCTGAAGCCTGGTATTTGCCGATCAGTGCGACGTTGCGGAAGCGGGAAGTCATCTACAAATTACAACATCAAAACCTTCCCCATTCGCTTGACCATGCGGGTTTTGCAGGCGCTGTCTCTTTCTGACTCAAGCGCGGCGATCACGATCCACTCTTTCGCGTCCTGGCCGAGTTCCTCCGCCAGCGCTCCGGCAATTGCCGGGCTCAGGTGTCCGCGTGCCTTTGCGGTGTGAAGTGCACCTCTCGAGAGCTTCAGCTTTTCGGTCCAGAAGGGTGCTGGTTGCTGAGCGAGGGCGGTATCTAGCAGATTGATGGTCGTTTGCATATTGGTCGATGCCTACATGTTGTATTCATGCCTACAAGGTGAAGTTATGGTACTTCCCTAGTTGACTACAAGGTGTAGGCATAGGCGTAATCCTGTCTGACTACATGTTGTAGTCAATCTTACAGGAGCCACCATGATCAAAGTCAGCATTCCCGCAGTCGTCACCCGCAACATGACCGGTGTCGGCAAGACCTCGCAGAAGCCGTACAACCTCGAATTCCAGACGGTCTACGTGCACACCATCGGTAAGGATGGCAAGGCCGCACCTTTCCCCGAAAAGCTCGAAATCATCCTCGACCGAAACGAGCAGGGCCAGCCGCTGGTCTACGCCGTTGGCGAGTACCTCCTGCACCCCTCCAGCTTGTATGTGGACCGGACCGGGAGCCTCGCGGTGGCTCCGCGCCTCGCTCCGTTCGCCAAGGGCTGAAGGGGTGCACCATGCTCGTCACTCCTGACGCGCTGCACGCCGCCCGGCTCGCTCTCTTGTCGGCTGCTGTCGAGGCAGCCTTTAAAGCGGCAGTCGAGGACGGCTATGACGGTCTGAGCATCGAGGCCACCGTGGACGAAGGCGTGACTGCCATTGACCTCACGTACACGCAACGCGGCGTTCCGATGGGTGGTCAATCGCTATGACCACCATCGATATCACCGAGGTCGTTCGCGGCGTCGCTGCTGCCCTCTGGGGCGCTGCTGCTTGCGTTTTCATCTACACCGATCTGACGCTTCCTGGCGTCGTTGAAGCTTCCATGGCCGCGTGCCAGAGGTTGCTATGAGCCCGAACGACGCGCACCACGAAACGTGGTTCGACAAGCTTGGGTATCGGGTGCTTTGCCTCGGTTGCACAGCGTTCGTTCTCTCCATCGCGAGCGGCATGGTTTATGGCTTCTGGTCGATGCTGCTTTCGCCGTCGAGGTGCTTTGCATGAGCATCTTCGCCCGCAACTTCCTCCGCCTTCGCTTCTGGCTTGAAGGCCTCGACGGTGCCGAGCATCGTTCTCTCTCTCCCTATGAGCAGCGCATGGCCGACCGCCTGCGTTCCGAGGCTGCATGGCTGATCGAGGCCGCGCTGTGACGATCACCGTCTGGTTCCCTCGCTTTCGTGGCCTCGGCACGCGCGTTTGCTCGTGCATGCCCGAGGCCCGTGCGTATCAGAGTTGGCTGAAGCAGCTCGGCGTGACCTCTGTGATCGAGGTCACGAAATGAGCTACCTCGGCGCACATCAAGCCTCGGTCAACGCCGCTCGCGCATCCTCCATGGAGGCGCTCCGCGCGTTCTCGCAGCGCCAGACCGCGCGCGATATGCAGGCCGCAGAAGCGCGCGCAGCGCGCGGGCTTGTCTCAGTATCAACAAGTGGTTTTGCTGCTCTCCCTACCGCTATGCGGTGGGCAGAGCAATGCATAACCATCGACCGCCACCAGTCGCGTGTGACGCGACTCCGCAAGGGCGTTGGCGTCGGTGCGAAAGCGCTTCTGAATCTCGGCGAGGGTCCCTGCGAAAACAACGTGATGGTGACCCTCACCTACGCGGGCGACAACAGCGACTGGAAACCGCGCCACGTGTCCGACTACATCCGCAAGGTCCGCGAGTGGTTCAAAGACCGTTGCCCCGGTGAACGCTTGCGCTATGTCTGGGTTGCCGAGCTTCAACAGCGTGGCGTCATCCATTACCACGCCGTCTTTTTCCTTCCCGCAGGGGTCCGCATGCCTCAAGCCGACCGCAAAGGCTGGTGGCCCCACGGGATGACCAACACGCTCAAGGCCACCGCACCCGTGGCGTACCTCATGAAGTACGCCAGCAAGGTTGAGAGCAAAACTATCGGAGGCTTTCCACGTGGCTCACGCATCTATGGCATCGGAGGCTTGGACGCTCCTGGCGCTGCTTTCAAGCGTTGGGTTCTTTGGCCTGCTTATGTGCAGGGCAACGCTTCGGTCAACGACCGCTTCCGCCCTGCGACGGGAGGCGGCTACCTCAATGCTCAGACCGGCGAGTTTCTCGCTTCTGAATTCGCACCAACAGGCGGCGGTTTTCAGAGCTTTATCCGTGTGCGAACCACCCCCCGCCAGATCGATGCGGCCGGACCGTTCTCCTGGCTTCCCGAGCCCGTGACGCTGCATTAAGGAGCACCCATGACAGAGATTCAACTCGACGCGCTGCTCTCGGCCATCTACGGCGTCGGCACCGTTCTCATCTTCGCCATTGGCTACGTGGGAGGGCATCTGCAATGACAACGCGCATCGTTGCTTGGGTCGTTTTCCTTGGTATCTGTTGGGGTGGCTATACGTGGGTTCGCACCCTCAAAAACCCCTTCGATCCCGGCCCCGCTGTTACCGCGTCAATGCCCGCCATGACGCACTGCAAAACGGAGTGTGAGGAATGACCGGAATCATCGCCGCCATGTTCGCCGTCTGGGCACTTGGGTTCGTCCTCGGGTGGCAGATGCGACAGATCAAAAGCACGCTCTACGCCGCTTGAGATTTCAACTGTCAGGCTGTGATCGCCGCGGCCTGACGGGTGCAATCCCGCACTGTTTGGAGGTTCACATGAACAAGCAATTCCGTACCCAGTTCGTCAAGAAGGCCGCAGCTGCTGCCGCAACCCTCGGCGCGAGCGCTGCCGCTCTCGCTGCCGATCCCACCACGGCGCAGGAAGCCTTCGGCCTCGCCGCTGCCAACAACAACGGCTTCGGCCCTGGCATGTGGGGCATGGCCGCTATCTCGGTCGGCATTCTGATCGGCGTGAAGTGGATCAAGCGCGGTCGCGGCGCTGCCTAAGCCTCGGGCTTTTTCTGGTGTGCACCCCTCGGGGTGTGCACTGGTAAACGTCTGGAGCAACCATGGATCGCATCGCGCTTCTTTTCATCGCGTTGGCCCTCGCGGCCTGCGCTGCCACCAACCGCCCCGGCGATCCCTTCAAGGATCGCATTCGTGCATGCGGCACCGTCATCGGCACGTGCGGGAGTCAGGTGTGGTGATCGTCCTGCGCTTCCTGGCTGCGCTCTTGTTGCTATGCGCGTCCGCTGCAAATGCACTCGTGCCTACAGTCAGCGAGTGGACGTACAACGGTGCGCCCGCCGTGAACGGCCAGCCGCAGTATTGGCCTACCAGCGGTGAGGCCTGCAACCATCGCTTGCAAGCGCTCAAGACGCAGTACCCGGGGTCAGCGTCGCAACTGACGATTGCGTTCTGTACTGAGCACAGTGCGACGACGGGGTCGATGCAAACCAACCTCAACGGATCGGCGTTTGAGTCTCGTGCTTTGACTGGTCGCGGTGCCAACTGTCCCGCGAACAGCACTGCTGTGACTGGTGGTTGCCAGTGCAATTCGGGCTACAAAGAGAGCGGCGGGCAGTGCGTGCCGGACGTTAACCAGTGCACACCGAATGCCGGTAAGGTACAGATCACAAACTGGACCGTTGGCTTTTTCCGCACGCCCGACGACAACGATTTCTCTGCAGTTGGGCCGGTGAACAAGCTGCCGACAAGCGGCTCGTTTTGTTCCGGTGGTTGCAAGATGAATGTTCCCGATGCTGGCGCTCCCGGTTGGGCTGCTTGGCGCAGTCAGTCCCCGAATGCGCAGGGTCTGTATCGTGGATCGCTGGACGTGCCTGCTGTGAACAGTGGCACCGAGTGCACTGCCGGTTCTGCGGATACGCCTTTGAGTCCTGTAGCTGTAGAGCCTGCATGTCCTGGCGCCGTGGGCGAAGTTAATGGCAAGTTGGGCTGCTATGGCACCGCGCAGAACCCGGTGACTACGACGCCATCGGACAGGCCCCCAGTGCCGCCTATTGCTGGCAACCCGACTGCGGGAGCGAAGCCAGCGACTGGAGAGGGATCGGGCACAGGTAGCGCTGGTCGCACGCCTTCGACAGGCAATGGTGGCAACGGCGGTGGGCCTGCTGCTGCGGGTCAAGGCGGTAAGGGTGGCTCTGCTGGTGGCACGGCTACCGGTACCGGATCGAGTGGAACCGGCGAAGATGAAAAGCCCGATCCATGCGGTGCACCGGGTCAGCCGGAGTGCAATGTGAAGGTCAACGAGAAGGGTACGCCCGAGAGCGCAGGAACGACCTACGAAACCGCAAAAACCAAGCTCGACGAAACCAAGACCAAGAACGATGAGCAGCTTGCGAAGGCCGCTGGTCAGGGCGATAAAGGTTTTCTCGAACCTGTGCGCTCGATGTTCTGGGCACCGCCGATTGCAGCTTGCGAACCGATGGGCCTTCCTGGTCGCTTCAATGGCCTCACAGTAGACGCATGCGGTGTTGTCGACGGGGGTAGGGCCTTGATGGGCTTCATTTGGGCCGCTGGTGGCCTGTTCCTGTGCCTCGGCATGGTCAAAAGGAGCATCTGATGCCTTTACTCGCTGCATTCATTGGTTCATTGGCCAGTGGCTTGGCCACGCTCCTGGCCACGCAGATGGCCTACACCACGGCGCTCAAGATCGCGGCCTATGCCACGTGGATCACGGTCGCGACGGTGTTCTTTGCCTCGGTCTTCGTCTGTTGCGCGTCGCTCTATTCGATGATGGTTGGCGCGGTCGGTTCGGGCGGTGGTAGCGGCAACTGGATTCACCTATTCTGGGTCGGCCTCGGCATGTTCATCCCTGGGAACGCAAGCGCTGTCATCGCGTGCGTGGCCTCCGTCTGGATCGGCACCGGCATTTGGAGGATTCAGCGCGTCGGCATTGAGAGCTTCTCGAAATGACCGATTACGCACTGACCGGCAAGAAGGGCACCGGCAAGAGCAAGAACGCGGTGCGCCTGATTCGCGACCGCTACCTGTCTCATAAACGCAAGGTCGCCACCAACCTCGATATCGACCTGCGCGCTATGTTCGGCGATCAGTCGAGGTGCACCTATGTGCGCGTGCCTGACAAGCCTTCAGCATTCGATTTGCTGGCTGTGGGCCATGGCAATCCCGACAGCTACGAGGAAGACAACAACGGCGGTTTGTTTCTCGATGAGCTCGCTACTTGGCTCAACACCCGTACCTTTGCCGATAAGGGCCGCGCCGATGTGCTCGACTACTTCGCTCATGGCCGAAAGTACGGGTGGGACACGTGGTACATCATGCAAAACATCCTGCAGATCGATAAGCAGGTGCGTGAGTCGTTCATTGAACAGACCGTGCGCCACACGCGATTTGACAAGGTGCGCATCCCTTTCGTCGGCGGCTTGATTTCGCTGCTGTTCGGCGAGAAAGCCGGGTTCTTGCCCCGCTTTCACATGGCCGTCTTCCGCATGGGCACTAACCCGCAGGACCTCGTCGCGAACCGCGCGACGTTCGTCGGCAAAGACCTTGAGAAGTGCTACGACACGCGACAGGTGTTCATGCACGATTACCCCCATGGCACTCACTCGGTGCTGTCGCCTTGGCACCTCTATGGCCGCTTCCTGCCCCAGCCGAAGCCGTCGTGGCTGGCCCAGTTCATCGCTGGCTTCAAGCCTGGGGCATTGCTGCCGAAGCCTCGGTTGCCGGTGGCCGTGCCCGATGAACGCTGGTTGCGGATCGTTCGCCTATGTCGTGAGCTGCCGCCTCCACAGCGTCTCTGGGTCATGTCTCGTTTTGCGAGGGCGAGCGCGGGCCGGTAGCCCTGCGTGAGCGGGGCGGACGGTTCGCGCGTAGATCGCTGTCGCGTTCATCGTCCGCACACCTTTAAATCGCCCCCTTCATTGCTAAGCCGGAAGTTCGGGGACCCGCTTGCGGGGGAAAGACCCACGTGCACCCTGTACCCGGCATTTCGTCGCTGTGATCAATCTGCCCGCATGTCTGGGATGTTCGCTGTCGTTGCTTTGCCTGGCCCTCTCCGTTCGACTGCTCGGCTCGAAGTCATGCCTTCTCTCACGCCGTCGCGTACAGCGGCTTTCACCACGAGGTACAGGACATAGAACATCACTGCCGTGATCACTGCACCGATGGCGGCTTGAAAGATCAGGCCCTGCAATACGGCGGCTTGAAGTTGCTGTAGCTGTCTGTCCATCTCCGCTCCCGAACGTGATATTTCTAAATGTACTATGCTATGAAAATAATAGCGCAAAGTGAGGCGGGCTGATGCTTGTTGGCTATGCAAGGGTGTCCACGAATGAACAAGAAACCCAGATGCAGTTAGACGCGCTGCGAAGCGCCGGTGTACGGACAATCTACGCAGAAAAGACCAGCGGCATCGGTCCTCGGCCAGAGTTGCATCGGGCTCTTGCGGCGCTGCGACCTGGCTCTACATTGGTGGTTTACAAGCTTGATCGCTTGGCGCGTAGCCTCAAGGATTTGCTCCACCTGTTGGAGCACTTGAGGTTGGCTGGCTGCTCGGTGAAATCGTTGACGGAGCCGATAGACACGTCTACGCCGATGGGCGAATTTGTGCTCCAAATTTTGGGCGCTGTTGCCCAGCTAGAGCGCTCAATTATTCGTGAGCGATGCGAGGCCGGGAGAGTGGCCGCGAGGGCGCGAGGTGTGCTCTTTGGACGTCAGCCACTGGTGACTGGGGAGCATGCGGCGGCTGCTGCAAAGCTGTATCGGGCTGGGTTCACCATCGATGAAGTTGCGGCGATGATCGACGTTTCCTACAACGCTGCGCGTTCTGCTTTGCTTCGTGCTGGTGTGGTGCTCCGGCCTAGGCGCCGGAGATTTTGAATGACAAATTGTTGTGACCGCGTGCAACAATGTGCTGCGTCATCACTTCATTCAGCAGGCAATCGATGCGCGCATTGGCCCCTTTTATTTTGGCCTTCACGATCCCAACAGCGGCTATGGCGCAGAGCGCGGCCGATTTGGCTTACAAGCGCTGCGATGAGGCCAGCGGTCCCCTTGGTCAGATTATCGCAATCTGCGCCGACTCCCTCAAAGAGAAGAGTCTCACAGTCCGGACACGTGCGCGTATCCACGCGATACGGGGCAATGCTTATAAAGACCACGGGGGCGCTGCGCAAGCCATGGTCGAATACGACCAGGCTCTTCGCATCGACCCCCAGTACCCTCACGGCTACAACGGTCGCGGCGCGGTGTGGAACCAGCTCGGAGAGCCGCGCAAGGCCGTGGTGGAGTTCGATAAAGCCATCCGTCTCGATCCGACAATTGCGATATTTTTCGGCAATCGGGGCACGAGTTGGAACATGCTGGGCGATGACAACAAAGCCTTATCCGATTTCAACGAAGCTGTCCGACTCGGTCCTTCTAATTCGGATATCTACCAAGGTCGAGCGATCGTCTGGGGGAGTCTAAAGAACTACGAGCGTGCCATCGCGGATAGTAGTGAGGCGATTCGGATTGCCCCCGGCAACGTACAAGCCTTAAACAATCGCGGGATCCTCTGGTTGGAGCAAAACAACTGGCCCAAGGGCATGGCGGACTTCAATGCTGCCATCAAGATTTCGCCGGGCTTCCCGATGGCACTAAAGAATCGTGGCAACGCATGGAATCAAGTAGGTGACTACGATCGCGCGCTGGCTGACTTTGACCTTGCGCTGCGAGGAGCACCGGGATTCTTGGAGGCCTTGTATGGCCGGATGCGCTCATATACGGCTAAGGGGAATTTCGACAAAGCACTCGCCGACGGTAGTGAGGCAATCCGGTTGTATCCGACCGATCCGATGCCCTATCTGGCCCGTGCCGAAGTGTGGCGCCGAAAAGGCGACAACGGTCGCGAGGAGGAAGACAAGATGAAGGCGTTCAAGCTCAATCCAAAGCTCAAAGCGGTGTTTTCAAAGTCGCCGACATCTGGCACGGACAAACCCTCAACTGTGAAGTAGACGGCCAAGGTTTTTAACGTACAACACTAAAATCTTGCAATGCTGGACGACCGTGCCAAGTTGCTCCTCAAGACGCTAGTCGAGCGTTATATCGCCGAAGGCCAGCCGGTCGGGTCGCGGACTTTGTCGCGTGCGCCCGGGCTGGATCTCTCTCCGGCGACCATCCGGAACGTCATGTCGGACCTGGAGACGCTGGGCCTGATTGCCAGCCCGCACACCTCCGCCGGCCGTATTCCCACAGCCCGCGGCTACCGTCTTTTCGTCGACACCATGCTCACCGCCCAGCGCGAGCAGATGAGCACGCCCAGCCTTGCGCCCGATCAGCCGCAGAAGGTGATAGCCAACGCAGCCAGCCTGTTGTCCAACCTGTCGCAGTTCGTCGGCGTGGTCATGGCGCCGCGGCGTGCTTCGGTGTTCAAGCAGATCGAGTTCCTGAAGCTTTCCGACCGGCGGCTGCTGGTGATCATCGTCTCGCCCGACGGCGACGTGCAAAACCGCGTGATCTTTCCGGAGGCCGACTATTCGCAGTCCCAGTTGGTGGAGGCATCGAACTACATCAATGCCCACTATGCGGGCCTGACCATCGAGCAGGTGCGCGACCGGCTTCAGTCCGAAGTCGAAAAACTGCGCGGCGAAATTGCCGCGTTGATGCAGGCGGCCGTCAAAGTCAGTTCCGAGGTGCTCACCGAGGCACAGGAAGACGACGTCGTGATCTCCGGCGAGCGCAACCTGCTTTCCGTGACCGATTTTTCGAGCGACATGGGGCAGCTGCGCCGTGCTTTCGAACTGTTCGAGCAAAAGGCGCAACTCATGCGGCTGCTCGATGTCTCGAGCAAGGCCGAAGGCGTGCGCATTTTCATCGGCGGCGAAAGCCAGGTGGTGCCGTTCGAAGAGCTTTCCATCGTCAGCGCCAACTACGAAGTCGATGGGCAGGTCGTGGGCACCCTGGGCGTGATCGGTCCGACCCGCATGCCCTACGAGCGCATGATCCAGATCGTCGACATCACCTCGCGGCTGGTCAGCAACGCGCTGAGCCACCGTAAGTAAGTAGGCAGCGCCGCGAATAGAATCGAGTTCTCTCGTGGGCCGTTAGCTCAGTTGGTTAGAGCAGCGGACTCATAATCCGTTGGTCGATGGTTCAAGCCCATCACGGCCTACCAACCACTTGGCATTCATTCATTTGTGAGCTTGGTCCGCCGAGGGCAAAAATGGATGCTATAATCGATAGCTGTGCGGCTGTAGCTCAGTTGGATAGAGTACTTGGCTACGAACCAAGGGGTCGTGGGTTCAATTCCTGCCAGCCGCACCACTCTCTTAAAGGGTTAGGACATTAACGTGTCCTAACCCTTTTTCTTTTTGCGCGAACTTTTTCGCGCGATCCGCGAGATTCGGACGTCCAGTTTCTCCGTCGGCAACGGGATGCCGATGTCAGAACAACGATGGTTGTTCTTCGGCCCTGAGCCCCTTCGAAGTAGTGACATCGATCGGTTCCTTGCCGATACTGGTGGCAAACCACCGAAAGGTGTTGGTTCGGTTGTCGCTGCGCCCCGTGGTCCGCACAAACAGATAGCCTGACGTGGCGTTGCCCAGCCCGTCAACCGGAATGCCCGCGGCTCGAAGGGCTGCAACTTCCGCGCTGGCGCTTGTATCGAAGGGCAATTGCAGCGTGACAGTCGCGTTATGGATGACCTGATTGACCATTGCTTCCCCGTCAGAGTCAGTGAAGCTCAGAGCTTCGCCCTCGCCCAACTCATCAACAGCGGCGCTCGGGAATTGAAAGCGTGACTTTTTTCACGCGAATCCAGGAATGTTAATGATTACTGTTGCGGTAACAATTAGTGCAGAAGGCATAGCTGGTCCGCTGCCTGGCGAGGAGTGCCTTCGCGAGTGGCTCAACGATGTAGGCACAAACGGCGTAGGGCGACCATGAGCACTCAGGCAAAGCGGCTTGCGTTTTCGCTCTTCGTCCTGTCTTTGGCGGCAGGCTCGGCATCGGCAGGAAAGATCACATGCGTTCCGGGTGCGAGCAGTGGAGCCGCCTCGCCTTTCAATTCGATTCGCAGGATTTCGATCGACGAGCACTCTCGCACCGTCAACATGGACGTCGTTCGCTCCAGGACCAAGGACACGGAAACCATGGGCAAACTGAGAGCAGATCTGGTGAGCATCGAAGACAGCCAGTCCGGGGAGCCCGTCTACGTCTTCAATTCCATTCCGACGGTCGGCGTCGAAACCACGAGCCTCTTCAAATTGTTCAAGGCGACGGAGTGGCGCCTGATAAGTGCTGGCGTGACTTTCGTGAACAAGGTGCCTGTGCTGCGAGCCGTCGAGCAAAGCGTGGTCTTCGACTGCAAACGCTCGGACATGGGGTGAGAAAACCGGGTCCACGCGCTTCGGATACCGCGTGATGAATCGGGGCACAATATGTCGAACGGGTGGCCCAAGGATCAATGATTTCAACAACTTAGCGCCGGCAGGAACCATGGCCACAAGGGCTTGAGCTCTTCAATTCCGGCCAGCCGCACTTCACCATGAAGGCCTGCAACGAGAGTTGCGGGCCTTTTTAAATTCGGAGGTTTTGCCGTGAGCAAAGCATTCACCAAGGAAACCGACGCCGACAGCGACGACGATGGCGGCGACAGCGCCGCCCCCGCGTTGCCGAGCGGCAGCAAGAACTACATCACGCCCGCCGGCTATGCCCGGCTGCGGGACGAATTACTCCAATTGATGGATGAAGAACGCCCGAAGGTAGTCGAAGCCGTGCATTGGGCGGCAAAGAATGGCGACCGCTCGGAGAACGGCGACTATCTCTACGGCAAGAAGCGCTTGCGCGAGATCGATCGACGCATCCGTTTTCTTACCAAGCGCCTCGAGATTGCCGAAGTGACCGATCCCTCGGTGCATCACGGCAGCGACCAGGTCTTCTTTGGCGCGACGGTGCGCTATGTCGATGAAACGGGTGACGAGCGCAGCGTGACGATTCTGGGCATCGACGAAGCGGACAGCGCCCAATCGCAGGTCAGCTGGATCTCCCCGATTGCCCGGGCCCTGCTCAAGTCACGCGAAGGTGATGTGGTGAAGCTCGTCACGCCGGGCGGCGCGCACGAGATCGAACTGCTGTCCGTGAGCTATCCCGCTCCGGGTTCAGGCACGGCGGCGTAAGCGGCGCCGCTGCCGGACGGGCGGCATTTCAGGTCAGGGCGCAGGAACCGTCCGCGCAGCCGTCAGCACCGAGGCAGTCCGCCGCGCGGAGCGCAATACCGCGTCGAGGTGGCTCCGGTCGCGCACGGCGATCACGAAGCGCAGGTCGGTCGAATCCTGCGGTGTTTCGTCGGCCATTTCGACATGCGTGATGTCCGCTTCGGCATCCGCCAGGGTCGCGGCCACGCGGGCCAGCACACCCTTGTCGTTGCGCACGGTAATCACCACGCCGGTTTCGAAAGCGCGGGTGGGCTCGTCCGCCCATTCGACCGCAAAAAAGCGTTCGCTGTCCTTGTGCCGCAGGCGCTGGCCGACGCCGCAGCTTTCGGTGTGCACCACCAGGCCTTCGCCGTGCCCGAGGTAGCCGACGATTTCATCGCCCGGAATCGGGCGGCAGCACAGTGCAAAGCGGACCGATGAGTTCTCGCTGCCGTCCAGCGTGACGGCGCCCTGGGAAATGGTTTCGTGCGAAATGAAGCGCTCGCGGCTCAGCAGCAGCGCATCCGGCCGCTCGCCCAGTTCGGAGAGCATGGCCACGAGCCGCTTGGCGACGATGCTGGCAATTCGCTTGCCCAGTCCGATGTCGGTCAGCAGTTCGGCGCGAGTGCGGTTGCCGGTGAAGCGCAGCAGCTTTTCCCACAGCGCCTGGTGCTCGGCGTCGTCGGCCGGCAGCTTGCTGAGGCCTTCGGCGCGCAACGCCTGCGCCAGCAGCTTTTCGCCCAGGCCCTCGGATTCAGCGTGCGCCAGCGTCTTCAGGTAGTGGCGAATCTTGGAGCGCGCGCGCCCGGTTCGAACAAAGCCGAGCCACGCGGGGTTGGGCGTCGACACGGGCGCGGTAATCACCTCGACCACGTCGCCGTTCTTCAGCTCTGTGCGCAGCGGCACCTGATCGCCGTTGATGCGCGCAGCAGACGTGTGGTCGCCGATGTTGCTGTGAATGGCGTAGGCAAAGTCGACCACCGTGGCGCCGCGTGGCAGCGCCAGAATCTGGCTCTTCGGCGTAAACACGTAAACCGCATCCGGGAACAGGTCGACCTTGACGTGGTCCCAGAACTCGGCGGCGTCGCGGGTTTCGTCCTGAATGTCGAGCAGCGACTGCAACCACTTGGTGCCGAGCCGGTCGTTGCTTGCCGCATTCGGCTCCGCGGCCTTGTACAGCCAATGCGCCGCCACGCCCGATTCGGCCACCACGTGCATGGCCTCGGTGCGCAGCTGAAACTCCACGTTCACACCCGCCGGGCCCACCAGGGTGGTGTGCAGCGACTGGTAACCGTTGAGCTTGGCAATGGCGATGTGGTCCTTGAACTTGCCCGGCAGCGGCTTGTACATCTGGTGCAGGATGCCCAGCCCGGTGTAGCAGGCGATCACGTTCGGCACGATCAGGCGAAAGCCGTAGATGTCGGTCACCTGGGCAAAGCTCAGGTGCTTTTCTTCCATCTTGCGGTAGATCGAATACAGCGTTTTTTCGCGGCCGGCAATCCGCAGCGTCATGCCGGCGGCCGAGAAGGCGGACTCGACCTCTTTCTGCACCTTCTGGATCAGGTCGCGCCGTCGGCCCCGCGCCTTGGCCACGGCCTTGGACAAGGTGGCGTAGCGCCAGGGCTTCATGTGGCGGAACGACAGCTCTTGCAGCTCGCGGTACGTCTGGTTCAGGCCGAGCCGGTGCGCGATAGGGGCATAGATTTCGAGTGTTTCGCGCGAAATCCGGGCCCATTTCTCGCGCGGCGCATCGTCCAGCGTGCGCATGTTGTGCGTGCGGTCGGCCAGCTTCACCAGAATGACGCGCACGTCGCGCGCCATGGCCAGCAGCATCTTCCGGAACGATTCGGCCTGGTTTTCTTCGCGGGTATTGAACTGCAGCTTGTCGAGCTTGGTGAGCCCGTCGACCAGCTCGGCAACTGGGGCGCCGAAGCGCTCGATGAGTTCCGGCTTGGTCACGCCGCAGTCCTCGATGGCATCGTGGAGCAGGGCGGCCATGAGCGCCTGCGCGTCGAGCTTCCATTCGGCGCATTGCGCCGCCACGGCAATCGGGTGGGTGATGTACGGTTCGCCGCTGTTGCGCAGTTGGCCCAAATGGGCCTCGTCGGCAAAGCGGTAAGCGCGGCGGACCAGCTCGGTGTCCTCGGGGCTCAGGTAATCGAGCCTGGCCGTCAGCGCGGCAAAGCTTGCGGCAGCCGCATTCAACGCCGCCGGGCTCGGCTTCGGCGTGCCCGAAGGGGCATGGGACTGATGTTTGGCAACCGCACTCATGGCTACCACTTTAGCGTGACCGCTGTATGGGCGCGTCCAGACGTAAAAAAAGCACCGTTTTGCGGTGCCTTTTCGTTGCAGAGCTGCGTCAGATCAGCCCGGTACCTTCTTGAGCATTTCGATGCCGATCTTGCCTTCGGCGATCTCGCGCAGGGCGGTCACGGCGGGCTTGTTCTTGCTCTCGATCTTGGGCGCGTGGCCTTGGCTCAGCATGCGCGCACGGTAGGTGGCGGCCAGAACCAGCTGGAAGCGGTTGGGGATCTGAAGCAGACAATCTTCGACGGTGATGCGGGCCATGATGAGAATCTTTCGGTCAGTGAGCAGGAAATCAGGGGATGTTCAGAGCGGCAAATGTGTCGGCACGTGCGCGGCGTTGTGCAGAGTACCGAAGCCGCTGAGCGTGGACGATCGCCTTGAGATCGAAAAGCGCGCGCTCAAATAACTCGTTGATTATAACGAAGTCGAATTCCCCCGCCCGGGCCATCTCTTCGGCGGCATTCTTGAGCCGCAGCTCGATGACGGCCGCGCTGTCCTCGCCGCGCCGTTCCAGCCGGGAGCGCAATTCTTCCCAGCTGGGCGGCAGGATGAAAATCATGACCGCGTTGGCGAAAGTCTTGCGGATCTGGATCGCGCCCTGGAAGTCGATTTCCAGAATGACATCCGCCCCCTGGGCAATCCGTTCCTCGATCGCCTTCTTGGAGGTGCCGTACCGGTGGCCGTGCACATGGGCCCATTCCACGAAGCCGTCCCCGGCAATCATGGCGTCGAACTCGGACGGCGAGGTAAAAAAGTACTCCCGGCCATGCTTTTCCTGCCCGCGGGGCGGGCGGGTGGTGTGGGAAACCGAGGGCTGAACGGCCGTATCCAGCTCCATGAGCGCTTTGACCAGGCTCGATTTGCCAGCACCGCTCGGTGCCGCGACGACAAAGATATTGCCCGGATAGTCCATTCGCTCGCTCATTCGATGTTCTGTACCTGTTCGCGCATCTGCTCGATCAGCACCTTCATGTCCACGCCGATGCGGGTGAGCTCCAGGGCTGCCGACTTGGAGCCCAGTGTATTGGCCTCGCGGTGCAGTTCCTGTATCAGGAAATCCAGGCGCTTGCCGATTTCGCCGCCCTTCTTGAGCAGCCGCTCGATTTCGTCGAGGTGCGAATTGAGGCGCGTGAGCTCTTCCGCCACGTCGATGCGAATCGCAAAAGCCGTTGCTTCGTTCAGCGCCCGGTCTTGTGCCGCTTCGGGCAGGGTGCCGCCGGTCAGGCCCATGGCCTCTTGCCAGCGTTCCAGGAAGCGTGCGCGCTGCTGCTCGACCAGTTGCGGAATCAGCGGGCCGGCCTGTTCGACCAGGGTGCGCAGCTGGGCCAGATGGGCCTCCAGCATCTTGGCGAGCCGTGCGCCCTCGCGCTGCCGGGCCGACATCAGCGCGTCCAGCGCCTTGCCGGTGACCTCGAGCAGGTCGCTGCCCCAGTCGCCGCGGGTGGCGCCGTCGCCGCCGGCCAACCGCAGCACGTCGGCCACGCTCAGTTCGCGGGCGCCGGGCAGCCAGGCCTTGATGCCGTCCTGCACGCCGTTCAGCCGCTGCAGCAGCTTGACCGAGGGCTCGACGATGCCGCCCTGCGCGGTGTTCTCGATGGCGGCGCGCACTTCGACCTTGCCGCGCTTGAGCTTGCCCGTGAGCAGCTCGCGCAGCGCGGTTTCATGCTGGCGCAGCTCCTCCGGCAATTTGAAGGTGAGGTCGAGGAAGCGGCTGTTGACCGAGCGTATCTCGACCCCGAGTCGTCCCGCGGCGGTAGGCCGTGCTTCGGCTTCGGAGTGGCTGCCAACGGGGCCGTTCTGGCCACTGGCATAGCCGGTCATGCTGTAAACTGGCATTGCGCCTCACTGTGGTTTTTGCTGTATGCACCGAGGCGTCGGCACGGCGTTCGCTTGCCGCACCATCGCCTTCGGGCGAAACTCCCGGATTATGTCAAAGGTCAAGCCTTCGCCCCTGCCGCCCGATACGGTCATTGGCGGTTACCGCATCGTTCGCCGGCTTTCTGCAGGCGGTTTTGGCGTTGTCTACCTCGCCATAGACCCCAGCGGACAGCAGGTTGCCATCAAGGAATACCTGCCTTCATCGCTGGCAACGCGCGGGCCGGGCGAACTCACGCCCGAAGTGGCGCCCGAAAAGCTCTCGCTCTACCGGCTCGGTTTGAAGAGCTTTTTCGAGGAAGGGCGCTCCCTGGCCCAGATTTCGCATGTCTCGGTGGTCAGCGTTCTCAACTTCTTCCGGGAAAACGAAACCGTCTACATGGTCATGAACTACCTGGAGGGAGCCACCCTGCAGGATTTCGTGGTGACCGCGCGCGACCTGAAACGGCCGAAAGTGTTCCGGGAATCGACCATCCGGTCGCTTTTCGATGAAATTCTGCGCGGCCTTCGCATCGTGCACCAGTACAAGATGCTGCACCTGGACATCAAGCCCGCCAACATCTTCGTGACCGACGAAGACCGAGCGGTGCTGATCGACTTCGGTGCCGCGCGCGAGGTTCTGAGCAAAGAGGGCAACTTCATCCGCCCGATGTACACCCCCGGCTTTGCCGCCCCCGAGATGTACCGGCGCGACTCGTCGATGGGCCCCTGGACCGATATTTACGCCATTGGCGCCTGCATTTACGCCTGCATGCAGGGCTATCCGCCCAACGACGCCCCGCGCCGCATCGAAAAAGACCGGCTCAGCCTGTCGCTGTCGCGCCTGCGCGGCGTGTACTCAGACAACCTGATCGAAGTGGTCGAGTGGTGCATGTCGCTCGACCCGCTCTCCCGTCCGCAGTCGGTCTTTGCGCTCCAAAAAGAACTGAGCCGCGAAGGCGAGCGGCGCTACACCAAGCTCACCGTCGGCGAAAAGGTGAGGCTTTCTTTCGACAACATCCGCTCCTTCGACAAGAAGGCCCTCCCCAGGGCGGCGGCACCTACCACCCGTCCGGCATGAAATTCTCGGTATTCCAGGTCAGCCGCAAAGGCGGCCGTCTCAAGAACGAAGACCGCATGGGCTATTGCTACACGCGGGAATCCGGCCTTTTCGTGCTGGCCGACGGCATGGGCGGCCACCCCGAAGGCGAGGTTGCGGCCCAGCTGGCCTTGCAGACCATTGCCGCCCTTTACCAGCGCGAAGCCCGCCCCACGGTCAAGGACGCCAAGGCCTTCCTGGCCGAATCGGCCATGGCGGCGCACCAGCAGATCATGCGGTACGCAAGCCACAAGGCCATGCTCGACACGCCGCGCACCACCGTTGTCGCGGCCCTGCTCCAGGGCACCACGGCCACCTGGATGCACTGCGGCGACTCGCGCCTTTACGTGGTGCGCGACGGCCGCCTGCTCACTCGCACGCGCGACCATTCGCATGCCGAGCGCCCGCGTCCGCATGGCGCGGACATGCCCGTCAACCGCAACCTGCTGCTCACCTGCCTGGGTTCGCCGACCACGCCGCTGTTCGATATTTCGGCCCCACTGCAACTGCAGCGCGGCGACCGCATCATGCTGTGCTCCGACGGCGTGTGGGGCGTGCTCGACGACGCCGTCATCGTGCACACCCTGTCTTCCGACAAGCCCGTGTCCGATGCCGCGCCCGACCTGGCCGAAATGGCGCTTCGCAAGGGCGGCGTCCACAGCGACAACGTAACGCTCATCGCGCTCGAATGGGAAACGCCCGATTCAACGGGCGAAGACCGCGGCGTTTCCACCGAAACCATCGACGACGGCGTGTTTGCCTCCACCATCCAGGCGGGCATGCCGTCTGACGGCGAGCTCGACGACATGGACGAAGACGCCATCGAGCGCTCCATTGCCGAAATCAACGAAGCCATTCGCCGTTCTGCTGCCAAGAAAATCTGATATCCGGGCTGCTTCGGCTTGCGGGGCTGCCTCCGCTTTTGTTTCACATACCTCTACAAAAATGACTGCTTTCACACGAAGCGGCGGCCGTGCCGCCGACCAGCTGCGCCCCGTTCGCATGACCCGCGGTTTCACCATTCACGCTGAAGGCTCGGTGCTCATCGAATTCGGCCAGACCCGCGTGCTGTGCACGGCCTCGGTTGAAGAGCGCGTGCCCCCGCACAAGAAGGGCAGCGGCGAAGGCTGGGTAACGGCCGAATACGGCATGCTGCCGCGCGCCACCCACACCCGCAGCAGCCGCGAAGCCGCCAAAGGCAAGCAGACCGGCCGCACGCAAGAAATCCAGCGCCTTATCGGCCGCTCGATGCGCGCCGTGTTCGACCTGGCCGCCCTGGGCGAGCGCACCATTCACCTCGACTGCGACGTGCTGCAGGCCGACGGCGGCACCCGCACCGCCGCCATTACCGGTGCCTTTGTTGCCGCGCAAGACGCCGTCAACAAGCTGCTGGCCGCCGGCACCATTCCCGCAACGCCCATCCGGGGCCACGTGGCCGCCATTTCTGTCGGCATCGTCGGCGGCACGCCGCTGCTCGACCTGGAATACACCGAAGACTCCGCCTGCGACACCGACATGAACGTCGTGATGACCGGCGCCGGCCATTTCGTCGAAGTGCAGGGCACCGCCGAAGGCGCCGCCTTCTCGCGCGACGAAATGAACATCCTGCTCGGCCTGGCCGAAAAGGGCATCGGCGAACTCATCGTGATGCAGCAGCAGGCTTTGCTCTCTCAATAAGCAATGGCGGCGATGCAACTGGTCTTGGCCTCCAACAACGCCGGCAAGCTTGCCGAGCTCCAGCAACTGTTTGCGGAGTTGTCGGTCACGCTCGTGCCCCAATCGGCACTCGGCGTGGGCGAGGCCGAAGAGCCGTTTCGCACCTTTGTAGAAAACGCCTTGGCCAAGGCGCGCCACGCCAGCGCCGCCACGGGCTTGCCCGCCATTGCCGACGACGCAGGGCTTTGCGTCGATGCCTTCGGCGGCCTGCCGGGCGTCGACACAGCCTTCTATGCCACCCAGTTCGGCTATGCCAAGGGCGATGCCAACAACGTCAAGGCCTTGCTCGAGCAGCTCGACGGCGTGGCCAACCGTCGCGCCGCGCTCGTCAGCACCCTGGTTGCGCTGCGCGGGCACGACGACCCCGAGCCGCTGATTGCCGTCGGCCGCGTGGCCGGCGAAATTACCCAGGCGCCCATCGGCGACAACGGCTTCGGGTTCGACCCGGTCATGTACCTGCCCAGCTTCGGCAAAACCTTTGCCCAGCTGCCGCCCGAGGTAAAAAACGCGAACAGCCACAGGGGCCAGGCGGCAAAGGCCATGCTGGCGCTGATGCGCGAACGCTGGTTCTGATGACTGACTGACCCATGGCCACCGTATTTCCCATTCAGCCGGCACAGGCCGCGGGCGCCCCGCAGGCCAACGACGTGCTGCACTGGATGCGGCCCGGCCCCCTGCAACTGGCCGCTCTGCCGCCCCTGTCGCTCTACATTCATTTGCCGTGGTGCCTGCGCAAGTGCCCTTACTGCGACTTCAACTCGCACGAGTGGCGCGCCACCAGTGAGGCCGAGGCTGAAGGTATTCCCGAGGCGGCGTATCTCGATGCGCTCATTGCCGACCTGGATGCTGCGTTGCCCCTCATCTGGGGCCGCACCGTTCACACCATTTTTATCGGCGGCGGAACGCCCAGCCTCTTTTCACCCCAGGCCATAGACCGCCTGCTGGGCGACGTGCGCGCCCGCCTCAAGCTCGCGCCCGAATGCGAAATAACGCTTGAAGCCAACCCCGGCACCTTCGAGCGCAACCGCTTTCGCGCCTATCGCAGCGCCGGCGTCACACGCCTTTCAGTGGGTGTGCAAAGCTTCAACGACGAGCACCTGAAAGCGCTTGGCCGCGTGCACGACCGCGCCCAGGCCATTGCCGCAGTGGAAGAGGCCGCCAGCGCGTTCGACACCTTCAACCTCGACCTGATGTACGCCCTGCCGGGCCAGACCATCGAGGGCCTGGACGCCGACCTGTCGCAAGCGCTGGCGCTCGCGCCGCCGCACATATCGGTGTACCACCTCACCATAGAGCCCAACACCTGGTTCGCCAAGTTTCCGCCCGCCTTGCCTGAAGATGATTTGGCCTACGCCATGCTCGACCGCATTACCGAGCGAACCGCTGCCAGCGGCATGTCGCGCTACGAGGTTTCTGCCTATGCGCGCAGCGGCCACACCTGCGCGCACAACCTCAACTACTGGCAGTTTGGCGACTACCTTGGCATTGGCGCCGGCGCCCACAGCAAGCTGAGCTTTGCGCACCGCATCGTGCGCCAGGTGCGCTACCGCGAGCCGCGCCTGTACATGCAAAACGCCAGTGCCGGCATGGCTGTGTCGCAAAGCGACGAGGTTGCGCTGGCCGACCTGCCGTTCGAGTTCATGCTCAACGCGCTGCGCCTGAAAGAAGGTTTTACGCTGCCCCAGTTCAGCGAGCGCACCGGGCTTGCCATGACCAGCATTCAAAAAGGCCTGGAAGAAGCCGAGCGCAAGGGCCTCATCGCACGCGACCTGCACCGCGTGTGGCCCACCGAACGCGGGCTGGATTTCTTGAGCGACCTGCAGACGCTTTTCCTGCCCGAGGATTGACGGGCCAGCGTCAGCATAAAATCGACGGTTCCGGAGAGTTGGGTGAGTGGTTTAAACCAGCAGTCTTGAAAACTGCCGACGTGAAAGCGTCCGTGAGTTCGAATCTCACACTCTCCGCCAAGAAATCAATAAACAAGCGCCTTTCAGGGCGCTTTTTTATTACTTACACCATCGCTTCTACCAATCGAATGGGTAGTCAGATGAAGCACAAAAGGCGCTCCATAGCGAGTCGACGACAGCAGTACGCTGAATGATCCTTAGGATGGCGTCCACATCTGGGGCCGACACCATCCCGAGCCGATTGGCCAACAGAGGGGTGTTGATTGCCACCGAAAATTGACCCGGCTAACGCACTAATTTCCGTCTAAGACTGACCCACGTAAAACTCTACCCTGCTCATTTTTAAGGCAGGGGATCCTAGGAGTGATAGACGTGGCGACATTGAGTGTCATCAGACGCTGGGCCCTGCGCGAGCAGATGTCCATTCGCGAGATAGCCAGGCGTACAGGCCTGTCTCGCAACACCGTGAAGAAGTACCTGCGAGCGGGCGAAGAAGCGCCGCGCTACGCCAAGCGGGCGAGCCCAAGCAAGCTCGATCCCTATGCCGACAAGCTCGCGACCTGGCTCGCGATCGAGGCCACCAAATCGCGGAAACAGCGGCGCAATCTGCGGCAGATCCACACAGCCTCAATCTAAAAAGGAGAACATCAAGCACTTATCCACATCGTGAAGCCTTCAGGCTCACAAAGCGGGTGGGTCAGTATTCGATGGAAATCTCGGGTCAGAGATCGGTGGAATTCAACAAACGGTCCGTACGAGAGAGTCGCCAGGTTCGATCTCGACGGCCTGCGGCGCGTCAAAACCATCACCAATGAGGCGAACGCTACCGCCACCCTGACCTACAACGCCCTGGACGCCGTCACCGAGGCCAAGGACTTCAAGGGTGTGGCCACCACTTACGCCCGCGACGCCCAAGGGAAAGCGACGGCGGAGAGCAGTGCCGATACGGGAGTCGCCAGCACCCAGTACGACAGCCTCGGCCTGCCCAGCCAGATCACCGACGCCCTGGGCCAGGCCACCACCATCACCCGCGACGCCTTGGGCCGTCCCACCGGCCTGGTCTTCGCCGACGGCAAGACCACGACCCTGCGCTACGACCTCTCGGCCAACAGCAAGGGCTACCTCTCGGAGATCGTCGACCGCAGCGGCACCACCGAGTACACCCGCGACGGCTTTGGCCGGGTGACCTTGAAGAAGCAGACCCTGGCCAACGGCACCGTGCAGCAGGTCAGCTACAGCTACAACCCGAACGGCACATTGGCCGGCATCGGCTATCCCAACAATGGCGGGCTGCTCACCCACAGCTACGACGCCACCGGCCGCCTCACGGGCCTGAGCCTGAACGGCAACCCACTGGTCACCGGCATCGCCTGGAACCCGCTGGGCCAGCCCACGGCGTGGACCTGGGCCTTCGCCAGCCCGAGCCTGACCGCCAACCGCAGCTACGACACCGCAGGCCGGATGACCGTCACCGAGTTCAGCAGCTACGTCTACAACGCCGCCGGACGTATTACCAGCCTGACGCAGAACCTCCACGGCCCCGCCGACACCGACCCCACCCACAACACCATCTCTCTGGCCCTCCAGACTTGGGCCGTCGGCTACAACTCAGTCGGGCGCATCTCCAGCTTCAACGCCACCGGCAGCACCGCCGGATTCGGCTACGACGCCAACGGCAACCGCTCGAGCAGCACGCGGGTGCTTAACGGCCAGAGCACCAGCCGCACTTACACCGTGGGCGCCACGAGCAACCGGCTCACGGGCTTTACCCAGACCATGAGCGGCGCCACCACCAGCGTCACCTACGGCTACAACGCCAATGGCGACCTCGTGAGCGATGGCCTCAGGAGCTACACCTACGACGCCGAAGGCCACCTGGCCGCGGCCACCACCGGCGCCACCGACGTGAGCCCGACCACGCGCTACGCGCACAACGCGCTGGGCCAGCGGATGTTCAAGACCGAGCCGCTGTACCCGCCGAACCAGGGAGACGAGAACGATCCCGGATTCTGGAGCAGCCTGGTGGCGTTCTTCACGAAGCTGTGGAGCCCGACCACCGTCGAGGCTGAGCACCTGGGGTATGCCTATGTCTACGACGAGAACGGCACCCTGATCGCGGAGGTGGGCAGCGGCGGCGCGAACAGCGCCGGGCAAGCCCAGTACATCTATCTGCCGACGACGAATGGGCCGGTGCCGGTTGCGGCCGTGATCGACGGCGCCACCTACGCGGTGCACAGCGATCACTTGAATACGCCCAGGAAGATCAGCAATGCCGATGGCCAGGCGGTCTGGCAGTGGAGCTACAGCGCGTTCGGGGAGGACAAGCCGACGATCGCAAAGAACAGGTTCGCGAACCTGGAGACGACACCGAACCCGGGCACCACGAACATCTCGGAGGTGAAGTTCAACCTGCGGTATCCGGGGCAGTACGCGGATGAGGAGAGTGGCCTCTTCTACAACTACTTCCGGAGCTACGACAGTAGGACGGGGCGGTACAGCCAGCCGGATCCGATTGGGCTGAACGGTGGGTGGAACCGGTTTGGATATGTAGAAGGAAATTCGCTTAGCTTGACGGACCCCTTCGGTTTGAATCCAGCAACAGGATGCGCTCTTGGGGCATGGGCGGGTCCTATCGGGTGTGGGACCGGTGCGGCCATCGGCACTGCAGTTGTTCTTGCGACCATTTTGAACACTTCTGGCAATACGTCGAATCCGGACGCGCCTTCAACGCCTGCGGTGAATGACTCCACCTATGACAATGTAATTCCTTTACCGCCCCAAAGCTGTCCGCCTGACGACGGATGCAAGCGAGAGCAGGACCAACTACTGAGAAACAGACTTCTAATTAGCGGACTGTGGAGTCAAGGGTTACTCGGTAACATGGGTGAATATCGACGACTCGCAACGGGATTCAATCAGAAGGTGGAGGCCCACAATGCACGGTGTCCCGCCCATCCCGTAATTCCAATGCCACTGGGTCCGTCCTAACTCAAGGCTATAGATGTGAAAGATGTGATGTCGCGAAAGCACGCTGCCTCGTATCTACGCGGGCAAGGGTTTTCTCTGCCTGAACAGTCCGCTGACGCGCACGCTTGGTGTCTGCGCCTTGCGCAAGAAGGCGACGTTGTTGCGCAGTGTGTTTTGTCGGTCCTCTTTTCCGTTGGACTCACGGGACAAAGAGACGAAAAGTTGGCATTCGAGTGGTGTGAAATCGCCGCCAACAATGGTTCACAAGACGCGAAATCCGCATTGGCTTCACACCTGATAAGCGGCAGGTATGTGGAGCACCAGCCGCAACGAGGAATAGCGTTGCTTCGCGAACTCGTTGAAGCGGGGCATGTTCCAGCAATGGTTTCTCTCGGGGTACTCATGATGAGTGGGCACTCCGAATTCCTTCCAAAGGATGAGGATGCGGCGTTCGACCTGCTTTTGGTGCCCGCACAGACTGGTGATCCGCTCAGTCAGTGTCTTATCGGCGCTCAGCTCACGCTGAGTGATGATCCAGAGGTTCAACTCTCTGGAGCGAGGTGGATTGCTTCAGCTGCAGAGGGCGGCTTGCCGATGGCTCACAGATATCTAGCGAATTTCTATCGCCACGGGATCTATGGGTATCCCGCAGATCCAGAAAAAGTTGCCGTGCATGATGCGATCGCTCAGCGCCTCGAAGAGGCGTGCCTATAGCCTTCCAACGCGGCTCGCCTTCTGACGCAAGAGGTGAGTCGAGTTAAATGAACTCAGAGGAAACAATGGGACTATTTGATGGGATGCATCGGCGATGCAGCCAAGGTCGAACCAGCGTATCAGATCATCTCACCCAGGTAAGGGGCTCACTCTACACCTCGCTCAAACGGGTATAGGCGACGGATCGACGTTTTCACACAGCCTCGGCCCCGAGGCGACATTCGTCGTGCGTGAAAGCGGTCATCGTCGGATAGTTTGATGGCGGCCCCCGAGGCGAGATGTCCGCCTATCCGAATTCAGACGGGCAGCGGCCAAAGCCACTTGACGCATCACCGCAACCTTTTAACTCAGCCGCAGTGCTTGGCTCGCATCGACAGTTGGCCTGTGCAAACACGAGCCTTCAGCAGGGGGCTTGGAATCGCCATTTCGTCGCATTGGACCCACATGATTCCGACGAAATGTAGCCCGTACTAATTACATTCGGCGCGCAGTTTCGTGAGCAGCTCGGATCTGTGAATTAGTACCGTGCGTCCTCGCGCACCCGTTCCGCATAATCGCTCCCCCGCTTGGTTCGTCTTGTCACAAAAGACGTTGCAAGCAGACAACAATCAGGGAGCGCTAAAACATGAATCGCCATTTGCATCGCATCATCTTCAACGCCGCCAGAGGCATGCGGATGGTGGTGCAAGAAACAGCCAGCAGCACTGGGAAGGGCAAGTCCAAGGCCACGGGCGGGTCCGGTGGCGCGGGTGCGGCGGTGACGGCTGTCGCGCTCTTCGGCGCACTGATCGCGGTTCCTGGAGAGGCTCAGATCGTCGGCGCCCCCAATGTGCCCGGCAACCTGCGGCCCACTGTGATGGTCGCGCCCAACGGCGTGCCGCTGATCAACGTGCAAACCCCGAGCGCCGCGGGTGTCTCTCGCAATGTCTATAACCAATTCAACGTGGCTCCGAATGGGGCCATCTTCAACAACAGCCGTGTCAATGTAGCCACCCAACTCGGCGGAATCGTACAGGGCAATCCTTATCTCGCGACCGGCCCCGCACGCATCATCCTGAACGAGGTCAACGGCGGCAATCCGAGCCAGCTTCGCGGCTACATGGAGGTGGCGGGGCAGCGGGCCGAGGTGATCATCGCCAACCCGGCCGGCATTCATGTCGATGGCGCCGGCTTTATCAACGCATCGCGGACCACACTGACGACCGGCGTGCCGCAGATGAATGCATTCGGCGGCCTGGACAGCTTCCTCGTGAGGGGCGGCACCATCACGATCAACGGCGCGGGCCTCGATGCCAGCAAAACAGACTACGCAGCAATTTTAGCCCGCGCCGTGGAAGCCAACGCCGGCATCTGGGCCAGCGAACTGAAGGTCGTGACAGGTACGAACACCGTCAGCGCCGACCACAGCGAGATCACGCCAACCAGCGGCACCGGGACGGCCCCCACCTTTGCTTTGGACGTGGCCGCGCTCGGCGGTATGTATGCCGGAAAAATTGTCCTGATCGGCACTGAGGCCGGCCTGGGCGTGCGCAACGCCGGCACCATCCAAGCTGCAACCGGCGCGACCGCATTGGCGGGGCCAGGTCAGCTTGTGGTCACGAGCGCCGGACGTCTCGAGAACATCGGAACGATCCAGGGCACGGCCGACGCGAGCTTCGCGGCAACGGGTGTCGCCAACAGCGGCAGCATCAGCAGCGGCGGCAATCTGAAGGTCGTTTCGCAAGACACGCTGGCCAATTCTCTTAACGGTAAAGGCGGCACGCTCGAAGGCGCGCGCATCGAGTTGAGCAGCACAACGGGCGACCTCGACAACCGCGGCGGCACCATCCGCCAGACCAGCAGCACCGGCCTCGCGCTGAGCGCGCCGGCCTTGAGCAACACCACCGGTGGTGTCATCGGGCTGGAGCCTGTGGCGCCTGCGCCGTCTACGCCCGACACCGGAACGGGCGGCGGCACCGGAACAGGGAGGGGAGGCACCACCAGTCCGACCGCGCCCACGGCGGGCACCGGCGCGGAGAACGGCTCCGGCGGCACCATCACGCCCGCCCCATACGTGCCACCGTCGCCGGGTGCGATCACCGCCACCGGCACGATCCGCAACGACGGCGGCAAGATCTACGCCGGCGGGCCCATCAGCCTGCAAAGCGCGAACATCAACAACAACGGCGGCATGCTGAGCGTCGCCAGCATGGCCGTGAGCCAGCCGACCTTCGACAACCACGGCGGCACGCTGAATGTCAGCAACGGCTTCAGCGCCAATGTCGAGCGGTTCGACAACACCGGCGGCACGCTGAATGCGGGCAGCCTGAACATCACCACGACCGGCGACCTGGTCAATGTCGACGGCAAGCTGACCAGTGCGACCGACGCCACGCTGGCGGTGGGCGGACAGGCCGACAACACGCGCGGGACGATCTCCGCGAATGGCGCCCTGACGGCCAGCATCACGGGCGCCACGAACAACACCGGCGGCACGCTCGCCTCGAACCAGCGCCTGATGCTCAGCGCCAGCTCGCTGGACAACACCAAGGGCAGTGTTCAGTCGGCACAGGCGGACGTGCAGGTGGCAGTGACCAATCAACTGGTCAACGGCAGTGGCGGCTCCATCAACGCGGTCACCGACCTGGCCCTGAATGCAGGCGCGCTCACGAACGGCAGCACGTTGCGCGGTGCGAACAATGTCAGTGTCGCGGTCGGCGGTGCGCTCTCAAACGACGGCAGCATCACGGCAGGCCGCAACACCACGATCACGGCTGCAAGCGTGCAGAGCGGCAGCAACGGGGTACTCGGCGCCGGCGTCCAAAGCGACGGTGCGCTCGGCAGCGCGGGTGATTTGCATGTGACCAGCACCGGCGTTTTGACGGCGCACGGAACCAACATCGCCGCTGGCAGTGCGACGCTCCAAGGCACAAGCATCGACCTCTCGGGCAGCCAGACCAGCGCGGCCGACGTCGCGGTCACGGCCACGCAGGGCCATGTGGTCACCGGCAACCAGGCCAAGATCGTGACGCCGGGCACCTTGCGCATCACCGCCAACGCGCAGCCCGGCCAGACGCTGGTCAACGATGCGGGCACGCTCAATGCCGGCCAGCTGGACCTGAACGTCTCGAACATTGCCAACACGAACGGCGGCGAGATCGTGCAGACCGGCACCGGCGCAACGATCATCGCCACCACCGGCACGCTGAACAACGACGGCGGCCGCATCGCCACCAATGGCCAGGACCTGACTCTGCAGGCCGCGTCCATTACCAGCAACGCCGGCAAGATCGAACATGCCGGCACCGGCACGCTGAACATCACTGGCGGCAGCTTCAACGGCACCGACGGTCAGATCACCACCAACGGTGCGCTGGTGGTTGCCTTGTCGGGCGCCTTCAACCAGGACGGCCAGAAGGCCAAGACCAGTGCCGAGCACATCACAGTCGACGCCGGTTCCCTGAGCAATCGCGGTGGCCAGATCATCCAGACCGGCGCCAATGCCACGCGCATCACGGTGGTCGGCGCGGTCGACAACACCTCTGGAACCATCGCGAGCAACGGCAACACGAACATTGCGGCCGGCAGCCTGGCCAATCAGGGCGGCACCATTCGGGCTGCCGAGACCTCCGACCTCGGCTTGACCGTGGGCGGCTTGCTCGACAACAGCAACAAGGGCGTGATCGGCGCAGGCGGTAGCACCATCCTCGTGGCCGACAGCCTGAACAATAACGCCGGCAGCGTGACCGCGGTCGGCGACCTGACCGCCACCATCGGCGGGGCGGCGACCAATGTGGGCGGCACCCTGGCTGCGAACGGCAACACGACGCTGACGGCCGCCAGTCTGGACAACAGCGGTGGCACGACGGCGGCTGTCAATGGCAAACTGAGCGTCACGACCACCGGCGTGACGACAAACAACGGCGGCATTCTGCAGGCCGGCGCCACGACCACGCTGCAGAACAGCGGCCTGAACAATGCCGGCGGCAAGGTCTTCGGCAACAGCCTGTCCGTGAACACGCGCGGCAATGCGTTGGACAACAGCGCGAAGGGCACGTTGGCAGCGACCACCACCGTGGATGTGAACTCAGGTGCGCTGAACAACGATGCGGGCCTGATCCAGTCCGGTGGCGCCATGACCATCGATACGGATGGCAAGAAGCTGACCAATACCGATGCCAACGACTACCGCACCACGCCAGAAGACGCGGCAGGTGGCATCACGAGCGCGGACACGCTGACGCTGAAGAACGTGGGCGATGTGGACAACGCGGCCGGCTTCATCGGCGCGAAGAATGCGCTGGTGGCCAATACGCAGGCCTTCTCCAACACGGGCAAAGGCCAGGTGATCGGGCAGTCCACGGTCACGCTCGACACCCATGGCGCCAAATACGACAACGCCGGCGGCCAGACCCAGGCAGTGGGCAACCTCAGCATCAACGCGGGCGAGATCGACAACACCGGCGGTCTCATTCGCTCGATCGAAACCACGGCACTGAATGCCGCGACCATCCTCAATGCCAGCACGCTGGGCGCTGACAAGGGCATCGAAGGCCGGAACGTCGCCTTGAGCACCGGTGGCCTGGACAACACCTCGGGAGCCATCCGGGCCGCCGTCAATGCCACCATCACCAGTGGCGGCACGCTGACCAACAAGAATGGCTTGATCTCTGCTGGCCACACGCTGCGTATCGTCGACCCGAACCACGCGAACCCCGCAGCCAAGACATTGAACGTCGTCAACACGGGCGGCACGCTCGTCGCTGGCACGGCCGCGGTGCTCGGGCCGGACGGCAAGGTCCAGACCGCAGCTTTCGGCAAGCTCGAGATCGACGCCAAGGGCTTCAGCGGCGACGGCACGACCGTCGGCGTCAACGACCTGAGCATTGCACTCGCGCAAGACGTGACGAACAACGTCGAAGTGAAGGCGGGCGGCAACCTGACCTACGCGACCACCGGGAAGTTGACCAACAACGGCAAGCTGCTTGCGGGCGGCACGGTCACGGCCAGCGGCGCCAATGTCGACAACAAGGCCAACGCGGAGATCTCGGGGACGAACACCATCGTCAACGCCAGCGGCGTGCTGACCAACCGCGGCCTGATCGACAGTCAAGGACAAACACAGATCAATGCGGGTGCTACTGTCGTGGCTGGCATCACGACCGGAACCGGCACTGTCCAAAATCTCGGAACCGGCCGCATCTATGGTGATGCGGTGTCGATAGCTGCAGGGACGCTGGACAACGACACCGAGACTGTCGATGGTGTCACCAAGGCGGGCACCATTGCCGCACGCGACACCTTGGACATCGGCGCCGGCACCATCAATAACCGCGAGCACGCATTGCTCTTCAGCGCCGGCGACATGCTCATCGGTGGGGCGCTGGATGCCGACCGATTTGTCACTGGCAAAGGCGGCACGCTCAACAACGAGAGCGCCAGCATCGAATCACTGGGTGCTATGTCCATCGCCATGGGCAACATCAACAACGTCGACACGCACCTGAAGGTTGCGACCAACAGCAGCACGGTGCTGACTCCCAGCATCATCACGATGGATGGAAAATCGTGGGCTCCTTACGACGCCCAGGGCAATCTCATCACGTGGGGCGATCCCAGTACACGGTTGGTCTACCACAAGGCCGCTGACGGCACCGTCAGCGTCATAGGCAAAGGTTGGACCAATGCTGTCACCACTGTCACAGTCACCGAAGACTCGGTAGTTCCCGGGACGGACGATCCGTCGCGCATCGTCTCTGGCGGCGACATGACCCTGGACGGGCATCTCTACAACCGCGACAGCCAGGTCATGGCGGGCGGCGAGTTGAACGCGCCAGACGTCGACAACCAAGCCACGCCAGGCAAGCGCGACACCACCGTGAGCGCCATATGGATCGGTTACAACCCCAATCGCCCTGGAGAGGCGCCGGAGGCCCCGCTCTATTTCCCGCCGACAACGACGACCGAGACCTACAAGCTCACGGATTACGAACCTCAAGAGCATCTGAATGCCACCAAGGGCTACAACGCTGGCGTTGCCGGGCGTACCACCGTCGGCAATGCAGCGGGCGGCACAGGCAATGTTGCTGGAGGCGGGCGCCAGGAAGCCATTGTCGAGGTTCCCTCCAATGTGGGAGGCGTCGTCAAGACCAGCGGGTCGAGCGCGGGTGCGGCGGCTGGTGCCGACGGGGCTGGCAGCGCCGGAAGTCAGACCGTACCCATGGTCGTTCGCACCAGCGTACCGAACACGAGCATTCCCAATGCCAGCCTGTTCAACATTCATGCCGGCCCTGGCCGCTACCTGATCGAGACCGATCCACGGTTCGCGAATTATCGCCAGTGGCTCAGCAGCGACTGCCTGCTGAACAGCCTCGGCCAGGACCCGAACAACATCCTCAAGCGCCTGGGCGACGGTTTCTACGAGCAGAAGCTCATCCGCGAACAGGTGGCAAAGCTCACGGGCTACCGCTACCTCGACGGGTTCAACAACGACGAAGACCAGTACACCGCGCTGATGAACGCCGGCGCCACCTTCGCGAAGGAATACGGCCTGCGCCCCGGCATCGCCCTGACGCCGGCGCAGATGGCGCAACTCACCAGCGACATCGTGTGGCTGGTGGAGCAGACGGTGACGATGCCCGACGGCTCGACGCAGCGCGTGCTGGTGCCGCAGGTCTACGTTCGTGTACGCCCCGGAGACATCAACGGCAACGGCGCCGTGCTCAGTGCCGACACGCTCAACATCAAGGGCAGCGGCGATCTCGTCAATACCGGCACCATCGCAGGACGCAACCTGGTCAAGATCGATGCCGACAACATCAACAACCTGGGTGGCCGCATCAGCGGCGGCAGCGTCGCACTGAATGCCAGGACCGATCTGAACAACATCGGCGGGACCATCGACGCGCGCGACAGCCTGAAGATCGATGCCGGGCGCGACATCAACATTCGCACCACCACGCAGACCAACGGATTCAACACGAACGTAGATCGCGTCGCGGGTCTCTATGTGACGAACCCCGGAGGCACGCTGGTGGCCAGCGCCGGGCGCGATGTCAACTTGATCGGCGGGATCATCTCCAACCAAGGCGCGGGCGGCTACACCTCCATCTCGGCCAAGAACGACATCAACCTCGGAACCGTCACCGAGCGGCGGGGATCCATCGGCATCAGCACGACCACGTCCCTGGCGACGGCAAGCTCCTGGGAGCTGGGCAGCACGATTGTCACCAACGGCACCACGCTGCTGTCGGCGGGGCGCGACGTCAATGCGCGCCAAGCCACCGTGGATGCGGGCGAGGGCCTGCTCAGCGTGCGAGCCAACCGCGACATCAACATCGCGTCGGGACAGGCCACCGTGGCCGGCAACTACTCTGCGCAATGGACCGACAAGGGCACCTTCAGCCGCACCGACAACAAGTTCTCGGGAAGCTTCGACAGCAGCACGAGCGTGGGCAGCAGCTTCTCCGGAGGAACCGTGCTCATGGGCGCCGCGAGAGACATCCTCATCGAGGGCTCGAGCGTCAGCGGCACCCAGGGGGTTGCGATCAGCGCAGGCAGAGACCTGATCGTGGTCGAGGGGCGCAACACCTCGAACGCCAGCGCCGAGTTCGACAAAGAAAAGCGGGGCATTGGCGGCATCGGAGTGGCATTCGGCACGGCGCTGTTCGGCACCCCACCCATGCCCATACTGCCCTACGGCAAGAGCAGCACCATCGGCGCCGAGATCCACTCGGACACGGCCTCGGCCAGCAAGATCAGCAGCAGCCAGGGCGGCGTGTTGCTGCAGGGAGGCAACAGCGTCTTCCTCCAGGGCGTGCAAGTCGACGCGGCCAAGGACATCAAGATCAAGGGCGGCAATGTCGTCATCCAGGCCGCGACCAACAGCAGTTCGGTCACGGGATCGACCGGTTTCCGCACCAAGGGCATCGAGCCGGGCCAGATCCTATGGCACGACCCGAGCACGGGCATCAACGCGCGCAAGACCACCGAGACCAAGGTCGAAGACAGCACGCTGACGCGCACCACCCTCAACGGGGCGAATGTGTCGATCGAAGCCGTCGAGACGCTGGCGATGGCCGCCACCACGGTCAACACTCCCGGCACCCTGACCCTGAGCGCCGACAACCTCATCCTCGGCACCCAGACCACCGAGCACAGCGAGCAGACCACCAGCCAGGGCCGCGACCTCGCCTATCAAAAGTTCAAGGACCAGGGGCAGAGCGACCAGACCACGAACTACAACCAGTTCAATGTGGGCAATCTCGCGGTGAATGCGAACCGGGTGCAGGCTGGGTTGGGGGCGCTCGACAGCGTCGAGGCGCTCGCCAAGCAGCCGGGCATGGGCTGGGTGGAGCAGATCACCAACGATCCGAAGCTCAGCGGCAAGATCGACTGGCAGCGGGTCGAAGAGGCGCACAAGAAGTGGGACCACGACCAGCAGGGCTTGACGCCGGAGGGGGCGGCCATCGTGACGATCGTGGTGGCGTACTTCACGGCAGGGGCGGCTTCCGAGATCGGTGCTGTTGCCGGTGAGGCGGCAGGCACGGCGGTGACCGGCGGCGTCACCGCCCTGGGCGAGGGCGGTTTTATAGCGGCCGGAGGGATGACCGTTTCCGGCGTGGTGGGCGGGGCTGTCACAGCGGGCCTCACTGCGCTTGCAAGTCAAGCAGCCGTTGCCCTGATCAACAACCAGGGCGACATCGGGGGCGCGTTGCATGACCTGGGCAGCAGCGCGAGCGTCAAGAACCTGCTGACGGCGGTCATCACCGGTGGCGTGCTCGGCGGGATGAACCTGAACCCAACCGGGTTGCCGACGGCCGGGGGAGGTAGCGAGCGGTTCTTGAACCAGTTGGGGCAGAACTTGCAGGCAGGCGCGGCCCGTGCGTTGATCGATACCGCGATCAACGGCGGCAGTTTTGAAGAAAACCTGAAGAACGGGCTGAAGAATGCCATTCTGGACACCATCGCGGCGCAGGGCGCCAATGCGATTGGGGACAACTTCGAGGGCTTGAGCAACAAGGTCGCGCATGCGATTGCCGGGTGCATGGTTGGTGCCGCACGAGCGGACAGCGCGAGTGGGTGCGGTGCTGGGGCGCTGGGTGCCGCCATCGGCGAGATTGCGGCGGAAGCCTATGGACGGCAAGCTGACACCGTGCAGTTCGCCGCCATGATGAGTGCGCTTGCCGTGGCAATCACTGGAGGAGATGCGGCGCAAATCAATCTTGGAAGCCAAGCGGGCAGCAATGCGGCTGCGAACAATTATCTGAATCACGCCGAGGCCCAGGAGCGTGATCGCCTCAAGGAAGAAAAAACCGCGTGCCAGACGCAGGCGTGCAGAGACGAAAAGCAGTCTCAGATCGACACGCTCAACACCGTCGATCGTTGGCGTGACCGGCAGCTGAAGAACGCCTGCACAAATCCGGCAGCCCAAGCTCAGTGCGGCGTTCTGTATGCGGACCTGCAAGCGGCCGGGGCGACCTACAAGGACATCTGGCCCCTGGCGACCTCTGTAAGAGCGGAGGGAGAGAGCATCCGTGCCGACTTGCGCGAGTACGCGTTCGCGCAAGCCTATCCCAAGACCTACGGCGCACTGACTGCGGGCGTCAACACCGTTGAAGGGCTCATGGGGGCGCCCATCATGTTGTCCGGTCTGGCGGCCAGCGCCGCATTGGGAGACGAAGCGGCGCAGGACGCATTGAAGAATCTGGTTGTTCAGACCGCCGTCACGATCACCGATCTGCCGGCCGCGGTGCAGACCAAGCTCAACGAAGCGGATGCCGCCGAGGCGCGAGGCAACACCACGCGGGCGACAGAGATTCGAACCCAGCTGCTGCTGGACGGAGCGTTGGGCGCGATCGGTACAACCACGCTGCTGAAGGCCATGGGCTGGACGGGGTTGGTGCAGCGGCCGATGCTGCAGCCCGTCGCAGCTGTGGCGGATTTCGATGGAAATCTGATTCCTACGTACGCTGCCGATACGAAGTACGCGTACGTCAGAGATTCGAACTTCAGAGAAACCGGCAAAAATCTTGAGGCGTCCGCCCTTCAACTGGCAAAAGAAGAAAACGGCCAAAATTTTGTCGCCTCATTTGAAACGAAGGTCGGAAAGTCGGACAACGGCTTCGATCTGGGCTACGCCAAAATGGTGGATGGCAAGCCTCAACTCGTCATTGGCGAAGCCAAGGCCGGTGACTCGGCGCTGAGCGCGCTGGGCGAAAATCGACAACGCACGCTGGACACGAATCTGGCAAAGCTTGAGGACAGCATCAAAAATTCGAATCTTCCGAAATCAACCAAAGATGAACTAATTCAACAGATTGACAAAAAGACCTATCAAGTTGAACTGTACGTCGGCCCAACGAATGCGACTAAGGCAGCAGCCAGGTTCGATGGCACTTTGGTTGGCCGGATAGGCAGCCGCCCAACGCGCGTCATCAAATTTCAACAGCAATAGCGAGAGCAGAGGAATGAACTTCAAAGATGCGTGGCTTGCCCAGCTCAAAACAGATCTTTCAAGCGATGGCGGATGGAGCAAGATTGTCGAAAATAGAGAACTCAATGGGTTCTACTGCAGCGACGACTGGTCCAAGCTGGCAAGACCCGGATCACTCGCCCGCGATCTTGAGAACGCCGTAGAAGTGGCGGTAGGCGAATACGGTCATCCCTACGTCCGCAAGTTCTTGGGTTGGGCAATCGAGGGCTTGGAGAAAGCACTTGTCGATCCCCGCTTCGAGAGCGATGACAACTCAATGCGTGGCTGGAAGATCGATGGCATTTTCCCGGGCAACCATGGTCAAGTACTGGTTGCCTTGGCACTCGCGCGGGCGATGCGTGATGATGCAGAGCCTGACAGCGCGATGCTCGCGCAGGGCGCCCGTGAGATTGCGCAAACGGAAATGCAGGAGTCGGGCAGCTACTGGAGCCAGGCGCAAAGCGGCTACATGCGTGCGATCAACCTGCTGCTGATTGCCGGCGAAGTCGCGGAGGCCAAGGCGATGTTCAAGACGCGCAAGAAGTTTGCGTACACGCAGCAGCATTTCGATTGGCTCAAGACCTTCGCCACGGCGATCCCCGATCAGCCGCCGCATGTGCTAACGGACCCTGCGATGCACCAGCATCTCCAGGGGAAGTTCGACATGTATCGCAATCCTGCCTATGTCGCGCCATCGAAGGACGACCACGGAGGGAATCTGACTGGCAGCATCACGATGCTCCGACTGGAAATCGCCCTTCTCAAGCAGAAATTCATCTTGGGGCAGCCGATTGGCGGCCGCTGGGGAGGCGTCATCGCTCACATTAGCGAATGAAAAGAAGTCCGATGATGAATACCGTTGAGCAAGCCTACGACGCCATCGGGACTTATTTGCTCTCGTTTATTGGTTCGCGGCAATGGGAGGGCGCAGTGTGCAAGCTGCGTGTCTACGCGAAGATGGCCTCCGGTTCCCATTGGCTGATCATGAATGGCGTAGTCGATGAGTCGCGGGGGTTTGAGGAAAACCAGGATGCCATGTGGGCCGGGCTAGATGCGGCGATTTTCCTCCGCGACGAGCTTCTCAGGACCACTGGCCAGCGTATCTGGGGCCTGACCTTCACGCTCTTTCCAGATGGAAAATTCAAGCTTGAGTACGACTACAACAAGCCTGACGACTATGAGGAAACCGACGAAACGATTGATGTGTCGTTGACGGATTTCGTCGACCAACTCAACAAGAAGTAGGCCGCGAAAGTGGACTGCGTCCGCGACTGCTCGGCATCACTGGTCACCGGATTGCACAAAGAAACCATTCCGAAATAGAAGGCAGTTGACCGGACGGCTTGTGCCCGCGTCTGAAAGCCCTGTTTCATTAATTTCCTTGCGATCGCGTGAGGACACATTTCCTCGCATGGCTACTTCATGACTTACACCCCCCGTTCTCGCGTAGGAAGAGGCGCCTGCGCTGCTGCATTTGCCATGGGCACGTCCGTGCTGGCGCTGGCCCAGCAATCTCCGACCACCCCCCAACCCTTCGTCGAGCAGCAACGCCAACAAGAACGCGAACGCGCCCTGCGCGAGCAGAACGAGCGCACCGTCGACCAGCGCCTGCAGACGGCACCGCCTATACCAGTGGCACGCATTCCCGAGACCGAAGCCCCGTGCTTTCGCATCGACCGCGTGCGCCTAGTCGGCGACGAGGCTGAATTGTTCCAGTGGGCTGTTTCCGATCTGTCGGGTCCTGAGGGCAACGACTCACCCCTTGGCCGCTGCCTGGGCACCGCGGGCGTGAACGTGGTGCTCGCCCGCGCCCAGCAGGCGGCCATCGCGCGGGGCTTTGTCACCACCCGGGTGCTGGCCGCGCCGCAGGATCTTTCCACCGGCACCCTGACCCTCTCGCTGGTGCCTGGCCGCATCGCGGCCATCCGCCTGACGCCGGACTCTTCGGCCACGCTGCTGGGCAGCGGCGCCTTGCTGGGCTCCGCCATTCCCGCCCGCCCGGGCGATCTCTTGAACCTGCGCGACATCGAGCAGGGGCTGGAGAACCTGAAGCGCGCGCCCACGGCCGAGGCCGACATCCAGATCGAGCCCTCGACGGCGCCCAACGCCAGGCCGGGCGACAGCGACCTGGTGGTCAAGTACGTGCAGGCCAGGAAGTGGCGTGTGGCCCTGAGCCTGGACGACAGCGGCACCGAGGCCACCGGCCGCTACCAGGCCGGCGCCACGGTGTCGGTGGACAACCCCTTCGGGCTGAACGATCTGTTCTATGTCAGCGCCAACCACAGCATCAACAACCATTTCCTCTCGGAGCCGAGCTACGGCACGGAGGGCCAGACGGTGCACTACTCGCTGCCCTACGGCTACTGGATGCTGGGCTTCACCGCTTCCAACAGCCAGTACCACCAGAGCGTGGAGAGTTTCAACGGGCCCATCACCTACGCCGGCAAGTCCAACAACGCCGAGGTCAAGCTCTCGCGCCTGCTGTACCGCGACCAGAGCCGCAAGACGACGCTGGCGCTCAAGGGCTTCCGCCGGGAGTCGCGCAGCATCATCGAAGATGAGGAGCTGCCGGTGCAGCACCAAGTGGTGGGGGGCTGGGAGCTAGGCCTCAATCACAAGGAGTTCATCGGCGAGGCCACGCTGGAGGGGACGCTGGCGTTCAAGCACGGCACGGGCGGCTTTGGCGCCAGGACCTCGCCGCAGGAGATCTACCACCGCGACAACCCCGCCGAGCCGCTGGACGGCACCTCGCGCATGAAGCTCTACACGGCCGAGGTGAGCCTGAATGCGCCGTTCAAGCTGGGTGCGCAGAAGCTGCGCTATTCGGGCTTGATCCGCGCGCAGTGGAACCGCACGCCGCTGATGTCGCAGGACCGGTTCGCCATCGGCGGGCGCTACACGGTGCGCGGCTTCGACGGCGAGACGAGTCTGATGGGCGAGCGGGGCTGGCTGATCCGCAATGACATCGGGTGGGCCATCCCCACGGGTTCAGGCCAGAGCGGGGCGGAGCTGTATGTCGGTGCCGACTACGGGCATGTGGGTGGGCGCTCGACGGTGGACCTGCTGGGCCGCAGCCTCGCGGGCGCAGTCATTGGCGTGCGGGGGCAGTGGAGCAAGTTGAGCTATGACTTCTTCATGGGGGCGCCGATCAGCAAGCCCGAGGGGTATCGCACGGCCAGGGCCACCTTCGGGTTCAATCTGAACGCAAGTTTCTGAACATCGGACAGATTGCAGGTACTGACACCGCACTTTCGCGCATCGCACAGGTCTTCGGTCGACGAAGCCGCATCAATGTCTATCTCTTTGCCAGGGTTTGAGGAAATCAGACCCCACGCAGGCAAGTCAAGACGCATATTTCTTTTGACCTCTCCTATTCTTGAAGTGCGCGGAGTGCGACTTAATTGACGGCCAGCATGGTGCCGGTTGAGCGCCACCTGAGAAGATTGGCCGGGCTCGATCTTTGTCACAGACATTTTGTCGGTGAGAACTTCCTTGACCTCATCTTCCATTCGACACACTTTTTTCGCGAAAAAATATGAAATACCTCTCCTCGATCCTTGCCGTTGTCGCGTTGGCAGGTTGCGCTTCCGGCAGTCGACCGACGACGGTCGAAGCTGTATCGCCAAACACGCCCGAAGCCATCAGGGCATTCGAAGAAATCTGCCTCAAGACAGCGCCTACCTTCGCTCGTGCCGCGGGCGCCGCCGGCGCGTTTGGTGTATCGGACTTCACGTCACTTGGCCCGGGAAAGATGGGTTTCAACCGAGACCAAAGCCTGGGCGTACAGATCAAGGAAGGAATTGAGTGCGCCATCACGACGCCGTCCCAAACCGACCGTGGGCTCACAAGAGTCTTCCTGCAGTCTGTTGCGCGTGCCGCCAATGCGTCCCCAGCATCCAAGGTGCCGTTCAGGGCCGCTGTCGCAGGTCAGATGTTCATCTTTCAGCACGACCGTTCGGGTGGCGAAGCGTATGTCATGCTCAAGGCAGGCAAGTAGCGCGGGGCTGGGATGTACCACATGTGTGCCCATCTCCGTCGGTTCGTTTGCTTGACCATCTTCGGCATGGCCCCCATTTTTTGCTGCGGTGCCAATGCCCAAGAGGTCAGCGCATTCCTGCGAGATGTCATCCGCGGTTCGCCGCAAGCTCGGATCGAACTCGAAGGACGCATCTATCACCTGCAAGTTGCACGCGAACTTGCATCGCGGACATTGCTCTTGAACAAGTGCCCGAATTTTCGGGAAACACCCAAGAACCCAAGATTTGATGACTTCGCGGAGGCATTGCTCAAATCGCTCGGCGCATCCGATCCGAATTCGTCGACGCTTTTTACGGTCCATCCTCAACTGCAGGATGCTGTCATCCAAAATAGGCTATCCGATGCCCAGATCGAGTTGATCTCCACGATCATGCGTTCACCGGGCTACGGTGAGTTCGTGGAGTATCTGTCTTTCGAGCGCGCCGAGTTGGAGATCGCCGCCGGGTTCGTCGATGTCAACACTGGCAAGCGAGCTCCTTGGATTGCCGCCAGGGCGCTCGCCTTCCTGCGGAAAAGTCAGTTCTATCCGCTGCTAGTGGCCAATAGCAGCGCTTTCGATCGTACTTTGCTCAACAGCCGGTTGCTCGACAGCATCCGGCCGAGCGATGGATTTTCCGACGAGGCGTACCTTGACGCTTTGACCGCTATTTTCGAGAAAGAAGTTGATTCGCATCCGCTGCGCTCCCGATTGCCACCGGGATTGCAGCGGCTCCTTGTTCAGCACGATTCGCTGGGTCTGGATGCGATGCGCGGCGATGCGGTTTTGGCGACAGACGCCGTGCCCGTGACGCCCGCGTCCTGCAGCGCAAGGACGGCGAGCAGCTGCGTGGATGCTTCTTGGCTGGCTCGGATGGCGGCGTCGAAGAGGGAATTCGAGGCAACGCAGTACGAGAATGCAGGTCTCATTTTGAAAGAGCGATTTTCTGACCTCTGCCAAGTCAAGCCGAGGTAGAAATGTCGAGTTACTCGGATGCTGAAAAAAAGAGGATCCGAGGAACATCGAAACCTTTAAATGTTGATTGCCACTGAAAATTGACCCGGCTAGCGCACTAATTTCCGTCTAAGACTGACCCACGTAAAACCCTACCCTGCTCATTTTTAAAGCAGGGGATCCTAGGAGTGATAGACGTGGCGACATTGAGTGTCATCAGACGCTGGGCCCTGCGCGAGCAGATGTCCATTCGCGAGATAGCCAAGCGTACAGGCCTGTCTCGCAACACCGTAAAGAAGTACCTGCGAGCCGGCGAAGAAGCGCCGCGCTACGCCAAGCGGGCGAGCTCGAGCAAGCTCGCCCCCTATGCCGAGAAGCTCGCGACCTGGCTCGCGATCGAGGCCACCAAATCGCGGAAACAGCGGCGCAATCTACGGCAGATCCACACACTCAATCTAAAAAGGAGAACATCAAGCACTTATCCACATCGTGAAGCCTTCGGGCTCACAAAGCGTGTGGGTCAGTATTCGATGGAAATCTCGGGTCAGAGATCGGTGGAATCCAACATGAAGGGAGCACGCAGAAGAGTTCAACTCCTGCGTAAGGGCTTGCCTGCAGGCTTCGCGGGCTTGTTCAAGACGGCCTGATTCTTTCTCCGCAGCAAACCACCTTCCGATGTCGGAGCGTTTGTAGCCACGATTCCTTCGAAAAGCACAGGCAACGTAGTCCCCAAGCTGTAGCAGAGGGTTGCCAGCGTCATCACCGAGGGATTGATGTGACCTCCTTCGAGCTTGGAGATCCGGGACCGCTCGACCTCCGCGTCGTAGGCCAGGGCCACTTGAGTCTTGCCAGCGGCAAGTCTCAGCTTCTTCAAGTTCTTCCCTAGCGCCAGCGTTACTTCATTCGGCAAGGTTCCAGCAGCAGGTGCTGGCGGGGGAGTGGCTCTTCGGCTGGCATTTTTCATCGCTTCGAGCGTGAAGAAATGTGCACCTCAAGGAAACGTCTTAAACGGCACATACTCGACAATGTGTTCTTTAAGACATGCTTGAAAGATCACTGTCCGAGTTCGTTCAGGCAGCGACCTTGGAGGCCTTTCTTGGAACTCATCACCCCCGAGTTGCACCGACTATTGCTGGCCAACGGCAAGGCGTCGCGCAGCAACCCTCGCTTCGATCCGCATCCGGTGGTCAAGTGGCTCAACCCGCGCGGCGCCGCCAGGTGGCTCATCACTGAACTGAACCCCGACGACGCAGACACGGCCTATGGCTTGTGCGACCTTGGCATGGGCGCGCCTGCGCCGGGCCATGTATCCGCGCGCGCGCTGATGTCGATCCGGCTGATGGGCGGCACCCTGGGCATCGAGCGCGACCTGTACTGGAAGGCGAACAAGCCCTTGAGCGAATACGCGCGGCTGGCGCGGCGCGCCGGGCGCATCGTCGACTGAGCTTTTCTTGTGCCCTCCGTATGTGGCGCCGCGCGGTCACTGGGCTTGCCCGGATCTTGAAAGGTGACAGCGGGCGGCATCGAGGCGTTTTTTCCCTGAGCGGATCTTTGTTCCCTTGCCTCTACCAACGCCGGCCGCTGTCGGAAGGCAGTGTGCGTGCGGCGGGCGAAGTCAACGTGAAGTCCGTGCGAGAGTTCCGTGAAGTGATACCCGCCGTCTTGCCATGGGCCACTTCGGGTCCGTCCAGAGTACGCGTACTGTTGCGGGGTGCGCAGGGCGCCTGCCTGCGCAGAGGCTTTTCCACCGTCTTATCCACCGCAGTGGTGGACAACTCCCCCTCTGTGATGGGCGGTTTGGACGGTGGAGCGACGCAAAGTTGTACACATTTGGTATTACATATCGCTCATAACTAACAGTGCAATAACGACCCCCATGAAGCTCGACTCCACCACCGTCCAACTCGTTCTGTGCATTGCCGAGGAAGGCAGCATTTCGCGGGCCGCCGACAAGCTGAGCCTGGCGGTGGCCGCCGCGTCCAAGCGCGTGACGGACCTGGAGGCGCAATTGGGCGCCAGGCTGTTCAAGCGGGTGCCCCACGGCGTGTTGATTACCGAGGCCGGCAGCCGGCTGATGGCGCACATCCGGCAGATCGACAACCTCATTGGCCGGCTCGAGGGCGATGCCCAGGTGCTGTGCCGCGGCCAGGATGGGCGCATCCTCATCGGCGCGCCGAAGGCGGCCATCATCCAGTTCCTTGCGAAGGACATCGCCCGGTTGCGCGACGCCTACCCGCAGATCACGCTGAAGATCATGGAAGAGAACAGCAAGATCGTGCAGCAGTTGCTGCGCGACAAGGTGATCGACGTCGGCATCTATGAGAAGAAGAGCGGGTTCCTGGATCTGCCGAAGTTCGACTACCGGCAGGACAGGCTGGTGCTCGTGTACAGCCGCCGGCATTTCCAGTTTGCGGCGGAAGGGCCCCTGGGCATCGACGACTTTCTGGACCTGCCGATCGTGAGCCTCGGCAAGGGCTCGGCGATTCTGTCGGCCTTGCAGGGGGCCTACCGCAGCCGCGGCCGATCGTTCCCCAACAACTTCTCGACCAGCGGTTTCGACACCATGCTGGCGCTGGTGCGCCATGGCTTGGGTGTGGGCCTGATGCCGCCCGAGGTGCTGCGCAGCTTTCACCCCGAAGACGACCTGGGCTCGGCCGAAATACAAGGCGACTGGCACCACCGCGCCTATGTGCTGTCCTGCGTGGAAGGCCACGCGCAGGAGCAGACGCTGCGCAACGTGGTGGCCCAGTTGATCGGCAACAAAGCCTAGGAAGAAAGCGGCCCTTTTGCGGCTGCGGCTTCGCGGATTGCGAAGCCAGGCATGCCTTTCACATTCTTGCGACGTCCTCTGCGCTACGGGAGAGTAGCGGCACTACTACTACGACAGAGACAAAGGACGCACGACATGATGAAACGCCGAAGCTTCATTGCGGCCAGCGCCGGCGCGCTGGCCGCGCCCTGGGCCCTCGCGGCCACGGAGCTGCCCAAGGGCATCGTCAAGATCTACGTGGGCTGGGCGCCGGGCGGCGGCACCGATGTGTTCGCCCGCATCGTGGGGCAGAAGCTCTCGGAGCTGTGGGGCCGCTCGGTGGTGGTCGAGAACAAGCCCGGCGCCACCGGCGCGCTGGCGGCGGACTTCTTTGCGCGGACCCGGTTCACCGAAGGCGTGAACCTGCTGATGGCCCATGTCAACACGCATGCCATCTCGCCGCACATTTTCAAGAGCATCACCTACGACCCGCTGAAAGACTTCGCGCCCATTGCCATGGTCGGCGCCACGCCGCACATCCTGGTGACCAGCGCGAAGAATTCCACCGGCTCGGTCAAGGAGGTGGTCGAGCAGTGCAAAAAGAGCCCGGGGAAGATCAGCTTCGGCTCCTCCGGCACGGGATCGGTGCAGCACCTGGCGGCCGCAATGTTCAACATGGCCGCCAACGTCAAGAGCATCCACGTGCCCTACAAGGGGTCGGGTCCGATGCAGACGGACCTGATCGGCGGGCAGATCGACTACAGCTTCGACACCATGACGGCGGCCACGGCCCAGGTCAAGGCCAAGCGCATGACGGGCATCGTCCAGACGCGCCTGCAGCGGGCCAAGGGCTTTCCAGAAATGCCGACCATGGACGAGCAGGGTTTCAAGGGCTTCGACGTATCCAGCTGGTATGGCGTGGTCGGCCCCAAGGACATGTCCAGGGACCTGGCCCTGCAGATCAATGCCGACATCAACAAGGTGCTGGCGCTGCCGGACGTGGTTGCGCGCTTCGACGGCTACGGCGTGGAGGACGGCGGCGGTTCCGTCGACAAGTTCGCGGCTTTCATGGCTGCCGAGTTCAAGAAATGGGGCGACGTGGTGCGCACCGCCAAGGTCACCGAGGAGAGCTGAAAAAATGAACCACGCGCGACAACTGCCGCTGCAGGGCATCCGGGTGCTGGACGTGAGCCAGGTCATGGCCGGGCCGTTCGCCTGCATGCTGCTGGCCGACCTGGGCGCCGATGTGATCAAGGTCGAGCCGCCGAGCGGCGACCAGACCCGCGGCGCCATGGGCTTCAAGATGAAGGGGCCGGACAGCATGGGCTTTTTGAACATGAACCGCAACAAGCGCTCGCTGACGCTGGACCTCAAGAACGAGGAAGACCGTGCGTCCTTCTACAAGCTGGCCCAGACCGCCGACGTGATCGTCGAAAACTACCGCCCCGGCGCGGTGCAGCGCCTGGGCATCGACTACGAGTCGATCAAGAAGATCCACCCGAAGATCGTGTACGTCAGCATCTCGGGCTTCGGCCAGAGCGGCCCGTGGGCCGACCGGCCGGGCTTCGACCTGATGGCGCAGGCCATGTCTGGCGTGATGAGCGTGACCGGCTACCCCGGCGAGAAGCCGGTCAAGGCCGGCGTGCCGGTGGCCGACATCGGCTGCGCGCTGTTTGCCACCTACGCGCTGCTCGCGGCCTACATCGGCGCGCAGAAGTCGGGCGTGGGCCAGCACATCGACGCCTCGCTGTTCGACGCGGCCATGGCCTTCTCGATCTGGGACATGTCCGAGTACTGGGGCACGGGCACGCGGCCGACACCGCTGGGCACCAGCAACAAGATGAGCGCGCCATACCAGGCGGTCAAGGCGCGCGACGGCTACTTCGTGATGGGCGCGACCAACCAGAAGCTCTGGACCCGGCTGTGCGAACTGCTGCAGCGGCCAGACCTCGTCGAGCACGCGGACTACGCCAGCGTGTCGCTGCGGCTGAAGAACCGCGAGGCGCTGATCGAGGCACTCGAACGGGAGTTCGGCCAGCGAAACAGCGCCGACTGGATCGACGCCATGCTGGCCGCCGGCATCCCGGCCGGGCCCATCCTGTCGTATCCGGAGGCGTTCGAGGGCGAGCACGGCACGCACCGCCGCATGTGCATGGAGATCGACCATCCGATCGAGGGCAAGGTCAAGAACATCGGCTTTCCCGTCAAGCTGCTGGGCACGCCGCAGCAGGTGCGCCGGCACCCGCCATTGCTGGGCGAACACAACGAGGAAATCCTGGCCGAGATCAACACGCCGGCCGGCGCGGCGGAGGCCCTGTGAGTTCAGCTGAATGCGTGCGGCTGGGAGTCCGTGCCTCGGGCGTGGCCGAGATCGTGATCCATCGCCCCGAGCGCCACAACGCGATGACACTGCCGATGTACGAGGCGCTGCTGGACCACATCGGCGCGTGCGTGCGAAACCCGGCGGTGCGCAGCGTGCTGTTCAAGGGGGCGGGGGGCAAGTCATTCATCTCGGGCACGGACATCGGCCATTTCAAGGACTTCCAGGGCGGCCGCGACGGCATTGCCTACGAGGCTTTCGTGGAGCGCGTCATCGATGCGGTCGAGCGCATTGCCGTGCCCACCGTGGCCGTGGTCGACGGCTGGGCCGTCGGCGGCGGCCTGGCCCTGGCCACGGCCTGCGATTTCCGGGTCTGCAGCGACGCATCGCGCTTTGGTGCGCCGATTGCCAAGACGCTGTCCAACACCTTGTCGTCGCGCAACATCGCGCGGCTGCAGGCCGCCCTGGGCGTGCCGCGCGTCAAGCGCATGCTGCTGCTGGCCGACTACCTGACGGCGCAGGAAGCGCTGGCCTGCGGCTATGTGCATGCGGCCTGTACGCCGGGCGAACTGGATGCCGCGGCCCTTGCCCTGGCAGAGCGGCTCATGGCGCTGTCGCCGGTCACGCACAAGGCCGTGAAGGAGAGCATTCGCCGCATCGTCGTCGAGCAGCGGCTGGATGACGATGACCTGATCGAGGAGGTGTATGGCAGCCAGGCATTTCGCGACGGGGTGGCTGCTTTCATCGGGCGTGCCTAAGTAGTGCAGGGCAGGCGTGCCCTGATGGTTTCACGGCTGCTCGAACCGTATCTCCGCCACCGTGGGCGCGGTGGGCTCCCTGGTGTTGGCATTTGCAATGGCGCCGTCCTTCTCGTACTTGAACCAGTAGCGGCAGCCGGTGCGGGCCACCATGGTCACGCACATGGCGCCGTCGGGGTTCAGAAACCACTTGCCCGAGGCGCGGCCGGGGCCGCTTCGGTTGACAAAGTCGACGCGGCCGTCGGCATAAAACTGCCAGCGCGAGATCATGCCGCTCGCAAGATTGCTCGAGACGATGGGCTTGCCGATCAAGGTGCTCTCGATCTCGGCCTTGCTCAGGTACACGCGGTCGTGCGGTCCAGGGGGCTCGTCTGAAATGGCGGGAACGGCTGCAACGCAAACAAGCGTGCGAATGGCGAAGCGCGTGATGGACATGGCATGCCCTTCTGACGTTGCCGGAAACGTCATTCGTTATTAGTTGAGGGCAAGCTCGACCAAAAAACGTCGGCCCGCGGCGCTGAGGTGTGCGCGGCGGCGAAGGGCTGCTTCGACAAGTCTGCTCAGTTGAAAAAAGAAGAGATGCTTTCCTCGGGTAGTGGTGGTCGGCTGGTGGCGTGCAGCCGGATTCGGCGGGCATCGTGATGCGGCCAATAGTATTCAGTGGCGTTACAGCGCATTAACCAAAAAGCTCTACTCATCAGGGCGTCGGGCATGGGGCATGTGCCTGAAGAACGCACGCTTTTTCTACAGAACAACTCGGCGAAGGCGGTGCTTGTAGGCAGCAATGACACGACCTGTGCTCCGGTGGCCGCTCGGCAACTGGCCCGAAGAGCGGTGTGGGATAGCGGTTTTTTGGCAGCCTGGCAGGGCGCTGCAAATCGCGGAAAAGCACTATGAAGCCAGCTTCGACCGCGCATGTATTGCGCTGTTTCCCAGGTATTGCGGATGTAAATGCGGCCCTCTTGAAGCCGCCCGGCAGTGGGTCGGCCCGGCGTTGCCCAAAACCGTCAGAGTCGGATCAGCTTGGTTACCGGATATGTTCAGCCACCCCCCGCGCGGCGGATCGTGACATGTCGGCCGCCGGACTTTTGGGCGCCGGTGATTTCGGGGCTCCTGTTCCCGGGCTCACTGGGGCGCCCTGGGCGCAAGCGGCCGTTGCCTGCCGCATGAGGCCTTTTGTTGTCAACTCTGTCAAAGCCGACAGTCGTGTAGGACCTTTGCTCAACCAGTGTGTGTCGCCGGAATGTGAAGTCCGCACATCTTGTTGCGCACGGATGCAGTGGTTATTCGCCTTTCGCCGTACCTTCTTATTGCACTGCAGCATGCGGATGCGGCGCCCTTCAAGGGCGGGCTGTTCCACCAGGCTTCAGGGCAAGTTCCCTTTTCATTCACGAGTGTTGCGCCGATCGCTTCGGCGCACGCCTTCGCATCAAGAGGTGAGGTATGCGTGTGTCGAAACTGCCTTCATTCGTTTTCTTTCGTGGCCAGCGCCGCACCGGCAGCAGCAGGGCGCGCCGCGTTCGGCGCGGCGGCTGCCGGGGCCGGCAATCGGGCGCCTTTGTTCCCAAACTGGCCGGCTATGTGCTGCTGGCCTTTGTGCTGTGGCTGATGGTTTCCACGCTGGTGCAGCCGCTGCTGTCTTCGCAGGCCACCCGGGCGGTGCTGCAGGCGCCGGTGGCCTTGATCACGTCGCCCATCAACGGCGTGGTCACGCAAATGGTGGTGCATTCGCGTGACATGGTGCAGCCCGGCACGGTGGTGGCCACGGTGCGCAACCCGACCGTCAACCAGGAAATCCTGACCACGCTGCGCTCGCAGCACCTGGCGCTGCAAAGCCAGTTGGCGCAGCTGGGCAACCAGTTCAAGGCCGACAACCAGGAGATGAAGTCCGTCGGCCAAGAGGCCAACGTTCACCGCCAAGCCTCGGTGGCTCAGGCGTGGGAGGCCTGGCAGGTTGCTCGCCGGCAGCGCGACGCGGCGCACAGCATGGTCGAAGAGCAGGAAAACAAGGTCAAGACCAACCAGGCCTTGCTGGCGGAAGGCGCCATCAGCGAGCAGGTCATGAACGCGTCCGTGGCGCAGCTGAACACGGCGCAAGCCACCGCCGCGGTGGCGGAGCAGGCGTTTGCCGGCCAGGCCCAAACGGTGGCAAGCGCAGGGCAGGGTGCCTTTGTGGGCACCAGCGGCAACAGCCTTTTCCAGACGCTGGCGAGCCGCCGCGAGGCGCTGCGCAACAGCGTGGGCCGCGCCCAGCAGGACGGCACCGCCATCCTTCAACAGCTCAAGCAGGTCATTCAACTCGAAGACGAGGAGCGCCGCCGGGTCGAAAAGCTGTCTTCCTACGAGATCAAGGCCACGCAGGCCGGGCAGGTTCACTCGGTGCTCGCACCAGAGGGCGCCTACGTTACGGCCGGTGCATCGCTGGTGCGCGTGACCGACTGCAGCCGGCTCGGCGTGGTGGCGGTGTTTCCGGCGCGTGTGGCCAAGCGGCTGGGCATCGGCTCCATGCTCGACGTGAAGATCGGCGAAAGCTCCAAGTCGATGCCGGCGCGGGTAGAGCAATTGCTGCCGGTGGCTTCAGAAGAGCTGCAAAGCACCTACAGCGTGCCGTTCCCCTATGCGGAGCAGGGCTCCCTCTACGCCGTGGCGCGCATCGAAAGCAAAGAGGCGCCAGCGGCTCCGGCCGACGGGGGCAGCAACATGTGCGCGCCCGGCAAGGTGGTGACGGCCACTCTTCAAAGATCTTGAGCGCGGGCAGAAATGCACCGCCCAGCCGGAACAAGCCCATGCAGGTTCTCTCCTCCATTCTGCGCACCTTGGCGCATTGCGCTGTCGCATCGATGGTGTCGATGTTGCTGATGCCCGCGGCCCATGCGCAAAAGCCTGGCGCCACGCAGCAGCAGCTCGCGCGCCAAAGCTGCGAGGGGCTGCGCCGCGCGGTGGTTGAAGACCAGAAGGGCGCAGCCTCGGGGCCGCTGTTTCTTGCCAGCTACCGGCTTGCGGACAACAAGCAGGGCCCGCCGCTGGAGCCCGCGCTGGCCGGCGCAGCCTTTACTTACGACAACGCACTGGCCGGCATTGCGCTGCTGGCCTGCGGCGACGCGGCTTCGGCCAAGCGCATCGCAGACGCCGTGGTGCGCGCGATGGAGCGCGACCCGGGCATGCCCGACGGCCGCGTGCGCAACGCCTATCGCGCCGGCCCCATGACCGAAGACAAGGCGGCGCTGCCGGGCCGCTGGGATGCGGGCAAGAAGCAATGGATTGCCGACGCCTACCAGGTGAGCACCGCCACCGGCAACGTGGCGTGGGCCGCCTTGCTGCTGCTGAACCTCTCGGAAGCGGAGCGGTCGCCGGCCTACCTGGCCAGCGCGCGCAAGCTGCTGGGCTGGATCGAGCAGCGCACCCGCGCCAAAAATGCGCCCGACGGCTACAACGGCGGCTGGTACGGCTGGGACAACGCGCAGCGCGCGCAGACCTGGAAGTCCACCGAGCACAACATCGACATTGCCATGGCGGCAGCATGGGCCGCGCGCGCGGGCGGGCCCAACGACGCCGAACGCCAGCAGGCCCGCACCGCGCTCGACTTCGTCAACCGCATGTGGAATGCGCAGGAGCAGCGCTTCAACATCGGCACAAAAGAAGACGGCGCCACCATTTCCACCGAAGCCTCGGGCCTCGATGCGCAGCTGTGGCCTTTGCTGGCGGCGCCTGAAGGCTCTTGCGGCTGGACGCGGGCCCTTGACTGGGTGGAAAAGAACCATCGCTTCGCCGAGGGCTACGGCTTCTCGCGCAACCCCGATGGCATCTGGACCGAGGGCAGTGCGCAGGCCGCCGCCACGCTGGTGGCGCGCAAGGGCACGGCGCCCGAGGCGCTGTGGCAGCTGCTCGCATCGCAACGCGCCGACAACGGCTTGTACTACGCAACCCCGAGCACCCGCATTTCCACCGGCCTGGCCATAGGGCCGGACTCGACGGGCGCCGATTTTTACTACTACCGCTGGCCCCATTTGGGCGCCACCGCCTGGATTGCGCTTGCCGCAACCGGCTTCAACCCCTTCACCGGCAAGACCATTGCCGCAGGAGCTATCCCATCATGTCCAACCTGATCGCTACGCCGGAGTTCCAGCTCAACGCCCTTGTTGCGGGGCTCGCGCTTCTCCTCATGTCATTGGCGCGGGTCGATCGCACCAGCCATCGCATGGTGTTCGGCGCGCTCACCGCGCTGCTGCTGATGCGCTATGCCGTCTGGCGCGTGGTGGCCACCATGCCGCCTTCGGACCTGGGCTTTGAAACGCTGTTTGCATGGGTGTTCCTGGCCTTTGAGCTCACGGCCATCGTCTACACGCTGATGTCCATTCACATGCTGGTGGGCCGCCGCGACAACACGAAGCTGGCCGACCTGGGCGAGGCTGAGCTGCGCCGCCGAGGCGACAAGGTGCCTGCGGTGGATGTGTTCATCTGCACCTACAACGAAGAACTGGCGGTGCTCGAAAAAACCATCATCGCCGCGCAGGCCATCGACTATCCCCGAGTGAACGTCTGGGTGCTGGACGACACCCGGCGCGACTGGCTGCGCGACTATTGCGAACGCAAGGGCGTGCACTACGCGCGCCGGCCCGACAACAGCCACGCCAAGGCGGGCAACATGAACAACGGGCTGAAAATTTCTGCGGGCGTAACCAACGCGCCGTACATCCTGGTGCTGGACGCCGACTTTGCGCCGCAGCGGCAAATCATCTACCGCATGCTCGGCCTCTTTGCAGATCGCAAGGTCGGGCTGGTGCAAACCCCGCAGTTCTATTACAACGCCGACCCCATCCAGCACAACCTGCGCGCCACCGACAGCTGGGTCGACGAGCAGCGCGTGTTCTTCGACGTGCTGCAACCTGCAAAGGACGCGGCGGACTCGGCTTTTTGCGTGGGCACGTCGTTCATCGTGCGGCGCGACCTGATCACCGCCGCGGGCGGCTTCCCGGTCGGCAGCGTGTGCGAAGACATCCACACCACCTACCTGCTGCTGCGGCGCGGGCATGTCACACGCTGGCTGGGCGAACGGCTGTCGAACGGGTTGTCGGCCGAGAGCATCATCGACTACATCAACCAGCGCAGCCGCTGGTGCCTGGGCACGGTGCAGCTCGCGCTGCTGCCCAACGGCCCGCTGCGCGGCAAGGGCTACAGCTTGTCGGCGCGGCTGCACTTCTTGCACGGGCTGCTGCATTGGCTGGGCAAGCCCTTCATGGCAATGATCATGCTGGCGCCTGCGCTGTACTGGTATGCGGGCGTGTCGGTGTTCCACGCCACGCCGCAAGCCTTTGCCTCGTTCGGGTTGCCGCCGCTCATGATGTTCTGGGCCTACAGCTACTGGATCAGCCAGCGGCGCTGCCTGCCGGTGTTCAGCGAAGTGAGCCAGCTCGTGGCCGCCATGGCCGTCACCGGCACGCTGGCCAGCGCAATGCTGCGGCCCTTCGGCCGCCCGTTCAAGGTAACGAACAAGGGACTCGACCGCTCCAAGACGGTGGTGCACTGGAAGCTGGTGGCGGTGTTCGGCGGGCTGCTGGTGGCGTTGCAGCTCGGCGGCGCATCGGTGGCCTTGAGCGGTGAAGAGCTCACGCCGGGCGACGAGCTCAACCTGGTGTGGACCGGCATTGCGCTTGTTCTTTGCCTGGCGGCGCTCATCGCCTGCGTCGATCTGCCGCGGCCCGATCAGGAAGAACGTTTTCCGTGGCGCGCGCGCACCCGGCTGCGAACGGCCGCGGGCGAAATCGACTCGCGCTTTGTCAACATTGCTGCGGATGGAGCGCTGCTCGAATCGCGCGCTCTCAAGCGCATGCGCGTGGGGCAGCCGCTGGAGGTGTACGTCGAGCCGGTCGGCTGGTTGCCTGCGAAGCTTGCCGGCAAAAGCTCGGCCGGTGCCGAACTGCGATTTGCCGGCACCGAGGCGCAGCGCGAACGTTTGGTAAGCCATGTGTTCAACGTGCCCCCAAGCCACGTCGCGGTTCAGGTGCGGCCATGGCGTGCCGCATCGGCGCTGCTCGCGAGTGCAGGATTCGGCGCGCCCGAAGCGGGGTTCGTGCGTTTTTCTCTGCGGCTCATCCTGATGGTGCTGGCGGTGTGCGTGGTGCTGGTGGTGAGTGGTTGCAACATGACGCCGCCCATGAAGCAGCCCGACCTGGCGTTGCCTTCGCAATTCCCTGCGGGTACTGCGGCGCCCAATGCCGAGCCGGTCGAATGGCGCAACTTTGTTCAGGACGATGAACTGCGCGGGCTCATCGCCACTGCGCTCACCCAGAACCGCGACCTGCGCGCCTATGCCGCGAAGGCCCGGGAAGCGCGAGCCGTGTATGCAGGAAGCCGCGCCTCTCTGTTCCCGCAAATCGGGTTGTCGGGCCATGCGCAGCGCGCGCAAACCACGCCTCAAGGCTCGCTCAGCCCAGTGGGCAATGTGCCATCCGACGGGCGTGTGTCGAACAGCTTCGACATCCAGGCGGGCGTCACGTCGTATGAGCTCGACTTCTTCGGGCGCCAGCAGAGCACGGCGCAGCAAGCCGGCGCGTTGGCCGAGGCGGGCGACAAGGACTTTGCCGCGGCCCGCATGAACCTGGTGGGCGAAGTGTCGAACGCCTATCTGACGCTGCGCGCCGACCGTGCATTGCTTGCGCTCGCAAATGCCAACGAAAGCGGCCTGGCCTCCAACGCCGACATGATCGGCCGCGCCAAGGCGGCCGGCGGCGCTGCGCAGCTCGACGTGTACCGCGCGCAGTCGCTGCTGCAGAACGCACGGGTGCGGCAAGAAGAATTCCGCATGCGCGTTGCACAGGATCTGCAATGGTTGAACGTGCTGGTCGGTCAACCGGTGTCGCCCGACACGGGCAGCGCACGGCCTTGGCCGGAGCGCTCGACGGCATCGGTGGCAGCGGGTCTGCCGTCCAGCCTGCTTCAGCGGCGTCCGGACCTTCTGGCGGCGTATTCGCGGGTGGAGGCCGCCAACGCCGGCGTGGGAGCGGCCAAGGCCGCCATGCTGCCCACCATTTCGCTCACGGCGCTGGCGGGCGGCATCAGCGGAGATTTGTCGACGCTGCTGAGCAGCGGCAACAGGAGCTGGGCCGGCGTGCTGGGTGTTTCGCTGCCCATTTTTGACTGGGGCCGTCGCTCGGCCAACATCACCGGTAACGAAGAACGGCTGGTGGCCGCCATGGCCTCCTACGAGTACGCGGCGCAAGTGGCGTTTCGCGAGACCGCCAATGCGCTGATTGCCGACGACCACATGCGTCCGCAGCTCGAGGCACAGCACGCTCGCGTGCAGGCGCTCGAAAAAGTGGCGAGCATTTCTCGCACGCGGTTCCGCGGTGGGCTGGAAGATTATTTCTCCAGCCAGGACGCGCAGCGCGAGCTCTACTCGGAGCAACAGCAGCTGATCGAGATGCAACTCAAGCAGGCTGTGAACATGGTCAATCTTTACAAGGCGCTCGGCGGAGGCTGGCGCAGCGCGTAATGCCGCATGCATTGGCGGAGCCAGGTCGCGCCGTCGCTGCGCTGGGCTCCTTCGATGCATCGCGACAGCGCGTGCAAGCGCGTCAAATTTCACGACTTTTCCGGATCGTCGAGTGCACGCTGTCGTCCTTGCGCAACTCCCTGCGTTCTTGATTGCAGGCTGCGCTGGGCCGGGGCATCCGCCCCGGGGTGCAGTCGGAATCAAGACTCAAGGGAGATTACAAATGAAAATTCAACACGCGATGGCTCACATGCTGGTGACCACGGCCATGGCCTTTGCAATCGCGCCGGCAATGGCGCAAGGCATTGCCCAGACGGCAAAGACCGACATGCCTGCCATTTCGGGCAACCAGTACATGCCGGCCGGACAGCAGAACCAGACCGGCGGTCCCATGGGCGAAACCGGCACCACGCTGCAAGCCGCAATGCCCGCCGTACCTGTTCGTGTCACGGCCCCGGCACCCGCACCCGAGCCGGTACGCATCGTGGCGGCGCCGACGCCGGCACCGGCACCCGTTGCCGCTCCAATGCCTGCACCTGAGCCGGCGCCCGTACCGCCGGTGCGCCGCGCCCGCGCTGACCGCGGGTGATCCATGCGCCTCCGGCGCCTCAGTGTGGCCGCCAATTCTGATTGGCGGCCACGCTTCGAGCCGGGTTCTCGCGCCATGTTGTTCCGCTTATGAAGAACTCCCTGCTCCTGTCTTTTGCGCTTGCATGCGGGGCAACCTTCATTCACGCGGCAACCGGCGCTGCCGAGACTTCCGCAAGCACCGAAGCGTCCGTTGAAGTGCGGCAGCTGGCGCAAGCAGCCACCAGCGTGCAAGACAACCAGGGCCTTCCTTTCGCAATCGTCGACAAGAAGAAGGCGCGCGTTTTCATCTTTGGTGCTGACGGAACCCTGCAAGGCGCATCGCCCGTGCTGCTGGGGCTTGCGCAAGGAGACGAGTCGGTGCCGGGCATCGGCGAGCGAAAGCTTTCCGACATACGCCCCGATGAACGCACCACGCCCGCCGGGCGTTTTGTTTCAGAGCCTGGCATCAACCTGCAAGGCGAAGACATTGTTTGGGTGGACTACGGCGCGGCGGTGTCCATGCATCGCGTTCGAACGAACAACAAGTCAGAGCGGCGGCTGGAGCGGCTTGCATCGGCAAATGCGGAAGATCACCGCATCTCCTACGGCTGCATCAATGTGCCCGCGGCGTTTTACGACACCTATGTGAAGCCGGTGTTTGGCAGTGCGCGTGGGGTGATCTACGTCTTGCCCGAGAAGCAGCCTGCACGAGCGTATTTCAGGTTTTTGCCCGAAGGCGATGGATGACCCTGGTGCCGGGCCTTGTGCAGAGCCGTGCGCTGCAGGTTGGCGCGCCGGCCCGAAAACGCGTTCGAACCGGCGAATCGCCAACTTTGGATCGGGGCTGATGCCCCGATGGATCAGCTCACCTGGTTGATCGCGTCCTTCAGCGCCTTGCCGGCGGCGAACTTGGGGCTCTTGCTGGCCTTGATGGTGATCGCTTCGCCAGTCGACGGGTTGCGGCCCTGGCGCTCGGCGCGGCTCGCCACGGTAAAGGTGCCGAAGCCGATCAGCTGAACGGTTTCTCCACGCACCAGGGCACGCGAAAGATGCTCGAGCGCCGAGTCGAATGCGCGGCCTGCGTCGGCCTTGCTGAGGTTGGTGTCTTCTGCGATTGCGGCAATGAGGTCGGTCTTGTTCAAAACAGGAGTTCCTTTCAATAGAACAGTTGGAAAAAAGATAGGTACAGCACCCGAGTTTGACTGAATGCGAACGCCGAATTCCCGCGTGGCGAGAACTTCGCCGAAGGGTGTGTGGCGTACTGGACAGAGTTGTACCCTAGTTGCGGTGTTACACGTAAACCAATCCCGAACGTGAAACATTTCCTGTGGGAATTCGGGCGCACCACGTATCTTCGTGGCCAAGCCAAACAGGGCAACTTCTGATCTTGCCGGCTTGCACACCCACAGCAATGAATAATTCGGAATCTTCGGTCCTGCGCATCCGCAACTGGCGCGGCACATTGGTGGCTGCCCTCATCGGCCTGCTCATCGTCATGGCAATGATCATGAAGTGGCTCGTCGAATTTCAGGTGGACGCGGCCGAAGAACGCCGCTCGCTAGAGGCGCTTGCGCGCGAGGCCGAGGCGCGCTGTTTTGCGTTGGCTTCGTACCGCGCAACGGATGCGTGCCGGGCGGCGCACGCAGCACGCGTAAATCCGCAGAAATAACGGGCCTCTCGCTGCCAACGCGTTCCCGCTGTCAGCGCGCCGGTGCCTTTGCAGCGGGTGCCTGCGGCTTCTTTGTTGCGGCGGCCTCCAGCGGCGCACAGCCTGCAAACTCCTCCGCCCCCACGTTCAGCAGCGGCAGCAATGCAGCAGCGGGAGCCACGGCACCCAGCGCAATTGCGGCACCCAGTTTGAGCGCAACCGCGCCCTTGTCGACGCCGACATCGGGGTTCTTGAAGGTGCCTTTCACATAGAGCGGCGAACGCAGCGAGAGCACGCGCAGCGCCTTGTTCCGCGGCTGGATCTCCAGTGCCAGTTGCTCGCTGGACAAATTGATTTGTCCTGTCACGTTGATGATCGATTCATCGGTGTCCAGCACAAATGATCGCGTTTGCATCACGCCCTGCGTGACCTTGAAGTCGCTCGCCAGGCAGTTCAGTTGTACCTGCTTGTCGCCAAAGATCTGGGTCGCCACCACGCTGCCGATGTTCAGGCCCATGGCTTCGAGCAGGAACTTGCTCATCGTGCCCTTGCTGACCAGGGCTTTCACCTCGCCGTTGGAGGTGCCCAGCAGGCCCGCAACGGAGTTGCCCGTTGCGGACAACGCGGCGTCGCCGCCGACTTCGCCCAGGCTGGCCTGCATTGTGTTCAGCGTCGGAAAAAGCTCCTTGATCTTCAGGCGGCGCGCCGAAAGCTGCAGGTTCGCGCGAATCGGGTTTTGCCTGCCGTCGAGCTTCACCGTCGCGGCCAGGTTGCCGCCCGCCACGCCGAAGCTCAACGGCGTGAGCGACAGCACGCTGTCCTTGAGATGCAGATCCGCAACCAGGCTGTCGATGGGCAGGTCCTTCGCGTGAATGATCTTGCGGCCGGCAAACTTCACGTCGGCGTCGATGCTGCCCCAGCTTGCCGTGTCGAACTTCTCCACCGGCAACACCTTGTCCGCCGGCTGAACGGCAGCGGCGCCCCGCTTGGCCTTGCTGGCGTTGGAGTCCGCGCCGATCAGCGGCGCCAGGTCTTCCAGCCGCAGCTGGTTGGATTGCACCTGCCCGCGCAGCAGCGGCCGCGGCTGCTGCGAGATGTATTCGAGCGTGCCGCCGATGTCGCTCGCACCCACGCTGCCCTTGAAGTGCTCGTACAGCCAGCGTCCACCGGCCTTGTCGAGCTTGCCGACCAGATGGCCTTCGGTGCTGAACGGAGGCGTGTTCGGCAGCGTGATGCCCGTGATCGGGTACAGGTGCGCCATGCTCGCGCCCGAGAGCTTCAGCCGCAGGTCCAGCGCCGCCAGCGCATCGGGCTTGGTCAACGTGCCCGCGACGTCGATGCGCGTGGCGCCGATCTGTACGCTCGCCTGCAACGGGTAGGGCTTCTTGTCCTGCTGCAGTGAAAGCACCGCGCCCGCCCGGCCGCTTCCGTGCAGCGGTGTCTGGCGAAAGGTGCCGCTGAGCTTCCAGCCGATGCCGTAGCCCTCGGGGCTTTCCTTCGGCAGGCTTTCGACGTCGACCTTGAGGTTGAGCTTCTCCGTCGCATCGGCGAGCTTCACCGTGCCGTGGTTCAGCACCAACCGCTGCAAGTCGAGTTTCCAGGCCGAAGGGGCTGTGTTGTCGGCGGCCAGCGTCCAGTTGTTCTTGCCGTCTGCTGTGCGTTCCAGCGAAAGAACGGGGCCGACGAGCTCCAGTGTCGGAATCTGGATCGTGTGATTCAGCAAAGCAAGCGGATTCAGCGAAAAAGTCAGCTGCCTGATCTCGGCCAGGTGCGGACCGGTCTTGCTCCAATCGGCATTGCCCAGGGTGATGTCTTGCGCACTCAGCCTCGGCCAAGGCACCCAGCGGCGCCAGCCTGTTTCAGTCTCGGGGTTGTTCCACTGCAAGACCAGATCGCCCCGTATGGCGAACGGGCGCCCTGTCGCTTCGCTGACGCGTTCATTGATCCATGGCCTTGCACGATTCCAGTCAAGGCTCAGGACAAGTGCGATGCCAATGGCCGCCAGGCCCAGCAGGAGAAGCAGGGTCCAGGCGGCAATGCGTGGAAATAGTGATTTCAATAGGAAGCGCTATGCGCGCTTGATCAGGCGAACAATGAACAGGAGCACCACGGCACCGACGGTGGCGACGATGAGGCTGCCGACAAGGCCGCCACCCATCGACACGCCGAACGTGCTGAACAAAAAGCCTCCAAGAAAAGCGCCGATCACGCCCACGATGAGATCGCCGACCAGGCCGAAACCGCCACCCTTGACAAGAATGCCGGCCAACCAGCCCGCGACCAGGCCCACAACGAGAAACCACAGAAGACTCATTACCTACTCCCTTGATTGGCCAGGATGGCCTTGGAGCGGCAAGGGTAGCAGCGGTGCGGGCAATGGCCTGGAAACGATCGAGTCGAACTGTGAACTTGTGCTTTTTTGCCAAAAAATCACAACCGGCCTTAACGCAGCACCAGCACCGGAATGTGCGAGTGGGTCAGTACGTGCAGCGTTTCACTGCCCATCAGCAGGCGTGCAAGGCTGCGGCGGCCGTGCGAGGCCATCACGATCAGATCGCATTGCTGGTTCTTGGCTGTTGCGATGATGGCCTCGGCCACCTGGTTCGACTTCATCACGATGGCCTGTGCGCTGCGCACGCCCTTGGCCACTGCGGCGGTTCTGACCGCGTCGACCATGCGCTGGGCCGCCGTGTCCGCCTGTTCCTGCGTGACTTCGATTTCGCGCTGGTTCAGCACCATCGAGCCTTCGAAGTAGCCATAGGGCATGAGGTGCACGACAGTGACGCTCACCAACTCGGCCCGGGCCATCAAGGCCAGATCGATGGCGGTGTCGACGGCTTTTTCGGAGAGCGAAGAGCCATCGGTGGCGACGAGAATGCGCTTGTACATGACCGACTCCTTGGCCCCCGGCACTGCGGGTGCCTTCGCTCCTCAGTCTAGTTCCCGGCCACCGGCCCTACAAGGAAAGAAGCTGGGCTGCGGCCTCTAATCGCAAGCCTGGGAACGGCGCGGTTCCCCCCTTTTGCAGCCTGTGCCGGCTCAGCCTTGGGCGGGCGATTCCCACGCAAACCCCACGCCGTAGACCGAGCGGATCCAGTCGTGCGAAGGCGTGACGGCGCCGAGCTTGCGGCGCAGGTTCTTGACGTGGCTGTCGATGGCGCGCTCGGTCACGTCCATGGTGTCGTCGTAGGCCAGTTCGAGCAGGCGCGCGCGCGAGAAGATGCGGCCCGGGTGCCGCGACAGCACCTGCAGCAGGCCGAACTCGCGGCGCGTGAGGTTGAGCGGCGTTCCTTCGAGCGAGGCGCGCCAGTGCACGTCGTCGAGCACCAGGCCGGGTGCGCCCTGGCGGGCCTGGCTGCGATCTTCGGGCGGTGCGGTGCGCCGCAGCACGGCGCGTACGCGCGCGACCAGCTCGCGCGGGGAAAATGGCTTGCACACGTAATCGTCGGCGCCAAGCTCCAGGCCGAGCAGGCGGTCGACTTCTTCGATGCGCGCGGTGAGCATGATGATCGGATGGCCGGTGCGCTCGCGCGCGCGGCGCAGCACCTCGATGCCGTCGAGCCGCGGCAGCATGATGTCGAGCAGCGTCAGGTCGGGCGGCGACGCGACGATGTGGTCGAGCGCGCTTTGGCCGTCGGCGAAATGCACGGTCTCGTAGCCGGCATGGCGCAGGTAGTCCTGAACCACCGATGCGATGTCGAGCTCGTCCTCGACGATCACGATGCGGGTCATTGCTGTACCCCTTTCGACAGTGGCAGCTTGATGATCACGCGCAGCCCGCCGAGCTCGGAAGCCTCGGCATCGATGGTGCCGCCATGCGCCTCGATGGTCGCGCGGCAAATCGAAAGGCCGAGCCCCGAGCCGCCGAGCTCGCGATTGCGCGACGATTCCCCGCGGAACAGCCGGTCGAAGAGGCGCGGCATTTCCGATTCGGGAACACCCGGCGCGCTGTCGTCGAATTGCAGGATGAGGGTGTTGCCCGACCAGGCGCCATCGACCGTGACGCCGACGCGCAGCCGGCCGCCGGGGTCGGTGTAGGCGAGCGTGTTCTCGAGCAGGTTCATGAAGACCTGGTGCAGCCGGTGTGCGTCGCCGTCGACCATGGGCTGCGCCCATGCCGAAACCAGGTCGATCGCGCTGCGGTCGACGCTGATTCCGCGCGTGGCGAAGCGGTCCCGCGTGTGGTCGAGCGCTTCTTTCAGCAGCGAGAGCGGGAACACGGCCGTCGAGAGCAGATCGCTCTGCGGCTCGCGCATGCTGCTGCGCAGGTCGTCGACCAGCTGGCCGAGCCGGATCACCTGCCGGTGCAGCCGCAGCGCGGTGCGTTCGTCGAAGGTGCGCACGCCATCTTGCAGGGCCTCGATTTCCGCTCGCATGGCGGCCAGCGGCGTGCGCAGCTCGTGCGCCGCATCGGCCAGCCACGCGCGCCGCGAAGCCTCCACAGTGTCGAGGCGCTGCGCCATGTCGTTGAAGGTCTTGCCGAGCAGCGCAAGCTCGTCCGAACCCTGCACGGCCACGCGCGTGGACAGCCTGCCGCGCGCAACGTCTTGTGCCGCCTGCGTGAGCTCGTCGATCGGCTTGAACCAGCGCCGCGCGAGCAGCCACGACAGCAGCAACGCAAATACCAGCCCGCACAGCCCGGTGAGGGCGATCACGCCGGACTGGCGCGCGAGAAAGGCGCGGTCGGCTTCGCTCTCGAGGCCCTGCATCGGTGCCAGCAGGAGATAGCCGACCACCGACCGGCCATGCCGGATCGGCAGGCGCGCGGCGTTTTCCTGGTCGATCTTCGCTCCGACCACGTGCGCGCCGTGCGCGTCGATCACCGCCAGGCGCTGGTAGATGGAGTCGGCGGCTTCGCGCAGGTCGGGAAAGAACCAGGGCGGCGGCGGCGGTGAAAACCGCCTGGGCATGAGGTCGAGCTGAGGCGAAGGAGGCGGCGGCGGGCGGGAGCCGTTGCCAGGGTCGCCCTCGGGCCCGTTTCCGCCTGGCGGGCGATTCTCGTACCAGGGCGGGAGCTTTCTTTCGTCGGCGTTGTTCGCACCATCGAGCACGGCGGCGAGCCGGCCCATCTGCAGGCGGTGCCAGGCATCGTCGTTGTCGCGCAGCGCCTTCCAGTCGCCATTGGCCGCATAGTGCTTCAGCAGCAGCTGCGAAAGCCAATCCATCCGCCGGATCTCGATTTCGGCCACGTAGGAGCCAAGGCCGCGCTGCAGCGCAATGATCGAAAAACCTGCAAAGCTGAGCAGCAGCACGATCAGCAGCGCAGCGAGCGCCAGGAAGATCTTTCTGGAAAGTGTCAGGCGCGGCATGGGCTCATGGGGTGCATGGGCGCATTCTCCGGCATGCGTTCGGAAGCAAGGGGTGGCATAGGCAAGCCCGCAATCGTGACCGCGAATCGAGGAGGAAATTGGGAGAAGCGCCTCTCCAACATTTCTCCCGAATCGAAATGCACGATGCGGCCATGAACCCGTTCACGCCCATGTTCACGCAGCACCTCGCGGGCCTTCTGGTCTTCTGCGGCCTGGTGGCCGGCGCACTGCTGGCTGCGAGTGGCGGATGCGTGGAGGCCGGCAAGGGCGGTGCGTTGAATTCGGATCTTTTCACCCTGGCGCCAATCATGGCCGCCGGCACCGCGCGGCCGGTGCGTTCGGGTTGTGCCGCCTCTCAGTCCGGCCGTTCCTCGAAGGTAAAGCCGACGCCGTAGATCGAACGGATCCAGTCGTGCGAAGGCGACACGGCGGCGAGCTTCTTTCGCAGATTCTTGATGTGCCCGTCGACCGCGCGTTCATTCACATCGAGCGCTTCCGGAAACGCAGCCTCCAGCAGCGCCGAGCGTGCGAACACGCGCCCGGGCTCGCGGGAGAGCGCCCGCAACAGACGCAGCTCACGGCCGGTGAGCGCCAGGGGCTGGCCCTCGATCTTCGCGCCGCCTGACGTCTCCCCGAACGCCACCGAAGGCGACGGCATCGCAATGCGCTGGCGCTGCGCATGCCGGCGCAAGACCGTGTTCACGCGCGCAACCACCTCCCGCGGCGAGAAAGGCTTGCACACGTAGTCGTCGGCGCCCAGGTCGAGACCGCGCAGCCGGTCGGCTTCGCGCGTGCGGGCCGTCAGCACGATGATCGGATGGTCGCTGTGCGAACGAACCTTTTCGAGCACCCGGAGGCCGTCGAAGCGCGGCAGCGCCGTGTCGAGCAGCGTGAGCGCCGGCGGCGAGGTGAGGATGCGGTCTACGGCCGCCGCACCGTCGCCGATGTGTTCGACCTGGTGGCCCGCGCGCTGCAGGCCTTCGAGCAGCATGGCCGCCATGTCGCGGCCCTTTTCCACCAGCAGGATTCGGCTCATGGGTTGGGGGCTCCGATTTTCAGAACGAGGTGCCGATCTGGAACTGAAAGCGCTGCGTGCGGTCGGCGGCAATGCCGTTGGCCTCGTCGAGCTTCTGGTACTTGAGCGGCACCGCATAGGCCAGGCGCAGCGGGCCGAGCGGAGAAATCCAGCTGATACCCAGGCCCGCCGATGCACGAAGGCGGTTCTGCGCCTTCCATTGCGCATCGGTCATGCTTGCGGTGCGTTCCGCGAACACGTTGCCGGCATCCAGAAAGGTGTAGAGCCGCAGCGACTTGTCGTTGCCCGCGCCGGGAAACGGCGTGCTGAACTCCATGTTGAAGATGGCCTTGCGCGTGCCGCCGAGCGCGCCGCCGGTGACCGCATCCGTCGGGCCCAGCGAGTTCTGCTCGAAGCCGCGAATCGAGCCGAGCCCGCCGGCATAGAAGTTCTTGAAGATGGGATAGGCGGTGCCGCCCAGCGACTTGGCATAGCCGAGCTGGCCGTTGATGGCCAGCGTGTATTGCTTGGAGAGCGGAAAGTATTGTTGGTACTGGTAGGTGCTCTTCAGGTAGCGCAGCTCGCTGCCCACGCCCACCTCGAGGTGGGCGGTTTGCAGCCGGCCCCTGGTGGGCACCAGCGCGCTGTCGCGGTCGTCGCGCCCCCAGCCGATGGTCGCGGGAATGCCCACCATGTTCTTCGATGCGCACACCACGCTCGGCGCGGTGCCCGTGCATTGAAAGTAATCGAGGTAAGCCTGCGGCGTGCCGGTGTAGACGTAGGAGCCGTCGACCAGCGTGTAGGCGCCGTTGGTGCCCGGCGTGAAGCTGTAGCGTTCCACGCCGATGCCGAGGTACACCGTGTCCAGCTCGCCCAGCGGCAGCCCGAAGCGCACCGAGCCGCCGTCGCTCGCGAGCTTGTAGTTGCCGTCCGCCTCGTAGTAGGGGCGGGTGGTGTTGTGAAACACATTGAAGGTGCGCGAGATGCCGCTCGCCGTGAAGTACGGGTCAGTGGCGGTCAGGGAGATGGTGCGGTTGTACGAACTCGTGTTGATCTGCAGTCCCAGGTAGTTGCCCGAGCCGAACACGTTCTCCTGCGTGATGCCGAAGCTCAGCGACACCTTGTCGGTCGACGAGTAGCCTGCGCCCAGCTGCAGCGAACCGGTCGGCTTCTCGGTCACGTTGACCGCGAGGTCGATGAGGTCGGGCGATCCCGGCACTTCGGTGGTTTCGATGTTCACTTCGGTGAAGAAGCCGAGGCGGTCCACGCGGTCGCGCGAGAGCTTGATCTTGTTGCCGTCGTACCAGGCGCTCTCGTACTGCCGGAACTCGCGGCGAATGACCTCGTCGCGCGTCCTCGCATTGCCCCCGATGTTCAGGCGCCGCACATAGGCGCGCCGCGAGGGCTCGGCGCGAAGCACCATCACGACGCGGTTGTTGTCGCGGTCGATCTCCGGCTCTGCTTTCACGCGTGCGAAGGCATAGCCGGAGGTGCCGAAATAGTCGGTGAAGGCCTTGGTGGTCGCGGCCACGTCTTCACCGTTGTAGGGCTGGCCCGGGCGAATCGTCACGAGCGACTTGAACTCGTCTTCGCGGCCCAGGTAATTGCCTTCGAGCTTGATGCCGGCCACCGCGAACTTCTGTCCTTCGGTGATGTTGACCGTCAGCGTGAGCGCCTCGCGGTCCGGCGAAATGGCGACCTGCGTCGAATCGATGCGAAACTCGAGATACCCGCGCGTGATGTAGTAGGAGCGCAGTGTTTCCAGGTCGCCGTTGAGCTTGCTGCGCGAATACTGGTTCGACTTGGTGTACCAGCTCAGCCAGCCGCCGCTGTCCTGGTCGAACAGGTCGAGCAGGGTGCTTTCGCTGAAGGCCTGGTTGCCGACCACGTGCACTTCCTTGATGCGCGCGGCCTCGCCCTCCGTCACCGTGAAAGTCAGATTCACGCGGTTGCGCTCGAGCGGCGTCACGGTGGTGATCACCTGCGCGTCGTAGAGACTGCGGCTGATGTACTGGCGCTTGAGTTCCTGTTCCGCGCGATCGGCCAGGGCCTTGTCGTAGGGCCGCCCTTCGGCCAGGCCTACCTCGCGCAGCGCCTTCTGCAGGGCCGCCTTCTCGAACTCCTTGGTGCCGACGAAGTCCACGTCGGCAATGGAAGGGCGTTCTTCGACGATCACCACCAGCACGTTGCCGTTGACGTCGATGCGCACGTCCTTGAAAAGGCCGAGTTCGAACAGCGAGCGGATGGCTGCGCTGCCGCGGTCGTCGCTGTAGGTGTCGCCGGCCCTGATGCCGAGGGTCGAGAAAACCGTTCCGGGCTCGACGCGCTGCAGGCCTTCGAGCCGGATGTCCTTCACGGTGAACGGATCGGCAGCCCAGGCCGTGGCGCAGGCAAGCGAGGTGAGCAATGCGGTGAACAGCGCAGCAGGGGCCGCGGCGGACTTGAATGGATTCATCGCCGCATGGTCTCTGCCAAAGTCGGAGAAATATGGGACTCCCTCCGCCCGGCAGGGGCGTACCGCTACTGCAGTCCGATGCCGTTCGGGAGAAGTGCGGCGTCGGCGTTGCCTGCATTCCAGCGCACGGAGATCTCTTCGCTTCTTTCGCGGCAGTTCTGCATGTGGTCGTCGATGGAGAGGCCGCCCTGGATGTCGAGCAGCCGCTGCGCGGTGCGGTCGATGGCGCCGGCATCGAGCAGCGGGTAGGTGCGCGCGGTGCGGCCGTTGTTGCGCACGAGGCGCGCGATGTAAGGCAGGTCTTGCTGCGTGATCACGGCGGCCGGCATCACGCCCTCGAGTTCGACGCCCTCGCAAGGCAGCAGAACGAAGTACTGCAAGCGCAAGTCGTCGCTCAGCAGGCTTCGCAGCTGCGTGGTCTTGCGCCCGCCCTGCCATGCGGGGTCTTTCACTTCCCGCGCCCTGGTGCAGCCCTGCAGGCGCAGAAACCAGCGCGGCGGCGCCTGGTCCGATTTCTTGCGGTAGACAAAGGCATTGCGCCAGGCCTTGATCTCGAACAGGTAGACGCCGGTTTCGCACACCAGCACCGCGTCGATCTTGGCGGTGCGGACGGGGCTTCCCTCGGGCATGGGAATGATCAGGTTGCGAAGAATGCGCAGATGTGAAAAGGCCGGGCTGAATGCGCTGGCGAGCTGCTGCACACCCAGCGAGGCTGCGATGGTGTTCTGCAATGCAATGGTCATGTCGGGCTCCTTCGGGTGCCGAGCATCGCGTGCCATTTGGGAGATTTCTGGTACGAGGCCTTGCGCGGCCGAAGGGCTTGGGCGTGCGCACAAACAACAGTCGGGTGCCGGGCAGGGCGCATCGACCAGATTCCTCCAAATTTGAACGGGACCATCCGTCCAGCTGCTCGATGAAGAGCTGCTGAAAACCGGAGAAACCTGAATGAAGAAATCCCTCACGGCAATCGCCGCGCTGGCCGTTACCGGCCTGGCCTCTGCCCAATCGTCCGTCACGTTGTTCGGCGTCATCGATGCCGGCGTGACCTACCAGTCGGCCACCTCGCGCGACGCGACCACGGGCTTGAGCTCGAAGCAGAGCAAGTGGAGTCTCGCCAACTCCGGCTACAACTCCAGCCGCCTCGGCTTCCGCGGCACGGAAGACCTGGGCGGCGGCCTGGCTGCGAGCTTCTGGCTCGAAGCGCCGATCACCAACGACGACGGTGCCACCGGCGTTTCCACCTTCAACCGCCGTTCCACCGTGAGCCTCTCCGGCGGCTTCGGTGAAGTGCGGCTGGGCCGCGACTACACCGCCACCTTCTGGAACGACACGGTCTTCGATCCGTTCGGCACCAACGGTTCGGGCACCAACGTGATCAGCACGGTGAACGGAAGCACCGGCCTGAACAACGCCAACTACGTGCGCGCGAGCAACATGGTGGGCTATTTCCTGCCGCCGAACCTGGGCGGTTTCTACGGACAGGTGCAGTACAGCCTGAACGAGAACACCAAGACAAGCGCCACCGACCTCACCGCCGCGTCCAGCAGCAGCGCAGGCCGCTACGTCGGAGGCCGTTTCGGCTACGCCAACGGGCCGCTCGACATTGCACTGGCAATGGGCGAGAACGTTGCCGCCGACACCACCACGTTGACCCGCAAGGTGCAGACCATCAACCTCGGTGCGTCTTACGACTTCGGTCCCGTCAAGCTGTTCGGCGAACTCTCGAACGTGAAGAACAAGTTCGAGCTCGCAGCCGGCAACAGCCGCGACAGCTACAACGGCTACCTGATCGGCGCGAGCATGCCGGTGGGTGCGGGCCTCATCCGCGCGTCTTACTCCATGGTGCGCTACAACGAAGGCGCTGCCGGCATCACCGGCGAAGATCCGCGCGCGCAGAAGCTGGCCATCGGCTATGTGCACAACCTCTCGAAGCGTACGGCCCTGTACGCGACCGTTGCGCGCGTGAACAACCGCAACGACGCGGCCTATACCGGAAGCCTGAGTTCCGCGAGCACCACCGGTTACGGCAGCGCCGGCGTCGGCTACACGGGCCTGCCGCGCTCGTCGACCGGCTACGACTTCGGCATCCGCCACGCCTTCTGACGCGAAGGCTCAGGAACCGCGTGCGGCGGGGCTGCAATTTGCAGCCCCGCCGCACGCGTCCCATCGACCCACTCGTGAGTTTCTTTCAAATGATCAGAATCCATCACCTGGCAGGCGTGCTCGCCATTGCCGGCCTCTCGGGTTGCATCATGCTGCCGCCGCCGCCCTACGGACCGCCGCCGGGCAGAGGCCCGCACCCGGGTTTTCATGGCGAAGCGCCACGGCCACCCGGAGGCTACGGCCCGTCCATGGCCGCATGGAACATGTGCGAAGGGCAACCCGAAGGTGCGCGCCCGGTCGTGCCCGGCCGGCATGCGGATGCGCTCTCGGGTTCCTGCGAACGAGGCCCCGGCGGCGGGCTGGAGTTTCGTCCTTCGCCGGGTCGTTGAGGGCGCACGGTCGCCATGTATTCCAGCAATCTGGGCCTGGCCATTGCCATCGCCATCGCACTCGGCCTGGCCGCGGTGCTTGCCTTCATCGGCTCCCTGCTGCTCTCCAACCTGAAGGCCGGCGCGCGGGCGCGCGAAATGGCCGCGGAAGCGAAACGCGAAGCGCAGCAGAAAATGCGCGCGAGCAGGGTGCAGGACCTGCGGCCGCTCGTCGTCTCACTACAGAATTTCAGGATTGTCGGGAGCTTTTCAGATCAATCCATTCGCTTCGACATTCGGGTTCCCGAAGACGTGGTGCCCGTGTTCGGCATCGAGGCCGAACTGGAGGAACTGTTCTCCAAAGTGGCACGGTATGCAGCCCATGTGATGTCTCCGGGCGCCACGCTGCAGGTTTCGGCGCGCGTGGAAAGCGGCCAGGCCGTTGTGCACTGGCGAGACCTGGACGCCGCCAATGCGAGCCCGGCCTTGGCACGCTTCCTTGACGCAACGCAGGCGGCGGTGCATGCCAGCGCGCGGATGTGCGAGCGCATTGCGAGCCGCCACGGTGGGCGTCTGTATGCGGCGCCAGATGCGGGCGGCGCGCTGGGCCTGACGCTGCGGCTGCCGCTGCCCGGGCACGGGAAGCCCGCTGCAACCTGAACGACCGGGTTGCGCTCTCCGCTCTCTCTTGTGGGCTGTGTGAGCTGTGGCTGCCGTGGGCTCAGGCAGCGGTGAGCATGCCGCGCTTTTCGATGAACGCCACCACCTCGGCCACGCCGGTGTGGGTCTTGAGGTTCGTCATGACATACGGCCGCTGCTTGCGCATGCGCTGCGTGTCCTGCTCCATCACATCGAGGTTCGCGCCCACGTAGGGGGCAAGGTCGGTCTTGTTGATGATGAACAGATCGCTCTTGGTGATGCCGGGGCCGCCCTTGCGCGGAATCTTCTCGCCGGCCGCCACGTCGATCACGTAGATCGTCAGGTCGGACAGCTCGGGGCTGAAGGTGGCCGCGAGGTTGTCGCCGCCCGATTCGACGAACACCACGTCGGCATCCGGAAAATCCTCGAGCATGCGGTCGATGGCCTCGAGGTTGATCGACGCGTCTTCTCGGATGGCGGTGTGCGGGCAGCCACCGGTCTCCACGCCCATGATGCGTTCGGCCGGCAAGGCGCCGGACACGGTGAGCAGGCGCTGGTCTTCCTTGGTGTAGATGTCGTTGGTGATGGCGACCAGGTCGTACTTGTCGCGCATCGCCTTGCAAAGCATTTCGAGCAGGGTGGTCTTGCCTGAGCCGACCGGGCCGCCGATGCCCACGCGCAGCGGCGGCAGTTTCTTGGTGCGATGGGGAATGTGGTGCAGGGCGGAGGTCATGGCAAAGGTCCGTTTCGGTCAGCTTCTGAAGAGGCGCGAGTATTGTGTTTCATGCCGTGCCGACAACACGGCCAAGAGGGGCGCAAAGGCTTGGCGCTCGTCGTCGCCGAGGTGCATCGCACGCTCGACGGCGGTGGGAATTTCGTTCGCCAGCCGGGCGAGGATGCGTTGGCCCGCGCTCTGGCCCAGCGGCACGGCCTTGACGGCGGCGGCGACCATGTTTTCGGCCCAGCCGAAGGCGAAGGCCAGGCAGCCGTCGCGCACGGAAGCGCCGGAGCGGCTTGCGGCAAAGGCAAAGGCGATGGGGTAGGTCGCGGGCAGGTCCGCGAAGATCTCGACCGTGTCTGCGTGGTGCAGCTTGAGCCATTCGACGAAGGAACGGCCCATCTGTTCTGTCTGCAGGAAGAACTCGGCCGATTCGCGCGTGGTCATCACCCACTCGTTGAGTTCGCGGATGCGCGGTGCATCGCCCGCGCGCCACGCGGGAACGGCTTGCGCCATTAGCGCGAGGTCGCCGCGCGCGAAGCTCAGGTACAGCTGGTCTGAGAGCCACTCGATGGCCTTGGCTTCCGAATCGATGCCTGCCCATTCCACTGCCGCCTCGACGCCTTCCGAATAGGAAAAGCCCCCCACCGGCAGGGCCGGGGAGGCGAGCCAGATGAGTTGCAGGAGGCTCTGGGCGTCGGGCATGTCAGTGGGCATGTCAGTTTTTCGCCGCGCGTTGTGTGGCGGGGTGCCTGTGCTGAACGCTCTTGTTCAGGGCGCGTGCAAAGGCCACCGGGTACTCCCCTCCGCGAATGTCCCCCGGGCTTCGCCCTCCTCCTTTATTTCGCTGCGGGGAGCACCCG
>NZ_JBEPKJ010000012.1:0-185000 GCF_040544635.1 Variovorax paradoxus
GTGCTGGTGGAAGACGGCGGCCTGATCATGCTCGGCGGCTTGCTCTCGGACGACTACAACAACACGATCGAGAAGGTGCCCCTGGCCGGCGACATTCCGGTGCTGGGCAACCTGTTCAAGAACGAGATCCGCTCGCGCACCAAGAGCAACCTGATGATGTTCCTGCGCCCGGCGGTCATGCGCGACGGCGCCTCGTCCGAGGCTTTTGCGTACGACCGCTACGACGAGATCCGCGGCATGCAGCAGCGCGCGCAGCCGAACACCGACAACATCATGCTGCGCGGCGTGAACGCCGCGCCGGTGCTGCCGGAAGCACCGGCGCCCCGCCCGCTGCGCGGGGGGCTGCCGCCGACGGCCGATCCGGTCAGCGCACGGGAGCTTCCGTAGGGCAGCAAGCGACGCCCCGGGGACCTCGGCACCCCACGGTTCCGGCACCTGCCTCGGCGCGCACGAAGCCGCGGCGTGCCGGCGCATCGGGCAAGGTGGCCATCGCAGTTGTCTTGCGCATGAGCGATGCGGGGATGAAGCGGACGGGGTTCAGTTGCTGTACAACACGCCGCGGCCGGTGCCGCTCACATAGATGCGTCCGTAGATGTTCTGATCGGCCGCCATCACGCCGATGCCGCCGAACTGGTGAGCGTCGTCGTTGAAGCGAGTCCAGGTGACGCCAGCGTCATCGGAGCGGTACACGCCCCACACGCCGTTCACCACGCCCACCACGTAGACGGAGGCCGAGTACGCCGCACCAGGCGCTGCCTTGCCCAAGGCCACCAAGGTGGCGCCTTGGACGTCGGGCCACGGGTTGCTGCCCATGATCGACGCAAACTGGCTCAGCTTCGTCCAGGTCGCCCCCGAATCCACCGAGTGGTACACGGCGTTGCCGTCAGCCAGCCAGAGCTCGCCTTCGACGTTGGGGTTGACCGCCAGCGAGGTGTTCGCGAAGTAGCTGGGGGCCAGCCCCGCGTCCACCGAGCCCTGGCTCAGCGTGAACGTGCGGCCGCCGTCCGTCGACACGTAGACCTTGCCCGGCGTGCCCCACCAGTGGCCGCCGGAATCGTAGGCATAGACCTTGTTCGGCTTCTTGCGATCTGCGACCAGGTGGTAGGCGCGGGGGAAGATGGTGTTGATCGCGGGCAGATTGGTCGGCACCCAGGTGGCGCCGTTGTCCGTGGTGTAGGACGGCACCGAGTTGCCGGGCGCCCAGACCGCCCTGTTGCGCGCGGTGACGACGATGCTCGCTTCCCCACCCTTGTTTTCCGCGACGCCCGGCGGGTAGGTGGCGAACTTCGCCCAGGTCTTGCCGCCGTCGCCGGACCAGGCGCCGTAGCCGGTGCTGTTACCCAGGACGACGCCGATGGTGGCCATGTATTGCGGGTCGGACCACGCCATGTCGGCGGCGAAGCCGTTGCTCCAGCTGGTGGCCGGCGTCAGCGTCGGCTTGGTCGCGAGGTTGGTGTGCACCCAGGTGCCGATGTCGCCCATGCTGTTGATCAGGCTGTACGTGGCGCCGGCCGGCGGCGTGGCCAGGCCCAGGACGGCAGTCTCCTCGATGCCGTCGTTCAGCTCGTTCCAGCTCGGCGTGGCCGAGGACGCGTTGCGCGTTTCCCAGATCCCGCCGCCATGGCCGTACAGGATGTGATCCCGGTTGGCAGGATCGATCTCGATGTCGTCGGGCCATCCCCAGAAGGGCGCGTCGGCCGGCGCATGCGGCATGGCGGCCGCGATCTCGCGCCAGTTGCGGCCGGCATCGTCGGACAGCCGGATGATTTGCTGGCCGCTGAAGCTGCCCCAGGTGTTGGTCACACCCAGCACAATGCGCGTGGTCGAGCCGGTGCCGGAGACGGACACGCCGCCGTAGCCGGCGGAGTCGTTGCTGTCGAGCAAGGTCCAGCTGCTGCCGTCGAACTTGTACAAACGGGCGGGACCAGCGGCGCCTGGTCCGGTCTCCTTGGTGAACACGACATAGAACATGCCGTCCGCGGCGCGCACCATGTGCGGGATGTGATAGCCGGAGATCGGGACCGAGACCGGGGTCCACGAGGCGCCGCCGTTGCTGGACTTGTACAGGTTCGAGGCCAGGCCTGCTGTTTGGACGTAGTCCGGGGCGATGGGCGCGTAGATCGTCTGCGTGGCCGAGCCGCTGCCCTTGGTGCCGGTGTCGTAGACGACCGTCTCGACGCCCATCGCGCTGTTCATGCCCAAGGCATTGACCTCGTCCTGGGTCAACTTGGCGGACGACAGCGACGTGACCTGCGCCCAGGTGAGGCCCGAGTCGATGCTCTTCCACAGGCCGGCCGTGCGCGTGGCGTAGAACAGCGTCGAAGGCTTGTTGGGGTCGACCATCAGGCGTTCGCCGATGGCCCGGCCGGGGTTGTTGCCACCCAGGGGGAAAGGCAGAGCGACGTAGGTCCACTGGTCACCGCGGTTGCTGGAGATGTACAGGCGGCCGTTGCCCCCGGACGTGTACATGCCGGCGGCCATGTAGACGAGCTGGTCGTTGTTCGGATCAACGGCGATGCTTTCGACGCCATGGAACCGTTCCTCGCCTCCACCGAAGCCCGGGCCGTCGGTGATGGGCAGCCAGGCCGACGTGGCCTGGTTCCAGCGGTAGGCGCCGCCGACGTCGGTGCGTGCGTAGAGCAGATTGGCGGTCGTCGGGTGGAAGACGAGGCCGCTGACGTAGCCGCCACCACCGAACTTCAAACTCTTCCAGGTAGTGGCCTGAGCGGGTGCGGGTGCGGGTGCGGGTGCGGGTGCGGGTTCAAGCGCAGGCGCAGGCGCAGGTGCAGGTGCGGTTGCAGGTGCGGTTGCGGTTGCGGTTGCGGTTGCGGTTGCGGTTGCGGTTGCGGTTGCGGTTGCGGTCGCGGTTGCGGTCGCGGTTGCGGTCGCGGGTGTGCCTCCAACGAGCGCTGCTGTCGAAGTGCCCGACGACCCACCGCCACAAGCCGCGACCCATGTGCTCAGCAGGCCGATCGCGATGAGCCGCGTGCGATTCCAGTTGCGGGGGATCGTGGATAGAACTGACGACGATCGGTCAATGGAGACCTCACTCATCTTTCTTGAAATCTGTGACATTTTGGCATGTTGTGTGTAATTGTGCGAATGCCGCAAGAACCGAACCACTCAGATCGTCGCCGCACGACCCTGAAAAAACCGACAGGATGCGTCGCCCGGATCGACTGCGCTGTCGTTTGCGGTGGCACCGTTCACTATCGGACGGCCGGCGTGGCGCTGTCCGTGGGAGAACGGCCGCTCGTTCCGGCGGAGTTGCTCGCCGTGACGGTGTAGTAGTAGGTGGTGCCATTGGTCACGGAGGTGTCCGTGTAGCTGCTGCCCGTGACGCCCGACGCGATGGTCTCGTAGGGCCCGCCGCTGAACTCGGAGCGGCCGATCGTGTAGCCGGCGGCGCCAAAGGAGGCCTGCCAGCGCAGCGGCACGGCGCCATCGCCCGGCGAGGCCAGCAGCATGGCGGGTGCCTCCGGAACGACGCGCGGCGCCCCACCGTCGCCGCCGGTGATCTGCACGTTGCTGAAGGTGGAACTGTTCATGGTGCCCCAGGCGGCCGAGGCGACCACCAGACCGACATAGATCGTGTCGGGAACAGGGGCGTTGATGCGGCCGACATCGGTGGCAGCCCAATTGGTGCCGTCGGGAGAAACGTAGCCGGTGATGATGTTCCCGATGCGCTCGAGCTTCACCCAGTACGAGCCCGTGGAGCTGGCGATGTCCATGGCTTTGGTCCCATAGTTCGTGCCGCCATACACCGCGAGCTTCGGCATGCTCTGTTCGACCTGGCCCCTCCCGGAGAGGGCCATCCAGGCGCGGGGAGCGCCTGTTTCCAGGCTTGTCCGCATCATCACGCCCGCCTTGGCGGCCGGGTTGGTGTTCTGGACGGACTCGACTTTCGCGATGATGGCGCTGTTGCCGGTGAGGGCCTTGTAGGTGAAGTGGCAAGCGTCTTGTGCGCCCCAGAAGATGTCGTTGCCTGCTCCCTGAACTGTCCATTTGCCATTGGTGTATGTGGCCATGCCGGCTGGGGTGGCGCCCCCGAAGTCAACATTGCTGAACCCCGAGGTGATCGAGGTGGTCGAAGGAATGGGCAGCGCCGGCGGCGGCGTCGCCTTGGAGGTGTCGGACTCCCTGAGGAACATGAAGCTGGTGCCGTCCACCGGCATCCGGAGGCGCCTCTGTGCGATGAAGGGTGCCTGGAGACCCTTGCGCAGGACGTAGGCGTTATAGATCTGGGTCAGCGCCGTGATCCCGCCATTGGCGCCGTCCCAGCCGCGATTGGTGACGTCGGTGAGGTAGTAGCGATCGGTGGTACCGAAAGGAAGGGCTGTCGTTGGGACGAGCTCGTTCACTCTCGCGAAATACTCACCCGCCGCCAGCAGGCGGTTGTCCAAGTCGGAATAAATGTCGATGCCTTGGGTCCAGAGCGCCTCGGCGAGCACGGTCAATGACTTGAGCTGCCCATAGGCGTGCCCCTGGTCGCGGAGGTAGTCGCCGAGCATGCCGATGTCATTGGAATTTCGCAGCCCGATGTGGGCGAGCGTGCGCGTCTGGTAGACGACCCTGTCCAATGTCTCGATGTCGTCGTTGTAGATCGCCATCAGTCCAAGCGCAGTGAGGGCCAGTGCGCCCTTGTTGGCGGCGCCGAACATGCTTTCGCCATAGGGGTTCGCCGCCGGCATCAACACGTCCTTGAAGTACTTCTTGACGATCTCCGTGTCGGCCTCCTTCCAGCCCGGCCATGTGGTGCGCAGGATTTCCGCGCCGCCCACGAAATCGAGCGCGTAGTCGCCCAAATCGAGCATCGACTCGCGACCCGAGAACTCCGTGTGGGTGGTGGCCCACCCCAGCAGCAGCCACTTTGCAATCTCCGCGTATCGCTCGTCACGGGTGAAGTACCACATCCGCGAGAGATTCGAGATCGCGACCATATCGGAGCGCCAAGCATTGAGATTCTCGTCGGGGGCGCGGCTCACCTTCGCGAACGGGCCACCACGCCCTCGGTAGCTGAGCCTGGAGTTGGGACTGTTCGCCAATTGGTTGTAGCCGGACTTCCACGGTTCCTTGCCCTGCTCGATGTTCGCCTTGAGCGTCTGAAGATCCGAGAGGCTGACCCCAACGCCTGGATGCTTCATGCCGCGGGCCACCGGGGTGTTGTCTCCCGGGGCGGCGGGGATTTCAGGGGTGGCTCCCGTTCCCGTGGTGGCGGGAGTCTCCGGTGTGCCTCCTCCGGCAGCGGGGACCTCCGGGGTACTCCCCGCGACAGCAGGGGCTGGAGCGCCTGCCTGGAAACTTCCCGAATTTCCGCCCCCGCAACCCGGGAGCACGACCGCGCTCAACACGAGCAATGCAGCAGCAAAATTGGTTTTATCAAACATGGGAACCGTTAGTTAATGCGCAGAAAGGTCGCGGGACCCGGCGCGCTTTCCACATACATGTGTCGTCGAATACATCGCCGCCGGATCAAGTGCGATTCCGGCGTCCGATCGCTACTTCAAGGTCGCACCGCCTCGCGCCAGGTACTGGCCCGAGAGGCGGGCGAACTGGCCGCCATCGGTGGCGAGCGAGGTCTGATGGCTGCCACCTCGGCTGAAGACGATGGCGAAGGTGTGGATGTCGCCGTACTCCTGGGCGTTGCGCAGCATGTAGTCGACATGGTTGTCGCGGTAGTGCTGGTCCGTGCCGCCGGGCGTATCGGACGGCACGCCCATCGGCGTCTGCCACCACAGGATCGGGAGGCCGTTGCCCAGCACTGCGCGGTAGTCGGAAATCTGCTTCTGGGAGTCGTGGAAATTCGGGCTGGTCTTGTTGCTTGCGTCCCAGTAGAACGTTCCGCTTCGCCCCGTGCATTCGTCGGGCGGCGATTCAGCTTCCCAGCAGCCCGCGTCGCGGTCGCTGGTCTGGGCGACGATGAAGTCCGCCTTGTCTGCCCCGACCGCGCGCATCTGCGCGCCGATCTCGGCAGCGGTGCCGCTCCAGAAGGAGGGCGGGAATCCCACCAGCGCCTTGGGCGCGATCTGCCTGCCCATCTGCACGAGGCATTGGCCAAGGCCTGCGGCGTTGTCCGGCAACCCGGCGCATTCGGGCTGGTTGCTCACGATGGCCGGCACCCGCGTCGCATCGCGGCCAGGCGCCTGCGATGCAAGGAATCCCCAGAAGTCCGGCTCCAGGTTGATCAGAACGGGCTGGCGCAGGTCCGCAATGAGCTGGTACATCAGCCGCGTCTGCCCCCAGTATTTGTTCATGAAGGTCGCGTCGTTGATGCCGCTCAGATCGCCCTGCATCTGGTAGAGCGTGAACATGGAAATCGCGCCGTAGGCCTGGTTGGCTTGTGCGGTGTATGTGATGAACGCGCCGTCGGGACTGTTCCAGGTGGTCCAGGATTTTTCACCGGTGCCCACGAGGTAGGTGTCAATGATGTCCGGGTGAATGTTCTGGCTTTTCATCTGATCGATTTCGCCCAAGCCGAGCCCGAACAGCATCCGGGCGGGCTTGCCGAGCCTGGTCACCAGTGCGGTGGTCGCAGGGACGGGCGAAGTACCTCCATCTGTGCCGCCCCCCGTGCCGCTCGTGCCGCCTGTGCCAACGCCACTTTGGCCGGTGCCATTGCTGCCTTGACTTCCACTGCCCAGACCGAAGAGGCCGGCCAGGCCACTGCCTTGGTTGCTGCCGCCACCTCCACCGCCGCAGCCCGACAGGAGCACCGAAAGCATCAGTGCGGAAACGCATCCTCGGGGAAACATCATCATGAGCAAGATTTTTTTAAGATTGAAGAAGACCAGCCGCCGCACGCGTTGCGTACTTCGCATGCAGGGATTGCTGTCGTCGCGCATGGCCAACGGCGTGCCGCAGGCCGGGCCCGGATCCACTCGTCGACCGGGCCATGAGGTGCACGATTCATGCCTCAGTTCCCCGCCGGGAAGAGCACGTCAATTGAGCCTGGAAAGTGACGCGGAGCGTCGCTTCGGATTCGCCGTGCGACAAGTTATGGCCAGCGCTTAAGTGAAGTCCGACAAAAATGGAAGCACCGGCGCATCAGACCGAACCTGACTAACACTTGTGCCTGACAAGGCACTCCATTCACGATGCAGCGATCGACGGAGTAGAACAGCCAAGACCTCATCCCTTGTTTTTTGACTGCATCGAAAATCGAGATTCACTCACTCATTCTTCAGGGGAATGGCGTTGTTCTCTCTCGCGTGCGCTCGTGCCTCTGGGCGCCAGGACCGCGCTCTACGAAGTTCAGATGCCGTCACGTTGTGTGCGCCTGATGAAGTCAAGCATGAGCGGCACCGCAGTGGCCGCGTGCGTCTCGAGCAGGAAGTGTCCGCCGTCAAGAACATGCGCTTCCATGCGCGGCAGATCCTGCATCCACGACAGCGTTTCGGCGATATCGAAGTAGGGGTCGTGACGGCCCCACAGCATGAGCGCAGGCGGTTGCCATTCTTTCAGGTACTTCGCGATCGCATCGAAACGCGCGGCGTGGTTCTTGTAGTCGGCAATGAGCGCGCGCTGGGTTTCCATGCGCCCCGGAAGATTCATCACCCTCCGATCATGGCGACGACTTCTTCCGGCAGGCCGCCGGTGTATTGCTCGCGGGTGAACTCGAAGGTCAGGTCGACGGCTGCGGCTGCTTCGTTCTCCTGGTCGGATTCGACCAGAACCTCAATTGGGCGTCCCAGACCGGGCCAAAGCCGGAAAGGTCGGGCGCGATCACATGGGCGACTTGCGACAGCTCGGGTATGACGTTCCGAAACTCGCGCGCGGAGCTCGGGAATCCATGCAAGAGCGGGATTGCGGGCCTGGACGCCTCCCCTGCCGTGACGAAGGCCAGCTCCGTGCCGATCACCCGCAGGATAGGAAGCATTTCGCTGCCTGTGAAGGACCCCTCAAGTCTTCTCGAAAGCAGGCCGGAAAACCGTGGCCGCGAAATCCGCGAGCGTCGTCGGGGTGATCTCGGTAGGGCCTTTGTCGTACTCGCCGTCGAGGCGTCCCGTGGAGAAGGCCGCGCTCATTTCCTCCAGCTGCGCGGCGGCGCTCGCCGAGAAGCCCTGCTGCAGCAGCGCCGCCTTGGCTTGCTCCGGATCGGATTGGACGTAGGCAAGATCCGGCTTGCCGATGGCCTTGCCGAGCAGCGCCGTCGCTTCCTTCATCGTGTAAAGGCTTGGTGCGCGCAGATGGAGCACGCGCTTGCCCTTGCCCGAGGGCGTGCGCAACTCGCGCGCGATGACTTGCGCGATGTCGGCGGTCGCCGCCATCGGCAGCGGCGAATCGGGCGCGGTCATGTCCGCGTACGCGCCGATGCTCCGGATCATCTCTATCGCGGCCAAATGGTTCTCGAAGAAGTAGCCGGGCCGCACGTGCAGCACCTCAACGCCGGCGAGTTCGTCGAGGCGCCGCTCCTGCCGATGCAGGCCCACGATCGGTCCGGTGCCCGAGCTCACATGCGCGCCGACGCTGCTCAGATTCACGACGCGTTTCACGTCGGCCGCGGCGATTGCGCGTGCGATGGCATCGCCCAGACGATCTTGCTCGGCAAGCATATCGTCCGCCGTGTAGTCGGTAGGGATCATCGTGTAGACGGCCGTGGCACCGGCGAACGCGCGGGCCAGGAAGCCTGCATCGCCGATGTCGCCAGCCGCGACATCCGCGCCCGCGGCCTCCAGGGAAGCGAGCGATCCCGCATTTCGGCCGACAACGCGTACCGTCGTGCCTTGTCCGAGCAGCAGTGCCGCGACTTTGGAGGTGATGTTGCCGTTGGAGCCGAGAAGTACATACATGGCGATTCCCTTCATGGGTGAGGTTGCGATGAGTGCCATGGTGCGCGTCGCGGTTGTTTCCAGAAAGCGCCTGCGGGAGAATTCATTGTCCAGTTGTGGAGAACAATCGCATGAAGGCTCCCGCCATCTCCTTTGGCCGCCTGGCGGCCTTCGTCGCGGTCGCCGAGGCCGGAACCTTCACCGCCGCGGCCGAACGTCTGAACACGACCAAGTCCGCAGTCAGCCAGGCGGTGGCGTTGCTCGAGCGGGAGTTGGGCACGCAGCTGTTGCTGCGATCCACGCGCAAGCTCGCAATCACCGAAGCAGGGGCGGCATTTCTCGCTGATTGCCGTGAGCTGCTGGCCGGCGCGGAGGCTGCGATGGAGCGGGCACGCTCGGGGCACGCGCAACCTTCGGGTACGTTGCGGCTCTCCAGCCCTCAGGGATCGGCCGGCATGGTTGCGAGCTGGATCGCGGCTTATAGCGAACGCTATCCGGCAATGCGCGTGGACTATGTGCCCACGGACCGCAAGCTCGACCTGATTGCCGAGCACTTCGATCTCACGATCCGCATCGGGCCGATGGCCGATTCCGGCCTTCGCGCGGTGGTGCTCGAGGAACTCGGGCTTTGGATTGTTGCGGCGGCCAGCTACCTCGCCCGGCATGGCACGCCACGCAAACCTGCGGAGCTCGCAAGCCACGAGTGGATCGCGCTGTCGCTGCTGCCGGCTCCATGGTCGATCGATCTCGAGCGCGGCGGCCGAAAGGTGCGTGTGAAGCTGCGCGGCTCGATCTCAGCGGCGAGCACGGACGCCGTGCTGCAACTGGTGCGCCAGGGCGCGGGCATCTCTTTTTTTCCGAGTACGGCAAACCTGCGCGCCGAGGTGGAAGCCGGGCGCCTTGTTCGTCTTTTTCCTGGCTGGGCGTCGGGTCGCATGTTTCTGTACGCGGCCTATCCCGGCAATATCGCTCCTCCTGCAAAGACGCGTGCGTTCATCGACCTTGCGAAGGAAGCGGTGCGATCTGCATAGCTTCGTCACTAAGCGACAAATATGTCGTTCCCGAGGCGAACCAGCTGCCTCGTTCGCGGAAATCTCGACCACTTCTGACAAAGTGCGCTCGCCTCGACGAGAAGAAGCAGAAATGCAATGTCGGCACGCAGCGTGCATATCGACATTGCCCGCGGCCTGGACAGTTCGTCCTTCATGCCGGGGCATCGACTCATAAAAATATCATGAAGAAATTGAAGCAAACAAACCAGGAGTTGCATCGGTCGCGTGCTGCGGGTGCTTTATTGACGTCGCTTGTGCTGGTGGCCTGCGGTGGCGGTGGAGGCGGTGGGACGGGTTCGCCCGCAGCACTGACTGCATCCGCTCTTGCCGCTGCTCCCTCTGCCTCCTCTGGTCCTTCTTCCTCCTCCTCCAATCCCTCCACCCCCTCCGATCCCTCTACTCCCTCCAGCCCTTCGACTCCCGATGCTCCTGCGGCTCCCGGTTCCTCCGAACCTGCACCAGCTTCCACTTCGAGCACCCTTAGCGGCGGGTTTGCCGGCGAAGTCACCGGAGGCGGCAAGGTCGCGGCCATCACGGTCTCTACCGCAGCGCAGATGCAGGCCGCCATCGACGCCTATAGCGGCACGGGCGGGCTGGTGATCCGCTACAACGGAACGTTCGACTTCTCCAGCATCACCGACGCCTGCACGCAGTGGCAGCGGCCGGCAGGCGCTATCGTCGAGATCGAGGACAAGAGCGACATCACCATCGAGGGAGCCGACAATTCGTCGGCCAACTTCGGGCTGGCCATCAAGGCCGATGCCACGAACATCGTCATCCGCAACATGACGATCGGCCTGCTGCCGGGTTCGATCGATGCGATCGGCATCGAGGGCCAGGGAGGCAATTTCCCGAGCCACATCTGGATCGACCACAACACGCTGTTCAGCAGCCTGAAGGAGTGCTCGGGCGCTGGCGACCTGGAGTTCGACGGGCTGCTCGACAACAAGGCCGGCGCGCACCATATCACCTATTCGTACAACCACATCCACGACCATCACAAGGTCGGCCTCATCGGCTCGAGCGACAGTGATTCCAGCGATCGCTTCATCACCTTCCATCACAACGTCTACGAAAACGTTGGCTCGCGCCTGCCGCTGCAGCGCGGCGGCTACACCCACCTGTACAACAACCTGTACAGCGGCGTGATCACCTCGGGGGCCAACATCCGCATGGGCGGCTTCTCGCTGATCGAAGGCAACTACTTCGAGAACTCGAAGAATCCCGTCACTTCGCGCGACAGCTCGGCCATCGGCTTCTGGGAACTGCGCAACAACAACATCAAGACGCCGGCCGACTTCAGCACCTTCGGAATCACCTGGGTGGCCAGCTCGTCCTCACCGTCGCGCGACGCAACCGACTGGATCACGACCGCGACCTTTCCGGTTGCCATTCCCTACGCGTACACAGCGCAGGACCCGGCTTGCGTGAAACAGAAGTTGCCCGATGTTGCCGGCGCAGGCAAGGCCCTCGCAAGTCTCACCTGCAGCTGACGACGGCTGGGCGATGCCGGAATGCCTATTCCGGCGCGGCGGGTGTCTGCAGGTCTGGCGACGACGCCTGTTGCTGGTTTTGCAATGGGCCGACCAGCACGATCGGTCCGGGTTCGCCCAACGCCCTGCGCCCAATGCCTCTCACGAGGTGGCGTGGCAAGTGGTGCGTTCTTCGAAACTGGTCCAGAGCCTCGCTGCGCGCTGGCTCGGACGCCGGTAGAAACATCTGCAATACGCTCATGATGTCATCCCGTGAAAGCCAGAAAAGAATGTGGCTGGCTCGCTTTGATAGGACCGGAGCCTCGGGTTTCAAACGCGACCTCTGGCGCGGCCGCAGGCGGATTATGGGCGCCGAATGCCGATACGGTTGTAAGCCCCGCTGGCAGTAGTGTTGCTGCGCTCAGCCGCCGGACCGCTCCAGCCTGGCGCCACCTTCAGCAGCCCGGCGGCGCGCCCGGCGTGTGGCCAGTTCCGTTGCCCGTTGCAGCGCCCGCAATTGATAGGTCACGTCGTGGATTTCGCCGATCAGACCGAACTGCGTGCGAGGTTCGATGCGATCGCCGGAGCGCCCGCGCCAGTCCAGAAGTGCCGAGACGCCGTGCGGTGCAATGAAGTGCATCAGTTCGGCAACGCAGGTGGCGACATCGTCCGCAGCGGCTCTCAGAGCGGACGTCGCTGTATCGACCTCCGCATCGCGCTTCGTCATTGCTTCCTTGACCGTTGTGCAGGCAGGCGGTTTCGGGCGCCTTTCCGTGCTTCGCTCATGCATGTTTTTATCCACGGTGTTCGATTCCGAAAAGGGGTTTATCGCGCTGGTCGGCGAACAGCATCGGCGGGCAATCCGCCGACTTGAAGGTGCGCATGCTAATTCCATCCCCCGCCGAGTGCCAGAGAAGGCGCAGAACCGCGTGGGATGCGAGACCGACTCTAAAGGATTCATAAAGACCGGGAGGGGCAAGGTCACGCCGCCGTGCGCTCGAGCAACATTCAATCGCGCGAAATGGCGTGTCAAAGTGTCTAATGCAATGAGCATGCAGGGGCCGCCACATGAGGCCGATATGAGGCCGATATGAGGCATTTGGACTGCATATGCAGGCAGTCCGCAGCGTCGGTGTCGGCACTGTGCGGCGTTCACGCTCGAGCTTCCGATCAAGAAGGCAGAAGAAGAGACCCTATGAGCGAAAAACAGAATCGACGCATTCTTCTGGCGGACGACACGCCCGCCATCCACGAAGACTTCAGGAAAATTCTGCTGCCGGAGGCCGCGGCCTCGGACCTGGACGACATGGAGGCCGCGCTGTTCGGCACCTCGGCCAAGCAGGCCTCGGTGGACTTTCTGCTGGACAGCGCCTTCCAGGGGCAAGAAGCGCTCGCCAAGGTGCGTGAGGCATTGGAGGCGGGCGAGCCCTACGCCATGGCGTTCATCGACATGCGCATGCCCCCGGGGTGGGACGGCGTCGAGACGATCGAGCAGCTGTGGCGGGTAGACCCGCGCCTGCAGATCGTGATCTGCACGGCCTATGCGGACCAGTCATGGGTCGAGGTGTTCGAGCGCCTGGACGCGCGCGACCGCCTGCTGGTGCTCAAGAAGCCGTTCGACCCCATCGAGGTGCGCCAGCTGGCCAGCGCGCTCACGATGAAGTGGCAAATGACGGAAGACGCCGCCTTCAAGATGAACCAGCTCGAACAGGCCGTCGAAGAACGAACCCGGGAGTTGTCCGATGCCAACATCATCGTGCAGAACAGCCCGACCATCCTCTACCGCCTGCGCGGCGAACCTTCGTTCCCGCTGATCTACATCTCGCACAACATCACCAAATTCGGCCATGACCCGGCCAGCCTGTTGGCGAACCCGAACTGGGCGGACGTTCTGATCGACCCGGCCGACCAGGCCGGGGTCGCCGATGCGATGGCCCGCGTTCTGGAGAAGGACGCGGAGGGCGCTTCCATCGAATACCGCCTGTGCACGGGCGACGGCGGGCGGCGCTGGGTCGAGAACCGCTATGTTCCGGTTCGCGACAAGGACGGGCGGCTCATCGAGGTCGAGGGCATCGTCATCGACGTGACGGAGCGCAAGGCCGCGGAGGAGCAGCTGGCACGGCTCGCGCGCACCGACGGGCTGACCGGCCTGGCCAACCGCGCCACCCTCATCGAGCGCCTTCACCAGGCCCATGCCGCCGCACGGCGAGGCTCCGTGCCGTTTGCGCTGCACTGCCTCGACCTGGACCACTTCAAACCGGTCAACGACACGTTCGGCCATCCGGCCGGCGACCTGCTGCTGCGCGAGGTGGCTCAGCGCCTGAAGAATTGCACGCGTGAAACCGACGTGGTGGCTCGCCTGGGCGGCGACGAGTTCGCGGTGCTGCAAAGCGAAATGGGCGAACCGGCGGCCGCGGGCGCATTGGCCGCAAAGATCCAGCAGGAGCTGGCCCGCCCGTACATGCTCGACGGCAACGAGGTGCATGTCTCCGCCAGCATCGGCATCTGCCCCTACATCCCGGGCAGTGCGAGCCCGGACGAAATGGTCATGCAGGCCGACCTGGCGCTCTACCGGTCGAAGGAAGAAGGGCGCAACCAGTTTCACTTTCACTCGGAGGAAATCGATCTGGAAGTGCGCGACCGCGTCGCGCTCGGCGAAGACCTGAAGAAGGCCATCGAACGCGAAGAGCTGGAGCTCTACTACCAGCCGCAGGTCGAGCTGTCTTCCGGAAAGATCGTGGGCGTGGAAGCGCTGCTGCGCTGGAACCATCCCGAGCGCGGCCTTCTCGACGCAGGTGCATTCGTACCGATTGCCGAGCGCACCGGCGGCATCGTCATGCTGGGCCGCTGGGTGCTGAACCAGGCGTGCAGGCAAATGAGCCTGTGGCGCGAGCAAGGCGTGCAGCCCCCTGTCGTGGCCATCAACCTGTCTCTCGGGCAGCTCAGGAAGGGCAACGAACTGGTCCGCGACGTGGTCGAGAGCCTTGCGAAATGGCAGCTCGACGCATCCGTTCTGGAGTTCGACGTGACGGAGTCGACGCTGGCCCAGATGACATGGACCCACAACGACGTACTGCCGCAGTTGCGGGCGCTCGGGGTGCGGATTGCCATTGACGACTTCGGCACCGAATACTCGTCGTTCGAATACCTGCGGACCTACCGCGTGAACCACCTGAAGATCGCGCAGTCGATGCTCAAGAGAGCGGTCGACGATCCCGACAGCGCGGCCACGGTGCGCGCCATCATGAACCTGGCGCGGGAGGCCCGCATCGGCATCATCGTCGAGGGGCTGGAAACGCAGGCGCAACTCGCCTTTCTCCACTCGACGGGCTCCACGACACTTGCGCAGGGCTACTACTTCAGCGAGGCCGTGGTTGCCAACGAGGCAGGCGACTTTCTGCGCACGGGCACCATGGAACAGAGCGAACGCAGCAAGGGCGAAGACCACCAATAACCCGCGGCAGACGCCCCGGCCTACACATGTAGGCACTCGCCCACGCGCATGAACTGATTTCTCCCGCAAGCCTCGGCCATTGCAGCGATCAACCTGCGGTCATGCATTGCGGTTCCTCCTCACGACGCATTCGTGCGTCGTTAAGCGCTCCTTCGGGAGCGCTTTTTTTATGAGTGCTGTCCCTGCCCTCAGTGCGTTTCCCGGCGCAGCTGCTGCACGTCTTCATGCAGCGACTGCGCCCAGGCGCGGCGCTCCCGGCCGAGCGGCGACTGCGGCTCCCCGAAGCGCACGATGGCCAGCAGGGGTGGCGCGCGCAGCGTGTTCCAGAGCGAGGTCAGCAGGTTGTCGTCGTCGATATAGCGCGGCGCCTGGCTGGTTTCTCCGGTGGCCGCGTCGGCAAAACGCAGCGCGGCGGGCAGCACCGGCGCGCCCGATGAAATGGCGGCCTGCAGCAGGTTGGCGTGAAAGGGCAGCAGCCCGCGCCCGTCGCTCGTGGTGCCTTCGGGGAACACGCCGATGCGGTCGCCCTCGCAGAGCGCTTCGGTCATGTGGTGCACCACGCGCAGTGCATCGCGCCGGCGCTCGCGCTCGATGTAGAGCGAGCCGGAGCCGGTGGAGAGCGTGCCGATCAACGGCCAGTGCTTCACGCCCGACTTCGAGACAAAGCGCACGTGGCATGCGGCGTGAATGGCGGTGATGTCCAGCCACGAGAGGTGGTTGCAGATGAGCAGCACCGGCCCCTCCGCCGGAGGCTTGCCCTGCACCTTGAGCGTGACGCCCATGATCTCGAGCAAGCGCCGCGACCACTGCTGCACCCGCAGGTTGCGTGCTTCCTGCGAAAGACCCGGAAAGGTGAAGCGAATGGTCCACCAGCCGGCCAGCGCGTGCCCCACCGCATGCAGCAGGCGCCAGCAGGCCTTCAGTGAATGAACCATCGGGACGTGCGCCCTCTTCTTCTCTTCAGCCGTGGACCACGCGGCCCGCAACCAGGGTGTGGAGCGCGCGCCCCTGCAGCGGGTAGCCCGCGAACGGCGTGTGCTTGCCCTGGCTCTTGAGCGCCTCGGGCTGCACCTGCCATTCGAGGGCCGGATCGAACACGCACAGGTCGGCCACGCCGCCTTCGGCCAGCTTGCCGATGCCGGTGCCCGCATCGGCGGCCGTCAGCAACCGCGCGGGCGCGGAGGTAATCACTTCCAGCGCGCGCGAAATGCCGGCGCCGCTGCGCTCGCCCCATTGCAGCGCAAGCGGCAGCAGCAGTTCGAGCCCGGTGGCGCCGGGTTCGGCTTCGGCAAAAGGCAGCGTCTTGGCATCGGCCTCGACCGGCGTGTGGTCGGACACCAGCGCGTCGATGGTGCCGTCGGCCAGCGCGGCCGAGAGCGCGTCGCGGTCGCCCTGCTGGCGCAGCGGCGGGTTCAGCCGCGCGCGGCTGTCGAAAAAGCCGATGTCAGTGTCGGCAAGGTGCAGCGAGTTGATGCTGACGTCGCAGGTGAGCGGCAGCCCCTGCGCCTTGCCCGCGCGCACCAGCGCCACGCCCGCGGCACTGGAAATGCGGCACAGGTGCACGCGCGCGCCGGTGCTCTTCATGAGCTCGATGATGGTGAAAATGGCAATGGTCTCGGCCGACACCGGCACGCCCGAAAGACCGAGCCGCGTGGCGAGCGGACCGCTGGCCGCCACGCCCTTGCCCAGGTCGCGGTCTTGCGGACGCAGCCACACGGTGTAGCCGAAGGTGCTTGCGTAGAGCAGCGCGCGCTGCAGCACCTGGGTGTCGGCCAGCGGCACGTCGGCCTGGCTGAAGCCGATGCAGCCGGCCTCCGTGAGCTCGACCATCTCGGTCAGCACGCCGCCGGCCAGGCCGCGTGTGAGCGCGCCGAGCGGAAACAGGCGCGCGCCCTGCAGCTTCTCGGCGCGGAACTTGAGCATTTCGACCAGGCCGGGCTCGTCGAGCACGGGGTCGGTGTCGGGCGGGCACACGAGGCTGGTCACGCCGCCCGCGATGGCCGCGGCCATTTCGCTTTCGAGCATGCCTTCGTGCTCGTAGCCGGGCTCGCGCAGGCGCGCGGCCAGATCGACGAGGCCGGGCGCAACGACGCAGCCCGCGGCATCGATGGTGCGCTCGGCCTTGAAGCCGGCCGGCGCGTGGCCGATGCCGGCGATCTTGCCGTCGGCAATGGCGATGTCGGTTTTCTTGTCGGTGCCCGATGCGGGATCGACCACGCGGCCGTTGGTGATGAGGATGTTCATGCGTCTGTACTTCCGGTGGCAGTCAGGGCCTTTTCGGGAAACACCGTGGAACCGGCTTTGCCGGGCCACTGGTGTTGCCCCCGGTAGGGGGTTGGCGAAGCGACACGAAGTGCGCGAAGACTGGGGGCGAGCAACATGTCTATGCTTCGTTACCTGCCACGATGCTCATCACGGCCATGCGCACCGCGATGCCGAAGGTGACCTGCGGAAGGATCACGCTCTGTCTGCCGTCGACCACGGCCGAATCGATTTCCACGCCGCGGTTGATCGGGCCCGGATGCATCACGATCGCGTCCGCCTTGGCCAGCTGCAGTTTCTCCGGCGTGAGGCCGTAGGTCTTGAAGAACTCTTGCGACGAAGGCAGCAGCGCGCCGCTCATGCGTTCGTTCTGCAGGCGCAGCATGATGATGACGTCGCAGTCCTTGATGCCCTCTTCGAGCGTGTGGCACACGCGCACGCCCATGCCGGCCATGTCGCCGGGCACCAGCGTCTTGGGGCCGACCACGCGCACTTCGGCGCAGCCGAGCGTGGTGAGCGCATGAATGTCGGAGCGCGCCACGCGCGAGTGCAGCACGTCGCCGACGATCGCGACCGTGAGGTTCGCAAAGTCCTTCTTGTAATGGCGGATCGTGTACATGTCGAGCAGCCCCTGCGTCGGGTGCGCATGGCGGCCGTCGCCGGCGTTCACCACGTGCACATGCGGTGCCACGTGCTGCGCAATGAGGTAGGGCGCGCCCGACTCGCTGTGGCGCACCACGAACAGGTCGGCGGCCATGGCGCTCAGGTTGGCGATGGTGTCGAGCAGCGACTCGCCCTTGGTGGCGGAGGAGCGCGCAATGTCGAGGTTGATGACGTCGGCCGACAGGCGCTTGGCTGCAATCTCGAAGGTGGTGCGGGTGCGGGTGCTGTTCTCGAAGAACAGGTTGAACACGCTCTTGCCGCGCAGGAGCGGCACCTTCTTCACCTCGCGGTCGCTCACGCTCGTGAAGTTGGCGGCCGTGTCCAGGATGTGCGTGACGATGTCCTTGGGCAGGCCCTCGATCGACAGCAGGTGGATCAGTTCGCCGTTCTTGTTGAGCTGCGGGTTTCGCTTGTAGAGCATCAGCTGTTCTCCTCCACTTTGAGACTGAACGCACCGTCGTCCGCACGGGCGAGCGCGAGGAGCTGGGTATCGGGCAATGTGAGCTTCGCGGCCGCGAAATCGGCGGCCACTGGCAGCTCGCGCCCGCCGCGGTCGACCAGCACCGCGAGCCGCACGCAGGCCGGGCGGCCGAAGTCGAACAGCTCGTTGAGCACCGCGCGGATGGTGCGGCCGGTGTAGAGCACGTCGTCGAGCAGCAGCACGTCGGTGCCATTCACGTCGAAGGGCAGCGAGGTCTGCGCGCTGGCCGAGAGGCCGCGGCGCGCGAAGTCGTCGCGGTGCATGGCCGACGAGATGACACCGGGCGCTCCGGCGAGGCCCAGGTCTTTCTGCAGGCGCTCGACCAGCCAGGCACCGCCGGAGGTGATGCCGACCAACTTGGTTTCGGGGCGCAGCAGCGCCTTCACGCCGGCCAGCAGCCCTGTGTAGAGCACTTCGGCATCGGGTATTGAACTCAAGGGAGACTCCTCAAAAATTGCTCCAGGATGATGCAGGCGGAGGCGGCATCGGCATCGCGCGCGCCGGAGGCCAGGGCCTCGGTGGTGCTGTAGCGCTCGTCGACCTCGAAGACCTGCAGATTGAACCGGCCGCGCAGCTGGCGGGCGAACTTCTGCGCCCGGCGGGTGTTCTCGTGCGGGGCGCCGTCGGGGTGATAAGGCACGCCGACGACCAGCGCGTCGGGCTGCCATTCCTTGATGCGCGCCTCGACCTGCGCGAAGCGGGCATCGCCCTCGGCCTTGATGGTGGCCTGCGGGGTCGCGGCGCCGAGCAGGCGGTTTCCGCTTGCGACGCCGGTTCGCTTCAGGCCGAAGTCGAAGGCCAGGAAGCTCTGGAAATGGGGAGGAACGGCAACAGGAACAGGAACGGAAGAAGAAACGGAGGGAGCGGGAGCGTCTGGCATGGCAGCGGCCATCACGCGTGTCCCGCTTCCGGCGACAGTTTCCATGCTTCCAGACCCAGCAGCAGCAATGCCCTGTCGTAGCGCTGTTCGACCGGTGTGTCGAAGATCACGGCCGGGTCGGCGCTCACGGTAAGCCAGCTGTTTTCGGCCAGTTCCGACTCGAGCTGGCCCTCGCCCCAGGCCGAATAGCCCAGCGAAACCAGCACCTTGCGCGGCCCGGCGCCGGTGGCCAGGGCCTCGAGCACGTCCTTGGAGGTGGTCATTTCCAGGCCGCCGGGAATGGTCATGGTCGAGGCATAGACCGATTCGTCGGGCTTCTCGGCATGGGAGAACACCGGCTCGTGGAGCACGAAGCCGCGCTCGGTCTGAACCGGGCCGCCCTGGAAAACCGGCGAATTGCCGAGTTCGGGGCGGGCGAGGTGGAGCTCGATCTTCTCGAACAGCTCCTTGAGGTTGATGTCGCTGGGTTTGTTGATAACCAGGCCGAGCGCGCCGCGCTCGCTGTGTTCGCAGAGGTAGACGACGCTGCGGTTGAAAGTTTTATCTTCCATCCCCGGCATCGCGATCAGAAAGTGATGCGTGAGGTTCATCGGGGCAGAATCGGCAGCCATATGCCGCCGATTTTACTGGCCGTCGACAAGACCTATCCCAAAGGGCTCATGTGGTTTCGCCGCGACCTGCGCGTGGACGACAACGCGGCGCTCTACCAGGCCCTGCGGGCCTGCCGGCAGGTGGTGTGCGTTTTCGTGTTCGACCGGGCCATTCTGGACCCCCTCCCCCGCGTCGACCGGCGGGTGGAGTTCATCCGCGAATCGCTCGTGGAGCTCGACGCCGAGTTGCGGGACCTGAGCGGCGGGCTGATCGTGCGCCACGCCGCCGCGGTCGATGAAATTCCGGCCCTGGCCCACGAACTGGACGTGCAGGCCGTTTTCGCCAACCGCGACGACGAGCCCGACGCGCTCGCGCGCGACGCCCAGGTGCTCGGCGCCCTGGCGAATGCAGGCGTGGCTTTCCACACCTGCAAGGACTCGATCGTGTTCGACCGCGACGAGGTGATGACCAAGACCGGCCAGCCCTACACGGTGTTCACGCCCTACAAGCGGGCCTGGCTGGCCAAGGTCGACTCGTTCTTTCTCAAGCCATACCCGGTTCGGGCGTACGCCGACGCGCTGGCGCCGCCGCCGGAGGCCTGGCGCGCGCCGGTGCCCTCGCTCGAGGAGATCGGCTTCCAGGAAACCAACCTTTCCGAGCTCGAGATTCCCACCGGCACTCGGGGCGCGGCGGCGCTGTTCGAAGACTTCTTCCAGCGCATCGACCGCTACGACGCGGCGCGCAATTTTCCGGCGGTGCGGGGGCCGAGCTACCTGGGCGTGCACCTGCGCTTCGGTACGGTGTCGATCCGGCAGTTGGCAGGGGTGGCGCACCAGCTTTCGCTGCAGGGGGACGCGGGCGCGGCGACCTGGCTCAGCGAGCTGATCTGGCGGGAGTTCTATTTCCAGATCCTGGCGCACTTCCCGCACGTGCACTCGGGCGGCGAATCGAAGAGCTTCCGCCCCGAGTACGACAAGATCCAATGGCACCACGGCAAGCATGCCGACCAGCTGTTCGAAGCCTGGTGCCAGGGCCGCACCGGCTACCCGCTGGTGGACGCGGCCATGCTGCAGATCAACCAGAGCGGCTACATGCACAACCGCCTGCGCATGCTGACGGCGAGTTTTCTCTGCAAGGACCTGGGGCTGGACTGGCGGCGCGGCGAGCGCTACTTTGCGCTGCACCTGAACGACTTCGAGCTGGCTTCGAACAACGGCGGCTGGCAATGGGCAAGCTCCAGCGGCTGCGATGCGCAGCCCTACTTCCGCATCTTCAACCCGGTAACGCAGAGCGAACGCTTCGACCCCGAAGGCAAGTTCATCCGCCGCTACCTGCCGCAGCTGGCGGGGCTGTCGAATGCCGCGATCCACGCGCCCTGGACGGCCTCGCCCGTGGAACTGGAAGCGGCGGGTATCAAGCTCGGCGAAACCTACCCCCACCCCGTGGTGGACCATGCCGAGGCGCGCGAGAAAACGCTGCAGCGCTACGGCGTGGCGCGGGCGAAGGCGCTGCAAAAATAAAGGGGCCCGGCGGGCCCCTTTATTGGTCGAACGCTGAAGAACGTCAGGCCGCAGCCGCCAGCGCCGGCTCGCTCGTGTACGCACGCACCAGGCGCAGCAGCTCGTCTTCCGAGTACGGCTTGCCCAGGTAGTGGTTCACGCCCAGCGTGCGCGCGTAGTCGCGGTGCTTCTCGGCGATGCGCGAGGTGATCATGATGATCGGCAGGCCCGCCATCGACTCGTCCGCGCGGATGTTGCGGGCCAGGTCGAAGCCGTCCATGCGCGGCATTTCGATGTCAGACAGCACCACGGCCGGACGCTCCTGCTGCAGCCGTTCGAGCGCCTGCAGGCCGTCGGCCGCCAGCGACACGCGATAGCCTTCGCGCTGCAGCAGACGCTGCGTCACGCGGCGAACCGTAATGGAGTCGTCGACCACCAGCACCAGCGGAACCTGCGGCACCGGGGGTGCCAGCATCGGCAACGGCTCCTGCGGCGCACCGTGCTCCGCATCGCCCGAAGCGGCGTGCGCGGACACGGCCAGTGCGGCGGCCTGGCGCGTGCGCGCCTGTTCGCCATGCACCGCGGCCAGCGCCACCGGGTTGTAGATCAGCGCCACCGCGCCCGAAGCCAGCACCGAGATACCGGCCAGACCCGGCAGGCGTGCGAGCTGCGGCCCGAGGTTCTTGACCACGACTTCCTGGTTGCCCAGCACTTCGTCCACGTGCAGGCCCACGCGCTGTGCCGCGCTTCGCACGATCACGACAGTGTTGTTCTTGCTGGTGGGGTGTTCGCTGCGCGCCGAGGCCTGCAGCAGTGCGCCGGCCCAGTAGAAGGGCACCTGTTCGCTGCCGAACGGATGGCTGTTGTGCAGGTAGGCTGCTTCGAGCTCGGTGCTGCTCACGCGCTGCACCAGCTCCACCAGGTTGGACGGCACGCCGATCGACACCTCGCCGGCGCGCAGCATCACCACGTGCGTCACCGCGGTGGTGAGCGGCAGCACCAGCTTGAAGGTGGTGCCTTGCCCGGCCGTGCTGTGCGTTTCGATGCGGCCGCCGAGCGCCGCGATCTGCGCGCGCACCACGTCCATGCCGATGCCGCGGCCGGACAGTTCGGACACCTGCCCCGCTGTCGAGAAGCCGGGCTTGAAGATCAGCTCGGTGGCTTCTTCGGGCGACAGTTCCTGGTCGGACGCAAGCAGGCCGAGTGTGCGGGCACGTTCGGCAATGCGCTTGTGGTCCAGGCCGGCGCCGTCGTCGCGGAAGCTCACCGAGACGTCGTTGCCTTCGTGGTGCAGGTCGATCACGATCAGGCCGTGGGCGTCCTTGCCGGCCTTTTCGCGCGCGGCCGGGTCTTCGATGCCGTGCGCCACGCAATTGCGCAGCAGGTGCTCGAAGGCGGGCGTCATCCGGTCGAGCACGCCGCGGTCCATTTCGATGGAGCCGCCGACGATGTCCAGGCGCACCTGCTTGCCGGTGTCTTTCGACGCCTGGCGCACCACGCGGTAGAGACGGTCGGAAATGCCTTCGAACTCCACCATGCGCGTACGCAGCAGGCCGCGCTGCAGTTCGCGCGTCTGGCGTGCCTGCACGCTGAGATCGTCTTCCGTGGCCTGCACCGTCTTTTGCAGCGTGCGCTGCACGGTGGCCACGTCGTTCACCGACTCGGCCATCATGCGCGTGAGTTCCTGCACGCGGGTGAAGCGGTCGAATTCGAGCGGGTCGAAGCTCTGCTGCGAGTCCTTGGCTTGCGCCAGGCGGGACTGCATCTGGCTTTCGGCCTGCACCTCGATGTCGCGCAATTGCTGGCGCAGGCGGTCGAGGTTGCCCGTCAGGTCGGAGAGCGAACCGCGCAGCTGGCCCAGTTCGGCTTCGAGGCGCGAACGCGTGATGATGACCTCGCCGGTCTGCGCCACCAGGCGGTCGAGCAGCTGGGTGCGGATGCGAACGGCCTGGGTGGAAGCCGCACGCAACGGCGCGAGCAGTGCCGGAGCCGGCCGCGGCAGGAGCGACGGCAAAGCCGCCGTCTCGGCTGCGGCGCTCCCGCTCTCGTCGCCCGCAACAGCGGCTTCGTCGTTGGCGGGTGCGCCGGCTTCGGCGGCAACCTGCACCAGCTGGACGCCCGGCAAGGCAGCGGAGGCCGCCACCACGAGCTGGGCCACTTCGGCCTGGGTGGCATCGTCCGCCGCGCGCAGCGCGTCGAAGGTGGACTGCAATGCGTCGAGACGCGTGAGCAGCTTTTCGATTTCGACCCGGTCGGCACCGCCCTGGGTGCCCAGGATTTCGATCTCGGACTCCATGCGGTGCGCACGCTCGCCGAGGCGCATGGCGCCGGCCAGCCGGGCGCTGCCCTTGAGCGTGTGCAGCGTGCGCAGCACCGAGGCGCGCGGCGCGCTGTCGTCCGGATGGTGTGCCCACTGGCGCAGCGCCTGGCCGAGCTGGGGCAGCAATTCCGCGGCTTCTTCCTCGAAGATCGGGAACAGGTCGACGTCGACCGCATCGGTGACGTCGATGGCGTCTTCGGAGTCGTCCAGCGCCACATCGGCAACGCTGTCGGTGGCCACCATGTGCTGGAGCGGCCGGGTTTCGATCCGGGCGGCCGCCTCGGCCGGCATGGGTGCGGCGGCAATGTCGCGCAGCGCCTGCAGCGTTCCCTCGGAAGGCTCGCGCAGGAAGCCCACGGCAAACTGATGCAGCAGGCGACGCAATTCGTCGGCCGCGGCGACCAGCACCACACCCTGCTCACGCGTACCGCTGCCCTGCATTTGCAGATGCTGCAGCGCGGCTTCGAGCAGGCGGGCCATGCCCGAAAGGCTGTGGAAGCCGACGGTGGCCGAGCTGCCGGCCAGCGAATGCGCGAGCGCAACGGTCGAATCGGACAGGCGCTCGTGCGATTCGAGGGCCCACTCGCCCACGTCGGTGGCCAGTTGCCTGGACCATTCGTCGGCTTCGTTGAGGTAGACGTTGTAGAGCGCAATGCCGATGCGCAGCGGCCCGATGACCTTGACCTGGTCGTCGGCGCTGGACGGCGCAGCCGATTCGGCCTCTTCGGTGGCCTCGATGGTTTCGACGGCTTCGGCGGTTTCCTGAACTTCGGCCGCGGGCTGCGGCACCTCTTCGGCAACAGGGTCGGCTGCGGCTACAGGCAGTTCCGCCGGCGCGGCAGGCGTTTCTTCCGCAGCAGCAGCAGGTTCTTCCGGCTCCACCAGGAACGCTGGTGCGGCGGCCTCAGGCTCTTCTTCTTGGGCGGGCGCTGCCGTGGCAAAGGCTGCAGGCTCGCTCTCGCTCGCCGGCAACGGCTCTGGCGACCAGTCGAGGTCGGGCAGCGCCGAAGGCTGCTCGGCCGCAACGGCCGGTTCGGGCGCGGGCTCATCCGCCGCTTCGGCGATGAATTGAGGAGGCGCGACGGATGGGGCGGGCTCCGCCTTTTCGGGCAGCAGGAAGTCGAAATCTCCGCTGCCGTCCAGGACCTCGAAAGACTCCTCCGGACTCGGCTTGGTTTCGAAGTCGAGGAAGTCGGTCGATGCGAAGTCGTCATCGGTTTCGTGCCGGGCGGAGTGCTCCGGCACTTGCGCCGGCAATTCGAACGCCGCGGCGGGCGCAGGCTCCGGCTCCGGCGGTGCCGCGGGGGCCAGCGACAGATCGGGCAACTCCGGCAGTTCCGGCATCGGCAACGCAGCGGCGGGCGCCGGTGGCTCTGCGGCAATATGGCGCGCGGCCACCGCAAGGGCGTCCGCATCGACGCGCGGTACCGCGGTCGGCACCGGTTCGCCAGCCAAGAGGGCATTGGCCACGCGGCTGAAATGCCCCGACTGCCAGCCGTGCTGGGCGCCGGACGCAATGGCTTCGACCCATTCGCTGAACTCGTTGAGCGCCTTGCGGGTGCCGGTGAGCAGATCGGGCGTGGCGTCGCGCTGGTCGGCCAGCCAGGTGTTGAGCACCTGCTCGAAGGACCAGGCGGCATCGCCGAAGTCGGTCAGGCCGACCATGCGCGAGCTGCCCTTGAGCGTGTGGAACGCACGCCGCAGGATGGTGAGTTCCTCGGTGTCGTCGGGGTGGCTGCCGAGTTCGTCGATGGCGGCCAGGCCGTTTTGCACCACCTCGCGGGCCTCGTCGAGGAAGATGTTCTGCAGGTCGTCTTCTTCGAGTTCGGTCACTTCGGTATCGGGCAGCGCCGCGGGACCGGTGATCTTGTTCGTCCAGCTGTCCGCCTTGCGACTGAATTCCTCGATGGGCGACACCTTCGCCTTGCGGTTGGGCGTGGCGAGCGCGGCCAGCTTCGAGGCGATCTGGGCGTCGACCTCCTCGATGCTGAGCACGGGTTCGGCGCCCGCGGGCTTGCCATCCGCCGCTGCGGCATCGGCAACACCGCTGTCGGTCGCCTGGCGGCCCATCAGCGGCTTGAGTTCGCCGGCTTCGGCGTCGAATACGAACAGGCGCTTGGCAAGCGCCGGCTGATAGCCCAGCATGTCGATCAGGAAGCCCAGGGCGCCCAGGTTGTTGCCGAGCGCATCGAAGCTGTGCATTTCCTCGACGGGCGATGCGTTGCCCACGAGCATCTGCTCGACGTCGTCGCGCATGCGGTGCACGGTGTGCGCGGCCTGCTCCAGGCCCAGCACCGAGAACACGCCGCGCATTTGCAGCAGCTGGCTCGGCACGGTGCGCAGCAGCGCCTTTTCGGCCGGACGGCGGAAGTACTGGTCGAGCGATTTTTCGAGCTCGCTCAGGTGGCTGCGCAGCTCGTCGACCACGGTGCCCATGGTCTGGCGATCGCTCACGCGGCGATACAGGTCTTCCATCCAGGGCTCGAGCGGCTCCGAATGGCCGCCAGCGCGCACGCGCTCGATGCGGCCGGCCAGCTGCAGCGTGCGGGAGGTGAGCTGCGGATCGCTCGGATCCAGGTCTTCGAGCGCGGCTTCCAGGTAGAGCACCGAGGTGGCGACTTCCATCGCCAGTTCGGTGTCGGGCGGCTGGCCGGTGCGCACGGACGCTTCGACCGCATGCGTCAGGGCCTCCACCATCGGCAGGCTCGGTGGATGCAGCTTCTGCAGCGATTCGCCCAGTTGCGCGAAGGTGTCGGCCACCTGGCGGGTACGGGTGGCGTCGCCGCCCGAAAGCGCCGACCACATTTCCTTGGCGGTTTCGATGCGCTTGCGGGCCTGCGTGAGCACCAGTGGATCGAAGCGGCCGAACTGCTCGACGCTGTAGTCGATATACGGCTCGCTCGCGACGCCCCAGGCGGTGCGCACGGTGCGCAGCGTGGCGGCATCGTCGCGCGCGGTGGGCACGGCCTGCGCGCAGAAGAACAGCAGGTCCTGGCCCAACCGGTCGGAGACCGTGTTGTCGCCGCGCGCGAACGTGGCGTATTGCAGCAGCACGCGTGAAGCGGCCCGCTTGACATAGGAATCGGCCGGAATCAGCCCCAGCGCCAGGGCCTCGAAGAAGCCCGCGGCCAGGGTCCAGAAACTCGCCACGCGAGGCAGCAGCGCACCGCGCCCGAGCCCCAGGCACAGCGCATTCAGCCGGCGCGCGGCCTGCGGGTCGCCGGTCTTGACCAGCTGCAGCACCTCGCGGTCGAGCCGCGAGCGCACCGCCGGGTCATAGGCCATCGCGGCCTGGGTCAGCGCGGGACGGACTTCGACCCAGCGCCAGGCAATGCTCCAGAGGTCTGCCGGATGAACGCGCTCGTTGCCGACCAGTTCGAGCACGTCGCGGTATTGCGGGAACAGCGCCACCGACGATACGGCCTTGCCGGCCAGCAGCGCATTGAGGAAATCGACGACGGCGAAGCCGGCACGCTCGATCTTCTGGACTGCGCTTTCGGTGCAGCGCTGCGGTTCGGCAATGAAGCCCTGAACCGCGAACTCGATGGAACCGAGCACCAGCGCCGGCGCGGTATTGCCCACCATCTGCAGCGCACCGACGGACTGGTGCAGTTGCTGGCGGGCCATTTGCAGCGGGCCACTCTCGAGTTCCGAGGTGTTGCCCACGTCGCGCACAAAGCGCCGCAGCGACTTGGCAACGCTGTCGAGGGATTTCTGGATTTCTCCCAGAACCCAGGCCAGCGGCCCAAGGTCTTCGGTGGCCGGCACATTGCCAGCGAGGGGGGTCGTGGCAGGGGTTTGAATCGACACGTTGGATGCTCGCCGTTCTTATCTCTTGTCAGGCAATTTTGAATCGGGCGACCGAGCGGCGCAGTTCTTCCGCCATTTGCGAGAGCTCGCGTACCTGCTGGGCGGTGGTACGGGTACCTTCTCCGGTCTGCTCGGTCACTGCAAAAATGTGCTGGATGTTGGCAGCCACCACGTTGGCCGAATCGGCTTCGCGGGAGGCGGATTGCGAAATCTGCTCGATCAGCTCTGCAAGGCGGCGCGACACGCGGTCAATCTCGGTCAGTGCGGTACCTGCATTGTCGGACAGCTTGGCCCCTTCCACCACACCCTGCGTGGAACGCTCCATGGCGCCCACCGCATCCTGCGTGTCGGTCTGAATGGCCTTCACCAGCGCCGAAATCTGGCGCGTGGCGTCCGCGGAGCGTTCAGCCAGCCGTTGCACTTCTTCCGCCACCACCGAGAAGCCGCGACCGGCTTCACCGGCCGATGCGGCCTGAATGGCGGCGTTCAGCGCCAGCACGTTCGTCTGTTCGGTAATGTCCGAGATCAGCTCGGTGATTTCACCGATCTCCTGCGAGGATTCGCCCAGGCGCTTGATCCGCTTGGAGGTTTCCTGGATCTGGTCGCGGATGGAGTTCATACCGCCGATGGCGTTCTGCACAGCCTGCAGGCCCGAAGAAGCAGCCTGCAGCGACTGGCGCGCCACCGTGGCGGACTCTTGCGCTTGCGAGGACACGCCGTTGATTCGCTCGGCCATGGTCAGCACCGACTGGCCGGTTTCGCGAATTTCGCGCAGCTGTTCGGTCGAGGCGGCCAGCAGTTCGGTCGAGGTGCTTTCCACCTGCGACGTCGTCTGTGCCACGCGGGTTGCCGTGTTCTGCACGTTGCCCACCAGCAAACGCAGTTCTTCCACCGTGTAGTTCACCGAGTCGGCAATGGCGCCGGTGATGTCCTCGGTCACGGTCGCTTCCTGCGTCAGGTCGCCTTCGGCCACTGTCTGCAGTTCGTTCATCAGCCGAAGAATGGCGGCCTGGTTGGCGTTGTTGATGCGGCCGGCTTCGTCGCTGGCCTGCTCGGCCGAGAGACGTTCGCGTTCGGCAATGGCGGCGCGTTCGCGGCCTTCGCGCACCTGCACGAAACCGATGGCGCCTGCCAGGGCCAGGGCGGCCAGCGAGAGCACGAACAGCAGCACGATCGTTCCGGCGCCCAGGCCGGTGCGTGCGGAGAGCTTGTCCTGCAGCTCGCCGAGCGACTTGCGCAGCGGTTCGCTGTCGGTCAGGATGGAAGCCTGCGCTTCGCGCGCTGCCACCAGGCCCTGCAGATTGCCCAGAATGGCGGAGGCCTGCGTGCGCATCTGCTCGTAGGTCTTCAGAATGGCTTCGAGCTGCTGGCGCGTTTGCGGGTCCTTCGAGCCGGGGAAACGCTGCTGCGCATTGCCGTCGAGCAGGCCGCGGGTGGTTTCCTGGAAGGTGTTCAGGTCCTTGCCGAGCAGGAACACGGCGTCGGGGTTCACACCCTCGACCGTGAAGAATTCGTTGGTCGACTTGCCGATGCGCTGGGTGAGCATCACGAGCTGGCCGGCGGCGGAAATTTCAGGCAGCGTGGCGTTCTGCTGCATCTTCAGCGAAGCGACGGTTTCCGTCATTTCGAGCAGCGCGGACGATTGCTGGTTGATGTCGCGCAAGGCGGCACCCACCTGGGTCAGGATCTGGCGCTGGGCCAGCACGACCTTGGCGCTGGCATCGGCACGGGCGACCAAGGGGTTGATCTTGCCCATGTCCTCGTCGTACTGGTTGCCCACGCGTTCGAGGCGCAGGGCCTCGTCGCCGTTGGTGAGGCCCTGCACGCGGCGCGTGAGGTCGTCGGCGCTGTCTTTCACTTCGACGAACGCGGGCGCGCTGCCCACGAGAGCCTGGGAGATCGATTTGGCGAGACGCTGCGACTGCATCAGCGACTGGCCGGTGGCGGCCACCTGCTGGGCGAGACGCTCGGCGCGAAGAATGGCGGAGCCGGCCACCAGCAACAGCAGCAACACCACCACGGCCAGCATGATCGCCAGGATCCGCTGCTGGCGCGCCGGCCTGGAGCTCGCCTTTGCGGCCGCGGCTTGCGCCTGGGCTGCCTCGAGCGCACCCGCGCCGGCCTCGTTGGCCGCTTCGCCGCTGGTCAGCGCGCCGCCGTCGGCAAAGCCGGTAGGCGCGGGCTCGGGGGCACGGCCTTTTTTCCGGGCCAGCCGAACGGTCTTTTCGTCCGGCGCCTGAACCGTGTCGACATCGTCGAGCGATAGGGTCGAACCGTCGACGCGGGCCTTGTCGTTGCCGCTGTTCGCGGGCAGTAATTTCTTGAACTTGTCGGCGATCGAGCTCACGGTCGGTCCTTCAGGTGGTTGTCTTTGGGCTGTGCGAAGGCACTAGGCGCCAATACTCAAAAATTGGGGTTGCTGCGAAAGCGCTTGCAGGTTGATTTCCTGCCAGCGCTCACCCGCCGCATCGGTGTACAGATGCCCAAGCCAGGCAGGTGCTTCTGCGCCTGGCGGTTCCGCGGCCGTGAAGGCCTCGGCGCCGCGCAACCCCGCCAGTCGATCGACCAGCAATGCGCAGTTGACTTCGAGCAGCTCGTTGAGGGCAACGAGCCGCGATTGCATGCGGGCCGCCTCGGTGGGGGCCGGTCCGCTCGGAACGCCAGAGGCGAATGCCGACAGCTGCACCACGCCGAAGAGGCCGCCGCGCAGGTTGGCAACGCCAAGGAACCAGGGCTCCGTGTAGGGCACGGGCTGGGGAGGCGTCCAGGGAAATATCTCGCCCGCGTGGCCGAGAGGAAAGAGGAACTTGCCCTCCCCCGCCTCGACCGCGAGCCACGTGGCGGCAACGCCGGTCGTGCGTGCGGCCTGCAGGCGGCTCGCAAGCCGGGACTGGAAGGCGCGGAGAGCGTCGCGATTCGCCATGGACTCAGTCGGCTCCCGCTCAGGCGAGCGCGGTGATCTTGGACATGAGGTCGGCCTCGTTGACCGGCTTCACGATGTAGTCGCGCGCGCCCTGGCGCATGCCCCAGACGCGATCGGTTTCCTGGTTCTTGCTGGTGCACAGGATGATCGGGATGGCGCCGTACTTCGGATCGCGGGCAATCGCGCGGGTCAGCTGGAAGCCGTTCTGGCCGGGCATGACGACGTCCATGAGGATCAGGTCGGGCTGCTCCTCTTCGAGACGGCGCATCGCGTCTTCGGCGTTTTCAGCGGTCTTGACGGCAAAGCCGTTCTTGCGGAGCAGGTCTGACAGGAACAGCAGTTCCGTCTTGGAGTCGTCGACGACGAGGATTTTTCGAATGGGCATTACTGCACTTCCTGTTGAACGATGCCAAACTGCTGCACGGCCTGCAGCAGCTGGTCTTTGGTGAAAGGTTTGGTCAGGTAGTCTTGCGACCCGACCATGCGGCCGCGAGCCTTGTCGAAGACGCCGTCTTTCGAAGAAAGCATCACCACCGGAACATTGGAGAATTGAGCATTGCGCTTGATGATGGCGCAGGTCTGGTAACCGTCCAGGCGAGGCATCAGGATGTCGCAGAAAATCAGATGCGGCTTGTGGTCGTTGATCTTGGAGAGCGCGTCAAAGCCGTCTTCCGCGAGAAGAACCTCGTGCCCGCCCTGCTTCAGAAATATTTCGGCACTGCGCCGGATCGTATTGCTGTCGTCGATGACAAGCACCTTGTAACCTGATCCATTCGGCCCCATTGCACACACTCCTGCTGAGATGAGACTTGGATGCCCGCCGCGCCGTACATCGGCGCAAATCGCGCAGCTCTATGCCATGCTCTTCAGATTTCAACCATTTCGAAGTCTTCCTTGCGCGCACCGCACTCAGGACAGGTCCAGTTCATCGGGACATCCGCCCAGGCCGTGCCTGCTGCGATGCCGTCCTCCGGCACACCAACCGCTTCGTCATAGATCCACCCACAAATCAGGCACATCCAAGTTTTCGTATTCATCGGAGCTTAAAGTCCTTGTTCATTAAATGCAACGAGTGTATCTATGCGTATCTCACTGGCAGACGGTAAACGTCGCGCCTATGCCACCATCCAGGGGATTTCGCCCGGCGTATGACCATTTACTTACATCCAGCAGACAACGCCCGCAACCCGGGCGATCTTAACGACCCCTCGCCGGACGCCGAAGAGGTGGCCGAGCGCGACCTGAACCCGCCCTGCGTTCTGGTCTTCAATGCCAGCGATCCGAGCGGCGCCGGCGGCTTGGGCGGCGACGCCCTGGCCATGGCGTCGGTGGGCGCCCACATGCTGCCCGTGGTCACGGGGGCGTACGCCCGGGACACGGCCGAGATATTCGACCATTTCGCCTTCGACGAAGAGGCCGTGGCCGAGCAGGCGCGCGCCATCCTCGAGGACGTGGAAGTCCAGCTCATCAAGGTAGGCTTTGTCGGCAGCCCCGACACCCTGAGCACCATCGCCGAGACCGCTTCCGACTATCCCGAGGTGCCGTTGGTGGCCTATATGCCCAACCTTTCCTGGTGGGACGAGGACCTGATCGAGCCCTATCTCGACGCTTTTCGAGAGTTACTTCTTCCCCAGACCACAGTGTTGGTCGGAAACCACAGCACCCTCTGGCGGTGGCTGCTTCCGGACTGGAGCGGCGAGCGTCCGCCCGGCGCGCGCGACATTGCCAAGGCCGCGGGAGAGTTCGGCGTGCCCTACACCCTGGTGACCGGCATGGTGCTGCCCGACCAGTTCATCGACAACGTGCTGGCCTCTCCGCAGTCAGTGCTCACCAACGAGAAGTACGAACGGCTCGAGGCCGTTTTCGCCGGTGCCGGCGACACCCTGTCGGCCGCGCTGGCCGCCCTGCTCGCGAGCGGAACCGACTTGGTGGCCGCCACCACCGAAGCCCTGGCCTACATGGACCGCTGCCTCGACGCGGGCTTTCGGCCCGGCATGGGCCACGTGCTTCCGGACCGCCTGTTCTGGGCCGAGCCGGAAGACGATGAAGACGAAGACCCCGACGCACCCCCAGACTTTGCCCTGCCCCCTCACGACACCAGACATTGATGCCAAACGCTGACCAAAACGACATTCTTTTCGAGCGCGCCCGCGCCGTCATCCCCGGCGGAGTCAACTCGCCCGTGCGCGCCTTCAAGGCCGTGGGCGGCACGCCGCGCTTCATCCGCCGTGCCGAAGGCGCCTATTTCTGGGATGCCAACGACAAGCGCTACATCGACTACATCGGTTCCTGGGGCCCGATGATCCTGGGCCACGGCCATCCGGCGGTCGTCGAGGCGGTGCAAAAGGCCGTGCTCGAGGGCTTCTCGTACGGCGCACCCACCGAGCGTGAAATCGAGCTGGCCGAAGCCATCCTCGCGCTGGTGCCGTCGATGGAAATGGTGCGGCTCGTGAGCTCGGGCACCGAGGCCGCCATGAGCGCGCTGCGCCTGGCGCGCGGCGCCACCGGCCGCAAGCACATCATCAAGTTCGAAGGCTGCTACCACGGCCATGCCGACGCGCTGCTGGTCAAGGCGGGCTCGGGCCTTGCCACCTTCGGCCATCCCACCTCGGCCGGCGTGCCGCCCGAGGTCACGCAGCACACGCTGGTGCTGGAGTACAACAACATCGCCCAGCTCGAGGAAGCCTTTGCGCTGCACGGCAACGACATCGCCTGCCTGATGATCGAGGCGATTGCCGGCAACATGAACTTCGTGCGCGCCACGCCCGAATTCGCCCAGCGCTGCCGCGACCTTTGCACGCAGCACGGCGCGCTGCTGGTGTTCGACGAAGTGATGACCGGCTTTCGCGTCGGCCTGCACGGCGCGCAGGGCGTGCTGGGCATCACGCCCGACCTCACGGTGCTCGGCAAGGTCATCGGCGGCGGCATGCCGCTGGCGGCTTTCGGCGGTCCGCGCGCCATCATGGAGCAGCTTGCGCCGCTCGGCCCGGTCTACCAGGCGGGCACGCTGTCGGGCAACCCCGTGGCCACGGCCTGCGGTTTGGCCACGCTGAAGGAAATCGCCAGGCCCGGCTTCTATGAAGCGCTGTCGAAGAAAACGCAGTCGCTGGTCGAAGGTCTCAAGGCTGCCGCCGCGGCCGAAGGCCAGCCCTTCAACGCCGACAGCGAAGGCGGTATGTTCGGCTTCTTCCTGATGAACGAGCTGCCGCAGAACTACGCGACCGTAATGACCACCGACAACGCAAAGTTCAACGCGCTGTTCCACGGCCTGCTCGACCGCGGCGTGTACATCGCACCGGCTCTTTACGAAGCGGGCTTCGTGAGTGCCGCGCACAGCGACGACGACATCGCCGCCACGATCGAGGCTGCCAGGCAGATCTTCAAGGCCTCCGGGCCCCGTTAAGGCCGAAGCAACCGGCCAAGAAAAAAGCCGGGCTGCGCACGCCAGCAAAACGCTAGCGGTACAGCCCGGCCTTGCCCGAGGGACGGTTGGTGCTCAGTGGCGGAAGTGGCGCACGCCCGAAAGCACCATGACCACGCCGCGCTCGTCGGCGGCGTCGATCACTTCCTGGTCGCGCATCGAACCGCCCGGCTGAATGACGCAGCTCGCACCGGCATCGACCACCACGTCGAGCCCGTCGCGGAACGGGAAGAAGGCATCGCTCGCCACCGCGGTGTCTTTCAGCGACAGGCCCGCGTGCTCGGCCTTGATGCTTGCGATGCGTGCCGAATCGAGGCGGCTCATCTGGCCCGCGCCTACGCCCATGGTCATGCCGCCGGCGCAGAACACGATGGCGTTGCTCTTCACGTACTTGGCCACCTTCCATGCGAACAGCAGGTCTTGCAGCTGCTCGGGCGTGGGTTGCTTCTTGGTGACCACCTTCAGGTCGCTTGCCGCGAGCTCGTGGTTGTCCGCGGTCTGGATCAACAGGCCCGAGCCGACGCGCTTGACATCCATGGCATTGCGGCCGTTGTCCCAGTCTGTAGCGCCGCCCTTGGAAACCTTCGGAAGAGCAATCTCGAGCACGCGCACGTTGAGCTTGGCCTTGGTCGCCTGGAACACCTCGAGCGCCTCGGGCGTGTAGCCCGGCGCCATCAGCACTTCGACGAACTGCTTGGCAATGGCCTGCGCCGTCTCGCCGTCGACCGGGCGGTTGAAGGCGATGATGCCGCCGAAGGCCGAAGTCGGATCGGTCTTGAAGGCCTTGCCGTAAGCCTCGGCCGCGTCCTTGCCCACGGCCACGCCGCAGGGGTTGGCGTGCTTCACGATCACGCAGGCCGGCACGTCGAAGCTCTTCACGCACTCCCATGCGGCGTCGGCATCGGCGATGTTGTTGTAGCTGAGCTCCTTGCCCTGCAGCTGCTTCGCGGACACGAGCGAGCCTGGCGCCGGGTGCAGATCGCGGTAGAACGCGGCCTGCTGGTGCGGGTTCTCGCCATAGCGCAGGTCTTGCACCTTCACGAAACGGCCGTTGCTTTGCGCCGGAAACAACGAGCGTGTGGGCGACGGCTGGCCGATGCTGGCTTCGAAGTCGATGGCCGAGAGATAGTCGCTGATGGCGCCGTCATAGTCGGCAATGCGATTGAACGCGGCCACCGAGAAAGCGAACTTGGTCTTGTCGCTGAGCTTGCCGCCGGCCTGCAGCTCGGCCAGCGCCACGGGGTACTGCGAGGCGTCGGTCAGCACGCCCACGTCCTTCCAGTTCTTGGCCGCGCTGCGCACCATGGCCGGGCCGCCGATGTCGATGTTCTCGATGGCATCTTCGAGCGTGCAGCCGGCCTTGGCCACCGTGGCTTCGAACGGATAGAGATTGACCACCAGCAGGTCGATGGTGTCGATGCCGTGCTCCTTGATGGCCGCCACGTGCGCCGGCAGGTCGCGCCGCGCCAGCAGGCCGCCGTGGATCTTGGGATGCAGCGTCTTCACACGGCCGTCGAGCATTTCAGGAAAACCGGTGTGGTCGGCCACTTCGGTCACAGGCAAGCCGGCATCGGCCAGCAGCTTGGCGGTGCCGCCGGTGGACAGCAGCTTGATGCCGAGGCCGTGCAGCGCTTGCGCGAATTCGAGGATGCCGGTTTTGTCGGAGACGGAGATGAGTGCGGTCTGGGCCATGGAATATGCCGTGTAGTTATTTCAAAAGTTTGTGTTCAACCAGCTTCTTGCGAAGCGTGTTGCGATTCAGGCCCAACCATTGCGCAGCCTTCGACTGGTTGCCTTCGGCGCGCGTCATCACGACATCGAGCAAGGGCTTCTCGACCACGCGCACGAGCATCTCGTACATGCCGTCGGGTTCGGTGCCGCGCAAATCGCGAAAGTAGCTGTCCAGACTGGTGCGAACGCAGTCCTCGATGTGTTTCTTGCTCATGCTTTTCTTCTCTTCTTCTCTCTCAATCAGCGGCGCAAGCCGCCTCCTCTTCACCGGACAGCTCTTCGGCCGCCTGGTGCACGGGCATGCGGTCCATGCGGTCCGCCAACCCGTCGAAATAATCGCCGACCGCACGCAGCTGCGCGGCAGAGTCTTCGATGGTGTTCATCTGCGCGCGGAAGGCTTCCCCCTCCGGCAGCGTACGCACATACCAGCCGATGTGCTTGCGCGCGGTGCGCACGCCGCTGAACTCGCCGTAAAGCGCATAGTGCTCCACCAGATGATCGAGCAGCAAGCGGCGAACCTCTATGACAAGCGGCGGCGCAAGATGCGTACCCGTTGCAAGAAAGTGAGAAATCTCGCGGAAGATCCAAGGCCGGCCTTGCGCTGCGCGGCCGATCATCACCGCATCGGCACCAGTGGCCGCGAGCACGTCGCGCGCCTTCTCCGGTGAATTGATGTCGCCGTTGGCCACCACGGGAATACGCACCGCGGCCTTCACGGCGGCAATGGTGTCGTACTCGGCGCTGCCCTTGTAGCCCTGCTCGCGGGTGCGGCCATGCACGGTGAGCATCTGCACGCCGGCCGATTCGAAATCGCGCGCGAGCTTGGCCGCATTGCGGTGCTCTTCGCTCCAGCCGGTGCGCATCTTGAGCGTGACCGGCACGTTGAAAGGTTGCGCCGCGTCGACCACCGCCTGCACGATCTCCAGCGCCAGCGGCTCGTCACGCATCAGCGCAGAACCGGCCCACTTGTTGCAGACCTTCTTGGCCGGGCACCCCATGTTGATGTCGATGATCTGCGCGCCACGCTCGATGTTGTAGACCGCGGCCTCGGCCATCATGGCCGCATCGGTGCCGGCGATCTGCACCGCAATGGGGCCGGGCTCGCCGTCATGATTGGCGCGGCGCGACGTCTTGAGCGTGTTCCAGAGTTCCTTGCGCGAAGTGACCATCTCGCTGACCGCATAGCCAGCGCCGAGCTGGCGGCACAGCATGCGGAACGGCCGGTCCGTCACGCCGGCCATGGGCGCGGCGAACAGGCGGTTTTCCAGCGTGTGGGTGCCGATCTGCAAGGTCATGGAGGAGGAAGCGTCGCGAGTTCGGCTGCTGAAAAATGAGGCACGATTGTAGCCACGCGCGATTTCGGTGACTGAAACGATTTGCGCTTGGGGTAGGGGCATAAAACCCGCCGCCCTCGGCGCTTTCTCCGACCTGTAGCAGCAGGCGGGCTACCTATACTGCGTCGACTCATTTCACCTTATGCAAGCCTGGCTCGACGCTCTCCTGGCGCTACTCGCGCTTCCGCAGTACGGACTCTCCACGCTGTTCATCGCGGCCTTCGTCTCGGCCACGCTGCTGCCGGTGGGCTCGGAGCCGATTCTTTTCGGCTTGCTCAAGCTCAATCCCGAAATGTTCTGGCCGGCCGTTCTGGTGGCCACCGCGGGCAACACGCTGGGCGGCGCGGTCGACTGGTGGATAGGCTACGGCGCGCACAAGGTCGCAGACAAATACTCGCACTCGAAACATCATGTGCGCGTATTGAGCTGGCTGGAGCGGCTCGGCCCGAAGGCATGCCTGCTGAGCTGGCTGCCGATCGTGGGCGATCCGCTCTGCGCAGTGGCAGGCTGGCTCAAGCTGCCGTTCTGGCCATGTCTTGGATACATGGTCATCGGCAAATTCTTGCGCTACGTGTGCATGACCGTGGCGCTGCTCTACATCTTTCCGGGGTAGCCGGAGCCGGCGTTCCCCGGTCGGTTCAGCTCAACAGGTCGTAGGGTCCGCCGCGTTCCAGGGCGCGCCGGTAGGCCGGGCGCGCATAGATGCGCTCCAGGTAGGCCATGAGCCTGGGCCGCTTTGCATCCAGACCTCCGCGCGCCTGCGCGGCTTCGACCGGAAAACTCATCTGGATGTCGGCGCCCGTGAATTCATTGCCGGCAAACCATTCGCTCTTGCCGAGCTCGGCTTCCATGTAATTCAGGTGGCTCTCGATGTTGGGCATGACGATGGCCGCCTTGGCCTTGCCCGAAATCATCTTTGCAATCGGCTTCACGAAGAACGGCATCTTGCTGCGTTCGATCTTGTCGAACACCAGCTTGAGCAGCAGCGGCGACATGGCCGTGCCTTCCGCGAAATGCAGCCAGTAGCGGTAGCGCAGCGCCTCGGGCGTGCCTGGCGCCGGTGCCAGCCGGCCGTTGCCGTAGCGCTCGATCACCGTGTCGATGATCGCGCCCGATTCCGCCAGCGTAAGGCCGTCGTCCGTCGTGACCACCGGCGATTTGCCAAGCGGATGAACGGCCCGCAGCGAAGCGGGCGCCAACATGGTTTGCGGATCGCGCTGGTAGTGAACGATTTCGTAGGGCAGCCCGAGTTCTTCGAGAAGCCACAGCACGCGCTGCGAGCGCGAGTTGTTGAGGTGATGGACGGTGAGCATAGGTCGGCAGGTGCTTGAAGAAAGGGCGTGCCTTTTCGTGGAACACCGCGGAACCGGCTTCGCCGGGCCGCTGGTGTTGCCCCCGGCGAGGGGGTTGGCGTAGCGACACGAAGTGCGCGAAGACTGGGGGTGAGCCAGTTAGGAGCTGAAGAGGAAGTTCATCACGTCACCATCCTTGACGACGTATTCCTTGCCTTCCGAACGCATCTTGCCCGCGTCCTTGGCACCCTGTTCGCCCTTGTAGGCGATGTAGTCCTCGAAGGCGATGGTCTGGGCGCGGATGTAGCCCTTTTCGAAGTCGCCGTGAATCACGCCAGCGGCCTGCGGACCGGTGTCGCCGATGTGGATGGTCCAGGCGCGCACCTCCTTCACGCCGGCGGTGAAGTAGGTCTGCAGGCCCAGCAACTTGAAGGCCGCGCGGATCAGGCGGTTCAGGCCCGGCTCGTCCTGGCCGATTTCGGCGAGGAACATCTTCTTGTCTTCGTCGTCCATCTCGGCCAGGTCGGCTTCGATCTTGGCGCAGATCGCGACCACGGGGGCGCCCTGCTTGGCGGCGTATTCGCGCAGGCGGTCGAGATACGGGTTGTTCTCGAAGCCGTCTTCCGCCACGTTGCCGACGAACATCGCGGGCTTGGCGGTGATGAGCGTGAACGACTTGACCAGCGGCTGCTCTTCCTTCGTGAACTCGAGCGCACGCACCGGCGTGTTCTCGTTCAGCGCCGCCTGGCAGCGCTCGAGCAGGCCGACGAGCTTCTGCGCGTCCTTGTCGCCCGAACGGGCCACCTTGGTGTGGCGGTGCAGCGCTTTCTCTACCGTGGCCAGGTCGGCCAGGCAGAGTTCGGTCTGGATCACTTCGATGTCGGAGATCGGGTCGACCTTGCCGGCCACGTGAATCACGTTCTCGTCGTCGAAGCAGCGCACCACGTTCACCGTGGCGTCGGTTTCGCGGATGTGCGCAAGAAACTTGTTGCCCAGGCCCTCGCCCGTGCTGGCACCGGCCACCAGGCCGGCGATGTCGACGAACTCGACGATGGCGGGCACCACGCGCTCGGGCTTGACGATCTCGCTGAGCTGGGCGAGCCGCGGATCGGGCACTTCCACCACGCCCACATTGGGCTCGATGGTGCAGAACGGATAGTTTTCCGCTGCGATACCGGCCTTGGTCAACGCATTGAAAAGGGTGGATTTACCGACGTTGGGCAGGCCGACGATGCCGCATTGCAAACTCATGGGGGGTCCTCTGGGTAACCCGCAATTTTAGGCCGAGCTGGCTCACCCCCAAGCTTCGCGCACTTCGTGTCGCTTCGCCCCCCCCTTCCGGGGGCGGGGCGGCCGCTTCGGGCGGCCGTGCGCGGCCCCCCTCGGAAAGTAAATTGCGATCAGGGTTAGCCCCCGGTTAGCAAACGTTTGCGCAAACGTTTTCGTTAGTTAATATCGGAGCCCCCGGCACAGACCGGTGCACCGCTCAACCACCTCAGGAGACACACCATGAAGTTCACCCGTCGCACGCTGCAAAGCGCAGCCGCACTGACGTTGCTGGGCGCCTTCGCCGCCTTGCCCGCCCTCGCCCAGGAGAAGCCCAAGGTGGCGCTGGTCATGAAGTCGCTGGCCAACGAATTCTTCCGCACCATGGAAGACGGCGCCAAGGCGCACCAGAAAGCCAACGCCTCGCAGTACACGCTGGTGGCCAACGGCATCAAGGACGAAACCGACACGGCCGCTCAGATCAAGATGGTCGAGCAGATGATGGCGCAGAAGATCACTGCCCTGGTCATTGCGCCGGCCGATTCGAAGGCCCTGGTGCCGGTGGTCAAGGCCGCCATCGACCGTGGCATTCTGGTGGTCAACATCGACAACCAGTTCGACACCGCCGCGCTGAAGGAAAAAGGCATTCAGGTGCCCTTCGTCGGCCCGGACAATCGCGCCGGCGCCAAGCTGGTCGGCGACGAGCTGGCCAAGAGCCTGAAGGCCGGCGACAAGGTCGGCATCATCGAAGGCGTTTCGACCACCTTCAATGCGCAGCAGCGCACCCTCGGCTACCAGGACGCGATGAAGGCCGCCGGCATGACGGTGGTGGGCGTGCAGTCGGGCCAGTGGGAAATCGACAAGGGCAACACGGTGGCCGCCGGCATGATGCGCGAGCATCCCGACCTGAAGGCGCTGCTCGCGGGCAACGACAGCATGGCGCTCGGCGCGGTGGCTGCCGTCAAGGCCGCGGGCAAGACCGGCAAGGTGCTGGTGGTGGGCTACGACAACATCGGCGCCATCAAGCCGATGCTGAAGGACGGCCGCGTGCTTGCCACCGCCGACCAGTTCGCGGCCAAGCAGGCGGTGTTCGGCATCGAGACCGCGCTCAAGGCGCTGGCCGACAAGAAGCCGCAGTCGAGCATGCCCGCCGAAGTGAAGACCGACGTGGTGCTGGTCACCAAGTCGTCGAAGTAAGCAACAAGAAAAAGAGTCGCCGTTGAACGCATCCGCCGCCGCCATGAACGCAAGTCTTGCCCCGCCCGTGCTCTCGCTGAGCGCGCTCGGCAAGGACTACGCGGCGCCGGTGCTCGACGACGTTTCTCTTGTGTTGAATGCCGGCGAGGTGCTCGCGCTCACGGGCGAGAACGGCGCCGGCAAGAGCACACTGTCGAAAATCGTCTGCGGCCTGGTGCAGCCGACGCGCGGCCAGATGCTGCTGGACGGCGTGCCGTTCCAGCCCGCATCGCGCCGCGACGCCGAGCGGCTGGGCGTGCGCATGGTCATGCAGGAGCTGGGGCTGGTCAACACGCTGTCGGTGGCCGAGAACCTGCTGCTCGACCGGCTGCCCAACCAGACCGGCTGGATCCGCCGCGGCAAGCTGCACGAGCTGGCGGCGCAACAGCTCGCGAAGATCGGCATGCAGAACATCGACCCGGCCACGCCCGTGGCGCGGCTGGGCATCGGCCAGCAGCAGATGGTCGAGATTGCGCGCAACCTGCAGGACGACACGCGCGTGCTGGTGCTCGACGAGCCCACCGCCATGCTCACGCCGCGCGAAACCTCGCACCTCTTCGAGCAGATCGAACTGCTGAAGGCGCGCGGCGTGGCCATCGTCTATGTGTCGCACCGCCTCGAAGAGCTGCAGCGCATTGCCGACCGCGCGGCGGTGCTGCGCGACGGCCGGCTGGTCGACGTACGCGCCATGGCCGGCGTGCGCGAAGCCGAACTGGTGCAGCGGATGGTGGGCCGCGCGGTGCACGAACACGAGGGCCGCGACCGCCGCGTGGCCGGGCCGGTGCTGCTGAGCGCACGCGGCATCGGCCGCGCTCAGGTCGTGAAGGGCGTCGACATCGACCTGCATGCGGGCGAAGTCATGGGCCTGGCCGGCCTGGTCGGCTCGGGCCGGACCGAACTCGTGCGGCTGCTGTTCGGGGCCGACCGTGCCGACCGCGGCGAAATTCTTCTCTACGACGGCACATCGAATGCGCAGCCGGTGCAGCGCGCTCGCAAGGGCTGGCGCTCGCCGATGCAGGCGATCCGCGCGGGCATCGGCCTGGTGACCGAAGACCGCAAGTCGCAGGGGCTGCTGCTCACGCAACCGATTCGCGTCAACGCCACGCTGAGCGACCTGGGCGCCATCTCGCACGCCGGCTGGCTGCAGCGCGCCAAGGAGCGCGGCATTGCCCGGCGACTGGTCGAGCTTCTGCGCATCCGCTCGCGCAGCATCGAGCAGCCCGTTGCCACGCTGAGCGGCGGCAATCAGCAGAAGGTGGTGTTCGCGCGCTGGCTGCACCGCGAATGCAAGGTGCTGCTGCTCGACGAGCCCACGCGCGGCGTGGACGTGGGCGCGCGGTCCGATCTCTATACCGAACTCGACCGCATGACCGATGCCGGCAAGGCGCTCTTGATGGTGTCGAGCGACCTGCGCGAACTGATGGCCATGTGCGACCGCATCGGCGTGATGAGCGCCGGCCGGCTGGTCGCGGTGTTCGAGCGCGGCCAATGGAGCGAACAATCGCTGCTCGCCGCCGCGTTCAGCGACGCGGCAGGACGCGCCCCCGCGCCAATGCCACCGACGACCCCGACGGTGGGATCCGCCATTTCCGATTCGAATCCGGCCCAACCGGCCTCCGCCGAGACATCATGAACGCAGCCGCCCCCACATCCGCCCCGCCCTCCGCTCTCAAGGGCCAGTTGGGCACCTACCTCGGCCTCACCGTCGTGCTCGTGGGCATGGTTGCGCTCTTCGGCACGCTGAGCGAATACTTCTTTACCCGCGAAACCTTCATCTCCATTGCCAATGAAATTCCCGCGCTCGCCGTGATGGCGGTGGGCATGACCTTCGTGCTGATCATCGCGGGCATCGATCTCTCGGTGGGTTCGGTGCTGGCACTCAGCGCCGCGGTGACGGCGGCGGCCATCCTCCAGTGGAAGCTCTCGGTTCCCGTGGCCGCTGCGCTGGGCCTGGCGACCGGCCTGGTGTGCGGCACGGTCACGGGCGCGGTGTCGGTCGCATGGCGGCTGCCCAGCTTCATCGTTTCGCTGGGCATGCTCGAAGCGGTACGCGGCGGTGCGTACCTGGTGACCGATTCGCGCACGCAGTACGTGGGCGACGCCATCTCGGGCCTTGCCGCGCCGTGGGTCGGGGGCATCTCCGCGGCCTTCGTGCTCGCGGTGGTGCTTGTCGTTGCCGGCCAGCTGGTGCTCACGCGCACGGTCTTCGGCCGGCATGTGGTCGGCATCGGCACCAATGAAGAAGCGATGCGGCTCGCGGGCATCGACCCGCGGCCGATCCGCATCATCGTGTTTGCCGCCACCGGCCTCCTGGCCGGGCTCGCGGGGCTGATGCAGTCGGCACGGCTCGAAGCGGCCGACCCCAATGCCGGCGTCGGCATCGAGCTGCAGGTGATTGCGGCCGTCGTCATCGGCGGCACCAGCCTCATGGGCGGGCGCGGCTCGGTGGTCAACACCTTCTTCGGCGTGCTGATCATCGCGGTGCTCGAGGCGGGGCTCGCACAGGTGGGCGCCAGCGAGCCGAGCAAACGCATCATCACCGGCGCGGTGATCGTGGTTGCGGTGATCATCGACACCTTGCGCCAACGCCGGGCCGATCGCCGCCTGGCCTGACGCCGCAAATAAAAGGGGAACACGCCATGGCCACCATCAAGGACGTCGCGCTGCGCGCGGGGGTTTCGGTTACCACTGTCTCGCACGTGGTCAACGACACGCGCCACGTGAGCGCCAAGGGGCGCGAGCGCGTGGAAGAAGCCATCCGCGAGCTGGGCTATGTGCCCAACGCCATGGCGCGCAGCCTGAAGAGCAACACCACGTCGACGCTCGGCATGCTGATTCCGAACAGCTCGAACCCGTACTTTGCCGAGATCGTCCGCATCGTGGAAGACCGCTGCTTCGGCGCCGGCTACACGCTGGTGCTGTGCAACACCGACGACGAGCCCCGCCGCCAGAGCGTGTACCTGCAGGTGCTGGCCGAGCGCCGCATCGACGGATTGATCGTGGTGTCCACGGGCGCCGGCGACGACGACTCGCTGGTCACGCAACTGCACGGCCTGCGCATTCCCACGGTGCTGGTCGACCGCGAGATTGCCGACCCGGCCTGCGACCTGGTGGAAACGGCTCACATGCAGGGCGGCCTGCTCGCGGTGCGGCACCTGCTGTCGCTCGGCCACAAGCGCATTGCCTGCATCGGCGGACCGGTGGGTGTGATGCCGAGCGAGCAGCGCATCGAGGGCTGGCGCATGGCGCTGGCCGAAGCCGGCGCCACCCCTAATGCGGACGCGCTGCTGTGGCGCGGCGGCTTCACGAGCCAGGGCGGCTACGAGGCGATGCACGCCATCTTGCGCACCGAGCAGGCGCCTTCGGCCGTGTTCGTGTGCAACGACCTGATGGCCATTGGCGCGTTGCGCGCGGCGCATGAAAGCGGCGTGCATGTGCCGGACGACCTTTCGATCGTCGGCTTCGACGACATCGAGCTCTCGGCCTACACCAGTCCGCCGCTCACCACCGTGGCGCAGCCCAAGGAGCGCATCGGCGCACTGGCGGTCGACATGCTGCTGGAGCGCGTGGGCGGCAAGCGGCGCGATGCACGCAAGGTGGTGCTGCAGCCCGAGCTGCACGTGCGCGCCTCCACGGCACGGCATGCGAGCTTCCGCGAGGCGGCTGCTCCCTCTCCTGCTGCTTCTGCCTCTGCTTCTGCTTCTTCTTCAACGGAAAAACGAAAGTCCCGCGCCCCGTGAGTTCGCAGCCTTCCTCTTCTTCCAGCGTCGCGCAGCAGCCGTCGCCGCGCATCGTGGTGCTCGGCAGCCTGAACATGGACATCGTGCTGCGCGTGCCGCAGGTGCCGGCCGCGGGCGAAACCCTCCAGGGCCGTTCGATCGCCCATATTCCCGGCGGCAAGGGCGCCAACCAGGCCGTGAGCTGCGCACGCGAAGGGGGCCGGGTCAGCATGATCGGCTGCGTCGGCAACGACGCACACGGCCAGGCGCTGCGCGAAGCGCTCATGCGCGACGGCATCGACACGGCCGCACTGCGCACCGACGCCGCCGAGCCCACCGGCACGGCGTTGATCCTGGTGGAAGACGGCGGCCAGAACCGCATCGTGATCATCCCCGGCGCCAACGCGCGGGTCGAAATCGACGAGGCGGCGCTGCGGCAGCAGCTGCAAGGCGCGGCCTTTCTGGTGGCGCAGTTCGAAACGCCAATGGACCAGGTCGCCCGTGCCATCACGGTGGCGCACGGCGCAGGCTGCAAGGTGCTGCTCAACCCATCGCCGGTGCAGCCCATCGCCGAGCCGCTGTGGCCGCGCATCGACACGCTGGTCGTCAACGAAATCGAGGCGCACGCGCTGTGCGGCCAGGCGGCCGACAGCCCGCAGGAAGCCGCCCTGGCCGGCCAGGCCTTGCGTGCCAGAGGCGTCGCGCGCGTGGTCGTCACGCTCGGTGCGCGTGGCGCGGTGGCCATCGACGCCAACGGCGCACGCCACCATCCCGCGCCCAAAGTACAGGCGGTCGACACCACCGCGGCGGGCGACACCTTCCTCGGCGCGCTGGCCGTCGCGCTGGGCGAAGGCCAATCGTTCGACGAAGCCGTGCGCCTGGGCATTCGCGCGGCCGCGCTGTGCATTCAGCAACCCGGCGCCCAGCCTTCCATTCCGCACCGCGATGCCGTGCTGCAGAGCCCGATGCCCCCCGACTGGACCGCGCTGTGAAACGTACCGCCCTTCTCAACGCCGAACTCTCCCAGGTCATCGCCTCGCTGGGCCATGGCGACATGCTGGTGATCGGCGATGCGGGCCTGCCGATTCCGGAGGGGCCGCGGCGCATCGATCTTGCGGTGACGCGCGGTGTGCCGCTGCTCACCGAGGTGCTGCAGGCCGTCTTGTCGGAGATGCAGGTCGAGAGCGTGGTGGTGGCCGACGAGGCCCTGAACGGCGCGAAGGCCCTGCCCGCCTGGTACCCGCAATCGCTCGGCATTGCGCCGCAGACGGTGTCGCACGAAGAGTTCAAACGCCGCAGCGCGACGGCACGCGCCGTCGTGCGCACAGGCGAATGCACGCCCTACGCCAACATCATGCTGATTGCCGGCGTGAGCTTCTGAGGTGCCGCCGGCTTCAGTCCGGCACGCGGGAGCGCACTGCCGGACCGATGCGCTCGATGCGGTTGGTCCACAGCCCGCCGCGATAGTCGACGGGCAGCTCCGCAAGCGTCTCGGTGTTGTCGATGCCACTGCTGAAGTCGCCGCCCGCATACGGCCCGACCACCACCAGCCGGGTGCCGGCCGTCTCCAGCCGCCGCTGCAGCCGATGCGGCCAGCCCCAGAGCCATGGCGCCACATTGACCGGCACCAGCATCAAGCCGCTCCGGCATGCTTCGGGCACGTAGCTCGACCAGCCAAGCGCCGCGTAGCGCAGCAGGCACTGCACCAGCGCACTGCGCGGCGCGACTCGAATGTCCGGCAATGCCTGCTTGAGCGCGCTGACCGGCTCGTCGCTGCCGTACACCACGAGTCGGCTTCTCTGCACGGCATCCAGAGCGGCGAGGCGGCCTGCAAGCAGCCGGCCTTCTTCCGCGTCTCGGCTCTTCACGTGAATGAGAAAGCGCCTCGTCGGGAACTCGCCCAGTACCTGCGACAGGCTCGGCATCAGCCCGATGCCCTTGCCCCGCAACGGATAGGTCTTGCCTCCGTCGGAGGTATAGCCGTAGCCGACGTCCAGCACCTGCAGTTGCGCCAGCGTGTGATCGCGCACGACGCCTCGCCCCTCGGTTCGGCATTCGAGCGTCCAGTCGTGGAACACCGCAAACGCGCCGTCGTTGGTGGGATGGACATCGAACTCCACCATGTCCGCGCCGGCGTCGAAAGCTGCCCGCATCGACGGCAGCGTGTTTTCGATCAACGCATGCGTCGGCGCGTGAATCTGGGCGGCGGTGCAGGTGTCGCTGCGCAAGCCGCGCACATCGAAAGTCTGGTGCACGCCGCGGTGGGACAGCAAAAAGGGCCGCACGGCAGGCGGCTGGAGCCATCGCGATTGGTTGCCGGCAAAAAGCAGCACCGACGCCAGCGCGACGACCGCCAGAAGCACTGCCAACCCGCGCAGCGTGCGGCTGCCTTTCCGGCTGCCCTTCATTCGAACTGGTAATTCGCGCCCACGGCCTGCCCCACCTTCAGCATGTGCTCCACGCCCTGCAGCACGATGCAGTTCATGCCGAAGGTAATGCGTCCGTCGACGCGCGCATCGGCGCGGTAGGTACGCAGCATGTCGCCGACCTCGGGGCTGCTGACGGCCGTGGCCGGGTCGATGTCCGGAATCGGGCAGCGCGTGCAGGGCTTTACCGGCTTGAGTTCGGCCTCGCCTTCGCCCGTGGCGATGTGCAGCGCATCCACTCGGTCTTCATCGTGCGACTCGATGCCGGCCAGCACGATGTTGGGCCGGAAGCGCTCGATGCCGACCGCATCGTGCCCCGCGGCGGCCAGCCGCTCGTTGAGCTCGGCCAGCGAACCCTCGCTGGCGACCAGCAGCGGATAGCCGTCGGCAAACTGGTTCGTGGCCTCGATGCCGCCGGTCCATTGCGGGCTCGACAGGCGCTTGTGCTCGGGATCGAAGCGCACCAGGCGCAGCGTCTGCGGCTTGCCCGGTTCGGAGAGAAAGTCGCTGAACCACTGCGCGGCGATGTCACCCATGTCGTAGGCGGCCACTTCGTCTTTCCAGACCCGCACGCGCACCGGCTTCTCGACCCGGTCGAACGCGAGGTGCAGCGCCAGCATGCCCGGCGCGCGCAGCACCACTTCCATCTGCTTCATCTGCGGCTTGATCAGCGCCATGCGCGGCAACTGCCGCTGCGTGACGAACTCTCCCTGGGCATCGACCACCATCCACGCTCGGTCGAATTCGAGGCCGGTTTCGGTCAGCAGCACCTCGGGAAGCTCGACCCCCGCGCACGATTTGACGGGGTAGACGAACAGGCGCGCAATGGTGGCTTGAAGGTCGAAAACGGGCTGTGACACGTGGGTTCCTTGGAATTCGGCAGCGATTGTCCCGCATCGGCCATTCGGGGGACGCGCCTGGGGGCTGGGCTTGTTCTTACAATGGCCGAATGGCCCTCCCCCCTGAAGTTTGCATACGCGGTGCCGGCATCGTCGGCCGCACGTTGGCCCTGCTGCTTGCGCGCGAGCGCGTGCGCGTCGCGCTGGTGGCGCCCTCCGCCGCGACGGGCAAGGAAGACATCCGGGCCTACGCGCTCAACACCGCCTCGAAGACGCTGCTCGAATCGCTGCGCGCCTGGCCGGACGCGGCCCATGCAACGCCCGTGCGCGAAATGCTCGTGAACGGTGACGAGGGCGGACGCGTGGAGTTCAACGCCATGCGCCAGAAGGTCGACGCGCTGGCCTGGATCGTCGATGTGCCCGCGCTCGAAAAGCAGCTGGCCGACGCGGTTCGGTTTCAGCCTCAGGTCGAAGTCGTGGCCGAGCCGGTGCCCGCACCGCTCACGGTGGTGTGCGAAGGCAAGGCCAGCGCCACGCGCGATGCACTCGGCGTGAGCTACGCGGTGACGCGCTATCCGCAGCATGCAATTGCAGCGCGGCTCGAAGCGGCGCAGCCGCACGACGGCGTTGCGCGCCAGTGGTTCAACGACAAGGGCGAAGTACTGGCGCTGCTGCCGATGGGCGGCACGCACGGCCGCTCGCTCGCACTGGTGTGGTCGGTCGACCAGCTTCGCGCCCCCGCCCTGCTGGCCCAGAGCACCGAAGAATTCAACACCGCCGTGAGCGAGGCCAGCCATGGCGCGCTGGGCGCCTTGCAACTGACGAGCGAGCGCGCCGCCTGGCCGCTCGCGCGCGCCATTGCCGACCGCTGGACCGGCGCCATGCCCAACCAGGCACAGGCCTCTGGCTCTTCTTTCGCTTCTTCTTCGCAATCGTGGGTACTGGCCGGCGATGCCGCCCACACGGTGCATCCGCTCGCGGGCCAGGGCCTGAACCTCGGCCTGGCCGATGCGGCCATGCTGGCCGACGTGATCAAACAGCGCGACTACTGGCGCAGCGTGGGCGATGCGCGCCTGCTGCGCCGCTACGAACGCGCCCGCCGCGCCGACGTGCTGCAGATGAGCCTGGCCACCGACGGCCTGCAGCAACTTTTTTCGCACAGCATGGGTCCCCTGCCCGCGCTGCGCAACTGGGGCATGCGCGGCTTCGACCGCACGCGCCTCCTCAAGCATTGGATCGCCAACCAGGCGATGGGCTTGAAGGCATGAATCCATCGACCGGACTTTCAATGAAACTCGCACGCCACCTTTTTCTCGCCGCCTGCACGCTGGGTGCGGTTGTCACGTCCTTCGCCGGCGAAGCCGAGATCCGCAAGAATCTTCCGGCGCGCATTCCGCAGTTCCCGGCCATCGACGAAGTCACGAAGTCGCCGCTGCCGGGTCTTTATGAAGTGCGCGTGAACGGCTTCCAGATCTACTACACCGACGAGCAGGGCAACTACCTGCTGCAGGGCAACCTCATCGACGTGAATGCGCGCAAGAACCTGACCGAGGAGCGCATCGAGAAGCTCAGCCAGGTCTCGTTCGACAAGCTGCCCGTGAAAGACGCCATCAAGATCGTGCGCGGCACCGGCAAGCGCAAGCTCGCGGTGTTCGAAGACCCGAACTGCGGCTACTGCAAGCGCTTCGAGAAAGACATGAAGACGGTCGACAACGTCACCGTCTATCTGTTCCTCTACCCGGTGCTCGGCCCGGATTCGGCAACCAAGTCGCGTGACATCTGGTGCAGCAAGGACAAGGGCAAGGCCTGGGGCGACTGGATGGAAGCCAACGTCAAGCCCAGCGCTGCGGCAAGCAGCTGCGACGTGACGGCCCTGCAGCGCAACGTGGAGTTCGGCCGCAAGTACAACATCACCGGCACGCCCACGCTCATCTTCACCGACGGCACCCGCACGCCGGGCGCCATTCCGGCGGAGCAGGTCGAGAAGCAACTCACCGCTTCCACCAACTGATGGCCGCGCCGACGACCGCTTCTCGGCGCGCAACAGCGGCTGCGCCGGCCGCCGCGGTGCGCTATCGCATCGAATGCGCGGACCTGCATGCGCACCTCTTCGCCGTGACCCTGACCATCGAAGCGCCCTCCGCGCAGCAGCGCGTGACGCTGCCGGTGTGGATTCCGGGCAGCTACCTGGTGCGCGAGTTTGCCAAGAACCTGCAGGGCCTGCGCGCCACGCAAGGGCGCCGCAAGCCCGTGCTGACGCAGCTCGACAAGTGCAGCTGGCAAATCGATTGCGTGCCGGGCCAGCCGCTGGTGCTGCACTACCAGGTGTGCGCCTACGACAACTCGGTGCGCACCGCGTGGCTCGACGCCGAGCGCGGCTTCTTCAACGGCACCAGCCTGTGCCTGCGGGTCGAAGGCCAGACCGATGCGCCGCATGCGCTGGACATCGCTGCGCCCGCACTTTCGTCTGACGATGCACGCTGGTCGTGCGCCACGGCGCTCGTGCCCTCGAAGACAGACAAGCACGGCTTCGGCACCTACCTGGCCGCCGGCTACGACGAGCTGGCCGACAGCCCGGTCGAGATGGGGCCTTTCTGGAGCGCGGAGTTCGAGGCTTGCGGCGTGCCGCACCGCTTCGTCATTGCGGGTGCCGCGGCCTCGTTCGACGGCGAGCGCCTGATTGCCGACACGCAGGCCATCTGCGAGGCCGAAATCCGGTTCTGGCATGGCGACAAGGCGGGCAAGCGCGGCGGCCCCAAGCTGCCCATCGACCGCTACGTGTTCATGCTCAATGCGGTGGACGACGGCTACGGCGGGCTCGAGCACCGGCACTCCACCGCGCTGATCTGCAACCGGCGCGACCTGCCGCAGCGCGGCGCCAAGAAGCAGCCCGAGGGCTACACCACGCTGATGGGGCTGATCAGCCACGAGTACTTCCACACCTGGAACGTGAAGCGCATGCGCCCGGCGGAATTCGCGCATTACGACTACGGCCGCGAGAACTACACGCAGCTGCTCTGGTTCTTCGAGGGCTTTACCAGCTACTACGACGACCTGCTGCTGCGCCGCGCCGGCCGCATCGACGACGCGGCCTACCTGCGCCTGCTCAACAAGACCATCAACCAGGTGCTCCAGACGCCGGGCCGGCTGGTGCAGCCGGTGGCCGATGCGAGCTTCGACGCCTGGGTCAAGTACTACCGGCAGGACGAGCAAACGCCCAACAGCACCGTGAGCTACTACACCAAGGGTGCGCTGGTGGCGCTGTGCTTCGACCTCACGCTGCGCCGCGAAGGCAAAGGCACGCTCGACGACGTGATGCGCCACCTGTGGGTGCAAAGCGGCGGCGGCCCGATCAGCGAAGCCGACATGGCCGCCGCGCTCGAAGCCGTGGGCGGCCGCTCCTATGCGGCGGAGATTGCGCAGTGGGTGCACTCCACCGACGAGCTGCCGCTGGCGGACCTGCTGCGCGCGCACGGCGTTGCCGCGCTCGAAGACCCGTCGCAACCGGCACAGGCGCTGGGCCTGCGCGTGGCCGAAGCCAACGGCAGCGTTCAGGTCAAGGTGGTGCTGCGCGGCGGCGCGGCGGAGAAAGCTGGCTTCTCGGCCCATGATGAATGGATCGGCATCGAGGTGCCGGCCGCCGGCAAGAAGGGGCAGCAACGGCCCGCGCAGGCCTGGCGCATCGCCAAGCTGGAGGACCTGGCGCTGTATCTCGGCGACACCTCGCGCTTCACCGCGCTGGTGGCGCGCGATCGCAAGCTGCTGAGGCTGCCGCTGGTGCGGCCGGAGGGCTCCACCACGTGGCGCCTGTTCCTGCACGATGCGGCAAGAGTGACGGCCTGGCTCGCGCCGAGCGCGCGGCGCTGAGCGACCGGCCTTACCGACGTTACCGGCGCTCGCTCTCCGCAGCGGGCGCGGCGGCCGGCTGCTGCTGCCGTACGAACTGGATCGGCTGGGGCTCGCCCACGAGCACGCAGGGCTTGCCGGTGCGCCGGCAATGGTCTTGCACACGCCAGTAAGCGCCGTGGCTCACGCAGCCGGTCTGGCAAATCACCAGGTCGGCGGCGCGCAGCCCGGCCTCGAGGGCAGGGTCATCGGCATCGTCGCCACCGTCATGGTGCAGATAGCGGCCGCCGGCAATCTCCACCAGCTGGCGCGCGAGCGATGGCGCCTCTTCGCCGCGGCCGACACACAGCACCGCTTTTTCGCGCAGGTCCGCAGGCGCGCCGCAAGCCGGCATGACGCGACGCCGGCTTGCCGGCGCCAGCAGTGCGTCGAGGCGCTTCGGCAACGCGTTGCCCACGGCAGCGCGCGCCGCGAGTTCCTCGCGCACGATGGCGATGGCCGAGTCGCGCGCCACCAACGCGCCGCGCAGCCGCACGACCTGCGCCTCGAGCCGCTCGATCATCGTGGCCTGCTCGGCCAAGAGGCGCGAGCAGCGCTCCTGTACGCGGGCATACGCCCGCAGCAACACGGCATGTTCTTGCTCTCGCGCTGGTTCTTGCTCTTGCATCGGGAACTCCATGGCGGCGATTCTAGATGAGAATAATTCTCAACTAAAGTCTTACCCAGCGTGGCCGCGAAGGCCTGCGCCGGATGCTGGGTATAGTGAAGTGAAGCGTTTTTTCTTTCCCCCCGGAGACACCATGAGCTACGAAAACATCGAAGTGCGGACCGAAGCAGGCAAGGTCGGCATCGTCACCCTCAACCGCCCCAAGGCCCTCAATGCGCTCAACGACGCGCTGATGACCGAGCTGGGCACCGCGCTCAAGGCCTTCGATGCGGACGACGCCATCGGCTGCATCATCCTGACGGGCAGCGAGCGCGCCTTTGCCGCCGGCGCCGACATTGCGGCGATGGCCAAGTACAGCTTCATCGACACCTACAAGGGCGACTACATCACGCGCAACTGGGAAACCATCCGCTCGATCCGCAAGCCCGTGATCGCGGCCGTGAGCGGCTTCGCCCTGGGCGGCGGCTGCGAGCTCGCGATGATGTGCGACTTCATCATTGCGGCCGACAACGCGAAGTTCGGCCAGCCCGAAATCAAGATCGGCGTGATCCCCGGCGCCGGCGGCACGCAGCGCCTGCCGCGCGCGGTGGGCAAGAGCAAGGCGATGGACATGGCGCTCACCGCCCGCATGATGGACGCCGCCGAAGCCGAGCGCGCGGGCCTCGTGAGCCGCGTGGTGCCGTACGAAAAGCTGGCCGACGAGGCGCTGGGCGCCGCGCTGGTCATTGCCGGCTACTCGCAGATCGCGGTGATGGCGGCCAAGGAATCGGTCAACCGCGCCTTCGAAAGCGGCCTCTCCGACGGCGTGATGTTCGAGCGCCGGCTGTTCCACGCGCTGTTCGCCACCGCCGACCAGAAGGAAGGCATGGACGCCTTCCTCAACAAGCGCCAGCCCGACTTCAAGAACGCCTGAGAGCGCCTCGGCGCTCGCTTGCCTGCTATTGCCGTGTGAGCAGCGCCCGCAAAGCCGCGAGCGCCGATGCCGGCGGCGTGCCGACCGATGGACGGCCGCCCGCTTGCGGCGTCCATCGCACCTCGTCGCCCGCAATCTCGAGCACGGCGAGCAGGGCCGTGCCGCGGTAGAGCTCCAGGCGCGCCTCGACCGGCGTGGCCAGGTCGCTGCCAGGAACCGTGGCCGAACGCGCCACCGAATTCACCGATGCCGCCACTCCTTCGACGTCGCCGCGCACATGACGCACGGCTTGCCCGGCGCGCACGTAGTTGAAGGACGTCCAACTGTCCAGCGCCGAGAACGGGGACGTATCGCCCTGCGGACTTGCGGCCCCGGCGGCGACCGCTGCGCGCGGAGCGGGTGCCTGCCGCAAAGCGCCGGAAGGCTCGGCATTGGCGTTGCGCTGCGCGGATAACGCAGGCGCACTGTCCGCCCGCTCGCGCTGCATCGGCGGTGGCCCTGCTGCGGCCATTGGTGCCGCTGCGCTTCGATCTTCGGTGCGAGGGAATGCCCGAGGCTCGGCTGCGGATTGCTCCGCAATGGACGGTAGCGGGGTCACCTTCGAAGCTGCAGCGGCAGGGGCTGACGGCGGAGATGGTGCAGCGGCAGACTCCGGTGCCGGGGCCGGTGCCGGGGCCGGCGCAGCGAGCACGGGCGCTGGCGGCACCTCAGATGTCTTCCTGTCTGTCTCCTGCGTGGTCCCGGTCTGCTTGCCCGCAGGTGCCGGTGCGGGCTTGCGCAAAGCATTGCCCCTGCTCTTGGCCGACTCCTCATTCGCGGTGTCGCGCGCAGGCTCAGTCGCTTCCGGGGCTGGCGGGACGGGCGCAGCGCCCCGTGTCGCCGGTGCTTGCGGCTCCGGAGCGACAACCGCGGGACTGGGCGCCGAAGGTTGCACAGGCGCCGGCGCCGCGGCCCCGCCAACTTGTGCCTCTCCATCGAGCCGCGCATCGGGAATCGGTTCTCGGTACCAGAGCACAGTCACGAAGGTGGCCACGAGCACGGTTGCAAAGGCCGCGTTCCACGGCATGCGGGCATGCGTTTCCCCGCCACCGAACCATCGGCGCCACCACGGCGCGGCAGCCAACGGCACCGTTGCGGGAACGGGCGCCAGGTTGTGCGCCATCTTCCTGATCGCGTCGCGGGTGCGCGGATCGGGCATGGCGCCGCTGTCCGGCGCATGGTCCAACGCGCGGCGCAATACCGGGTCGTGCAACGGGCGGTCGTCGCCGCCGTCGAAATCGCTGCCGTTCTTGCCGCCGCCGCTCATGCGCGCTGCTCCAGCACCGACAGGTAGCGTTCCATGCAGCCGCGCAGTTTCTGCAGGCCGTAGCGCAGGCGGCTGCGCACGGTCTCGAAACCGATCTCCAGGCTGGCCGCGAGCGCTTCGACGGTCAACCCGTCTTCATGGTGCAGCAGGAATGCGGCGCGCTGCTCGGGCGGCAGCTCCTCGAGGCAGGCCAGCAGCCGGCGGCCGGCGGCGCGCCAGAACGCGAGTTCTTCGGCCGAAGGATGGGAAGCGGCATCGACCGCGCCGCGCACGCCGCGGTCGAGAGCAGGCACGGCGTCGTCGCCGTCGTCCGGATGGGCGGCATCGAGCGCCACCTCGCGCCCGCTCACGCGCAGACGGTCCATGGCCAGGTTGTGCGCAATCGTGAAAGCCCAGGTGCGCCAGGCGGCGCCCTGCGGCGAAAAGCTGTCGCGTGCAGAAATGATGCGCACCCATGTGTCCTGGAACACCTCGTCGGCCTGTGCCGCCAGCCGGGCGCCCAGCAGCCGCTTGACGAAGCGGAACAGCCCGCCCTCGTGGCGCGCGTAGAGCACGTCGAAAGCCGCACCGTCGCCGCGCGCGTAAGCCAGCATCAACTGATCGTCGGGCATGGCGTCGCGCTCGGTGGCGGCTTTGGCGGAAGGGGCGCGGGGGAGCGCAGACATCGGAGGATTCTCACCCGGGCTTGTACGGGCGGCAGACGGCTTCGGGGTTGGGCATCGCAAAAAAGACACCGCATTCGGCGCGCCGGAGCTTGATCGAAGACCCGCAGCCTGGGCTATAATCTTGGGCTCGGCACAAAACTGTGCCGAACGGCTCTTTAGCTCAGTCGGTTAGAGCGATGGAATCATAATCCACAGGTCCGCGGTTCGAATCCGTGAAGAGCCACCAACATTACTTTTGCGGTTGTCCGCTTAAGTCCAAAAGCCCTAAGTAAATCAACTACTTAGGGCTTTTTCATTGCATCGGTTCATGCGCAGCTTCGCTGCTGTTGGCCCAGATTCCTAACCACCGCGTAGGCGGAAGGAGTGTTGCAGATGAAGCGACGCAATTAAGGGCGCGACTTCAGGCCAAGCATCTTGAAATGCTCATAGTGCCCGACCCCATTCTTGACAATCGGGTCCTGCGATGTAAGGGCATCGATGTCTTGCCCATCTTCGATCTGGAACAGCGACACGCCATAACCGCCGGCCGGGTCCAGCACCGGACCGTGAGCGACAACGATGCCTTTCGCGAGCAGGTCGTTCAGGAAAGCGCCGTGCTCGCCCATCCAGGTTTTTTCATCTGCTGACATCGTGGCAAGAAAGTCCGCACGGGGCGGGATGAATTTGCACAGGTAGAACTTCATGACTTCTCCTATCAGGCTGTTTTCACGCTCTTGAGAATGGAGCCCTCGAACATCTTCGGGAGGTAGTTCTGCAGGAACAGGATCATCCCGGTCATCTTTCCGACGGGATTGCTGAACTTCGGCGCCGGCGCCTCAATGAGGCCGGAAATGGTCTGGATCACGGCATCTGGCGACTCCGCCCCGTCGATGCCCTTTTGCGTCGCGGCCTGCACCTGCTTTCGGTACGCGTTGTAGTCGGCGATCTCGTTGCTTGCCGCGGCGACAGCGTTGTGGCCAAGGTTGGTCTTGAACCACACGGGCTCTACCATGCTGACCTTGATGTTGAACTGGTCCAACTCGAAGCGCAGCGACTTGAAGTAGCCCTGCACCGCGTGCTTCGACGCCGAGTAGAAGGAAAGATTGGGTGGACCGATCAACCCCACGATCGAGCTCACCGTGATGATCTGCCCGGCCTTCTGGGCCCTGAAACGGGGTAGCAACGCGTTCGTCACCTTGATGGTTCCCCAGAAGTTCGTCTCGAACTGCTGACGGCCGAGCCCGATGGGCGTTTCTTCGGCAATGCCGGTCACCATGTACCCGGCGTTGTTCACGAGGACATCTACACGCTCGGTGGATTGGGCCAGTTCGCGAGTGAACGATGCGATGGATTCGTCATCGTCGATGTCGAGGCGCAGCAGCTTGAAAGGCACCTGCGCTGCGTATTTTTCCGGCGTACGGCTTGTACCCACGACGTTGTGGCCGTGTGCGTGCAGGTGCGTCGCCAGCATCAAGCCGAAGCCCGACGATGCGCCTGTGATCAGTACTGTTTTCTTCATGTTTGCTTCCAATTCAAGAATCGATCTAGGCATTTCACGGGTCTGGACGAACCGCGGATCGCAGGTTAGTATCGTTTTAGTACCAAGTCAATATCAAAACGATATGAACTCAAGAACCGATTCCGAGCCGACATGTCCCATCGAGCGCAGCCTTGCCTTTCTGGGAGACAGCTGGACGATGCTGATCCTGCGGGACGCCAACGCGGGTGTGACGCGCTTCGACCAGTTCAAGAAGAACCTCGGTATTGCGCCGACCATGCTCACCAAGCGACTGGCAACACTGACGCAGGAGCGTTTGCTCGAGAAAAAGCTCTATTCGGAACGGCCCCCGCGCGAGGAGTACGTCTTGACCGATGCCGGGCGGGACTTTCTGCCAGTGCTCTTCCTGATTGCCGCGTGGGGTCGGAAGCATCGGGGCGAAGGTCGGTTGACGCGCTTTCTTGACGCCGAGAACGGAACGGAAATCAAACCCATCGCGATCGATGCCGTGACTGGCGCCGAACTCGGGACACGCGCCATCCGTGTCCTGATCCCCGAATGAGCCAGCAACATTACTTTTTGCGGTCGTCTCCGGGCCGCTGGCCCGGCTATCCCCGTCGCGACGAACCAGGAACAAGAACGACGCCGCTCACCCCCTGATCGCAGCACTCCAGAATTCATTCGCCGCCTTCCCCAAGAGCTCGCTGTCCCGATAGAGCCTGATTTCCAGCGGAACGGCCCACTCGCTGCTCGCTGCGGCGACAAGGCGCCCTTGGCCGATGTCTTCCTCCACGAGGGTCTGCGGCAGCCATGCGATGCCCCTGCCGTCCAGCGCCATCGTCCGGAGGACCGAGGCGAGATGGGCCGTGAAAACGACCTGGACATTTAGCGACTCCAGCCGCCGGCTGACGAGGGCACGCATGATGCGTCCCAGCCCGGATTCCTCGCTGTACAAGAGCACCGGCACGGCCGATGCGCCCTTGCGTGAAAGCTGATGCCGCGGCTTGCCGGAGCCATTGGGTGCGGACACTGCAATGAGCATGTCCTCACCGATCCGGGCTGATTGGTACGCGTCTGCATCGAGCGCGCCATGCGCGTCGGGATGGGCGTGGCTCAGTACGAACTGAACCTTGCTTTGCAGCATCAGCGATTCGCAACGCTGAAGGACGTCGGACATAAGCTGCACCGGCCCCAGCGTGATGCTGGACTCGAGGTTGCGAATCCATCGCGGCAGGAAAGTCATGGAAAGCGCATGCGTGCACGCAATGCGCAGCGTGACCGAACTGGCCTCCGCAATCTTCCTCGCGTCACCCGGTACGCGGGCCACCCTGGCGGTCAATTCCTGCGCCACGCCGGCAAACCATTCGCCAACTTCGGTGAGTGTGGCGGGCTGCGTGCTGCGGTCGAACAAGTCGGCGCCGATCCACTCCTCCAGCGCGCGAATGCGACGGCTGAATGCGGGTTGGGAGCTATGGCGCTCATCTGCCGCACGCGAGAAGTTCCCCGTTGCTGCCAACGCCAGGAAGTCGTCAAGCCAGATCAGGTTCATGTCCGGTTCGTCCAGCGCATAGAAGTTGAGATATTGAACATTGGCCGGAAAAGACGGCAGAGCCGACCATTCAGTCTTCACTCACCCGTTCTGGAGACAACCGTGAAGATCGTCGAAATCCGCGAGAAGACCATCCCCATCAGCTCGCCCATTCGCAACGCCTACATCGACTTTAGCAAGATGACGCTGAGCCTTGTCGCAGTGATCACCGACGTGATCCGCGATGGCAAGCCGGTCGTCGGCTACGGCTTCAACTCGAACGGCCGCTACGGCCAGGGCAAGCTGATGCGCGAGCGGTTCATCCCGCGCATCATGGAAGCGAATCCGTCGTCCCTCGTCGACGACAGCGGCGACAACCTCGATCCGCACAAGATCTGGAACACGATGTTCACCAATGAGAAGCCGGGTGGCCATGGCGAGCGCTCGGTGGCCATCGGCACCATCGACATGGCGGTATGGGACGCGGTGGCCAAGATCGAAGGCAAGCCGCTGTTTCAATTGCTGGCCGACCGCTACGGGGACGGCAAGCCCAATCGCAAGATCTTCGTCTACGCAGCGGGCGGCTACTACTACCCGGGGCAGGACCATGGAAAGCTGAAGGACGAGATGCGCAGCTACATCGACCGCGGCTATACGGTCGTGAAGAAGAAGATCGGCGGAGCCTCTCTCGACGAAGACCTGCGCCGCATCGATTCGATCATGGAAGTGCTGCAGGACGGCCAGAAGCTCTGCGTCGACGCCAACGGCCGCTTCGACCTGGAAACCGCGATTGCCTATGCCAAGGCCCTGTCGCAGTACGACCTGTTCTGGTACGAAGAGCCGGGCGACCCGTTGGACTTCGAATTGCAAGCCGCGCTGCGCAATTTCTACAAGAACCCGATGGCCACGGGGGAAGACCTTTTCTCGATGCAGGACGCGCGCAACCTGATCCGCTACGGCGGCATGCGCCCGGACCGCGACTGGCTGCAGTTCGACTGCGCGCTCAGCTACGGCCTGGTCGAATACCTGCGCACGCTGGAGATGTTGAAGGAACATGGCTGGTCGGCCAGCCGCTGCATTCCGCACGGCGGTCACCAGATGTCGCTGAACATCGCGGCCGGCCTCGGCCTCGGCGGCAACGAGTCGTACCCCGACCTGTTCCAGCCGTTCGGCGGGTTCCCGGATGGCGTGAAGGTCGAGAACAGCTTCGTGACCCTGCCTGACTTGCCGGGGATCGGCTTCGAAGGCAAGGCCGATCTGTACCGCGAGATGCAAGCGCTTTCGGCCTGAAGCAACTGACACCCCAAGGAGACAACACCATGAAAAGCATTTGGCGCCACGCCGCCGGCCTAGGTCTGCTCGCTTCGGCCACATTGGCGTCTGCGGACTTCCCGGACAAGCCCGTCACGCTGGTTGTCCCGTTCGCAGCCGGCGGCCCGAGCGACAAGATCGCCCGGGACCTGGCGGAGGCACTGCGCAAGCCACTCGGCCAGACCGTGGTTGTCGACAACGCGGCCGGTGCGGGCGGCACCATCGGCTCGGCCAAAGTGGCGCGCGCCGCGCCGGACGGCTACACGCTGCTGGTGCATCACATCGGCATGGCCACCGCGCCGGCGTTGTATCGCAAGCTCCCTTACAAGGTGCCCGATGACTTCGAAATGCTGGGCGTGATCAACGAAGCCCCTTCGGTGGTGATCGGCAAGCCGACTCTGGAAGCCAACAGCTTCGCGGACTTGCGCAAGTGGATTGCCGCGAACGGCGGAAAGGTCAACCTGGCCCATGCAGGGCTGGGCTCCGCGTCGCACCTGTGCGGCTTGATGTTCCAGAGCGCCTTGAAGATCACCATGACCGCGGTGCCATACAAGGGAACCGCGCCGGCCATGACGGACCTCATTGGCGGGCAGGTCGATCTCATGTGCGAGCAGGCCACCAACGCTGTTCCGCAGATCGAGGGCAAGAAGGTCAAGGTCTACGGCATCACGAGCCTGAAGCGCCTGCCGCTGCCATCGCTCAAGGACACCGCCACGCTGTCGGAGTCCGGGCTCAAGGACTTCGACGTGCAGGTCTGGCACGGCTTGTATGCGCCCAAGGGAACGCCGCCCGCGGTGTTGGACAAGCTGAACGCGGCGCTCCGCACCGCCTTGAAGGATCCGGAACTCATCAAGCGTGAAGAGGCGCTGGGCCTCACCGTGGTGAACGACGACCGCTTGACCGCGGCCGGCCACCGGAAGTTCGTGGAAGCTGAGAAGGTCCGCTGGTCGAAGGTCATCAAGGACGCCGGCGAATACGCCGACTGACCGGGCGCAAGACAAGCCGGACTTGATCGGTTTGCGCCCCAAATCCGCAAGCGCGAGGGTTTATCCCGAAGGTGCAAAGGTGCAAATGTCATCCGCGCCACAAACTCGACAAGCCTGCGTCCCATAGGATTCGCCAGTCGAATGGAAATTCACAAATGCGCGTCCACACATGCTGCCAGCCAAAGAACTGAATGCCTTCTTTGAACGGTGCATCTGGCCGCGCGCGCTGACGCAGGCAGAGCGAACGAAGGCATTCGAGGCCCTCTACGTTCGCCACCATGAAGCCCATTCGTATGTGTGCCAGCGCAACGAGATGGCCGACAGCTGGATCGGCGTTCTGGAAGGCTTTCTTCGTGTTCAGGACACCACGGTGGACGGCCGCCTGATCATGTTTACCGGGGTCGCAGCCAGCGGATGGATCGGCGAAGGATCGCTCCTGAAGCCGGAGCACCGCAAGTACGAGATCATGGCAACGCGGCCGACCATCACTGTCCATCTGCCGAGGGCCATGTTCTCGTGGTTGCTCGATCGAAGCATTCCGTTCAACCACTTCATGCTCTCGCATTTGAACGAGCGGCTGGGGCAGTTCATTGCCATGGTGAAGTTCGACCGGCTGCTCGAACCGACGGCGCGCGTGGCGCGTGGAATCTCCAGCCTCTTCCATCCGGTGCTCTATCCGAACACCGACTCCACGCTGCGGATCAACCAGGAGGAGATCGGGCTGCTGGTGGGCATCTCGCGCCAGCGCGTCAACATTGCGTTGACCGAACTCGAAACCGCGGGCCTCATCCAGCGGGGTTACGGCTACATCACGGTCATGGACAGGCAGGCACTGGCCAAGTATCCGTAGCAGGGCCGGCATGCATCGGAACCGAAGGGTTTTTCCTTAGAAATCAGCGGGCCGAATGTCCGTCCCGAAACAGTTGCCAATGTTCTCGCCTTCCAGAATCTGATCGGCATCGCTCAATCTCGATGCGGTGCGCCGGCAGAAAACTGACAAAGGAATAGAGACATGCACTTCTTACTCTCAAAGGCATCGTCGCCTCGCGTGAAGCTCCATGCTGCTGCTGTCAGCGTGGCGATGCTGGCGGCGTGCGGCGGCGGCTCCGGCAACGGCACGCCCTTCCTGCCGCTTCCCGCCCCTCCGGCGGCTCAACCCGGAAACCCGCCACCCGCACCGCCGGTTGCCACGGCTCAAAAGGCGTGCAGCGACCTGAACGGAAAAACCGTTGCAGGCGCCGCGCTGACGGCCGTCATGGAGGCGGCATCGGCAGGCACGCCCGTGTACTGCAAGGTCACCGGCACGATAGCGCCCGCCTTGAACTTCCAGATCTCCCTGCCGGAGGCGTGGAACGGCAAGCTCTACTACCAGGGCGGAGGCGGCTACAACGGCGCCATTTCGCCGCCCGGGGCACCGGCGCTGGGTCAAGGCTACGCCGTGGTCGCCAGCGACTCCGGGCATCAGGGCAGCGGATTGAGCGCGGACTTCGCGTTGACCGACACCTTTGCCGCGCAGCTGTTCGGCAGCCTCTCGGTACCCACGGTGATGTCGACCGCAACAGAGACGCTGGCGACGGCCTACGGGGCGTTGCCGGCCAAGTCGTACTTCGAGGGCTGCTCGAACGGCGGACGGGAAGCATTGATGGCAGTGCAGCGCTCGCCAAACCTCTTCGACGGCGTGATTGCGCGCGCACCCGCCTACAACTGGGTCGGGTTCATGGGCGCCTTCAACCGGAATTCCAGGGCGCTTGCCGCGCCTGGCGGTGCGTTCAGCGCCGCGAAGACCGCGCTTTTGAGCACGCGTGTGCGAGACGCCTGCGACGGGCTCGACGGCGTTACGGACGGCGTTGTGTCGAACCAGGCCGCATGCATGCCCGCGGTGGTCAATGTTGCCGCGCTGCGTTGCGCCGGCGGAGCCGATACCGGCGACAGCTGCCTCTCGGACGCACAGCTCGACGTGGTGACTTCGTGGACCACCGAAGCCACCTTCACGGGCAGCACCACCTTCCGCAATGCGGGCTGGAACCTGACAGGCAACGAGGACGACCCGGGCGCGTGGCGGACCTGGCTCACGGGCGACGGCAATGTCACCATGGCGCTGCAGTTCCTGTTTCAGGATACGACCGTCAAGAACTACCTCGCCCGCGACCGGACGGTCGATTCGCTGGCCTACACCCCCTGGGACCAGAACCAGAACGCGCTCTATGCCATGGCCGCACTCAACGACGCGACCAACGCGGACATCCGGCCGTTCATCAACAGCGGCGGCAAGTTGATCTTGTGGCACGGCGGAAACGATGCCGCGCTCAGCGCCAGATCGACCGTCGAGTACTACGGGAACATGCGAAGCGCGGTGGGCGCCTCGGCTGCCGATGCATCCACTCGCTTCTACGTTGCGCCGGGGGTGAACCACTGCGCCGGAGGACCGGGTGCCGATTCGGCAGACCTGCTGACGGCACTCGACCAATGGGTGACCAAGAGCGCGGCACCTGCCACGCTGGTCGCGGAGAAGCGTGACACCGATGGAGCGGTCGTCCTCAGCCGGCCGTTGTGCCAGTACCCGCAATATCCGCGGTACACGGGGCCGGCCAACGATGCTGCAGCGTCCAGGTTGGCGGCCAACTACGCCTGCACCTCCTGAGCTAATAAGGCTGCACTTCGATGTGCTTGCCCGGCGCCGCCTGCTTCGAGCCGCTCAACTTCGTGCGTCTTGTTCAGGCGGCTGTGCAGTCGGCTGTGCAGGAGGGGACGTTGCCGGCGGCAGCGTATCGGGCGCGGCGACGAGCGACACACCCTGCTGCCGAGCCGCCCTCTGCTGGGCTTCAAGCGCTGCCGCATAGGCGGGGCGCTGCTTCAGCCTGTCCCAATAGGCGCGCACGGAAGGAGTGAATTCGTTGGCCAGCCCGAGGTGCTGCGCCAGCAGGAGCGCGTAGCCGACGGAAATGTCGGCCGCCGTGAAACGCCCGGCACACAAATATTCGCGATCCGTCAGGAGTGGCTCCAGCGTGCGCAGCCGAGCCAGGAACCACTTGGCATAGTCACTCGCCACCTGCGGTTGCCGGCGGGTCTCGGGTTCGAAGTGTGCGTAGCGCAGGACCAGCGTTTGGGGAAAAGTGAGCGTAGCTTCGCCGAAGTGCAGGTAGTTCAGATAAGCACCGAAGTCGTTTTCACCGGCTTCCACATTCAGGGCGGTGGGCGCGCTCAAGGCACAGAGATACTGGCAAATGGCCGCCGACTCGGTCATCCGGGTCTCGCCGTCGATCAACAGGGGAACCGTGCCGAGGGGGTTCACGTCGAGATAGGAGCGCTGCAACACGCGTGGCGGGAATGGCAGCATCTTCAGTTCATAGGGAAGCCCCAGTTCCTCCAGCGTCCAGAGTGGCCGAAAGGAACGGGCGCTGACGCAGTGGTACAGGGTCAACATGGTCTTCGTGGTTGGTCAGGCCCCTGCGCCAGCTCGGGTGCGCGGCACGCGAATGCGTTCCTGAAAGGCCGGTGCATTCTAGGTTTGCGCCCAGTTGCGAACTGTCCGGAGGCGACCAATTCCCCGCTTTCGCGCCTAGGGGAAACCCGGCGTGGAACACGCTTATAAAGGGCTCGCCCCATCAACGATTCTTGAGCGAGTTCGTATGAAGTCTGCAGGCTTGAAGGGAACCGTGTCCATTGAACTGGTGCACGAGGCGATCCACGCCGCGGCGCTCCGGAACATGGACATCAGCAGCGTCCTCGAAAGTGCAAAGATCGATCGCGAGCTGTTGAGCGCGCCGCGTGCGCGCATCTCGGCGGCTGCGTACTCGCGCATGTGGGTGGCGCTGGCCGACCTGATGGACGACGAGTTCTTCGGCCTGGACAGCCACGGGCTTCGCCGGGGCAGCTATGCGCTCATGACGCGCGCGGCGGTCAACGCCGACAACCTGGCGCATGCCCTTCGCCGGATCCTGAGGTTCCTGCACGCGACCTTGGATGACTTCCGCGGGGAGCTGGTCTGCTCCGGCGACGAGGCCCGCGTGATCCTGCATGACGGCGGCGTGCTGCGCCGGCTGTTCGGCTACGGCACCTGGTTCATCCTGGTCCATGGACTGGCATGCTGGCTCGTGCACAGGCGCATTCCCCTGCGCGAGATGCAGTTCCGATGCCCGCCTCCCGGCGATGACAGCCACTACCGCACGCGGTTCTGCGAGAACGTGAAATTCAACGGCGAGACCACGCACATCAGCTTCGCAAGCGATCTGCTGGAACTGAAGATTGCAGAGTCGCCGGAAACGGTCGACAACTTTCTGAGGGCGGCACCGGCCAACTTGCTGGTCAAGTACCGCAATGACGCGAGCACCAGTGCGCAGGTTCGCAACAGGTTGCGCAGCCAGGTGCCCGATGCATGGCCGGAGCTGGAAAAACTCGCACAGGAACTCTGCATCTCGGGCACCACGCTTCAACGCCGCTTGCAGCAGGAGGGCGTGAGCTACCAGCGGGTGAAAGACGATCTGCGGCGGGACATCGCCATCGATCTGTTGTCGAGCGCGTCGTTGACGGTGGCCGAAGTCGCCGCCCGAACCGGATTCCAGGAAACAAGCGCTTTCCATCGCGCCTTCAAGAAATGGACAGGCGTCAGCCCGGGAGCTTATCGCTCGTCTCCCCCAACGCGAGAGTAGGCGCCAGACTCCTGGAGTCCACCAAAGAGGCGCTCGCATGCCCAGAAGCCCCGCTTGAATCGAGGCGTCCGGGCATGGGCACCGCGCCCTTGCAGAACTAATCTTCTCTGGCAGTCGCGCCCGCGGCGCCACGAGTTTGTTTGAGGCAAGGGAATCCAGGAATGAATCGAATGATGGCATCGCCGCTCAGTGCAGAAGCACTGCGAGGAGCAGTCGATTGGGCCATTGCCACCCGACGCAGCGTGAGGGCGTATTTGCCAAGGCCGGTGCCGAGAGAAGAAGTCGAAGCGATCCTCTCGGCCGCGCGCTACAGCGCTTCCGGCATGAACATGCAGCCTTGGCATGTGCATGTTTTGACAGGGCCTGCAAAGGCCAGCCTGTCCGCTGCGATTGCCGCGCTCGACGATGATCCCGGCAGGTCGGGAGAACTGCTCGAGCCCTACGACTACTACCCGCGCGAATGGTTTTCCCCCTACCTGGAACGGCGCCGCAAGGTCGGCTGGGACCTCTACGGATTGCTCGGCATCGCCAAGGGCGACAAGCAGCGCATGCACTTGCAGCACGGGCGCAACTACCGGTTCTTCGATGCGCCCGTGGGCCTGTTCTTCACGGTGGACCGCGAACTCCAGGAAGGAAGCCTGCTGGACTACGGCATGTTCCTGCAGAGCGTGATGGTGGCCGCGCGCGGCCGAAACCTCCACACCTGCCCTCAAGCCGCCTTTCTGAAGTTTCATCGCCAGATCGCGGACCTGTTGGATATTCCCTCCGGCCAGATGCTGGTCTGCGGCATGAGCCTGGGCTACGCCGACGAGTCTTCGATCGAGAACTCGCTCGTGACCGAGCGAGAGCCGGTTTCCGCCTTCACGACATTTCACGACACCTCGAAGGAGACAAGAGCATGAGCGCGCAATCCTATGCACAGGGCCTCGAACGCTGCGCGGCGAATCATGTGCCGCTCACTCCGCTCGGCTTTCTCGATCGCGCCGCCTTGGCGCATCCGAAACGTGCGGCGGTGGTGCACGGCGATCTGACGCGGACATGGGAGCAGACGCGGGAGCGCTGCCATCGCCTTGCGTCGGCGCTGACGATGAGAGGCATCCAGCCGGGCGACACCGTTTCGGTGCTGGCGCCCAACACGCCGGCCATGCTGGAGTCCCACTTCGGCATACCGCTGGCCGGTGCGGTGCTCAACGCGATCAACCATCGCCTGGATGCCGAAGGGATCGCGTTCATCCTGCGTCATGGCGAATGCAAATTGCTGATGGTCGACCGTGAGTTCGCCGCAACGGTGGCCGCAGCCTTGAAGCTCCTCGACCGTGCGCCAGCGGTCATCGACATCAACGATCACCTCGCGCCACCCGGCGAACGCATCGGCGACACCGACTATGAATCCTTGCTGGCGAGCGGAGACCCGGACTTCCCCGGCCGGTGGCCGGGCGACGAGTGGCAACCCATCGCCCTGAACTACACCTCCGGCACGACCGGAGATCCCAAGGGCGTGGTCGCCAGCCACCGCGGCACCTACCTCATGAGCTTGCTGCAGATCACGAACTGGGCGATGCCTCGGGCGCCGAAGTATCTGTGGACGCTGCCCATGTTCCACGCGAACGGATGGTGCTTCACCTGGGCCGTGACGGCGGCAGCGGGAACCCATGTCTGCCTGCGCCGGGTTTCCGCCGATGCGGTGCTGGAGGCCATCGACCGGCACCAGGTCGATCACCTCTGTGCAGCGCCGGTCGTGATGGCAATGCTCGCGGACTCGGCGAAAGACGCCCGGCTGCCGCGCCCCGTGCGCGTGCTGACCGCGGGGTCGCCGCCGCCGCTTGCCGTGCTGAACGCGGTTCTGGCCATGGGCTTCGACGTGGAGCACGTCTTCGGCATCACGGAGGTTTCCGGCACGCCGGTGAGTTGCGTGTGGCAGGACGGCTGGGACGATCTACCGCCCGCCGAGCAAGGCCCGCTGCGGGTGCGACAGGGCGTGCGGGCCGCCATGTTCGAAGGCCTCATGGTCGGCGACGCCGACACCCTCGAACCCGTCCTGCCCGACGGCAAATCCGCAGGGGAGCTCATGCTGCGCGGCAACACGGTGATGATGGGCTACTTCAAGAACGAGGCGGCGACGCGCAAGGCGCTCGCCAACGGCTGGTTCCGTACCGGCGACGTCGCGGTTCTTCATGCCAACGGGTATGCGCAGATCACCGATCGGTCGAAAGACGTGATCATCTCGGGCGGCGAGAACATCTCCTCGGTGGAAATCGAGGACGTCGTCCACGGACACCCGGCGGTCCTGCATGCGGCCGTGGTTGCCCAGCCCGACAGCAAGTGGGGCGAGGTGCCGTGCGTGTTCATCGAACTCAGGGCAGGTGTCGCTGCGCCCACCGAGCAAGAGGTCATTTCGTTCTGCCGGGAACGGCTGGCGCACTTCAAGTGTCCGCGCCGGGTGATCTTCACCCCCTTGCCGAAGACGGCCACGGGAAAAATCCAGAAGTTCCGCTTGCGCGAGCAGGCCGGAAGCCAGGACGCCATCACCAGGCTCGCGAGCCATGGCTGAGTTCGAAGCCGCGGCCGTTGCGCCGGTCGGACCCGGCTACCGCTTCTCGCGACCCCATACCTTCGACGAAGCGCAAGTGCGGGCCTTTGCCCTGGCTGCGGGAGACGAGAACCCTCTGCACCACGATGCGGCATTTGCACGGGGCACGCGCTTCGGCGGATTGATCGCCAGCGCGACCCACACCACCTCCCTGTTGATGGGACTGACCGCCAGCCACTTCGCCGGGAAGGGGAACGTGCTGGGGATGAATTTCTCGGTCGACCTGCTGCGTCCCGTGCGAGCGAGCGAGACGGTGCTCATCGAGTGGCAGGTGACGTCGATGGCCGCGCATTCGAAGGGCGGATGCGTCCTCGAATTGCAGGGCGCGATCAAGAGCGCAGACGACCGGACCAGCGTTCTCGCGCAGGGGACGGTCCTTTTCACGCCCGGCTCATGACAGTCGGCACAGGCGCTTTCGAGACGATCTACCCCGCCTTCCACCCGTTTTTCCACGCTGCCGGGCCCGGTGCCCGTTCAGCAGGCAATGTGGTGCAAACCCGCGCCAGTGCTTGCTTCGAGCACCCGGGTCCTCAGACAACCCACAGAGTTGTGCACAGAAAAGCGGGACAAGTCATCCGTTTGACTTGAACGAGATGTAGTGCCGCATCGGCGCGCCCTGCCCGTTCGCCGGGCCTCAACCCGCCTTGCGAAAAGTGAGGTTGATGCGCCGGCTGCCCAGCAGGGCATGCGGCCGGTCTTCGAGCGGCAGCACGCCGTGGTAGCGCAGCCGGTCAGGCCCGCCCCACACGACGACATCGCCGTGCGTCAGCGGAATGCGAACGGCCCTGTCGCCGCGCGCGAGCCCGCCAAAAAGAAACGTGGCCGGCATGCCGAGCGAAACCGAGACGATGGGCGCGCCGTAGTCGCGCTCGTCCTTGTCCTGGTGCAGCGACAGCCGCGTGCCGGGTTCGTAGCGGTTGATCAGGCAAGCGTCGGGTGCGAAGCCCTCGAACCCCGCTTCGGCGGCAGCCGCTTGCGCCAGGCGCTCGAACACCGCGGGCATCGGCGGCCATGGCGCGCCCGTTTGAGGGTCGAGTTCGCCGTAGCGGTAGCCGCGCCGGTCCGAGATCCAGCCGAGGCGGCCGCAGTTGGTCATGGCGACCGACATCGTGAGACCGCCCGGGGTCACGAGGTGCCGGAAGGCGGCGCTCTGTTCGACATCACTCAACGCGGGCAGGAGATCCTCCACGAAGGGCAGCGCGAAACCACGCAGCACGAAGGCGCCGGGGCCGATCGCCTCTTTGCCGCGCGGCAGTTCGGCATCGGGGGCATCGGAGAAAAGATCGAGCGTCACGACGAAGCGATTTTGTCGTGCGCCGGGCCGTCGGCTGCCGCGGCGGCCACCAAATGCCCCAAGGTCTGCATTGCCTTTTCGGCATGTCCGTCCCAGGCATGCCCGTAGTTCAGGCGCAGGCAGTGGGCAAAGCCGCGCGTGGCCGAAAAGATCGGCCCGGGCGCGACGCTGATGCCGAGCGCCAGCGCCTGGCGATGGATATCGAGCGCGCTCACATGCGCCGGCAGCTCGACCCACAGGAAGTAGCCGCCGAGCGGCCGCGTGGCGCGCGTGCCCGCCGGAAAAAAGTGGCCCACCGCCTGCGCGAAGCTCGCCTGCTGAACGGCCAGGGTCTGGCGCAACTTGCGCAGGTGCTTGTCGAGGCCGCCCTTCTCCAGATAGCTGGCCAGCGCGAGTTGGGCGGGCACCGAGGTGCTGAGCGAGGTGGTCAGCTTCAGCCGCGCCACCGTGCGCGTGAAGCGCCCCGCCGATGCCCATCCGATGCGGTAGCCCGGCGCCAGGCACTTCGAGAACGAAGAGCAATGCAGCACGAGGCCTTGCGTGTCGAAGGCCTTGGCCGGAGGCGGCCGCCGGTCGCCGAAATAGAGTTCGGCGTACACGTCGTCTTCGATCAGCGGCAGCGCGTGCCGCGCCAGCAGTTCCACCAGAGCCTTCTTCTTCGCGTCGGGCATGAGGCTGCCGAGCGGGTTCTGGAACGTGGTCATCAGCCAGCAGGCCTTGGGCCGGTGGGCCGCAATGGCGAGCTCCAGCGCGCCAAGGTCGATGCCCTCGCCCGGATGCGTCGGCACCTCGATGGCGCGCAGGCCCATGCGCTCCAGTGCCTGCAGGGCCGCGTAGAAGGTGGGCGATTCGACGATCACCGAATCGCCCGGCCGCGTGACCGCCGCAAGGCACAGGTTGAGCGCCTCCAGCGCGCCGTTGGTGACGACGATTTCGTCAGCGGGCACCTGCATGCCGTCGCCCAGGTAGCGCAGCGCAATCTGCCGGCGCAACGCCGCGCTGCCGGGCGTGAGGTCGTCCACCGTGCTCCATGGGTCGAGCGACTTGGCGCTCGCGGCCATGAACTGGCCCAGCCGCGCGAGCGGAAACAGCAGCGGGCTCGGAAACGCCGAACCGAAGGGCACCACCTTGCGCGACATGCTGGCTTCGAGGATGTCGAACACCTGGTCGCTCACGTCGAGCGATTTCGGCCCCTCGGCGGGGCGTGACATGAGGTTGGCCTCGGGCGGCGCATCGCGCAGCCCGCCGCCCGTGACGTAGTAGCCCGAGCGGTCGCGGGCGCGCACCAGCCCGCGCGCCTCGAGCAGGTAGTACGCCTGGAACACGGTGGACGCGCTCACGCCGCGGCTCTCGCCGGTATGCCGCACCGAAGGCAGGCGGTCGCCGGTCTTCAGCGTGCCGTGGCGGATCGACGCCTCGATATCGGCGGCAAGGGCTTCGTAGCGCTTCATTGCAGGGCTGTTTTCATTCGAGGCGACTTTATCTGCACCGGTGATTTGATCCGGATCTGCATCTGTTTTTTTGAGTGCGGTTGCGGCACAGTCGGTGCATGTCCAATCTCATGCGCGCGGTACGCGCCGTTCTCTGGAGTTTCATCGGGCTGGGCGGCCGCCGCGCGGATGCCGACCGTCGCACCGAACAGGTCGGGGTGCTGCCGCTCATCGGCGTCGCGCTGGTCACGGTGCTGCTGCTCATTGCGGGGCTGCTGGCGCTTGCGCACTTTGCGGCCGGCACGTGATGAAGACTGTCCGCCGCCTCGCGGGAATCGCGTTGCTGCTGCTCCTCGGCTGCCAGGGGGCCGCCATGGCTGCAGGCGGCATCGAGCAGCGCGTGGCCGCCTGCATCGCCTGCCACGGGCGCGAAGGCGCCACCACCAATGCCGGCTACTTTCCGCGCCTGTCCGGCAAGCCCGCGGGTTATCTTTTCAACCAGCTGCGGAGCTTTCGCGACGGCCGGCGCTTCAATGCCGACATGACCTACATGGTGCAGCACCTCTCCGATGCGTACCTGATGGAAATGGCCGAATACTTCGCGGGCCTGGACCTGCCCTACCCGCCCGTCTCGACCGCGAGCGACGCGCCGCCCGCACAGCTGGCGCGCGGCCGCCAGCTGGCACTCGAAGGCGATGCGGCACGCCGCATTCCGGCCTGCGTGCAATGCCACGGCGCCGCGCTCACCGGCGTGCAGCCGGCCATTCCGGGGCTGCTCGGGCTGCCCCGCCTCTACGTGTCGTCGCAGCTCGGCGCCTGGCTCACCAACGAGCGGCATGCGCTCGCTCCCGACTGCATGGCCGACATCGGCCGCCGCATGACGACGGCCGACATCAACGCCGTGGCCAGCTGGCTCGCGGTGCAGCCCATGCCGGCCGATCCGAAGCCCGCCCCGTCCCTGCCCGCCCCGCTGCCGGTGGCGTGCGGCGGCATGCCGAAGTGAGGCGGCCATGAAGAAGATGCGATATCTCGGCTGGACACTGCTGGTTCTGGTGCTGCTGGTGGGCGGCGCGGCCGGCGGCATCGTGGCGCTGAACCTGCGCGGCGAAGACCCGCTGCCGGAGCAGGCCGAAACTTTCAACGCCACGCCCCAGCAGGTCGAGCGTGGACGCTATCTCGCATTGGCCGGCAATTGCGCCGGATGCCACACCACGCGAGGCGGCCAGCCCTATGCGGGCGGCCTGCCGATCGAGACGCCGTTCGGCACCGTGTATTCGAGCAATCTCACGCCCGACGACAAATCCGGTATCGGCAGCTGGAGCAGCGCGCATTTCTGGCGCGCGATGCACAACGGCCGCAGCAAGGACGGCCGGCTGCTGTACCCCGCGTTCCCGTATCCGAACTTCACGCAAGTGACGCGCGAAGATTCGGATGCCATCTACGCCTATTTGCGCAGCGTGCCGCCCGCGCCGGCGCCGAACCTGGCGCATCGGTTGCGGTTTCCCTACGACTCCCAGGCCGCGCTGGCGGTGTGGCGGGCCCTTTCTTTCAAGCCCGAGCCTTTCGTGGCCAACGCGGGCAAGCCTGCCGAATGGAACCGCGGCGCCTACCTGGTCGGCGGGTTGGGGCACTGCATCGCGTGCCACGGCAGCCGCGATTCGCTCGGCGCAACGCAGACCCAACTCGGCCTTTCGGGCGGGCTGATCGCGGTGGAGAACTGGTATGCGCCGTCGCTCGCCGACCCGCATGAGGCGGGCGTGGCCGATTGGCCCACCGCCGAAGTGGTGGCGCTGCTCAAGAGCGGCGTCGCGCCGCGCGGTTCGGTCATGGGGCCGATGGCCGACGTGGTGTTCCGCAGCACGCAATACCTGAGCGATGCCGATCTGGGCGCGATGGCTGCCTACCTGAAAGACCTGCCCGGCGGGCCGGCCGCGTCTGCTGCGCCTGCACGGCCCGCCGCCGCCCTGCGCAGAGATGCCGGCACCATGACGCGCGGCGCAAAAATCTACGACCAGCGCTGTGCCTATTGCCACGGCGACCAGGGCCAGGGAGCGCCGGGCGCGTTCCCGCCGCTGGCGGGCAACCGCGCCGTGAACATGGCGCAGACGGCGAACCTGGTCCAGGTGATTGCGCACGGCGGCTACCTGCCCGCCACCGAAGGCAATCCCCGGCCCTACGGCATGCCGCCCTTCGGACAGGTGCTCGACGCGGCCGACGTGGCCGCGGTGCTCACCTTCATTCGCGGGTCATGGGGCAACGACAGCCCGCCTGTGACGCCGCTCGACACGATGCGCCGCTGAGCGGCGCAAGTGCCTTGGAACGGGCTCCCGGAAGCGGTCGATGTGCGTACGCGCGGCCACAATTTATGAGCTCTTTTGTTTTCATTCGGGATTATCCGAAGCCGACCACAGCGCCTTTTCTGTTCCAATTTGTTTCGGGAGTTGTTCTTAGGCGCCCCAGAACGCGCCACTCGAAGGAGAGCAACCTTGAGCTTTGTCGCTACGAATTTCTCGCACGCCAGCGTCGAACGGCTGTGCGACTACGAACTGCCGGACCCGTTGGCGCATGCCGCCCTGCCGGCCGACCCGCTCCTCGCCCCCACCGGCGCGGAGAATTTCACGCTTGCCTGGTGGCTGTGGATGGACGAAATGGGCAAGAACATGCTGCGGCACTACGACAGCTGGCGGGACCAGTTCCTCGGCCAATCGGCCAAGGGCCCACCGCAGAGCCGCTGAGCCGCGCTCTGCCCTCGTTCAGGCCGCCACGGGCTCGCGCTGTGCGCCGGTCTTCGCGGGCACGGGCATGTGTTGCGCCCAGTCGATGATCTCCAGCGTGCCGTCGGCATGCTCGGCCAGGGCCGTGAGGCTTTCGACCCAATCGCCGTCGTTGCAATAGAGGATGCCGTCGATGTCGCGCATTTCGGCGTGGTGGATGTGGCCGCAGACCACGCCCTGCACGCCGCGCTTGCGGGCCTCGCGCGCCACGGCGTTCTCGAAATCGCCCACGTAGCTCACGGCACGCTTGACCTTGCCTTTGAGGTACTTCGAAAGCGACCAGTACGGCAGGCCCATGCGCGCGCGCAGCGAGTTGAGGTGCCGGTTGAGCTTGAGCGTGAACTCGTAGAGCGAATCGCCCACGTGCGCGAGCCACTTGGCGCACTGGATCACGCCGTCGAACAGGTCGCCGTGAATGATCCAGAGCTTGCGGCCGTCGGCGGTCTCGTGAATCCATTCCTCGGCCACGTCGATGCCGCCGAAGTTGTGGTGCAGGTACTTGCGCGCGAACTCGTCGTGGTTGCCCGGAATGAAGATCACGCGGGTGCCCTTGCGCGCCTTGCGCAGCAGCTTCTGGATCACGTCGTTGTGCGCCTGCGGCCAGTACCAGTGGCGCTTGAGCTGCCAGCCGTCGATGATGTCGCCGACCAGGAACAAGGTCTCGCACTCCGTGTGCTTCAGGAAGTCGAGCAGCGCGCGGGCCTGGCAGCCGGGCGTGCCCAGGTGCAGATCGGAGATCCAGAGGGTGCGATAGCGCAGCGGCGGGCGCGCAAGATCGTCGTCCTCCGGCTCGGGGGCCCGGGTCGCGGTGTCGCGCCATGCGCGGAGGAAAGCATCGTCGCGTTGCATGGACGGGTAGGCTCCCACCGCGGCGTGACGGCGCGATGGCGTTCCCGTGACATTCTGGTGACGCGTGGCCAGGAGGCCACGCCCTGCAGTCAGCTCAGGATGCGCAGCGCTGGATTTCCACCGTCGAGTGGCGGATCTCCTCGTGCATCGAGAAGCAGGCGCGCACCTCGTCGGCCGAAAGCGTGGGCGAATGCGTCACCACGGTGAGCGCACAGGCATAGGCTTCCCGGCCCACGCGCCACACGTGCAGGTCGACCACGCGCGTTTCCGAATCGGCCAGCATGGTCTCCACGCCTTCGCGGATTTCGGCCGTGACAGGATGGTCCATCTCGCGGTCGAGCAACACGCGGCCGGTTTCCTTCAGCAGCCCCTTGGCCCACACCGACACCAGCACCGCGCCGACGATGCCCATCATCGGGTCGAGCCATGACCAGCCGAAGAACCAGCCGCCCAGCAGCGCCGCGATGGCGAGCACCGAGGTGGCGGCGTCAGCCACCACATGCAGGTAGGCGGAGCGCAGGTTCAGGTCGTGGCCGTGCGAGTGGCTGTGATCGTCGTGATGAGCGCGGCCGTGACCATGGTCGTGCCCATGCCCGTGGTGGTGCGCCGACCCCAGCAGCCGCGCGCAGACCAGGTTGACCACCAGCCCGAGCACGGCCACCGCCACGGCTTCGCGGTAGTGGATGGCCGAAGGCGAGAGAAGCCGTTCGATGGAACCCACCACCATCAGCGCCGCAACGCCGAGCAGCATCAGCGCGCTCGCAAAGCCGCCCAGCACTTCGATTTTCCAGGTGCCGAATGCAAAGCGCGGATCGTGCGCGTAGCGCCGCGCCGCCGCATAGGCAAAGGCGCTCAGGCCGATGGCCAGCGCATGCGAGCTCATGTGCCAGCCGTCGGCCAGCAGCGCCATGGAGTTGAACCACCAGCCGGCGCCGATTTCGACCACCATCGCGGCGACGGTGATCCACATCACGAGGCGGGTGCTGCGCTCGGCCGATTCGTTGCCTGCGCCGAACTCGTGGTCGTGCTGCCAGGCACTCAGGTCATGGGTATGCATGGGTGTGCATGAGTAGAAGATCAGATTCCGAAAAGGTCTTGTCCGTCCGAGCGGCTCGAAGGCGGCGTCACCCCGAGGTGGCGGTAGGCCGCCAGCGTGGCGATGCGCCCGCGCGGCGTGCGCTGCAGGTAGCCCTGTTGAATGAGGTAAGGCTCGATCACGTCTTCGATGGTGTCGCGCTCCTCGCCGATGCTGGCAGCCACGTTGTCCAACCCCACCGGGCCGCCGTCGAAGCGATGGATGACGGCTTCGAGCAGCTTGCGGTCCATCAGGTCGAAGCCCTGCGGATCGACGTCGAGCATGGCAAGCGCCTTGTGCGCGATGTCTTCGGTGATGCGGCCGTTGCCCTTTACCTCGGCATAGTCGCGCACGCGCCGCAGCAGACGGTTGGCGATGCGGGGCGTGCCGCGCGAACGGCGCGCAATCTCGAAGCCGCCGGTTTCGTCGGTTTCCACCTTGAGCAGGCCGGCGCTGCGCCGCACGATGAGCGCCAGTTCCTCGGGCGTGTAGAACTCCAGCCGCGCGACGATGCCGAAGCGGTCGCGCAGAGGGTTGGTGAGCATGCCGGCGCGGGTGGTGGCGCCCACCAGCGTGAAGGGCTGCAGGTCGAGCTTGATGCTGCGCGCCGCGGGGCCCTCGCCGATCATGATGTCGATCTGGTAGTCCTCCAGCGCCGGATAGAGGATTTCCTCGACCACCGGGCTCAGGCGGTGGATCTCGTCGATGAAGAGCACGTCGTTCGGCTCGAGGTTGGTCAGCAGCGCCGCCAGGTCCTTGGGCTTTTCGAGCACGGGGCCGGAGGTCTGGCGCAGGTTCACGCCAAGCTCGGCCGCGATGATGTGCGACAGCGTGGTCTTGCCGAGGCCGGGCGGGCCGAACAGCAGCACGTGGTCGAGCGCTTCCTTGCGCTTGCGCGCCGCGCCGATGAAGATTTCGAGCTGCTCGCGCACCTTGGCCTGGCCCACGTATTCGTCGAGCAGCTTGGGGCGCAATGCCCGCTCTATCGCCTCTTCCTGGGGTGAAGCGGGAGCGGCGGACACCACGCGAGGCGGTGCGGGGGCGAAATCGTCGGTTTGGATGGTCATGAAATGAGGGGCTGCGATGGCAAGTTTAGTCCGAGCGCGCGCCGGGCCGCCCCAAGCAAGCGAGTGGCCCCCTCGGGGGGCAGCGAGGACATGAAGTGCCGAGCGTGGGGGCCAATCCCCACACTGGCAGAATGCTCCGGCCGTCTCAGGCCATATAACAAACGAGGGGAAGCCAGCACGTGTCCATCTACGAACTGAAGCCGCGGTTCCAGGCGCTGTTGCGGCCGCTGGTGGTGCGCCTGCATGCGATGGGCGTCACCGCCAACCAGGTCACCTTGGCCGCTTGCGTGGTTTCGGTCGCCCTCGGGCTCTGGCTGTTCTTCGCGGCGCCGTCCCTCGCGGCCTTCGCGCTCATTCCCGCATGGATGTTCGTGCGCATGGCTTTCAACGCCATCGATGGCATGCTGGCGCGCGAGCACGGGCAGCAAAGCAAACTCGGCGCGTTCCTCAACGAACTGACCGACGTGGTCTCCGACGCCGCGTTGTACCTGCCGTTTGCGCTGGTGCAGCCGTTCAACCCGTTCTGGGTCGGCACGGTGATCATGCTCGCGGGCCTGAGCGAATTCGCCGGCGCACTCGGTCCCACGGTGGGTGCCTCGCGCCGCTACGACGGGCCGCTCGGCAAGAGCGACCGCGCCTTCGTGTTCGGCGCGCTCGGCCTCTATGTGGCGCTGGGCTGGCCGCTGCCGGGCTGGACCGCCTGGTTGATGCCGCTCCTCGCCGCGCTCGTGGCCTGGACGGTGGTCAACCGCATCCGGCGCGCACTGGCCGAAGCCGCATGAACCCATGCACAACAAACAAAAAAACAGCCCTCTGGATTCAATGACCGACACCAACACCACCCCGCGCATTCCCCAGGAGTGCCAGTTCCGCACGCACGACGGCGAATCGCTCTTCTACCGGCATTGGCCGGCCACGGGTACCACGCGCCGCGGCGCCATCGTGCTGTTTCATCGCGGCCATGAACACGGCGCGCGCATGGCGCACCTGGTCGACGAGCTCGACCTGCCCGATTTCGACTTTTTTGCCTGGGACGCGCGCGGCCATGGCCGCTCGCCGGGCCAGCGCGGCTACAGCCCGAGCTTTGCAACCTCGGTGCGCGACGTGCAGACTTTCGTCCAGCACATCGGCAGCGCGCACGGCGTGGCGGAACACGACATCCACGTCATTGCGCAGAGCGTGGGGGCCGTGTTGGTCTCCACCTGGGCGCACGACTACGCGCCCAAGGTGCGCGGGCTCACGCTGGCCTCGCCGGCCTTCAAGGTCAAGCTGTACGTCCCTTTTGCGCGCGCCGGGCTGGGGCTGATGCACAAGCTGCGCGGGCTGTTCTTCGTCAACAGCTATGTGAAGGCGAAATTCCTCACGCACGACCCCGAGCGCATTGCGAGCTACGAGAGCGATCCGCTGATCTCGCGGCCCATCGCCGTCAACATCCTGCTCGGCCTCTACGAAGCCGCCGACCGCGTGGTGGCCGATGCCAACGCCATCACGCTGCCGGTGCAGTTGCTGATCTCGGGCGCGGACTGGGTGGTGCACCACAAGCCGCAGCACCAGTTCTTCGAGCGGCTGGGCAGCGCGATCAAGACCAAGGTGGAGCTGCCGGGGTTCTTCCACGACACGCTGGGCGAGAAAGATCGGGCGCCGGCGGTGCAGTCGATCCGCGAATTCATCCTGCAGCTGTTCGACCAGCCGCCGGTGCCGGTCGACCTGCGCGCCGCGCATCTGAGCGGCAACACCGCCGATGAGTCGCGCGCGTTGGCCGAGCCCCTGGCACCGCTTTCGCCGCGCGGCGCCTACTGGGCCATGACGCGCGCCGGCCTGCGCGTCGGCGGCACGCTGTCGAGCGGCATTGCGCTGGGCCATGCCACCGGCTTCGACTCGGGCAGCACGCTCGACTACGTCTACCGCAATCATCCGGAAGGCAAAGGGCCGCTGGGCCGTTCCATCGACAACACCTACTTGAACTCGATCGGCTGGCGCGGCATACGCCAGCGCAAGATCCATGTCGAGGAGCTGATCCGCATCGCGATGGAGCGCCTGGCCGAGATGCACCGCGAGGTGCGCGTGATGGACATTGCGGCCGGCCATGGCCGCTACGTGCTCGACGCGGTGCTCGCGAGCCCGGTCAAGGCCAGCTCGATCCTGCTGCGCGACTACAGCGACATCAACGTGCGCGACGGCCGCGCGCTCATCGCCGAGAAGGGCCTGGAAGACGTCGCGCAGTTCGTGCAGGCCGACGCCTTCGACCGCATCAGCCTGGCCACCGTAACGCCGCGCCCCACGCTGGCCGTGGTGTCGGGCCTTTACGAACTGTTCCCCGACAACGAAATGGTGCGGCGTTCTCTCGCGGGCGTGGGCGACGCAGTGGAAGACCGCGGCTACCTGGTCTACACCGGCCAGCCGTGGCATCCGCAGCTCGAGATGATTGCGCGCGCGCTCACCAGCCACCGCCAGGGCGAAGCCTGGGTGATGCGCCGCCGCACGCAGGCCGAAATGGACCAGCTGGTGGAGGAAGCGGGCTTCCGCAAGATCGACCAGCGCGTCGACGAGTGGGGCATCTTCACCGTCTCGCTCGCAGTGAGGGTGGCATGACCTCGGGGCTTGGCGCGAAATGAAGCGCTGGCTGGCACAGCGCCCTTGGAAGCGGGCCGCTGCATGGCTGGTGTTTCTGGGCCCGCTGTTCTACGCGACCTACGGCCTCGCCAACTGGTGGGCCACCACGCGCGCGCAGGTGCCCTCGATGGCTTTCGAGTGGGAGCGGCAGGTGCCGTTCTGGGCCTGGACGATCTTTCCGTACTGGACGATCAACGTCTTCTACGCGCTCTCGCTATTTCTTGCGCGCAGCAAGCGCACGCTCGACCGGCACGCCCTGCGGCTCGTGAGCGCAACGCTCATCGCCTGCACCTGCTTCGTCATCTGGCCGCTGCATTTCAGCTTCGGGCAGCCGGCGGTCGAGGGCGCACCGGCCTTCCTGTTCAATGCGCTGCGCGGCTTCGACCAGCCCTACAACCAGGCGCCTTCGCTGCACATCGCGCTGGCGGTGATCCTGTGGGACTGGTACCGGCAGTTCTTGCATGCAGCCTGGGCGAAGCTGGTGCTGCATGTGTGGGCGTTCGCCATCTGCGCCTCGGTGCTCACGACCTGGCAGCACCACTTCATCGACATTCCCACCGGCGCGCTGCTCGGAATTTTCTGCGTCTGGCTGTGGCCGATGGAGCGCACGGTGTCGATGCCGCGCGCCTGGCAGTGCACGCGCGATGCACAGCGCTGGAAGCTCGCAAGCTTTTATGCCGCCGGCGCGGCGTTGTTTCTTGCTGCCGCGTTGTATGGCGGCGGCATATGGCTGTGGCTCGCCTGGCCCGCGGTTTCGCTGGCGCTGGTGGCGCTCAACTACATCGGCTTCGGCGCCCGTGGCTTCCAGATGAACGGCAGCGGCCGCATGGGCTGGGCCGCACGCTGGCTGTTCGCGCCCTACCGCCTCGGCGCCGCAGCCAATGCGTGGCTCTGGACGCGCCGTTTGCCGGCTTCGGTCGAGGTGGTGCCGGGCCTGCGTCTCGGACGCTTGCCGGCCAAGGCCGAATGGATCGCCGCGGGTCGGCCACGGCTCGTGAGCCTGTGCGCCGAGTTGCAGGCGCCCGCTGGTGTGCCGCATGCGCGCTGCGTGCCGATGCTCGACCTGACCGTGCCGCCGACCGTGCGGCTGCAGCGCGCGGCTGCGGTCATCGAAGGGCAGCGCCTCAATGCCGAAGGCGCGCCGGTATGGGTCTGCTGCGCGCTGGGCTTCTCGCGCAGCGCCGCTGCGACCATTGCATGGCTGGGGCGCTACGGCGGATCGAGCGGCCTGGTGCAAGCCGAAGACACGGTGCGCCTTGCCCGCCCGCAGATCGTGCTGCGCGCCGGGTGGCGGGTCTCGCTCGAACCGCTGGGCACCGCTGCTCCGGGACTGCCACCCCATGACTGACACCGAACGCGCCACATGTGCGGCGCTGGCCGGGTTGCTGCGCGCTGCGGCGGTGCTGGCGGCCTGGGGCTTCGCACTGATGTGCATTGCGGCGCTGGTGCTTGCGCTCACGATGCGCTCGCTCTCGATCACGGCCGCCATGAGCTTCGGCGCGGTGGTGGTGCTGGGCACGCTCGAGCGCTATTTCGCTTTCAGGCTGCGGCTCGACCAGGCGCTGTTCAGCGATCTGGTACGCGGCGCCATCGCATCGCTCGATGCGCTCGACACCGCGCTCGACCGGCTCGGCCTGCGCAATGCACCGGCGACGAAAGCCGCCCGGCCGCTCGACGACCGTATCCAGGGAACCCGCCAGCTCATGCAGCGCCACGCCGTCGTGATCGCCTGCCAGACCGCCATGTTTCTCCTCGCCTTGATGACACAGGACCTCTCTTGACCGAAGAAGACAACAACGACAAAAAAGACCTCCGGCCCCCAAGCACGGTGCTGCGCCGCGCCCTCGCTGTGGTCGCGGGCAAGCTGATCATCGGCGCGGCCGGGTTGCTGACGGGCGTACGCGCCATCTGGAGCGGCACCACGCCCAAGGCCGAGCAGACGCTGTACTTCGCCAATCACACGAGCCATGGAGACTTCGTGTTGCTGTGGGCCACGCTGCCGCCCGATCTGCGCGCGCTGACGCGGCCGGTGGCGGGGCAGGACTACTGGATGGCCTCCAAGGTGCGCCAGTTCATCGGTGCCGACGTGTTCAACGCGCTGATGATCCGGCGCGACGGTTCGGGCCAAGGCGGCAACCCGGTCGATCAGATGAAAGAAGCGCTGGAAGGCGGCGACTCGCTCATCATGTTTCCCGAGGGCACGCGCAACACCGGCGACGAAATCCTGCTGCCGCTCAAGAGCGGCCTCTTTCACCTGGCGCGCGCCTGCCCCAATGTGCGGCTGGTGCCGGTGTGGATCGAAAACCTGAAGCGCGTATTGCCCAAGGGCACGCTGGTGCCGATTCCGCTCGCCTGCACGGTTCACTTCGGCGCCCCGATCCAGCTGGCCGAAGGCGAAGAAAAGACCAGCTTCATCGCGCGCGCACGCGCCGCCATGCTCGACCTGCGCCCCGAATACGACCGCGTACCAGAACAAGAAAAAACAACGACGACGCCATGAACATCTCGCCCTCCACCCAGACCACACTGCAATTGTTCGGCGGCGTCGCCGGCGTGCTGATTCTTGCCTCGGCCATCGGCGCAATGCTCAAGTGGCGCGTGGCGCAGGGCCAGCCGAGCTCTGTGATCGACAACCTCAACGCGCGCGTGAATGCGTGGTGGGTGATGGTGGCGGTCATCGGCATTGCCTTCGCGTTCGGCAAGGGCGGCGTGATCGTGCTGTTCTATCTGATCTCGTTCTACGCGCTGCGCGAGTTCATCAGCCTGGCCTACACGCGGCGCGGCGACCATCATGCGATTGCGGCGGCGTTCTACATCGGGCTGCCGGTGCAGTACTTCCTGGTGTGGATCGAGTGGTACGGGCTCTATTCGATCTTCATTCCGGTCTACGCCTTTCTGGTGCTGCCCATACTCGCGGCCGTGGGCGGCGACACGCAGCGCTTTCTGGAACGCACCTCCAAGATCCAGTGGGGCCTGATGATCTGCGTGTTCTGCATCAGCCACGTGCCCGCGCTGCTCACACTGCAGATTCCCGGTTTCGAAGGCCGCAACCTGCTGCTGATCGCCTTCCTCGTGATCGTGGTGCAGGGCAGCGACGTGCTGCAGTACGTGTGGGGCAAGCTCTTCGGCAAGCGCAAGGTGGCGCCCGAACTTTCGCCTTCCAAGACCTGGGAAGGCCTTGTCGGCGGCGTGGCCAGCGCCACCGCACTGGGCGCGGTGCTCTATTGGGCAACACCGTTCAACCCCTGGCAGGCCGCGCTGATGGCGCTCACCATCTGCCTCATGGGTTTCTTCGGCGGGCTCGTGATGTCGGCCATCAAGCGCGACCGCGGCGTGAAGGACTGGGGCTCGATGATCGAGGGCCACGGCGGCATGCTCGACCGGCTCGACTCGGTGATCTTCGCTGCGCCGATCTACTTTCACGCCTTGCGCTACTGGTGGGTGCCATGAGCACGGCACGCGCAAGCACAAGCGCAAAGAAAGCGGTGGCGGCCGAGCGCGTGCCGCATGACACGCCCGTCGAATGCACCACTGCCGCCGCATGGGAGCGTTGGCTCAAGCGGCACCATGCCGACGCGGCCGGCGTATGGCTGCGAATGGCCAAGAAGGACAGCGGCATCGCGTCGGTCAACCACCCAGAGGCACTCGAGGTTGCGCTGTGCTACGGCTGGATCGACGGGCAGCGCAAGGCAGAAGACGACAAGCACTTTCTGCAGCGCTTCACGCCGCGCACCCTGCGCAGCACCTGGTCGAAGATCAACCGCGACAAAGCCCTGAGGCTGATCGCCGAAGGCCACATGCAGCCAGCCGGCCTGGCCGAGGTCGACCGCGCCCGCACCGACGGCCGCTGGGATGCGGCCTACGACGCCCAAAGCATCGCTACCGTGCCGCCCGACCTGCAGGCCGCCCTCGACGCAAACCCCAAGGCCGCCGCCTTCTTCGTCAAGCTGGATTCGCGCAACCGCTATGCAGTGCTGTTCCGCACCCAAGGTGCGAAGAAGCCCGAGACCCGGGCGCGGCGCATCGCGAAATTCGTGGAAATGCTCGCGAAGGGCGAGAAGATCCATCCCTGAGCCGGATCGGGCGGCGCCCTACTTCGCCAGCGCCTTCAGCGCCAGCTTGATGCCCTCGCTCACCGTCGCGTCCTTGGGGAGCGCCTTGAGCGCCAGCGCCGCTTCCTTGTCGCTGTAGCCCAATGCGATCAGCGCTTGCAGGATGTCGGCCTGCGCATCGGAGGCCGCATGCGCAGGCAGGCCGATGTCGGCACCCAGCTTGCCCTTGAGTTCCAGCAGCAGCCGCTCGGCGGTCTTCTTGCCGATGCCTGGAATTTTCACCAGCCGGCCGAGCTCCTGCGTGGTGATGGCCTGCGACAGCTCGCCCACGCTCATGCCCGAAAGCAGGCCGAGCGCCGTGCGCGGGCCCACGCCGGTGATCTTGATGAGCTGGCGAAAGGCCGCACGCTCCTCGGCGGTGCCGAAACCGTAGAGAATCTGCGCGTCCTCGCGCACCACGAAGTGCGTGAGCAGCGAAACGCGCTCCCCGGTGCCGGGCAGGTTGTAGAACGTGCTCATCGGCACATCGACCTCGTAACCGACGCCGTTGCAGTCCACCACCACTTGCGGTGGATTGCGCTCGGCCAGGATGCCGGTGAGTTTGCCTATCATGGGTGCCCTTTTTCCTTGAAATGTCCGGCGTGATTCTGCGACACACTTTTGCCCCACCCAACAACTCGCGCCTCGGCCACCTGTGCGGACCGCTGGACGCGCACCTGCGCCGCATCGAGGAAGCCCTGGGCGTGAAGATCGCGCACCGCCACGAGCAGTTCAAGGTCGACGGCCCCAAGGCCCCCGCGCAACGTGCAATGGACGTGCTGCAGGCGCTGTATGAAATTGCCCAGCGTCCTATCGACCCGGCCGTGGTGCAGCTCACGCTCGCGGGCGACGGCTCGATGAGCGACGAGGACTCGGCGATGCTCGTCACGCGCCGCGCCGACCTGCGCGCGCGTACGCCCACGCAGGCGCTGTACCTCGACAACATCGCCAAGCACGACATCACCTTCGGCATCGGCCCGGCCGGCACCGGCAAGACCTACCTGGCGGTGGCCTGCGCAGTCGACGCGCTGGAGCGCGCGGCGGTGCAGCGCATCGTGCTCACGCGACCGGCGGTGGAAGCCGGCGAGCGGCTCGGCTTTCTGCCGGGCGACCTGACGCAGAAGGTCGACCCGTACCTGCGTCCGCTGTACGACGCGCTCTACGATCTCATGGGCTACGAGAAGGTGCAGAAGGCGTTCGAGCGCAACGCGCTCGAAATCGCGCCGCTGGCCTTCATGCGCGGGCGCACGCTGAACAATGCCTTCGTCATCCTCGACGAGGCGCAGAACACGACGGTCGAGCAGATGAAGATGTTCCTCACGCGCATCGGCTTCGGTGCCAAGGCGGTGGTGACGGGCGACGTGAGTCAGATCGATTTGCCCAAGCAGCAGTTGAGCGGGCTGATCGACGCCGAGCGCGTGCTGCGGCGCGTGAGCGGCATCGCGATCACGCACTTCACCAGTGCCGACGTGGTGCGGCATCCGCTGGTCGCCAAGATCGTCGACGCCTACGACGGCCAGCGCAAGCGCGCGGGAACGCACTGACATGGCACTGGCCCAGCTTTCGCTCTCGCTGCAATTTGCGCAGCGCTTCAAGGGCATCGAGCGGCACCGCGCCGCGCTGCCGCGGCACAGCGTGGCGCGCTGGATCCGCCACGCGCTCGACGCGGATGGCGAGATCACCGTGCGCATCGTCGATGCCGAAGAAGGCCAGCGCCTGAACCGCGAGTTCCGCGGCAAGGACTACGCGACCAACGTACTGACCTTCGACTATGCGCAAAGCCCCGTGGTGATGGCCGACCTGGTGCTGTGCGCGCCGGTGGTCGCCAGCGAGGCGAAGGAACAGCGCAAGACCCTGGCCGCGCACTACGCGCACCTGCTCGTTCACGGCACGCTGCACGCGCAGGGCTGGGACCACGAGACCGGTGAGGCCGATGCCGAGGAAATGGAAGCGCGCGAGATCGAAATTCTGGCCGGCCTCGGCATTCGCAATCCCTACGGGCGGTGAGATGACTGCAACACCCGGCGCGAACACCGATCCGTGGCTGCAGCGCTGGCTTCCTCTGCTTGCCGAGCGCGCGGGAGCGGACCCGGTGCTCGAACTGGGCTGCGGAACGGGCCGGGACAGCGCGGTGTTGGTGGGCGCGGGGCTGCGCGTGGTGGGCATCGAGCTCTCGACCGAATCGGTGGCGGCCGCGCGAGCCCGGGTGCCGCACGGCGCGGAGTTTCTTTGCAGCGATTTCCGTGCGCCCTTTCCGATGGCCGACGGCAGCGTGGGCGCGGTGCTCGCAAGTCTTTCGCTGCACTACTTTGCCTGGGATGAAACACTGGCCCTGGCCCGGCGGATTCACGACGTGCTTCGCCCGGGCGGCGTGCTGCTGTGCCGGTTGAATTCAGTCAACGACGTTCACCACGGCGCCAACGGCCCGCCACCGGACGGAGAAGATTCCTTCTATCTGGTGGACGGCGTGCCCAAGCGCTTTTTCGACCGCGCGGCGGTGGAGCGGCTCTTTGCCGATGGCTGGCGCGTGCGGCACCTGGAGGAACTCGCGGTCGAGCGCTACGAGCAGCCGAAGGTGCTTTGGGAAGCCGTGCTCGAACGCGACTGAAGGCAGCGCGCTACGCCACCATCTGCAACGGAATGGTGACCGGCCCGTCGTTGACCAGGTGCACCTGCATGTCGGCACCGAACTCGCCCGTTGCAACCACGGGGTGCGCAGCACGGGCTTGCGCCACGAAATAGTCGTAGAGCCGCCGCCCCTCGTCGGGTGCCGCTGCCTGCGTGAAACTGGGGCGGTTACCGCCGCTCACATCGGCCGCCAGCGTGAACTGGCTCACCACGAGCAGGCCGCCGCCAATGTCCTGCAGGCTGCGGTTCATCTTGCCTGCCTCGTCGGAAAAGATGCGCAGCTTCAACAGCTTGGCGAGCATGCGATCGGCCAGCACATCCGCATCGCCGCGCTCGGCGCAAAGCAGGACGAGCAGGCCAGCATCGATGGCGCCGACGGTCCGGCCGGCGATATCGACGCGCGCGCTTGCCACGCGTTGAACCACGGCCTTCATGCGTCTTCCTCCAACTGGGTGGCGCGCGCTTCCATGCCCAGCGGCAGCAGCTGGATGGTCACGCGCAAGCCGGGCACGGCGTCCATCAGCATTTGTTCCAGTTCATCGCGCATGGCTGCCGCGTGCTGGAGCGTCCACTCGCCGGGCACGTGCATGTGCAGGTCGGCAAATCGGCGCTGGCCGGCGCGCCGCGTCACCATGTCGTCGAAGCGCAGCCGAGCGCCTTCGGGCAGGCGCGCGGCAAACTGGTCGAGCGTGGCGCGCAGCGTGGCGATGGTTTCGGGCTCGAGCGCTTCGTCCATCAGGCCCTGCGACGAACGCCACACGAGCCTCACGCCTTCCCGCACGATGTTGAGCGCCACGCCAATGGCCAGCAGCGGATCGAGCCAGAGCCATCCGCTGAAGTACACGGCCACGATGCCGATCACCACCGCTGCCGAGGTCCAGACATCGGTCATGAGATGCCGCGCATCGGCCTCCAGCGCAATCGACCGGTGCATGCGCGCCGCGCGAAACAGCGCAAAGGCCAGGGCCGCGTTGAAGCCCGAGCTGATCACCGAAAGCCCGAGCCCCCAGCCCAGCTGCTCGAGAGGCTGAGGGGAAAGCAGCCGCTGCACCGAAACCCAGAGAATGGCGGCCGCGGCACCGACAATCAGAATGCCTTCGAAACCCGACGAGAAATATTCGGCCTTGTGGTGGCCGTAGGGATGCTCCTCGTCGGCGGGCCGCGCGGCGACAGTCACCATTGCCAGGGCGAACATCGCGCTGGCAAGATTGACGAAAGACTCCATGGCATCGGAAATCAGGCCCATCGAGTTCGTCACGTAGCCCGCCAATCCCTTGAGCAGGATCGTGATCAAGGCAACGGCAACAGAAACGCGAAGCAGCGTCTTGGGCGTGAAAGTCATGCGCGGCGAGAGACGTTGAACAATAAAAACGACAGAAGTGCGGCAAAAGACCGCATCCTTGCAGCCGAGTTATCAAATGCGGCCTCCGCTTGTAACAGGTTCAATTTAATATTTGTGTCACCGCGAGACATTCGCAGAGAGTGATGATGAAAAAATTCCTGATCGCCCTGGGAGGCTTCGCCTTTTGGGGCGCAGTGGCGTTGGCCCACGCACAAACGCCTTCCGCTGCGCCAGCAGCTGCGCCGGTCGCCGAGCCCCAGGCGGGCTTCGTGAAGTCGGTGCGCGGCAACGTGCAGTTGCTCAGCACCGCCGGCACGCCTCGCACGGCCAGCGCGGGCGATGCGCTCACCGCCGTGGACCGTATCGTGACGGGCCCGGACTCTTCCGCCGCCGTGGTCCTGCGCGACGACACGACGCTGGTGGTCGGTCCTTCGTCGCGGCTGGACCTGAAGGAATTCCACTTCAACGCCACCACGCATGAAGGCGGCGTGCTCGTGTCGCTGCTGCGCGGCTCCATGCGCATGATCACCGGCCTGATCGGCAAGACCAATCCCGACGCAATTCGCGTGGAGACGCAAACGGCCACCATCGGCATCCGCGGGACCGACTTCATCGTGCAGACCGACGGCCAGCCATGATGATGAAGTCGCGGACCTGTGCCTCTCTGACTTTTGCCGCCCTGATCACAACGCTGCTTGCCGCTTGCTCGACCCCGGGCACCCGCGTGGTGCTGCTGCCCCAGGCAGACGACAAGCCTTCGGCGGTGGTGGTGCGCGCGAAAGACGGCGAAGAAGTTCTTTCCAAGCCCTATCAGCGCGCAACCGCGGCCGTCGGCGCTTCGGGCGCGCCCGTGGTCGACCAGGCGGACCCAGCCAAGGTTCAGGCCCAGAACAAGGTGCTGTTCGACATGCGCCCGCCTCCGCCGCAGCGCTACACGGTGTTTTTCGAGGTTGGCGGCACCACGCTCACGCCCGCGTCGCAGCAAGTGATGAACGAAGCCCTGATTGCGGCCCAAACCCGCAGCGGCAGCGACATCGTGGTGACCGGGCACACCGACACCAAGGGAGCCCTCGAGCAGAACGACATGCTTTCGCAGCGCCGGGCACAAGAAGTAGTGCAGCTCTTCATCGACCGGCAGTTTCCGGCCAAGCGCATCGAGGCCGTGGGCCGCGGCGAACGTGAACTTGCCGTTCCCACCGCCGACGAGGTGGACGAGCCGCGCAACCGGCGCGTCACCATCGAAGTCCGGTGAGGTAGGTGGGCTGGCGGCCAGCGCCGCCGCCCTTTTCGTCAATTGACGGTCACGCGCGCAAACTTGCGCTTGCCGACCTGCACCACGTAGCTGCCCGCGGACAGCTTCAGCGCCTTGTCGCTGATCACGACTGAATCGACCCGCACGCCGCCGCCGTCGATCAGCCGGTTGCCCTCGGAGGTCGAAGATGCCAGGCCGGCTTGCTTGAGCAGCTGCGCAATGCCTAGCGGCGCGCCGCCCAGCGAAACCTTGGGAATCTCATCCGGCACGCCGCCCTTGCTGCGGTTGATGAAGTCCTGCTCGGCGGCTTCGGCGGCCGCCGCGCTGTGAAAGCGCGCAGTAATTTCCTTGGCCAGCGCCACCTTCGCATCCTTCGGATTGCGGCCACCGGCGATTTCGGCCTTGAGCGCCCCGATCTGCTCCAGCGACTGGAAACTCAGCAGCGTGTACCAGCGCCACATCAGCTCGTCGGAGATCGACAGCACCTTGGCGAACATGGTGTTGGCGTCTTCGCTGATGCCGATGTAGTTGTTCTTGCTCTTGGACATCTTCTCGACGCCATCGAGCCCCTCCAGCAGAGGCATAGTGAGTATGCACTGCGGTTCTTGGCCGTATTCCTGCTGAAGATGGCGGCCGACAAGCAGGTTGAACTTCTGGTCTGTGCCGCCCAGTTCGAGGTCGCTTTTGAGCGCCACCGAGTCATAGCCCTGCATCAGCGGATAGAGGAACTCATGCACCGAGATCGACTGACCGCTCTTGAAGCGCTTGTTGAAATCGTCGCGCTCCATCATGCGGGCAACGGTGTACTTGGCGGCCAGTTGGATCATGCCGCGCGCGCCCAGCGGGTCGCTCCACTCGGAGTTGTAACGAACTTCGGTGCGATCGATGTTCAGCACCAGCCGCAGCTGGTCGAAATAGGTCTTCGCGTTGGCCTCGATCTGCTCCCGGGTGAGCGGGGGGCGGGTGCTGTTGCGGCCCGAAGGATCGCCGATGGTGGTGGTGAAATCGCCGATCAGCGCGATCACCGTGTGCCCCAGATCCTGGAGCTGGCGCATCTTGCTGAAAACCACGGTGTGCCCCAGATGGATGTCGGGAGCCGTCGGATCCAGGCCGAATTTGATGCGCAGCGGGGTTCCGCTCGCCTCCGATCGCTGCAGTTTGCGCACCCATTCGTCCTGCGGGAGCAGTTCGTCGGTGCCCCGAAGGGAGATTTCAAGCGCTCGTCTTACACCATCGGACAGGCCATTGGATGTAACAGATTCGGCATTCATAGGCTTTTTGGCTGATTTTCAGGTTGCCGAAGCTATACTCAGCCCGACTTTTCAAGCGCCGGATTCTAAGCGGCGCTTTTTTCCGCACCGTCCTGCCGCCCTGTCCGTTCTGGGCTTTGCAGCACGGATTTGCAGAACCTGAGCTGGAATTCAAAGTTTGATCAACGGCATTCTCGCCGCCGAGGAGCTACTGGCTTCTCGCGTGGCTTATACATTCCGGACCTATCCCAAGCAGATCACCGCGGCTATCGCGGCTGCCTTGCTGAGCGCCGGAACCTTGGCGGTGGCCTCGCTGGGCCCCGACGCGTCCGACCTCCCGGTCCAACAGATTCTTGAAGCGACCGCGCCCCTGTCCTTTGCGGAACAGAGCGAGTCCCTTGAGAACTTCAGCTTCACGCTGTTTCGCACCGACATCACGCGCTCCAGCGACACGGCCGAGGCCCTGCTGAAGCGCCTGGGCATTTCCGACCCTGCCGCCACCGCCTTCGTGCGCGGAAGCGGCGAAGCCCGCAATGCGCTGTTCGCGCGCGCGGGACGCACCATCACGGCCGAAGCCACGCAGGAAAACCAGCTCAAGAAGCTGAGCGCCCGCTGGATTCCCGACGGCGACGGCGGCTTCAAGCGCTTCGTCATCGAACGCACGGCGGTCGGCTTCGTCGCGCTCACCGAGCGCGACACGCTCACGCCGGGCACGCGACTGGCCAGCGGCACCATCCGCACCTCGCTGTTCGCAGCCACCGACGACTCCCGCGTTCCCGATTCGGTCGCGAGCCAGCTGGCCGACATCTTCGCGGGCGACGTCGACGTGCGTGCGCTGCGCAAGGGCGACCGCTTCGCCGTGGTGTACGAAACCTTCGAAGCCGACGGCCAGGCGCTGCGCAGCGGGCGCGTGCTCTCCGCCGAGTTCGAGAGCGGCGGCAAGGTGCACCAGGCCGTGTGGTTCCAGCCCGCAGGCCAGAAGGGCAGCTACTACCGCCCGAACGGAGACAGCCTGCGCAAGGCCTACCTGAGCTCGCCGGTCGAGTTTTCGCGTGTGTCGAGCGGCTTCGCGATGCGCATGCACCCGATCCTGAACAGCTGGCGCCAGCACAACGGCATCGACTTCGCGGCCCCCACCGGCACCGCGGTGCGCAGCGTCGGTGATGGCACGGTCGATTTCGCCGGCACGCAAAGCGGCTACGGCAACATCGTCATCGTCAAGCACCGAAACAACCAGCAGACGGCTTACGCCCATCTGAGCCGCGTCGACGTCAAGGCCGGCGAAAGCATCAGCCAGGGCCAGACGATCGGTGCGGTGGGTTCCACTGGCTGGGCCACCGGCCCGCACCTGCACTTCGAGTTCCGCGTGAACGGCGAATACCAGGACCCGGCCTCGATCGCCCAGGAAGGCGGCGCCCCGATCACCGCGGCCATGCGCCCAGCCTTCGAACGCATTGCCATCGGTGCACGCACCGAACTGGCGGCCGCGTTCTCGGTCATCCAGGCCAGCGCCGACTGAGCCTCCGCTTCGCAGCGGCAGCACAGCACGCGGCCCGCTCGCCCCATTCAGCAATGGCCGCCGAACTCTTCATCGGCTTGATGTCCGGCACGTCGCTCGACGGCGTCGACGGCGTTCTGGCCGACTTTTCGGAAGGCCGCATCGCCGTGCGGGCCTACGCCACAGCCCCTTTTCCCGCCGCACTGCGGGCAGAGCTGATGGCGCTCAACACGCCCGGCGACAATGAACTTCACCGCGCGGCACTTGCCGGCAACGGCCTGGCCCGGATCTATGCCGGCGTGGCCGGCCAGCTCCTCGCGGACAGCAGCACCCCTGCCAGCGCCGTTACGGCTCTCGGCGCGCACGGCCAGACCGTGCGCCACCGGCCCACCGAGTTCGACGAGGTCGGCTACACGCTCCAGATCAACAACCCCTCGCTGCTCGCCGAGCTGACGGGCATCGACGTGGTCGCGGACTTTCGCAGCCGCGACCTGGCGGCGGGTGGCCAAGGCGCCCCGCTGGTACCGGCATTTCACCGCGCACTCTTCGCGCGTGCCGGCGAACCCGTGGCGGTGCTGAACATCGGCGGTATTTCCAATCTGAGCCTGCTGCCCGCGGCCGACGCTGCGGGAGAGCCGGCAGTGCTGGGTTTCGACTGCGGCCCGGGCAATGCCTTGATGGATTACTGGTGCCAGCTTCATACCGGACAGCCCTTCGATCGCGCCGGGCAATGGGCTGCGAGCGGGCAGGTGCTGCCTCAGTTGCTCGCCACGCTGCAGGCCGAACCCTACTTCGCGAAGGCGCCGCCCAAAAGCACCGGTCGCGACCTGTTCAACCCGGCATGGCTTTCAGCGTGCCTCGGTGCGGCCACAGCGGCCCCACCTGCCGACGTGCAGGCCACATTGGCCGAATTCACCGCCAGCGTTTGTGCGGCAGATGTGTTGTGCTATGAAAAAAATAGCAAGCTGCTGATCGTCTGCGGCGGCGGCGCATTGAACGACCACTTGGTCGGGCGCTTGCGCGCACTGCTGCCGGGCGTGAAGGTGGCCACGTCCACCGACCACGGGCTGCCCCCCCTGCAGGTAGAGGCTGCGGCCTTTGCATGGCTGGCGCGCAGCACCGTGCGGCGCGAGGCAGGCAACTTGGCCAGCGTGACCGGAGCGCGCGGCCCGCGGGTGCTGGGCGCGATTTACCCGGCCTGAGCCGAACTCCCCCGCCAGCCCTGGTCCGGCGGTCCGGAGCCAGCGGCAACAAAAAAGCCGCCCGAAGGCGGCTTTTACGGAACCGAAAGCTGCCGACAGCGGCAAGAAGGCATCAAGCCGAGAAGCTGGATCCGCAGCCGCAGGTGCTGGTGGCGTTCGGATTCTTGATCACGAACTGGGCACCCTGCAGGTCTTCCTTGTAGTCGATTTCGGCGCCGACGAGGTACTGGTAGCTCATGGCGTCGATCAGCAGCGACACGCCGTTCTTGGTCATGGTCGTGTCGTCTTCGTTCGTGATTTCATCGAAAGTGAAACCGTACTGAAAGCCCGAGCACCCGCCACCCTGCACGAATACGCGCAGCTTGAGGTCGGGATTGCCTTCTTCGGCGATCAGGTCGGCCACCTTGGCGGCCGCACTGTCGGTGAAGACGATCGGTTCGGGCATCTGGGTCTGGATATTTTCGGCAACAGCGCTCATGTGGGATAACTCCTTGAGGGCCGAACATGCGGCCAATGAACCAATGCTACTGCAATGCGGCATTCCTGGCAGGTCGGCGGTAGCGAGCACCCAACACAAGTGGGGTCGAACACGCCTGCGCCAAGGTGCCGCAATGAAAAAGCCGCCCGAAGGCGGCTTTTGTCCGTAGCGAACAGTATCAGCGCTTGCTGAACTGCTTGCGGCGGCGTGCAGAGTGCAAGCCGACCTTCTTACGTTCGACTTCACGCGCATCGCGGGTCACGAAGCCAGCTTGGCTCAGCACCGGCTTCAGGCTTGCGTCGTAGTCGATCAGCGCACGGGTAATGCCGTGGCGCGTTGCGCCGGCCTGGCCCGATTCACCGCCACCGTTCACGTTGACCATGACGTCGAACGTTTCGGTGTTGTTGGTCAGCACCAGGGGTTGCTTCGCGATCATGATCGAGGTTTCGCGGCCGAAGAACTCTTGAATGTCCTTGCCGTTGACCGTGATCTTGCCCGAGCCCTTTTTCAGAAACACACGGGCGACGCTCGATTTGCGACGGCCGGTGCCATTGTTCCATTCACCAATCATTCTCAAGGCTCCTTACAGTTCCAGCACTTTGGGCTGTTGGGCGGTATGCGGGTGCTCAGCGCCACCGTACACCTTGAGTTTCTTGATCATCGCGTAACCAAGCGGGCCCTTGGGCAGCATGCCCTTGACAGCCTTTTCCAGGGCGCGGCCCGGGTGCTTGGATTGCATGTCGCGGAAGTTGGTCGCCGTGATACCGCCCGGGTAGCCCGAGTGACGGTAGTACACCTTGTCGATCGACTTGGCGCCGGTGACGCGCAGTTGCGCGGCGTTGATGATGACGATGAAGTCACCGGTATCGACGTGAGGCGTGTAAATGGCCTTGTGTTTGCCGCGCAAACGGAGAGCAACTTCGCTGGCTACTCGTCCGAGGACCTTGTCGGTCGCGTCAATCACAAACCACTCGTGCGTCACGTCAGCGGGCTTGGCGCTGAACGTTTTGGTCATGAGTTTTCTCTTGAAAAGAGGGTTTGGCGAGCCCTTTTCCACGGTCGGCGTTCCTCTGACGGGAATCTCTTAGGTGGGTTTCACGCACCCTGGAGAACAGGTTGCATGCCTTCGCCGCGGGGCTACAAAAACGCTGCGAAGCCCGCGATTATACGAAGAATTGGCCTATCGAAGCAAATTGAAGCCTCTCACGAGGCCCGAGACGTTACCATCCTCACCCTATGTTCAGTTACCGCCACGCCTTCCATGCCGGCAACCACGCCGACGTGCTCAAGCACACGGTGCTGATTGCCACGCTCGATCACCTGCTTGAAAAAGAAGCAGCCCTGACCGTTGTCGACACCCATGCCGGTGCCGGCCTGTACCGGCTCGACGGGGATTACGCCGGCACCAGCGGCGAAGCGGCCGAAGGCATATTGCGCCTGCTTTCCGAGAAGAAAGCACCTGCCGCGCCTGCTCCGGCTGCAAAGTCAGCTACCAAAAAGGTAGCAGCACCCGAAGCCGAAGCCCCCTTGGCTGATGCGATTGCGCGCTACCTGAGCGTGATCCACGACTTCAACCCGAAGGGCGGCGCGCGCATCTACCCCGGCTCGCCGTTCATCGTGCAGCACCTGCTGCGCGACCATGACAAGCTCAAGCTGTTCGAGCTGCACCCGACCGATGCACGCACGCTGGACGCCAACATTGCGCAGCTCGAAGCGGGTCGCCAGATCGCCGTGCTGCGCGAAGACGGCTTCGGCAGCGCCACCAAGTTCCTGCCGCCGCCCTCGCGCCGCGCGCTGGTGCTGATGGACCCGAGCTACGAAATCAAGAGCGACTACGGCCGCGTGCTCGACTTCGCGGCCGAGGCGCTCAAGCGCTTCGCGACCGGCACCTACGCCATCTGGTACCCGATCATTCCGCGCCCCGAAGCGCACGACCTGCCGCGCCGGCTCAAGACGATGGCAACCAAGGCCGGCAAACCGTGGCTGCACGCCACGCTCACGGTCAAGTCAAGCAAGCTGATCACCACGGACACCGGCGAAACCCAGCGACCCGGACTGCCCGCAAGCGGCATGTTCCTGATCAACCCGCCCTACACGCTGAAGCCGCTGCTGGCGGCCGCCCTGCCGCAGCTGGTGGAGCGGCTGGCCCAGGACAAGCACGCCGCGTTTTCGCTCGACGCGGGCGGCTAGGCGTTTCGTTTTTGTCTGCGCCTCTCGCCTCTAACGGCGGCGGCGCGGCGGCACATTCACCTTGCGGCGCGCGGAAGTAGGCGCGGCCGCCGGCGTTGCGGTATCGCCTTTCTCCGCCTCGAGGCCGCCGCAGCGCATGCCCTCGCGGTCGATGATCGTCAGCGCCACCTGCTTGATGCCGAGCCCGATCATGCCGATGCGTTCGGCCGCGGCACGGCTCAGGTCGATGATGCGGCCCTGCGCATAGGGCCCCCGATCGGTGATGCGCACGAGCACCTCGCTGCCGGTGACCAGGCTGCGCACGCAGACGCGGGTGTTGAACGGCAAGGTCTTGTGGGCCGCCGTCATGGCCGTCATGTCGAAGCGCTCGCCGCTCGCGGTCTTGCGCTGGTGAAACGGGATGCCGTACCAGGACGCCCCGCCGCGCTCGAAAATCTCGCGAGGACCACTGTCGCCAGGCACGCCATCGTCGGGGCCCAATTCGCCAGTTCCCGACACCGCAAGGTCGTAGCGGACGGAAGGCACGCTCGAACGAGCCGGCGCACCCGGAGGTACGGCCATCTGGCGTGGCAACGGCGAAAGCTTTGCGTCTTTCGCATCTGCTGCCCCGCCTTCGGTGGCCGGGGGCATGGCACAACCGGCCAGCGCGCAGGTTGCTGCGACCAGCGCGATGCGAAGCGCCCCGCGCAGCGAGCCCCCTGCTTCTGCGCGCTCCCTCAATCCAGGCGCTCCAGTACAGCCAGCGTCGCCGCCGACTGGTTCATTGTGTAGAAGTGCAGCGCCGGTGCGCCGCCGTCGCGCAGACGCGCGCAGAGGTCGGTCACCACGTCGAGGCCGAAGGCCTTGATGGACGCCGTATCGTCGCCGAAGCCCTGCAGCCGCAGGCGGATCCAGCGCGGGATTTCGGCGCCGCAGGCGTCGGAGAAGCGCATCAGCTGTGTCGAGCTGGTGATGGGCATGATGCCCGGCACGATCGGCGTGTCGAGTCCCAGCTTGCGGGCGTCTTCGACAAAGCGAAAGTAGGCCTCGGGGCTGAAGAAATACTGCGTGATCGCCGAATCGGCCCCGGCCTTTACCTTGGCGGCAAAGGCCTGCAGGTCGGCCTCGGGCGAGCGCGCCTGCGGATGCACCTCGGGGTAGCAAGCCACCTCGATGTGGAAGTCGCGGCCCGTTTCTTCGCGGATGAAGGCCACGAGGTCGCTGGCGTACAGGAACTCGCCGCCGATGCCGTAACCGCTCGGCAGGTCGCCGCGCAGCGCCACGAGACGCTTCACGCCCATGGCCTTGAGCTCGGCCAGCTGTTCGCGCACGGTGGCGCGCGTCGCGCCGATGCACGAGAAGTGGCTGGCGGCATCCACGCCTTCGGACAGGATCTCCTGCACCGCACCGAAAGTGCCCTGGTGCGTGGAACCGCCCGCGCCGTAGGTGACCGAGCAGAACTCGGGCTTGCGCGCATACAGCTGCTGGCGCACCGCGCGCAGCTTGACCGCGCCTTCAGGCGTCTTGGTCGGAAAGAATTCGAAACTCAGAGGAAGGCGCACCTGCGTCTCCTTAAGAGCCGTTCGCGTGAGCAACGCGCACGGCGTGAATGAAAAACTCGCGGTTGCCGTCGCCGCCGGCAATGGGGCTGTCGAACCACTGCAGCACGCGAAGCTCGAGCGCTTCGCAGGCATCGCGCAGGCGCTTTTCGACCACCGCATACATCGACTCGTCGCGCACGATGCCGCCCTTGCCGACCTGCCCCGGCTGCAGTTCGAACTGCGGCTTGACCAGCACCAGCAGGTGCCCGTCGTCGGCCAGGAACGGCACCACGGCCGGCAGCACCAGCGTTTGTGAGATGAACGACAGGTCGCCGACGATGAGGTCGAAACGCAGTTCGGAAGGCTCTTCGCCTTCTTCCTGAAGGTCGTCCGGCGACAAGGCTCGCGCATTGACGCCCTCGATGGCCACGACACGCTCGTCCTCGCGCAACCGCGCATGCAGCTGCCCATGGCCCACGTCGACGCCCACCACCTTCGCAGCGCCGCGCTGCAGCAGGCAATCGGTGAAGCCGCCGGTCGATTGGCCAACGTCGAGGCACAGCTTGCCCGACGGGTCCACGCTGCTTGCAGCCAGCGCGCCTTCGAGCTTGAGCCCGCCGCGCGACACGTAGCGCGCTTCTGCGGCATCGTCGAGTTCGAGCTCGGCGGACTCGGGCACTTCGTCGCGGTTCTTCACGACCGAGCGCCACGCATCGCCCGTGCCCGCATCGCGCCAGCGCATGCCGCCGGCAATGAGCCGCACGGCCTGCGAGCGCGACGCGGCGAGGCCGCGTTCCACCAGCAATTGATCAGCGCGCATTCAGTACCGGTACGTGTCCGCCTTGTACGGACCCGCCTTGTTCACGCCGATGTAGGCGGCTTGCTCGTCCGTCAGTTCGGTGAGCATCGCGCCGACCTTCTTCAGGTGCAGGCGCGCAACCTTCTCGTCGAGGTGCTTGGGCAGCACGTAGACCTTGCCGGCCTGGTAGGCGTCGGGCTTGGTGAAGAGCTCGATCTGGGCGATGGTCTGGTTCGCGAACGACGACGACATCACGAAGCTCGGGTGGCCCGTGCCGCAGCCCAGGTTCACGAGACGGCCCTTGGCCAGCAGGATGATCTTCTTGCCGTCGGGGAACTTGATGTGGTCGACCTGCGGCTTGATTTCTTCCCACTCGTACTTCTCGATCGACGCCACGTCGATCTCGTTGTCGAAGTGGCCGATGTTGCAGACGATGGCCTGGTCCTTCATCCTGGCCATGGTGTCATGCGTGATGACGTCCTTGTTGCCGGTGGTGGTCACGAAGATGTCGGCCTTGTCGGCGGCATATTCCATCGTGACGACCTTGTAGCCTTCCATTGCGGCCTGCAAGGCGTTGATCGGGTCGATTTCCGTGACCCACACTTGCGCCGACAGTGCGCGCAGTGCCTGGGCCGAGCCCTTGCCCACGTCGCCGTAGCCAGCCACGCAAGCCACCTTGCCGGCGATCATCACATCGGTGGCGCGCTTGATGCCGTCCACCAGCGATTCGCGGCAGCCGTAGAGGTTGTCGAACTTGCTCTTGGTGACCGAGTCGTTCACGTTGATGGCGCGGAACAGCAGCGTGCCCTTGGCGCTCATCTCGTTCAGGCGGTGCACGCCGGTGGTCGTCTCTTCGGTCACGCCGATGATCTCGGCCGACTTGCGGGTGTACCAGGTCGAATCGACTGCCAGCTTGGCCTTGATGGCCGCGTAGAGGATGCGTTCTTCCTCGCTCGTCGGGTTGGCAAGCACGCCCAGATCCTTCTCGGCGCGCTGGCCCAGGTGCATCAGCAGCGTGGCATCGCCGCCGTCGTCCAGGATCATGTTCGGGCCCTCGCCCTTCGAGCCCTTGGGGCCGAAGTCGAAGATGGCGTGGGTGTAGTCCCAGTAGTCTTTCAGCGACTCGCCCTTGATCGCGAACACCGGCGTGCCGGCGGCGGCAATGGCGGCGGCGGCGTGGTCCTGCGTCGAGAAGATGTTGCACGAAGCCCAGCGCACGGTGGCACCGAGCGCTTGCAGCGTTTCGATCAGCACGGCGGTCTGGATCGTCATGTGCAGCGAGCCCGTGATGCGCGCGCCCTTGAGCGGCTGCCCCTTCGAGAACTCCTCGCGGATGGCCATCAGGCCGGGCATTTCGGTTTCCGCGATGCGGATTTCCTTGCGGCCCCAGGCGGCCAGCGACAGGTCGGCAATCGCCTGGTCGGCGGTGGAAACGGGGGTGGGCTTGAGAACAGCGCTCATGAGAACTCCAACAAAGCTAGTTTGAAAGGTGCCACTGCGTTCGGGGAAAAGACTCACCGCGAGAACAGCGGGTGAGCGTGGTTGCGATGTAGTCCGAGCCTCACGCCTGATGGCGCTGCAACGCTCCTCGGAACAGGGGATTGTAGACGGCGTGGCGATGCGAGCCAATCGCCGGGATATCCCACATACCGGAAAGCGCGTTTCACATCCGGGGCGTACATTGATCTGCTCCCAACGACGGAAGTTCCATCCATGCTCGTCAGAATCTCCCAGGTCTTGCTGGCCTCGGCTGCCCTTCTTGCCGCCGGTGCGCCGGTCCTTGCCTCCGCGCAGCAGCAGGCAGCCTCCGACCCCGTGCGCATCCGCGGCACCATCGTCCGCGTCGACGCGAAGACCCTCGTGGTGCAAGACCGCGGCGGCGAAGTCGTCAGCCTTGCGCGGCCGGCCGACATGACGGTGTCGGAGGTCTATCCGATCAAGCTGTCCGACATCAAGCAGGGCAGCTTCATCGGCACCGCCGCCATGCCGCAGGCCGACGGCACGCAGAAGGCGCTCGAGGTGGTGGTGTTCCCCGAGGCCGCGCGCGGTACCGGCGAAGGCCACCGTCCGTGGGACCTGCTGCCGCAGAGCACCATGACCAATGCCACCGTGGCGGATCTGGCCGCAGCGCCAAAATCGGTGCGCGGCGGACAACAACTCCGGCTGACCTACAAGGGCGGAGAAAAGACTGTCATCGTGCCGCCTGATGTGCCGGTCGTGACCTTCCGTCCCGGCACCGAATCCCTGCTGGTGCCTGGCGCCAAGGTGCTGGTCAACGCACAGGAAAAGAACGGCATCCCCACGGCGCTGCGGGTCACCGCCGGGCGCAACGGTTTCGCGCCGCCGATGTAATCCAAGGGAAATCCCGCAGGCAAATTTGTCGCAGCGGCAGCCGCGGGCGTGCCGCTGCGGCGTATCGTGGCGAGGGACTTTGCCGTCCGGCCGGTCCTTGTCATTCACCCGTTCACCCGACACCGACACAGGAGATACCGCACCATGGCCACTGCCAAGAAAGCCGCCGCAAAGAAAACCACTGCCAGCAGCAGCACCAAGGCGGCGGGCCCCGAGGCCGCCGACATGCTCAATCCGCTGAAGAACCTCAAGGCCATGACCGACCGGCTGCAGGAACTCAACCTGACCGGCGGCGCGAGCAAGCTGCTCGCCAACGGCCAGAAGGACCTTCAGACGCTGATGCAGGCGAACCAAAAGTCCTACCAGGGCCTGCAGACCGTGGTGCAACGGCAAACCGAGATGATCAAGAACGCCATCGTCGAATGGCAGACGGCCGCCAAGGAAATGCCCGGCAAGGACCCCAAGGCCAACCTCGCCAAGCTCGACGAACTCGGCCGCCAATCGTTCCAGCGCGCCATCGACGACATCAAGGAACTCGCCAACCTTGCCGCCAAGTCGCAAGCCGATTCCTTCGAGCTGGTGCGCCAGCGCATACAGGCCAATGTGGACGAAGTGACCAAGCTGCTGCAGCGGAAGTAAGGCGCCCAAGGCGGACGTTTCCGGCCTTGGCCGGTGGGTTCCCGGGCCGCCTTCTAAAATCGGGCAATCCCCCTGCAGATTGCCCACCTTGTCTTTTGTTGCCGAAACCCGCCGCCGTCGCACCTTCGCGATCATTTCCCACCCTGACGCCGGCAAGACCACGCTGACCGAGAAGCTGCTGCTTTTCTCCGGCGCGATCCAGATCGCCGGCTCGGTCAAGGCGCGCAAGGCCTCGCGCCATGCGACTTCCGACTGGATGGAAATTGAAAAGCAGCGCGGCATCTCGGTGGCCTCGTCGGTCATGCAGATGCTGTACCGCGACCACGTCATCAACCTGCTCGACACGCCCGGCCACAAGGACTTCTCGGAAGACACCTACCGCGTGCTCACGGCCGTCGACTCGGCCCTGATGGTGATCGATGCGGCCAACGGTGTGGAAGCGCAGACGCGCCGACTGATCGAGGTCTGCCGCCAGCGCGATACGCCCATCATCACCTTCGTCAACAAGATGGACCGCGAAGTGCGCGAGCCGCTCGACATCCTCGACGAGGTGGAGCGCGAGCTTGGCATGCCCTGCGTGCCCATGACCTGGCCGGTCGGCCAAGGCAAGAGCTTCCGCGGGATCATGAACCTGCGCACGCAGACGATGACGGTGTTCGAGTCGGGCAGCGAGCGGTTGCCGCACGACTTCGAGACCATCGCGCTCACCGAACGCGACACGCTCACCAAGCGATTCGGCGCCGATTTCGAATCCGCCATGGACAGCATGGAGCTGGCCACCGGCGCTTCCCCCACCTGGGATCGCGAGGCCTTCCTGGCCGGCAAGCAGACCCCGGTGTTCTTCGGCTCCGGCGTGAACAACTTCGGCGTGATGGAAGTGCTCGACGCGCTGGTCGACCTGGCGCCCTCGCCCCAGTCGCGCACCAGCACCACGATGGTCAACCGCCAGCCGGTGGTGAAAGAGATCCAGCCCGAGGACAAGGACTTCGCGGGCGTGGTCTTCAAGGTGCAGGCCAACATGGACGCCAACCACCGTGACCGCATCGCCTTCGTGCGCATGGCCTCGGGCAAGTACACGCCGGGCATGAAGCTCAAGGTGCAGCGCACCTCGAAGGAGCTGCGCCCCACCAGCGTCGTCACGTTCATGAGCCAGCGCCGCGAGGCGGTCGAAGAGGCCTATGCGGGCGACATCGTGGGCTTCACCACGCATGGCGGCGTGCAACTGGGCGACACCATCACCGACGGCGCGAGCCTGCAGTTCACCGGCCTGCCCTTCTTCGCGCCCGAACTGTTCATGACGGTGATTCTGAAAAACCCGCTGCGTACCAAGCAGTTGCAGCAGGGCCTGGCCCAGCTCGGCGAAGAAGGCGCGATCCAGGTGTTCCGTCCCGAGGTCGGCGGGCCGATGCTGCTGGGCGCTGTCGGCCAGCTGCAGTTCGAAGTGGTGCAGCACCGCCTGAAGGCCGAGTACGACGCCGACGTGCGGCTCGAGGGCTGCCAGTACACGGGTGCACGCTGGATCACGGCCGACACCCCGGCCGAGTTGCGCGAGTTCGTCAACGCGTACCCGGTGCGCATGGCCAAGGACGCGGCCGACACGCTGGCCTTCCTGTGCACGTCGCCGTACGACGTGCGGTTGGCGCAGGAGCGCTTTCCGAAGATCCATTTCCATCCGCTGCGCGAGCACGCGGGGCTGGCACTGCAGAGCGCGGGCTGAGCCAGGCATGCGCCAGTCGACTTCGCTGCCCTCCTCGCCCACCCATCTGCTGCCGCTGTCGCAATGGGCGGCGACCGCGCGCGGCAACCTGGTCGGCGTGTTCACCGACATCGACGACACGCTCACGACAGAAGGCGCCATCACGCCCGATGCGCTGAAGGCGCTTGGAGACCTCAAGGCCGCCGGGCTTCAGGTCGTGGCGATCACCGGTCGTCCGGTAGGCTGGAGCGAGCCTTTCGTTTCCGCCTGGCCCGTGGATTCCATCGTGGCGGAAAACGGCGCGGTCGCTTTATTGCCTCTTCCGGAAGGCAAGCTGCAAAAGCGCTACCAGCAGGACGCGGCAACCCGCGCCGCCAATTTCGACCGCATGCAAGCCGTGCTGGCGCGCATCGAGCGCGAGATTCCGGGCGCCCGGCGCGCCACCGACTCGCCGGGCCGCGAGACCGACATCGCCATCGACCACAGCGAGTTCACGCAGCTGAGCGAGGAAACCATCGCACAGGTGGTGACGCTGATGCGCAGCGAAGGCATGCACGCCACCGTGAGCAGCATTCACATCAACGGCTGGTACGGCAACAACGACAAGCTCGAAGGCGCGCGCTGGATCGTGCGTGAGCTGTGGGGCCGCACGCTCGACGACGAAATCGATCGCTGGGCCTATGTGGGCGATTCGACCAACGACCAGCTGATGTTCCGCACCTTTGCGAACAGCGTCGGCGTGGCGAACGTGGCGCGCTTCGTGCCGCAGCTGGAGCACCTGCCGCGCTACGTGACCGAGGGCGAGCGCGGGGCAGGTTTCAGCGAAGTGGCGCGAGCAGTACTGTCTGGCCGCGCCGGCCCTGACCGCAGCGGGCCGTCCACCCTCAGTTCGGCTTCGCCAAGCCCAGCTTCTCGATGACAGCCTTCTCCTTCACCACGGTCTCCTGCGCAAACTTGGTATAGGTTTCAGAGCTCATGTAGTTCGGCAGCATGTCGTAGCGGCCGAGCGAGGCCACGTAGCTTGGCTCTTCCATGGCCTGCTTGAACGCGTCGTGCAGCTTCTTAACCACCTCGGGCGGCGTGCCCTTGGGGGCGCCGATACCGAACGGCGAGTTCTGCACCAAGTCGTAGCCCAGTTCCTTCAGCGTCGGCGCATCGGGGAACTTGGCCAGGCGTTTTTCGCCCCAGGTGTTCAGCACCCGCAGCTTGCCGGCTTCGACTTGCGGCGCAAAGCCGGTGCTGTCGGCGGCGGCCATGAGCTGGCCGCTGACCACCGCGAGCATCAGGTCGGCGCTGCCCTTGTAGGGCACGTGCTGCAGTTCGATGCCGGCCTTCTGCGCAATGATTTCGGTCGTGAGGTGCGGACTCGTCAGGTTGCCCGTGGAGCCATAGGTGAGCTTGCCGGGATTGGCCTTGGCGTAGGCGACAAAGTCGGCCCAGGTCTTGAAGGGGCTGCTGGCCGGCACCACGATGCCGAAGGCGTAACCCGTCACATTGAGGACGTAGCTGATGTCCTTGAGCGGGTCCCAGTTGATCTTGGTGGTGTAGCCGAGGCGGAACACGCCGAGCGGAATCTGCGCGACCGTGTAGCCGTCGGGCTGCGAGGTTTGCAGCGCCTGCGCCGGCAGCGTGCCGCCGGCGCCGGGCTTGTTCTCTACGATCACGGCCTGCCCGAGGATCTTGCTCGCGTTGTCGGCCAGCTGGCGCATCGTGATGTCGGTCGGCCCGCCCGCCGGAAAGGCGATGACCAGCTTGATCGGCTTGCTGGGAAAAGCCTGGGCAAGCGCCGCCAATGGAAAAGCAAGACCGCACGCGGCAAGCGTGGCGGCACAGAGAAGGGAACGGCGGGACATGGCGGAAGACTCCTGAAACTGAATGAACCGCGGATTGGGCCTTGCCCCGCCGTCCCCGGCAATCGGTGCTCACCCGACTGCTGTCGCCGAGGTTCCTCAGCCGGCCCGCTGGCCGAAACCTTCGAGCACGTTCACCGTGTTGATGCCCACTTCCGCGACCGCGTAGCCACCCTCGAACACAAACACCGTGGGCAACCCCGCGCCCGCGAGGTCTTCGCCCATGCGCAGGTAGTCCTCGCTTTTCAGCTTGAAGCCGGAGATCGGATCGCCCTCGAAGGTGTCGACGCCGAGCGACACCACGAGGGCACCCGCCTTTACCTTTGCAATGTTGTCGAGCGCCGACCTGAGCGCCGCGCGCCATGCGACAAAACCGGTGCCGCGTGCGAGCGGCAGGTTGTGGTTGAAGCCCACCCCTTCGCCCGCGCCGCGCTCGTCCGCATGGCCGAGGTAATACGGATAGTCGGTGAGCGGGTCGCCGTGCAGGCTTGCAAAGTGAACATCGCTTCGCTCATAGAAGATGGCCTGCGTGCCGTTGCCGTGGTGGTAGTCCACGTCGAGCACGGCAACGCGCTCCACACCGGCATCGCGCAGCGCCTGCGCGGCCACCGCGGCGTTGTTGACGAAGCAGTAGCCGCCGAAGAAATCGGCACCCGCATGGTGGCCCGGCGGGCGAGTGAGTGCAAAGGCGGCGCGCCGGCCGCCGATAACGCGCTGCGCCGCGGTCCATGCGCAGGCGGCGCCATGCCGCGCGGCGGCCCAGCTGCCGGCCGTGAGCGGCGTGCCAGCGTCGAACGAGAACAGGCCCAGGCGGGCCGGAAAGCTCTGGGGCAGCACATCGGTGCGCATGCCGCGCGTGGGCCAGTACGAAGGCAGGGCATCGCGGGAGGCGTTGGCCGGGTCGAGCGCCACCCATTCATCCCACGCATGCGCAATGAAGTCCAGGTAGCGCGGCGCATGCACCTTGGCCAGCAGCGCCTCATCGAATGCATCGGGCACCTGCAACGGACCCAGGGCTCGACGCTCCAGTTCATGCTTCACATGGTCGACGCGGGCGGGCACCTCGAAGCACGGCACCAGCTCGCCGCGGAACATCTCGACTTTGCCTTGGTGAAGTGCGTGCTGGTCGTTGTAGATGGTGAGCATGAATGAAAAAGCAGATGGGCGTTGCTGCGAAGCCGCCCATCATGCCGCACGCCGCAGCACCGCACGGCGCCGGCCGGAGGCGGTCAACCCGAACAGATCCTTTGGGTCGTCGAGCTCGGGCACCAGCGCAATCTGCTGGCCCACGCCGCGCTCGATGGCCAGCTGATGGATGTAGCGCAGCGCGGTGTAGTCCTCGAGCGCGAAGCCGACCGAATCGAACACCGTGACCTGGTCGGCACTTTCGCGGCCCGGCACGTCGCCGACCAGCACCTTCCAGAGTTCGTGCACCGGAAAGTCGGCCGGCAACTGCTGGATTTCGCCCTCGACGCGGGTCTGGGGCTCGTACTCGACGAACACGCGCGCCAGGCGCAGCACGCCGGGGTGCAGCTCGGTCTTGCCGGGCGAATCGCCGCCCACGGCATTGATGTGCATGCCGGGCTCGATCATGTCGGGCGTGAGGACGGTGGCCTGCCCCTGAAATGCGGTGACGGTGGTGACGATGTCCGCGCCGCGCACGGCATCGGCCACGGAATGCGCGCGCACGACGTCCAGCGGCGTGCAAGCGGACAAGTGACGCACCAGCTTGTCGGTGGCACGCGGGTCGATGTCGAACACACGCACTTCCTCGATGCCCAGCAGCGCATGAAAGGCCAGCGCCTGGAACTCGCTTTGCGAGCCGTTGCCGATCAGCGCCAGGCTGCGCGAGCCGGGTCGCGCCAAGGCCTGCGCCGCCATGGCCGAGGTGGCGGCGGTACGCAGCGCGGTGGTGAGCGTGAGCTCGGACAACAGCACCGGGTAGCCGGTATCGACCTCGGCCAGCACCCCGAAGGCCATGACCGTGGGCAGCCCGACCGAGGTGTTGTGCGGATGCCCGTTGACGTATTTGAAGGCGTAGGCGCCGTCGTCGGCCACGGGCATCAGCTCGATCACGCCGAGATGCGAATGGCTGGCCACGCGCGCTTTCTTGTCGAACTCGCGCCAGCGCAGGAAATCGTCGCGCAGCGCGTCGGCCAGCGCCTTGAGAAATTGCGGAACGCCGGTTTCGTCCACCAGGCGAACCAGGCTGTGAACATCGATGAAGCGGGTCATGACATGGCTCCTTGCGTAGCCCCGGCACGGCGCTTCATCCTGTCACCCGACTCGATCCCCCATGGCTGATTCAGGATGCGCCTGCGCCAAGGATTGAAGCCATTGTGCGCCGCCTTTCGGCGCTTTGCGAGCCCCCTATCTTGTCAACACCGGCGCCAGCGCCACGCCCGTGTGGGTACCCAGCCGCACCACCTCTTCCGGCGGCGCCGCCGCGACGATGCGCCCGCCGGCGTTGCCGCCTTCCGGCCCCAGGTCGATGATCCAGTCGGCCTCGGCGATCAGGTCGAGGTCATGCTCGATCACCACCACGCTGTGGCCGCCGTTCACCAGCCGGTGCAGCACGTGGATCAGCTTCTCGACGTCGGCCATGTGCAGGCCCACGGTCGGCTCGTCGAGCACATAGAGCGTGTGGGGCGCCTTCTGGCCGCGGCGGGTGATGTCGTCGCGCACCTTGCTGAGTTCGGTCACCAGCTTGATCCGCTGCGCCTCGCCGCCCGAGAGCGTGGGCGAAGGCTGGCCCAGCGTGAGGTAGCCGAGGCCGACGTCCTTCAGCAATTGCAGCGGATGGCTGATGTTGGGCATGGCGGCGAAGAACTCCACCGCCTCGTCCACCTCCATCTGCAGCACGTCGCCGATGCTCTTGCCACGCCAGCTCACGGCCAGCGTCTCGGGGTTGAAGCGCGCGCCGTGGCACACCTCGCAAGGCACCTTCACGTCGGGCAGGAAGCTCATCTCGATGGTGCGCACGCCGGCACCGTCGCAGCCGGGGCAGCGGCCTTCGCCGGTATTGAAGCTGAAGCGCGCCGGGCCGTAGCCGCGCGCCTTGGCTTCGAGCGTGTCGGCAAACAGCTTGCGGATGGTGTCCCAGAAACCGATATAGGTGGCCGGGCAACTGCGCGGTGTCTTGCCGATGGGGGTCTGGTCGACCTCGAGCACGCGGTCGATGGTTTCGTAGCCCTCGACGCGATCGCAGCCGGACCACGCCGGACGCTTGCCCGCGGCATCGGCGTCGCGGCCGGCCTTGGTCATGCGCTGGATCACGACCGCTTGCACGCTGGCCAGCAGCACGTCGCGCGCGAGCGTGGACTTGCCCGAACCGCTCACGCCGGTGACCACCACCAGGCGATGCAGCGGCAGCGTGGCGGTCAGGTCCTGCAGGTTGTGCAGGTCGGCGCCGTGCACCGTGAGCCATTGGCCGCTGTCTTCCGCCTTCGGGTCGGGAGAAGGAATCAGCCGCCTTGCCTGCAGCGGGTGCTTGATGGCATCGCGCAGGTAGCGGCCGGTCTGCGAATCGCCCGCCGCCTGGATGTCGGCCACCGAGCCTTCGGCCACGAGGCGCCCGCCCCGCTTGCCGGCGCTCGGGCCGATGTCGATGATGTGGTCGGCGCGGCGGATGGTGTCTTCGTCGTGCTCCACCACCACCAGCGTGTTGCCCTTGTCGCCGAGCTTGTGCAGCGCGTCGAGCAGGATCTGGTTGTCGCGCGCATGCAGGCCGATGGTCGGCTCGTCGAGCACGTAGCACACGCCCTGCAGGTTGCTGCCGAGCTGCGCCGCAAGCCGGATGCGCTGGGCTTCGCCGCCGCTCAGTGTCGGCGCGCCGCGGTCGAGCGTGAGGTAGCCCAGGCCCACCTCTTCGAGAAACTCGAGGCGGCTCTTGATCTCGGGCACCAGGTCGCGCGCAATCTCGGCTTCGCGGCCCGTCAGCACCAGGCCTTCGAACCACTGCCTCACTTCGGTCACGCTCATGCGCGCGAGTTCGGTAATGCCGATGCCGCCCATGCCGTCCGCCAGCGATGCGCCGAAGCTCACTGCGCGCGCCGTGGCGTTGAGCCGGGTGCCTTCGCAGGTCGGGCAGGCGGTGTCGGCCAGGTCTTCCACCTCGGGCTCGGCAAAGGTCTGCTCGCGCCCCTTGTTGTCGTCGTCGCGAATCGAGTCGTCGAAGACCTTGCGCTGGTCCTTGCTGAGCTTGACGCCGGTGCCCACGCAGTCGGGGCACCAGCCGTGCTTGCTGTTGTAGCTGAACAGGCGCGGGTCGAGTTCGGCATAGCTGGTGCTGCAGACCGGGCAGGCGCGCAGCGTGGAGAACACGTTCACGCGGCCGATGCCGTGCGCCGACACACCGGCCATCATCGCGGCCTTGAGGCCGTCGAGCTGGCTCAGCACATGCACCACGCCCTTGCCGTGCTCGAGCGCCTTGGTCAGCGCCTCGCGCAGTTCGGTTTCCTTCGAGGGCAGCACGTCGAGGCTGGCCACCGGCAGCTCGATGCTGTGCTCCTTGAAGCGGTCGATGCGCGGAAAGCCCGTGGTCGGCAGGAAGTCGCCGTCCACGCGCAGGTGCGTGAAGCCGCGCGGGCGCGCCCAGTCGGCCAGCTCGGTGTACACGCCCTTGCGGTTGCTCACCAGCGGCGCCAGCAGGCCGATGTGCTGGCCCTTGAAGTTGCGCATCAGCTGCGCCGCGATGCTGTCCGGCGTTTGCGGTTGCACCGCCGCGCCGTCGTGCGTGCAATGCTGGATGCCCAGCTTCACGTACAAGAGGCGCAGGAAGTGCCACACCTCGGTGGTGGTGCCCACCGTGCTCTTGCGGCCGCCGCGCGACAGGCGCTGCTCGATGGCCACCGTGGGCGGAATGCCGTAGACCGCATCCACTTCGGGCCGGCCCGCGGGCTGCACGATGCTGCGCGCATAGGCGTTGAGCGACTCGAGATACCGCCGCTGTCCTTCGTTGAACAAGATGTCGAAGGCCAGTGTCGATTTGCCCGAGCCGCTCACGCCCGTCACCACGCTGAACTTGCCGCGCGGAATGTTCACGCTCAGGTTCTTCAGGTTGTGCTCGCGCGCATTGACGATCTCGATCGCATTGCTGCCCGGCGCCGTCTTGGCATTGGCGATGTAGCGCCGTGCCGCGCGCTCCGCCACCTTGTAGGCCTCGGGGCCGACGGCCAGTTCATAGTCGGCCAGCGCCGCGCCGGTGAGCGAGGCGCGGTTCTCGCGCAGTTGCTCGGGTGTGCCCTCGGCCACCACCTGGCCGCCGCCCTCGCCGCCTTCGGGCCCGAGGTCGATGCACCAGTCGCTCGCGCGGATCACGTCGAGGTTGTGCTCGATCACGATCAGCGAATGCCCAGCGTCGAGCAGCTTGCGCAGCGCGCGCATCAGGCGCGCAATGTCGTCGAAGTGCAGACCGGTGGTTGGCTCGTCGAACAAGAACAGCGTGCCCCTGCGCGCGACCGACTGCTTGCTGGCCGTCGCGCTCTTGGCCGCCTCGGCCAGAAAGCCCGCGAGCTTCAGGCGCTGGGCCTCGCCGCCGCTCAGCGTGGGCACCGGCTGGCCGAGCTTGACGTAGTCGAGCCCCACATCGGAAATGGGCTGCAGCACGCGCAGCACGTCGCGGTCGGCCTCGAACACCGCCGCGGCTTCGGCTACGGTCAGGTCGAGCACATCGGCCACGTTGTAGTTCTTGCCCTTGCGCTCCACGCGCACTTCCAGGATTTCAGGGCGGTAGCGCTTGCCGTCGCAATCGGGGCAGCGCAGGTACACGTCCGACAGGAACTGCATCTCGACGTGCTCGAAGCCCGAGCCGCCGCAGGTCGGGCAGCGCCCGTCGCCGGAGTTGAAGCTGAACTTGCTCGCGGTGTAGCCGCGCTGGCGTGAGAGCGCCGCGGTGGCGAAGATCTCGCGAATCGCGTCCCACGCGCCCACGTAGCTCGCGGGATTGGAACGCGCCGTCTTGCCGATGGGCGACTGGTCGACGAAGACCACGTCGCCCAGGTGATCGGCACCCAGCAGGCGGTCGTGCGCACCCGGCGTTTCGGTGGCCTTGCCGAAGTGGCGCATGAGCGCGGGCGCCAGCACGTCCTGGATCAGCGTCGACTTGCCCGAGCCGCTGACGCCGGTCACGCACACCAGGCGCGCGAGCGGAAACTCGACCGTCACGTTCTGCAGGTTGTGTTCGCGCGCACCTTCGAGAATGAGCCGGTGCGTGTTCTCGCTCACCAGCCGCTTGAAGCCCATGCCGATTTTCTTGCGCCCGCCCAGGTACTGGCCGGTGAGCGTGTCGGCGTCGCGCAGCTGGTCGGTGGTGCCGTCGAAGACGATCTGCCCGCCGCGAATGCCGGGGCCGGGGCCCATGTCGATCACGCGGTCGGCCGCGAGCATCACGGCCGGGTCGTGCTCGACCACCACCAGCGTGTTGCCGGCGTCGCGCAGGCGCAGCATGGCCTCGGTGATGCGGTTCATGTCGCGCGGATGCAGGCCGATGCTGGGCTCGTCGAGCACGAACAGCGTGTTGACCAGCGAGGTGCCGAGCGCCGTCGTGAGGTTGATGCGCTGCACCTCGCCGCCCGAGAGCGTGCGGCTCTGGCGGTCGAGCGTGAGGTAGCCGATGCCCACGTCGTGCAGGTAGCGCAGGCGGGTGGTGATTTCCTCGAACAGCAGCTTCAGCGCCTGCGCCTCGCCCTCGCTCGTGGTGTTGCCGTTGCCGTGCCGCTCGACGCGGTCGAAGAAGCGGCGCAGCCGCTCGATGGGCAGCAGCATCAGGTCGTGCAGGCAAAGGCCGGGGAGCGCCTCGAGCTGCGCACGCGTCCATTTCGCGCCGGTTGGCATGAATCGCTTGGCGGGTTCCAGCACCGCGTCGGCGTCTTCCTTGCTGCCGATGCGCCACAGCAGGCTGTCGAGCTTGAGCCGCGCGCCGCTGCACACGGGGCACGGCGTATAGCTGCGGTACTTCGACAAGAGCACGCGAATGTGCATCTTGTAGGCCTTGCTCTCCAGGTAGCCGAAGAAGCGGCGAACGCCATACCACTGCTTGTTCCAGTTGCCTTCCTTGTAGTTGGGCGTGCCCTCGATCACCCAGTGCTTCTGCTCGTCGGTGAGCTTGTTCCAGGGCGTGTCGCGCGGAATGCCGGCCGCCTCGGCGTGGCGCATGAGGTCGTCCTGCGCCTCTTTCCAGGCGGGGGTCTGGATAGTCTTGATCGCGCCGGCGCGCAGCGTGAGCTTGTCGTTGGGAATCACCAGGCCCAGGTCGACGCCGATCACCCGGCCGAAGCCGCGGCAGGTTTCGCAGGCACCCACGGCCGAGTTGAACGAGAACATCGACGGAATCGGGTCGGTGTAGCGGATGTCGCTCTCGGGGCAATGCAGGCCCGTCGAGAACTTCCACACGTCGGTGGGCGCGTTTTCCTCCGCGCCCGTGGCATGCACTGTGACGCGGCCACTGCCCCGCTTCAAAGCGACCTCGATGGCCTCCACCACGCGCGAACGCTCGGCGCCCGAGATGCGGAAGCGGTCGGCCACCACGTCGAGCACCTTGCGCGGCCCGGTGGGCGTGGCCACTTCGCGCTCCGACTGCACGCGCGTGAAGCCGCTGGCCGACAGCCACTGCGTTACTTCTTCGGCCGATGTGCCCGCCGGCAGCTCGACCGGAAAGGTAACGACCAGCCGTGGATCGCCCGCCGCAGCCGCCCGTTCGGCGATCTGCGCATAGATGCTGTCGGGCGAATCGTGGCGCACCGGCAACGCGGTTTCGCGGTCGAACAGCTGGGCCGCGCGCGCGTAGAGCAGCTTCAGGTGGTCGTTGAGCTCGGTCATGGTGCCGACCGTGGAGCGCGAGGAGCGCACCGGGTTGGTCTGGTCGATGGCAATGGCGGGCGGCACGCCCTCCACCTTGTCGACCGCCGGCTTGTCCATGCGGTCCAGGAACTGGCGCGCGTAGGCGGAGAAGGTCTCCACGTAGCGCCGCTGGCCTTCGGCATAGAGGGTGTCGAACACGAGGCTCGATTTGCCCGAGCCGCTGGGCCCGGTGACCACGGTCATCTCGCCGGTGCGGATGTCGAGATCGAGGTTCTGGAGATTGTGCTGGCGCGCGCCGCGAATCCGGATGGAGCCCTGTGTCATGAGTGCCTTGGGGGGTGGGGCAAACATTCTAGGGAGTGGCCGGTGACGAATTCGCGCATTCCGTCACATGGTCTGTGCCCGCGCAGGGGTTTGTACGGATTCCGTTTTAGACACTTTGAGTAACAAATAGCACATTTTGTTTCCGTTTAACGACTGAACCTCCGAAAGTTACCCATGAAGAAGCTGCACACGCTTTGCGCCGCCCTGCTGACGATGGCCGCCACGGCTGCTTCGGCCCAGATCCTGATCGGCCAGACGACCGGCGTGACCGGCTCGGTGGCCGCAAGCGTCAACGAAGCCCTGGGCGGCGCCCAACTGGTGATCGATGCCGCCAATGCGCAAGGCGGCATTCACGGCGAGAAGATCGAGATACTGCGCATGGACGATGCGTTCGACGTGAAGCGCGCCAGCGAAAACGCCCGCGTGCTGATCGAAGACAAAAAGGTGCTGGCACTGTTCCTGAGCCGCGGCACCCCGCATTCGCAGGCCATCGTGCCCTGGCTCGACAAGCACGGCGTGCCGCTCATCGCGCCTTCGACCGGCGCCATGGCGCTGCACAAGCCGGTTCTCAAGCATGTCTTCAACGTGCGCGCCACCTACCAGCGCGAAGCGGAAAAGGCGATCCAGCACCTGCTCACCACCGGCATTGCGCGCATTGCGGTGGTCTACGTGACCGACTCCTTCGGGCAGGACGCGCTCGAAGGCGCGATGACCGGCTTTGCCAAGGCCCAGTCCAAGCCCATCGTCACCGTGCCGGCCGACCGCGAGAAGCCCGACTACAAGACCATCGTGCCGGCCATCAAGGACGCCAACGCGCAGGCGGTGCTCTGGATCGGTTCGGGCGTCGCGGTGGTCGAAGGCATCAAGTCACTGCGCGCGGCGGGATCCTTCGCGCAGGTGGTCACCTTGTCGAACAACGCTTCGTCGGGCTTCATCAAGCAATTGGGCGATGCGAGCAAAGGGGTGATCGTGACCCAGGTGTTCCCGAGCGAGCGCTCCATCAGCTACCCGATGGTCAAGGAAGCCATCGCGCTTGCGCAGGCCAAGGGCCAGGCCGAACTCTCGCCGGCGGCGCTCGAGGGCTTTGCGTCGGCCAAGGTGCTGGTGGAGGCACTGCGCCGCGCCGGGCCGAAGCCCACGCGCGCCAAGGTGCTTGCAGCGCTCGAAACCCTGCGCGCCTATGATCTCGGCGGACTGGAGGTGAGCTATTCGCCGCAGGACCATTCGGGCATCGACTTCGCCGACCTGGCCATCATCAGCGACGGCCGCTTCAAGCGGTAAACCGTGCCCGGGCGGGGTGCGTAAACCATGGTTTGACAGGGTTTCCACGAGCGAGTGAACGCCGCTCGCTGCACCACATTGCGCATCTTCCGACGGAAGCATTCGCTTCGCGAAAAGGTCGTTCGATGAAGATGTACAGATTCCGCGCCGCCGCGCTTCTGGCGCTCTTCGCCGTGGCCGCTTCCGGTGCATCGGCGCAGATCGTCATCGGCCAGTCGGCCGACCTGTCGGGGCCGGCGGCGGTCGGCGTGAAGGAAACGATCATGGGCTCGCAACTGGTCATCGACCATGTCAACGCCCAGGGCGGCGTTCACGGCGAGCAGATCGAGGTGATCCGGCTGGACGACGGCCTGGACCCGAAGCGCTCGCTCGAGAACACCCGCATCCTCATCGAAGACAAGAAGGTTCTGGCGCTGCTGCTCAACCGGGGCACACCCAACACCATTGCCGTCATTCCCCTGCTCGACAAATATGGCGTGGCGCTGGTCGCCCCTTCCACCGGCGCCATGGCGCTGCACAAGCCGCTGCAGAAAAACATCTTCAACGTGCGCTCGACCTACCAGCGCGAGGCCGAAAAGGCGGTGCAGCACCTGTACACGACGGGCATCCAGCGCATTGCCGTGGTTCAGGCCGACGATTCGTTCGGCAAGGACGCGATGGAAGGCGCGAGCAGGGGCTTCGAAAAGGCGGGCCTGGCGCCGGCCGTGCTCGCGCTGGCCGACCGCAGCAAGCCCGACTATTCAGCCATCGTGCCGCAGCTGATCAAGGCCAACGCGCAGGCGGTGCTGTGGATCGGCTCGGGCACCGCGGTCACCGAAGGCGTGAAGGCGCTGCGGGCCGCTGGCTCGGCCGCGCAGATCATCACGCTCTCGAACAACGCGGCCTCGGGCTTCATCAAGGAACTCGGCTCGACCAGCACCGGCGTGATCGTCACGCAGGTGCTGCCCTACGAGCGCGCGTTCGGCCATCCGCTGATCAAGGAAGCGATGGCGCTTGCACAGGCCAAGGGGCAGACCGAGCTCTCGCCGGCAGTGCTCGAAGGCTTCGTGGCTACCAAGGTGCTGGTGGAGGCCCTGCGCCGCACCGGCCCCAAGCCGACCCGCGCCAGGCTGATTGCCACGCTCAACCGCCTTCAGTACGACGTGGGCGGCAACCTCGGCGTGAACTACTCGCCGCAGGACCACACAGGCATCGACTACGTCGACCTGTCGATCGTCAGCGAAGGCCGCTTCAAGCGGTAGCGGCTTACTTGGCAGGCGCAGCAGGCGCCGCCGGGGCAGCCGGCGCAGGCTCGTGCACCGTGTCGCCGCCGTGCTTCTCGCCGGACATGTCGATCTTGTCACCGCCCTTCGAAATCACATAAAGGGCAATAGCGGCAAAAATGACGAAGCCGACAACGAGTTTCCACATGGGTTCTATCTCCTGATGAGTTCAATGGGTTCAAGAAAAAGGCCTCATGCCGACGGCATGAAGCCCCTTTGTTGAACGGAGGGCCGGCTCTCGCGCCCTCCTCCTGAACATGCGTGCGTCAGTCGTTGGCGTAGATGTCCACGTCCTTCGTTTCGCGGATGAACAGCGTGCCGATGACCAGCGTCATTGCCGCAATGATGATCGGGTACCAGAGGCCGTTGTACATGTTGCCGGTGGTCGCCACGATCGCGAAGGCGGTGGTCGGCAGCAATCCGCCGAACCAGCCGTTGCCGATGTGATACGGCAGGCTCATCGAGGTGTAGCGGATGCGCGTCGGGAACAGCTCGACCAGCATGGCGGCGATGGGACCGTAGACCATCGTGACCAGGAGCACCAGCCAGAACAGCAGCGCAATGACCATCACCTTGTTCATCTTGGCGGGGTCGGCCTTGGCCGGGTAGCCCGCAACCTTCAGGTCTTCGGTAACGCCCTTCTTGAAGGCAGCGATTTCCTTGGCAGATGTTTCGTCGAACTTCAGGTTGACCACGTTGCCCACGGGCGCCTCGATGGTCTTGCTGCCGATCTTGACGATGGCCTTGGAGCCCGGCGCGCCTTCGACGTTGTCGTAGCTCACCGAGTTCTGCACCAGGTAGCGCTTGGCAATGTCGCAAGAGCTCCTGAAGTCGATTTCGCGCGCCACAGGGTTGCCCTGGAACGAGCACGACTTGGGATCGGCGGTCACCGTGACACCGGCGGTCGCTTGTGCGCGGGCCAGGTCGGGGTTGGCGTATTCCGTGATCATCTTGAAGACCGGGAAGTAGGTCACCACGGCCAGCAGGCAGCCGGCCATGATGATCGGCTTGCGGCCGATCTTGTCCGACAGCGTACCGAACACCACGAAGAACGGCGTGCCCAGCAGCAGCGATGCGGCAATCATCAGGTTGGCGGTGGTGCCGTCGACCTTCAGTTGCTGCGTCAGGAAGAACAGCGCATAGAACTGGCCCGTGTACCAGACCACGGCCTGGCCGGCGGTCAGGCCGACGAGCGCCAGGATCACGATCTTGAGGTTCTTCCACTGGCCGAACGATTCGGACAGCGGCGCCTTCGAGGTCTTGCCCTCGGCCTTCATCTTCTGGAAGGCGGGCGATTCGCTCAGCGACAGGCGAATCCACACCGAGATGCCGAGCAGCGCGATCGACACCAGGAACGGAATGCGCCAGCCCCACTCGCCGAACGCCTGCTCGCCGAGCCAGGTGCGCACACCCAGAATGACCAGCAGGCTCAGGAACAGGCCGAGCGTTGCGGTGGTCTGAATCCACGAGGTGTAGGCACCGCGCTTGCCGTGCGGCGAGTGCTCGGCCACATAAGTGGCGGCACCGCCGTACTCACCGCCGAGCGCGAGGCCCTGCAGCATGCGCAGCGCAATCAGGATCACCGGCGCGGCAACGCCGATGGTCGCGTAGCTGGGCAGCAAGCCGACGATGAAGGTCGACAGGCCCATGATCAGGATGGTGACCAGGAAGGTGTACTTGCGCCCGATCATGTCGCCGAGCCGGCCGAACACGATGGCGCCGAACGGACGCACCAGGAAGCCCGCGGCGAATGCCAGCAGCGCAAAGATGAAGGCCGCGCCTGCATCGAGGCCGCTGAAGAACTGCTTCGCGATGATCGCGGCCAGCGAACCGTAGAGGTAGAAGTCGTACCACTCGAACACCGTGCCAAGGGAGGAAGCGAAGATGACCTTCTTTTCCTCCGCGGACATGGGCCGGGGGGCCGGGTGCGGCATCCCCCTCGAATCCAGTGTTGCTGCCATTTGCGTCGTCTCCTGTGTATGCGTTCGTTCAGCCCCGGCATTCGGGACCGTGAAGCATTCTTGGAGGCGCGACTGACCCGAGCCTTTCGCGAAACTGAACCGACGCTTACGGATTAAGGTGAAACCCGCAGGGATCGTTTCAGGTTGTAAGAAATCGGGGCTTTCGCTCAGTTTTTGCTGCCACGCAGCAAGGAAGGCCGCTGGTCGGCGCCGGCCCATTGCGGACCGTCGAACCACGTGTCGCCGCCGAGGTAGGCACGCAGCATCGCGAGCCCGTCGAAGCCCCAGAACAGGCGGCCGTCGACCACGCAAGCGGGCGTGCCGAACACGCCGAGCTGCACGGCTTCGTCGGTGTTGCGCTTGAGCAAGGCCTTGCTCTCGTCGCTGTTCATGTCGCGCTTCGGCTTCAGTTGCGCCGCGAGCGCGGCCAGCCGCGCGGCATCGCCCGCTTCTTCACCGCCGCGCCACACGTGGCGAAAGATGGTTTCGGCCGCGAGGCGGCTGATGCTGCCGTCGTCCGACGTCGAGACTGCGAGCCGCAGGTGCGGGAGCGGGTTGTACGGGTGCGATGCCGGCATCTCGATCTGGATGCCGTTCGCATGGCCGAGCCAGAGCACATGCCGGTAGGTCCAGCTGCGCTTGGCCGGAATCTCCGCGGGGCCGAGCTGGCCATGGTGCTTGAGCAGCGCGCCAAGCAGCACCGGCTTGTAGGCCACGTCGTAGCTCAGGCCTTCGAGTGCTTCGGGCAGGTGCTCGAAGGCAAGGTGCGCATAGGGCGAAATGAAGTCCAGATAAAAGTCGATGTGCTTCATGCGTGCTTGTCTCCAGATGGCTCCGGGATGCGCCAGATGCCGGCCCGTGCCCGTAACTCTATCGCGCGCCACACGCCGCGCCGCGCTGCGTCTTCCATCTTGCTCCAGCCTGCGATCTCGGGGATGGTGCGCAGGCATCCTTCGCAAAGGCCGCTCAGGCGGTCCATGCGGCAGACCGAGGTGCAGGGCGAGGGCGCATCGTCGCCCGAGCGCTGTACGGTGGCGGCACGCTCGGCCAGCGTTTCGGCGGCGTCGAAATTCACGTCACACCACGTCCGCCACCGGCGCGCCGGTGAGCTTCTCGAGGTCTTGCGGACGCAGCTGGAACACCGCGTGCGGATGGCCCGCGGCCGCCCAGATCTCTTCGAAGCGGAACAGCTCACGGTCGATCAGCACCACGGGCTTCGTCGCATGCCCAACCGGCGACACCCCGCCGATGGTGAAGCCGGTGCGCGCCTTCACAAATTCGGCGTCGGCGCGGCCGGTCTTGCCGATGAGTGCGTCGACTTTTTTCTCGTCGACCCGCTTGTCGCCCGAGGTGATGACCAGCACCGCCGCATCGTCGCTCTTGCGGCGAAAGATGATGCTCTTGGCAATCTGCCCAACCAGGATGCCGAGCGCGTCGGCCGCCTGCTGCGCGGTACGGCAGGCATCGTCGAGCATGCGCGGCAAATGCGGATGGCCCGCGTCCTGCAGCACACGGGAAACGCGCTGCACGCCCTCGGGCAGCGAATGAAGTTCAGCGCCGCACATCAAGCTTCCCTTTTCGTACGGATCGCCTTCGACGCACGCGAATTCGGCTCGCGCCCCAGCGCATCGCTGATGTACACGCCCGCGTCGATCAGCTTGTCCAGGTCGATGCCTGTGGCGATGCCCATGCCGTGCAGCATGTACACCACGTCTTCGGTGGCCACGTTGCCGGTCGCGCCCTTGGCGTAGGGACAGCCGCCCAGCCCGGCGGAGGACGACTGGAAGTTCCAGACCCCCAACTCCAGCGAGGCCAGCGTGTTGACCAGCGCCTGGCCGTAAGTGTCGTGGAAGTGGCCCGAGATGTGGTCCACGCCGAAGTGCGCCAGCGTGGCCTCGATGGCAGCCCGCACCTTGCGCGGCGTGCCCACGCCGATGGTGTCGGCCACGTCCACGCGCTGCACGCCGATGTCCTTCATCAGCTTCGCCAGCATGCCCACGCGCTCGGGCGCGATCTCGCCTTCGTACGGGCAGCCGACGGTGCACGACATGGCGCCGCGCACGTCGATGCCTTTTTCGCGCGCCGCGGCCACCACCGGCGCGAAGCGCTCGATGCTCTCGGCGATCGAGCAGTTGATGTTCTTCTGGCTGAAGGCCTCGCTTGCGGCGCCGAACACCACGATCTCGTCGGGCCATTCTTCGCGCGGCGCGGCAATGGCGGCCTCGAAGCCCTTCATGTTGGGCGTGAGCACCGAATAGCGCACACCGGGCTTGCGCTGGATGCCGTGCATCACCTCGGCGTTGTCGGCCATCTGCGGCACCCACTTGGGGCTCACGAAGCTGGTGACCTCGATCTCCTTCAGGCCGGCGTCCTGCAGGCGATGCACGAGGCCGATCTTGATTTCGGCGGAGACGGGTTGCTTCTCGTTCTGCAGTCCGTCGCGCGGACCGACGTCGACGATCTTGACCTTGGCGGGGAGTTTCATGGGATGTCTCTGGGTTCGCAGGGAAAACGAAAAAAGCCGTCCGTCAATTGTCGGCCAGCTGGGGCCGGCGTGCTCGGCACCGCCTGCCGCCAGGGTTGCAATGCCCGCCAGCGGCGTTGCAAATCATGCCAGCCACTCATCTCACACCGTTTCGCGCTGCACGAAATCCGATGGCGGCTCGGCGGGAGCAGGGGCTTCCTCCGCTTCCAGTGCATCCACACGCGCGCCGTCCGGCCCGTTGCGGGCCCACGAAACCAGCGCATCAACAGCAGCGGCCGGGCCATGGGCCAGCGCCTCCACGCTGCCATCGCGGCGGTTGCGCACCCAGCCGCGCACGCCCAGGCGCCGCGCGGCCTGCACCATCGACCAGCGATAGCTCACGCCCTGCACGAGACCACGGATGACGAGATGGCGGGTCACGGCGGGTGGATTCATGGCATGGGCAAGATCAGTACGACTTCGGCAGGCCGAGCGCCTTTTCCGCGATGAAGTTCAAGATCATCTGCGGGCTCACCGGCGCAATGCGCGGAATGTAGCTCTCGCGCAGCAGGCGCTCGACATGGTATTCCTTCGCATAGCCCATGCCGCCCAGCGTGAGAACCGCGTTCTGGCAGGCGTCGTGCGCCGCCTCGGCCGCAAGATACTTGGCAGCATTGGCCTCGATGCCGCAGGGCTCGCCCGCGTCGTACAGCGTGGCGGCCTTGAACACCATCAGGTCGGCCGCCTCGAGATTCGCCCAGGCGCGCGCGAGCGGATGCGCCACGCCCTGGTTCTGGCCGATGGGCCGGCCGAACACGACACGCTCCTGGGCGTACTGCGAGGCGATGCGCAGCGCGGCGCGGCCGATGCCGATGGCTTCGGCCGCGATCAATATGCGCTCCGGGTTGAGCCCGTGCAGGATGTATTCGAAGCCGCGACCCTCCTCGCCGATGCGGTCTTCCTCCGGCACTTCGAGCCCGTCGATGAAGAGCATGTTCGAGTCGACCGCCGCGCGGCCGAGCTTGTGGATCTCGCGCACCTCGACCTTGCTGCGGTCCAGCGGCGTGTAGAACAGCGTGAGGCCCTGCGTGGGCTTTTTCACCTGGTCGATCGGCGTGGTGCGCGTGAGGATCAGCATGCGGTCGGCCACCTGCGCGGTCGATATCCAGATCTTCCGGCCGTGCAGCAGGTAGCTGCCGTTGGGCTGGCGCACGGCCTGCGTCTTGAGGCTCGTGGTGTCGAGCCCCGCGTCGGGCTCGGTCACGGCGAAGCAAGCCTTCTCGGTGCCTGCGATCAGCGGCGGCAGGAAGCGCTGGCGCTGGTCCTCGCTGCCGAACACCACCACGGGGTTGAGCCCGAAGATGTTCATGTGCACCGACGACGCACCCGACATGCCCGCCCCCGACGCGCTGATGGCGCGCATCATCAGCGCGGCTTCGGTAATGCCGAGGCCCGCGCCGCCCTGCGCCTCGGGCATCGCGATGCCGAGCCAGCCGCTTTCGGCCACAGCGCGGTGGAACTCGTGCGGGAACGCGGCACGGTCGTCGTGGTCGCGCCAGTAGTCGGCGGGGAAGTCTTCGCACAGCCGTTCGATGGCGGCCACCAGCGAGCACTGGTCTTCGTTCAGGGAAAAGTTCATTCGCTGTCTTTCGTGGGTTCCGGTTGCAGCGTGACGCCGCGCGCGAGCATCCGGTCGATCTCTTCGCTTGCATAGCCCGCCTCGCGCAGCAACTCGACGCTCTGTTCACCGATGCGAGGCGCCGGCCGGCGAATGGCAGCGGGCGTGGCGCTGTAGCGGCCGACCGGCGCAAGGGTGCGGATGCGGCCCTCGCTCGGGTGATCGAACTCGGGAAAGAAATCGACGGCGCGCAGGTGCGGGTCGTCGAGCAGGCTCTCGGTGCTGTGCAGCCGCGCGACCGGGATGTCGACGGCTTCCAGCGCAGCCATCCATTCGTCGCTGCCGCGCGTGGCCATCACCTCGGCCACGAACGCGTAGACCGCGCCGATGTTCGCGGCGCGTGCTGTGTGGGAGCCGAACATCGGCGAGCTTCGCAGCTCGGGCCGGCCGATCACGTCGAAGAAAGCCTGCCAGTGCTTGTCGTTGTAGATCAGCACGCTCAGGTAGCCATCGGCCGTGGCGTAGGGCTTGCGGTGCGGCGCGAGCAGGCGTGCGTAGCCAGTCGGGCCGAGCGGCGGCTCGAAGCTGTGGCCGCCGAGATGGTCGCCCATCACGAACTGCGAGAGCGCCTCGAACATCGGCACTTCCACCGACTGGCCCTGGCCGGTGCGCTGCGCATGCAGCACGGCAGCCAGCAGGGCGATGGCAGCCTGCAGCCCCACCGCGCGGTCGGCCAGCGTGACGGGTGCATAACGCGGCGCATCGCCGCTTTGCTGCGCGAACAGCGAGGCGACGCCGGCCGCGCCCTGTATGAGGTCGTCGTAGGCGGGCTTGCCGGCATAGGGGCCCTCTTCGCCATAGCCGAAGGCGCCGAGGTAGACGATCTTCGGGTTGACCGCCGCCACGGCTTCGTAGCCGAGCCCGAGCCGCGCCATCGCCTGCGGCCGCGTGTTGTAGATGAGCGCATCGCAGCCGGCCGCGAGCCGCAGGCAAGCCTCGCGGCCCTCGGGCTGCTTGAGGTCGAGCACGATCGAGCGTTTGTTGCGGTTGAGGTGCAGCGCCATTGCGCCCATGCCGGCATTGCGCATCGGACCGACCGCGCGCAGGTTGTCGCCTGAGGGCGGCTCGACCTTGACGATGTCTGCGCCGAGATCGCCGAGCGTCTGCGTGGCGTACGGCCCCATCACGACAGCCGTCAGGTCGAGGATACGGATGCCGTGAAGGGGTCCGGCGGGCGTAGCGGATGAACTCATTCCGGTTGAATGCCCGCAGCCTGAATCAGCTTCTTCCACTTGGCCAGCTCGGACACGGTGAACGCACCCAGCTCTTCCGGTGTGCTGCCGAACGCATCGAAGCCCAGCTTTGCCACGCGCTCGCGGAAGGCTGTGCCATTCGCCATCTCCGACAGCGCCTTGTTCAGCTTCAGCACGACATCGCGCGGCGTGCCGGCCGGCGCGAACGCGCCGTTCCACGACGTGATGTCGAAGCCCTTGAGCTCGGGCGTATCGGCCAATGGCGGCAGTTCGGGGAAGAGCTTGGTGCGCTCCTGCGTGGTGACCGCAATCGCGCGCATCTTGCCGGCCTTCACCGTGGCGAGCCCCGCGGCGAGGTCGACCACCATCATCGACACCTGCCCGCCGATCAGGTCGGCAATGGCCGGCGGCGTGCTCTTGTAGGGCACGTGCAGCATCGGCACGCCGCTCATGCGCGAGAGCGTGGCGCCGCTCACGATGCCGGTGCTGTTGCCGCTCGCATAGGTCAGCTTGCCTGGATGGGCGCGGCCCCAGGCCAGCAGCTCGGCCACGCTCTTCACCGGCAGGTCGTTGTTGACCACCAGCATGAACGGCAGGTTGCCCATGCGGCTCACGGGCGCGAAGTCTTTCACCGGGTCGTAGGGCAGCGACTTCATCAGGCTCGGATTCGCCGAGTGCGTGGTGTTGGTGGTCATGAAGAGCGTGTAGCCGTCGGGCGGCGCCTTGGCCACGAACTCGGCGGCGATCACGCCGTTGGCGCCGGCGCGGTTGTCGACGATGACCGAGGTCTTCAGCGCCTCGCCCAGCATCTGCGCGGTGATGCGCGCCACCGCGTCGGTGCCGCTGCCGGCCGCGAAGGGCACGATCAGCTTGATCGGCTGCTTCGGGTAGGCCTCCTCTGCAAAGGCCCACGGCGCTGCGCCGGCCAGGCCCGCGGCGGCACCGATGGAAATGAAACGGCGGCGGCTTGCCACCGCGACTGTTTCTGTCGCGTTCTTTGTCGTCTGCATGTTGTCTGTCTCCGGGTTGTTGTCGGTCAGGGCCGGATCACGCGCTCCGGCGATTCCTCGTACGGCGGGCTGTAGATGACCAGCACGCGCACCGGCTCGTCGCTCACCACCGTGAAGGTGTGCATCGCGTCCGCCGGAAAAAAGCAGCTGTCGCCGGGGTGCAGCTCCTGCCGCTGGCCGCCCACTTCGGCGACCGCGCGGCCTTCGAGCATGTAGCAGACCTGCTCGATGCCCGGGTGCGCATGGGGCAGCGCGCCCTTGCCCTTCTGGATGTGGCCGACCAGCACCTCGAGCTGCTTCGCGCCCACGGTTTCGGGGCCGATCAGCCGCTTGTTCAGCGTGCCGGTGTGGTTGGCCGGGTGGTAGCCGGCGATGTCGGCTTCGCGGACGAAGTAGCGTGGGAGGGTCATGGTCTTCAATCAGCCTTTATGTTCGATGGCCAGGCAGGCGGAGCGCAGCATGGCGGCCACCTCGTCGATGCGGGGCTCCAGCCGGTAGCGCGGGCCCGCCACCGAGATGGCGTAGGCCTCGCCCCCGATGCGCAGCGGCCACGCGAGGCCGACCAGATCGGGAATGCTCTCGCCCAGGTTGCCGTACCAGCCGCGCGCGGGCGAGCGTTCGAGCTCCTGCTCGATGGCATCGGGCGTGGTCAGCGTGGCGTCGGTCAGCGGTGCCAGCCGGGTGGTTGCGAGCAGGTTGCGGCGCGCCTCGGGCGCGAGCGTGGAGAGCAGCGCGCGGCCCATCGAATTGGCGTAGGCCGGGCGTGTCTCGCCCGATTCGGCGGAATAGCGAATGCTCTGCGGCGCGCTCAGCACTTCCAGGTAGACCACGGTGTTCGGATCGCGGAACTTGCCGAACAACACGGTTTCACGCGCGCCATCGCGCAGCTCTTCGAGCGCGGGCCGCACGCGGTCGAGCACCGGGTCGTGCGCCGCGATGATCTGCGCCATGGCCAGCAGCCGGCCGGTGGGGTAGTAGCCCTGGCGGCGGCCGGTTTCGTACATGTAGCCCTGCTCTTCCAAGGTGCGGATGAGCCCGAGGCAGCTGGACACCGGCATTTCGAGCAGCCGCGCCATCTCGGACAGCGCCAGCGGCTGTTTCTCCCGGGCGAAGAGCTCGACGATCTCGATCACGCGAAAAGCAGTTTTCACAACCATGAAGAAATTTTCGCGTATGTGAAAAACAAAAGCGTCAGGGTTTGCCCCTGGCTGCACCTCCTTTCAGCGTAATCGTCGGTAACGCATGCCGTTGTCAGTAGCCCCGGACCGGGTCGACCACGCCGCTGACCGGCAGGCCCTGTTCCATCGCGCGGATCTTTCCGGCGATCTGGGCAATGGACTCCTCGCGCAGCGTGCGCGCCGAGCCATGCGGCGTGACGGTGATCTTCGGGTGGCGCCAGAAGGCATGGTCGGCCGGCAGCGGCTCGACCTGGAACACATCGAGCGTGGCGCCGGCCAGTTGGCCCGCATCGAGCATCGGGATCAGGTCGTCTTCGACCAGGTGCGCGCCGCGCGCGATGCTGATGAGATAGCCGCCCGGCCGCAGCTTGCCGAGCGTGGTGCGGTTGAGAATGCCGCGCGTCGCCTCGGTCAGCGGCAGCAGGTTGACGAGCACGCGCGTGGACGACAGGAACTCGTCGAACTGCGCTTCGCCGCTGAACACCTTCACGCCGTCGATGGCTTTTGGCGAACGGCTCCAGCCCAGCACCGGGAACTCGAACTGCGCGACCGCTTTCGCGACCCGCTCGCCGAGCACGCCCAGCCCCATGATGCCAACCGGGAAGTCGCGCCGCAGCCGCGGCTTGCGATAGCTCCAGCGGCCTTCGCGTGCATCGGCCTCATACACGTCGAACTCCCGGAAGTGCCGGATCAGCGTGTGGCACACGTACTCGGCCATCTGCACCGACATGCCGGCATCGTCGAGCCGCACGATGCGCGTCTGCGGCGGGACTTTCAGCTTGAGCAGCGCGTCGACGCCCGCTCCGATGTTGAACAGGCCGCGCAGCTTGGGCTGCTCGTCGAGCAACTGCTGGGGCGGCACCCACACCACGGCATGGTCGGCCTGCGAGGCACCCGGTTGCCAGGTCTCGATCTGCGCATCGGGCAGCTCGGCCTTGAGGCCTTCGATCCACGGTTCGGGGCGGTTGTCGGTGAGAGAGACGATGATTTTCATGGATCGAATCTTAGAGGGGCCGGCTACGCCGCGGCTTGCCGGGGCCATGACCAATGGCCGCTTGTAGCGCCGCAGGCCTTCTTCTATGCTGGTGCGCGACCACCGAAGACATCGAAACACCAGGAGACCGAAGCATGATCAAAGTCAGCGTGATGTACCCCTACACCGAGGGCGCCCGATTCGACCACGCCTACTACCGCGACAAGCACATGCCGCTGTTGAAGGCACGCATGGGAGACGCCTGCAAGGCGTACACCATCGACAAGGGCCTGGCCGGCGGCGCGCCGGGCACGCCGCCGACCTATGTCGGCATGTGCCACGTGCTCTGCGAATCCGTCGAAGCCTTCCAGACGGCGTTCGGCCCGCATGCCAAGGAGATCCTGGGCGACATCAGGAACTACACCGACATTGCGCCGGTGATGCAGATCAGCGAAGTGGTGGTGGGCTGACTCAAGCAGCCGCCGCAGCCATTCGCAGCAATTCCTCGCCTTCGGCCACCTGCTCGCCCGGCGAGAACATCAGTTCTTCCACGGTGCCGTCGGCCGGCGCGGCGATGGTGTGCTCCATCTTCATGGCTTCCATTACAGCCAGCGGCTGGCCGCGGCTGACCTTGTCGCCGGCCTTGACGGCGAAGGACACCACCTTGCCGGGCATCGGCGCGGTAAGCCGGCCGGCTTCGGCATGGGTGTCGCCCGCGTGGGCCAGGCGGTCGATGGCGGTGATCTTCGTGGCGCCTTTCGAGGCGAACACATGGGCCGTGGCGCCGTCGAGATGCACGTCGAGCGTCTGCCGCGTGCCCGCGAACTCGACCTCGAATTCTCCCGACGGAAACTGGCCCACGACCAGCGGGCCTTGCGCGCCGCCGGCTTCGAGCCACAGGCTGCCGTCGCGCTTGTAGGTCAGCAAAGCGGTCTGCTCGGCGCCGCGAAACTCGAAGTCGAAGTGGCGCCGGTACTCGCCCATTGCGCGCCAGCCGTCACGCCGTTCGAACGGGTCAGGTGCGCCAGCCGGTCGCTCGGTGATCAGCGTGCGCGTGATGGCGGCAGCAGCGGCCAGCGGCAGGCCCAGCGCCTCGCGGTCGAACAGCACGGTGCGCTCGCGCTCGATCAGCGCGGTGTCGAGGTTGGCCTTCGAGAACGATTCGGTCGCGAGAATGCCGCGCAGGAACTGCACGTTGGTCGACACGCCCACGATCTGCACCTGCGCCAATGCGGCATCGAGCCGGGCCAGCGCCTCGGCACGCGTGGAGCCGTGCACGATCAGCTTGGCGATCATCGAGTCGTAGAACGGCGAGATCTCGCCGCCCTCGCGCACGCCGTCGTCGATGCGCACGCGGCTGCGTTGGAACGCCGTGGCCTGCGGCTTGCGGTACACGCGCAAGGTGCCGGTGGCCGGCAGGAAGTTGTTGTCGGGGTTCTCGGCGCAGATGCGCGCCTCGATGGCGTGGCCGTGAATCTGCAAGTCTGCCTGTTTCGCGGGCAGCGCCTCGCCCGAGGCCACGCGCAGTTGCCATTCGACGAGGTCGAGGCCGGTGATGGCTTCGGTCACCGGGTGCTCCACCTGCAACCGCGTGTTCATCTCCATGAAGAAGAAGTTCATCTCGCCGCCTTCGCGCTGCTCGACGATGAACTCGACGGTGCCCGCGCCCACGTAGTTCACGGCACGCGCCGCGGCCACCGCTGCATCGCCCATTTCCTTGCGCATCGCCTCGGTCATGCCAGGCGCGGGTGCCTCTTCCAGCACCTTCTGGTGACGGCGTTGCACCGAGCAGTCACGCTCGAACAGGTAGACATAGTTGCCGTGCGTGTCGCCGAACACCTGGATCTCGATGTGGCGCGGGCGTTGCACGTACTTTTCGATCAGCACCGCATCGTCGCCGAAGCTATTGATCGCCTCGCGCTGGCACGAAGCGAGCGCCGCCGCAAAGTCTTCCGCCTTGTCGACCGCGCGCATGCCCTTGCCGCCGCCGCCCGCGCTCGCCTTGATGAGCACCGGGTAGCCGATGCGGTCGGCCTCGCGCTGCAGCAGCGCCGGGTCCTGGTCGTGGCCGTGGTAGCCGGGCACCAGCGGCACGCCGGCCTTTTCCATCAGTTGCTTCGATTCGGCCTTCAGGCCCATGGCCTTGATCGCCGAGGGCGGGGGGCCGATGAAGACGAGCCCTGCGTCCGCGCAAGCCTGTGCGAACTCCTCGTTCTCGCTCAGGAAGCCGTAGCCCGGATGCACTGCTTCGGCACCCGTGGCCTTGGCTGCTTCGAGGATCTTTTGCCAGCGCAGGTAGCTGTCTTTCGGTGCGCTGCCGCCCAGGTGCACCGATTCGTCGCATGCGCGCACGTGGTTGGCATGCGCGTCGGCATCGGAGTACACGGCCACGGTGCGAATTGCCATGCGGCGTGCGGTCGCTGCCACCCGGCACGCGATCTCTCCACGATTGGCGATGAGAATTTTCTTAAACATTCGGAGTGTCTCCCGGAGGATTCTTTTTCAGTTGAAACGCAGGCGTGACGCCCGGATCGGGTCGGCCGCTGAAGATGCGTGCCACGCGGGTGAATAGCGCCCGGAGAAAACGCCAACTCTTGCGGATGAGCCACACGCTGAGCACCAGTACCAGGACGAACAGCGCCAGGAAGACCAGCGGGTGCACCACCGCGAGCCACAACCCCGCGGGCACCATGGTGTCTTCGACCAGCGACGCACCCACGTTGGAGAACGGCTCGGGCGAGGTGTTGATGGCCGCACGCGTCGTGGCCTTGGCCGCGTGGGCGGTGGCCGCGAAGCCGCCGCCCAGGAGCGCGGCCACGACGGCCATCACGCCATGGTCGGCGCCGAACACGCTGGCCGCGAGCGCGGCGCCGGCGGGAATGCGGATGGCGGTATGCACCACGTCCCACAGCGAATCGAGGCCCGGGATCTTGTCGGCGAAGAACTCGATGAACACCATGAATCCGCTGGCCGCGATGACCACCGGATGCGCCAGCAACTGCAAGCCGTTGGGCAACGGCACCCAGCCGAAGTAGCCGGCCAGCCCCGTCAACAGCACGACGAGGTACAGCCGCACACCGCTGGCCCAGCCGATGGCGGCGGCCAAAGCCAGCAGTTGGGGCATGTCGAGCGCGTTCATAGCGTGCGCTCAGTGGCCCAGCCAGGACGGTTTGCGCTTCTGCAGAAAGGCCTGAACGCCTTCGCGGCCTTCATCGCTGGCCCGGATATCCGCGATGCCTTCGACCGTTTTCGCAATCAACGCATCGTCGATTTCGCGGCCGTCCACGTCGGCGATCAGCTGCTTGCAGGCACGCACCGCAGCCGGGCTGGCACTGGTGAGCGCCTTCAAGAGTTCGTCGACCTTGGCATCGAGCGCGTCGGCGGCCACCACTTCATGCACGAAGCCGATGCGGTGCGCCTCGGCAGCGGTGAAACGCTCGGCCGTAAGGAAGTAGCGTTGCGAGGCGCGCGTGCCCATGGCGCGCAGCACATACGGGCTGATGGTCGCCGGCACGAGGCCGATCTTGACTTCGCTCAGGCAGTACCACGCCGCGTCCACGCTCACGGCCATGTCGCAGGCCGCGACCAGCCCCATGCCGCCCGCATACACATCGCCCTGCACGCGCGCGATGGTGGGCTTGGGGCACTCGGCGATGGTGCGCAGCATGGTTGCCAGCTTGCCCGCGTCGGCGATGTTCTCGTCCCGCGTGTAGTCGGCCATGCGGCGCATCCAGTTGAGGTTGGCGCCCGCGCAGAAGGCGGGGCCGTTCGCGCCGAGCACGATGGCTTTCACCTGCGGCGCGGCGCCGGCTTCGGTGAAGGCCTGCGTCAGTTCGGCAATGACCACGTCGTCGAAGGCGTTGCGTGCGTCGGGCTGGTCTAGCCAGATGCGCGCTACTGTGTCCTGGATTTCTAGTTTCAGTTTGGTGAAGGTCATGTCAGTGATCCGTGGCGCGGTGCGCATTTGTTCAGGGCGTGTGCAAAGGCCACCGGGTACTCCCCTCCGCGAATGTCCCCCGGGCTTCGCCCTCCTCCTTTATTTCGCTGCGGGGAGCACCCGATGCCCTGTGCACCTGGGCACGCTGCTGGTGCAACGCTGATCAACGACCGACGCGCATCACGCTCACGTCGATGGGGTGCCTTGCGCAGCGAAATAAAGGAGGAGGCCGCAGGCCGGGGGACATTCGCGGAGCAAGGTACCCCGTCGGCGGGAGCGCGCCCCGAAAGGCAACGCCCATGTCGACTCGATGCGCAAGAAAGCTGTGCCATGACTACATCCGGAAGATGCCGAACTTCGGCTCGGGAATCGGCGCATTGCGCGATGCGGCCAAACCGAGCGCCAGCACCCGCCGCGTATCCGCCGGATCGATGATGCCGTCGTCCCACAGCCGCGCCGTCGCGTAGTAGGGATGCCCCTGGTCTTCGTACTGCTGGCGAATCGGCGCCTTGAAGGCCTCTTCCTCGTCCTTGCTCCAGCTTCCGCCCTTGAGCTCGATGCCGTCGCGCTTCACCGTGGCCAGCACGCTCGCGGCCTGCTCGCCGCCCATGACGCTGATGCGCGCGTTGGGCCACATCCAGAGAAAACGCGGGCTGTATGCGCGGCCGCACATGCCGTAGTTGCCGGCGCCGAAGCTGCCGCCGATGATGATGGTGAACTTGGGCACGTTGGCGGTGGCCACCGCCGTCACCATCTTGGCGCCGTGGCGCGCGATGCCTTCGTTCTCGTACTTGCGGCCCACCATGAAGCCCGTGATGTTCTGCAAGAACACCAGCGGAATCTTGCGGTGGCAGCACAGCTCGATGAAGTGCGCGCCCTTCTGCGCCGACTCGCTGAACAGGATGCCGTTGTTGGCGATGATGCCGACGGGCATGCCTTCGATCTCCGCGAAGCCGCAGACCAGCGTGGCGCCGAAGCGCGCCTTGAACTCGTGGAACTCGCTGCCGTCGACGATGCGCGCAATGATCTCGCGCACATCGAAGGGCTTGCGGGTGTCGGTGGGAATCACGCCGTAGAGCTCTTCGCGCGGGAACGCGGGCGCATTCACCGCCGGATGTTCGGCTGGTTGCGGCGCTGCAGCCTTGGCATTCAGATTCGCCACCGCAGAGCGCGCGAGCGCCAGCGCATGCAGATCGTTCTGCGCCAGGTGGTCGACCACGCCCGACAGCCGCGTGTGCACGTCGCCACCGCCCAGGTCTTCGGCCGTCACGACCTCGCCCGTGGCCGCCTTCACGAGCGGCGGGCCGCCCAGGAAAATCGTGCCCTGGTTCTTCACGATGATCGACTCGTCGCTCATCGCCGGCACATACGCGCCGCCTGCCGTGCACGAGCCCATGACCACCGCGATCTGCGGAATGCCCTGGGCGCTCATGTTGGCCTGGTTGTAGAAGATGCGACCGAAGTGGTCGCGGTCGGGGAAGACCTCGTCCTGGTTCGGCAGGTTGGCACCGCCCGAGTCGACCAGGTAGATGCAGGGCAGGCGGTTCTGCTCGGCGATCTCCTGCGCGCGCAGGTGCTTCTTCACCGTCATCGGGTAGTAGGTGCCGCCCTTCACCGTCGCGTCGTTGCACACGATCATGCAGTCCACGCCGTTCACGCGGCCAATGCCCGCGATGATGCCGGCGCCGGGTGCCGATTCGGCCCCCTTCGCATCGAGGTACATCGCATGCGCGGCCAGCGGCGCGATCTCGAGGAACGGCGTACCCGGGTCGAGCAGCTCGGCCACGCGGTCGCGCGGCAGCAGCTTGCCGCGCGCCGTGTGCTTGGCGCGCGCGGCCTCGCCGCCGCCCTGCTCCACTTTCGCGAACTGCGCGTGCAGGTCGTCGACCAGTGCGCGCATCGCCGCGGCATTCGCTTGGAAGTCGGCCGAACGCGCATTCAATTTCGTTTCGAGTTTGCTCATGCTGTCTTTTCTTGGCTGAGACCGAGCTGCTCGGTCATGGCATCGCGGATCTTGAATTTCTGGATCTTGCCGGTCACCGTCATCGGAAATTCGGTGACGAACTGGATGTATTTCGGCACCTTGTAGTGCGCGATCTGGCCCTTGCAGAAGTCGCGGATCTCCGTGTCGGTCGCGGTCTGGCCGGGCTTCACGATGATCCAGGCGCAGAGCTCTTCGCCGTACTTCTTGTCGGGCAGGCCAACCACCTGCACGTCCTGCACCTTGGGGTGGCGGTACAGGAATTCTTCGATCTCGCGCGGGTAGATGTTCTCGCCGCCGCGGATCACCAGGTCCTTGATGCGGCCGACGATGTTGACGTAGCCCTCGGCATCCATCGTCGCGAGATCGCCGGTGTGCATCCAGTGCTCGGCGTCGATGGCTTCGCGCGTCCTGGGCTCGTCCTCCCAGTAGCCGTGCATCACCGAATAGCCGCGGGTGCAGAGCTCGCCCGACTGGCCGGGCGGCATGACCGCGCCGGTCTCCGGATCGATGATCTTCACTTCGATGTGCGGCTGCACCGTGCCGACCGTGGACACGCGCTTGTCCAGCGGCGTGTCGGTGCTGCTCTGGCAGCTCACCGGGCTGGTTTCGGTCATGCCGTAGGCGATGGTGATCTCGCTCAGGTGCATTTCGTTCACCACGCGCTTCATCACCTCGATGGGGCACGGCGAGCCGGCCATGATGCCGGTGCGCAGCGTGGAAAGATCGAACTCCCTGAAGCGCGGATGGTCGAGCTCGGCAATGAACATCGTGGGCACGCCATGCAGCCCGGTGCACTTCTCGGCCTGCACGGTCTCGAGCACGGTGAGTGGATCGAATCCATCGTTCGGGTACACGATGGCCGAGCCATGCGTAAGGCAGGCCAGGTTGCCGAGCACCATGCCAAAGCAGTGGTAGAGCGGCACCGGAATGCAGAGCTTGTCGATGGGCGAGAGCTTCATGCACTCGCCGATGAAAAAGCCGTTGTTCAGGATGTTGCGGTGCGTGAGCGTCGCGCCCTTGGGGAAGCCCGTGGTGCCGCTGGTGAACTGGATGTTGATCGGGTCGGTGGCCTTCAGCGTCTTCTGCACCTGCGCCACGCGCGGGTCGGCCTCACCACCATCCTTGCCGCTTGCAAGCAGATGGCTGAAGCGCTGCATGCCCGGTTGTTCCACATCGGCTGCGGCCTTGCCGTCGATCCAGAAGGTGTGCTGCAGCTGCGGCAGGCGCTTGGGGCCCAGCTCTCGCAGCATGCCGAGGTAGTCGCTGGTCTTGAACTGCGCCATCGTCACCAGTACCTTGCAGCCGACCTTGTTGAGCGCGTATTCGAGCTCGGAGGTGCGGTAGGCCGGGTTGATGTTGACGAGGATCAGGCCGACCTTGGCGGTGGCGATCTGCATCAGCACCCAGGGTGCGTTGTTGTGCGACCAGATGCCGACGCGGTCGCCGGGTGCGAGACCCAGGTTCAGCAGTGCGCTCGCGAGGCGGTTCGATTCGGTCTGCAGCTCGCGGTAGGTGAAGCGCTTGCCTTCGTGGCGGCTGATGAGCGCTTCGCGGTCGGGGTGCTTCGCGACCATGTCGTCGAAGAAGTCGCCGATGGTTTGTTCGATGAGGGGGACGTCGGTGGCGCCCTTGCCGTAACTCTCGGTCAGCGCAGCAGTCATGCTCATGTCCTTCCTTGTCTCCGTTTTGCCTTGCTCCTTCCCCCCTCTGGGGGAAGGTTGGGATGGGGGCAAGCGGCGCTTGTTCGGTGCAGTGCTTCATCGAACGCCGCTTGCCCCCCACCCCTGCCCTCCCCCAGAGGGGGAGGGAGAAAAACATCCTAGGCGGTTTCCGCGAACAGCTCACGCCCAATCAGCATCCGCCGGATCTCGCTCGTCCCCGCACCAATCTCATACAGCTTCGCATCACGCCACAGCCGCTCGACCGGAAAGTCCTTGGTATAGCCCACGCCGCCCAGCGCCTGGATCGCCTCGCCGGCCATCCACGTCGCCTTCTCGGCCGAATAGAGAATCGCGCCCGCCGCATCCTTGCGGAAAGTGCGCGCATGGTCGTTGCGATCACAGGCCTTGCCCACCGCGTACACATAGGCACGCGTGGCCTGCCAGGTCGAGTACATGTCGGCGAGCTTGCCCTGCATCAGCTGGAACTCGCCGATGCTCTGGCCGAACTGCTTGCGCTCGTGGATGAATGGCAGCACCGCGTCCATGCATGCGGCCATGATGCCGAGCGGGCCGCCCGACAGCACCGCGCGCTCGTAGTCGAGCCCGCTCATCAGCACCTTGGCGCCCATGCCTTCACCGCCAAGCACGTTCTCTTCGGGCACTTCGCAGTTGTCGAAGAACAGCGGGTAAGTGTTGGAGCCGCGCATGCCCAGCTTGTCGAGCTTGGTGCCGGCCGAAAAGCCCTTGAAACCTTTTTCGACGATGAAGGCCGTCATGCCGCGCGCGCCCATCTCGGGCTCGGTCTTGGCGTAGATCACCAGCGTGTCGGCGTCGCCGCCGTTGGTGATCCACATCTTGCCGCCGTTGAGCACGTAGTAGCCGTTCTTCTTCTCGGCCTTGAGCTTCATGCTCACCACGTCGGAACCGGCGTTGGGCTCGCTCATGGCCAGCGCGCCCACATGCTCGCCGCTCACCAGCTTGGGCAGGTATTTCTTCTTTTGCGCGTCGCTGCCGTTGCGGTGGATCTGGTTCACGCACAGGTTGGAGTGCGCGCCGTACGAAAGACCCACCGAAGCCGAGGCCCGCGAGACTTCTTCCATGGCCACGATGTGCGCCAGGTAGCCCAGCTCGGTGCCGCCGAACTCTTCCTTCACCGTCATGCCGTGCAGGCCGAGCTCGCCGAGCTTCTGCCACAGGTCGTGCGGGAACAGGTTGTCGCGGTCGATGTCGGCGGCGCGGGGCGCGATTTCGTTTGCGGCAAAGTCCTGGATGGCGCTGCGCAGCGAGTCGATGTCCTCGCCCAGGTCGAAGTTCAGGCCGGGATCGTGCATATGTCTTGTCTCCTCTGAGGGGTCGGCGCGCAGAGCTACCCACGCGGATTGGCGCTTGGAAGAAACACAGCTTACGCCTCGCTGCGCCGCAATTGGCGCCACAATGGTTGCAAATTGCGCCACGCCTATTCCGCCCAGCCATGTCGTCCCCCTCATTCCTCCGCCCAGCCCGCGCCGCCACGCCGATGGCCTTCGTGAGAGCCATCGTCAAGGGCTACGAGCGCTATGGCGCCGACCCCTCGGGGGCCTTGCAGGCGGCACAGATCACGCCGCGCGAACTGGCACGGCCGGGCGCGCGGGTGACGGCGGCGCAATTCGAGGCGCTCTCGGAACATGCCATGCAGGAACTGGACGACGAAGCCCTCGGCTGGTTCTCGCGGCGGCTGCCCTGGGGCAGCTACGGCATGCTGTGCCGCGCCTCGCTGACCTCGCCGGACCTGGGCGTGGCCATCAAGCGATGGTGCCGCCACCATCGCCTGCTGACCGACGACATCACGCTGGCGCTGGAGGTGTCGGGGGGCGTGGCTACGCTGCGCATTGCCGAGCACCGCCCGCTGAACGAAGCGTTTCGCGAGTTCTGCCTGGTCACGAGCCTGCGTTTCCTGCATGGGTATGTCTGCTGGGCCATCGACTCGCGCATTTCGCTGCGCGACGCCACCTTTCCGTTCGCGGCGCCGCCGCATCGCGATGCCTATCCGCTGATGTTCACGCCCGATGTGCGCTTCGATGCGCCCGAAGCCAGCATCAGCTTCGACGAGCGCTACCTCGCCCTGCCCTTGCAACGAGACGAACGCGCACTGCGAACCATGCTCAAGCGGGCACTGCCGCTCACGGTGCTGCAGTACCGGCGCGACCGCCTGCTGGGGCAGCGCGTGCGCGAATTGCTGCGTTCGCGCGCCGCCGAGGCCACCACGGCGGAGGCGCTGGCCACGCTGCTCAATGTGTCGAGCCGCACGCTGCACCGGCAACTGCACGAAGAGGGCACCTCACTACAAACACTGAAGAACGAAGTGCGCCACGAGATGGCAGTGGAGCAGTTGCGCCGCACCAATCGGCCCATCAAGCAGGTGGCGCTGGCGGTGGGCTTTCGCAACGAGAAGAGCTTTTCGCGTGCGTTCCTGCAGTGGACCGGACATGCGCCGCGCGACTTTCGGCAGCAGGGGCTGTAGCGGGATTTTGCTTTTTTGCTTTAACGGCGCTTGGGTGCGGGGCGCATTTGTTCAGGGCGCTGCTGTTCAGGGCGCGCTCCCGCCGACGGGGGACATTCGCGGAGGGGAGTACCCGGTGGCCTGTGCACGCGCCCTGAACAACAGAGCCCTGAACAGCAGCGCCCCCAACAAAGCACCAACCCGAAAGTCAGTCCGCCTGCGCAATCAGCGCCAGCGCATCGGCGATGGATTTGCTGTCTTCCGGCCGCACCAGCTTCGCAACCTCCTTGCCGTCACGCATGAACACCAGCGTGGGCCACAGCCGCACGTTGAACGAGCGCCCCAGCGGTCGCCCACTGCCGTCCTCGACCTTGATGCGCGGGATGTCCGGGTGCTTGGAAAAAGCCTCGGCAATGTTCGGCTGCGCGGCCTTGCAGATGCCGCACCAGTTGGTGCCGAACTCGACCACGGCCGGACCCTTCAGGGCATCGATCTCGGCGCGGTCGGGTTGCTCGGTCTTGTATTCGGAAGTCATCGGGTCTGGCTCCTTGTGGACTTGCTTTACTGCCATTGCAGCAGAAACCCTGCAGGCTTGCTCGCGGCAGGGGCTTGGTCGGCAAGCCCGTTTTCAGGCCGGCTGCAGGCCGTGCGCGGCAAGCAGCGCGGGCAATTCCCGCATGTCGCTGAACACCTGCAGCGCGCCGACGCTGCGCAACGCCTCGGGGCCGCTGTGGCCCGATTCGCCGGTGCTGTAGCCGAACACCGTGGCACCCGCGGCCACGCCGGCCATTGCGCCCGTGACGGTGTCTTCGACCACCGCGCAGCGCTTCGGATCGACACCCAGCGCCTCGGCGGCGGCAAGGTACACATCCGGATGAGGCTTGGAGCGCGGCATCTCGTGGCCACTGAAGATGCGGCCTTCGAAACAATCGAGCAGGCCGACCTTCGCCAGCTGCAACTCGACCTTGTGGCGGTCAGCGCCCGAGGCGCAGGCGATGCGGCCCTTGAGCTTTGCATGGATTTTGCGAATGGCCGCGGGAGCGTGGGGAATGGCCTTCAGGTCGCGTTCGAGGGCTTCGTTGCGGCGCGCCCTGAATGCCCTCAGCCACTCCTCGGTGATCTTGACGCCGGTCCTGGATTCGATGAGGGCGGCTTCGTCCTTCACGGCCTTGCCGGTGAAGGTGTTCATCGATTCTTCGGTGGTGAGATGCCAACCGAGTTCGCCGAGCATTTCGGCAAGAACGCGGTTGGTGATGGGTTCTGAATCGACGAGAACGCCGTCGCAATCGAAGAGAACTGCGGCGAAGGGGAATGGAGTCATTGCGCTGAAGGAGTTTGGGGGGAGTTCCCGCCATGGTAGCAATGACCCCCGGGGCAAACTCAGGACACCGGCTGGATCGGGATGTAGATCTCGCCGCCGCCCGCCATGAACTCCTTGGATTTTTGCGCCATTCCTTCGGCCATGGCTTCCGCCTCGGCCACACCCTTCTTCGCCGCGTACTCCCGCACTTCCTGCGTGATCTTCATGGAGCAGAACTTCGGCCCGCACATCGAACAGAAGTGCGCCACCTTGCTCGAATCCTTGGGCAGCGTCTCGTCGTGGAATTCGCGCGCCGTGTCGGGGTCGAGGCCCAGGTTGAACTGGTCTTGCCAACGGAATTCGAAGCGCGCCTTGCTGAGCGCATCGTCGCGCGAACGCGCCCCAGGATGCCCCTTGGCCACGTCCGCCGCATGCGCGGCGATCTTGTAGGCAATGATCCCTTGCTTCACGTCGTCACGATCGGGCAGACCCAGGTGCTCCTTCGGCGTCACGTAGCACAGCATCGCGGTGCCGGCCCAGCCGATCATCGCGGCGCCGATGGCGCTCGAGATGTGGTCGTAGCCGGGCGCGATGTCGATCGTCAGCGGGCCGAGCGTGTAGAACGGCGCCTCGTGGCAGTGCTTGAGCTGCTCGTCCATGTTGGCCTGGATCATGTGCATCGGCACATGGCCCGGCCCTTCGATCATGGTTTGCACGTCGTGCTTCCAGGCGACTTGCGTCAGCTCGCCCAGCGTGCGCAGCTCGGCAAACTGCGCTTCGTCGTTCGCATCCGCACCGGAGCCCGGGCGCAGGCCATCGCCGAGCGAAAAGCTCACGTCGTAGGCCTTCATGATGTCGCAGATGTCCTCGAAGCGCTCATAGAGAAAGCTCTCCTTGTGGTGTGCGATGCACCACTTGGCCATGATCGAGCCGCCGCGTGACACGATGCCCGTCATGCGGTCGGCCGTCAGGTGGATGAACGGCAGGCGCACGCCGGCGTGGATGGTGAAGTAGTCGATGCCCTGCTCGGCCTGCTCGATCAGCGTATCGCGGAAGATCTCCCAGGTCAGGTCTTCGGCCACGCCGCCCACCTTCTCCAGCGCCTGGTAGATCGGCACGGTGCCGATGGGCACGGGGCTGTTGCGCACGATCCAGTCGCGCGTGGTGTGGATGTTCTTGCCGGTCGACAGATCCATCACGTTGTCGGCGCCCCAGCGGATGGCCCACACGAGCTTTTCCACTTCTTCCTCGATGCTCGAGGTGACGGCCGAGTTGCCGATGTTGGCGTTGATCTTCACCTTGAAGTTGCGGCCGATGGCCATCGGCTCGACTTCGGGATGGTTGATGTTGGCCGGAATGATCGCGCGGCCTCGCGCCACTTCGTCGCGCACGAACTCGGGAGTGATGATGCGCGGAATGCTCGCGCCCATCGGGTTGCCGGCCACGCGCTTCGCGCGCTCCTCGTTGGCGAGGTATTCGGCCATCCACTCGCGCTTGCCGTTCTCGCGCAGGGCCACGTATTCCATCTCGGGCGTGACGATGCCGCGGCGCGCGTAGTGCATCTGCGTGACATTGGCACCCGACTTCGCGCGGCGCGGCGTGCGCTGCAACGCCGAAGCGCCGGCGCGCAGTTCGGCCAGGCGCTGGGCATCGTGGTCGTGAGCGTGCTTGAGGCCCTCGTCGAGCGCCTGGTGCGAGCGGCCTTCGTAGCTTTCGGTGTCGTTGCGCTCGACGATCCAGGCGCCGCGCACGCCGGGCAGGCCACGGCGCACGTCGATCTCGACCTTGGCATCGGTGTACGGGCCCGAAGTGTCGTAGAGCGAAACTGTCTCGCCGTTGGTCAGCAGCACGTCGCGCACCGGCACGTTCAGGTCGGGCCGGCTGCCCGGAATCAGGCACTTGTGCGAAGCGGGAAAGGGCTCGCGCGTGAGCGAGAGCAGGGAGGTGAACTTGTCGGGGGCATTCATGCGGGGCACTCCTTGTTGAGGGAAAGGGTGCTCCGCAATCGCTCTGAGGACTTTGGGCCGCCACGGTGGGTGGGTGGCGGGACCGGAGTCAGGGAGTGCAGCTCTTCTTACGCCGGTATGACCCGGATCAAGTTCGCGGGTCGGCAGCTTTGCCATCTCAGCACGCCACATGCGTGCACCCCGGAGCGAGGCCGATTGTGCGAGCCTCGGCCCGCCACGTCAACCGGGGGTTTGCAGGTCGCCTTCGAGGTAGAACCAGCGATCGCCCTCGCGCACGAAGCGGCTGCGCTCGTGCAGCCGCGTGGCGGTGCCGGTGCTGCTGCGCTGGCGGGCGACGAATTCGACCTCGGCATGGTCGGTGTCGAGCACCGAGCGCGAGCGGATGTCGAGCCCCAGCCATTTCACGCCCGGCTCGAACTCGATCGAAGCCGGCCGCTTCGACGGATGCCAGGTGGCGAGCAGGTAAGGCTCCCGCTCCAGCACGAAGGCCGTGTAGCGCGAACGCATCAGCGATTCGGCGTCGGGCGCAGGCGTGCCCTCGAAATCTTCGAGGTAGCGGCCGCAGCACAGGGCGTAGCCGATGGGCTTGTCTCGACGGTCCGTGCGGCCGCAGGGGCAAGGTCCGGTGGTGGGGTCGGTGGCACTCATGAAGGCCTCTATTGGAACACCTCGCGGGCTTTCCCCCGATGGGGCAACCCCGAGGCCGCCCCGGAGATCCACTCTTGGCGCGGCGCTTGCTAAACGTTAGCCTTACTTCGGCACACGAAAGAGCGAGGCGGCGATGTACCTGACAGGCTCCGAACAGCAGGCGCTGCGCGGCGTTTTCACGCTGCTGGCGGAAGACCGCGGCGAAAGCGACATCCGCGAGCGCCTCGGCTGGGCGCTGCTCGACCTGCTGCATGCAGACCAGTTCGCCTCGTTCGTGTGGAATGCCGGAACCGGCCGCTTCGATGGCCGCGTGGCGCTGAACATGGACCCGGCCAACCTCGACCGCTACGGCGAATGGCACCAGCACCACGACCCGATCACCTTCGTGCTGCAATCGCACCGCCGCGCCACCCGGGTGACCGACGTGATGCCGCAGCGCGAACTGATGCGCACCGAGTTTTTTACCGACTTTCTCTCACGCGACGGGCTGCATTGGGGCATGAACCTGCATGCGTTCGAGGGCCACCGTGCGCTGGGCGACCTGCGCATCTGGCGGTGCAAGGGGCGCGGCGATTTCGGCGACCACGAGAAGGCGCTGCTCGACCTGATCGAGCCCGCCTTCATCGGTGCATTGCAGCGCGCGCAGCGCACCGCGGCTGCCGCGCCGATGCCCGCCGCCGATACGGCGTGGCGCGCATTGAGCAGGCGCGAACAGGAGGTCGCGCGGGCCGTATGCGAAGGCTTGACCGACAAGGAGATTGCGCGCCGTATGGCGGTGAGCGTGCCGACGGTGCGCACCTACCTGCGGCGCATTTTCGACAAGCTCGGCATCGAGCGCCGGTCGGCGCTGGCCGGTTTGGTTCAGCGCTGATACGGCCGGAGGCGCCCTACTTCGACTTCGGGGCCGGCAGCCGGCCCACTACGTTTTCCACCGCAAGGCCCAAGGCGAGCAGCTTGCGATCGCTGCCGGCGGGTCCGTCGAGTTCCAGCCCCACCGGCAGCCCGCTGCCCGCACCCAGGCCCGAGGGCAACTGCACGCCCGGAATGCCGGCGTTGCTGCCGGGGTCGGTGTTCTGGATCAGCGCGCCGAAGTTCTCGGGGCTGCTGGCCTCGGGCCCGGCTGCCAGCGCCACGCGCGGCACCGTCGGAAACACGAGTGCGTCGAGCCTGTTCTTCGCGAAGGTCTCGCGATAGAGCTTCTGCAATGCGGGCCGCGCGACACGCATCGCGTGGTCGTAGGCCGGCTTCGCGTCGACCACGCCGTTCGGCGCGGGCAGCTTGCGCGGGACCACGAAAGCGTCGAAGGTGCCCTTGACGTCGGGGCTCGCGATGCCGGCCGTCAGCTGCGCGATGTCGATGCCTGTGCGGTACTTCGCGAGGTAGGCCACCATGTCGTCATGTGCCTCGTAAAGCGCGACCGGAAAGCCGACGGCGCCGTTGAGTTCCGTGAGCCCGGGCATCTCCACCTCCACCAGCGTGGCGCCGGCCGCGCGCAGCTTGTCGAGCGCGGCATCGGTGGCGGCGCGCGTGTCGGCATCGAGGTTCGCATGGAAGGCCGGCACCACGCCGAGCCGCACGCGCTTCAGATCGGCGGGCTTGAGGGGCCCGCCGCCCGCAATCACGCGGTCGAGCAGCGCGACGTCGGCCATCGACTGCGCCATCGGTCCGGCGGTGTCGCGCGTGTGCGAGATCGGCGCGATGCCCTGCTGCGAGTAGCGCCCCATGGTCGGGCGCAGCGAGGCGCAGCCGTTGAACGCGCACGGAATGCGCACCGAGCCGCCGGTGTCGGTACCCAGCGCCGCGGGCGCCATGCGCGCGCCGAGCGCCGCGCCGTTGCCCGACGACGAACCGCCCGCAATGCGGCTCGCGTCGTAGGCGTTGCGCACTCCCACCTCGGGGCCGCTCTGGAACGCGGGGTTGTAGCCGGTGACCCCGAAGGCCAGCTCGTGCATGTTCGTCTTGCCGAGAATGACGGCGCCCGCCGCCCGAAGCTTGGCCACCACCGGCGCATCGGCGGTGGGCACGAAGCCCTTGAGCGCGGGCGAACCGGCCGTGGCGGGCAGGCCCCGCACCTGGATGTTGTCCTTGATGACCACCGGCAGGCCTGCCAGCGGCTTGCAGGCGCCCCCGCGCTTGCGCAGGGCATCGGCGGCGCGCGCGGCCTTCAACGCCCCGGCTTCATCCAGCGTGATGAAGGCATTGAGGTTTGCCCCAGCCTTGGCCTGCGCGAGGTACGTCGTCACGAGCTGCTCGCTGGTCAGGGTGCCGACGCAAAGCTGCTGCACGGCATCCGTCGCCGTGAGGGTGGCGATGTCCGGGGCGGCGGGCTGGGCATGCGCGCCGAGGCACAGGAGGGTCAGAGCAAAGGGGACGGGTTTCGAAATGGACATGACAAGACCTCCGACGAAGAGACCGCCATGCTGCGCCGCTGGCAGCGTCCTGTCTGTCATCGAAACCGATGACACCGCATGAAGCTCTTACTGGAACATCACCCACTCGGGCCGCATGTTGAAGCGCACCGGAAGAATGCTCACGCCCAGCCCGCTGGTCACGTACATGCGCTTGTCCTTGTGCGCGATCCAGCCATAGGCCCATTCGCGCGGCGCGCGACCTGGCACGACCAGTGCGCCGTAGCCCGGCACGCTGATCTGCCCGCCGTGCGTGTGCGCGGCCACCACCAGCCCCTGGGTGCGCGGCATGGTCGCGAAGCTGAAGGGGTCGTGCATCATGACGAGCGTGGCGGCGCCGGGCGGCACACCGGCCAGTGCCTTGTCCGGTTCCGAATGGCCGGTCGAGTCGTCGCCGATGCCGACCACCCAGATGTCATGGCCCGGCAAACGCACCGAGGCGTTCTCGAGCACGACAATGCCCTGCGCCGACAGTGCCTTGGCGGTGCGCTTGCCGTCGTGCCACCAGTCGTGGTTGCCGAGCACCGCGTACACGCCCTGCAGCGCCTTCAGCCGGCCGAGCACGGCAGCCATCTCTTCGATCGACAGGTCCTCGTCGCCACCCGAACCCGCAAGAAAGTCGCCCGGCAGCAGGATCACGTCGGGCTGCGCGGCGTTGATGGCGTCGACGATGCCCGCCGCCCGCTCGACGCTGGTAATGCGCCATGCCGAGCGCGTGGTGAGGTGCCAATCGCCCGCCATCGCCACCTTGAGGCCGGCCGGCGCCTGCCATTGCGCCGAGCTCAATGGCTCGACGCGCGCCGCGACCCAGCGCGGCTCGATGGCGACCGTCCAGACGGCCAGCGCCATCAGCAGGACCGCCGCGGCGATCCGGAGCACCGGCGGCCGGCGGCGCGTTCCGGCGCTCACGCCAGCGCGCGCTGGATCAAGAGCTTCTGGATGTCCGACGTGCCCTCGTAAATCTGGCACACCCGAACGTCGCGGTAAATACGCTCGAGCGGAAAGTCGTTCACGTAGCCGTAGCCGCCCAGCGTCTGGATGGCCGCGCTGCAGACGCGCTCGGCCATTTCGCTGGCGAACAGCTTGGCCATGGCCGCTTCCTTCAGGCACGGGCGGCCGGCGTCGCGCAGGCTGGCTGCGTGCCAGATGAGCTGGCGGGCGGCTTCGAGCTGCGTGGCGCATTCAGCCAGGCGGAAACCCACGGCCTGCTGTTCGAAGATCGAACCGCCGAAGGCCTGGCGCTCCTTCGCGTAGGCCAGTGCCACGTCGAACGCGCTGCGCGCCATGCCCACGCTCTGCGCCGCAATGCCGATGCGCCCGCCCTCGAGCGCACCCAGTGCGATCTTGTAGCCCTCGCCCTCGGCACCGATGAGGTTTTCCGCCGGAATGCGGCAGCCGTCGAAATTGATTTGTGCGGTGTCGCTGCTGTGCTGGCCGAGCTTGTCTTCGAGACGCGCCACGCTGTAGCCGGGCGCATCGGTGGGCACGATGAACGCGCTCATGCCGCGCTTGCCCGCGCCCTTGTCGGTCACCGCGATGACGATGGCGACCTGGCCGTTCTTGCCGCTGGTGATGAACTGCTTCACGCCGTCGATCACGTAGCCGTCTGCGTCTCGGCGCGCCGTGGTGCGCAGGCTCGACGCATCGCTGCCGGCCTGCGGTTCGGTCAGGCAGAAGGCACCGAGCATCCGGCCTTGCGCCAGCGGTTCGAGCCACTGCTTCTTCTGCTGCGCGTTGCCGTAGCGCATGAGGATGGCGTTGACCGGGCAGTTGGTCACGCTGATGGCCGTGCTGGTGCCGCCGTCGCCGGCCGCGATTTCTTCGAGCACCAGCGCGAGCGTGAGGTAGTCGAGCCCCGCGCCGCCATGCTCCTCGGGCACGCAGATGCCGTAGGCGCCCAGCGCCGCAAGGCCCTGGTGTGCTTCCTTCGGAAAGCTGTGTTCACGGTCCCACTTCGGGGCGTTGGGCCAGAGTTCCGCTTGCGAAAAATCGCGCACCGCGTCGCGGATGGCTTCCTGGTCGGCACTGAGCAGCATGGCGTGTCTCCTGTCTTTTTCTTGTTGCGTCTTACTTGCCGGCGCCCAGGTCCATGATGAGCCGCGCGGCCATGTACAGGCGCCTTGGAATGGCGCTGATGTCCACGTATTCGGCCTTGTCGCTGTGATAACCGAAACCCGGCAGGCCCAGGCTTTCGATCACCGGCTTGCCCGAAAGCGCCGCGTAGGCCGCGTCGGTGCCACCGCCGGTGCGTTCTTCAACGCCCAGCGTGCCGCCCGCTTCCTTGTAGAAGGCCACGGCCTTCTCGACGAGTTTCTTGCCGCCTTCGCCCGCATTGAAGGCCGGGCGGCCGCGCGTGATCACCACCTTGACGTCGGATTCGGGCAGCTTCTTCTGCTGCGCCTTTTCTTCCAGCGTCTTCATGGCGGCTTCGAAGTCTTCGTTTTGCGCGTAGCGCACGTCGGCATTGAGCGTGGCGCTGGCGGGAATGATGTTCGACACGCTGCCGGCCTTGGCGATGGTCCAGTTGAAGCGCAGGTGCTTGGCCTTGTCGTCGATGCTCATGGTGCGCAGCACGAGGTCGGACGCCTCCACGAGTGCGTTCACGCCCAGGTCTGGCGCGGCGCCGGCGTGCGAGGCCTTGCCGGTGATGTTGACCTGCACATACGCAATGCCCGAAGTACCCAGCGAGAGCTTCTCGTCACCTGCCGAGGTGGGCTCGAACGAAAGCACGTAGTCGGCCTGCTTGGCTTCTTCCTGGATCAGGTCGCGCGAGCCGAAGGAGCCTTTTTCCTCGTCGGTGTTGAAGAGCACGGTGATGGTGCCGTAGTCGCGCACGCCGTAGTCCTTGAGCAGCTTCAGCGTGTGCAGGATGACGGCGTTGCCGCCCTTGTCGTCTGCAATGCCGGGGCCGTAGGCCTTGGTGCCCTCGATGCGGAACGGCGCCTTCGCGAGCGTGCCCTTGAGGTACACCGTGTCCATGTGCGACATCAGCAGCAGGTTCTTTCCGCCCCTGCCCTTGATCTTGCCGACGATGTTGTCGCCCACCACGAGGCCGGCGGACTTGCTGCGCGTGACCGTAAAGCCGAGGTTCTTGAGTTCGGCCTCGAGGTAGTTTCCCGCGGCCGCAATGCCTTCGGCATCGCCGGTGCCGGTTTCGATGTTGACGAGCTGCTCCAGCGTCTTGAGCACGGCGGGCTGCGCATCGGTGGCCGCCTGGAACAGCACGTTGTCGCGCTTCTGCGCCCAGCCGGCCGCGGGCGCCAAGAAGGCGCCGGCCAGCAAGGCCGCCATGACGGTACGTTGAGTGAATGGGCGCATGTAGAACCTCCTGGCGTCTGCTGTATTCGTAGAAAAAACCACGAAGCGCCCCGGCAAGGGGGCGCTTGTGGCGGTCGTTTTTATCAGAGCAATTCGAGTGCCACGGCGGTGCCTTCGCCTCCGCCGATGCACAGCGTGGCCACGCCGCGCTTCTTGCCGCGCGCCTTCAGCGCATGAATGAGCGTGACCATGATGCGCGCGCCGCTGGCGCCGATGGGATGGCCCAGCGCGCAGGCGCCGCCGTTCACGTTGACGATCTCGTGCGACACGTCGAGCTCATGCATCAGCGCCATGGGCACTACCGCGAAAGCTTCGTTCACTTCCCACAGATCGACATCCCTGACCGTCCAGCCGGTCTTCTTGAACAGCTTGGCCACGGCGCCCACCGGCGCGGTGGAGAACCACTCGGGCTGCTGCGCATGTGTGGCATGGCCGACGATGCGCGCGATGGGCTTGGCGCCGATCTTCTTCGCATGCGATTCGGTCATCATCACCAGCGCCGCAGCGCCGTCGTTGATCGACGAGCTCGATGCGGCGGTGATGGTGCCGTTCTCTTTCTTGAACGCGGGCTTGAGCGTGGCGATCTTGTCGAGCTTGACCTTGCCCGGGCCTTCGTCGATGGAAATGACGGTGTCGCCGCCGCGGCCCTTCACGGTCACGGGCGTGATCTCGTCCTTGAACGCGCCGGATTCGGTGGCCGCCTTGGCGCGCTGCACGCTGGCAATGGCGAAGGCGTCCTGCTGCTCGCGCGTGAACTTGTACTTGGCGGCGCAGTCTTCACCGAAGGTGCCCATCGAGCGGCCCGGCTGGTAGGCGTCTTCCAGGCCGTCGAGCATCATGTGGTCGAAGATGCGGTCGTGGCCCATGCGGTAGCCACCACGGCCCTTGAGCATGAGGTAGGGCGCATTGGTCATGCTTTCCATGCCGCCGGCCACCATCACGTCGTGCGTGCCGGCCAGCAGGAGGTCGTGCGCGAACATGGCGGCCTTCATGGCCGAGCCGCACATCTTGCTGAGCGTGACCGCGCCCGCGCTGTCGGGCAGGCCGCCCTTGTAGGCAGCCTGGCGGGCCGGCGCCTGCCCCTGGCCGGCCATCAGGCAGTTGCCGAACAGCACTTCGCCGACGCTGTCGGGCGCAATGCCTGCGCGCTCCACCGCGGCCTTGATGGCGGCGCCGCCGAGGTCGTGCGCGGAGAGGGAAGAAAAGTCGCCCTGGAAGCTCCCCATGGGGGTGCGGGCGGCGCCGACGATGACGATGGATTCGGACATGGTGGTCTCCTTCGGAAAGTTGAAAGGGGTCGCGGTGGACCGGGGCTCAATCAAAAATGGGTTGCATGGCCTTCGTGCTGAAAGCGCTGCGATTCTTCGTACGGGAACACGTCGAGCATCTGGCCGGCCTCGATGCGTTCCTTGTGGTGCTGCCAGAAGGCAGCGTCGAGCAGGTCGGCATGGTGCGCCATGAAGGCCGCGCGCACGTCGCTGTTGCCGAGCAGGAAGGGTTCGAAGGTTTCGGGAAACACGTCCTTCGGGCCGACCGAATACCAGACCTCGCCGCTCATCTCGTCTTCCTCGTTGCGCGCCGCGGGCACCCTGCGGAACTGGCAATCGGTGATGTATTCGATTTCGTCGTAGTCGTAGAACACGACCTTGCCGCCGCGCGTGACACCGAAGTTCTTCCACAGCATGTCGCCGGGAAAGATGTTGGCCGCCACCATGTCCTTGATGGCGTTGCCGTATTCGACGACCGCGTGCTCGAGCTGCTCCTTCGCGCGCTTGGCATGGGCCGGGCTTTCCGGGTTCGCGATCGTGTCGAAGGCTTCCTGCAGGAAGATGTTGAGCGGAATCATGCGGCGCTCGATGTAGACGTGCTTGAGCACCACCTCCATCTCCCCGTTGCCGTCGCGGTCGCCGACTTCGAGTTGGCTGGGCGCGAACTTCTGGATTTCCTCGATCAGCTCGGGTTCGAAGCGGTCGAGCGGAAAGCCCACGTCGCTGTACTCCAGCGTGTCGGCCATGCGGCCCACGCGGTCGTGCTGCTTCACGAGCATGTACTTGCCCTTGATCTGCTCGCGCGTGGTGTCCTTCTGCGGTGGATAGAAATCCTTGATGACCTTGAAGACGAACGGAAACGAAGGCAGGTCGAACACCAGCATGACCATGCCCTTGATGCCGGGCGCAATGCGGAAGCGGTCGCTCGAGTAGTTCAGGTGCGAAAGAAAGTCGCGGTAGAACAGCGTCTTGCCCTGCTTTGCGAGGCCCAGCGCGTTGTAGATTTCGGCGCGCGGCTTGCGCGGCATGAGCGAGCGCAGGAACTGCACGCAGGCCGAAGGCACCTCCATGTCGACCATGAAGTAGGCGCGCGCAAAGCTGAAGAGCATCTGCAGGTCGTCTTCGCCGAAAAGCACCGCATCCACATAGAACTTGCCGTGGCTGTCGTGCAATATCGGCAGCGAGAACGGGAGCTCGACGAAGCCGTTCATGATCTTGCCGACCACGTAGGCGCCCTTGTTCCGATAGAAGAGCCCCGAGAGCACCTGGATCTGGAAATTGGCGCGCAGCTTCACCTGGTGAAAGCGCCCCATGATGGCGTGCGCCACGCGCTCGGCATCGCGCCGCTTGTTGGCGAAAGTGCCCTGCAGCGCATAGTCGTCGAGCATCTGTTCGATGGTGTCGGCCAGCGTGTCGTGCGAGGGGTAGTAGGGCCGATAGGTGGGCGCGCCGCGCGGCTCGATGTACTCGGTGCTGATGGCCGGCCGAACGAAGATGAAGTCGTTCTGGAAATAAGCGCGATGCAGGATCTTCGTGGTCACCGAGTTGAAGAAACTCTCGGCCAGTTCGGGCTGGTGGTGGTCCACCAAAAGGCCGATGAAGTGCAGCTTGACCTGGTGCCACACCTCCATCGGCTGGTCGCCGGCCTTGAATTCTTTCTCGAGCCGGGCCACGGCCTCGTTCACGCGCAGGTCATAGAATTCGATGCGCTCGCGCTGCGCGCGTTGCTGGCCGTGCCAGTCGGCCGTTTCGAAGCGATGCTTGGCGCGCGCCGATTCAGCGCGAAACAAGCTGTAGTGGCGATTGAATCCATCGATCATCGCCTTGGCGATGTCGTAAGCCAGCGGTGAATCGAGGCGCTGCGGGAACATGGCTTCAGCCGGTTTTCGTTTCGCTGCTTTCCCCGGTCTGGACAACCGGGACGGCTTCGGCGGTTTCGGTTCCGTCGGCACCGGCCTGGGCGGACGGCGAGATGTTCAGCGGCTTGCTCCACTTGTAGCGGATGCGTTGCACCGCGGCCTTGTACACCGCGTCGAGCGGCTTGGCGCCGTCGACGTCCAGGCCCAGGTCCTGCAGCAGGCCGTCGTGCACGCCGAAGGTCCAGCCGTGGATCTTGACCTTCTGGCCGCGGCCCCAGGCATCGACCATGACGGTGCTGACAGCCACGTTGACCACCTGCTCGGCCACGTTGAGCTCGCACAGCGCATCGACGCGCACTTCTTCGGGCAGGCTCTCGATCATCACGCTATGGCGGTCGCGCACGTCCTGGATGTGGCGAATCCAATTGTCGGCCAGGCCGATGCGCTTGCCGCTGAGCGCCGCCTTGACGCCGGCGCAGCCGTAGTGGCCGACCACCATGATGTGCTCGACCTTCAGGTGCTCGACCGCGAATTGAATGGCCGAGAGCGCGTTCAGGTCGGAATGCACCACGATGTTGGCGACATTGCGGTGCACGAACACTTCGCCGGGCTCCAGGCCGGTGATCTGGTTGGCGGGCACGCGGCTGTCGGAACAGCCGATCCACATGTAGCGCGGCGTCTGCTGCTTCACCAGGCTGGTGAAGAAGCCGGGCCGGTCGCGTTCCATTTGTGCGGACCAGGCACGGTTGTGGGCAAACAGGTCATCAAGAGTGTCGGACATGGGCATGATTGTCGATGAGTCGTGATTCGATGCGGTATTTCAGGCCGTCTTGGCCGCTCTCTGGGCCTTGGCCAGGGCCGCGCGGCCCTTTTTCTCGTGCTCGCGCACTTCCGCCAGGTTGGCCTGCAGTTCGTCAAGCTGCTCTTCCAACTGGGCCCGGTGCGCGCCGAGCACGCCGAGAAACTTCTGCAGCTGCGCCACGGTGTCGCGCGGGCTGTCGTACATGTCGAGGATTTCCTTGGCCTCGGTCAGGCTCAGGCCGAGGCGCTTGGCGCGCAGCGTGAGCGTGAGCCGCGCCCGGTCGCGCGCGCTGTAGACGCGCTGCATGCCGGCCCGCTCCGGCGTCAGCAGCCCCATGTCTTCATAGAAGCGGATGGCGCGCGTCGTGAGGTCGAACTCCTTCGCGAGCTGGCTGATGGTGAAGGTTTGCGCGGACATGTGGCTGGAATCGGTCGAAAAAGCCGTCTGGAGGGGCGTTGCGATGGCGACAGCAGGTTTTCCCCGGTCTCCCTACAATGGTGCCCTTAACCCATGACGTTTACGTAAACGTCAATCTTACATGAACCTCCTCGAACGCGAACTCCACTACCCCCTGGGCGACACCCTGCCCGCCCCCGGCGAAGCACTGGAAGTCGCGCCGGGCGTGCGATGGATCCGCATGCGGCTGCCGTTTGCGCTCGACCACATCAACCTCTGGCTGCTGCGCGACAGCCTCGACGGGGTCGAGGGCTGGACGGTGGTCGACTGCTGCATTGCGCACGACGAAGCCCGCGCGCAGTGGGAGCGGGTGTTCGAAACGCAGCTGCAGGGCCTGCCGATCCTGCGCGTGATCGTCACGCACATGCATCCCGACCACATCGGCCTGGCCGACTGGCTGTGCAAGCGCTGGAACGCGCCGCTGTGGATCAGCTCGACGGACTACCACGTGGCCCGCGTGCTGACCTCTGCCGGCGACACGCTGGCCGGCGGCGACCAGGCGGCCAACTTCTTTGCGTCGCATGGCCTGACCGATCCGGAGGCGGTCGCCAAGATTCGCGCCCGCACCAACTACTACGCCAACATGGTGCCTTCGGTTCCCGAGCGCTTCACGCGCATGATGGACGGCGACACGGTCACGATCAACGGCCACGCTTGGCGCTGCATCAGCGGCTACGGCCATGCGCCCGAGCACATTGCGCTCTACTGCGACGAGCTGAAGCTGCTGCTGGGCGGCGACATGATGCTGCCGCGCATTTCCACCAACGTGAGCGTGCATTCGGGCGAGCCCGAAGCCAACTCGCTGCGGCTCTTCCTGGACAGCATCGACAAGTTCAAAGCGCTGCCCGCCGACACGCTGGGCCTGCCTTCGCACGGCAAGCCGTTCACCGGCATTCACCGCCGCGTGGACCAACTGCAGGAGCACCACCGCGACCGCTTGGCCGAACTGCTCGAAGCCTGCACGGCCCGCCCTCTGACTGCGGCCGAAGGCCTGCCCATTCTGTTCAAGCGCGAACTCGACCTGCACCAGATGACCTTCGCCATGGGCGAGACGGTGGCGCACCTGCACCTGCTGTGGTTCTCGGGCCAGCTCAGGCGCGAACTGGGCAAGGACGGCGTCTACCGCTTCGGCGCCCGCAGCGCCGCGGCCTAGGGATTTAGACTCGCCGGATGGACACGCTGGCTGAGCTGCGTGCCGGCCGGCTGGCTGGCGCCAAACGAATCGATCTCTCGTGCGGACTCACGGAGTTTCCGCGCGAGATTTATGACCTGGCGGATTCGCTCGAGGTACTGAACCTTTCGGGCAACGCGCTCAATGCGTTGCCCGGCGATCTGGGCCGGCTGCACCGCCTGCGCGTGCTGTTCTGCTCCGACAACCGCTTCACGCAGCTGCCCGAATCCATCGGGCAATGCCAAGGCCTGGAGATGGTCGGCTTCAAGGCCAACCGCATCCGCACCGTGCCCGCTGCCGCGCTGCAATTGCCCTCTTTGCGCTGGCTGATCCTGACGGACAACCAGGTCGAGACGTTGCCCGAGGCCATCGGCCAGTGCACGCAAATGCAGAAGCTCATGCTCGCCGGCAATCGACTGGGCGCGCTGCCGGAATCGCTGGCGGCCTGCAGCCAGCTCGAACTGCTGCGCATCTCGGCCAACCGCTTCGAGGCGCTGCCCGGGTGGCTGCTCTCGCTGCCGCGCCTTTCGTGGCTTGCAGGCGCTGGCAATCCTTTCGATGCGCAGGCGGAAGACGCCGCCATTGCGGCGCAATCCGTGCCGCACATCGACTGGCGCGACCTGACGCTGGGCCCGAAGCTCGGCGAAGGCGCATCGGGCGTCATTCATCAAGCAACGCTCGGCGCGGCATCGCAGCCCGTGGCCGTCAAGCTGTTCAAGGGCGCCGTGACGAGCGACGGCTGGCCGCACAGCGAAATGGCCGCGAGCATCGCGGCCGGCGCGCACCCGACCCTGATTGCCGCGCAAAGCCGGATCGACGGCCACCCTGAAGGCATCGAAGGCCTGGTCATGGCGCTGGTCGACCCCTCTTTTCGCACGCTCGCGGGGCCGCCGAGCCTGGCGTCGTGCACGCGCGATGTCTATGCGGCCGATGCGCAATGGACTTCCGACGTGGCCTTGCGCATTGCGCGCGACATCGCTTCCGCCATGCGGCACCTGCATGCGCGCGGCATCCTGCACGGCGACCTCTACGCGCACAACATCCTGTGGAGTGCACAGGGCGGCGGGTTGCTCGGCGACTTTGGCGCAGCCTGGATGACCGGCGCGCTCGAGCCGGCGCAAGCCGAGGCGTTGCAACGGCTGGAGATGCGCGCCTTTGGCTGCCTGCTGGAAGAACTGCTCGACCGCTGCAGCGACGCATCGCCGCAAGCCTTGGCCGCCTTGAAAGACCGCTGCATGCAGCCCGACGCGGCCGCGCGGCCGTCGTTCGCCGAGGCGTTGTCGCTGCTCCAGGGCGAGCTCTCGCAATGACGAGCCAGCGCTTGCCGCTGCCCACGCGCGACGGGGTCGGCCCAAGTTGCGTCGGTTTGCCGCAAGGCCCCTGGCCCACCATCGTCGATTTTTTGATCGAACGCTTTCCGGCGATCACCCGCGATGCGTGGATGGCACGCATCGAAGCCAACGATGTAGTCGACGAGCACGGCGCGCCCGTGACCGCGCAGCGCCGCTACCAGGCGCCGCTGCGCGTGTACTACTACCGCACGCTCGATGCCGAGGTGCGCATTCCGTTCGACGAACAGGTGCTGTTCCAGGACGACCAGCTCGTCGTGGTCGACAAGCCGCCCTTCCTGCCCGTGACGCCCACCGGCAAGTATTTGCAGGAAAGCCTGCTGGTGAGGCTCAAGCGCAAGCTGAAGCTCGACGACCTGGTGCCGCTGCACCGCATCGACCGCAGCACGGCGGGGCTGGTGCTGTTTTCGGTGCGCCCCGAAACGCGCGGCGCCTACCAGGCCATGTTTCCCGAGCGCCGCATCGCCAAGCATTACGAGGCGGTGGTGCCGTGGCAACCGGGCGTGTCGTCGGTGCCCGGCACCTACCGCAGCCGGCTGGTCGACGACGAACATTTCATGCGCGTGAAGGAAGAAGCCGGTGAGCCCAATTCGGAAACGCGCATCCTCGTGGAACAGGCCGCGGGCGGCCATGCCCTGCTGAAGCTTTCGCCTATTACCGGCCGCAAGCACCAGCTGCGGGTGCACTGCATGGCGCTGGGCATGCCGATCGTCAACGACCCGATCTACCCCACGCTGCTGCCGCCCGACAGCGACGACTTCGACAAGCCCTTGCAGCTGCTGGCCAAGTCGGTGGCGTTTCAAGACCCCGTGAGCGGCGAGCTGCGCACTTTCACGAGCCCCCGGAGCCTTTCGCTGCCGCCAAGGTGACGCACCGCCCGCACGCGGCGCACTAAGCTCGTTTCCTGAAATCCTTCGTCATTTCATTCAGGAGACACCTGCACCATGGACACCACCCAACTCTTCTCGCTGAAGGGCCGCAGCGCCTTGATCACCGGCGGCTCGCGCGGCATCGGCCGCATGATCGCCGAGGGCTTCCTCGCCCAGGGCGCGCGCGTGTACATCTCGGCCCGCAAGGCCGCAGCCTGCGACCAGACCGCCAAGGAGCTTTCGGCCTTCGGGCAATGCGTGTCGCTGCCGGCCGACGTGTCCACCCTGGAAGGTGCGCAGGCGCTGGTCGATGCCTATGCCAGGCATGAAGACTCGCTCGACATCCTGGTCAACAACGCCGGTGCGGCGTGGGGCGCGCCGTACGACGAGTTTCCGGAGAGCGGCTGGGACAAGGTGGTGGACCTGAACCTGAAGACGCCCTTCTTCCTGACCAAGGCGTTGACGCCGATGCTCAAGAAGGCGGCGACCGATCATTTGGCGAAGGTCATCAACATTGCTTCGATCGACGGGATTTCGGTGAACCCGCAGGAGACTTATTCGTATGCGGCGAGCAAGGCCGGGTTGATTCAGCTGACGCGGCGCATGGCGCTGCGGCTCGCGCAAGAGCGGATCGTGGTGAGTGCGATTGCGCCGGGGGCGTTTGCTTCGGACATGAACAAGCTGGCGCGTGATCATGGGGATGAGGTGAAGGAGCGGATTCCTGCGGGGCGCATCGGGGTGGCCGAGGATATGGCTGGGGCGGCTATTTATTTGGCCTCTCGGGCGGGGGACTATGTGATGGGGTCTACGTTGGTGGTGGATGGGGGGGTTACGCACGCGCGTTGAGTTTGTTTGCTTCTTTGGTTTTTTTGGGTTCCGAGGCCGGGTCTCGCCCCGGCGGGCGACTCACTTTCTTTGCTTCGCCAAAGAAAGTAAGCAAAGAAAGGCGACCCCTACTGTCTGCGTCCCTTCGCTGCGCTACGGGCAACCTGCGGTGCTCGACTCCGGCGGGGGTCCGCAGAACTCGCTTCGCTCAAACAGCTGCGGCCCTGATCCCGCCTCCATCTGCGCTCCTCAGCGCATACAGAAGGGGTGGGAACGGGCAGCCTTCGCTCTCGCTCGGCCCCAAGACCAACAGCCAATCCCGCCCCCCGCGGCGCGCAGCGCCGCAGGGGCCTGGTGGCCGAGCGAAGCAAAGGCCCGTTCGGTTTCCAAGCCCCTCTGTATGCGCCGAGGAGCGGAGGGTTTCGCGGATCAGGGCCGCAGCTGTTTGAGCGAAGCGAGTTCTGCGGACCCCGCGAAACGCGAGCACCGCAGGTTGCCCCGTAGCGCAGCGCAGGGGTCGCAGACAGTGGGGTCGCCTTTTCTTTGCTTACTTTCTTTTGGCGAAGCAAAAGAAAGTGAGTCCGCCGCCGGGCGGAATCCCGGCCTCGGAATCAAAAAAAAACCAAGAAAAATCAGCCCCAGCGAGGCACAGCCTCATCCTTCAACTGCTGCCGCAGCAAGTCATAGTCCGGCACCACACTCTCCACCGTCTCCCAGAACCGATGCGAGTGATCCATCACCCGCAGATGCGCCAGCTCATGCGCAACCACATAGTCGATCACCGGCAGGCGAAAGTGAATCAACCGCCAGTTCAGTCGAATCGACCCATCCGCACTCGCACTCCCCCATCGCGTAGCGGCATTCGACAACGACAGCTTCTGCCACCGCACCCCGAGCCGCGGCGCGAAGTGATCGAGCCGTTCGATGAACAACCGCCGCGCCTGCCGCATGAGCCAGGCCTGGGCGGCGTCGCGGATCTGGGACGGCTCGGCGTTCTGCGCCACGGCCAGGCGCAAGATGCGCGGGCCGGTGCCGTCGTCTCCCGCATCGAGCGTGCCGCCGACGCTTGCGAAGCCATGCTTCGGATCCAGGCGGATCACGACCGTCTCACCCATGAAAGGAAATTCGGCGCCGTCTTTCCACTCGATGCGCGTGGCCTCGACGCGTGCGTGGCGTTGCCGCGTTTCCAGCAGCTTGCGAATGATCCAGTCGGCCTTTTCCTGGATGGCGGCATCGACATCGCGCAGCGTGACCCAGCGCGGCGCGCGCACCGACAAGCCTTCGGCGCCGACCAGGAACCCGATGGTCTTGCGCTTGCCGCGCTTGAACTCATAGGCCACGCGCGCCGAACCCAGCACCGCTTCGCGCGTGGCCTGGGGATGCACGAAGCTTGCGAGCGCCAGCGTGTCGCGCAGCGGGATGGCGGGCAGCGCGGGGGCCGCGTGATCGGCCTTGTCTTGCGGCGGCGCATCGACGACCACGGGAGGCGCCACGACGACAGGCGGCGCCGCCTTTTTCCTGACCTTCCTCGGCCGAGGCGCGGACGGCTGGGCCGGCGCAAACTCGTTGCCCAACCCGTCGAACAGATCCATCGTGAACTGAAGCAGTCCCCGCATCTCGGGCTTTCTCTTCAGTGCACTTCTTGCGCTGCCTGCAGCGGCGGGCTGTCGCGGTAGGCCTCGGGGTCGAGCCGGCGCATCTCGGATTCGATCCAGGCTTCGACTTCGCGCATCAGTTCATCGGGCTTGCGGCCGACGCTGGGGATGGCCGGGCCGATCGACACGTCGACCACGCCGGGGCGCTTGATGAAAGCCTTGCGCGGCCACACCTTCGCCGAAGTGACGGCGACGGGGATGACGGGCACGCCGGTTTCGCACGCGAGCCGCGTGCCGCCGCTCTTGTAGGTGCCCTTCTGGCCGCGCGGAATGCGGGTGCCTTCGGGAAACATGATGATCCAGATGCCCTGCGCGAGCAGCTTGCGGCCCTGGTTCACCACCTTGTTGAACGCCTGCGCGCGCTGGCTGCGGTCGATGTGGATCATGTCGAGCCGGGCCATGGCCCAGCCGAAGAAGGGCACGTAGATCAGCTCCTTCTTGAACACGAAGGCCAGCGGGTGCGGCATCAGCGTGGGCATCAGGAAAGTCTCGAAGGTCGACTGGTGCTTGACCAGCAAGACCGCGCCGGCGAGCTTGTCGGTCGGCAGGTTTTCCATGCCGGTCACGCGGGTCTGAATGCCGAGCAGCACGCGTGCGCCGCCGATGGCCCAACTGAGCCACTGCACCGCCATCCAGTAGAGCGGAATGCCGCGCTTCCAGAGGGAACTGACGCACATGATGATGCCCCACGGCACCACGGTGACGAGCATCCACAGTGCATGGACAACGGAACGGAGAAACGCCATCAGACAGCTACCTGGAGTGCAGCCTGCGCTTCGCGCGCAAGCAAAAAGTCGACAAAGGCGGCGAGGTTCTCGTGAACCATCGTGTTCGCCGGGTATTCGGAGGGCAGCGGGTCGACGCCGATGCAGGCGGCGCCCATGCCGGTAAGCAGCAGGTGCGGCTCGCAACCGGCCGCCGCGCCGGCCTGCAGGTCGCGCAGGCTGTCGCCGGCGGTCGGCACGCCCTTGAGATCGATGCCGTAGCGGTCGGCAATCTGCCGGAACAGGCCCGGCGCGGGCTTGCGGCAATCGCAGCCCTCGTCGGGGCTGTGCGGGCAGTAGAAGACCGCATCGACCCGCCCGCCCACGGCCGCGAGCATCTTGTGCATCTTGGCGTGCATGGCGTTGAGCGACGCCATGTCGAACAGGCCACGGCCCAGGCCCGACTGGTTGGACGCAATCACCACATGCCAGCCCGCATGGTTGAGCCGGGCCACGGCCTCGAGTGCACCGGGCAGCGGCGTCCACTCGATGTCGCTCTTGACGAAATCTTCGCGGTGCACGTTGATCGTGCCGTTGCGGTCGAGGATGACGAGTTTCATGGCGTTGGCAAAAAAGCCCGTGCTTCGCTTCAGACCGCCAGCCGTTCGAGTTGCGCCACGCGGTTCATCGCGACGTGCAACGACATCAGCAAGCCCAGCCGGTTGAGGCGAAGATCGGCCTGTTCGGCATTGACCATCACGCCGTCGAAGAAAGCATCGACCGGCTCGCGCAGCGCGGCCAATGTCTGCAGCGAAGCGGTGTAGTCGCCGGCGTCGAACTGGGCATTGGCCGCGGGCACGACCTCGGCCATGGCGGCATGCAGCGCCTTCTCGGCGGGCTCCTGCAGCAGCAGTTCGCTGACGTGCGCGTCGGCCTCGGGAGCCTTCTTGAGGATGTTGCCGATGCGCTTGTTGGCGGCCGCCAGCGCGGCGGCGGCGGGCAGCGCGGCGAAGGCGCGTACAGCCGCCAGCAGCTTGGGCACTTCGCCCAGGCGCTGCGGGCGCGGCGCCAGCACGGCGTCAACCTCTTGCGCGCTGGCGCCCTGCTCTCGCAGGCTGCCGGCCAGGCGGTCGAGAATGAAGTCCTGCAGTTCGACGGTGGCCTTGCTGTCGTCGAAGCCTGTGATGCCCTTGAACTGCGCGGCGGCGTCCTGCAGCAGCGCGTCCAGGCCCAACGCGAGGTCTTTCTCGATCAGCATGCGGAGCACGCCCAATGCATGGCGGCGCAGCGCGAACGGGTCGCGGTCGCCGGTGGGCAGGTTGCCGATGCCGAACATGCCAACCAGCGTTTCGAGCTTGTCGGCCAGCGCGACCACGAGGCCGATAGTGTTGCGCGGCAGCTCGTCGCCGGCGAAGCGCGGCTTGTAGTGGTCTTCGATGGCATCGGCCACCGCGGCGCCGAGGCCGTCGTGTAGCGCGTAGTAGCGGCCCATGGTGCCCTGCAGCTCAGGGAACTCGCCCACCATGTCGGTCACGAGGTCGGCCTTGGCGAGCTGGGCGGCCTGCGTGGCCTGCGCGGCCAACGTGGCATCGCCGAGCTTCTCGGCAATGCCGCGCGCGATGTGCATCACGCGCTGCACGCGTTCGCCCTGCGTGCCGAGCTTGTTGTGATAGACCACCTTGCCGAGCGAATCGACGCGCGAGGCCAATGACTTCTTGCGGTCCTGGTCGAAGAAGAACTTGGCGTCGGCCAGGCGCGGGCGCACCACGCGCTCGTTGCCGCCGACCACCGCGCTCGCATCCTCGGGGCTGATGTTGCTGACGACGAGGAACTTGTTGGTGAGCTTGTTCGATGCGTCGAGCAGCGGAAAGTACTTCTGGTTGGCCTTCATCGTGAGGATGAGGCACTCCTGCGGCACTTCGAGGAATTCACGTTCGAAGCTGCAGACCAGCACGTTGGGGCGCTCGACCAGTGCCGTCACTTCGTCGAGCAGCGCGTCGTCGTGAATGGGCACGGTGCCGCCGCCGACCCGCACGGCGGCGGCCGCGAGCTGGCGCGCAATTTCGGTGCGGCGGGCTTCGAAGCTCGCGATGACCGCGCCGTCGTCCTGCATCTGCAGCGCGTAGCTGTTGGCATCGCGCAGCACCACCGGGTCGACCGCCGCTTCGAAGCGGTGGCCGTGCGTCTCGCGGCCGGCATGCAGGCCCAGCGCCTCGACGGGCACCACGGTGTCGCCATGCAGCGCCACCAAGCCGTGTGCGGGGCGCACGAAGCTCACGCTGCTCCAGCCCGGCAGCTCGCAGCCGCTTTCGAGCTGATAGCTCATCACCTTGGGAATCGGCAGCTTGGCGATGGATTCGGCCAGCGCCTTCTGCAGGCCTTCGGTCAGCGTGGCGCCCTTGGCGGTGCTTTCGTAGAACAGGGCTTCGGCCTTGCCGTCCATCGCGCGCTTCAGGCCGGGCACGGCGGAAGCGTCGGCACCGAGCGCGGCCAGGCGCTTGAGCAGCGCCGGCGTGGGCTGGCCCGAGGCATCGAGCCCCACGGCCACGGGCATGAGTTTTTGCGACACGGCCTTGTCGGCGGCACGCCCGGCCACGTGCGTGAGGTGTGCGGCCAGGCGGCGCGGCGAGGCGTAGGCGGTGAGCACTGCACCGGCCTCGGCGAGCCCCTGCGCCACCAGCTGGTCGCGCAGCACGCCGGCAAAGGCGTCACCGAGCTTCTTCAGCGCCTTGGGCGGCAGCTCTTCGACGAAGAGTTCGACCAACAGGTTCTTTTGCACGCTCGTCATCGTTCAGGCCGCCTTCTTCGTCATTTGTGCAACCCACTCGCGAGGCGCCATCGGAAAACCGAGCCGTTCGCGGCTCTCGTAATAGCTCTGCGCCACGCTGCGCGCGAGGTTGCGGATGCGGCCGATGTAGGCGGCGCGCTCCGTCACGCTGATGGCGCCGCGCGCGTCGAGCAGGTTGAAGCTGTGCGCGGCCTTGAGCACCTGCTCGTAGGCCGGCAGCGCAAGCTGCTCCGTCATGAGGTGCTTGGCCTGCTTTTCGTGCGCATTGAAAGCGGTGAACAGGAACTCGGCATCGCTGTGCTCGAAGTTGTAGGTCGACTGCTCGACCTCGTTCTGCTTGTAGACGTCGCCGTAGCTCAGGCCTTCGGTCCACGTGAGGTTGTAGACGTTGTCCACGCCCTGCAGGTACATGGCCAGGCGCTCGAGGCCGTAGGTAATTTCGCCGGTAATGGGCTTGCAGTCGATGCCGCCGACCTGCTGGAAGTAGGTGAACTGGGTCACCTCCATGCCGTTGAGCCAGACTTCCCAGCCCAGGCCCCAGGCGCCGAGCGTGGGGTTCTCCCAGTCGTCTTCGACAAAGCGGATGTCGTTTTTCTTCAGGTCGAAGCCCAAGGCTTCCAGGCTGCCGAGGTAGAGCTCGAGGATGTTGCTGGGCGCCGGCTTGAGCACCACCTGGTACTGGTAGTAGTGCTGCAGGCGGTTGGGGTTCTCGCCATAGCGGCCGTCCTTGGGGCGGCGGCTGGGCTGCACGTAGGCGGCCTTCCAGGGCTCGGGGCCGAGGGCCCGCAGGAAGGTGGCGGTGTGCGAGGTGCCCGCGCCCACTTCCATGTCGTACGGTTGCAGCAGCGCGCAGCCCTTGTCGGCCCAGTACGACTGCAGTTTGAGAATGATTTGCTGGAAGGTCAACATGAAGCTGGCCGGCGTGGGCCGGACATTTGGACGGTAGCGCGGCGAAGCACCGCGAAAGCAGACGATTTTACGGTCGTAGGGTAACTCTCCCACAGCAAACCGGGATGCCGGCTGCCGGCGCCGCGCGGCGGGCCGTGCGACAAAGGTGGGCCGGTTGCATGCAATCGCCCTTTCCTGGTCTTTTTCGCCCCCGGCGCCCCCAGCATTGCCTGCACCGCCGGCGCTCCTTTTTCCCCGTTTCCATCGACATGCTGCCGCCCCAAATCGGTCCGAATTCCCCTTTGTTCATCGTTCTCAACGCCGGCTCCGGCAATGCGGACACCGCCGCAACCCGCCGGGTCATCGAGGAGGGCTGTGCGGCGGCCGGCCGCAAGCACCGCATCTTCTTGGTGGACGAGCGCGCCACGGTGCGGGCGCTTGCGCGCGAAGCGGTCGAGCGCGCCCGCGCTGTCGGCGGCGTGGTGGTGGCCGCGGGCGGCGACGGCACCATCAACACGGTGGCGCAGGCCACGCTCGGCAGCGGGCTGGCCTTCGGCGTGCTGCCGCAGGGCACCTTCAACTACTTCAGCCGCGCCCACGGTATTCCGGGCGATACGGCCGAGGCGCTGCAGGTGCTGCTGACCGCGCAGCCGCAGCCGGCGCAGGTAGGGCTGGTCAACGACCGCGTGTTCCTGGTCAATGCCAGCATGGGCCTGTACGCCGAACTGCTGGAAGAGCGTGAAAGCTACAAGGCACGCTATGGCCGCAGCCGCTGGATCGCGTTTTTCGCGGGCCTTTCGACGCTGATGCGCGGCCACCGGCTCTGGAACCTGCGCATGGCCTGGCGCGGTCAGGAGCGCGACATTCGCACGCCGACGCTTTTTGTCGGCAACAACCCGTTGCAGCTGCTGCAGGTGGGCATCGAACATGCCGACGCGCCCGAAAACGGCCAGCTGGCGGCCGTCGTGCTGAAGCCGACGGGCGTCCTGGCGATGCCCGGCCTGCTGGTGCGCGGCGCCCTGGGCCGCCTCGGGAGCGCCGACGAGGTGTTGAGCTTTCCGTTCGAATCGATGACAGTGAAAACCGGCCGCCTGCATTTCCCGCGCCGCGTGAAGGTGGCCACCGACGGCGAGATCGCCTGGACCGAGATGCCGCTGCTGTTCCGGGTGTCGCCCGAGCCGCTGTGGCTGGTGCGGCCCGATCTCGCGCCCGAACTGGAGGCCGCCAAGGAATGAGCTGCCTGCTTCAGATCTCCGATCCGCATTTCGGCACCGAGCAGGCCGACGTGATGGAGGCACTCGAGCGGCTCACGCAGGCCCTGTCGCCGCAGGTGGTGGTGCTCTCGGGAGACATCACCCAGCGCGCCACGCGCGCGCAGTTTGCGGCGGCCCGCGCCTTCATCGACAGGCTGGCGGTGCCGGCGGTGATTGCCATCCCCGGCAACCACGACATTCCGCTCTTTCACCTGGCGGCGCGGCTGTTCTCGCCCTACGAAAGATACGCAGAGGCTTTTGGCACCGACCTGGAGCCGGTGTTCGAATCCGCCGAATGGCTGGTGGTTGCGGTCAACACCACGCGTTGGTACCGGCACGAGGACGGCGAGGTTTCGCCCGCGCAGGTCGAGCGGGTCGCGGCCCGGCTGGCGTCCGCTTCGCCTTCTCAGTTGCGCGTGGTGGTCACGCACCAGCCGGTGATGGTTACGCGCCAGGAAGACATGCACAACCGGCTGCGCGGGCGCGAGACCGCCGTCGCGCGCTGGAGCCATGCGGGCGCAGATCTGATTCTGGGCGGCCACATCCATCTGCCGTTCGTGCGCTCGCTGCACGACGCCTACGCCGGCTGCCCGCGCACGACATGGGCGGTGCAGGCCGGCACGGCCGTGTCGTCGCGCGTACGCGCGGGGCACCCCAACTCGGTGAACGTGCTGCGCCTGGAAAACATTGGCGGCACCCGCGTTTGCCAAGTGGAGCGGTGGGACCATTCGGCGATTCACAAGGCCTTTGTGTGCGGCAAAGTATTGCGGCTTCGGCTTGCCAGCGGCGCGGTGCTCCCTTAGGGTGCCCCGCATGCCAATGGAAGCCCCTGCCCTCGTTCTTCTCGCCCACCAGGTCGGCGAGCATGCCCTTGTCTGGTTCCTGTGCGTTTTCGCGGTGTCGGTGCTGGGCGCCGGCATCGTCTGCCGGGCGCTGCAGCAGCGCCGCGCCAGAAGTTCTTCAGAAAACGGCGAACCCGACGAGCCGCGCGTGGCGGCCGGGCTGGCGCTGGGTTTCGTGCTGATTCTCGGGGCGGCAAGCCTGGTGGCGTACATCGCCTCGAAGCTCGGCGACGGCCGCCTGCTCGGCCTGGCCGACCAGGCGCTGGCCGACGCCGTCGGCGACCATGTGCCGTGGGCGGTGCTCGTTATTTTCAGCTGGCTCACGCATCTGGGCGATGCCGAACTGCTGGCGCCGGTGTGCGTGGTGCTGGCCTTTGTGCTGTGGCACAACGCGCACCGCGGGCTGGCGCTGGGCTGGGTGATGGCGCTGGGCGGCATCGTGCTGCTGAACCCGGCGCTCAAGCGCATCTTCGCGCGGGCGCGGCCGCTGCACGACCATGGGCTGGCGCTGGAAACGAGCTTCAGCTTTCCGAGCGGCCACAGTGCGGGCGCGATCGTGAGCTACGGCATGCTGATGTACTTGGCGCTGCGCCTGTTGCCGGCGCGCTGGCATGTGCCGGCGGCCATGGCGGCCGTGGCCGCCATCGTCACCATTGCATGCAGCCGCGTCTTCCTGCAGGTGCATTTCGCCAGCGACGTGGTGGCCGGCCTGCTGACCGGCCTGGCCTGGCTGCTCGTGTGCGTGAGCAGCCTCGAATACGCGCGGCACCGCAAACGGCGGGCCGCGCGTTGAGCGGGATCAATACTCCCAGAAGATGCGCTGCAGTTCTTTCGTATCGCTGGTCTTGGTGAGGGCCACCATCGCCAGGATGCGGGCCTTCTGCGGGCGCAGGTCGTGCGCCACCACCCAGTCGTACTTGTCGTCGGGCTGCTCGGCATTGCGGATCACGAAGCCGTCGGCCACGCGCGAGCTGCGGATGATGATGGCGCCGTCGGTGCGCGCCTTCTGCAGGTTGGGCACGATGCGGTTGGCCACCGAGCCGTTGCCCGTGCCGCCGTGGACGATCGCCTTCACGCCGCTCTTGGCGAACGCGTCGATGGCGATGGACGAAACGCCTTCGTAGCCCATGGCGATCTCGACCGCCGGCAGCGTGTTGATGCTGTCGATGTCGAACTCCGAGTTCATGGTGTGGCGCTTGACCGGCGCGCGGAACCAGTAGTTCTTGCCCTCGACCACCATGCCGAGCGGGCCCCACTGGCTGGAGAACGCGCTGGTCTTGACGTTGACGTTCTTGCTCACGTCGCGGCCGCTGTCGATGTTGTCGTTCATCGTCACGAGCACGCCCTTGCCTGCCGCGTCCTTGCTGCCGGCCACGCTGACCGCGTCATACAGGTTGAGCGCGCCGTCGGCCGACAGCGCCGTGCCCGGGCGCATGGAGCCGACCACGACGATCGGCTTGTTGGTGCGCACGGTGAGCGTCAGGAAGTACGCGGTTTCTTCCAGCGTGTCGGTGCCGTGGGTGATGACGATGCCGTCCACGTCGGCTTGCTTGGACAGCGCGGACACGCGCTTGGCCAGCGTCAGCAGGTTGTCGTTGGTCAGGCTTTCGGAAGCGACCTGGAACACCTGCTCGCCGCGCACGTTGGCGATCTTGGAGAGTTCGGGCAGGCCGGCAATCAGCTTGTCGACGCCGACCTTGGCAGCCGCGTAGGTGGCGCTGTTCACGGCCGAGGCGCCGGCCCCCGCAATGGTGCCGCCGGTGGCCAGGATCACCACATTGGGCAACGCCTGCTGGGCTTGCGCGAGGGCGCTGGCCGCGAGCAGCGCGGCACCGGCCGCGAAGGCCCTGAAACGAGGGGAAAGGTACATGAAAGAACTCCTTTGTCTTGAACGAATTTCTGGAAGCGGCGAGAAGATACATGAACCGTGCCCGCATGCCTTGATCTTCCATGCCGGCATCGCATGCGGCCATGCGCCTGGGATTACCATCGCCGGGCGCACCGCCGCAAATCCATGCCAATGAACGCCGATCCCGCAGCCCTTCCCCCCACGACCGCCCAGGAAATGCCCGCCCCCGACGGCCCGCTGTCGCGAGCCCGCCCCGGGCGCGAGCGCATCCTGGCGGCGATCCGTACCGCAGCTGTCACCGAGTTCAGCCTGCACGGCCTGAAGGGCACCTCGACCCAGGCCATTGCCGCGCGCGCCGGCCTCACCAAGCCCCAGTTGCACTACTACATCGCCGGCAAGGAAGAGCTCTACGAGGAGCTGCTGATGCAGGTGCTGCATGCCTGGAAGGTGGTGTTTTCGTTCGAGGACGCCAGCGACCCGGCCACGGTGCTCGGCGACTACATCCGCAAGAAGCTCGACCACGCCTTCGACAACCCCGAGATCTCGCGCATCTTCACGCGCGAGGTGCTCGACGGCGGCCGCAACCTCGACCGCTACTGGCCCAACGCGCGGGCCTGGACGCAGAAAAAGGTCGACGTGATCAACGGCTGGATCGCACGCGGGCAGATGCGTCCGCTCGACGCACGCCTGCTGCTGATGCACATCTGGGCCATGACCCAGAGCTACGCCGACTACGCAATCCAAACGCGCGTGATGCTCGGCCTGCCGCCCGACGCACCCATCGACCGCGAGCCGATTGCGCGCGAGCTGGTGGCGTTCGTGCTGGGCGGCTGCGGGATCAAGGCTTAGCGTTTTGCCGCGCCCCCAAGGCGCCGCTCACGACGTTCCGGCTTCCCAGGCCCGCCCTGCCGGGTCGGCCAGCGCGAGCCGCATCATCTCGATGAAGCGGCGCAGCCGCGCCGGCTGGAAGCGCGCATGCGGATAGATCAAATAGACGGGTAGCGCCGCAACATGCCACTGGGGCACGAGTTGCACCAACCGGCCGGTGGCGATGTCGTCCTTCATGAGCCAGACGGAGCCCATGCAAGCACCCAAGCCCATGCGCGCCGCGCTTTGCAGCGCGTAAAGACTGTCGGTGCTCATGCGCGGGCGGATGGGCACGCGGGCCACCTCGCCAGTCGGCCGGTGCGTGAGCAGTACCTCGTTGCGATAGAACGTGCGCAGCGCGAGCCAGGGCAATTCGGCCAGTTCCGACGCATGCGTCGGCAGCGCCCGCCCGGCCATCACCGAGGGCGCGGCGACCACCACGCGCGGCACTTCGGAGAGCTTGATCGCCACGGCCATGGTGTCGGTCATCTCGCCGACCTGGATGGCGCAGTCGACGCCTTCGGCGATGAAGTCGGGCCGACGGTCGTTCAACAGCCATTCGACGGACACCCGCGGGTATGCGCGAAGGTAGTCGGCCAGCGGCCCGACCAGCAACAGTTGCCCCAGTGCATGCGGCGCCACCACGCGCAGCGTGCCCTCGGGCTCGTCGCCCACACCGCGAAGGTCGGCTTCGAAGGCGTGCCAGTCCGCAATCAGCTCCCTGGCGCGCTCGTAGCAGCGCTCGCCGTCCTCGGTGAGCTTCATGGCGTGCGTGGACCGGCGCAGGAGCCGCACACCCAGCGAGCGCTCCAGCGCCTGCAGCCGGCGGCTGACGGTGGGCTGCGTGGCACCCATCTGCTGGGCGGCGGCCGAGAGGCTGCCGGCCTCGACGATGTGGACGAAGGTCTGCATCAGCTCGATGCGGTCGGCAGCAGGAGAAGAGGTTGACATGGCTTGTATTTATGCGTGCAACGTATAGACATTGTGCGATCTTCAGGGCTACCAAGTCACGCCTCAGAGGTGCACATTTCAACCCTCGCTCGATATTCAAGGGTTAACGCCATGTTTTCCATTCAACAAACGCATGCACTGGATGCAGCCGCACCGGCGGCGCGCGACCTGCCGGCATCGCTGGTTCTGCTGCTCGCCACGGGCGCCGGCCTGTCGGTGGCATCGCTTTACTACGCCCAGCCGATGCTCGGCGTGCTGGGCGCCGACATCGGCGCCTCCGCGCGGTCGGTGGGCTTCATTCCCACACTCACGCAACTGGGCTATGCACTCGGCATCCTGCTGCTGGCACCGCTGGGCGACCGCTACGACCGGCGCCGCATCGTGCTGGCCAAGGCAGCCGCGCTGTGCGCCGCGCTGCTGGTGGCCGGGGCCGCGCCGTCGATCGGCGTGCTGCTCGCAGCCAGCCTCGCCATCGGGATCGCGGCCACGATGGCGCAGGACATCGTGCCCGCCGCGGCCACGCTGGCACCCGAAGCCACGCGCGGCAAGACGGTCGGCACGGTGATGACGGGGCTGCTGCTCGGCATTCTGCTGTCGCGCGTGGTGAGCGGCTTCGTGGCCGAGCACTTCGGCTGGCGCGCCATGTTCATTGCCGCGGCGGCCAGCATCGCGCTCATCGGCGCGGCCGCGTGGCGCGGGCTGCCGCGCTTCCGGCCCACCACGCACCTGGCCTACGGCGCGCTGCTCGGCTCGCTGGGCACGCTGTGGTCGCGCCACGGCACACTGCGCCGCGCCGCACTGGCGCAGGCGCTGCTGGCGGTGGGCTTCAGCGCCTTCTGGTCCACCCTGGCGGTGATGCTGCACGGGGAGCCCTTCCATCTGGGCAGCGCGGCAGCCGGCGCGTTCGGCCTTGCCGGTGCGGCGGGCGCGCTCGCGGCACCGCTGGCCGGACGGCTGGCCGACCGCCGCGGGCCGGAACTGGTGACGCGCCTCGGCGCCGGGCTGGTGGTGGTGTCGTTCGCAGCCATGGGGTTTGCGCCGCTGTTGCTGCCGCATGCGCAGCTCTGGCTGCTGGCGCTTGCGGCCGTCGGCTTCGATCTGGGCATGCAGGCGGCGCTGATCGCGCACCAGACCATCGTCTACGGCATCGAGCCCGGTGCGCGCAGCCGGCTCAACGCGGTGCTCTTCACGAGCATGTTCATCGGCATGGCGGCAGGCTCGGCGCTGGGTGCGCTGGCGCTCGCCCAATGGGGCTGGGTCGGCGTGACGGGGCTGGCAACCGGCACGGCTGCCGCTGCGCTGGCGGTGCGGCTGTGGCCGCGCAAGGCGAGCTAGCCGCAGCGCGGGAAATTCCCCACATCCCCATTCCGGTGCATCCGGACTGGCACGTCGCTTGCATAACCTGACCACTTGCTCTGATTAAGCGGTCAAACACCATGCGCGTGCTCGTCGTCTACTGCCATCCGGTCGAAACCAGCTTCCATGCGGCCCTGCATCAGGAGGTGCTGAAGAACCTGCGCGCGGCCGGGCACGAGGTGGACGACTGCGACCTGTACGCCGAGGGCTTCAACCCGGTGCTCTCGCGCGAGGAGCGGCTCGGCTACCACGACGTGCCGAACAACCAGCTGCCGCTCAAGCCCTACGTGGAGCGGCTGCAGTGGGCCGAGGGCATCGTTTTCTGCTTCCCGACATGGTGCTTCGGCCTGCCCGCGATGCTGAAGGGCTACTTCGACCGGCTCTTCATGCCCGGCGTGGCCTTCGACATCAGCGACCCGGCCGACGTGAAGCCGATGCTCACGCACATCAAGCGCATCAGCGCCGTGGTCACCTACGGACGGCCGCGCTGGATGGCCTGGTACATGGGCGATCCGCCGCGCAAGATCGTCACGCGCTACATGCTGCGGCTCACGGGCCGGCGCGCCAAGGTGGACTACCACGCCCACTATCACATGAACGTGGCGACCGAGCCCCAGCTCAAGCGCTTCATGGCGCGGGTCGGCACCGCAATGGCGCGCTTCGCATGAAAACGCCCGTCCTGCTCGACAACGCGCGCCTGCCGCGCTGGCTGCTGCCCGCCGATTGGCCGCAGCAGGGCGGCGTGCCGGTGCTGGCGCGCGTTGCGCTCGAAGTCGGCCGCGTGCAATCGGTGCGGCCTGCCTCCGGCAGCGGGGAGCCTCATCCCGGGAACTGGGACCTCGCCGGCACGCTGGTGCTCCCCGGCTTCATCGATGCGCACACGCACCTCGACAAGGCATTCACGCTGCCGCGCATGAAAAACGTGCAGCCGGGCCTGCTCGGCGCCATCGACGCGATGCTGACCGACCGCGTGCACTGGAGCGCCGGCGACGTGCGCGAGCGCGCCTCTCGCGGCCTGCAGTGGGCCTGGGAATGCGGCACCACGCATGTGCGCACCCATGTCGACTGGTGGGAGCCCGATACGGTGCCGCTGGCCTGGCCGGTGATGGCCGAACTGGCGCAGGAATGGGCAGGCAGGGTGCGGCTGGAACAGGTCAGCCTCATCAAGCTGCCGCTGTTCGAAGATGCCGCGCAGGCCATGCGGCTCGCCAGGCAGGTGAAGGCCACCGGGCCGCATGCGCTGCTCGGCGGCTTCGTGCACTCCACCAACTGGAGCGAGAACGCGCTGCGCAACCTGCTGGTTTCGGCGCAGGCCTGCGACCTCGACGTCGATCTGCATGTCGATGAAGAACTGAATGCCGCGGCAGTCGGCTTGCAGACCACCGCCCGAATCCTGCAAGAGATCGGCTTCGAAGGCCGCGTGGTCTGCGGCCACATCTGCGCGCTGGCCGCTCAGCCCGAAGCCCGGGCCTTTGCCACGCTCGACGCGGTGGCGCGCGCGCCCATCACCGTGGTGTCGCTGCCCGCCACCAACCTGCTGCTGCAGGACGCAGTGACGGGCCGCACACCGCGCATGCGCGGCATCACGCTGGTGAAGGAAGCGCGCGATCGCGGCATTCCGCTGCTGTTCGCGAGCGACAACGTGCAAGACCCGTTCTGCCGGCTCGGCAGCTTCGACCCCATCGAGGCATTGGGCACCGCCGCGCTGGTGGCGCAGCTCGACGAGCCTTTCGACAACTGGTCGCAGACGCTGTGCCGCGGCGACTGGCTTCAGCGTGCGCCCGCCACGGCGGCCCCGACGCTGGTCGGCGCCAAGGCCGACCTGGTGCTATTCACCCGAGCCGACCGCCACGGCTGGCCCTCGCGCAGCGCCGCCCGCGTGGTGCTGCGCGAAGGCCGCGTGACGCACGGCGACGCGACGCCTTTTTATCCCCGCTAACGAACAAGGACCTCCCATGCTCCACGGCTACATACCGCCCCACCGCTTTTTGCCCTACCTGAGCTGGACCGAAATCGCCGCGCTGCCCGACCGCGAGAACACGGTCATCGTGCTGCCGTGCGGCGCCATCGAGCAGCACGGCCCGCACCTGCCCTGCTCGGTCGACAGCGTGATCGCCTCGGGCGTGATGGGCAAGGCGCTGGAAAAACTACCGCCCGAGGTACGCGCCTTCGCGCTGCCGACCATCACCTATGGCAAGTCGGAAGAGCACCTGCACTTTCCCGGCACCATGACGCTCACCGGCACCACGCTGCTTTCGACCGTGACGGAAATCGGCGAGTCGGTCTACCGCGCGGGCTTTCGCAAGCTGCTCTTCGCCAACGGCCACGGCGGCCAGCCGCAGGTGCTGGAGATGGCGGCGCGTGAGCTGCGCCTGCGGCATGGCGACTTCGTGGTGGTGCCGCATGGCGTGTCGCGCCTGCCGAACGCATCGAGCAAGCAGATCAGCGAGCAGGAAAAGCGCCTCTCGATGCACGCCGGCCATTCCGAGACCGCACTGATGCTGGCATTGGCCCCTGACACGGTGCACATGGAGCGCGCGGCCGCCAACTTTCCGCCGCCGTTCCCGATCAAGCTGCTGTCGGCCGACGGCCGCCCCGCCTGCGCATGGACCGCGCGCGACTTCGGCCCGAGCGGCGTCATCGGCGACCCCACCAGCGCCACGCGCGAACAGGGCGAGGAAATTCTCGACACCCTCTCGGACAGCTGGGTGCAGGCGCTGACCGAGCTGCATGCGCTGCGCTGGGTCGTGCGCGAGGAAGCCACCTGGGAGCGCGGCCACCAGCAGGGCTTCATCCAGCAGTCGTTCGAGTCCGCCTGAGGCGCGCTCCTTGCATCGGTCTACCCGCTTCCTTCTTTTTCAACTGTTCTTCCACCAGCCTCGAGAGGTTCCCACCATGCGTTCCTTCGCTCTTTCCATGGCCGGCGCCGCCGCGCTCGCACTGCTCGCCGCCGCCGCACCGGCCCAGGCACAAGACAAGTTCACCTACATGACCAACTGGTACGCGCAAGCCGAACACGGCGGCTTCTACCAGGCTGTGGCACAGGGCATCTACAAGAAACACGGGCTCGACGTGACCATCAAGATGGGCGGACCCCAGGTCAACATCACGCAGATGATGGCCGCGGGCCAGGCCGACTGCATCATGGGTTCGAGCGACATCCAGATGATGCAGGTGCGCGAAGGCGGCGTGCCGGTGGTCAATGTGGCGGCCTTCTTCCAGAAAGACCCGCAGGTGCTGATTGCGCATGACGACGTCAAGAAGTTCGAGGACCTGAAGGGCAAGACGCTCCTCATCGGCGCGCAGGCCAACCGCGGCTACTGGCCGTGGCTGAAGGCGAAATTCGGCCTGACCGACGAACAGACGCGCCCCTACACCTTCAACATCCAGCCCTTTGTGGCCGACAAGAACACCGCGCAGCAAGGCTACCTGACCTCGGAGCCCTATGCCATCCAGAAAGCCGGCGTGAAGAGCACCGTGCTGATGTTCAGCGAGCACGGCTTTCCGGCGTACGCCACCACGGTGTCGTGCATGGAAAAGACCGTGAAGGACCGCAGCAAGCAGGTGGCGGCCTTTGTGAAGGCTTCGGCCGAAGGCTGGAAGAGCTACCTCGCCGATCCCGCGCCCGCCAATGCGCTGATCAAGAAAGACAACCCCAACATGACCGACGACCAGTTGGCCTACAGCGTCGCCAAGCTCAAGGAGATGGGCATGATCACTGGCGGCGATGCGGCCACGCTCGGCATCGGCGTGATCACCGACGCACGTTCGAAAGCGAGCTACGACTTCCTCGTGAGCGCCAAGCTGCTCGACCCGGCCAAGGTGGAGCTCGCGAAGACCTACACCACCGAGTTCGTGAAGGACGCGAAGGTCTTGCCCTGAGTCTCGCGCCATGAATCGCATTGAACCCCACACCCTTGCGCCGCCCGGCGTGCCTGCCGTGCCCGCGGTGGAAGTTCTCTCGGCCGAGAAGACTTACCCCAACGGCACGCAGGCGTTGCTGCCGGTGGACCTGTCGATCGCCGAAGGTGAATTCGTCACGCTGCTCGGGCCTTCGGGCTGCGGCAAGAGCACGCTGCTGAAAATGATCGCGGGCATGCTCGAGCCCAGCGACGGGCGCCTGCTCGTGTGGCGCAAGCCGGTGGCGGAGATCCACAGCTGCCCGCACAAGCTGTCGTTCGTGTTCCAGTCGGCCACATTGATGCCGTGGGCCAGTGTTCGCACCAACGTGCGACTGCCGCTCGACCTGGCCGGTGTGCCGCGCAAGGAGGCCGATGCGCGTGTGATGGAGTCGCTTGCGCTGGTGGGCCTGGAGAAGTTTGCCGACGCATTGCCGCGCGCGCTCTCGGGCGGCATGCAGATGCGTGTGTCGATTGCGCGCGGCCTGGTGACGCAGCCTGACTTGCTGCTGATGGACGAGCCCTTTGGCGCGCTCGACGAGATCACGCGCCACAAGCTCGACGCCGACTTGCTCGACCTGTGGCGCAAGAAGAAGCTCACGGTGATTTTCGTGACGCACTCGATTCACGAGGCGGTGTTTCTCTCGACCCGCGTGGTGATGATGGCCGCGCGGCCGGGCCGGGTGGTGGAGCAGTTCCACATCGACGAGCCCTATCCGCGCACACCCGACTTCATGGTGACGCCCGAATTCGCGCGCCATGCCAAGCGCCTGCAGGACAGCCTGCTGCGCGCGAGCCAAGGCGACGAGGAGCACGCGCAATGAAGAAGCGCCAGCCCCTTCTGAGCCAGCCGCGCGTGCAGCGCGTGCTCTACCCCGTGCTCATCGGCGTGGTGCTGGTGGCGCTCTGGCAATGGATGGTCGTGGCGATGGAGCTGCCGCCCTACCTGGTGCCCTCACCCATCCTGATGGTGCAGACGCTCGTCACCGACTGGGCGCCGCTGGGCAATGCACTGCTGGTCACGCTCAAGATCACGCTGTTGTCGTTCGCGCTGGCCACGGTGGCGGGCGTGCTGATCTCGTTTCTCTTCGTGCAGAGCAAGCGCATCGAGACCGCGCTCTTTCCGTATGCGGTGCTGCTGCAGGTGACGCCCATCGTGGCGGTGGCGCCGCTCATCATCATCTGGGTGAAGAACCCCGTGGCGGCAATGACGGTGTGTGCCGCGCTGGTGGCGCTGTTCCCGATCATCAGCAACACGACGCTCGGGTTGCGCAGCATCGACCCCGACCTGCAGAGCTATTTCAAGCTCAACCGCGCCACGCGCTGGCAGCAACTGGTGCGGCTGCGCATTCCGAGCGCGCTGCCCTACTTTTTCGGCGGACTGCGCATTTCGAGCGGGCTGGCGCTGATCGGTGCGGTGGTGGCCGAGTTCGTCGCCGGCACGGGCGGCTCGGGCGCGGGGCTGGCCTACCAGATTCTGCAGGCCGGCTTTCAGCTGAACATTCCGCGCATGTTCGCGGCCCTGCTGCTCATTTCGCTGACCGGCGTCGCGCTCTTCGTGCTGATGGCCTGGCTCACCAAGCTGGCGCTGGGCTCGTGGCACGCGAGCGAACTTTCCCAGGATTGAAGACCTTGACCATGAACGCTTCCATTTCCGCCATAGAGCAACTCCTGCTCGAACTGCCCGAGCTCGACTGGATCACCGACGAAAGCCGCGTGACGCGGCTGTCGCAAGACTTCTCGTGGTTCAGCCCGGTGCTGAACCGTCAATTGAAGGACAAGCGCGCCGACGTGGTCGTGCGTCCCCGCACCGAGGACGAGATTCGCGCGGTGGTCGGCGCCTGCGCGCGCCGCGGCGTGCCGATCACCCTGCGCGGCAGCGGCACCGGCAACTACGGCCAGACCACGCCGCTCGCCGGCGGCGTGGTGCTCGACATGACGGGCTACAACGCTTTTCTTTGGGTGAAACCCGGCGTGGCGCGTGCGCAGGCCGGCATTCGCCTGGGCGAGCTCGAGAAGCAGACCAAGCCCTCAGGCCAGGAGATGCGCTGCGTGCCTTCCACCTACCGCAGCGCCACGCTGGGTGGCCTTTTCGGCGGCGGCTTCGGTGGCGTGGGCTCCATCAACTACGGGCCGCTCGGCGCGCCCGGCAACGTGCTCGGCATTCGTGCGATGACCATCGAGGCCGAGCCGCAGATGGTCGAGTTGCGCGGTGCCGAAGCCATGCGCATGCACCACCTGTGGGGCACCAACGGGCTGGTGCTCGAACTCGAGGTCGCGCTCGCGCCGGTGCATCCGTGGCTCGAAACGCTGGTGACCTTCGATCAGTTCGAAGACGCACTGCACTTCGCAGACAAGCTGGCCAATGCGCCCGGCATCGTGAAACGGGAGATCGCTTTTTTTGCCGCGCCGATTTCGGACCATCTGGCACAGCTCGCGGCGCACCTTCCCAAGGGCTGCCACACGGTGCTGTCGCTCGTGGCCGAGTCTTGCGAACCGGCGATGCTGATGCTGGCCGAAGCGCACGGCGGCACCGTGAGCTACCGCAGGACGGCGGCCGAAGTGCAGAAGAGCAACCGCACGCTGATGGAGTTCACCTGGAACCACACCACGCTGCATGCGCTGAAGGTCGACCCGACGCTGACCTACCTGCAGAGCGGTTTCGTGCCGGGCCGGCAGGTCGAGCAGATCGTCGAGATGGAAAAGCTGCTCGGCGGTGAGGTGATGATGCACATTGAGTTCATCCGCAACGTGGCGGGGCTCATGACGTGCAGCGGGCTCCAGCTGGTGCGCTTCAGCACCGAAGAAAGGCTCTCGGAGATCATCGACATTCACCGCGCCCACGACGTGCACATCAACAATCCGCACGTGAACATCGTGGAGGACGGCAAGGCGGGCGGACCGCTGCCGCCCGAAGTCATCGAGATGAAGAAGCGCTTCGATCCGATGGGGCTGCTGAACCCGGGCAAGCTGCGCGACTGGCCGGTGAAGGCGGCGCCGGCAACGGCCTGACGGCTGGCTTTGCGCTCTACGTCAGCCGTGTTGGCGGCGCAGCATAAAAGCGATAGCGACGATGGCGATCGCTGCAATCCACAACGGCCAGAGCCCGAACGGCGCCACCCAGCGCGCGTAGGGCGTGAGCCCTGTGCGGCCTTCGACCGAGGCTTCGAGCACGCCGCGCGTGAGGCGCGGCAGCTGGTGCGTGACGCGGCCTTCGGCATCGATGACGACGGTCGCGCCGGTGTTGGTGGCCCGCACCATCGGCCGTGCGAATTCGAGCGAGCGCATGCGCGAGATGGCCAGGTGCTGGTCGATGGCGACCGAATCGCCGAACCATGCGATGTTGCTCACGTTGAGCAGGATCGTCGGCGCCGTGGCCTCGTTCTTGAAGTTGGCGCCGATCTCGTCGCCGAACAAGTCTTCGTAGCAGATGTTCGGCGCAATGCGCTGGCCCTGCCAGGCGAAAGGCGCCTGCGCCAAGCCGCCGCGGGCGAAGTCGCCGAGCGGAATGTTCATCATCCGGATGAACCAGCGAAAGCCCGGCGGAATGAATTCGCCGAAGGGAACGAGGTGGTGCTTGCTGTAGCTGTAGGGCTCTGCGGCGCCGGGCTGGAAGCCGAGGACCGCATTGCTGTAAGTGCCTTGGCCACCCATCGGCAGGCCGACGATGGCGGCCTGCGCGCCTTGGCTGTAGCGCGCCTGGATGGCCTCGAGATAGCCGGTGGGCAATTGCTGCGGCAGCAGCGGCAATGCGGTTTCCGGCGTTACCACGAGCGAGGCCTTGGCATCGCGCAGCTGCTCGCCGTACCAGCGCAGCGCCAGGTCGATGCCGCCGCCGGGAATGAATTTTTCGTCTTGCGGGATGTTGCCTTGCAGCAGCGCCATCCGCAGGTTGCCGCTCGAACCCTTGGCGCCCTGGGCGTCGGCGGGCAGCGGTGCCATGAGGTGCGGTGCGGCGAATGCAATGGCGACGAGGACCAATGCCTGCGCCAGCCCCATGGTGCGGGCAGGCCGGGTGAGCGCGACAAGCGCCGCCACGACCGCAGCGACTGCGCCGATGCCGTACACGCCGATCCACGGCGCCCAGGCCGCCAGCGGCCCTTCGACATGCGCATAGCCGCCCGCGCCCCATGGGAAGCCGGTGAACCAGCTGCCGCGCACGAGCTCGGCCAGCGTCCACAGTGCGGCGAAAACCAGCGCGCCGGTTACAGGTCCCCGAGGCCCGCGAACGACGAACCAGGCGCAGGCCACCGCGTAATAGAGCCCAAGCGCGGCCGCGAGCGAGAGCACCGCGATAGCCGCGAGCGGCGCCGGAAGCCCGCCGTAGGTGTGCATCGAGATGAAGAGCCACCAGAAGCTGCCGGTGAGCCAGGCCGTCGAGAAGACCCAGCCATGCAGGCCGGCGCGGCGCCAGCCGGCGCCTTCGGCGCGCAGCCGGTCGAGCAGGCCGACGAGCACTGCCAGGGAGATCAGCTGCAGCCACCACAGCGGGTGGCCGTTCGCGGGCCAGGCAATGGCGGCGGCCTGCGCGAGACCGGCAAAAGCGAAGCCGAGGAGGCGCAGCAGGCCCACGGCGGAAAAGGTCGGTGACGTGCGGAGCGTGGCCGCTGCGGGCAACGGCATCAGTCGGCCGCGTCGCTGCCGCGGGCCGGAGACACCTTGAACCAGCGCACGGCGCCGCCCTTGGTGTGCAGCACCACGAAGTCGAAGCCGCCGATGGCGTGATGCTCGCCGCGCTTGGGTACGTGGCCCATCTCGTGCGCGATGAGGCCGCCGATGGTGTCGAAGTCTTCGCTCAGCTGTTCTTCATCGAAGACGATGCCGAAGGCCTCGGCCACGCGCTCGATGGGCGTGTCGCCCGAGACACGGTAGGTATGGTCGGCCAGGCCGAAGATGTCGCCTTCGTCTTCGGCGATGTCGAACTCGTCCTCGATTTCGCCGACGATCTGCTCGAGCACGTCCTCGATGGTGATGAGGCCGGCCACGCGGCCGAACTCGTCGATCACGATGGCCAGGTGGTTGCGGTTGCCGCGGAACTCGCGCAGCAGGTCGTTCAGGCCCTTGCTCTCGGGAACGAAGGTGGCCGGACGCAGCAGTGCACGAATGTTGAGGCCCGGCGCGCGCTGCAGCTTGAGCAGGTCTTTCGCGAGCAGGATGCCGATGATGTTTTCTTTTTCGCCCTCGTACACCGGAAAGCGCGAGTGCGCGGTGTCGATGACCAGATGCAGCAGCGCGTCGTACGGCGCGTCGATGTTCACCAGGTCCATGCGCGGGGCGGCAACCATCACGTCACCGGCCGTCATGTCGGCCATGCGCAGCACGCCTTCGAGCATCACGCGCGATTCGGCGCCGATCACCTCGTTGTCCTCGGCGTCGGCCAAGGTTTCGATCAGCTCGTCGCGCGAGTCAGGACCGGGGTGGATGAATTCGGCCAGCTTCTGGAGAAAGCCGCGCTTGTCTTCCCGTTCAACGGGTGCGCGTTCAGGGTGAGGTTCGGCCACTGCGGGAGGCGTAGTTGAAGAGATACAAGGATACCGGATTGCGTGTGACAGGCACTACCCCTGGCAATTCCGCTACAGGAAGAAAAACAAGGGCGGCGCGCCGTCGGGCCACCCCGAGGCGAGTCGTGCCTCCCGGGGCGGCGCCTTGTTCCCTGCTTATTGGGCCGACTTGCTGCGGGCGTCGCGAATGCCGCTGCGCACTTCCTGCAGGCTGGCGAGAACAGCCCAGAACTGCTTGGCCCGGGTCTTGAGGTGGTAGTCGACCGCCGCGTAGTGCTCGAGCGCAATTTCGCTCATGCGGCTGTCGAAGGTGGCGCTCGGCAGTTGCAGATGCGCCTCGGATTCCGAACCGCTGCGCACCACGGTGGCGCCAGCGTTGCGGGCGATCTTCAGCATGGCGGCGTTTTCGCTCAGCGCATGAATGAAGAGCATGCCCACGCCTTCGTTGCGCGCCACGACCACGGCGCGCTCGAACAGGCGGGCTCCGTAGCCGCGGCCGCGCGCATGCGCAGCCACCGAGACGCCGAACTCGGCGCAGTCGCTGTGCTGGTCGTCCGGCGCGAACGCCAGGTGAGCCATCGCGATCAGGTCGAGGCGGCGGTTGTAGATGCCGAAGAGCTCGTCGCGGTCGAAGTCGAGGCCGTCGACGTAGCGCTGGACCTGCTCGTCCGACGCGGCATAGCCGAAGCGCAGGTAGCGGTCATGGGGGGTCAGCGCCAGCAGGTGGCGCGCGATGCGGTCGCGTTCGCGCGGGCCGATCGAGCGGATCGGCACCATGACAGGCTGGGGCGCGAAGGTCGCGCGCGGTTGCGCCTCAACCATCGGCGCCTTCAGGAAAGAGCCGAGGCCGAGAGACGCTTGAATAAGGGTCTTGGCGGTGAGCATGGCTCAAATATAAGGGTTTCCCCTTAATCAACAAGTCCGAATGGGTACTTCCGGTTGTCATTTGTGAACCAATACCAAAGTGCGTGCGATTCGAGCAACGAATTTGTTGCTAAACCGGTACAGCCGTTGTGGCCTTGACACGGTCGAGCACAAAGCTGGTCTTGCAGTCTTCGACGCTCGGGTGCTTGAGCAGGGTGTCCATGATGAAGCGGCTGTAGTGGCCCATGTCGGCGACCACCACGCGCAAAAGGTAATCCATTTCGCCGGTGAGCGCCGCGCATTCGACCACTTCGGGCCAGGTCTGGACGCTGGCCCGGAACAGGTCCATAGGGTTGCGCTTGTGGCTTTCGGTGTGCTTTTCGAGCCGCACATTCAAGTAGGCGGTGAGGCCAAGGCCGATGACTTCCGGGCGAACGAGGGCGACGTAGCGGTCGATGACGCCGCTTTCCTCCAGCCGCTTGACCCGCCTGAGCACGGCGCTGGGGGAAAGGCTGACCTCTTCCGCAATTTGGTCGTAAGTGGCGCGCCCGTCTGCTTGCAGCGTGCGCAATATGAGCCGATCAATCTTGTCGAGTGCTTCCATGCTCGCATTTTTGCAGTTTTACTGCGTCACGGCCAGCTGCAGCGCCCAATAACGCTGAAAACATGAGTGGCATCCGCCCTACATTGCTGCAAAGGCCGCTCTCGCGTGCTTTTTCGCTTTTCTGCACCGCAATTTCCTTGTCATTCGAACCCACCACTTCTGGAGACCCACCCATGAGCCATACCGACGCCCCCGCCTTCACGCCCTGGGAGAACCCGATGGGGACCGATGGCTTCGAGTTCATCGAGTACGCGGCACCGGATCCGGTCGCCATGGGCAAGGTGTTCGAGCGCATGGGCTTCACGGCTGTGGCCAGGCACCGCCACAAGAACGTGTTGCTGTATCGCCAGGGCACGATCAACTTCATCGTGAACGCCGAGCCCGACTCGTTCGCGCAGCGCTTTGCGCGCGAACACGGCCCGAGCGTCTGCGCCATCGCGTTCCGCGTGCAGGACGCCAAGCAGGCTTATGAACGTGCGATCGGGCTGGGCGCCTGGGGTTTTGCCGACAAGGCGGGCCCGGGCGAACTGAACATTCCCGCCATCAAGGGCATCGGCGACAGCCTGATCTACCTGGTGGACCGCTGGCCCGGCAAGAACGGCGCGAAGCCGGGCGACATCGGCAACATCGGCTTCTATGACGTCGACTTCGAGCCGCTGCCGGGCGTGGCCTCGCAGGATGCGCTGGCGCCCAAGGGCAACGGCCTGACCTACATCGACCACCTCACGCACAACGTGTACCGCGGCCGGATGAACGTGTGGGCCGGCTTCTACGAGAAGCTCTTCAACTTCCGCGAGATCAAGTACTTCGACATCGAAGGCCAGGTGACGGGCGTGAAGAGCAAGGCCATGACCAGCCCGTGCGGCAAGATCCGCATCCCGATCAACGAGGAAGGCAAGGAGCAGGCGGGCCAGATCCAGGAATACCTGGACATGTACCGCGGCGAAGGCATCCAGCACATCGCGATGGGCTCGGACGATCTGTACGAGACCGTCGACGCGCTGCGCGCCAAGGGCGTGACATTGCTCGACACCATCGACACGTACTACGAACTGGTCGACAAGCGCATTCCCGGGCACGGCGAAAGCGTGGCCGAACTGCAGAAGCGCAAGATCCTGATCGACGGGAAGAAGGACGCGTTGCTGCTGCAGATCTTCAGCGAGAACCAGCTCGGCCCGATCTTCTTCGAGTTCATCCAGCGCAAGGGCGACGACGGTTTCGGCAACGGCAACTTCAAGGCGCTGTTCGAAAGCATCGAGCTCGACCAGATGCGCCGAGGCGTGCTGGCGGCCCCAAAATAAGCGCCTCTTTCATCGCCCAGGAGCTTCCATGCGCAGCACGTTTTCGATCGGCCTGACCCTCACCGCGGCCGCCGCCGTTCTTTCCGGTTGCGCGATGGCGCCGGCCGCCCCCGCAGCCGTGTCGCACCTGGACACGGTGCAAAAGGCCGCCGTGCTGCGCATCTGCACGCCGGGCGACTACAGGCCGTTCAGCTTTCACAAGGCAGACGGCTCGTTCGAAGGCATCGACGTCGACTTGATGGCAGGCTTCAGCACCAGCCTGGGCGCCAAGCCCGAGTGGGTCAAGACCACCTGGGCCAACCTGCTGCCCGACCTCACGGCCGGCAAGTGCGACATCGCGGTCGGCGGTGTTTCAGTGACCACCGATCGGCAAAAGCGCGCCTTCTTCAGCGCACCCTACATGGTGAACGGCAAGGCGCCGATTGCGCGCTGCGCCGACGTTGCCAAATACCAGAGCGTGGCCGACATCGACAAGCCGTCCACCCGGGTCATCTTCAATCCGGGCGGCAGCAACGAGCGCTTCGCGCGCGCCAACTTCAAGCAGGCCAAGCTCACGCTGCACGGCGAGAACGTGACAATCTTCGACGAGATCCTTGCCAACCGCGCCGATGTGTTCGTCACCGAGTCCGCGGAAGCCATCACGCAGCAGAAGCTCAAGCCGGGGCTCTGCGCCATCAACCCCGAAAAGCCGCTGCAGTACGGCGAAATGGCCTGGATGCTGCCGCGCGACGACGTGGCTTTCAAGGCCTATGTCGACCAATGGCTGCATCTGCAGCAAGCCGGCGGCGACTTCCAGCGCGTGATGAACCGCTGGCTCAAATAACCAGAGAAACACCCTGATGGACGACACCCCTGCCGCCGCCACCGCTGTCAAACCTGCCGTCTACGGCGCTTCGGATCGCCCACCGCGCGGCGACTACTCGCGCGGCGGCGCGGTGCATGCCGACTACACCTGCCCGCAGGACTGGGCCAGCTACACGCCGGCCGACCATGACACCTACAGGCGCCTGTACGAGCGGCAGGCCGCGCAGCTGCCGGGCCTGGCCTGCGACGCGTTCATCAACGCGCTGCCCTTGCTCGGCGTGAAGGACCGCATCCCGCGCTTCGAGGAAATCAACGAGCGGCTGCATCGCGCCACCGGATGGGAAATCGTCGCGGTGCCGGGGCTGATCCCGGAGCTGCCGTTCTTTACCTTGCTGGCGAACCGCAAGTTTCCAGTGACCGACTGGATCCGCAAGCCCGAGGAGTTCAACTACATCGTCGAGCCCGATGTGTTCCACGATCTGTTCGGCCATGTGCCGATGCTGTTCGACCCGACGTTTGCAGACTATGTGCAGCGCTATGGCGCCGGTGGAATCAAGGCGCACGAGTTGGGCGCCGGCGAAAAGCTGTCAAGGCTGTACTGGTACACGGTGGAGTTCGGATTGATTCGCCAGCCCGACGGCCTGCGCGCCTATGGCGCCGGCATCCTGAGCTCGGTGGGCGAATTGAAGCACGCAGTGCTCAGCAACGAGCCGCGCCGACTTCCGCTGGACCTGCTGCGTGCCATGCGCACGCGCTACAAGATCGACACCTACCAGGCCAACTATTTCGTGATCAAGAGCTTCGCGGAACTCTTCGAACTCACGGCGCCCGACTTCACGCCGATCTACAAGGCACTGGAAGTCGAGCCCGACATCGAAGCCGGCGTGCTGCTGCCGGGTGAGACTGGCAAGGCCTGAAAACGCTCCTCGCGAGCTGACAGCACGCGGCAGGCGTGCGTGCGGCGCAATGCCAGACCTATCGCGCGCGCGACAGTGGGTGCCTTGCTCCTAGGACAAGCCCGCTGGTGGCGGAGTGCATCTGACTCCCACAATCCGCGCAAAGGAGCCTGCATGCAGACATTCGCGCGACCCTCAAACTATCCGGCCGACGTGCCGCACGAGATCCATCCGGAGCAATACCGGTCTCTGTCCCACATGTTCGACGAGGCCTTCGGCCGCTATGCCGAGCGGCCGTTTTCGGTCTGCATGGAGCGCTGGATGTCGTATGGGGAGCTCGACACGCTGTCGAAGGCCCTGGGCGCCTGGCTTCAATCGCTCGGCCTCGAGCCGGGCGAGCGAGTGGCCATCATGTTGCCCAACGTGCCGCAGTTCGCAGTCACGATGTGCGGCGTGCTCCGGGCGGGCTATACCTGCGTCAACGTCAATCCGCTCTATACGGCGCGCGAGCTCGAGCACCAGCTCAAGGACTCCGGCGCCACGGCCATCGTCATCCTCGAGAACTTCGCGTCGACGCTGGAACAGGTGATCGAACGTACGCCGGTGAAGCACGTGGTCGTCACTTCGATGGGCGATCTGCTGGGCGGCCTCTACGGTGCCTGGATCACCGTCGCGGTTCGCCACCTGGCGAAGATGGTTCCGCCCTACAAGCTGCCGCTGAGCGATGGCCGGACGGTTACCGAGTTCTCCAAAGCCATCGCCGAGGGGCGCGGGCGCACGCTGGGGCCGGATCAGAGCACGCTGGATTCGATCGCATTCCTGCAGTACACCGGCGGCACGACGGGTTTGTCCAAGGGGGCGGTGCTGACCCACCGCAACATCGTTGCGGCGACCCTGCAGGCGGAGGCCTGGTTCACGCCGGCCCTCTCGCGGGCGGGCGATCTGTCGAAGGTCAACAGCATTGCGGCGTTGCCGCTGTATCACATCTTCGCGCTGACGCTGTGCCTGCTTGTCATCCGCCAGGGCTCGCACATGACGCTGGTTCCCAATCCGCGTGACTTCGACAAGTTCATCGCGGTGCTCAAGAAGCGTCCGTTCCACATGCTGCCTGCGGTGAACACATTGTTCAACGCGCTGCTGATGCACCCGCAGTTCAAGTCGATCGATTTCTCGACGCTGTTCGTATCGCAAGCGGGCGGAATGGCTGCGTCCGAGGGCACGGCACAGCGGTGGTTCGAGGCCACGGGCTGTCCGATGATCGAAGGCTGGGGCATGAGCGAAACCTGTGCGATCGGCACGAACAATCCGGTGTCGAATACGACGTTCACGGGCACCATCGGCTTGCCGCTGCCGAGCATCGCGATCGCCATCAAGGACGATGAAGGCAACTCGCTGCCGGTCGGAATGCCGGGCGAACTCTGCATCAAGGGCCCCAACGTGATGACGGGCTACTACAACCAGCCAGCCGAGACGGCAGCGGCCTTCACGACGGATGGATTCATGCGCACGGGCGACATCGCCGTCATGCAGGAAGACGGTTACAGCCGCATCGTCGACCGCAAGAAGGACATGATTCTGGTCAGCGGCTTCAACGTTTTCCCAAACGAGCTGGAGAACGTGATCTCGCTGTGTCCCGGAGTCGTCGAATGTGCCGCCGTCGGCGTGCCGGATGAAAAGCAAGGCGAGGCGATCAAGGTTTTCGTCGTGCGAAGGGATCCGACACTGACCGAGGAAGCCGTGCTGCAATACTGCAATGGACAGCTCACCGGCTACAAGCGCCCCAAGCACATCGAGTTCCGGGATTCGTTGCCGAAAACCAATGTGGGGAAGATCCTGCGGCGCGAGCTTCGAACCAGCGCGAGCGTCTGAATGAGCGGGGGTGCCGCGGCCGGACTACCGGCGAATCTCGTTGTCTTCGAGCGCGGCTGGCTTTCCTCGAACAACATTCTGTTTGTCGGAGCCGACGAGACCGCATTGGTCGACACCGGGTATGTCACGCATGCCGACCAGACCTTGGCGCTGGCCGAATCGGCGCTGGGGACTCGGCCACTTGACCGGATCGTGAATACGCACCTGCACAGCGACCACTGCGGTGGCAACGCAGCCCTGCAGCGGCGTTACCCGGCGCTTCAGACTGACATTCCGCCTGGAGAGGCGGCACTGGTAGCACGTTGGGACGAGCAAGCCTTGAGCTTTCTTGCGACAGGGCAGGCCTGCCCGCGCTTTCGGTTCACCGGTTTATTGCACCCCGGAACGGAATGCGTGCTTGGCGACAGGCCATGGCAGGTGCATAGCGCACCAGGTCACGATCCTCATTCGATCATTCTGTTCGAGCCGATTTCGCGGACGCTCATCTCGGCGGATGCTTTGTGGGAGAACGGTTTCGGCATCGCCTTTCCCGAGCTCGCGGGCGAGCCATCGTTCGGGGATGTGGCTGCCACGCTCGATCAGATCGAGTCGCTGGCACCGCGGCAGGTAATTCCAGGACATGGCCGCGTCTTCGATGAGATCGACAAGGCCTTGGCCACCGCCCGGCGCCGGCTCGAAGGTCTGCAGCGCGATCCCAGGAAGCATGCACGGCACGCCATCAAGGCGCTGATGAAGTTCAAGCTGCTGGAAGTGCAGTCGATTTCCCTCGATCAGTGGCAAACCTGGCTCCAGAGTGCGTCGTACCTGGGCGTTATTCGTTCGCGCTTCTTTGCCGAAATGGATTCGAGTCAATTGGCCGATGACATCTTGGCGGAGTTGATTAGCGCCGGCGCAGCCGAGAAGGACTCGTCGTTCATACGTAATATCTGACCCCGCCTCTCGGGAATAAAAAAAGCGCGTCACCGGAAGATGACGCGCTTTTTAGCTGCAAAGAAAAAAGCCCAACACGCTGTGTTGGGCTTTTCCTGGCTGTAAGAGCCTGACGATGACCTACTTTCACACGGGAACCCGCACTATCATCGGCGCTGACGCGTTTCACTGTCCTGTTCGGGATGGGAAGGAGTGGTACCACGTCGCTATGGTCATCAGGCATAACTTGTTGTCTGACTGATCACATGATCAATCAAACGAATTCATAGAGTTTGGAATCAGCGCGCAATTGTCTTGCGCTTGCTTGAATGTATTTTGAATGCGTCAACTTGGCATAACACCCTGATCAGATGATCAAAGTTATAGGGTCAAGCCGCACGAGCAATTAGTATCAGTTAGCTTAACGCATTACTGCGCTTCCACACCTGACCTATCAACGTCCTGGTCTTGAACGACTCTTTAGGGGGCTCAAGGCCCCGGCAGATCTCATCTTGAAACGAGTTTCCCGCTTAGATGCTTTCAGCGGTTATCTCTTCCACACTTAGCTACTCGGCAATGCCACTGGCGTGACAACCGATACACCAGAGGTGTGTCCACTCCGGTCCTCTCGTACTAGGAGCAGGCTTCCTCAACTCTGCAGCGCCCACGGAAGATAGGGACCAAACGGTCTCACGCCGTTTAAAACCCAGCTCACGTACCTCTTTAAATGGCGAACAGCCATACCCTTGGGACCGGCTACAGCCCCAGGATGAGATGAGCCGACATCGAGGTGCCAAACACCGCCGTCGATATGAACTCTTGGGCGGTATCAGCCTGTTATCCCCAGAGTACCTTTTATCCGTTGAGCGATGGCCCTTCCATACAGAACCACCGGATCACTATGTCCTGCTTTCGCATCTGCTCGACTTGTCAGTCTCGCAGTTAAGCACGCTTATGCCATTGCACTATCGTCACGATGTCCGACCGTAACTAGCGTACCTTCGAACTCCTCCGTTACGCTTTGGGAGGAGACCGCCCCAGTCAAACTGCCTACCATGCACTGTCCCCGATCCAGATAATGGACCTAGGTTAGAACCTCAAACACACCAGGGTGGTATTTCAACGTTGGCTCCACAAGATCTAGCGACCCTGCTTCAAAGCCTCCCACCTATCCTACACAGATCTGTTCAAAGTCCAATACAAAGCTACAGTAAAGGTTCATGGGGTCTTTCCGTCTTTCCGCGGGGAGATTGCATCATCACAAACATTTCAACTTCGCTGAGTCTCAGGAGGAGACAGTGTGGCCATCGTTACGCCATTCGTGCAGGTCGGAACTTACCCGACAAGGAATTTCGCTACCTTAGGACCGTTATAGTTACGGCCGCCGTTTACTGGGACTTCAATCAAGAGCTTGCACCCCATCATTTAATCTTCCAGCACCGGGCAGGCGTCACACCCTATACGTCCACTTTCGTGTTTGCAGAGTGCTGTGTTTTTAATAAACAGTCGCAGCCACCGATTTTTTGCAACCCATTCATGCTTCGTTGTTCACTACACACTAATAGGGCACACCTTCTTCCGAAGTTACGGTGTCAATTTGCCGAGTTCCTTCTCCTGAGTTCTCTCAAGCGCCTTAGAATACTCATCTCGCGCACCAGTGTCGGTTTGCGGTACGGTCGTATATAGCTGAAGCTTAGTGGCTTTTCCTGGAACCTCGTTCAGTCACTTCACGGACAAGTCCGCTCGATCGTTGGCCTCGGTATATGTGCACCGGATTTGCCTAATGCACGCCTACATCCAACTAAACCAGAATAATCCAATAACTGGATGACCTATTAAGATCCGTCCCCACATCGCACTATATAACGGTACAGGAATATTGACCTGTTTCCCATCAGCTACGCATCTCTGCCTCGCCTTAGGGGCCGACTCACTCTACGCCGATGAACGTTGCGTAGAAAACCTTGCGCTTACGGCGAGGGGGCTTTTCACCCCCTTTAACGCTACTCATGTCAGCATTCGCACTTCTGATACCTCCAGCACGCTTTACAACGCACCTTCACAGGCTTACAGAACGCTCTCCTACCACTTGCAATAAATTGCAAATCCGCAGCTTCGGTAACTGGCTTAGCCCCGTTACATCTTCCGCGCAGGACGACTCGATCAGTGAGCTATTACGCTTTCTTTAAATGATGGCTGCTTCTAAGCCAACATCCTGACTGTTTTAGCCTTCCCACTTCGTTTCCCACTTAGCCAATTTTAGGGACCTTAGCTGGCGGTCTGGGTTGTTTCCCTCTTGAGTCCGGACGTTAGCACCCGGTGCTCTGTCTCCCAAGCTGTACTCATCGGTATTCGGAGTTTGCCTTGGTTTGGTAAGTCGCCATGACCCCCTAGCCAAAACAGTGCTCTACCCCCGATGGTAATACTTGAGGCACTACCTAAATAGTTTTCGGAGAGAACCAGCTATTTCCAAGTTTGTTTAGCCTTTCACCCCTATCCACAGCTCATC
>NZ_JBEPKJ010000012.1:187500-190000 GCF_040544635.1 Variovorax paradoxus
CATTGTCCAAAATTCCCCACTGCTGCCTCCCGTAGGAGTCTGGGCCGTGTCTCAGTCCCAGTGTGGCTGGTCGTCCTCTCAGACCAGCTACAGATCGAAGGCTTGGTGAGCCTTTACCTCACCAACTACCTAATCTGCCATCGGCCGCTCCATTCGCGCAAGGTCTTGCGATCCCCTGCTTTCATCCGTAGATCTTATGCGGTATTAGCACAGCTTTCGCTGCGTTATCCCCCACGATTGGGCACGTTCCGATGTATTACTCACCCGTTCGCCACTCGCCGCCAGGATTGCTCCCGCGCTGCCGTTCGACTTGCATGTGTAAGGCATGCCGCCAGCGTTCAATCTGAGCCAGGATCAAACTCTATAGTTCGATCTTGATTTTTGCGCCTGACCTCGCGGCCAGGCAAAACTCATAAAAAAAGAAATTAAAGTGAACTTCACTTCTATTCTCATGAGCGTTTTTAAGTCTTGCGACTTGTTCCGAAGAACTTACGCAATTACCTTCAAACGCCCACGCTTATCGGCTGTAAATTTTTAACGAACTCCGAAGCAACTTTCGTCTACTTCGTCTTGCTTTGCTGCGATCAGCGAAGCCTTGTAGTCTATCACGGTTTTTTAAGTACCGTCAAACTTTTTTCGCTTTCAACACCCTCTTGTCGCACCCCGCAACCTTCGTTGCAAGACGCTGAAGCTGTTTCAGCGGAGCCTTCGATTATGCACTGTTTTTTCAAACCGCGTCAACTTCGAAGAAGCTTTTTTTCTGGCCTCTCGGTAGCCAGCCACTGGGGTCTGCTACCTGAAGCTGCTTCGCGGCGCCTCCGAGGAGGCTCTGCGTTGCTTGCCTTTTTGTGTGAACACTTTTTGGGTGCTCACACAAAAAGGAAAGCCCAACACGCTGTGTTGGGCTTTTCCTGGCTGTAAGAGCCTGACGATGACCTACTTTCACACGGGAACCCGCACTATCATCGGCGCTGACGCGTTTCACTGTCCTGTTCGGGATGGGAAGGAGTGGTACCACGTCGCTATGGTCATCAGGCATAACTTGTTGTCTGACTGATCACATGATCAATCAAACGAATTCATAGAGTTTGGAATCAGCGCGCAATTGTCTTGCGCTTGCTTGAATGTATTTTGAATGCGTCAACTTGGCATAACACCCTGATCAGATGATCAAAGTTATAGGGTCAAGCCGCACGAGCAATTAGTATCAGTTAGCTTAACGCATTACTGCGCTTCCACACCTGACCTATCAACGTCCTGGTCTTGAACGACTCTTTAGGGGGCTCAAGGCCCCGGCAGATCTCATCTTGAAACGAGTTTCCCGCTTAGATGCTTTCAGCGGTTATCTCTTCCACACTTAGCTACTCGGCAATGCCACTGGCGTGACAACCGATACACCAGAGGTGTGTCCACTCCGGTCCTCTCGTACTAGGAGCAGGCTTCCTCAAATCTGCAGCGCCCACGGAAGATAGGGACCAAACTGTCTCACGACGTTTTAAACCCAGCTCACGTACCTCTTTAAATGGCGAACAGCCATACCCTTGGGACCGGCTACAGCCCCAGGATGAGATGAGCCGACATCGAGGTGCCAAACACCGCCGTCGATATGAACTCTTGGGCGGTATCAGCCTGTTATCCCCAGAGTACCTTTTATCCGTTGAGCGATGGCCCTTCCATACAGAACCACCGGATCACTATGTCCTGCTTTCGCATCTGCTCGACTTGTCAGTCTCGCAGTTAAGCACGCTTATGCCATTGCACTATCGTCACGATGTCCGACCGTAACTAGCGTACCTTCGAACTCCTCCGTTACGCTTTGGGAGGAGACCGCCCCAGTCAAACTGCCTACCATGCACTGTCCCCGATCCAGATAATGGACCTAGGTTAGAACCTCAAACACACCAGGGTGGTATTTCAACGTTGGCTCCACAAGATCTAGCGACCCTGCTTCAAAGCCTCCCACCTATCCTACACAGATCTGTTCAAAGTCCAATACAAAGCTACAGTAAAGGTTCATGGGGTCTTTCCGTCTTTCCGCGGGGAGATTGCATCATCACAAACATTTCAACTTCGCTGAGTCTCAGGAGGAGACAGTGTGGCCATCGTTACGCCATTCGTGCAGGTCGGAACTTACCCGACAAGGAATTTCGCTACCTTAGGACCGTTATAGTTACGGCCGCCGTTTACTGGGACTTCAATCAAGAGCTTGCACCCCATCATTTAATCTTCCAGCACCGGGCAGGCGTCACACCCTATACGTCCACTTTCGTGTTTGCAGAGTGCTGTGTTTTTAATAAACAGTCGCAGCCACCGATTTTTTGCAACCCATTCATGCTTCGTTGTTCACTACACACTAATAGGGCACACCTTCTTCCGAAGTTACGGTGTCAATTTGCCGAGTTCCTTCTCCTGAGTTCTCTCAAGCGCCTTAGAATACTCATCTCGCGCACCAGTGTCGGTTTGCGGTACGGTCGTATATAGCTGAAGCTTAGTGGCTTTT
>NZ_JBEPKJ010000012.1:195000-230000 GCF_040544635.1 Variovorax paradoxus
ATCAGCGCCAAGGCCGACAAGCTGCTGGCCCAGGAAGAGATCTGGATCCGCAAGGGCGTGGAGGCCCGCCGCACGCGCAGCCAAAGCCGCATCAGCCGGCTCGAAGCCCTGCGGGCGAGCCGCACCGCGCGCCGGGAAGTCCAGGGCAGCGTCAACATGGACGTGGCGTCCGGACAATCGAGCGGCAAGATCGTGGCCGAGCTCACCGATGCGACCAAGTCCTTCGGCGAAAAGACGGTGATCCGCAATTTCACCGGCACCATCCTGCGCGGCGACAAGGTCGGCCTGCTGGGCCCCAACGGCGCGGGCAAGACCACGCTGCTCAAGCTCATCCTGGGCGAGCTCGAGCCCGACAGCGGCAAGATCCGCCGCGGCACCAACCTGCAGGTGGCGTATTTCGACCAGATGCGCGACAAGCTCGACCTCGACGCCACGCTGGAAGACTTCATCAGCCCCGGCAGCGAGTGGATCGAGATCGGCAACCAGCGCAAGCACGTGAAGAGCTACCTTTCGGACTTTCTCTTCTCCCCTGCGCGCGCCAACTCCCCCGTGCGCTCGCTCAGCGGCGGCGAGCGCAACCGGCTGTTGCTGGCCCGCCTGTTCGCCCGTCCGGCCAACGTGCTGGTGCTCGACGAACCGACCAACGACCTCGACATCGACACCCTGGAACTGCTGGAAGGCCTGCTGCAGGACTACGACGGAACCGTGTTCCTGGTCAGCCACGACCGTACCTTCCTCGACAACGTGGTGACCAGCACGATCGCCTTCGAGGGCAACGGCCATTGGCGCGAGTACGAAGGCAGCGTGCAAGACTGGCTGATCCAGTCGAAGCGCGCCCGCGAGATTGCCGAACAGCGGCAAGCCGCCAGCCCTTCGCCGCAGGCGCCAGCACCGGCGCCTGCCGCAGCTGCAGCCGAGCCATCGACCACCCGCCCGGCAGCCGCGCGCAAGAAGCTCAGCTACAAGGAACAGCGCGAGCTCGACGCCCTCCCCGCACAGATCGAAGCACTCGAAGCCGAGCAGAAGCGCATCAGCGAAATGCTCGAACTCGACGGCGGCGCGATTTATGCCACCGACGCCTCACGCGCTGCCGAACTGAGCCAGCGCCATGCCCAGATCGACGACGAGCTGCTGGCCGCCCTGGAACGCCAGGAGGAATTGTCCGCCGGGCGTTAGTGCGTTAGTTCTACGTCGAACTGTCCCGCCGTCCCACGCCGGGACAGCGCCGACTAGGCTATATATGCGGTTTCCAAGCTCCGGAAAGCCGCATGTCTTTTATCTCCGCGTTCATCGGCCGGTCCATCGTGCTCCTGGCCATCGTGCTGCAAGGCGCCTGCGCGCAACTTCCGCAGCACGTCGACCGGCCAGTATCGACCGCACTTCCCTCGCCGAGCGGCACCGCCCTGGAAGCGTTGGTCCAGCAACGGCGAAAAGCCGATGCGGCACGGTTCGAATCCGGCTTCCTGCTGCTCGGAGGCCCTCCCGCTGCTTATGGCAGCCGGCTCGCGCTGATCGAAGGTGCGCAGAAAACGCTCGACCTGCAGTACTACGCCATTCACGCCGACGCCAGCACCGGCCGGCTGCTGCGAGGTATCCGGGCCGCGGCCCAGCGCGGCGTGCGCGTGCGGGTTCTCCTCGACGACTTTCACAGCACCGGCCGGGATGCGCTGGTGCTCGGCCTGGCCTTCGTGCCCAACATCGAGATGCGGCTGTTCAACCCGCTCGCCGGCGCGCGCGGGTCGTCGTTCGCGCGCATTCTCAATTCGGTGGGCGACGCCTCGCGCATCCAGCAGCGGATGCACAACAAGCTCTTTCTCGCCGACAACGTGCTCGGCGTGACCGGTGGCCGCAACCTGGGCGACGCCTATTTCGGCAATGCGTTGAAGGGCAACTTCATCGACGTGGACATCCTGGCGGCCGGACCGATCGTGCAGGAACTGTCGCGCAGCTTCGACAGCTACTGGAACAACGAGCGCGCCTACCCCGTGCAATCGCTGGTCAAGCGCGAAGAACTGAGAGCCATCCGCGAGCGCGCGGAGCAGGCTGATCGTGAGTTGGCCGACGAATCTGCACGGGCCCAAAACGCCCCGCCAGCGACGACCGACGCCGAACCCAAGCCCGGCGCCGCCCCCACGCCCGCGCAATTGGCCCGCGCCTGGGACGAAAAGCCGCTGGACCTGCAAACCGCCCGCTTCGTCTGGGCGCCCGCGGTCATGCTTGCCGACCAGCCCGGAAAGATCCCCGCCGACAAGGGCACCAATCAGACCCGGGCACCGGGCCTGGTGGTGAGCCAGCCCGGCGACGCAGCCACCTCATCGCGGCGCGCGGCATCGCTCGAAGCCAGCTCCGACCTTGCTGCGGGCAGCGACACGGTGGTCGAAGGCCTGTTGCAGCTGATCGAGCAGGCGCGCAGCGATCTGCTCATCATCTCGCCCTATTTCGTGCCCGGCCCGGACATGAAGCAAGCCTTCGCGGTGGCCCGGGCGCGCGGGGTGCGCATCCGGGTGCTGACCAATTCGCTGGCGTCGAACGACGCACCGGTGGCGCATGTCGGCTATGCCCGCCACCGCAAGGATCTGCTCAAGCTGGGCGTCGAGCTCTACGAACTGCGCAGCGAACAGGCCAACGTCAGCAACGCGTTCGGCTCTTCGGGCAGCGGCAACCTCGGTGAATCGCGCTCCATGCTCCACTCGAAGGTGCTGGTCCTGGACGGCCAGCTGCTGGTGGTCGGCTCGATGAACCTCGACCTGCGTTCGCAGCTGCAGAACACCGAGATCGCGCTGCTGGTACGAAGCGCCGAGCTCTCCCGCGCAGCGTCCGCACAGATCGAGCGCGGCATGCGCGAGGGCTCGTGGCGCGTCGAGCTGAATGAGGGTTCGCTGCTCTGGCGGGCACCCGAAGGCAGCGGCCAGAAAGACACGTCCACCGAGCCCGACGCCAGCCTGACCCTGCGCCTGCTGCTCAGGCTGTTCGGTCCGCTGGCGCCCGACCAGTTGCTGTAAGGCGGCACGGACTCCCGCTGGTTGCCAGTCGGTCAGTGCTTGTGCTGGTGGGCCGGTGAGGCCGCATCGGCGCCTTCCGGTGCGCCCACCGGAAGCTTCAAGTCGAGCGAAGTCTTCTGGCCCTTCGCATCCTCGAAGCGGAGCGTCACCGGCACGGTCGATCCCTTGGTCAACGCCTGCTTCAGGTCCATCATCATCACGTGATAGCCGCCCGGCTTGAGTTCGACGGTCTGGCCCGCGGGAAGGTCGAGTCCGCCCGGCAGCTCGCGCATCTTCATGGTGTCGCCTTCCATCTTCATCTCGTGCACCTCGGCCACGCCGGCCGCCGGGGTCGAGATACCAACCAGCCTGGAGCCCGTCGGCGCGGTGAGCTTCATGAAAGCACCGGTGCCGCTTTGGCCCGGCACCGATTGACGCACCCAGCCGTCGCGCACGTCGACCGTGGCCACGCCCTGCGCCACCACGTCGAGCTTGGCGGCGGGCGCCTTGAGCCCCGCGGTCGAGCTGCCCGATGCGGGCACTTCGGCCCAGTCGATGCTGCCGACGTCGCAGGTCTGCAGCACCTTGAACCACAGCGGACCGGGCGTGCCCGGCACCTTGCCGCGCAGCACGAATTCAGCGCGTTCGCTGGCGGGCAACGCGGTTTGCGCGCTATCGGCGGTCCAGCGCACTTCGCCGTCGCCGGCATTTTTCTGCACGTCGAGCTTCCAGCCCTTGCGCGCTTGCGCATCGCTCAGGACGAAACCCTTGGGCAGGCGGACGGCCAGGCCGGTGGTGGCCTTGGCGCCCTCGCAGGCATGGCCCACGCGGAATGCGGCGTTGTAGTCGCTGCCGACGGTGGCGCCGCCCCGCGGCAGCGTGACGTGGGCAAAGGCGGTGGTCGCGCTCGCCAGCATGGCGTATGCAGCGACGGTCTTGAGGGTGATGCGCGGGTGGTTCATTGCTGGAACTCCTTGAAGAAAGCGGGTGAAAAGAGAATCAGAGGTCGAACTTGAGTTCGGCCACGTAGGTGCGTTGCGGATAAGGGTGGAAGGCCCAGTACTTGTTGTTGTTCAGGTTGTCGATGCCCACGGCGGCGCTCCATTGCCGGTCGAAGCGGTAGCGGATGCGCGCGTCGACCACGAAGAACTTCGAAAAGCCCATGTACGCCGCGCCGTTCGTGTCGCTGTTGTCGAGCGTGCCGTACTGCCTGCCGCTGTAGCGCGCGCCCACCGTATAGCTCCATCTCGCGTCGGGCCGGTAGGTGGCGAGCAGCGTGGCGCGCACCTTCGGCACGCGCGGCTGGTCGTGGCCCACGCTCGCGGGAAAGCCGCTGTTGGCGACGATCTTCGAGCGCGTCAGCGTCAGGCTGCCGCTCAGGTCCAGCCCCTTCATGCCGACGTCCACCGCATTCAGCGCCACCTCCAGGCCGCGCGTGCGGATGGCATCGACGTTCTGCACCGTGCTCACCAGGTTGGTGAGCGCCTGGCTGTAGAGCGCGTCTTTCGTGTTCTCGAAGAACAGCGTGGTGCGCAGCACGCCGTCGAGCCCCCAGTTTTTCAGGTCGCGCTCGGCGCTCAGCTCGGTGGTCCACGAGCGCTCCGGCCGCAGGTTCGGGTTGGTATTGACGATGCGGTTGCCGTCGATCGAGCCTTGGTAGAGCTCGCTCACTGTCGGCATGCGCACCGCGCGTCCGGTCGAGGCCTTGAACAGCCAATCCTGCGTGGCCTGCCAGGCAATGGCGGCCTTGGGCGAGTCGTAGCTGTTCTTGCGCGGCGCGAAGTCGAGCAGCCTCGTCGCGCTGCCGAGCTGGCCGCCGTAGGCCTCCCATCGTTCATGGCGCAGGCCGAGCGTGGTCTTCCAGTGATTGGCGAAGCGCCAGGTGTCCTGCACATAGAGCGACTGCAGCCGGGTGTTGCCGTTGAAGGCAGAGAACGGCGTCACGGACGGCCCACCGATCCAGTCGAGCGTGTTGCCGACGCTGGTGCGCAGCCGCGCCGTGTCCTGCTGGAAGCCGAAGTCGACCACATGCGCGCCCACGCCCTCGGCCGAGCCGGTGGGCCGCCACGTGCCCGCGGCCTTGAAGGTGTGCCAGCCCGAACCGCCCATGTCGGTGGTACGGCCGGGGCCTCCGTTGAAGGCACCCGGCAACGGCGTGGTCGGCGTGCGCGAGGTGTCGCTCGAATAGTCGAACAGGCTCGCGGCCACCTCCCAGTCGAACACGCCGCCGGTATGGCTCTTCACCGAGAGGCCGTGCATGTAATGCGTGAGCGCGGTCTCGGTGGGGGCCAGTGCGGCGCTCGGCGAATCGAGGTTGTAGCTGCGCCCCGCGATGTTCACGCGGCCTGAATACACCGGCCGGCCGAGCGAATCGCGCAGGTAGGTGTCGACGCTGCCGTGCGTCGTGTTGTTCCAGGCACCGAGGGTGTACGTCGCGCGCACCGTGGGCGAAAAGTCATAGGCCACCTTTAGCTTGGCCTGTTCCTGCGTGGTGTCGTAAATCGTCGAGCCGCCTACCAGCCACCAGGGCTGATTCGACGGGTTCAGCCCCAACACCGCGCCGGTCACCGGGGTCCCCGCATTGCCCACCGTGCCGGCGCTCACCAGCCGGTTGCCGAACACCAGCGCCTGCCCCTTGCTGTGGGTGCGCGAGGCGCTGAGCCACCAGGACCAATTGCCGCTTCGACTCCCCAGCGACAGGTCGAGCTGCTGGCCCGCGGGCGACGAGTGGCTGTTGTACAGGTCGAAGTTCGAGGCAAAGCCGCTGAGCTTGACGTGCGCCTCGAGCCTGGTGGGCATGCGCGTCACGTAGTCGACCACGGCGCCGACCGAGTTGCCCGGGTAGGCGGCGGAGAACGGGCCGTACAGCACGTCGACCCGCTCGATCTCTTCGGGCGACACCATGCCCCAGCGCGGCGCGTAGGTGGCGCCGTTGCCCAGCGGGTTCGACAACATGATGCCGTCGGCAAACACCATCGAGCGCGCGCTGTTGCCCGTGCCCGAGGCGCGCGTGGCAAGCACCGCATGGTTGAAATCGCCGATGTAGCGCTTGCGCACCACCAGGCTGGGCAGGTACTTGAGGGCGTCTTCGCTGTCGGTTGCGTTGACCGTTTCGGATACCTGCTCGTGCGTAACGCCCTCGATGGTGGTCGGAATCTGCGTCGGCAGCGAGGTCGGGCGCCCGTCACTGACGGTGACGGTGCCGAGGGTGCGCACGCCGCTGCCGCTCTCGGACGGGTCGGGCGCGTTTTGCGCCCACGCGGGCGCGCCAAGGGGAAATGCCATGGCAATCGCCAAGGCGCGGGAATGTTTTTTCACTGGAAACCTGCTCCACGAACTTCAAGCCAGACAGACCGCACGCGCCTTCGATCGGACGCATGCGGCTACGGTTTTGACAGTTTCAGGAGAAGGTCGGGGGTCCGCGCGCCGGCAGCGGCGCGGCGGTGGCCGCGGCAAGGCGCGCGGCGGGAATGGACTGGACCACGCGGCCCAGCGGCAAGGGAAGATCGAAACCAGCAGTGGCCGCCGATGGGGGCGGTGCGCCGGTCAGCACGCACAGCGGGCAGTCCATGTGCGAGGCGCCCATTTCCTGCACGCCGTCTTCGGTGTGGACCACGACCTTGACCGAACCGACGCTCGAGCACACCAGTTCCACGGCCTGCGGATGCACGACAGGCGACGCCACCGCCGCGCCGAGCGAGAGCACGAACCACAGCAGCACCCAGCGGCCGACGAGGCCGAGGAAGCGGGGGTGGTTTCGCAGCAAGTGCATGGTGTCGGCGATTATCGGCGCTGTTTGCTCTTCGGTGCCGGGGCGCGTTGCGCGGGCTTGGCGCTACCCTTGGAACCTTTGGCGCCGCTGCTTTTGGCGGCCTGGCTGCCGCGGGCACCGCGGCTGTCGCGGGCACTGCGGGCGCCCCGCGCGTTTCGGGCTTCCGCCTTGGGCGATGGTGCCGCCGGTACCGCGAGCGGTGGCTGCGCGGCCAGCGGTACGGCCGCCACCGTGAACCCGCGGGCCGACAGCAGCGCGGGCAGGCCCTGCAGGCCCACCATGTGCAGCGCCCCCACGGCCGCGAACATGCGTTGGCCGCCCGCATGCATCCGCTCGATGCCGTCCGCCAGGCCCGGATTGCGGTCGTCGAGCAGGCGCTTTATCAATCGCCGCTCAGCCGGCGTGTTGACGCAGTTGCACCATTCGGGATAGCGACTCAGCTTGTCCACGTCGCCACGGGCCCAGACATCGGCCAGCTCCTTCATCTGCGCGCGCAGCTGGCCCGACTCCAGTTCATCCAGGGCCGCGTCGATCTGCTCCGCCTCTTCGGCTTCGGACTCGCCGGTGAGCATCTTCAGTTGGGAAGCCGCGCTTTCCAGGGCGAACACCGGCTTGTTGTTGTTCCGTGCGGAAACGGCCAGGGTCTCGTCCACGCCGAATTCCGGGTACAGGCCGTCAGCGCGCGCCACCAAGCCCGCCAGCGCCGTGACCTGCAAGATGGGCTGCAGTCCCGCCATGGCGCCGGGCGGCACGCAGGCCTCCTCGTTCTGGCGCGCCAGCCGCTGCGCGCGCTGGCCGCTGAGCAGCCGGGCCACCAGCGCAGGATCGGCGGGCTGCGTCATGGCCCGCATGGTGGCCGGATCGCGCGCATCGAGTTCCAGCGCCAGTGCGTCGCTCTGCTCCAGCGCCTTTTGCACGGTGGGTCCGGGCCGCACCCATTCGGCCCGGCCGAGATGAATGGTTCCGTAGAGCCAGGAAGTCCGCCCGTCCCTGTCGGCACGCCACAGCAGGCCCCGGTCGACCGCATTCCACTGGCCGACCGCCGAGCCCGGCTTTCCAAGGCTGGCAATGGCGGAAGGCGGGCAGGCCGCATGCGCGGCGACCGCAAGAACGGAGCAGGCGCCCGCCAGCGCAAGGCGCGGCAGGCGGAAAAGAAACCATGGGCGCGAGGGCGCCTTCAAGTCGATGTTGCGCCGGGGCGCAAAGAGGGTCCGGAGTATCCGCAAGGCTTGCTCCACGATGAAAGAAAGTCCGGCATTCTCACAGCACCGCTGCCCATAATCTGGAACCATGCAGAGCATCTTCCATCTTGCCTTTCACGTTCGAGACCTCGACGCAGCCCGCCGCTTCTATGGCGATGTCCTCGGCTGCGCCGAAGGCCGCAGTACCGACACCTGGGTCGATTTCGACTTTTTCGGCCACCAGATCTCGCTGCATCTCGGCGAACCCTTCGCCACCACGCGCACCGGCCGTGTCGGCAACGCGATGGTGCCCATGCCGCATTTCGGCATCGTGCTCGCGCTGCCCGACTGGGAGGCGCTGGCGCAGCGGCTGAAAGCCGCCAACACGGACTTCGTGCTTGAACCCCAGGTGCGTTTCGAGGGGCAGCCAGGCGAGCAATGGACCATGTTTTTCTGCGACCCGTTCGGCAATCCGATCGAGGTCAAGGGATTCCGTTCCCTCGCAGCGCTGTACGACAAATGACCCCCAAGCGCAGGGCCGCTCCAAACCGGCTCGCAGTTCCCTCTCCGGGGGCTGGCGCGATCTTGCTTCGCGCCGCAGCGGCGGCGCTCTGGGTTCTTGCCGCCGGCGCCGCGCAAGCCGCGATCGATTGCGAGCTCAACGGCCGCCGCGTGAACCCGTCCGATGGCAGCACCACCGTCGGCAAGACAGGGCTGATGCACTGCAAGGACCGCGCAACCGGTGAGCTCCAGCGCGAGCAACAGGTGCAGAACGGCACCTTCACGGGCCTGGTGCGCTTCTACGAAAAAGGCAAGCCGGCCAGAGAGCACACGCTCAATGCCAACGGGAACATCCACGGCCTGGCCCGCGAGTTCGGCCCCGATGGACAGGTCTTGCGCGAGGCCATCTACGACGACGGCCAGGAGCGCGGGCTGGTGCGCAGCTTCTACCCCGGCGGTCGGCTGCGCCGCGCCACCTTCTATCCCAGCACCGGAACGGACCGTGCGTTCGTCGAGTTCACCGAACGCGGCCAGATGTCGGCGCTGCGCTGCGGCGAAACGCCAATGCTCGCGCCGGTGGCCGACGATGCCCGGCTGTGCGGATTCACGGGCGGGCCCTCGCAAGTCCAGCTTTTCGACGCGCGCGGCATCCTGCGTTCGCGGCTGTCGTACCTGTCGGGCAAGCGGGTGCGGTCACAGGACTTCTACGACAACGGCAAGCCCTCGATGCAAGACGAGATCATCGGCAACCAGCGAATCGAACGCCAGTTTTCATCCGAAGGCGTGAAGCGCCGCGAAACCATGTGGCTCCTGATCGAGCGCAATGCGGTGCGCCAGCGCGAGCAGGAATTTTCCGAAAAGGGCTCGCTGGTCCGCGACCAGCGCTGGACCCCCGCGGGCGAGCCCGTGCGGGAGGACAGCTACTACCTCAATGGCCAGCCCCGCAGCAAGTCTGCCTACAGCGGTTCCGGCGACGCACGCGCGGTCGAGATCACCGAGTTCTACGAGACCGGCCAGCGCGCCGCGCACGGCCGCTACCTGGTAGCGGGTCGGGGCCGGGGCCGGCAGATGCCGGTCGGCAAGCACCAGCGCTTCAGCGAGAAGGGCACGCTGCTGGCGGAATCGAGCTTCGATGCCAGGGGCCGCGTGACGCGCGAACGCAGCTGGGACGAGAACGGCGAACTGGAACGCGACGACCACGTCCTCGAAGACGGCTCGAAGAAATAGCTCGCCGCCGGGGAAGGTTGCGGCGGGCTCAGTCCAGCTTGATGCCGGCCTGCTTGATGATCGGCCCCCAGCGCTTCGATTCGGCACGCGACAACGCCGCGAACTGCGCCGGCGTACCCGGCATCGCTTCCATGCCGAAATCGTCGAAACGCTTTTGCACCGCCGGCGCGCCGAACGCGCGGTTCAGGTCGCCGTTGAGCTTGGCGACCACCGCGGGCGGAAGGCCGGCCGGGCCGAGCACGCCCTGGAACGCGAACACCTCGGTATTGGGCACGCCCACTTCCGCCAGCGTCGGCACGTTGGGCAGCAGCTTGTTGCGCGCGCCGGAGCCGATGGCGAGCACGCGGACCTTGTTGCCCTGCATGATCGGCAGGCCCGAGGCCAGGTCGAGGAACATGCACGGCACCTGGCCGCCCATCACATCGGCCATTGCAGGAGCTGCGCCGCGGTAGGGAATGTGGGTAATGAAGGTGCCGGTGCGAGCCTTGAACATCTCCATCGCCAGATGATGTGGCGACCCGTTGCCCGGCGAGGCGTAGTTGACCTTGCCCGGGTTGGCCTTCGCATACGCCAGAAACTCCTTGAAGTCCTTGGCCGGAAAGTCGGGGTGAACCACCAATGCGAGCGGGAACTTGCCGATCGCGCCGATGTAGGTGAAGTCTTTTTCCGGATTGAACGGCAGCTTGCCGAACAGGTGCTCGTTGAAGGCCAGCACGGCGTTGTCGGCCGACAGCACGGTGTAGCCGTCGGGCTTGCTCTTGGCGACCAGGTCGGCGCCGATGTTGGTCGAGGCCCCGGGGCGGTTGTCGACAACGATCTGCTGGCCCAGCGTCTGGCGCATGGCCTCGGCCAGCGTGCGCGCAATCACGTCGGTGCCGCCGCCCGCGGGGTACGGCACCACCCATTTGATGAGTTGCGAGGGGTAGTCCTGCGCGTGCGCGAAGGGTGCGGCGGCCACGGCGGCGCCGGATGCGAGCGTGGCGAGAAGGGTGCGGCGGTCCATGGGGATCAGTCTCCTGTTTGTAATTTTTCGGCTGCGGACAGCGATGGTAAAGGGAGCGCATGCAGCGCGTCGGCCAGTGCGCTACGGCAGCGCGCCTCGTCGCCTACTTGCTCGAACAGCAGCAACGCGAGCCGCGCGAGGAACAGCGATTCGCGCTCGGCGCCCGCTTCGGTGATGGCGCGCGCGCATTCCGCGTAGACGCGGTCTCGCGCGTCGGGGTGAAGCAATGTCGTCATGCAGCACTCTCCTGGGAAGCGGCTGCGGCGCGGGTCAATGCGCCGGTCAACGCACCGCTCGGCACACCTTGCCAGCGCGCGGCCACATGGCCGTCGGGGCGCAGCAGATAGACGGCACCGTCGCGGGCGCCCAGCGCCTCGAACACCGCGGCATCCGCCTGTGCGTCGGCGCCTTCGATACCGGGGCCCGCAACGGTGCGAACCGCGAACGGGAGCTCGCCTCGGAGCGCCTGCGCCACCTCGTCCTCCGGCAGCGGAGCGGTACCGGCTCGCGGCCGCAGCACGAGCAACGTGAAAACAGGGCCGATCCAGTCGGTCAGGTGGCCTTGCTCGAGCGGCTGCTCGGCCATTACCTCACCGGGCAGCGGGCCTGCCGGCAGCGCGTCGCCTTCGCTCGACAGCGCCGAGGCCGCATAGCGCACCGCCTGCGTCTGTCGCGGGTTGATCAGCTGCGCAATGCCGCGATGCGCTTCCGACAGCGACAGCGCCGCCTCGCGCATCAGGTCGAAACCGCGCGAAGGCGGCGACATGAACTCGGTGCTGCGCATCGCGTTTTCAGCATTGACGTGAAAGGCCTCGATGCGCTCCTGCGAGTACGAATCGAGCAGCGCCGCATCCGAAACGCCGCGTGCCACGAAAGCCAGCTTCCATGCCAGGTTGTCGGCATCGTCGAAGCCCGAGTTGAGGCCGCGCACACCGAAGATCGGCATTGCATGCGCCGCATTGCCGGCGAAGAGAACGCGGCCGTGCCGATAGCTCTGGAGCGTCATCGCGCCCGCGCGGTAGACCGAGGTCCACACCGTCTTCCACGGCAAGTGGCCTTCGCCGATGGCGTCGAGATGGCGCTGAACGAACTCGGCCACGGCCGCCGGCTTCAACGCGTCTTCAGTGCTCTGGCCCGCGCGCAGCTGGTAGTCGATGCGCCAGATGTCGTCGGGCTGGCGGTGCATCAGCACGGTCGAGCCCGGGTTCCACGGCGGATCGAACCAAGCGCGGCGCTCGGTCGGGTGCTTGCTGTGCAGCTCGATGTCGATGATGACGTAGCGGCCCTCGTAGCCCGTGCCCTCGAGCGAAAGCCCCAGCGCCTTGCGCACGAAGCTCTGGCCGCCGTCGCAGGCCGCGAGCCACTGGCCCTGCAACCGGTAGGCGCCTTCGGGGTTGCGCACGTCGAGCGTCATGCCGTCTTCATCCTGCGCAATGCCGACGAGTTCGGTGCCCCAGCGAATGTCGATGAGCCCCGGCGTCGCCTCGTTGCGGCGGAAGATTTCTTCCAGCAGATAGTGCTCGGCGTAGTACTGCTCGAGGTTGATCATCGGCGGCAGCTTCTGCCGCTCGTCGTGCGGCATCTCGAAGCGGAACACCTCGGCCGTCTTGTAGAAGCTGTGGCCGCCGGTCCAAGGCAGGCCTTTTGCCATGAACGCCGCAAGCACGCCCAGCCGCTCCACGATCTCCAGGCTGCGGCGCGAGATGCAGGCCGCGCGGCTGCCCACGCACACCGTGTCGTCGGCCTCGAGGATGACGCAGCGCACGCCGTGGTTCGCGAGCCCCAGCGCCAGCGCCATGCCGACCGGCCCGCCGCCCGCGATCACCACCGGATGGCGGCCCGGTTCGACGCCGCCCTGCTCGAGCGGCGGCGTCCAGGACTTGTAGCGCGTGTAGTGAAAGGCGCCGACGGAGGGCGGCAGCCCGGTGGCGCTGGCCGGGGGCGGCACGGGCCCGCTTGCAGCATCGGCGGCCCGCGTGCCGGGCGGCGGCGCGGCGGTCGCAACGGTGGAGTTCGTCATGCAGCGGGATTGTCCCGATGTGCGGTACCAGCCGTTGTCATAACTTCGTACGAAGTAATTACCCTATCCTATTCGCTCCATGAGACGCTGGCGCATTCAGCCCGCTGCCGACACCGCGCTGTCCGCGGCCATCGTCGGCGACGTGCTCGCGGGCATCGGCACGCCGCACCTCGCGGCCAGTTGCCTCGCGGCCATGCACCGCGTGATGCCCGTGACCTTCTGCACTGTGTTCGCGGTCGATGCCACCGGCCGCATCGAGGCCGTGTCGGCCGCCAGCAGCTACGGCACCACGGCCGAACGCACCGCCGAGCGCTACGTGGCGCAGCGCTTCGACCTGCTCGATCCCAACATGATCTGGCTGGCGGCGCGCAAGCTGCCCAGGCGCGCGCAGCTCTGGCTGGGCCACCAGCGCGCCGACGAGGTGGCCGACCCCGCCTATCGCGCGGCCTGCTACGGCGACGTGGGCATCCGCGAACGCGCTTCGGTGCTGCTCCTGACGCCCGCCGGCCAGCGCGTGGCGGTGAGCTTCTATCGAAGCCTGGCGCAGCCCGAATTCGGCGCCGGCGATTTCGCGGCAATCGAGCGCCACGCCACGCTGCTGGCCGACGCCACCATGGCCCATGGCCGCAGCGCCATGGCTGCCCGGGAAGCGGTGGTGCCCACCCTGGCCTCGCGCCTCCTGACCTTGAGCCTGCGCGAGCGCGAAGTCATCGGCCATCTGATGGCCGGCCGCACAGCCAAGGAAGCGGCGCGTGAAATCGGCATCGAACTGACGACGGTGCGCACCCATCAGTACCGGGCATTCCGGCGGCTGGGAATACGCAGCCAGAAGGAGTTGCTGCGCGCCGCGCCCCGTTAGTCTTCGGCGCCGTCGTCGTCCTGCGGGTTCACCAGCGACACCGGCGCCACCTTCGGCCGCCCCGCCACCGACACGATCTCCTGGTCGATCGCGCCGAACAGCGAGCGGCCGTCGAGCCCCTTCATCTCGATGCGGATCGTGTCGCCGAACTTCATGAACTCGGTCACGGGCTCGCCGCCCTGGATGGTTTCGATGCAGCGCTTCTCGGCGATGCACGAGTAGCCCTTGGGCCAGTCCATGCGGCCATTCTTTTCCACGCCCTTGTTGCTCACCGTGCCGCTGCCGACGATGCTGCCGGCACGCACGTTGCGGGTCTTGGCAATGTGGGCGATGAGCTGGCCGAAGTGAAAAGTCATCTCCGGCCCGGCGTCGCACATGCCGACCTTGCGGCCGTTCCAGCTGCTTTGCAGCGTCAGGTGCACCCGGCCGTTCTGCCAGGCCTCGCCGATCTCGTCGAGCGTCACGGCCACGGGGCTGAAGGCGGTGGCGGGCTTGCTCTGGAAGAAGCCGAAGCCCTTGGCCAGCTCGGCCGGAATGAGGTTGCGCAGGCTCACGTCGTTGGCCAGCATCACCAGGCGGATGCCGTCGAGCGCCTGGTCGGGCGTGGCGCCCATCTTCACGTCGCCGGTAATCACCGCGATCTCGGCCTCGAAATCGATGCCCATGGCTTCGTTCGGCACCACGATGTCGTCGGTCGGGCCGAGGAAGTCGTCGCTGCCGCCCTGGTACATCAGCGGGTCTTGATAAAAACTTTCAGGAACCTCTGCGTTGCGCGCCTTGCGCACCAGCTCGACGTGGTTCAGGTACGCCGAGCCGTCGGCCCACTGGTAGGCGCGCGGCAGCGGCGCCATGCACATCGAGGGATCGAACGGAAAGGAGTGGCGTGCGCGGCCGTTGTTGACCGCGTCGTACAGGTCCTGCAGCTGCGGGCTCATGAAGCCCCAGTCGTCCAGCACCTGCTGCAACCGGCCGGCAATGCCGGTGGCGTAGTGGGCGAGCGTGAGGTCGCGCGAGACGACGACGAGCTGGCCGTCGCGCGAGCCGTCCTTCAGGGTGGCGAGTTTCATGATGGCAAATGCGTGATGAAGGACACGGCGCGAATACGAGAGCCGGCGCCGCGCCCACTAAACTGGTTGATCGGGCGGCAGTGTACCGAGGTGCTCTTTGTGAACCTCGGCGCCGGCGCTCACTCCACACCTCATGCCGACGCTCGCCGCCCCTCCGTTCCCGTCAGTTGCGCCCCCGGCGCGCCCGTCGTGGCGGGCGCTCGCCGGGCTGACGCTGGCGGTGGGGCTGGTTCATGTTCTGCTGCTGGGGCTGGCGCCCACGGCCATCGGCCCGGATCCTTCGCCGCTTGCGAACAAGTTCATCACCCGGACGATCGTGATCGCGCCGCCCGCTCCAGAAAAACCGGCTGCCGCCGCCGCAGCCGCCCCGGCTGAAGCCAAGCCACCGCCGCCCGCAAAACCGCGTCGCCCGCGCGAGCCTTCCAAGCCCAAGCCAGCGGCGGCGGCACCCGAACCCCTGCCAGTCCCGGTGCCTCAGGTTTTCGAAGAACCTCCGCCAGAAACGCGTGCTCTCACGGCGCAAAACGCTATCGATTCAGGAGCATCCGCTCCCGAACAGGCGGCAAGCGCCCCTGCAGGCGCTGCGCTGGGCGGCTCGGGCAGCACAACCAATGCCGGCATGGGGGACGGCGGGGCCGCGGGCGCCGCCAGTGCCACGGCGGGCAATGTCGTCGGGCCGGAGGCGTTGCGCATTCCCGGTTCAGTCAAGCTCGCCTTCGCGGTCACGGGCCAGCAGGGCGCTTCGCCGATGCAGGGCGTTTTCGGCGATCTGGTCTGGCTGCAGGACGGCAGCAACTACGACGCGCGGCTGTCGCTCAAATTCCTGTTCAAGACGATTCGCAGCCAGCACAGCACCGGCAAGATCGGCCCGACCGGCATCGAGCCGGCACGCTTTTCCGAGGCGCGCAAGGGCGAGATGGCCTCCCATTTCCTGCGCGACCAGGGCCAGGTGATGTTCAGCAACAACGCACCCAGCGTGCCCCTGCTGCCCGGCGCCCAAGACCGCCTCAGCGTGGTGATGCAGCTCGGCGGCATGCTGGCGGGTGACCCGGGGCGCTACCCGGCCGGGAGCCGCATTTCCATCCAGACGGTCGGGCCGCGCGATGCCGGCGTCTGGGTATTCAACATCGAAGGCGAAGAACAAATGACCGTGCCGGCCGGCGACTATGCGGTGCGCAAGCTCACGCGCAGCCCCCGGCGCGAGTTCGACGACAAGATCGAAATCTGGCTCGCGCCGGCCCTCGGCTACCTGCCGGTGCGGATGAAACAGACACAGGCCAACGGCGACTTCGCCGACATGCAGTTGCGTGAATCCCTTCCGGCCGGGCCCGCGAGTTAGTGCGAAAGTGGGAGCATCAAACGTAGAAATTAATGCGTTTTCTCTACAAAAAGACAACCTGTCTTGAAACTGGCGCGTTGATTGCTATCTAACCACCATGAACGCCATCGACATCCTCACAGGCCCCGCAATGAACATGCTCTATGACTCGGAGTCCTTCGTCGTCGTGCATGTGCAGCCGAACGAGAGTGACACACCGGCCCAACCCAATGTGCCGGTTCTGGAACGCCACGGTTTCGAAATCGTCGACAAGCGCTCGGGCAAAGAGGTTTACCTCGATGGCTCGTGGGCCGAACTCTTCCAGCAGCAAATTGCCGCCTGGCAGCTCAATACGCCCACGCAGGAGGAAGTCGAGGACACGCTCGAGGGCTATGCCGAACTGGCCCATACGCCCGTGCTGGTGCACTGAGCCTTCGGCCCGCCTGAACAAAAAAAGCGCCTTTTCAGGCGCTTTTTTTACGCCTATGCCCTGCCCGCCGCTCATTTCCGCGCGTAGATCCACCGGTACATCGGCCCTACCAGCAGCAGCACCGCGACCAGCCGGCACACCTGAAACGCCGTGACCACCGGCACGCCGAGCTGCAGCACCTTGGCCGTGATCGACATTTCGGCAATGCCGCCCGGCGAGGTGCCCAGGATCATCGTGGCGGGATGCAGTCCGGTTGCCCGGGCCAGCAGCCATGCGGCACCCGCGCACAGCACAAGCATGGCGACGGTGCCCAGCGCAACCGACCCCAGCCAGCGCGGCGCCGTGTGCAGAAACTCGCGGCTGAAGCGCACGCCCAGGCTCACGGCAATCACGAGCTGCGCAGTGTTCGACATCCAGGTGGGCACGGCCGACAACGGCTGGCCGGCGATGGTGAACCCCATGGCGACCACCAGCGGCCCCATGAACCAGGGATTGGTGCGGCCCAGCGCACGCATCGCAAGGCCGCCAATGCCGGTGGCCAACGCAAGCAGCAGGAGTCCGCCCGCATTCACTTCGCGCACCATGGGCGGGTTGATTTCGAGCCCATGCAAGCCGCTCCACTGCATCGCGAACGGAATGGTGAGGGTCACCACCACCAACCGCAGGCTGTGCGCCGCGGCCACCAGATCGGTGCGCGCGCCGGCCGATTCGGACAGCAGCGTCATCTCCGAAGCACCGCCGATGGCGCCGGCGAAGTAAGTTGTCGCTCTCATGGATTTCTCCGGCACATGCGGCATGCGCCTGGCGTGCAGCCCATGCAGCCAGCGCCCGAAGCCCCAGCCGAGCAGCAGGGCCCACGCAATGGCCAGCGCAATGGCCCACCAGACGCCGGCCACCAGCGCAACCACTTGCGGCGTGAAATAAAGGCCGAGCGCGGTGCCGATGGTCCATTGCCCGGCGTTGCGCAGCGGCGTGTAGCTCGCGGTGGGTGCACCGGCAATAGATGCCAGCGACACCGCGAGCAGCGGGCCGATCATCCATGGCAGGGGCGTGTGCAGCGCGAGGCAGATTTCCGCTGCGGCGAGTGCAAGCAACAGCGTGGCCAGCACGCGAACCGGAAAGCGAAAAGACACCACAGGAAAAAGCGAAATTGGACGGCACGGCGTGCGGGCGCCAACGCATAGTATGGCCCCGATGCAATGCCAACCCTCCCCCGCACGGGCTTCCCGATTCCTGTTGCCCTTGCTCGCCGTCATTGCGTTGGCGGGGTGCTCCGCTTTTTTCGATGGTCCCGATGCGCCCGTAGCGCGCCGCGCCGCGTCGCTGCTCCCGGCGGACGCTCTGATCCTCGGCGAACAGCACGACGCCCCCGAGCACCACACCATCGAGCGTGAAACCGTCGAAGCGCTCGCGAGCCGAGGCAAGCTGGCCGCGCTGCTGCTCGAAATGGCCGAAGAAGGCAACAGCACCGCCCGCCTCGACAGCGCCGCCACCGCTGCGCAGGTGCAAGCCGCGCTTGGCTGGAACGACAAAGCCTGGCCCTGGCGGAGCTACGGCCCGGCGGTGATGGCCGCGGTGCGCGCAGGCGTACCCGTCATCGGCGCCAACCTCCCGCGTGCGCGGATGAAGAACGCCATGGCGGACGTCTCGCTCGACGTGCAGCTCAACGGAGAGGCCTACACCGCGCAGCAGGACGCCGTGCGCGAGGGCCACTGCAAGCTGCTGCCCGAGCCCCAGATCGTGCCGATGACGCGCATCCAGGTGGGACGCGACCGTGCCATGGCGCAGGCCATCGTCAAGGCCCGCCAGCCGGGCAAGACGGTGCTGCTGATCAGCGGCGCGGGGCACGCCACCAAGGTGCTGGGCGTGCCGCAGCACTTGCCGACCGACGTTTCAGTCAAGACGGTGCGGCTGCAGGCCGGCGGCGATTCACCTGAGGCTGATGAAGACAACAAGGGCGCCTACGACGCCGTGTGGCGCACGCCCGCCCTGCCGCCTAAAGACTACTGCGCGGGAATGCGGGCGCCCGCCTGACCTGGGCGCCCGGCGGCTCAGGCGAATTTCTTGATCGAATCTGCCAGCGTGTTGACCAGCGCGTCGATGTGCTGCTTCTCCACGATGTACGGCGGTGCAATCACCAGCACGTCGCCCGCGGGCCGCACCAGCGCGCCCTTGTGGAAGCAGTCCAGGAAGATGTCGTAGGCGCGTTTGCCCGGCGTGCCCGCAATCGGCGCAAGCTCCACCGCCGCCGCCAGGCCAAGGCTGCGGATGCCGATCACGTTCGGCAGGCCCTTGAAGGTGCTGTGGAAGGCGTCGCCCAGCACCTTGCCCATTTCGCCGGCGCGCGCGAACAGTTTTTCTTCCTTGAACAGATCGAGCGTGGCAATGGCCGCGGCGCAGGCCACCGGATGGCCCGAGTAGGTGTAGCCGTGGAAGAACTCGACCACGTGCTCGGGCGCGTCGGTCTTCATCATCGCGTCGTAGAGCTTGTCGCGGCAGATCACCCCGCCCAGCGGAATGACGCCGTTGGTCACGCACTTGGCGAAGTTCAGCATGTCGGGCACCACGCCGTAGTAGTCCGACGCGAAGTTGGTGCCCATGCGTCCGAACCCGGTAATGACCTCGTCGAAGATCAGCAGGATGCCGTGCTTGTCGCAGATGGCGCGCAGCTTCTGCAGGTAGCCCTTGGGCGGCAGGTACCAGCCGGCCGAACCGGCCACCGGCTCGACGATGATCGCGGCGATATTGCTCGGGTCGTGCAGCGGAAGAATGCGGGTCTCGAGCTCGACCAGCGGGTCTTCGGCCCACACCGGCTCCTCGTTGTGGATGTAGGCGTGGTTCACCGGATCGTGAATGAAGCGCATGTGGTCCACGCGCGGCAGAAAGGCCGAGCCAAACACCTTGCGGTTGCCCGGAATGCCGCCCACCGACATGCCGCCGAAGCCCACGCCGTGGTAGCCCTTCTCGCGGCCGATGAACACGTTGCGATGGCCCTCGCCGCGCGCGCGGTGGTAGGCCAGCGCCACCTTCATCGAGGTGTCCGCCGCCTCGGAGCCCGAATTGCAGAACAGCACCTTGTTGAGGTCGCCGGGCGCGAGCGAGGCAATCATCTCGGCCGCCTTGAACGCCTTGTCGTTGCTCACCTGGAAGGCGGTGGCGTAGTCGAGCGTGTCGAGCTGCTTCTTGATCGCCTCGTTGATGGGCTTGCGGTTGTGGCCCGCGCCCACGCACCAGAGCGACGAGATGCCGTCGATCACCTTCTTGCCGTCGTGCGTGGTGAACTCCATGCCGTCGGCCGCGACGAAGACGCGCGGGTCTTTCTGGAAGTGACGGTTGGGGGTGAAGGGCAACCACTGGTTGCCCATGTTGAAGTCCTGGTAGGCCATGCGTGCGTCCTTCTTGGTCTCGGTGGATGCGGGCCGCCCTTGCGGCGGCCGCCCGTGGCATTCTTGCACTTTTGCCACTGGCCCGCCTCATGGCCTGAGCTCAGCCGCCGATCACCACTGGTAGCCGGCCTGCAGCCTGCCGCCGAGCTGCGCGCTGTTGCCCGCCGCCGCGCTCAGGCCCGCGCCCACGCTCCAGCGCTCGTCGAGCTGATAGGCAAAGGCCACGCCCAACGCCGACTGCCCTGCGTAGTGCCCCACCGCCGCACCCAGCCATTTGCGTCCGGGCGCGAGCATCGGGATCGACGGCATGGCCATGGCCTGCGCCACGCCGCGCGCGGCAAAGTCGCGCGCCTGGCCGTACGACACGGCCACCGCGCGCTCCATCTGCGCAAGGTTGACCGCATCGCTGGCCGCCACGCCGGGCGCCACGTTGGTGATCTGCCGCTGGTAGCCCGTGGCCGCGTTGCCCACGCTCACGCTGTCGGGCCGGTCGGCCACCGAACCCTGGCCCAGCGCTACCGCATTGCGTGCGCTGGCCGTGCTGCCATCGCCGAGCGCCATGGCCCCGGCGGCAAGCGCCTTGGCGTTGCGGCCCACGGCCAGCGCACCATTGCCGGTGGCCTGCGAACCATTGCCGATCGCCGCGGCGCCTGCGCCCTCGGCACGTGCGGCCGCCTGGCCTTGCACCGAACATTGCAGGGCGCCGCCATTGACGGTGCAGACACCCAGCTGCCCATTGACCATGGCTTGTATCTGCACCGCCTGTTGCGCGATCTGTTGCGTGTTCTGCGTGATCTGCTGGGTATGCTGCGTGATCTGTTGCGTGTGCTCGGCGATCTGTTCGGTGTGCTGTGTGATCTGCTGGGTGTTCTGGGTCACCTGCGTCGTGATCTGCTGCACCTGCGCGCCCTGCTGGCTTGCCAAGTTCAGCGCCTGCTCGGCCGTGCTCCTTACCGCATAGAGCTGGCTGCCGTTGACCGCGTCCGTCGAGGTGGCCGTGACCGCGCCGGCGGTAACGCCGCTGATCCGCCCCGCGTTGGTGATCCCGCCGCCCAGGTTGTCGATGCCGCTGGAGGTCAGCCGCCCGCTCACCGAAGCATTGCCGTTCACGGACAGGCCACCGGCGTCGACGTGGCCCGCCGCGCTGATGCCGTCGATGTTGATCAGGCTGCGCCGGTCCGTCGTGCTGCCGAACGAAACGACGTTCTCGCGCCCGTTGTCCGTGCTGCCGGCGCCGATGGCGACCGACCCCGTGCCGGTCGCGGAGCTGCCCGCGCCAATCGCCATGCTGGTGAAACCCGATGCAAAGCTTCCCACGCCGATGGCCAGGGCATCCATCTCGACCGCCCTTGCACCGGCGCCCAGCGCCAGCGCGAAGTCGCTCGTGGCGCTGGCCTCGCGTCCGAGCGCGGTCGCGCTGCGTCCCGAGGCGGTGGCCATGTCGCCCAGCGCCGTGCTGCTGTCGCCGCTGGCCTCGCTTTCGCGCCCGAATGCGGCGGAGCCGGCACCGGATGCCAGCGCGCGATAGCCCACCGCCGATGCCGCCTCGCCCGTGGCATTGGCCACGTTGCCCACCGCGGTGGCCGAGCCGCTCGAGGCCACGGTGTTCGAACCGATGGCCGTGGCCGAGTTGGCAGTCGCACTGCTGTTCGAGCCCATCGAGGTGGCCGCGCTGCCGGTCGCATTGCTGTTCGCGCCGACTGCCGCGGCCGAGACGCCCATCGCGGTGCTGCCGCGCCCGAGTGCCGTCGCCTGGCCGCCGCTTGCGCTGCTGTCGCGGCCAAGAGCCGTGTTTGCGCTGCTCAGGTCGATGCCGGCCTGCGAGCCCGCCCCGCCCGCCATGTTGCCCTGGCAATCGTGCTGCACGATGTCGCGCTGCGTGCTGAAGCCCGAATACGCGCCCGGGTCGGTGCTGCTGTAGAGCGTGCCGCCGGGGCAGGTGTTCGGATTGAGCACCTGCGCGCCTGCCGGTGCGCCCGCCGCCGCGCAAAAGGCCAACGCAATGCCGGCCCCCAGCCGGCGCCTGCTTCGAAAGCGCATGGTTTCTTCTCCTCGGTCTTGTGTGTGTGAATGCCGCCCGTCCGAAGCCGGAATCGTCCTTTGCAGCGGCCTGCGCCGCCTACCATGGGTTGTGGTAGCCTCCGCCGCTTCGCGATTCGACAAGCTGTTCGATGCCGCCCAAGTCCCCGTTTTCACTCACTGATCCGGACTCCGCGGCACTGGGCCTGCTGCGCCTTGCGCGCACTACCGCCTGCGAGCGCTTTCCGCAGAAACTGCTCGAACGGCTCGTCGCGCTGATGGGCGCCGACCACGGCGCCATCAACATCTGGCATCCACGCAGCTTCGTGGCCTCGGTCGGGGTCGGCTACGACCTGTCCGGCATGAGCGCCGACTGGTACGCCATCGGCGGCGCCGAGCTCGACTTCACCACCCCGGCCATGCACGCGCAGCCCCTGCGGGCGGTGTGCGTCAACGACGACGATCCCCGGTGGAAGCAGAGCCATCCGTCATGGCGCAGCTTCCAGGCGCGCTACGGCATTCACCATCAACTGGGCGTGTCCATTCCGTTCGAAGGCAGCGAAACCTTCGCGCATTGCTACCTGAACCGGGGGGCCGCATCCCCGCGCTACGGCACGGGCGAGGTCGATGCGCTCACCGCGCTTGCGCCCGGCATCGGCGAGGCCCTGCTCATCAACCGCCTCTACGCCGGTGCGCGCCAGGGCCTCGAAGACACCGGCAGTGGAGAGCAGCCGCTGGCGGTAACGGACAACGAAGGCTGGATCCTCTTTCCCAACGCCGACTTCTGCCGCGCCTGGCCGCGGCTTTCCGAGATTGCGAGGGTGTCGGAACCGCGCCTGCCCAAGTCATGGCTGGAGGGCGAGCGCGGCGCAATCCGCAAGCTGCATGCCGCCGGATGGCAGTGCGAGGTCACGCCCGCGCACGGCGGGCTGCGCGTGGCGCTGCGCCGCAACGTGCAGGGCGCCGGCGCCATGCTCACGCCGCGCCAGACCGAGATCAGCCGCCTCTACTGCGCCGGCTATTCGGGCAAGGACATTGCCACACGCCTGCGCGTATCGCCTGCCACCGTGCGCGTGCACCTGCGCGAAACCTATTTGAAGCTCGGCGTCACGAGCCGCAGCGGACTGCGCAGCGCCCTGGGGCTTTGAGCGCGCCCGGCGCCGGGCCCGGCGCGCGCTGCGACAATCGGGGCCTCATGAGTGCATACATCCTGACCCTTTCCTGCCCTGACCGCGTGGGCATCGTGCATGCCGTTTCGGGCTTTCTGCTCGAACGCGGCGGCAACATCGAAGAAGCCGCCCAGTACAACGACCACGACACGGGCCTGTTCTTCATGCGCGTGCGCTTCGCCTGCAGCGACCACACCGAGGCGTCGCTGCGCGAACAGCTCGCCACCTTCGGCGCCGGCTTCGGCATGAACCTGCAACTGCACGCCGCGGCCGAACCGATGAAGACCGTGATCCTGGTCAGCAAGGAAGGCCACTGCCTCAACGACCTGCTGTTCCGCTGGAAGAGCGGCCTGCTCGCCATCGACGTGCGCGCCATCATCTCGAACCACCGCGATTTCTATCAACTGGCCGCCAGCTACAACGTGCCCTTCCATCACATTCCCGTGACGGCCGCCACCAAGGCGCAGGGCGAAGCCAGGCAACTGGAAATCATCGAGGCCGAGGGCGCCGAGCTCGTGGTGCTCGCGCGCTACATGCAGATCCTGAGCAACGACCTGTGCAAGAGCCTGGCCGGCCGGGCGATCAACATCCACCACTCGTTCCTGCCGAGCTTCAAGGGCGCCAAGCCCTACTACCAGGCGCACGACCGCGGCGTGAAGCTCATCGGCGCCACCGCCCATTACGTGACGGCCGACCTCGACGAAGGCCCGATCATCGAGCAGGACGTGGCGCGCGCCGACCACACCGACACGGTCGAAGACTTGACGGCCCGTGGCCGCGACACCGAAAGCCAGGTGCTGGCACGTGCGGTGAAGTGGCACAGCGAGCACCGCGTGCTGCTGAACGGGCACCGCACGGTCGTCTTCCGCTAGAACGCGCCTGCCGGAGCCACCGGCCATCCAGATGTAAGCGGGTGTAGCATCAGCGCCAAAAGAGGAGAAGGCGCAATGCGACGTTGGATCGGTGGTTTTCTGTTGGCCGCGCTGGCGGCCTGCCTGTTCGGGTGCTCCGCCACGGGGCCCCGGTATTCGGAAATGGCGCAAAGCCTCCCCTCGCTGGGCGAGAACGAGGGACGAATCTATTTCTATCGCAACTCGATCCTCGGCGCGGCGGTCCAGCCCGAGGTCTCGCTCAACGGGCAGGTCGTCGGCAAGTCGCAGCCCGGCAGCTTTTTCTTCGTCGACCGGCCGGCCGGCTCTTACCGGGCCACTGCCCGCACCGAGGCCGAAGGCAGCATCGACATCGCGCTACGTCCCCGGCAGACCGCCTATATCGAGATGAGCATCAGCATGGGCTTCCTGGTCGGCCACCCGGCGTTCGAGCGGGTGGCGGAGCCGGAAGGCCGCAAGGCACTGCCGTCGCTGGCTTACGGAGGAAAGATGCCACTGCCGGCCAAGGCGGCGAATGCACCGCCGACTGCTCCGGCGGCAGCCGTAACCCCTGCAGTGGCTACGGCGACGCCCGTCGCAAGAGCGTCGCTCGTCCCGACCGCGGTCGCGCCCGCCACACAGAGTCCGGCCGTTGCGGTCGTTGCGGCCACACAGCCGCCGGCCCGCAGCGCTGCACCCGCGGCGCCCGAAGCGACACCCTTTGCCAAGACTTCGATCAACGATCTGCGACTGCTTCTGCAGGCCAACCGATGAACCATCTGCTCCTGCCTTTCACCCTGGCGCTTGCAGCCGCGCTGACCGTCCCCGCGGCCTCCGCGCAGGATGCGCGCGGCAGCGCAGTCCTCGCACCCGACGCGCTCTTCTCCCGCGTGTCTCCGAACGTCTGGGTGGCTCAAGCCATCGATGCACAAGGAAAAATCCTCGCCTCCGGCAGCGCGGTCGCCACCGGTCCGGGCACTGCCGTCACGAGTTGCCAATTGCTCGCCAAGGCCAGCACGGTGGCGCTGAAGCGCGACAACGTGAGCTATGGCGCGACGCTGGTGTTTCCGGACGTCGCACGCGACCTGTGCCAGCTGCGGATCGCGAATTTCTCTGCGCCACCGCTCGGCATTGCGCCCGCGAACGCCCTGCAGGTCGGCATGCCGCTCTACATCGTCGGATCGCCGAGGGGCAAGGAACTGACGCTCGGCATCGGCATGCTCGCCGGCTTGCGGCGCAACGATGCCGGCGGGCTCGAGGCACTGCAGCTCGCTGCGCAGCCTGAGGCGGGTCTTGCCGGGGCCGGGCTCTTCGACGCTCAAGGCCGGCTGGCCGGACTGATGAGTGCGGCGCCGGCCGGTTCAGCGGCGTCGAATCTCGCAATGCCGGCGGCCTGGATTGCAGACTTGCCCTCGCGCGGCCAACTCGCCATCGAGCGGCTGGCAATGGAGCCCGCAACGGCCTCCGCGAGCGGTGCAGCGGGCCGGGCGCCGGCTCAGACGCGGCCGAGCGTTGTCGAATACCAGCTGCACGACCGCCTCACCAACGTCTATCGCAAGGTGATCTACCGCGCCGACCCTGCCACGGACGATCGCATCAGCTTCAACAGCGGCGGATGGGTCGAGAAGCCCGGCGGCGAAGTGGTCAGCGTCACCAGCCCCATCGCCGGCGAGTTCGACACGGCCATGCCGCCGGGTGGCTGGGCCAAGGAAAAACTCAAGGAAGAAGCCGCCTGGAGAACCCGCTACGACTCCACCCTGGGCGGAACCCGCATCAACATGGATCTGTCGGCCACGGTGATGGAAGACACCACCCTGACAGTGGGCGGACAGGAATTCAAGGTCGTTCGCATCGAATACCGCGGGTACACGCAGCGCTTCGCGAATGCGGGCGCCGTCGGTGGCAACCAGTACGGCCGCTACCGGGCCGAGGTGTGGTTTTCGCCAGAACTCGGGCGCGTCGTTCGCTTCGAAGCGAAGACGCGCGGCGGCGCAAGCGGTGGGGCGTTCCAGGTCAACGAAGCCCTCGAACTGGTCAGCCTGCGTTAGAAACGCTTCGCGGCGACAGGCGGCCGCCCCGCTGCCGAGGTTCTGGCCGCCTGCCGCCGCGGGCACGCATCAATCAGTTGCGGTTGGGATTGTTCGGACGACGGTCATGGCGGTTCGGCACGCCGTCGCCGTCACGGTCCCACTGGCCGCGGCGGTATTCCCAGCGGCCATCGCGTTCGCGCCATTCGGGCGCACGGTAGGCGTAGCCCGGACGGGCGCGCACATACATGCCCCTGACCCACACATGGCGTCCACCACGCCATTCATAGTGACCCGGGGCCCACACGTAGCCGCGGCGCGGAGGCGGAGTGCGCTCGGAGCGCGGCGGCGGCGGCGGAACCTCGACGTACACCTCACGCTGTGCGTGGGCGGCTGTCGGCACCATCAGCGCGCCGGCCATCGAGAGCAGCGAAGCGGCGCCAATGGAAAGGGTGATTGCGAGTTTTTTCATGGGTGTCCCCTCATGAGTGGTTGGAGCACTCATGCTGCCGGGATCATGTGAACCGCCTGTAAGCCCTACACCGGACTTTGTGTAAACGTGTATCGCAAGACGTAGGCCTTTTGTTAGCGCTTACTCCTGCAACTCGCGAAGATCTATGGCCGCGGCCATGGCGGCATGTCCCGCTTTGTTGGGGTGCAGGTGGTCGCCGCTGTCGTACAGCGGGTTCAGCGCCAGCGGATCGGCGGGGTTGCGCAGCACAGCGTCGAAATCGATCACGGCGTCGACGTCCTGGCGGCTGCGGATCCAGCGGTTGACCTCCCCGCGCATGGCCTCGGAAGCGTCTGTCCAGTAGGGCGTGTTCCTGAACGGCGGCACGGTTCCGATCAGCACCTTCACGCCTTTGGCGCGGGCTTGCTTGATCAATTGCTGCAAGCCTTCGGTGATGCGTTCCGCCGTGGGAACCTCGTGTTCCGGCGTCGGTAGCCGCGCCATGCCGACCAGCACGCTGCGGCCGATGTCGTTGGTGCCCAGCAGCACGACAACATGGGTCACGCCTGTCTGCCCGAGCCCGTCGCGCGCAAAACGGGAGAGGCCGCTGGGACCGATGCCGTCAGTCAGCAGGCGATTACCGCCGATGCCGGTATTGATCACCGACAACGGTTGCGCCGCCGAAGGACTGTTGCGCAAACGCGTGGCGAGCAGATCGGGGTACGCGCCCTGGCCCGCTTCGCCGCCGCCCGCGGTGATGGAATCTCCGAACGCGACCACCAAGCGAACCGGCTGCGCGGTCATCACGTCCAAGCCGGTCACGATGTGATTCAGCGGCAGCGGCGCGGCGCCCTGCAATTTGGGCGTGCCAACGGCGTTGCCGCCGACCACCCAGCTCGTGTCGGACACCTGCGTGTGAACGGTTGCGAAGGGCACGGGGCGATCGAAGAAGGCGCTCACCGCTACGGCCTGTCCGGCTTCGACTTTCAGGTCGGCGCCGTCGCTCCATGCATCCGCGCCCGGCGCGACGACCACGCTGTCGCGGCCACCGAAGCGCAGCATGCTCAGCGTCGCCGGCGAAATTGCGCCTGCGCCCGTGCTGTGCCCCACGCTCGCGGCTGCGATGCGCAACGGTGCCTTGCCGAACCTGTTGGAGAAGCGGATGCGAACGCGTTCGCCGCTCAGCGCGGTCTGGACCTGCTGGCGCAGCGTCTGCCCGCGGAACACGTCGCCGCCAGGTCTGGGCGCCGCAGCCTTGGCCAGCGGATTCGCACTCAGCTCGCGAAAATCCACCGGCGCAACGGCCCAGCTGGCCACCCAATGCGCCTCTACCGGCTGCTTCGGGCGATCATCCGGCTGAACAGCCTGAACGGCCACTGCAGCGGCCAGCAGCAAGAGCCCGATAGCAGTTACCGCATGCCGCAGAACACCTTGGCGAAGCGCAGAAAGCCAATGCGAAATTTCTTGCACGCAAAGCGATTCAGTTTACAGAGCCCCCTTGTCCTCTCGTGTGACGAGGTCTAGTGCATCGTTACCAAGTGTCTACATACGGCAGGGCAGCTTCTACCGACCGTCCGGCCGATGCAAGTCCGCGCACCAGCCAAGTGCGCGTCTCGGCGGGATCGATCACCGCGTCGATCTCCAGCGTTTGCGCCATGTGAATCGCTTCGCCGTTGGCGTACTGCTGCGCCACGAGCTTCTTGAACAGTGCATCGCGCTCGGCACCTTCGGGCACCGCGGCAAGCTCCTTGCGATAACCCAGCCGCACCGCGCCTTCGAGCCCCATGGCGCCGAACTCGCCCGTGGGCCATGCCACGGTGAACACCGGCGCATCGAAGCCCCCGGCCGTCATGGCTTGCGCACCCAGGCCATAGCCCTTGCGCAGCACGACGGCAAAGAAAGGCACGCGCAGGTGCGAGGCCACCATGAACATGCGGCACACGTGGCGCACCTGCGCCTGCGCTTCGATCTCGGGGCCGACCATGAACCCGGGCGTGTCGCACAGTGAAACGATCGGCAACCCGTGCGCGTTGCACAGCTGCATGAAGCGCGCGGATTTATCGGCCGCCTCCACATCGATGGCGCCGCCCAGGTGATGCGGGTTGTTGGCCATCAGGCCCACCGGCTTGCCCTCGATGCGCGCCAGCGCGGTGACGATGCCCGCCCCGAAGCCGGCGCGCAGTTCGAGCAGCGAGCCCGTGTCGGCCACGCCGCGCATCGCGGCGCGCACGTCGTACACGCGCAGCCGGTTCTCCGGCACCACATGGCGCAGTGCGCGCGGGTCGGCGCATTGCCAGTCGGTGACCGACCCCTGGAAATACGAGAGATATTGCTTCGCGGCAGCCACCGCAGCGGCCTCGTCCTCAACAAGGATGTCGATGACGCCATTGCGCGACTGCACGCTGCTCGGCCCGATCTGCTCCGGCGCGAAGGTGCCCAGCCCGCCGCCCTCGATCATCGCGGGACCGCTCATGCCGATGTTGCTTGCCTTGGTGGCGATGATCACATCCGCGCACCCCAGCAGCGCCGCATTGCCGGCAAAGCAGCGGCCATGCACGATGCCCACCACCGGCACCTTGCCCGACAGTGCCGCGAACTGGCTGAATGTGTGGTTGTTGAGGCCCGCGACGATGGGCATGTCGGTATCGCCCGGCCGGCCGCCGCCGCCTTCGGCGAACAGCACCACCGGCAGCTTGAGCTGATGCGCCACCGCCAGCAGCCGGTCGGTCTTGTGGTGGTTGCGCATGCCCTGCGTGCCGGCCAGCACCGTGTAGTCGTAGGCCAGCACCGCACAGCGCGACACCTCGGGGCCGAACTGCTTCGCGTTGATGCTTCCGAGGCCCGTCACCATGCCGTCGGCCGGCGTGTTGGCGATCAGGTCTTCGAGCGTGCGGCGCCGCGTTTGCGCGGCAATGGCGAGTGCGCCGTATTCGATGAAGTTGCCGGGGTCCGATGCGGTGTCGCACAGGTCGGCGATGTTCTCGCGCGCGGTGCGTCCGCCCTGCGCATGACGCTTCGCCACGGCTGCCTCGCGGTTGGCATCGAGCGTGTAGGCATGGCGGTCGATCACCTTCCGCAGATCGGGCCGGATGGCGTCGAGGTCGTGCTCGGCGCGCGCCTCGGCTTCAACCGCCTGGGCATCGACGGACTCCAGCCGCACCAGCGACTGCCCCTCAACGAGGTAGTCGCCGGGCTCGGCCAGCAGCGCAACCACCCTGCCCGCGGCGGGCGCATGCAGCAGGTGCTCCATCTTCATCGCCTCGAGCACGCCGAGCTGTGCGCCGGCCGGCAGCACGTCGCCCACCGACACTTCGAACTGCACCAGCCTTGCGGGCATGGGCGCCTTGACGATCAGGCCGTCTCCGTCCTCCGAAGAACTTGCCAGCGGCGTGCTCCCGGCTTCGGAGGCAGGAGCGGTCTTTCTCGGGCTCTTCTTCTCGAATGCGACCGCCGACGCGAGCAGATCGCCGAGCTGCGCTTCCACGAAGCGCGTGTGCAGCGCCTGGCTCGCGAACTCGGGCCGCGCCGCAATGGCACGCAGCAGCGAGAGATTGGTGGCAATGCCGTCGATGTGGCATTCGTCCAGCGCACGCAGCGAGCGACGCAACGCGTCGGCGAAGTGGGGCGACGGCGAATGCACGATCAGCTTGGCAAGCAGCGTGTCGTAATGCGGCGAAGGCGCAAGCCCCGCGTAGCCATGCGTATCGATGCGCACGCCCGGCCCCGCCGGCAGATCGAAGCGTGCCAGCGATCCGCCCGAAGGCCGCGCGTTGCCATGGGCGTCGAGCGTCTCCGCATTGATGCGCCATTGCACCGCGAAGCCGCGCTGCGGCGCCGTGCGGTCCGCGTCCACGCCCAGCGCATTCAACAGCTGGCCGGCGGCCACCGCGATCTGCAGCTGCACGAGATCGAGCCCGCTCACCGCCTCCGTCACCGTGTGCTCCACCTGCAGCCGCGGATTCGCCTCGATGAAAACGAAGGGCAGCGTGGCCGATTCGGTATCGACGAGAAATTCGAAAGTGCCGAGGCTGCGGTAGTTCACCGCCTTGGCCATGCGCAGCGCCGCATGGGTGATCTGCGCGCGCAGCGAATCGGGCAATGAAGGGCTGGGGGCAATTTCCACCAGTTTCTGGAAGCGCCGCTGCAAGGTGCACTCCCGCTCGCCGAGACTTGCCACGGCCTGCCCGTCGCCCAGCACCTGCACCTCGATATGGCGGGCGTCGCGCATCAGCCGCTCCACATACACACCCTCGACACCGAAAGCAGCCTTGGCTTCGGACATGCAGCGCGCATGCGCCTCGGGCAACTCTTCGGCATGGAGCACGGCGCGCATCCCGCGCCCGCCGCCGCCGCCGATGGCCTTGATCATCACGCCCGCACCCTGCGCTTGCTGTTCGGCAAAAAAGGCCTGCGCCTGCGCAAGCGTTACCGCACCGGTGCTGCCGGGCATCACGGGCACGTCGCATTGCGCGGCGAGCGTGCGTGCACGCGCCTTGTCGCCGAACAGCGCCAGCTGCTCGGGCGTCGGGCCGATGAAGACCAGCCCCGCCTCCGCGCAAGCCTGCGCGAAGTCGGCGCGCTCGCTCAGGAAACCGTAGCCGGGATGCACCGCATCGCAGCCCTGCGCGCGCGCAACGGCGATCAGCGCGGCGACGTCGAGGTACGCCGACGGGCCCGTTGCATCGAGCGCGACCGCGGCGTCGGCAAGTTGCACATGCAGCGCCGATGCATCGTCTCGCGCATGCACCACCACGCTGGCAATGCCCAGGTCGCGCAGCGCGCGCACCAGCCGGACGGCAATTTCGCCGCGGTTGGCAATCAGGATCTTGGAGAACAAGAGAGAACCTTTCAGGCTTTGTCTTTCAGCAGGCGCCGAAGCACCTTGCCGGCGCCTGTGGTCGGCAACGCATCGATGAAGCTCACGGTGCGCGGCGCCTTGTAGCTGGCCATGTTGTCGCGCGACCAGGCAATGAGCGCGTCGGCCTCCAGCGCGGCGCCGGGCTTGCGCACGATGAATGCCTTCACCACTTCGCCCTTCTCCGGGTCGGGCTGCGCGATGACTGCCGCCTGCGCCACCGCGGGATGCTTGATGAGAATGGTCTCGACCTCTTCGGGGAACACGCTGTAGCCCGAGACCTTGATCATTTCCTTGAAGCGGCCGATGAAGGTAAGGTAGCCGTCCGCATCGAGCTTGCCCATGTCGCCCGTGTGCACCCATTTGCCGCGCAGCGTGGCTGCCGTGGCCTCGGGCTTGTTCCAGTAGCCCTTGAAGCAGCCGGGGCTGGTCAGCACGATTTCGCCGACCTCGCCCGTGGGCAGGTCGGCTTGCGTCTCGGGGTCGACGATGCGGATGGTCACGCCCGGCACCGCGATACCCTGCGTGCCCCATCGGGGCGCGTGGGCCGGCGTGTAAGTGTCGCAGGTGTGGGTTTCGCTGAGCCCGTACGCGGCCTCGAACGATATGCAGTTGGGCGCATGCGAGCGCCACTGCGCCGCCAGCGGCTCGGTAAAGGTGATGCCGAAGCTCGTGACCGGATTGCGCTGCAGGCTCGAGAGATCGAAGCTTGCAATGTCGGGCACCTGCATGCAGGCCACGTTCATCGGCGCAATGCTGTACCACCAACTCACCTTGCAGTGCGCAATGGCCTGCAGCACAGCGCGCGGATCGAATCGATGCAGCAGCACCGACGCGGCGCCGCTGAGCACCGGCACGTTCACGCCCATCAGCATGCCGGCGATGTGATAGAGCGGTGCAATGGAAAGCAGCACGTCGCCGCTGGTCACGCCGTTGCAATCGGTCGCCGCACGGGTCTTGAAGAGCGCGTTGCCGTAAGTGAGCATCGCGCCCTTCGGCAAGCCGGTGGTGCCCGAGGTGTAGGTCATGAGCGCCACGTCGTCCAGATCGATGCTCACGGATTGCGGCACCGCGCCGCTCTGCATCACCGCCAGAAAGTCTTCGCACCCTTCCGGCATGCTGCGAACGGAGTCGCGTCCGGCGAGCAACTCGGCGGGCAGGTCGAGCGTGGGCTCGGCAGGCAGCAGGTCGGCGTAGTGCACCACGAACACGTGTTCGATCGCACTCCCGGGCTGCACCTTGCGCACCACCGGCAGCAATGGCGCGGCGGCGACGATCACGCGCGCCTTGAGGTCGTTGACCTGGTACGCCAGCTCGTGCTCCTTGTTGAGCGGGCCGCTGGGGCAGACGATGGCGCCGATCTTCTGGATGCCGAAATGCGCAGCCAGGTACTGCGGACAGTTGTTGAGGAACAGCACCACCGGCTCGCCCTTCTTCACGCCGATGGCCTGCAACCGCGCAGCAAATGCATCGCTGGCTCGGTCGAGTTGCGCCCAGCTCATGGCATGGCCGTACCAGATGCACGCCGCGCTGCTGCCACGCTCGCGCGCATGGGCGCGCAGGTACTCGTGCAGGGGTTGCTGTGGACGGGGAGGAAGCTCGCTCAACCCGCGAGCCGTTGTGGTTGTCTCCATGGCGTCACTTTCTCAGGGTTATCGATAGCCGCCTGCGCGGGGCAGGCGCTTGCCAATGAGTACATGGTGCACCAACAATCCTACCCATGGGTATAACTTCGGCGACACGGCACAAACCCTCTGGCGACGCAGAGACTCCGGTGGCCGCCATGGCGCAACCGCATCTGCCCCAAGGCACAGGGCGCCAGCGCGCGGCCACGCAGGCCACCGACCTGCAGCGCGAACGCATCCTTCAGGCGGCCGCGCGGCTCTTTGCGGCGCAGGGCTATGCCAACACCACCATGGCGCAGATCGTTCGCGCGCTGGGCGTGACCAAGCCCTTTGTGTATTACTACTTCCGCGACAAGCAGGAGATCTTCGAAACGCTCTCCTGGCGCCCCGCGGTCGACTGTTTCACCGCGCTCGACTTCGCCGCGGGCGATCCGCGCCGCGCGAGCGAGAAGGTACTCGAAGGCATCGAGCGGTTGATTCGCGCGACCATTGCGCACCACCCCTGCGCCTTCTTTCCCTACCGCGAGCCGCAGGTGTACCGGCCCGAGTACATCGCCGCGCAGAAGAAGCTTGCGCATCACTTCTACGACCTGCTCTGCCCGCTGCTCGAAGAAGCGCGCCGCGACGGCGACCTGGACTTCACCGAGACCAAGATCACCGCGCTGGCCGCCTGCAGCCTGCCCGGCTTCCTCTACAGCTGGTACCGGCCCGATGGCCGCCTCTCGCCCGACGAAGTGGTGGCCGAGCTCACGAAGCTGGCAAGCCGCGTGATCGGACTTCGCGCCAAAGAACCGCGTTGAAGCGCAAGGCGCACCGCCGCGCCCTCCGCGGAAGTTTTTCCAACGACATCGGAGACAGAAAGACATGAGATCCGAACACGCGCCTGTCGCAGCCCTGGCGCCCATCGCCCTCGCCTCGCTGCTGGCCCTTGCGGGCGCGGCGCAAGCCCAGCAACAGACCTACAAGATCGCCTACATCGACCCGCTCTCGGGGCCGTTCGCGAACGTGGGCGAGCTGATGCTCACCCACACGCAGTACGCCATCGAAGAAATCAATGCCAAGGGCGGCGTGCTCGGCGGCACCAGGCTGCAGCTGCTGCAGTTCGACAGCAAGCTCTCGGCGCAGGAGAGCCAGAGCGCGCTGCAGGCGGCCATCGACCAGGGCGCCAAGGCCATCGTCACGGGCGGGTCGGGCTCTTCGGTGGTGGCCGCACTCGTCCAATCGGTAACGCGGTGGAACCAGCGCAATCCGGGCAAGGAACTGATCGTTCTGAACCATTCGTCGATCGACCCCGAGATGACGGGCAAGAACTGTAGCTTCTGGCACTTCCAGACCGAGGCCAACACCGCGATGAAGATGAAGGCGCTGGCCAACTACATCAAGAAGACGCCCGACGTGAAGAAGGTGTACCTGCTGAACCAGGACTATGCCCACGGCAAGCAGTGGGCGAGCTACGGGCGCCAGCTGGTGGGCCTGGCGCGGCCCGATGTGCAGTTCGTCGGCGAAACGCTGCACCCTATCGGCCGCGTGAAAGACTTCTCGCCCTACATCGCGAACATCAAGCAAAGCGGCGCCGACTCGGTGATTACCGGCAACTGGGGGCAGGACATGACCTTGCTGCTGAAGGCCGCGGGTGATGCGGGCTATAACCTGCGCTACTTCAACCACAGCGCGGGCTCGGTACCCGGAACGGTGCTGGCGGTATCGCAGGCCAAGCTGGGGCAATTGACCTGGGTGGCCGAGTGGCATCCGGGCCAGGCCGACACACCGCGCGCCGATGCGCTCGCCAAGGCCTACAAGGCCAAGACGGGCAAGGACTTTCTGGCGCCGCGCATCGACTTCACGCCGCGCCTGCTGGCCGCGGCTATCAACAAGGCCGGCAGCACCGACACGGTGAAGGTGGCGCGTGCCCTCGAGGACATGAGCTTCGACTCGGTGGTGGGCCCGATCCGCATGCGTGCCGAGGACCACCAGCTGCTGCTGCCGCAAGTGGTCAATACCATTGCGCCCGTGGATGGCAAGAGCGTGAAGGTGGGCTGGGAAGGGACCAACTACGGGTTCCGGACTGATGCCGTGTATACGGGGAACGAACTGGCTCAGGGGACTGACTGCAAGATGGTTCGGCCCTAGGCTTGGGTTGAGTTTTTCAGGGCGCGTGCAAAGGCCACCGGGTACTCCCCTCCGCGAATGTCCCCCGGGCTTCGCCCTCCTCCTTTATTTCGCTGCGGGGAGCACCCGAT
>NZ_JBEPKJ010000013.1:0-211460 GCF_040544635.1 Variovorax paradoxus
ATCGGGTGCTCCCCGCAGCGAAATAAAGGAGGAGCCGAAGGCGGGGGACATTCGCGGAGGGGAGTACCCGGTGGCCTTTGCACACGCCCTGAACAACAGCCCCTGAATGGGCGCAGCACTATGGAGAACCACTGAAATGGCGGCCCTTCCCGAACTCCTGGCCCAACTAGACGCCACCATGGCCGACGAGCGCCTGAGCGACGATGAGCGCCGCGTGCTGGTCCACACCTTGCGCGAAGCCTCACCGCCCGAAGACGGCCTGCGCCAGCTGCGCAACCGGGCCTTCGACCTGGTGCGCGCCCGCACTGCCGACCCGGAGCAGTTGTCTTTGCTCAAGTGGCTCGAAGGCGTGGTCCGCTCGATCGACACCGGCCGCTCGCCCGATGCGGTTGCGGTGCACTCGCAAGCCTTCTTCAGCCCCGGCACCGCTTGCCTGCAGGCAATCAACCAGCAGCTGAAGGCCGCCAGGCGTTCGGTCGACCTGTGCGTCTTCACGCTGTCGGACGACCGCATCACCGCCGAGGTGCTGGCCGCATACCGGCGCGGCGTGGCGGTGCGCTTCATTACCGACAACGACAAGGAGTTCGACCGCGGCAGCGACGTGGGCCAGTTGCGCGCGGCCGGCATTCCGATTGTGGTTGACCGCACCGAGGCGCACATGCACCACAAGTTCGCCATCTTCGACGGCGCGCGGCTGCTGAACGGCAGCTACAACTGGACCCGCAGTGCCTGCGAGCACAACGAGGAGAACGTGATCCTGAGCAACGACCCCTCGCTCGTGCGCCGCTTTGCGGACGAATTCGATACCTTGTGGAAAGAACTGCAGGCCGCCTGATGCCAAGAAGAATCGACTACGACTGGGAACTGCCGTCTGAAATCCAGCAGCGGCTGGGAGGCGCGAGCTACGGCGCGCAGCGCGTCATTCACGAGCAGGGCCATCTGCTGGTGATCTTGCACGAGCCGCCCGCCGGCCCCGGTGCGGAGCGCAAGCCCGCGGTGTTCTTGCGCAAGCCCGACGGTGCATGGTTTCACAAGGGCAACAACCCCGGCGAGCGGGCGTTCGCCAAGCTGCTCGAAAGCTATCGCGCGGCACTGGCCACTTTCGAGGCCAGGCACGCGGCCGCTGAAACTTCCGAGGATCTGTTCCAGGTTCTCGGCCCGCTCATTCCGCTGACCCGCGCCGCCATGAACATGCAGGCCGCGCTGCAGGCGGCGCGCGATGCCGTCAAGGAAGACCTCATGCTCATCGACTTGCGCGATCTCGCGGTCGAAATCACGCGCGGCATGGAACTGCTGTTGGCCGACACCCGCATGTCGCTCGACTACCGGCTCGCGCATGCGGCCGAGGCGCAGGCGCGCTCGACCCGGGAAGTCAGCCGCGCGCAGCACAAGCTCAACACCATCGCGGCCTTGACCTTTCCGCTCATGGCCGTTGGCGCCGCCTTCGGCATGAACCTGCACAGCGGCATGGAGAACATGCCAGTCTGGATGTACTGGGCGATTTTCGCGGGCGGTCTCTTCCTTGGCGTTTTGCTGCGCGGCTGGGTCAAAGCGCCGGAGGCTGCGCTGCTGCCTGTCGCCAAGCCTGCGTTGGCCAAGAAGAAGTAGAGCAAGTAAAGCACCGGCCTTCGCGTTTTGCGAAGGCGTGCTGCCGTCAGAGCAATTCCGGCGGAAGCGATCTGTTCTTAGAGTTGGGGCATTCCCACAGGAGACAGACGCAGATGAACGCACTCGAAGGCCTCAAGGTGCTGGAGCTCGGCCAGCTCATCGCCGGCCCGTTCGCCGGCAAGACGCTGGCGGAATTCGGCGCCGACGTGATCAAGGTCGAACCTGCGGGCGTCGGCGACCCGCTGCGCAAATGGCGTCTGCTGCGCGAGGGCACTTCGGTATGGTGGGAGGTGCAGTCGCGGAACAAGCGCTCGGTGTGCCTCGACCTGCGCAGCGCGGAAGGCCAGGAGGCCGTGCGCGCCCTGGCGCTCGAGGCCGACGTGCTGATCGAAAACTTCAAGCCTGGCACGCTCGAAGGCTGGGGCCTGGGCTGGGAGCAGCTGCATGCGCTCAACCCCCGGCTCATCATGCTGCGCATCTCCGGCTACGGGCAGACCGGCCCCTACCGCGACAAGCCGGGTTTTGGCGTGCTCGGCGAATCGATGGGCGGGCTGCGCTACCTGAGCGGCGAACCGGGCCGGGTGCCTGTGCGCGTGGGCGTTTCGCTGGGCGACACGCTGGCCGCGCTGCACGGCGTGATCGGCGTGCTCACCGCGCTGCATCACCGCACGGCCCATGGCGGGGAAGGGCAGTTCATCGACGTGGCGCTGTACGAGTCGGTCTTCAACGTGATGGAAAGCCTGCTGCCCGAATACGATGCGTTCGGCGCGGTGCGGGAACGTGCCGGCAGCGCGTTGCCGGGTATTGCGCCGACCAATGCCTACAAGTGCAGCGACGGCCACTACGTGCTGGTGGCTGGCAACGGCGACAGCATCTTCCGCAGGCTGATGCGCGCCATCGACCGCGCTGATCTTGAGAATGATCCGCAGCTCGTGCACAACGACGGCCGCGTGCAGCGTGTGGAAGAGATCGACGCCGCCATCGAGGCCTGGACGCTGCGGCGCAGCCGCGACGAGGCGCTGGCCGTGCTCGATGCGGCCGGCGTGCCGGTCGGGCGCATCTACTCGGTGGCCGACATCGCGACCGATCCGCAGTACCTGGCGCGCCAGATGATCGTGGAGGCGACCACCTCCGACGGAGAAATGCTCAAGGTGCCCGGCGTCGTGCCCAAGCTCAGCGCCACGCCGGGGCGCATTGCGCACCCCGCGCCGCAGCTCGGCGAACACACCGGCGACTTGCAGGGCCCGGGCTGGCCGGCGCGCCGCACCGAAGAAAGCGAGGCTGTATGAAAGAAGGCAACGGCAAGCGGCTCTTCATCAACGAAGTGGCCACGCGAGACGGCTTCCAGATGGAAAGCCGATTTATTCCCACCGACGACAAGATTGCGCTGGTCGACCGCCTCAGCACGCTGGGCTACGCCAAGATCGAGGTGACCTCGTTCACTTCCGCCAAGGCGATACCGGCACTGCGCGACGGCGAAGAGGTGATGCAGCGCATCGCCCGTCGGCCCGGCGTGGTCTATACCGCGCTGGTGCCGAACCTGCGCGGGGCCGAGCGCGCGCTGGAAAGCCGCATTGGCGAATTCAACATCGTCATGTCGGTGAGCGAGACCCACAACCTGAGCAACCTGCGCATGACGCGCGAACAGTCATTTGCCCAACTGGCCGAAGTCATCGCGCTGGCAAAGCAGGCTGGCGTGCCGGTGAACGTCTCGCTCTCGTGCGTGTTCGGCTGCCCGATGGAAGGCGAGGTGCCGCTTGCCGCGGTGCTCGAATGGGTCGACCGCTTCGCCGCGTTGCAAGTCCAGGGCGTCACGCTGTGCGACACCACGGGCATGGCTTTTCCCACGCAGGGGCAGACAATTTGCGAGGCGGTCCTGGCAAGGCACCCCGCACTGCAATGGACGGCGCACTTTCACAACACGCGCGGCATGGGGCTTGCCAACACCGTGGCCGCGGTCGAAGCGGGTGTCGAGCGGCTCGACATGTCGCTCGGCGGTATCGGCGGTTGCCCCTATGCACCCGGCGCCACCGGCAATGTGGCCACCGAAGACGTGGTGCACATGCTGCAATGCATGGGCTACGACACCGGTATGGATCTGGAAGGCCTGATCGATGCCGCGTCGGCGCTCGAAACCCTGGTGCAGCACGACTTGCCGAGCCAGGTTTCCCGCGCCGGACACCGGCTCACCCGGCATGCGCCGCCGGCCGATTTCAACGATATCGCGGCGCGTGCGCATGCGCGCCGCGGCAAGGAGCTGCAGACATGATCGACCATCTGGACCACCTGGTGCTCACCACTGTCGACGAAGAGGCCTGCACCCGCTTCTATATCGACGTGATGGGCATGGCGCTGGAAACTTTCGGCCCGGGCCGCAAGGCTTTTCGCTTCGGCAACCAGAAGATCAACCTGCACGTGAAGGGGCACGAGTTCGAGCCGAAGGCGCAGGTGCCGATGCCGGGTTCGCTGGACCTGTGCTTCATCGCGAGCGTGCCGCTCGACGACGTGATCGCGCGCCTGAAAGACAAGGGCGTGCCGATTCTCGAAGGCCCGGTGATGCGAACCGGCGCCACATCGCGCATCCGCTCGGTCTACGTGCGCGACCCCGACCTGAATCTGATCGAAATCTCGGAGCTGGCGCCCTGACGGGCCAGCTTCGAAGACAGCCACACAAAAACCACCGGAGACAAACCATGAAACCCACACTTCGCCTTCTTGCGGCCAATCTCGGCCTGGCGCTAGCGGCCACCGCGGCCAGCGCCGACACCTGGCCTTCGAAACCGATCACCTTCATCGTGCCCACCGCGCCCGCGGGCTCCACCGACATCATGGCGCGCATGGTCGGCGAGCCGCTGCAACGCGCGCTGGGCCAGCCCGTGGTCGTCGACAACAAGCCCGGCGCCAGCGGCAACATCGGCACCGAAGCCGTGGCGCGCGCCGCGCCCGACGGCTACACGCTGCTGATGCAGTACTCGGGCTACCACGTCGGCAACCCCTCGCTCTATCCGCAGCTCAAGTGGAGCCCGGTCAAGGACTTCGTTCCGGTGGCCATGGTGATGCGCGCGCCGCACGTCGTCGCCGTGAGCGGCAAGCTGCCGGTCAGCTCGATGAAAGAACTCGTCGAGCACGGCAAGAAGAAAGAGGGCGGCCTGTTCTATGCCTCGTCGGGAAACGGCTCCATCCAGCACATCGCAGGCGAGCTGCTGTCGCGGCAGTCGAAGCAGCCGATGACGCACGTGCCCTACAAGGGCTCGGGCCCGGCCATCAACGACCTGGTTGCGGGCAACGTGGACATGTTCATCACCACGCCGCCTTCGGTCATCGGGCACATTGCCAGCGGGCGCATGAAGGCGCTGGCCTATACGGGCAGCAAGCGGCACCCGTCGATGCCCAATGTGCCGACCTCGGCCGAGGCAGGCTTGCCGGGCTACGAAGTGGAGTCGTGGTTCGCGGTGTTCGCACCGGCCAAGACGCCGCCCGAAGTCGTCGCCAGGCTCAGCGCCGAGATCAAGAAGATCGTCGAGAGCGAATCGTTCCGCAAGAAGGTGGACGAGCAGGGCGCCTTCGCGACCTACATGGACTCCGCGGCGCTCGGAAAATTCGTCGACCAGGAACTGGTGGCCTGGTCGAAGGTGATCAAGGCGGCCGACATCAAGCCCGAGTGACCGGGCTCGGGGCCGCAACGCGCTACGGCACTATGGCTTGACGCCCAGCACCGAGAGAATGATGGCTGCCAGCGTCAGCGTGACCGGCAACCGGTGCGACGCCAGGGCTTGCGCCCGCGCAACCGACAGCTTCGACGAGAGAAGCAGGTTCTTTTCGGAATGAAGAGGTGTGGTCATATCGATACTCCTGAATGGCTGCGGGCGACTTGTCCGCATGCCTCAAAGATAGTCATCGCAAGGCACCGCGGCACGGGGCTTTGCGCGACACCGCGTTTCCGTTTTTGCAACGATCGGCGCGGAACCAGGTCAGGGTAGCTGCGAAGAATTAGCCGGCAATGAGCTTCTGCACCAGCTCCGCCGTGGTGGCCGCCGCGTACTTGCGCATCAGCCGCGCGCGGTGCAGTTCCACCGTGCGGTGGCTGATGCCCAGTGCCTTGCCGATCTCCTTGGACGTGAGCCCGCGCATCACCTGCGCCGCCACCTCGCGCTCGCGCGGCGTGAGCTCGGCTTTTACGGCGCGGCGCGAGCCCAGGTCTTCGAAGGTCCAGATGCCGGCCTCGTGCGGCGCGGCGCGGTTCATGGCGTGGCCCGTGACATGGCACCAGAAGGTTTCGCCGGCCATGGCGCCGTGCAGGCCGCCCAGGCGCTTCATCATGCGGTTGTCGGCATAGCGGCCGCTGGCGTTCAGGAACGGTTCCATGCGCTTGCCGATGCGCTCGAACTCGGCCACGCTCGGGTAGAGAATGCTGAACGAATGCCCGACCAATGCGGAGGGCGTTGCACCGAAGATCTCGCAAACCCGCTCGTTGCAGGCCACGATGGTGCGGTTGCGCGAAACCACCATGCCCACGGGGGCATGCTCAAAGGCCAGGCGGTAATCGATCTCCTGCATCGGGGGTCACCATTACGAAATACTACGTATACGACTACGTAGTATCGTTCAAGGCTCTTCAAAGCTTTCGCCAACTCTCCACCATCCATCAAGGAGCCCGAGTGAACAAGATTTATCCCTCCGCAGACGCGGCACTCAAGGGGGTCGTGGCCGACGGGCAGATGCTCGCGGTCGGCGGCTTCGGTCTGTGCGGCATTCCCGAGGCGCTGATCGATGCGCTCAAGGACACCGGCGTGCAGAACCTCACCGTCATCTCGAACAACGCGGGCGTCGACGGCTTCGGCCTCGGCAAGCTGCTCGAGACGCGGCAGATCAAGAAAATGATCGCGTCGTACGTGGGCGAGAACAAGGAGTTCGAGCGCCAGTACCTGGCCGGCGAACTCGCCCTCGAATTCACGCCCCAGGGCACGCTGGCCGAAAAGCTGCGCGCGGGCGGCGCGGGCATTCCCGCTTTCTTCACCAAGACCGGCGTCGGCACGCAAGTGGCCGAGGGCAAGGAACTGCGCGAGTTCGACGGCGAGACCTACGTGATGGAACGTTCGCTGGTGCCCGACGTGGCGCTGGTGAAGGCCGACGTGGCCGACAAGTCGGGCAACCTGCGCTTTCGCCTCACGGCGCGCAACTTCAACCCCGCCGCCGCCATGGCCGGCAAGATCTGCATCGTCGAAGTCGAGAAGATCGTCGAAGTGGGCGAACTGGCGCCCGACGACATCCACCTGCCCGGCATCTATGTGCACCGCATCGTGCTGAACGCCAACCCCGAGAAGCGCATCGAGAAGCGCACGGTGGCCGCCGCCGCGCCGGCTGACGCAGCGGCCGCCAAGGTCGAGGCCCAGGCCGCCATTGCGCAAGCCGCCGCCGGCAGCGAAGTGCCCGCCCCCGTCAAGAACAACAAAGGAGCCTGAGATGCCCTGGACCCAAGACCAAATGGCCGCGCGCGCGGCGCAAGAACTCGAAGACGGTTTCTATGTGAACCTGGGCATCGGCATTCCCACGCTGGTGGCCAACTTCGTCGGCGACAAGGAAGTGTGGCTGCAAAGCGAGAACGGCATGCTCGGCATCGGCCCGTTCCCGACCGAAGACCAGGTGGATGCCGACCTGATCAACGCCGGCAAGCAGACCGTCACCACGCTGCCGGGCTCGGCCATTTTCGGCAGCCACGACAGCTTCGCGATGATCCGTGGCGGCAAGATCAACCTGTCGATCCTCGGCGCCATGCAGGTCAGCGTGAAGGGCGACCTCGCCAACTGGATGATTCCCGGCAAGATGGTGAAGGGCATGGGCGGCGCCATGGACCTGGTAGCCGGCGTGAAGCGCGTCATCGTGCTGATGGAGCACGTCGCCAAGAAGAAGGACGGCACCGAGGACTTCAAGATCCTCGAGCAGTGCACGCTGCCGCTGACGGGCGTGGGCGTGGTCGACCGCATCATTACCGACCTGGCCGTGATGGACGTGGTGCCCGAAGGCCTCAAGGTGATCGAGCTCGCGCCTGGCGTGAACTTCGATGCGCTGCAGGCCAAGACCGGGGCCAAGCTGATCCAGTAGGCTGCGGCAACGCGGTATCGACAAGGGCCGCTTTTGCGGCCCTTTGTCATGGAGGGATGAGAAACTGTACGCATGGCCTATCTCGACCTCGACAACCTCCAGACCATTTTTCTCGACGACGAGGCGCTTCGCACACGGCGCCTGCAGCGCCAGCCTTGCGGGGTGCTCCACATCACGAGCGGCCGCATCGTGGCGTGCGATCCGCTGGTGCAGCCCGAGCGCGAGCCCTTCGTTCGCAGCGTGAGCGGGCGCGGCGCATTCCCGGCCGAGGTGCTGCAGCACGAAGGCCGCCATGCGCTGGCGGTGCTCTGGTTGCGCGAGCGGGGCGGCTTGCAGGCCACCGGTCTCCACTGGGAGCCGGCACTGCTCGAAGGGCAATCGCAGGACGAACTCGGCGACGACGAGTTCTACGGCTACCCCGTCGATGCCGGCGTCGGCTGCTTCATGGATGCCGAGTGCGCAGCTGCCATCGCCGAGCGCGAGGCGCGCGAATCATCGGCCAACCCCGACTACGTCAGCTACTACGACGACGTGCTCGACACCGAACTGGGCGTCGAGGACATGGCGGACCACTACCCGCTGGGCGAGGGCAGCGCGAACAACGTGCTGATCTTCAGCTCGGGCTGGGGCGACGGTAGCTACCCGAGCTTCTGGGCGATCGACGCGTCCGGCGAAGCCGTGGCGCTGGTGACCGACTTCATGACGATGCACGGCGGCGATGCGCGCAGCGAGGACGAGAAGCGCGACGACGCCTACGCCGCCAGTCTTTCCCCCGAGAAACTGGCAGCGCTCGAAGCGCTGGGCGCCGCTGCGATCAACGGCGATGCGGCCGCCATCCGGCCCTTGCTCGATGCCGGGCTTGCCGGCGCCAACGACATCATTCCGTCGCTCGGCGAAACCGCCATCACGAGCGCGATCCGCATGAACCGACTCGAAGCGCTGCGCATGCTGCTGGGCGCCGCCCCATGCCCCGTCATGCCCGAGCAACTGCGCATCGAAGGCCAGGCGGAAAGCTACCTGGCCTATGCGCGCTGGCTCGGGAAGCCGCGCGTGCCGGGATTGATCGAGTTGCTTGAGGCATCGGAAACCACGGCTGCTGCGCCAGCGCCCGCCGAAGGCACGAGCCTCTGGAAACGCCTGTTCTCCTGAGGCCTGCGCCGAAGCGCGCCGGTGCATCGGCGCTTCAGCCCGGCGGCATCAGCATGTCTTTCTGCGACTGAGCGGTGGCGAGCAAAAACTCCCACACCGCACGCATCCGCACGAGGTGCTTGGTTTCCGCCGGCATCGACATCCAGAACGTGCGCGTGAAATTCGCTTGGCCGCTCAGCACCGGGCGCAGCGCCGGGTCCCGCTCGGCCACGAACGCCGGCAGCACGGCGATGCCGGCTCCGGCGGCCACCGCCCGGTGCTGCGCAAGCACGCTGGTGCTGCGCAGCGCAAAGGCATCGGGCCGGTGCAGTTCGTCGAGGTACTGCAGTTCCTTGCTGAAGAGCAGGTCGTCCACGTAGCTGATGAAGGTGTGGCCGCGCAGGTCTTCGCGTGTCTTGATCGGCTTGTGCGCGGCCAGGTATTGCTTCGACGCGTAGAGCCGCAGCGTGTAGTCGGTGAGCTTGGTCACGACCACGGGCCCGCGCGCCGGCCGTTCGAGCGAAATCACGATATCGGCCTCGCGCCGAGACAGGTGAACCAGCCGCGGCATCGCCAGCAGGTCGATGGTGAGCTTGGGGTGCTGCTGCGCGAAAAGCGCGAGCTGCGGCGCGAGCACGACGGTGCCGAAACCCTCGGTGGCGCCGATGCGGATCAGCCCCGACAGGCCTTCCTGCGAAGCGGGCGCGGTGCTCTCCACCGCCTGGAAGGCGCTCTCCATGGCTTCGACCTGCGGCTGCAGCTTGCGGCCCGCCTCGGTGAGCCGGTGGCCGCCCGCCTCCCGCGAGAAAAGCGGCGCACCCACTTCCTTTTCGAGCGCCTGGATGCGCCGCGCCACCGTGGTGTGGTCCACCTCCAGCCGCCGCGCGGCGCTCATCAGCGTGCCCGAGCGGGCCAGCTCCAGAAAGTAGCGAAGGTTGTCCCAGTCCATGTGCTCGCGGTCCCTCGGGTTGACTCTGCATTTTTGCAAAGCGATGGCGCATATTTGTCTATTGTCATGGCAAATCTGCAAAGCTAGGATGCGGCTTGAACCTGCCACGCAGGCCCCGAATTCACAGGAGACAAAACCCATGGACGCCACCACCACCCCCAAGACCCAGGTCGCCACCGTCAAGCTGTTGATCGGCGGCAAGTTCGTCGAATCGAAGACCACCGAATGGCGCGACATCGTCAACCCCGCCACGCAGGAAGTGCTGGCCCGCGTGCCCTTTGCGACGCAGGCCGAGCTCGACGCCGCCGTGGCCTCCGCCAAGGACGCCTTCAAGACCTGGCGCAAGACGCCCATCGGCGCGCGCGCCCGCATCTTCCTGAAGTACCAGCAGCTCATTCGCGAGAACATGGGCGAACTGGCCGCCATTCTCACGGCCGAGCAGGGCAAGACGCTGCCCGACGCGGAGGGCGACGTGTTCCGCGGCCTCGAAGTGGTCGAGCACGCATCGAACATCGGCAATCTGCAGCTCGGCGAGCTGGCCAACAATGTGGCCAACGGCGTCGACACCTACACGCTGCTTCAGCCGCTGGGCGTGTGCGCCGGCATCACGCCGTTCAACTTCCCGGCCATGATTCCGCTGTGGATGTTCCCCATGGCCATCGTCACCGGCAACACCTTCGTGCTGAAGCCCTCCGAACAAGACCCGATGGTGACCATGCGCCTCGCCGAACTCGCACTCGAAGCCGGCATTCCGCCCGGCGTGCTGAACGTGGTGCATGGCGGTGAAGCCGTGGTCAACGGCATCTGCGACCACAAGGACATCAAGGCCATCAGCTTCGTCGGCTCGACCAAGGTCGGCACGCACGTCTACAACCGCGCCACGCTGGCCGGCAAGCGCGTGCAATGCATGATGGGCGCGAAGAACCACGCCATCGTGATGCCCGACGCCAACAAGGAGCAGACGCTCAATGCGCTGGCAGGCGCAAGCTTCGGCGCTGCGGGCCAGCGCTGCATGGCGGTGTCGGTGGCGGTGCTGGTGGGCGAGGCGCGCAACTGGGTGCCCGAACTCATCGAGAAGGCCAAGACGCTGAAGATCGGCGCCGGCACCGAGAAGGGCGTGGACGTGGGCCCGCTGGTGTCTTGCGCTGCGTATGACCGCGTCAACGGCCTCATCGAACGCGGCGTGGCCGACGGCGCCAAGCTCGAACTCGACGGCCGCAAGCCCACCGTGCCCGGCTACGAGAAGGGCAACTTCGTGGGCCCGACGATCTTCTCGGGCGTGAAGCCCGGCATGACGATCTATGACCAGGAAGTGTTCGGGCCGGTGCTGTGCGTGGCCGATGCAGAGAACATCGACGAGGCGATCGAGCTGATCAACAGCAACCCGAACGGCAACGGCACGGCCATCTTCACGCAGTCGGGCGCCGCGGCGCGCCGCTTCCAGGAAGACATCGACGTGGGCCAGGTCGGCATCAACGTGCCGATTCCCGTGCCGGTGCCGATGTTCTCGTTCACTGGTTCGCGCGCTTCCAAGCTCGGCGACCTGGGCCCGTACGGCAAGCAGGTCATCATGTTCTACACGCAAACCAAGACCGTGACGGCACGCTGGTTCGACGACAGCACCGTCTCGCACGGCGTGAACACCACGATCAGCCTCAAATGAGGCGCAGACTTCGCGTCGCGGCCTGGGGGGCGGTAGCGGCGCTGGCTTTGCTGGCGGGCGGTGCGCAGGCGGCCGCGGACGCCGGTCCCGACGACTGCAATCCCGACGGCAACCAGCAGCAGCTGAACGCCTGCGCTGCGCGCGATTTTCGTGCGGCCGATGCCGCGCTCAACATCCGCTACGGCGAGGTGATGAAGACGCTCTCGCCGCAGATGCGCGTCGAGTTGCGCACCGAGCAGCGCACCTGGCTCAAGGGCCGCGACCCCGCTTGCAAGCGCGCCTCGAAAGCGAACGAAGGCGGCTCCATCTGGCCGCTGGTGTTCAATTCATGCTTGGAGAAATCGACTCGCAAACGGACCGCCGAACTGGATCGATGGAAGGGCCGCGAACAATGAACTTCGAATTGTCCGAAGAGCAGAACGCCTTTGCGCAGAGCGCGCGCGACTTCGCGCAGGCCGAGTTCGCGCCGCATGCGGCCCAGTGGGACGCGGAGGCCATCTTTCCGAAAGAGGCCATCGCCAAGGCGGGCGAACTCGGCTTCTGCGGGCTCTATGCGCCCGAGCGCATCGGCGGCCTCGGGTTGCCGCGGCTCGATTCCGCGCTGGTGTTCGAGGAGATGGCCGCGGTCGACCCCTCGACCACGGCCTTCATCACCATCCACAACATGGCGACGTGGATGCTCGGCACCTGGGCGACCGATGCGGTCGCGAAGCAGTGGGGCGAAGACTTGACGAGCGGCCGCAAGCTCGCTTCCTATTGCCTCACCGAGCCGGGCGCCGGATCGGACGCGGGCTCGCTCAAGACGCGCGCCGAACTGCAAGGCAACGAATACGTCATCAATGGCGGCAAGGCCTTCATCTCTGGTGCGGGCGCGACCGACGTGCTGGTGCTCATGGCGCGCACGGGCGGCGGCGGCGCGGGCGGTATCTCGGCCTTTGCGGTGCCGGCCGATGCGCCGGGCGTGAGCTACGGCAAGAAGGAGCACAAGATGGGCTGGAACAGCCAGCCCACGCGCACCATCAACTTCGACAACGTGCGCATTCCCGCCGAGAACCTGCTGGGCAAGGAAGGCGAGGGCTTTCGCATTGCCATGAAGGGGCTCGACGGCGGGCGCATCAACATCGCAACCTGCTCGGTGGGTGCAGCGCAGGGTGCGCTGGATGCGGCGCGCCGGTACCTGCACGAGCGCCAGCAGTTCGGCAAGCCGATATCGAGTTTTCAGGCGCTGCAGTTCAAGCTGGCAGACATGGCGACCGAACTGGTTGCGGCGCGGCAGATGGTGCGGCTTGCCGCAAGCAAGCTCGATGCGGGCCATGCCGATGCGAGCACCTATTGCGCGATGGCCAAGCGCTTTGCGACCGATGCGGGCTTCAACGTGTGCAACGACGCGCTGCAGCTGCATGGCGGCTATGGCTACCTGAGCGAGTTTCCGCTCGAGCGGCTGGTGCGCGATACCCGCGTGCACCAGATTCTCGAAGGCACCAACGAGATCATGCGTGTGATCGTTGCGCGAAAATTGCTGGAAGGGGACAGCGATATCCGCTGACGCCCCGCATCCAGAACCTCTCAAGACAATGACCGACTCCGTAGTTCTTTTTGAAGAAATCAAGACCGCCGGCGGCCAGCGCTTCGGCGTGGCCACGCTCAACGCCCCGGCCTCGCTCAACGCGCTTTCCGTGGACATGGTGCGCCTGCTCACGCCCAAGCTGCGCGAGTGGGCCGGGGACGACGGCATCGTCGGCGTGCTGATGCAGGCTGCCGGCGAAAAGGCTTTCTGCGCCGGCGGCGACCTGCGCCAGCTGTATCAAACGCTGCTCGAATGCGGCTCCGCCCGCAACACCTATGCCGAAGACTTCTTCTGCGAGGAATACGAACTCGACTACCTGATCCACACTTTTCCCAAGCCCTTTCTCTGCTGGGGCCACGGCATTGTGATGGGCGGCGGCGTGGGGCTGATGTCGGGCTGCTCGCACCGCGTGGTCACGGCGCAAAGCCGCATCGCCATGCCGGAGATCAGCATCGGGCTCTATCCCGACGTGGGCGGCAGCTGGTTCCTCAGGCGCACGCCCGGCCGCACGGGTCTGTTCCTGGCACTCACTGCCGCCAACCTCAATGCGGCCGACACCATCTTCTGCGGGCTGGCCGATGTGCTGGTGCCGCACGAGCGCAAGGGCCAGGTGCTCGAAGCGATTGCGGCCACGCACTGGCTCGGAGAGCAGAAGGCCGATCGCGCCGAGCTCTCGCGCATTCTTGCGCGTGCCGGCGAGGGCGCCGAGATGCCGCCCTCCAAGGTGCGCGAGCACTACGACACCATCAACGCGCTGATGGCCGGCGACGACCTGACCGACATCGCCCAGCGCCTGCGCGAGTTGCAAAGCGACGACCCTTGGCTGCAGTCCGCATCCAAGACCTTCGTGAAGGGTGCGCCGAGTTCGGCCGCGCTGAGCTTCGAGCTCTGGCAGCGTGTGCACCGCATGTCGCTGGCCGAGGTGTTCCGGCTCGAATACTGGGCGTCGCTGGGCTTCTGCGCGCACAAGGACTTTGCCGAGGGCATCCGCGCGGTGCTGATCGACAAGGACCGCAACCCGCGCTGGAACCCGGCCACCATCGAAGAGATCACGCCCGCTTTCATCGAAGACCATCTGCGCCCGCGCGGCGAAATGCCCGCGGAGCTGGCCGCGCTGGTCTGATCTTCTTCTTCTGCAAGTACAACGGAGACAAAAAATGAAAATCGCATTCATCGGCCTCGGCAACATGGGCGGCCCCATGGCCATGAACCTGCAGAAGGCCGGCCACGCGGTCAAGGCTTTCGACCTGTCAGGCGAGGCTTGCAAGAAGTACGCAGCCGAAGGCCTGAGCATTTCCCCCTCTGCCGCCGATTCGATGGCCGATGCCGAAATCGTGATCAGCATGCTGCCGGCCAGCGCGCACGTCGAGGGTCTGTTCCTCGGCGGCGGCGGCAAGCCGGGTCTGCTCGACAGCATCAAGGCCGGCACGCTCGTGATCGACAGCAGCACCATCGCGGCCGCCACCTCGCGCAAGGTGGCCGAGGCAGCCGCCGCCAAGGGCATCGCCATGATCGATGCGCCGGTTTCCGGCGGCACCGGCGGGGCAGTTGCCGGCACGCTCACCTTCATGGTCGGCGGAGAAGCAAAGGATCTGGAGCGCGCACGCCCGGTGCTCGAGAAAATGGGCGCCAACATCTTTCACGCCGGCGCAGCAGGTGCGGGTCAGACCGCGAAGATCTGCAACAACATGCTGCTCGGCATCTTGATGATCGGCACCTCCGAGGCGCTGGCGCTGGGCGTTGCCAACGGGCTCGATCCGAAGGTGCTGTCCGAAATCATGCGCCGCAGCTCCGGCGGCAACTGGGCGCTCGAGAAGTACAACCCCATGCCGGGCGTGATGGAAACAGCCCCCGCATCGAAGAACTATGCGGGCGGCTTCGGTACCGACCTGATGCTCAAGGACCTGGGCCTGGCGCAAGAAAACGCCACCGCCGTACGTGCCGCCACACCGCTGGGCGGGCTGGCGCGCAGCCTGTATGCGGCGCACAGCCTGGCGGGCCACGGCGCGCTGGACTTTTCAAGCGTGCTGAAGCTGGTGCAGAAGACTTCTTCCTAACCAAACAAGGCGTCGTTGGCCCACAGCAGGCCCAGCACGCCCGCGAACAACAGCAGAAACACGACCCACGCGCGCGTGAACGCCTGCGTTTCCGTGATCTCGGCGGGAGCCGTTTCAGGCGGACCAGGGCGTTTGGGCGTTTGTGGGTTCATTCCCGACTGTACCTCGCGGCCCTGGTCGTGCGGCCTTTCGCGCGTTCGACATGGCCAGCAGAATGACAACCCGCGGCGAACCCGCGCAAGAAAACTCCGGTCAAAGCAGCTCGATCCCGGGCAGGCTCTTGAAGCAACTCTCGCGCGTGATGCGCACGAAGTCGGCGAGCCACGGCTGGCCGGAGGTGCCCTGCGTGCACGCCATGTACAGCCGCCCGGTCAGGCCCTTGCTGCCCACGCGCCGCGCCGTGACATAGCCGCGATCAAGATAGTTCTGCACCGCCCACAGCGGCAGGGTCGCCACGCCGCGGCCGCTGGCCACCAGCTGCAGCATCGCCACCGTGAGTTCGGTCGTGCGCCGGTGCGCGGGCTCCACGCCGGCCGGCGCCAGCACTTGCCGCACGATGTCGAGCATTTCGTCGGGCACGGGGTAGGTGATGAGCGTCTGGTCGGCAAAGTGGCGCGCCGTGAGGTGGGCCTTGGCTGTCAGCGCATGGTCGTTGGCGAGCAGCGCGACGATCTCGAAGCGGAACAGCGCGTGGTAGTCCACCGTTTCATCGGGGTCCTGCTCGGAAACGATCGCCACCTCGGCCCGGTTCTGCATCACCAGCGCGATCGGGTCGGGGTGAAAGCCCGAGACGATGTCGAGCTCGATCTCGGGCCAGCGCTGGCGAAAGGCATCCATGGCCGGCATCAGCCAGTCGAAGCAGGTGTGGCACTCCACCACGATGCGCAGCTGACCGCTGCGGCCCAGCGCAAGCCGCGCCACGTCGCGCTCCGCTTCTTCGACCAGCGGCAGCGCGGTGTCGGCCAGCTGCAGCAGCCGCAGCCCGGTGGTGCTGAACTGCGGCGGCACCGACTTGCGCTCGAAGAGCTGCGCACCGTAGCGGTCTTCAAGCAGCTTGATCTGGTGCGATAACGCCGACTGCGTGAGGTTGAGCAACTGCGCCGCGCGCACCAGACTGCCGGTGTCGCGCAGCGCGGCCAGCGTGCGCAGGTGGCGTATTTCCAGAATCGACTGCAACATGAATGAATTTCAAGTGAAAGGGCAAAACGTTTCGTTTGAATCATATGCCTCAAAGCCCGACCATTGCGGATTCTCAAGATCCAGCGACCGGAATACCTGCAATGACCACCCGTACCCACACCCTCGGCTTTCCGCGCATGGGCGCCAACCGGGAACTGAAGTTCGCACTCGAAAAGCACTGGCGCGGCGAGATCGACCGCACCGCGCTCGAGGCCGTTGGCGAACAGCTGCGCGAGCGCCATTGGCAGGCCCAGCGCGACGCGGGGCTCGACTACGTGACCGTCGGCGACTTTGCCTACTACGACCATGTGGCCAACCACGTCCAGCTGCTCGGTTGCGAGCCGGCGCGCTTCGGCTTCAAGGGCGATGAATCCGAACTCTCGCGCTACTTCAAGATGGCACGCGGCGTGGAAGACGAAGTCGGCCACGTGCACGATGCCGGCTGCAACCACGGCAGCGAAGGCACGGAAGGCACCTTTGCGCTCGAGATGACCAAGTGGTTCGACACCAACTACCACTACCTCGTGCCCGAGTTCAACGCGGCCACGCAGTTCAAGCTGGCCTCGACGCGCCTGTTCGACGAGGTGGCGCAGGCGCAGCAGGCCGGGCATGCGGTCAAGGCCGTGTTGCTCGGGCCGCTGAGTTTTCTGTACCTCGGCAAGGAAAAAGAGGCGGGCTTCGACCGCTTCTCGCTGCTCGACGCACTGCTGCCCGTTTATGAACAGGTGCTCGCGCGCCTGAAGCAGCAAGGCGTGGAGTGGGTGCAGATCGACGAGCCCATCCTGGGCCTGGACCTGCCCGATGCCTGGCGCAATGCCTTCGAGCGTGCCTACTGGCAGCTGGCCCGCAGTGCGCCCAAGCTGCTGCTGGCCACGTATTTTTCGCCGCTCTCGGACAACCTGCGCCTGGCCTGCCAGCTGCCGGTGGCCGGCCTGCACGTGGACGCCGTGCGGTCGCCGCAAGAGCTGACCGGCGTGGCCGACTGGCTCTCGGCGCACAAGGTGCTGTCGGTCGGCATCGTCGACGGCCGCAACATCTGGCGCACCGACCCCGACGCCGCGCTTGCCGCGCTGCGCCCGGTGGTCGACAAGAACCGCGGCGAGCTGTGGATCGCGCCCTCATGCTCGCTGCTGCACGTGCCGTTCAGCCTGGCCGCGGAAAACAAGCTCGATGCGGAGCTCAAGTCGTGGCTCGCCTTTGCGGTCGAAAAGCTCGACGAATTGCGCGTGCTGCGTGCCGTGCTCGAAGGCCGCGAGGGTTCGGTTGCCGAAGAACTCAAGGCTGCGCGCGCCGCCGTGGCCGCACGCCGCAGCAGCCCGCGCGTGCACCGCGCCGACGTGGCGCTGCGGCTTGCACGCAGCGTGGCCGGGGACGACCAGCGCACGTCCGTATTCGGGCACCGCCAGCTGGTGCAACGCGCGCGCTTTGCGTTCCCCGCGCTGCCGACCACCACCATCGGCTCGTTCCCGCAGACGACGGAAATCCGCGCCGCGCGTGCCGCATTCAAGCGGGGCGAGCTCGACGCCGCAGGCTATCGCGAGAAGATGCGCGCCGAAATCGCGCTGGCCGTGCGCAAGCAGGAAGCGCTGGGCATCGACGTGCTGGTGCATGGTGAGGCCGAGCGCAACGACATGGTCGAGTACTTCGGCGAACAGCTCGACGGCTTTGCCTTCACCGCCAACGGTTGGGTGCAGTCGTACGGCTCGCGCTGCGTGAAGCCGCCGGTCATCTTCGGCGACGTGGCACGCCCCGCGCCGATGACGGTCGAGTGGACCGCCTATGCGCAAAGCCTTACCAGGCTGCCGATGAAGGGCATGCTGACCGGCCCCGTCACCATCCTGCAGTGGTCCTTCGTGCGCGACGACCAGCCGCGCGCCACCACCTGCGAACAGATTGCCTGGGCGATTCGCGACGAGGTGGTGGACCTCGAAGGCGCGGGCATCGGCGTCATCCAGATCGACGAGCCCGCGATCCGCGAAGGCCTTCCGCTGCGCCGTGCCGGCTGGCCGGCCTACCTGAAGTCGGCCACGCGGGCCTTCCGCATCAGCGCCTCGGGCGTGCGCGACGAGACGCAGATTCACACCCACATGTGCTATTCGGAGTTCAACGACATCCTGCCGGAAATCGCGGCCATGGACGCCGACGTGATCACCATCGAAACCAGCCGTTCCGACATGGAGCTGCTGCGCGCGTTCGGCGGATTGGGCGGCGAGAACAACGCGGGCGGTTTCCGCTACCCGAACGAGATCGGTCCCGGCGTGTACGACATCCATTCGCCGCGCGTTCCATCGGTCGACGAGATCGTGCGCCTGATGCGCAAGGCCGCTGGCGTGGTGCCGCTCGAGAACCTCTGGATCAACCCCGACTGCGGCCTGAAGACCCGCGGCTGGCCCGAGACGGAAGCCGCGCTGTCGAACATGGTCACGGCCGCGAAGCTGCTGCGCAAGGAACTGGCGGCGGCCTGAAGCGGGTGCCACGGCGGGATGGCAGACGGCAAGCGCCAATAATGGCGCCATGACCGTTTCCCTTCCCGTTGCCAAACGTTTCTCCCTCGCGCCCCTTCTTCTGCTGCTGTCGCTGTTGCTCGCACCGGCCTTGGGCTGGGCGCAGCAAGACCGCGCCCGCGCGCTGCTGCAGTTCGAGGGCGTGCACGCGCGCTACCAGGAAGCCTATGCGCCGGGTGCCGTGTCGCGCGATGCGCGCCAGTTGCTGGAGCCCGCCGACCAGGCTATTGCCGACAACGCACTCAAGGCGCTGGACGCGGCGACCGCGCGGTCTTTCGATGTCGCCGCGTCCGTTGCCGCCATTCAGCAGGAAGTAGCCACCGCCGGCAAGGGTGCAGCCGCGCCGAGCCCGCAGGTGCTGGCCGCGGTGACGCGGTTCGCGCAGCTGCGTGCCGATTACGCCGCGAAGGACCAGGCGGCCAAGTTCGAGTTCTTCAACCGCGAGCGCGCGAAGCCGGCCGATCCCGCACGCACGGAACTGCTCGAGCGCATGGCCGTGGTCGACATGCGAGAGGTCGACTTCTCCAGCCAGCTGCTGCTGAGCTCCGTCGTCAAGCAACTCGCGCGCGGCAACGCCGGCCAGTTCACGTCCTTGCCCGACCGCACGCTCGACATGGCCGTCGACACGCTGTGGTCGCGCGGCATCACGTCACCGCGCCCGCGCAACCTGTTGACGGTGGCGCGCGAGTTGGAAAAGCAGGTGACGCAGGCGCTGCTCGCGGCATTGCCCGATGCGGACGTGGCCGCCTTGCTCGCCTGGCGCAACGACCCGCAGGCCGCGGCCGAGCGCGAAGCGCTGGTGGGCAGCTACCGCGCAGAGGTCAAGGCGAGCGGCGCCGTGGCGATCCGGACACTGGTGCGCGGCTGGCCCCGCTCTTGAGGGCGACGCGCGCACTGCCGTACTTGTCGGGTGCCGCGGCATAGGGCATGAAGCGGCTCTGGTTCTCGTCCACGTCGAGCGGGCGGCCCACGAACGGAAAGGCGCGTTGCGGGCAGGCTTCCCGCTCGCATACCTTGCAGCCCGCGCCAATGGGTGTCGGCACCTCGGGGTCGCGCAGGTCCATGCCCTTGGAATAGACGAGCCGCGTCGCGTGGCTGATGTCGCAGCCCAGGCCGATGGAAAAAGTCTTGTTGGGCGACCCGTAGCCTCGGAAGCCGTGCGACACGGTGCGCGCAATCCAGAGGTAGGCGCGGCCGTCGGGCATGCGGGCCAGTTGGGTGAGCACGCGGCCGGGTTGCGCGAAGGCCTCGTACACGTTCCACAGCGGGCAGGTGCCGCCGGTCTTCGAGAAGTGGAAATGCGTGGCCGATTGCCGCTTCGAGATGTTGCCCGCCCGGTCGACGCGAATGAGAAAGAAGGGCACGCCGCGCGCCTCGGGCCGCTGCAGCGAGCTCAGGCGGTGGCAGATGGTCTCGAAGCCCACGCCGAAGCGCCGCGCGAGCTGGTCGATGTCGTAGCGCAGCTGCTCGGCCGCTTCAAGAAAAATTCCGTAGGGCAGGAGCAGGGCGGCGGCGAAATAATTGGCCAGGCCGATGCGCGCGAGCGAACGCGCCGTATCGTTCGACAGAGGTGCTTCGGCGACAAGCTTGTCGATCATGTCGCCGACTTCAAGAAACGCGAGCTGCGTTGCAAGCTGGAAGGCGTGCTGGCCCGGCTCCAGGTAGCGTGAGAGCCGCAGCACGCGCGTGGCCGGGTCGTAGCGGCGCTGGGCACCGCCTTCGTCGTCCTCGGCCGGAATCACCTGCACGCCGTGCGCTTCGAGCAGCCGGTGCGCGAGCCGGTCGCCCGGGTTGCCTTCGCGCAGCCGCCACTGCGCGGAGAAAGCTTCGGCGGCGTCGTCGAGCGGTGCGATGTGGTTCTGGTGTGCGAAGAAGAAGTCGCGCACTTCTTCGAAAGGCATCGGCCGCGCCTGCGGCATGCGCGCAAGGTCGCCGCGGCCATCGCCGAGTTCGGCGGCCAATGCTTCGAGCCTTTCCATGGCGTCGCGGTGCCGCTGGTGCAGTGCGACCAGCGCGCGGCCCACGGCCGGCATCTGCGTGGCGACTTCGCGCAGCTCGGCGAGTGCGACGGCATCGCCGCCGGGGTTGTCGGCCAGTGCTTCGCGCAGGCTGGCAACGAGGCGCGCCTCTTCGTCTTCCGAGAAGGCCTGGATGTCGACGCCCAGCGTGGCATGCAGGCGAAGCAAGACGGGTACGGTGAGCGGACGCTGGTTCTGCTCGATCTGGTTCAGGTAGCTCGGCGACAGGCCGAGATGTTGCGCGAGCGCGAGCTGGCTCAGGCCGCGCTCTTCGCGCAGGCTTCGCAGGCGCACGCCCATGAAGGTTTTCTTCATCGTCAATCCAATCTTCGCAAGATTCGCAAATCGAATGCGTCGGCTTCGCAATCATTCGCCAATTCAGTCCTTCATTATGGACACGATCTTGCGTAAATTGCGAATATGCAAAACGCACGCGGCACAGTCCGACTGATCGAGGTGGTGTTCCCCGAGCACACCAACCACTACGGCACCTTGTTCGGCGGACAGGCACTGCAGCTGCTGTCGAAGGCGGCGTTCCTCTCCGGACGCAGCTTCGCGCGCGGCGACGTGGTGATGGCCCGCTGCGGCGAGGTGCTGTTCCATGCGCCGGTGCGGCTGGGCAGCACGCTGGTGCTCGACACGCATGTGGCGCGCATCGGCCGCAGCTCGCTCACCGTGCGCGTGGCCGGCAGCGTGCAGGACGTGGCCACCGACACGCTCACCCGCGTGCTCGACGGCGAATTCGAGATGGTGGCGGTCGACGCCGCCGGACGGCCGGTGCGGCTGGCGAACCCGCCGCGCCTTCATGAACAGACATTCGAGGAGACGGTATGACACTGCCGACAGAGAACGCGCCCATAACCGGCTTCAAGCCGAAGAAATCAGTCGCGCTTTCGGGTGTGACCGCAGGCAACACCGCGCTGTGCACCGTGGGGCGCACCGGCAACGACCTGCACTACCGCGGCTACGACATCCTCGACATTGCCGATGTCTGCGAGTTCGAGGAAATTGCGCACCTGTTGGTGCACGGCAAGCTGCCGACCGTTTCCGAGCTGCGCGCCTACAAGGGCCGCCTGAAGGCCATGCGCGGCCTGCCCGCGAGCGTGAAGGAAGCGCTGGAGCGGTTGCCCGCAAGCGCCCATCCGATGGACGTGATGCGCACCGGCGTCTCGGCGCTCGGCTGCGTGCTGCCCGAGAAAGACGACCATTCGCTGCCCGGTGCGCGCGACATCGCCGACCGTCTGATGGCCTCGCTCGGTTCGATGCTGCTGTACTGGTACCACTGGTCCACGCAGGGGCGGCGCATCGAGGTTGAGACGGACGACGAATCGATCGGCGCGCACTTCCTGCACCTGCTGCACGGCCGCGCGCCCTCGGCAAGCTGGGAGCGTGCAATGCACACCTCGCTCAACCTCTATGCCGAGCATGAGTTCAATGCATCGACCTTCACCGCGCGCGTGGTGGCGGGCACCGGCTCCGACGTGTATTCGGCCATTACCGGTGCCATCGGTGCGCTGCGCGGGCCGAAGCACGGCGGCGCCAACGAGGTGGCCTTCGAGATCCAGAAGCGCTACGACACGCCGGGCGAAGCCGAGGCCGACATTCGCCGCCGCGTGGAAGCCAAGGAAGTCGTTATCGGCTTCGGCCACCCGGTCTACACCGTGTCGGACCCGCGCAACGTGGTCATCAAGCGCGTGGCGAAGCATCTCGCGGGCGAGGCCGGCTCCACCCGCATGTACGACATTGCCGAGCGGATCGAATCCGTGATGTGGGATGCGAAGCGGATGTTCCCGAACCTCGACTGGTTCAGCGCCGTGAGCTACCACATGCTCGGCGTGCCCACGGCCATGTTCACGCCGCTGTTCGTGATTGCGCGCACCAGCGGATGGGCCGCCCACATCATCGAACAGCGGCAGGACAACAAGATCATCCGGCCGAGCGCCAACTACACCGGCCCGGAAGACCTGGTCTTCGTGCCGATATCGGACCGCCGCTGAAGGCTTTCGCACAGCCCCGCACCGTTTACCGCAACAGAGAAGAACCATGTCAGCTCCCATCAGCAACGTCCGCCCCGAACCCGACCAGGTGCTGGTCGACATCGTCGACTACGTGCTCGACCATCAGCAGATCACCAGCGCGCTTGCCTATGAAACCGCGCGCCACTGCCTCATCGACACGCTCGGCTGCGGCCTTGAAGCGCTCGAATACCCGGCCTGCACCAAGCTGCTCGGCCCGGTCGTGTTCGGCACGGTGGTGCCGCATGGCGCCAAGGTGCCCGGCACGCCCTACCAGCTCGACCCGATTCAGGCGGCCTTCAACATCGGCACGATGATCCGCTGGCTCGACTTCAACGACACCTGGCTCGCGGCCGAGTGGGGTCATCCGAGCGACAACCTCGGCGGCATTCTTGCCACGGCCGACTGGCTCAGCCGCAATGCGGTGGCCGCGGGACGCAAGCCGCTCGTGATGCGCGACGTGCTCACCGCGATGATCCAGGCGCACGAGATCCAGGGCTGCCTGGCGCTGGAGAACTCGTTCAACAAGGTGGGGCTCGACCACGTGGTGCTGGTGAAGGTGGCTTCGACGGCCGTGGTGGCGCGCCTGATGGGGCTCTCGCGCGACGAGATCGTCAATGCCGTGTCGCTGGCCTGGGTCGATGGGCAGAGCCTTCGCACCTATCGCCATGCGCCCAACACCGGCAGCCGCAAGAGCTGGGCCGCGGGTGACGCCACCAGCCGCGCGGTGCGTCTCGCACTGATCGCCAAGACCGGCGAAATGGGCTACCCGAGCGTGCTCACCGCCAAGACCTGGGGCTTCTACGACGTGCTGTTCAAGGGCCAGCCCTTCAAGTTCCAGCGGCCGTACGGAACCTACGTGATGGAGAACGTGCTGTTCAAGATCAGCTTCCCCGCCGAGTTCCACAGCCAGACGGCGGTGGAAGCGGGCATGGCGCTGCACGCACAGTTGCAGAAGTCCGGCAAGACGGTGGACGACATCAGGAAGGTGACCATTCGCACGCACGAAGCCTGCATTCGCATCATCGACAAGAAGGGGCCGCTCGACAACCCGGCCGACCGCGACCACTGCATCCAGTACATGGTGGCGGTGCCGATGATCTTCGGCCGCCTCACGGCCGCCGACTATGAAGACAGCGTGGCGAACGACCCGCGCATCGATGCGCTGCGCGACAAGATCGTGTGCGTGGAAGACCCGCGCTTCACGGCCGACTATCACGACCCGGAGAAACGCAGCATCGCCAATGCGCTGACCGTGGAGTTCAAGGACGGCACCAGCTTTTCAGAGGTGGCCGTCGAATACCCGATCGGCCACAAGCGCCGCCGCGCGGATGGCATTCCGTTGCTCGAAGCCAAGTTCCGCATCAACCTGGCGCGCCGCTTCGCGCACAAGCAGCAGCAGGCCATCCTCGATGTGTCGCTCGATGCGAAGAAGCTCGAGGCGATGCCGGTGCACGAGTACGTCGACCTGTACACCGCCTGAACCATGTCCGCGAACAACGAATCACCCAGGAAAACCCTGCGCCGACTGGCCGAGGCGCGCCGCGGCGTGCTGGTGCCGGGCGCGTTCAATGCGTTGTCCGCCCGCGTGATCGAAGACCTTGGCTTCGAGGCGATCTACGTCACGGGTGCCGGCGTCACCAACATGCACTTCGGGCTGCCGGACCAGGCCTTCATGGGCCTGCACGAAATAGCGGAGCACACGGCGCGCATCCGCGATGCGGTGAACCTGCCGCTGCTGGTCGATGCCGACACCGGTTTCGGCAATGCGCTCAACGTGCGGCATGCGGTTCGCGTGCTCGAGCGGGCAGGGGCCGACTGCATCCAGCTCGAAGACCAGGTCAGTCCCAAGCGCTGCGGCCACTTCGCGGGCAAGGCGGTGATCGACACGGCCGAGATGCTCGGCAAGATCAAGGCGGCGGTCGATGCGCGCACCGATGCCGATCTGCTCATCATGGCCCGCACCGATGCGGCGGCCGTGCATGGTTTCGAGGCCGCCATCGAGCGCGCGCAGCAGTTCAGCGAGGCCGGTGCCGACATCCTTTTTGTCGAGGCCGTGACCTCGGCCGACGAAGTACGCGCCATGCCGCGGCACCTGCGCAAGCCGCTGCTCATGAACCTGGTGATCGGCGGCAAGACGCCGACCTTCGGCGCTGAAGAGCTCGGCGCGCTCGGCTATGGGCTGGTGCTGTATGCCAACGCCGCATTGCAGGGCGCGGTGGCTGGCATGCAACGTGCGTTGACCGTTTTGCGGGATACTCGCCGCCTCGACGAAGACCCGTCTCTCGTGGTTTCGTTTGCCGAACGGCAGCGCCTGGTCGGCAAGCCCTGGCTCGACGAGCTAGAGCAAAAATATGCGGGGTAGAACGCGAATTGGGTCGAATTTCTTAAACGGAGTGTGCATTTTTGCCCTCTCGTCAGAAAGTTCCCCGTCATTGTTTCAGTTTCATGAACACTGCGATTCGATTGGCTAGGGTTTTCCCTTGTCATCGTGGTGCAAACTTCAGGGCATCCAAAGCCCAATCAAGAAGGAAATTGAAATGAAGACCTCGAACATCCTCGCCGCCGCCGCTCTCTCCCTGCTCGCCGCCGCTGGCGCCCACGCAGAAACGTATGAAGGTGTGCAGCCCCTGACCTCCGGCTACAGCCGCGCCGACGTGGCGCCCGAGGCTGCCGCCGCCGCCCGTGAAGGCAACGTGTACAGCGACGCCGCTTCGTCGACCGTGGCTCCCACGCTGGCTGCTTCGGCCGACCGCGCAGCAGTGCGCAACGAAGCCGTTGCCGCAGCGCACGCTCCGGGCCAGAACCTGCGCCGCGAAGCCTTTGCAGGCAGCGTGGTTCCCTCGCAAGCTCGCAGCTTCACGCGTCAAGCCGGTCTGTAATCGAAAACAGTCAACGAACCAGTTCAGCGGTGCCAAGCCGCTCGCTTGTTGGTTGCTCTCGGCAAGAGATAAAAAGCCGGACAGTGCGAAAGCGCCGTCCGGCTTTTTGTTTTCTACCGAGGCGTTTCAGCGCTGCCGCGCGGCGTGATGGCAGAAGCAGCTGGCCGAATGGTCGTCCACGACGCCGGTGGCCTGCATCCATGCATAGACGATCACCGGGCCGACGAACTTGAAGCCGCGCTTTTTCAGGGCCGCCGACATCTCTTCAGACAGAGGCGTTTTCGTCGGCACCGTTCCCGTGGTGTTGACGATCGGCTTGCCGCCCGCCATGCCCCACACGAACGCCGAGAAATCTTCGCCGGCCGCTTGCATCGCGAGGTAGGCGCGCGCGTTGCCGATGGTGGCCTCGATCTTCGCGCGCGAGCGCACGATGCCGGCGTCCTGCATCAATCGATCGACATCCGCCGCAGTGAACTGCGCCACTTTTTCGGGCACGAAGCCCTGAAACGACGCGCGAAACGCATCGCGCTTGCGCAAGATCGTGAGCCACGAGAGGCCCGCCTGAAAGCCGTCGAGCATGAGCTTTTCCCACAGCGCTCGGCTGTCATGCTCGGGCACGCCCCATTCGGCGTCGTGGTAGGCAGCCAGCAGCGGATCGCTCTGGGCCCAGGTGCAGCGGGGCTTCGTCTCGGGGTTCATCAATTTTCGTTCTGGGGCCGCGCACGCGGCCGGGACAGGAGCCGCGAACTTTAACCAAACACGGAAACCCGAAGGTCTCCGAGACCGCGGTTCAGGCGGCATCTCGGCCGCAACTGCATCCGGTTGATTGCGCCGTTCCATCGCATGGTGGGGCGTTCGGCGCTCGAGCGCGCGGCGCGGGCAGGGTGGCCCGCCGCGGTTGGGGCCTGAAACGCAGCCCGCTGGCGACCCAAAACGTTACTTAAAGTTTCCTCTGACAGAGGGGGCGGAACCGGTCCGTCACCGAGGGGCGGCAGTGTAGACTGCCAGGTTTTTCGTTCAGGGGTATGGCGCAAGTTTCACGGCGCGCAGGTATCAACGGCTCGGCGCTCGTTCGCTTGCTTTCCCGGTTGACTGACATCGACGTTCGCGAATCCCGACAGGGCACCGCGGACCAGTTGAGTCAATGGTTCGGCTGGACAGATGCCATCTCGCTGTCCGCGGCGCTGGATGGGGTTGCAGCAAGCGTGCCTGTTGCCGCACGAGCTTCTGCTTCTGCAAGCGCCGAAGAACGCGAATGCGCGCGCTTGCGCGCCGCGTTGGCGAAAGCCATCGGCGAAGACACCGCATTCACGGCCGGCAAGGAACGCGGGCAACCGCCCGCGGCAGCCGACTTCACGCCCTACCGCCGCCGTTACGTCGCGCAGCAACAGGCGATGGAAACCGGCATCGGTCCTTTGCGCGGCCGTTTGCGCGCAATGCTGGCGGCCAGGTCGCCCGCCATGGCCCGGCTTGCCGCCGTGGATGTGGTCATGGAGCAGGTGCTGGCCGCGCGCGAGCGCAGCTTGCTGTCGACCGTGCCCTCATTGCTCGAAAAACATTTCAAGCGCTTGCATCTGGCCGCCCAGGCTGACCAGTCCGATCAGGCCAGGTCGAGCGGCGCGGATGCGCCTGACGAACCCCCAAGCGGCGTCCAGCCCGGAGAGTGGCTGGACGTATTCCGCAAAGACACCCAGAACGTGCTGCTCGCCGAACTGGACTTTCGATTTCAACCTGTCGAAGGGCTCCTCGAAGCCCTTCGCACGAGGCAACCAGAGTGCCATGACTAGATTTCTTCATTACGCTGTTTTTGTCGCGGGCCTGGCCGTCGTGTGCTGGGTCGGCGCCGGGTACATCGGTTCGCATCCGTTGGCACTCATCGTCACGATGCTCGTCGGCGCCTTCTATCTGATGGGAGCGATGGAGCTGCACCGGTTCCAGCAGGCGACGTCCACCCTGGCCCGTGCCGCGGCTGACCTGTCTGCCGCTCCGGCGGACCTCGGCGCCTGGCTCGGCCGACTGCATCCTTCGCTGCGCAACGCGGTGCGCCTGCGCATCGAGGGCGAGCGTGTCGGCTTGCCCGGTCCGGCGCTGACGCCGTACCTGGCCGGGTTGCTGGTGCTGCTGGGCATGCTGGGCACCTTTCTCGGCATGGTGGTGACGCTGAACGGCACCGGCATCGCGCTGGAGAGCGCGACAGACCTGCAGGCCATTCGCGCTTCTCTTTCCGCGCCGGTAAAGGGCCTGGGGCTGGCGTTCGGCACCTCGGTGGCCGGCGTGGCCGCGTCGGCGATGCTGGGCCTGGCCTCGGCGTTGTGCCGGCGCGAGCGGCTGCAGGCCGGGCAGATGCTCGACAGCAAAATTGCGACCACCTTGCGTGTCTACTCGCTGGCCCATCAGCGCGAGGCATCGTTCCAGTTGCTCGAGCGGCAAGCCCAGGTCATGCCCCAGCTGGTCGATCAGCTGCAGGCCATGATGACTGCGATGGAACGGCAGACCCAGGCGCTGAACGAGCGCCTGATCACCGGCCAGGAGCACTTCCACGGCAAGGCCGAGGCGGTGTACGCCGGCCTGGCCTCGTCGGTCGACCAATCGCTGAAGCAGAGCCTGACCGAAAGCGCGCGCATTGCCGGCGCGACGATCCAGCCGGTGGTCGAAGCCACCATGGCCGGCATCGCGCGCGAGACGGCCTCCTTGCACGACACCATGGCGCAAACCGTGCAGCGGCAACTCGACGGGCTGTCGGGCCGCTTCGAGGCCACCACGGCCACCGTGGCGGACACCTGGAAGTCCGCGCTGGCCGAGCACCAGCGCACCAGCGAGGCGCTGTCCAAGGACTTGCGCGCTTCGCACGACCGCTTCGCCGAAACCTTCGAGCAGCGCTCGGCGTCGCTGGTCGAAAGCGTATCCGCCCGCCTGGAAACCACCGTGGGCAGCGTGTCGGACACATGGGGCAACGCACTCGCACAGCACCAGCGCGCCAGCGAGAAGCTCTCGGGCGACACGCACCAGTCCCTTGCGGCCGCGGCCGCCACTTTCGAGCAGCACTCGGCCTCGTTGCTGCGCACGGTAGGCCAGGCGCATGCCAGCCTGCAGACCGACATGGCCTCGCGCGACGAGCAGCGGCTGTCGGCCTGGACGCAAGCGCTGTCGTCAATGGCCGCAGCGCTGCAGCAAGAATGGCAGCAGGCCGGCGCGCACACGGCCAGCCAGCAGCAACAGCTCTTCGAAACGCTGGCCCATACCGCCCGCGACATGTCGGCGCAGGCGCAAGTGCATGCGAAGAGCACCGTGGCAGAGATTGCCCAGCTCCTGCAAGCCGCCTCGGAAGCACCGCGCGTTGCGGCCGAAGTGGTTGCCGAACTGCGGCAGAAGCTTTCAGACAGCATGGCGCGCGACAACGCGATGCTGGAGGAGCGCAGCCGCATCATGGAAACGCTGGGAACCCTGCTCGACGCCGTGAACCACGCCTCCACCGAGCAGCGCTCGGCGGTCGATGCGCTGGTCGGTGCGTCGGCGGATGTGCTGGAGCGTGTCGGCAGCCGCTTCACCGAAAAGGTCGAGGCGGAAACCGGCAAGCTGGAGAGCGTCGCCGCACAGATCACCGGCAGCGCCGTTGAAGTGGCAAGCCTCGGCGAGGCCTTCGGTTTCGCCGTGCAGCTGTTCAGCGAATCGAACGACAAGCTGGTGGCCCATCTGCAGCGCGTCGAAGGCGCGCTCGGCAAGTCCATCGCGCGCAGCGACGAGCAGCTGGCGTATTACGTTGCGCAGGCAAGGGAGGTCATCGACCTGAGCATCATGTCGCAGAAGCAGATCGTCGAAGACCTGCAGCAGATCGCCAGCCGCCAAGCCGCGGTGGGCAGCGAAGCATGATGGGAGAAGACGTCGACGGCGGCCTGGAGCCGAGCGTGCCGGTATGGGCGGTCTTCGGCGACCTGATGTCGGGGCTGGTCGGCGCCTTTGTGCTGATTCTCGTGGGCGCCCTCGGCATGCAGCTGGACCTTGCGACGAAGCTCGAGGCCGAAGTGCAGCAGCGGCAGGCCGAAACGCAGCGCCGGGAAGCACTCGAACAAGCCTTGGCCGGGCCGCTTGCGGCCGGCCGTGTCACGCTGAACAACGGCCGCATCGGCATCAGCGGCAGCGTGCTGTTCGCCTTCAACTCCGCCGATCTGCAGCCCGAAGGCCGGCAACTGCTGAAGAGCCTGGCCGCACCTGTGGCCGCTTACCTGCGTGCCCGCGACGAAGTCCTGATGGTGAGCGGCTTCACCGACGACCGGCAGATGCGGCAGGCGAAGGAAGGCAACCGTCCGTTCGCCGACAACTGGGAGTTGTCGGCCCAGCGGGCCCTGACGGTGACGCGCGCATTGATCGAAGAAGGCATTCCTTCATCGTCGGTGTTTGCCGCGGCGTTCGGGTCCGAGCAGGCGGTGGCGTCCAATGCCGATGCCGAAGGCCGTTCGAAGAACCGGCGCGTGGAAATGGCACCCACGCCGAGGCAGCCCAATACCAACAACAACGCCAACACGAAGCACCCGTGAACAGCAGCAGCAAGGCGCGCAGAACCGACGCGGCGGCGCCCGTGGCTTTGGCCGGGCACATCGACCCCGTGGCGATGCTCGGCGCTTGGCGCGAGCACGGCGAACATCGCCTGGAGCCGGTGCGCTTTCATCTCATGGAGGCACTGGCCAGGCGTGCGGGCGCCCACCAAGGTGAAGCGCGGCGCATCCTCGACGGCAAGCTGGCCAAGCTGGTGGCGGCCTATGGCGAGAATCTTGAAAAGGCCCGACGCACGGAGAATCCTCCGGCGCTCCATGCTGCGGTGGGGACGCATGCGGACTCGCCCGCTCGCGGTGCGCTCGCGGAGCTCGTCGATCACATCGCCCGGCATGCGCCGGCCCTCGGCGACGGCGCCGCGGCAAACGACGTGGTGCCTGGTCTCGCGCCTGCTCCCGAGCTGAAGACGCTCAGGTACTTCAAGAGCATGTGGTCGCGGCTCAGCGCCGATCGGCGGCTGACGCAGTCGCTGGCGAAGGTGCCCGGGAACGCCGGCCCGCTCAATTCGCATCACCTCGTGCACCGGTCGCTCCTGCTGATGCGCGACTTGTCGCCGGAGTACCTCAACCGCTTCATGACCTACGTCGACACCTTGTTGTGGGTCGATCAGGTAAATGGCGCCGGCGCCTCGTCGGGGACAACCGCAAGTCCCCCGCGCGCCGAGGGCCAGAAGAAGACCGCGCGCGGCAAATCCGGCTGAGGCCCTGTCGGCTAACGCAAGCCGTGCGCGCGGATCACGGCCTTGAGCCGCCGCACCTCGTGCTGCAGGTCGAGAATCAGCGCGGCGGTATCGAGGCCCACGCCGAAGTCGCGCTCGAGCCTGCGAGCTTCGAGTGCGCATTGCAGATCGGTGCTCGAGAACTGCCAGCGCTCGGGCGGCGCCTCGGCCGTGGAAATCTGCACGATGCCCACTTCGACGAGTTGCACCACCCATTCGGTATCGGCGCCGCAGGCATGGGCGACCTCGCTCGCGGCGAGCGGCTGCGACGCGCTGACGGCTGTCGTGACGGAAACGGTCGCCATGTTCACACTCCCAGATGCTGGCGTGGGTTGAACGAAACCGACGCTTGCGCCAGTTGCTCATAGGCCTTGCGTGCGGCCTCGTTGTCGGCGGGGGGCAGCGCAATGTCGAGCAGCAGGTACAGGTCGCCGGGCTGCTTGCCGCCGAGCCCGCGGCCCTTGAGCCGCAGCTTGAGGCCGCTGCGCGCATTGCGCGGCACGGTCACCTCGACCGCGCCGCCGGCGGGCACGGGCACTGTTACCTGCGCGCCGAGCGCGGCCTCGGTCGGGGTGACGGGCAGCGTCATGTAGAGGTCGCGCTCCTCGATGCGGTAGAGCTTGTGCGGTGCGATGCGCACTTCCAGGTAGAGATCGCCGGCCGGTTCGCCGCCATGGCCGGGCATGCCCTGGCCGGCGAGCCGGATGAACTGCCCCGGATGCATGCCGGGCGGAATCTTGACGCTGAGCGTGCGCGTCTTGAACGCGGGGCGGCCTTGCGCGTCGAGTTCTTGCGCACGCAGCGTGATCTCGCGTTCGGCGCCGTTGATCGCGTCCTCGAGTGCGATTTCGATGGCCGCATGATGGTCTTCGCCGCGTGCGCGGTAGTTGCGCCTTGCCGCGCCGCGGCGCTCGGCCTCGCCGAAGAGCGACGAAAAGAACTCGCTGAACTCGGCATGGTCGGCCGGGCCCTGGTTCGGCCCGCGGTGGAATTCGAAGCCGGCGTCCCAGCCCGGCGGCGGCTGGAAGTCGCCCTCAGGACGGCCGCCACGCGCCACGCGGTCGGCCAGCGCGTCGTAGGCGGCACGCTTTTCCTTGTCGCGCAGCACGTCGTTGGCTTCGTTGATGTCGCGCATGCGCTTCTCGGCGTCGGCTTCCTTGCTGACGTCGGGGTGGTACTTGCGCGCGAGCTTCCGGTAGGCCTTGCGCACCTCGTCTTCCGACGCGGTGCGGTCGATGCCCAGGGCGCTGTAGTAGTCCTTGAATTCCATGGCTGCCAGTTGAGTGAATGCCGAACAGTACGCGCCCAGCCTGGTTCAGGCCAGGGCCGAATCCCCGTCGGCATGCCGCAGCAGCGGCGTTACGGCCCATGCAGGGCCGCTGCGCGAAAAACGCAATGGCTGCGCATTGCCGAGCAGGCCCAGGTCGATGGGCACGCCGATCAGCGCGGCCAGCGCGTAGAGCGTGCCGCCGTGCGCCACCACCAGCACCGGTGCCGGCTGTGCCAGCGCGGCGTCGAGCGCCAGCCTTTTGCGCGCCACGAACTGCTCGAGCGTTTCGCCCCCGTCGGGCTCGCAGGCCCAGTCGATCTCGGCCGAAGAGGTGCCGATGAGCGCGCCGAAATTACGTTCGCGCAGCGCCGCTTGCGGCGTGGGCTCGAGGCGGAGCACGGCCGCAACCGTGTGCGCGGTGTCGTGGGCGCGCCGTGCATCGCTGCAGACGATGGTGCGAATCGGCTCGCCGGCCAGCAGCTGGGCGGCACGGGCTGCCTGCTGGAGCCCCAGTTCGCTCAGCGGTTCGTCCACCGCCTGGAAAATGCGCTGCGCATTGCGGCCGGTCTGGCCGTGGCGCAGGAAGTAGAAATGGTCGCAAGCCGGTGCCAGCGGCTGCGCGGCGGCAATGCGCACCAGCTGGTCGAGGCCGGCTGTCGCGCCGTGGGGAAAAGGTGCCTGTGACATGGGGTGTGGGGGTGTGGATCAACCGAACTTCATGCCCTTGGGGCGCGCCTGCAGGCGGTCGATGTAGGCATCGATCTTGGCCCGGTTGGAACGCCCGCCGAATGCGCGGTGCCAGATGAACATCGCGCCGATCATCACGTCGGCCGCGGTGAACTGCGCGCCGAAGAGATAGGGGCCATAGCCCAGTTCGCGCTCCACCGCATCCTTGGCCTGCTCGAAATTGGTCCAGCCGCGCGCGCTGTTTTTACTGTGCAACCCGAGCAGGCTGTCGCCCATCGAGGGCTCCAACTGCGCCGTCGAATAGACCATCAGCGACAGGTAGCGGCCCCGGTCGGGCGAGCCCATCGACGGGGCCAGTCCGGCCTCGGGAAACTTCTCGGCCACGTACATGCAGATGGCCGCGTTCTCGAACACGCGGGTGCGGCCGTCGACCAATGCCGGCAGCTTGCCCGAGGGGTTGATCTTCAGGTACTCGGGCTTCTTGTGCGCCTTCTCCTTGATGAGGGTCGGCACGATTTCGTATTCCGCGCCGGCTTCGTCGAGCATCCATTTCGCGACCTGCGAGCGGCTTTGCGGGTCAAAATACAGCTTCATCATCGAAGAGCCTCCTTTCAGTGGATGGACGGTCAGAACTTGGGAATGCGCAGCGTCTTGCTGATCATCAGCGTGCCCGACAGCGCAAAGAGCAGCGTGAGCGGATGCAGCTGCCAGGGGCCGAGCACCCACGCGCCGCCCCACACGGCGTCTCCGATGCGGCCTTGCCAGGCGGCCCAGGCCAGCACGCCCACCAGCACCACGCTGGTCGGGATGGGCGTGCCTTCGAAGTACTTGACCTTGTCGGCGCCCTCGGAAAGCGCCTCGGCCGTGACGTTGTAGCGCGCGAGCCGGCTCACGCCGCAGCCGACGAAATAGATCAGCAGCACGCAGTCCCAGCCGCCGTCCAGGCCCGCGGCGAAGGCAAGCGCCGCGGGCGCTACGCCGAAGGAGATCACATCGGCCAGCGAGTCGAGTTCGCGCCCCAGGGCGGAGTGCGTTTGCCGCCAGCGCGCGATGCGCCCGTCGAACACGTCGAATACGAAGGCAGCGGGTGCGAGTGCGGCGGCCCAGAAGAATTGCGCGAGCGAATGGCTCGCCATGAAGGCCATGGCGAGGAACACCGCGCCCACGCCGCACGCGGCGTTGCCGAGCGTGAAGGCGTCGGCCAGGTGAAAGCCGCGGATCATCGAAAAATGCTTGCGGGCCGGTGCGGGAGAGGGGGTGGTCATGGGGGGCTTCGGAGTCGGCGAATGCACCGCACCTTAACGCAAGCGGGGCCGCTTGCCTGTAGTCGCCATCCGACTCCGGAAGATGCGGGCCGGCCCGACCCGGCCGGCGGCACCGTCGAACCAGGCTCAGACTGGAAGCCGCGCCTCGTAAGCCTTTTCGAGTTCTGCGTGGTTGGTCCAGAAACCCCGGGGCTTGCGCTCGTGCAGCACATCGTCGAGCACGTCGAGATGCGCGTGCCAGCCGCTGGAGACGCTGAGCGTGTCCTTGCGATCGGGCAGGCGGCGGTGCGTGAGCACGAGGTGCGTTGAATCGCCCCGGGGCGTGAACTCGAAGCTCACCTCGGAGGCGGTGGCGCTTTCGCTGCCCCAGCTGATGGTCAGGCGCTTCAATGGCTCCAATGCGATGAGCCGCGATTTCTGGGAAATGGGGCTGCGGCAGGCGGCAAAGCGGTCGGGTGCCACTTCTCCGGAAAGGCTGGTGTGGTCGAAGCGCAGTTCGAACACGCCGCCGGTCTCTTCAACCATGGTGCCGCCGGCCAGCCAGGCGGCGCGCTTATCGGGGTCGACGAAATAGGCCCACACGCGCTCGACGGGCGCGGGCAGGGTGCGCTCCATGCGCAGGGTGCCGGGTTCGATCAGGGTTCCGAGGTTGCTCGTGGTCATTGCTTGCTCCTTGAATGGAAAGGGAAAGAACTTCACTTGCGGGATGTGTCGCGCCGCAACGCCTGCTCCAGCGCGTCCAGGTGGTTGTTCCAGAAGCCTTCGTAGTACCGCAGCCATGCGTTGGCCGTTGCGAGCGCCGCCGGCTCCAACCGGCAGACGTGCGCGCGGCCCTGCACCATGCGGGACACCAGGCCGGCGCGCTCCAGCGCCTTGACGTGCTTCGATGCGCCCGCGAAAGACATTCGAAACGGCGCGCCGAGCTCGCCCACGCTGCACTCGCCCTGGGCCAGCAGCTGCAGCATCGTTCGGCGCGTGCTGTCGGCCAGGGCATGGAACACGGCATCGAGCCGTTCATCGTCTAGTTCAACCATAAGGTTGAATATAGTTGCGCCGAAAAAATTATTCAACCGAGAAGTTGAATGAATTTGTGCGGTTACACCCGGTACAGGCGAGACGCGGTTGCGCGGCCTGGCGCTGGAGCCTGCGCGATGGTGCTCCTACGATTCCCTTCGTTCCATCCACTCGCTGACAAACAAACAAATGAAACCCTTCGCCAATCGCCGCATCTTCTTGCTCGCCGCTTCCGCATTGCCGCTGGCCAGCGCCTGTACCGCATGGTCCGCCAAAGTGCCGAAGGCCACGTCGGCCGAGGCGCAGCTCGCGGTGCTCGAAAGCTCGGTGGGCGGGCGGCTCGGCGTGGCCGCATTCGACACCGGCAGCGGCGCGCGCGTGCAGCACCGCGCCACCGAGCGCTTTCCGCTGTGCAGCACCTTCAAGACGATGCTGGCCGCGGCCATCCTCGCGCGCAGCGCGCGTGACAGCAGCCTGCTCGAGCGGCGGGTTAGCTACAGCAAGAGCGACATCCTGACCAATTCGCCCATTACCGAGAAGCACCTGGGGCGGGGCATGACGGTTGCCGCCATGTGCGCCGCCACCATCCAGTACAGCGACAACGCCGCGGCCAACCTGCTGATGAAAATTCTGGGCGGGCCTTCCGCGGTGACTGCGTTCGCGCGCTCCATCGGCGACCAGGCCTTCAGGCTCGATCGCTGGGAGACCGAACTCAACAGCGCCATTCCGGGCGATCTGCGCGACACGACCTCGCCCGAGGCCATGGCCGCAAGCCTGCAGCGGCTGGTGCTGGGCGACGCACTCGGCGCAGCGCAGCGCAGCCAGCTCGAAACCTGGCTGCTGGGCAACACCACCGGCGCCGCCCGCATTCGCGCCGGCGTGCCGGCGGACTGGAAGGTGGGCGACAAGACCGGCCTGGGCTCCTACGGTACCAACAACGACACGGGCGTGCTGTGGCCGCCCGCGGGCGCGCCACTGGTGCTGGCGGTCTACCTGACCTTTCCCAGGGAGGATGCGCCAGCCCGCAACGATGTCATTGCATCGGCGGCGCGCATCGTGGTGAACGCACTGAGGGGCTGAGCCCGGCGCTTATCTGTTTATCTATTCTTCGCTCGTCCACTCCACCTGCACGCCCAGGCTGCGCAGGTTCTCGACGAAGCGGGGGTGGGCGCGGCGGATCGGCGCGGCGTTGCGGATCTCGGAGCGGCCTTCGATGCTGGCCGCAACCATGAAGAGCGCAATCGCCACGCGAATGATGTAGGGGCTCTCGACCACGGCCGGCGTCAGCGGGCTGCCGCCGAAGCTGATGAGCCGGTGCGGGTCCGAAGAGAAGACATGGGCGCCGAACTTCGAGAGTTCGCTGGTCCACCCCAGGGCGCCGTCGTACACCTTGTTCCAGAACATCGCGTTGCCCTGGGCGCGCACGCCCAGCGCAATGAAGATGGGCAGCAGGTCGACCGGAAAGTAGGGCCACGGCGCAGCCTCCACCTTGGTGAGCACGTTGCTCGTGAAAGGCGTCTCCACTTTCAGCGGACCGGTGCAAGTGGCGCGCGACCAGCCGTCTTCATGCGTGACCGTGACGCCGAACTTGGCGAAGGTGCGGTCGATCAGCGGAAAGTTTTCCGGCGCGCTGTTGCGCACGACCACGTCGCCGCCCGTGATGGCGCCCAGGGCCAGGAAGGTGGTGATCTCGTGAAAGTCTTCGTCGAACCGGAACTCCCCGCCGCCCAGGGCATTGCCGCCGTGCACCGTGAGCCGCGAGGTGCCGATGCCCTCGATGCGCACGCCCAGCATCGTCATGAAGCGGCAGAACTCCTGCACGTGCGGCTCCGAAGCGGCGTTGGTGAGCGTCGACGTGCCGTTGGCCGCCGCCGCGCACAGCACGAAGTTTTCGGTGGTGGTGACGGAGGCGTAGTCGAGCCAGTGTTCGGTGGGCGTCAGCGGCCCGTCGCAGCGCACGAGCAGCGAGCCGCTGGCGCGTTCCACCTTGCCGCCGAAGCGGCGAAACACGTCGACGTGCGGATCGATCTCGCGCACGCCGAGCGTGCAACCCTTGACGTTGTCTTCCAGCCGCGCAATGCCGAAGCGCGCCAAAAGCGGAGGCACCAGCATGATCGACGAGCGCATCTCCTCGGGCAGCCGGTCGCGTGCGGCATCGAACGCCGTCTCGCGGTGGTGCAGCTCCAGCGTGCCGGTGGCGTGGTCCATGCGCGCCTCGCTGCCCAGGCTGCGGAAGATGTCGAGGATCTTGCGCACATCGGTGATGTCGGGCACCCCGTGCAGCCGCAGCGGCTCATGCGTGAGCAGCGTGGCGCACAGCACCGGCAGCACGGCATTCTTGTTGGCGGAAGGAACGATGCGGCCGCGAAGCGGCGTACCGCCGTGCACGATGAGATTGGACATGGGAAAAACGGGGCAGGAACGAACCGGTGAATGAGTGCCGGAACTGTACCTGCCGCGCGAGCCAAGCCGCAGGGCCCGGTAGTGAACTATTCCGCGTTCAGCTGTTCCGCCACTTCCCGCCGGCCCAGGCCGCGCACGGATGCCAGGCCTTCGAGCTGTGCCTTGCGGGGGCGGGCCCTGCCTTGTTCCCACTTGTAGATGGTCTGGCCGGTCACCCCCACCAGCTTTCCATAAGCCGCCGCCGAGAGGCCGAGCTTTTCGCGGTGCGCCGCCAGCCGGGTGGCGCTGAACCGGCGGGACGGTCCCGATTCGCCTTCGTCGGCCTCGCCTGCGGGGGAGACGCGTGCGGACACCCTGAGGGCGTGCCGCAATTCCTTCTCCAGTTTCTCGACTTGCCGGCGCAATGCGGCGATCGAGGCGCGGTGATGCGCGGATGCTTTTTTCAGCGTTTCAATCTCTGTGCGCACTTCCTTGCGGGCGACACGGGAAATCTCGGCTTTGAGGATGGAGGCAATATTTGGCATGGAACGCATTTTGCACACCTTGCGCGAAGCCGGATTGCCAAGTAATTAAAAAGTGCTTATTTTCAGTCGCGACGGCGCGCCGTCAAGCAGTCGTCAAAGCACGAACCAGCCCACCGATACGAAATGGCTGGCCGTGCCCGCAAGCACGAACAGATGCCAGGTCCCATGCGCATGCCTGAACCCTCGGCGGTTTCGATAGAACACCGTGCCCACCGTGTAGAGCACACCGCCCGCCAGCAGCCATGCAAGGCCGCCGCTATCGAGCCGTGCCGCCAATGGCGCTGCAGCCAGCACCCCCAGCCATCCCATCCCGATGTAGAGCGCCAGCGGAGGCTTCGAAGCCGCGCTGTCCGCCTGCAACAGTTCGCGCCCGATACCGAAGAACGCGGCGCCCCACACCGCAACGAGCAGCAACCAGCCCCAGATGCCCTGCAGCGTGACGAGTGCGAAAGGCGTGTAGGTGCCCGCAATCAGCAGGTAGATGGCGCAATGGTCGACCCGTTCCCAGAAGCGCTTCATGCGCCCGCGCGTGCTGTGGAACAGCGTCGATGCGGCATACAGCGCCACAGCCGAAAGAGAGAACACCAGCGCGCCGGCAATCCGCGCGGCATCACCGGTGGGTACGGTCTTGGCTAGGAACAGGACCGTGGCCGACAGTGCAAGCACCAGGCCCAGCAGATGGCTGTATCCGTTGAGCCGTTCGCCGGGGTACATCGCTTGGGGAGCAGTCTTGGTTGAAGTAGGGGCGTAGGGGCAAAAGGCCGGCGAATGCTAGGTCGGCCTCATGACTTCACGGTGACGGTGGGCGGGGCTGTGGCTGTCCGTGTCTAAGCGGGCGTGCCGAAGCGCTCCGCATAAAGCTGCGCGATCCAGTCGATGAACACCCTCACCCTCGGCGAGAGCTGGCGGTGGTGCGGATACAGCACCGAATAGACCATCGGCGGGCAGGGCGCATGCGGCAATATCTCGACCAGCGTGCCCTCGCGCAACTGGCTCTCCACGCTGAAGCGCGGCACCTGGATGATGCCGCAGCCCTGTTCGGCGCAGGTCTTGTAGAGCTCGGCGTCGTTCACGCTGATCCAGTCTTCCAGCATGCACGTCTCGAGCTTGCCGTCCACCATGAACTCATAGGGAAACACCTCGGGCCGCGAGGCCGAAAAGAAGTTGACGGCCATGTGCTGCGCGAGATCTGACGGCTGCGTGGGCGTGCCGTACTTGGCCAGGTAGCCCGGGCTCGCGCATGTGACCTGCGGAAGCAGTGCCAGGCGGCGCGTGACAAGCGACGAATCCTTCGGCTCGCCCGCGCGCACCACGCAGTCGACGCCCTCTCGCACCAGGTCCACCAGCCGATCGCCGCTGCCGATTGCAAGCTCGATGTGCGGGTAGCGCTCGTGAAACTCGTGAATGCGCGGCAACACGATCGCCTTGGCGGGCGCGCCATGAATGTCGATGCGCAGGCGCCCGCGCGGGTTGACCGACAGTTCCGACAACGAAGACTCCGCCTCTTCCAGTTCCCTCAGCAGATGGCGGCAACGCTCGTAGAAGGCCTGGCCGTCGACCGTGGTGCGCACCTGGCGCGTCGTGCGCTCCAGCAGCCGCACATGCAGCCTTGCCTCCAGTTCCTTGATGGCGTGCGTGGCCGTGGCACGTGGAATGTCGAGTGCGGCCGCTGCCTGCGTGAAGCTGCCGAGATCGACGATGCGGGTGAACAGCTGCATGGCGTCGAAGCGGTCCATGGGTTCCTCAATTGTTGAGTCTCATTGAATTGTATTGGCGAGATTTGCGTATTTATTCACCTCTGTAGAACAGAGAGACTTTCCGCTCCCACCCCTTCGACATTCAAGGAGCGACCTCATGCAACTGATCTTTCCGCGGCTGCGCAGCATTTACGACCGGCTGGAGCCGTTGAGCTATGCGCTGCTGCGCATCGCCTTCGGGCTGATGCTCATGACCCACGGCATCCCCAAGCTGCTGGGCCGCAGCCACGGCAGCATGGCCGACCCGATGGCCGGGTCGGTCAACCTGATCGCCAACGTGCTGCATCTGCCCGGCGCGCCGCTGATCGGTTGGTTCGTCGCGCTGCTCGAAGGCGTCGGCGGGCTGATGCTGGCGCTGGGCTTCCTGACGCGCATCGTCGCGCCGATGGTGGTGGTGCAGATGCTGGTCATCAGCTACCTGCTGGCACCGACCTTTCCCTGGATCGACCGCGGCTACGAATACCCGCTGATGCTGGTCTTCGTCGCGCTTTGCATCTCGGCGCGCGGCAGCGGCCGCGCCTCGATCGATGCGCGCCTTGGCCGCGAATTCTGAAAAAAAAAGAAGAGCCCCATGAGCAATTCACTCCAGCAGAACGCAACAGGCCCGTCGGCTGCCTTCAACACCCTCAACCGCCGCATGTTCATGATGACCACGGCGGCCGGTGCGGGCGCCGCGGCTTCGGCCGGCGCAAGCACGGCCGCGGAAACCGGCAGCGCGACACCGACGCCCGGCACGGGCTCCCAGGAGACCCGCGTCACCATCAACGGCAAGCGCCATGAACTGAAACTGGAGCCGCGCGCCTCGCTGCTCGACGTGCTGCGCGAGCAGCTCGACCTCACCGGCGCCAAGAAGGGCTGCGACCACGGCCAGTGCGGCGCCTGCACGGTGCACGTGGACGGCCGCCGCGTGGCGTCGTGCCTCACGCTGGCCGTGAAGACCGACGGTTGCGCCGTCACCACCATCGAAGGCATCGAGTCGGCCGACGGCACGCTGCACCCGATGCAGCAGGCCTTTCTCGATCACGATGCCTTGCAGTGCGGCTACTGCACGCCCGGCCAGATCATGGCGGCCATTGCCTGCGTGCGCGAAGGCCACGCCACCAGCGACGCGCAGATCCGCGAATACATGAGCGGCAACATCTGCCGATGCGGCGCCTACACGGGCATTCTCGAGGCAATCCGCGAGGCCGCGCCCCATGTGCGGCGCATGGAAGGCCGCATGAAGGGCCGCCGCCATGCATGACTTCGCCTACCTCCGTCCGCGCAGCACCGGCGAAGCCGTGCAGCTGCTGGCCCGACACCAGCCCGGCGCGCGCTATTTCGCGGGCGGAACCACGCTGTTCGACCTGATGAAACTCGGCGTCGAAGCGCCGGCCACGGTGATCGACATCACCCGCATCGAAGGCCTGCGCGAAGTCGATACGTCGAGCCGTGACGAACTGCGCATCGGCGCGCTCGCAGCCATGAGCGATGTGGCCGAGAACGCCGTGGTGCAGCGCGAATTTCCGGCTCTGTCGGAATCGCTCTGGAAGGCCGCCTCACAGCAACTGCGCAACATGGCGACGGTGGGCGGCAACCTGCTGCAGCGCACGCGCTGCGCCTACTTTCGCGGCGGGCCTGAATTCGCGTGCAACAAGCGCGTGCCCGGCAGCGGATGCGCGGCGTTGGGCGGCCAGAACCGCGGCCACGCGGTGCTTGGGGGCAGCGAAGCCTGCGTGGCCGTCTACCCCGGCGATTGGGCCGTTGCGCTGGCGGCCTTCGATGCGCTTGTCGACACCGTCAGCCCACGCGGCGAGCGTACGGTGCCGTTGCGCGAACTGCACCGCGCGCCCGGCACCACACCGCACCTGGAAACGGTGCTCGCGGCCGACGAACTGATCGTGCGCATCCGCGTACCGCGCGGGCCCATCGGCCGGGGCTCGGCGTACCACAAGATCCGCGACCGCGAGTCCTACGCCTTTGCGCTTGCGTCGGCGGCGGTTGCATTGCAGATCAGGAGCAACCGGGTGGTCGACGCGCGCATTGCGCTCGGCGGCGTGGCGACGCATCCGTGGCGCGCGGTGCAAGCCGAGCGCAGCCTGGTCGGCGCCCCGTTCACGCGCGCGGCCGCGCGGCGCGCCGCCGAACTTGCCTTCGAGGGCGCGAAGCCGCTCGAGCACAACGCGTTCAAGGTGGCGCTCGGCATCGAAACGGTAACCGACGCGCTGATGCTGGCCAGGGAAAGGAACTGAAGATGGCAACCCACCTCAAGTCGGCCACGAGGAACACGCCTCGCGCCGGTGCCGAACGCGTCGACGCGCGCGACAAGGTGCGCGGCGCCACGCGCTACGCGGCGGACGATACGCGCGCCGGGTTGCTGCATGCCGCGCTGGTGCCATCGCGCATTGCGCGCGGCACCGTGACGGGCATCGACACCGCGGCGGCGCAGCGCGTGCGCGGCGTTCGCACCGTGTTCACGCACGAGAACGTCGGCAGCTTCGACACAGGCGGCTTCCTGATGGCAGGCGGCTTCGGTTTTCAGAGCTTCTATCCGCTGCGCTCGCCGCAGATTGCCTACCGCGGGCAGACGGTGGCGATGGTGGTGGCCGACACGCTCGAGGCGGCGCGCGAGGCCGCCGCGCTGGTGGCCGTGACGTACGCCGCCATTCCTCTCGTCGCCACCATCGATGCGCCCGATGCCGAGCCTCAGGCGCAATCCGCACTGCTGCCGCAGCCCATGTTCGCCGACCGGCGCGCGGGGGATGCGGAAGCCGCACTCCAGGGGGCGGCCTTTACCGTGGACGCGGCGTACGAGTTGCCGAATCAGCACCAGAACCCGATGGAAATCATCGCGACGGTGGCCGAGTGGAGCGCCGACGGCGTGCTGACCATTCGCGAGCCGACCCAGAATGCCGAAAGCGTGCGCCACGGCCTGGCGAAGCAGCTCGGCATCGAGCCCGCCAGGGTGCGCGTGCTTTCGCCCACGCTGGGCGGCGGCTTCGGCCAGAAGAACTCGCTGCAGTCGCACACGGCACTGGTGGCGATTGCGGCGCGCACGCTGGGGCAGCCGGTGAAGCTCGTGCTCTCGCGCAGCCAGCTGTTTCACAACGCGAGCTTCAGGCCCGCGAGCCGCCACCATGTGAGGCTGGGCGCCGACCGCAACGGAAAGCTGGTCGCAGCCATCCACGAGATCGACCAGCAGACCTCGCGCCATGACCTGTTTCCGTCGAGCGGCACCGAGATCACTTCGCGGCTCTACGGCATCGGCAATTTCCTGGGCCGAGAACGGCTCGTGCGCACCGACGTGCAAACGCCCGGCTACATGCGCGCGCCGTTCGAGCATCCGGCCGCCTTTGCATTCGAAAGCGCGGTGGACGAGATGGCCTACGCACTCGGCCGCGATCCCGTCGCGTTCCGCCTTGCGAACGACACGGCGGTCGACCCGATCAGCGGCAAGCCTTTTTCGTCGCGCCACCTGGCCGAATGCCTCGTCAAGGGAAGCACCGCCTTCGGCTGGGCGCGCCGCACGATGGCGCCGCGCTCGATGCGTGCGCCCGATGGCAGCCTTGTGGGATGGGGCGTGGCCGTCGGTGCCTACAAGGCGGCCATTGCGCCGGCCATTGCCAAGGTGCGGTTGAACGCCAACGGCACGGTGAGGGTGGCAGTGGGCGGCCACGAGATGGGGCAGGGCCTGCGCACTGCCATTGCATTGACGGTGGCGCGCACGCTGGGCGCGCCGGTGGCCGCGGTGGAGATTTTGCTCGGCGACACCACTGCCGCGCCGCAGCATCTCACCGCCGGCTCCTGGGGTACGGCCACCGCATTGCCGCCGGTGCAGGAGGCTGCCCAGCGGCTCATGGAAGATCTGCGACAGAACGCGGGTGCGGCCACCGCGCCCGGTGCGCCGGCTGCGCCTGGTGGTGCGAACGGCGCCACGGCGGTGGCGATGCTGCGCGCCTCGGGCCGTCCCTTCGCCGAGGCCGAAAGCCGGATGCGCGCGCCGGGCCAGCCCGAGCAGGTCTTCGGGCGGCTCACCGGCGGGCTGCCCGCCGCGGCCGGACCGGTGTATCCGGATTTCGTCGCCTTCAGCTTCATTGCGCACTTCGTCGAGGTGCGCATCGAGCCCACCACGCGGCGCATCCGCGTGCCGCGCGTGCTCAGCGTGGTCGACTGCGGCACGGTGGCCAGCCTGCGCACTGCGCGCAGCCAGGTCGAGGGCGGCGTGGTGTGGGGCATCGGCGCCGCGTTGCGCGAGGCGAGCGAGGTCGATGCGCGCTACGGCGGTTTTCTCAATGCCGACCTTGCGGAATACGTGCTGCCCGTTGCGGCGGACATCGGCCGCATCGACGTCGACTTTGTCGGCAAGCCCGACACGCGGCTCAATGCCATGGGCGTAAAGGGCCTGGGCGAAGTGGCCATGGTGGGCGTGGCGCCTGCCATCGTGAATGCGGTGTTCCATGCCACCGGCAAGCGGCTGCGCCGGCTGCCGCTGCGGCTGGAGGACTTGCTGGAGAGCTGAAGAGCTAAGAGCATTGGGGCGCTACTTGCCTGTGCCGAACGAATTGACATGCACCTCGACGATGTCCACGAACTCCGGCAGTTCCAGCAGGAACTCGGCGTCGCGCGCCAGCGGCGCCACGCGCAGCGGATTGCCGCGCTGCGCGTGCATGGCGTGCATGTGGTCGATCGATTGCCAGTAAGACACGGTCCGGAATTCGGCGGTGTCGCCGTTCAGCTTGCGAAAGTACTGCACGCCCAGGCACGCGGGCTTCTTCGCGATTTCCTGAATGCCATGTTCGAAGCTGTAGCGCAGGTATTCGTCGGCCCGCGCAATGGGCGTGCGGCCTTGCCACACGCGTCCGATCAAAGGGGTGGCGAGCAGTTTGCATTCGACGGCCATGGATGCTCCTTTTTTCGATGACGACAAGACAAACGGCACCCTGCGTGCCGTCGATGTCCTGGAAAAGACTGGAACCCGCGCGGGCGCCGGTGCGTAGGAATCCGTCGCCTCCCTCTGCAAGTGAAGGCAAGCGAAGCCTGGAGCGCTCAGCCCTCGAAGGCGCCCTGAAGCGTGCGCGCCAGATCGGCCGCGAGTGCGTCGCGCTGCGGCGCGGGGCGCCAGAAGCTGCGCGTTGCCACGCCTGCCGATTCCCATTCGGGATGGCTGCGCGCAGGCCGCGCCGCGCGAATGGCCGCCGCCGTGGCGCGTGTCGGCGCGTCCTGCGTTGCGCTGGTTTCGGCCGCAATGCGCCCGGTGGCTGCGTGCCCGCGCTGCTCCAATGCCCGCGTGAGCTTCAGCTGCCATGCGACGAGCGCAAACAGCACGCCGTCTTCGACCGTGAGCTCGTGCACGTCGCGCAACTTGTTCACCAGCTTGCGCCCGAAAGGGCCCCAACCCTGCGACACCGCACCGCCGATGGCACCGCCCACCGCGGCGCCCGCGCCAAGCGAAATGCCGGCCACGGCCAGGTCCGCCACCACGCCCACCGCGGCGCCGATGGCTGCGCCCTTGCCCAGGCGCAGGCCCGCATCCTTCATGGCTTCGGGGCTGAAGAAGTCCAGCGTCCAGCGGCCTTCGACGAGCGGCAGCGGCGCCTCGCCGGCGTCGTCCTGGCGAAAGCCGTAGAGCGCGAGCAAGTCGTCGGTGCAGCGTTGCGCCTTGTCGAACACATCTTTCTGCAGCGCAGCGATGAGTGTCTTTCGGCGCGCGGTGTCCGCGAACTCTTCGGCCGCTACGGTGCGGCGCAGCGCGGCGGCGTCGACCAGCATTTCGGCGATGCGCGCGCAAGCCGCGCGGCGCCGTTCGGCGGCTTCGGCCGTCAGCGAATCCACCACGCCATGGAGCAGTTCGCGGCGGTCGCGAAGCAGCGTCGACAGATCGTTGTAGAGCTCGCGCTCGGCCCCCACGAAGGGCGCAGCGGCATCGAAGCGCACCTGCACGTGCAGGCCGTAGGCCGAGAGCAGCTCTTTCCACGCAGGCTCGCGGCTTGCCGCATCGCGCACGAAGTTCAGCACCGGCAGCACGGGCCGGGCGCAGGAGTTGAGCAGCTCGATCTCGTCGCGGAACTTCGGCAGCACCGGCTCGCGCACGTCGATGACGAGAAAGGCCGCATCGATGCCCAGCATGGTGCGCAGCACCTTGGCCTCCTGTTCGAACACGCCGTGCGCTTCGGGGCCCTGCAGGAATTGGCGGATGCGCTCGGGCGGCGTGGCTTGCGGATCGAGGCCGGCCAGGTGTTCGCGAAGAGCTACCGCATCTTCGAGCCCCGGCGTGTCGAAAAAGCGCACGGCGGCCCGGCCGTTCACTTCGAGATCGACCGACTCGACATGGCGCGTGGTGCCCGGGCGCTGCGACACCTCACCGAAGTTGGCGCGCCGCGTCAGCGTGCGCAGCAGCGAGGTCTTGCCTGCGTTGGTGTGGCCGACAACGGCGATGAGGATGGCCTGCTGCGTCATGGTGTGGTGCCGAGTTGCTGCAAGGCATCTTCGAGCCTGTGCGTGGCCGCGACACGTTGCAGGCCGGTGCCCTGCAGCCAGTCGACCCAGCGCTGAGCCATGTCGGGGTGGGTCGCGTCCTTTGCGGAATGGGCCAGCCACAACCGGCATTCACCGCAATGGGCCAGCACTTCGCGCAGGAAGCGCTCGGTGCCGCGGTCGGGGCTCGATGCGGCATGGCACACCAGCAGCACGGCGCGTGGACGCGCATGCGCCAACCGGTCGAGCAGGGCGTGGCGCGCGGGGGCGCTGCCGTCGATGCGTTGCACCTCTGCGACGGGCAACCCTTCGGGCGGCCATGCCGTATCCGAAGGCAGTTCGAAGCCGATGACGAACAGCGTGTCCTGCAGTTCCGAAGGCGCCAGGCCGGCAGGGGCGATGCCGGGTGCACGGCCCGGGTCGGCATCGACGATGGCGGGCGGCGCAAACGCGGCGAAGCGGGCCGTCAGCTTGCGGTAGTAGGGCTCGCTCCAGTCGGGGTGCAGTGCCGCCCGGCGCCGGTGCCACACCACCGCGCTCAGCACCACGAGGGCCAGGCGCGGCAGCAGCCCGTACACCACGATGCAACCGGTGAGCCACAGCGCCCAGGTGCGCTGGCCCGCCGCGGCGGGCGTGGAAGAGAGCACGGTCTGTGCATCGGGAACCGGAAAGCCGATCTGCGCCGGCGCCCAGCCCAGCACCTGCACGGCGTGCACGAAAAAGGCCGGGTCGAGAATCGTCGTTTCCCAGCTCAGCGTGTAGCTGCGGAATGCCAGCGCGAACAGCAGTGCGGCCAGCACCACCGCGAACGAGAGCGCCCAGATGCCGTGGCTCACGAGCCCGAAGGCCCAGGGCAGCAGCCTGGCACGGGTCAGCAGCCCGGTGGCTGCGCGTACCAGCACGGGGGCCTGGCCGCGCTTGCCGCCGGCCACGCGCGCCGTGAGCGACAGCCATATCCATCCAAGCGAGCTTGTATTGAACGAGCCGAGCGGCAGCCACAGGCCGATCAGCCAGAGCAGCAGCGTGAACATGTGAATGCCCAGAAGGCTCACGAGCGCCACGATCACGTTGATATGCCGTTCGCCGCCGCCGACGACATTGCCCGCAAGGCTCAGGCCGGCAACGACCACCAGTGCGACAAGCCCGAGCAGTACCCAGGGCGCCCATTGGCGGGCGCGTGCCACTTCGGATTGCAGCCCGATGCGTTCGCCGAGTTGGAGCGCGCGGGCGGCGATGCGCGCGTGCTCGTCAGTTGTGCGGGAAGCGGCGGTGCGCATGGCTTGCGCATCGTCGAGTGGACCTTTCTCTTCGGTCCATCGGATCGCCTCGGTGATGACCGCGTCCGGAAAAGCAGATTCGCGCAACGCGGTGTTGGTCAACAGGGTCCCTTCGCAAGTGGCGTCCCGCGATGGCGGGGGCGCGCGAATTATGCCCGGCGCGCTGCGAGGGACTCACGAGAAAACGGGGCCATGCGGACGGCCCCGTTCTTGTGCAAGGTACGAGTCGAAAACGCGTGCCCGATCTCAGCGAAGGCCGAAGAACGAAAGCACGGCCACGACAACCACGATCAGACCGACGATGTAGATGATGGAATTCACGCGAGGACTCCTCGTTGTTGACGACAGCTTCAGCATCGGGCCCCACGTGGCCCGCGGCTGTCGGCGAGGGGCGGCCTGTGCTGTAGGACTTGCGAAGACCCGGGCGACCGCATGCATCGTGCTGGCGCGTCCCAAACGGGCGCCGCACGGGCGCTTCAGGCGAAGGGCTTGCGGCGTGGCTCGGGCCCCAGTGCCTGTTCGAGCAGCCAGCGCATCGCCGAGTGGATTTCTTTCGCGTCGGCGCCGGCATCGATCTCCAGTGCCGCCCGGTCGAAGGCCGCCGAGAGCAGCCGGGCGAGGGCGTCGAGCGAAACTTCCCCCTTGCCCAGCCTGGCTTTTTCCAGCCCCTGGCGCAGCGAGTTCGCCGATGTGGCTTCGTCGATGGCCATGATTTCTTCGAGGCCCAGGACGGCGGGGCCTTCGATGAGCAGCAGCCGCGTGCGGCCCGGCGCGCTCATCGCATTCAGGTAGGCCTTGCTGCCTTCCAGCAGTGCTTCGCGCGGCGTCAGCTGCCCGGGCGTGGCCGCTTCGATGTCGGCCGCCACGGCTTCGGCTTCGCGCACCAGCACCTGCCTGAACAGGTCGCGCTTGTCCACGAAGTGGTGATACAGGGCGCCACGGGTGATGCCGGCGGCAACGGCAATCTCCGGCGTCGAGGTTTCGCCATAGCCCTTGCTGACGAACAGGGCGCGCGCCGCATCGATCAGCGCGAGGCGGGTGGTTTCCGTGCGCTCGCGGTTGCTTCTGGACGGAGAAGTGGTGATTGATTTTGGCATTTACATACAGGCTGTTTGTATATTAATATTGCTATTTACATGCAGTCTGTATGTTAATTGAAAGGATCGACGCCATGAAAGTGACGAGCTACTACCCGGTGATCATGACCAACGACGTGGCCGGAACGGCCGGCTTCTACCAGGCGCACTTCGGCTTCACGCCGCTGTTCACGAGCGAGTGGTACGTGCACCTGCAGCTGGCGGGCAACCCCGCGGTAAACCTCGCCGTGCTGGACGGCCGGCACGAGACCATTCCCGCATCCGCGCGCGGCCAGGTGGCGGGCGGCATGCTGCTCAATTTCGAGGTGGACGACCCCGATGCGATTCACGACCGGCTCGCGGCCGCGGGCCTGCCGATTCTTCTGGCGCTGCGCGACGAGGACTTCGGCCAGCGGCACTTCATTACCAGCGACCCGAACGGCGTGCTGATCGACATCGTCAAGCCGATTCCGCCGAGCGCCGAGTTCGCGGCGCAATACGAGGCCGGCGCGTTGCCGACCTGAAGCCCCGCCCCGCTTAGGCCCGCAGCGCTTCGTCTTCTTCGTCGAGCGAGTCGCCGAGGAAGCCGCCGCTCTGGTGGGCCCACAGCCGTGCGTACAGGCCGCCTTGCGCCATCAGCGAGCGGTGGTCGCCTTCTTCCACCACGCGGCCCTCGTCGAGCACGATGAGCCGGTCCATCGCCGCGATGGTCGAGAGGCGGTGCGCAATCGCGATCACGGTCTTGCCTTCCATCAGCCGGTACAGGCTCTGCTGGATGGCGGTTTCCACCTCGGAGTCGAGTGCGCTGGTGGCCTCGTCGAGCAGCAGGATCGGTGCGTCCTTGAGCATCACGCGCGCAATGGCCACGCGCTGGCGCTGGCCGCCCGAGAGCTTGACGCCGCGCTCGCCCACGTGCGCTTCGTAGCCGCGCCGGCCGCTGGCGTCGCCCAGCGTCTGGATGAAGTCGTGCGCTTCGGCGCGTCGGGCGGCGGCTTCTATCTGCGCCTGCGCAGCGTCGGGCCGGCCGTAGGCGATGTTGTCGGCCACCGAGCGGTGCATCAGCGACGTGTCCTGCGTGACCATGCCGATGTGGCTGCGCAGCGAATCCTGCGTCACGTGCGCAATGTCCTGCCCGTCGACCAGGATACGGCCGCTCTCCAGGTCATGAAAGCGCAGCAGCAGGTTGACCAGCGTCGACTTGCCCGCGCCCGAGCGGCCGACCAGGCCGATTTTTTCGCCCGGCTTCACGACCAGGTTCAGGTCGTCGATGACGCGGCGGCCCGCATCGGCATAGCGGAAGCTCGCATGCTCGAAGCGCACCTCGCCGCGCGGCACGTCGAGCACGCCGGCATCGGGCGCGTCGAGCACGGTGCGCGGGCGCGACAGCGTCTTCATGCCGTCCTGCACGGTGCCGATGTTCTCGAACAGGCTGGTCATCTCCCACATGATCCAGTGCGACATGCCCTGCAGGCGCAGCGCCATCGCGGTGGCCGCCGCCACCGCGCCCACGCCCACCGTGCCGTTCGACCAGAGCCACAGCGCGGTGCCGGCCATGCCGGCGGTCAGGCCCATGCTGAGCGTGTGGTTGACGATTTCGAACGCGCTCACCAGCCGCATCTGCCCGTAGCCCGTGTACATGAATTCGCGCATCGCCTCGCGTGCAAAGCCGGCCTCGCGCTGCGTGTGCGAGAACAGCTTGACGGTGGCGATGTTGGTGTAGGCGTCGGTCACGCGGCCGGTCATGAGCGCGCGCGCGTCGGCCTGCGCCTTGCCCACCTTGCCCAGCCGCGGCACGAAGTACATCAGCGACACCGCATAGAGCACGAGCCACACGATGAACGGCAGCACCAGCTGCGTGTCGAGCACGCTCACCAGCACGATGATGGTCACCACATACACGCCCATGGCCACCACCACGTCGGCCAGCACGAAGAGGGTGTCGCGCACCGCCAGCGCGGTCTGCATCACCTTGGCCGTGATGCGGCCCGCGAACTCGTCCTGGTAGAAGGCCATGCTCTGGCCCAGCATCACCCGGTGAAAGTTCCAGCGCAGGCGCATGGGCAGGTTCACCGCCAGCGTCTGGTGCTTGACGATGGTCTGCAGCGCGACCACGCCGATGCTGATCACCAGCAGCGCGGCCAGCCACATCAGCGTGTCGCCACGCTCCGCCCACAGCCGCGACGGCACCTGGCCGCCGAGCCAGTCGACGATGCGCCCAAGCACCGCGAACAGCAGCGCCTCGAAGGTCGATATGGCCGCCGTGAGCGCCGCCATGGCGGCCATCTTGAGGCGCAGGCCCTGGGTGCAGGCCCACAGAAAGGCGAAGAAGCCCGTCGGGGGAAGCGCCGGTTCGGCAGCGGGATAGGGAGGGAGCAGTTTTTCGAAGAAACGGAACAAGGCGTGCGGTCTCCAGGGGAAGCCCGACTTTAGCCCGGGGTGGTATGTCCTTGCCCCGAAAGGGTGCGTTTTGCCACCGCGGGCGGCTGGCCGCCCAGCCGTTCGCCGAGAAAGTCGATAAAACTGCGCAATTTGGGCGCCATGTACTGGCGGCTGGTGTACACGGCAAACAGCGTGACCGGATGCGGGGCGTGGTCTGGCAGCAGCCGCACCAGCCGCCCCTCTGCCAGGTCGTCGTCGACCAGCCACTCGGGCAGGAACGCAATGCCCATGTCGGCGCGCACCGCATGCAGCGTCAGCGTGGTGTCGTCGGAGCGCATCGTCGGCGTGAGCCGCAGCGGAAACATCCGGCCGCCCGGCCCCTTGAGCGAAAGGTTGTCGAGGTTCACGTAGCTCGGCACGATGGCGCCGAGCCGGCTCACGTCGGCCGGCAGCGAGGGGTTGCCGCCCATGCGGCGCAGGTAGGCAGGCGTGCCCGTCAGGTGAAAGGGCACGCGGCACAGCGGCCGCGCAATGAGCGCGGGCGAGGGCTCCTGGGTGGCGCGCAGCGCAAGGTCGTAGCCGTCGGCCGCGAGGTCGACCTTGCGGTTCTCCAGGTGAATGTCGACCAGCACTTCCGGAAAGCGCTCGCGGTAGTCGGCCAGCACGCGGGCGAAGCGCGGCGTGGCACACCACACCGGCGCGCTCACCTTGAGCTGGCCCCGCGGCGCTTCGCTCTTCTGGCCGATGGCGGCCTCAGCGGCATCGAGCAGGTCGAGCGCGCGCCGGCTCTGGTCGTACCAGGCGGTGCCGGCCTCGGTCAGGCTGAGGTGGCGGCTCGAACGGTGCAAGAGCCGCGCACCCAGCGACTTTTCAAGCTGCGCCACATGCTTGCTGGCCATGGGCGGAGACATCGACAGGCGCTCCGCCGCGGCCACGAAGCTGCCCGATTCGACGACCTCTCGAAACACGCGCAGGCTGGTCAGGCGGTCCATGCAAGGTTTTCTGTGGGGAAATGAATCCATGCATCCTAGCCTGTCGATTTCCTGATGGGAAATGTCTACAGTCGATGCAACGCTTTCAAGGAGCATCGACTTGACCCACGACGACAACACCTCGCGCCTGCCCACGTATTTCATCTCCCACGGCGGCGGCCCCTGGCCCTGGATGAAGAAGGAGATGGGCGGGGTCTACGACCAGCTGGCGGCCGCGCTGGCCGACATGCCGCGCCAGATCGGCCGTACGCCCGGCGCCATCCTCATGGTGTCCGCGCATTGGGAGGAACCGGTCTTCACGGTGCAGGGCAACCCGCGGCCGCCGATGATCTACGACTACGGCGGCTTTCCCGCCCACACTTATGAAGTGCGCTACGACGCACCGGGCTCGCCCGAACTGGCGAAGCGCGTGCAGTCGCTCCTGGCCGCGGCAGGCTTGCCTGCGGCCGTCGACCCCGAGCGCGGTTTCGACCACGGCATGTTCTCGCCCATGAAGGCGATGTACCCCGACGCCAACGTGCCGGTGGTGCAGCTGTCGCTCAAGCGCGGGCTCGACCCGGCGGAGCACCTGGCACTCGGTCGCGCGCTTGTGCCCTTGCGGGACGAAAACGTGCTCATCGTGGGCAGCGGCCTCAGCTATCACAACCTGCGCAACTTCGGCCCGCAGGCGCACGGCGTGTCCAAGGCGTTCGGCGACTGGCTCGACGACACCGCCGTGCAGTCCGCACCGCAGGAGCGCGCCCAGCGGCTGCAGGAATGGGCCTCGGCCCCCTCGGCGCGCATGGCGCATCCACGCGAGGAGCACCTGATCCCGCTGATGGTGGCGGTCGGTGCGGCCGAGCAGGAGCCCGGCGAACGCGTCTATCACGAAGACGCCTTCATGGGCGGCCTCGTGGTGTCGAGCTACCGCTTCGGCGCGGCCGCCAGCTGAAAAGGCGGCGGGTTGGCAGAATCGGGCGATGCCTTCCATTCCCGATTCAGATTCAACGCCAGGTTCAAACCGCGAAGCCCGCCTGCTCATCGAACGCATCGCCGCGAGCGGCACGCGCCATGACGTGGTGCACGGCGGCGTTCGCGTCTGCTGGCGCCGCTTCGGCGCTGAAGAAGAAAGCGCCCATCCGCCGCTGGTGCTGCTGCACGGCGGCCACGGCAGCTGGATGCACTGGCTGCGCAACGTCGATGCGCTTTCGGCCGGCCGCACCCTGTGGCTGCCCGACATGCCCGGGTTCAACGACTCCGACGTGCCGCCGCGCGCCGCGCCCGGCGAAGACCCGCTCGGGCCGTTGCTCGATGCATTGGGCGGATCGCTCGACCAGCTGATCGGCGCCGGCACGCCCATCGACCTTGGCGGTTTTTCTTTCGGCGGACTCACCGCCGCGCGCTTCGCGGTGCGGCGAGGTGCCATCCGGCGCCTGGCGCTCGTGGGCAGCGGAGGCCACGGCACGATGCGGCGCATGGCGGCGCAGATGATCAATTGGCGTGCCGCACCCAATCGTGAAGAAGAACGCGCCGCGCTGCTGCACAACCTGGCCGCGCTCATGCTGCACGACAAGGCCGCCATCGACCCGCTGGCCTTCGAGATTCACGACATCTCCTGCCACGGCACGCGCTTTCGCAGCAAGGATGTGTCGCAGGCAGGCGGACTGCAGGCTGCGCTCGACACGCTCGGCGGACCGCAATTGCTGCTGTGGGGCGAGTACGACGTCACCGCCGATCCGCGTCCGCTGGTGGCGCAGCTCACGGCCGGCCAGCTGCAGCGCGAAGGCGTGGTGATCGACGGGGCCGGACATTGGGCGCAGTACGAGCGCGCCGACGAATTCAACCGGCTGCTGCTGCGCTTTCTGGCCTGAGCCTCACAGCCTCGCAGCTTCCCCCTGGGCTTCGCGAGCCTGGGCGACGTGAAAGCTCGCGGCAGCGCGCCATTCATCGAATCTTAAAAAGCCTAAAGAGTTATTAAAGCCTCAGGGTCAGCATCCGGCGGCGAGGCGGCCATGCCGCTTCGAACCTTCGACTTTTCACCCTGAGGATCCTGATGAAGAAGCAAACCCGCCTTGCCGCCCGAGGCCCCCGTTTCCATGGCCGCTCGACCTTCGCGGCAATTGCCGTGGGCGCCATCTCCGCCACCTGCATGCCACTCGCCTGGGCACAGTCCGACGAAGAGAAATTCCAGGCCGGGGGCTCCCAGTGGGGCCTTGGCATCGCGGCGGGCATGGATCGCAAGCCCTACCGCGAATTCGACGACAAGGGAGTCGCCATTCCGATGGTCACCTACGAGAACCGGTGGGTCAGCGTTGCGGGCCCGAGCCTCGACCTGAAGCTGCCTTCCGCCGGTCCGGTGTCGTTCCGGCTGCGTGCGCGCTACGCGTCCGACGGCTACGAGGCCGAAGACTCCCCCTACCTGACCGGCATGGACGAACGCAAGGCCAGCATCTGGCTGGGGGGCGCTGCGATCTGGCGCAACGAGTTCGCCAATCTGTCGGCCGAGCTGCTGGCCGACACTTCCGGGCACAGCAAGGGCACCCGGTTCAAGCTGCAGGTCGATCGTCGCTTCACCTCGGGTGCCTTCGGCTTCACGCCGCGGCTCGCGGTGCATTGGGCCGACCGCAAGTACGTCGACTACTACTACGGCGTGCGCGCAGCGGAATCCCGCTCGGACCGCGCCCGCTACGACGGCGAATCCGCCGCGAACGTCGAGCTGGGCCTGCGCGTGGACTACGCCGTGGCGCCGAAGCAGACGATCTTCCTCGATGTCAGCGGCACCAGCCTCGGCAGCGGCATCAAGAACAGCCCGCTGGTCGGCCGGTCGAGCCAGACCGGCGTGCGCGTCGGCTACCTCTACAGGTTCTGAGGCGCAGGAGCCTCGGCGAAGCCCAACGCCGGAAACATCACGCGAATGCCGAGGCCGCGGCCGTCGAGACCGGTGCCGGTCTCGATGGTCGCGCGATGCACCTCGGCAATGCCCGCCACCAGCGACAACCCGATGCCGCTGCCGCGCGACGGTGTGCCGGCCACGCGGTGAAAGCGCTTGAAGATGGCTGCGCGCTCCGACGCGGGCACGCCGGGCCCGTCGTCGGCCACCTCGAGGTACACGCGCCGTTCCTGCGGCGGCGCCGTGCCCGCCTCCTGGCCGCAGCTCACGCGCACCCGCCCGCCCTTGGGCGTGTAGCGCAGTGCGTTGTCGACCAGGTTGCGCAGCAGGATGCCGATCTCGTCGATGTCGCAGCGAATGGTGCAGGGCCGCACGTCGAGCAGGATCTTGCGCACTTGCTGGAGCGCGTGGATGTCGAACTCGTGCACCACGTGCATCACCAGCGCGCCCAAGTCGGCCGCCGCATGCTGCGGCGCATTGGCGCCCGCGTTCAGGCGCGCCAGGTCGAGCAGTTGCTCGGACAGGCGCGTGCTGCGCTCGGCCACGGTGAGCAGCTTGGCCAGCGCCACGTCTTTCTCGGCCGCGGTGGGCGCGCGCAGGGCGATCTGGGCCTGCGCCTGCACTGCCGAGAGCGGCGTGCGCAATTCGTGGGCCGCGTCGCCGATGAAGCGGCGCTCGCCCTCGACGGCTTCGTCGAGTTGCCGGAGCGCATGGTTGAAGGAGGCGACCAGCGGATGGAGCTCGCGCGGCAGCAGCGCCGGCGTCAGCGGCGTGAGGTCGAAGCTGCGCCGGTTGCGCATTGCCGCGCCCAGCGCCACCACCGGCTTCAGCGAGATGCGGACCACGAACCACATCAGCGCGCCCACCAGCAGCAGCAGCAGCGTGTTGAGGACCAGCGCGGTCAGCGCCTCCTGCCGCAGCTCGGCGTCCACCACGCTGTGGAGGTTGCCCACCTGCACATACACGCGGCCCATCTTGTCGGAGACGGAATACACGCGCCATCGCTCGCCCGCGATGACGGTCGTGGCCACGCCTTCGGTAAAGTCGGGCCGCAGCGGCGCCTCCGGCGCGCCTGGCGAGCGCACGACCAGCCGGCTGCCGTCCACCCAGACCTGGAAGGCGAGCGCCTCGCTCTCCGACAGCGCTTCGTCGCGCAACTGCAGGCCGTTGCCCGGCGGCCGCATCACGCGCAGCTTGTTCTCGGCCGGGATGGTCAGCAGGATGCGCGTGGCAATGGTGCGCAGCTTGTCGTCCCAGATGCTGTTCTTGTTGTGCGTGAGGTAAAGGAACAGCACCGCGAGCGCCACCGCCCAGCACAGCGCGATGGTCGCGGCGATCACCATGATCATCCGCCCGTGCAGCGACTTCAGCTTCATGGCCGCGGCTGGCCGACGACGTAGCCGTGCCCGTGCACGGTGCGGATCAGGTCGTCGCCGAGCTTGCGGCGCAACTGATGGATGAAGACGGCGATGGTGTTGCTCTCGACCGCGCTCGCCCCGCCATAGACGGCGTCCTGCAGGTGGTCGCGCGTGACCACGTGGCCGGGCCGCTCGAGCAGTGCCAGCAAGGTGCGGTATTCGTGCGCGCTCAGCGTCACGTCAATGCCGGCCTTCGACACCACGCGGCGGCTGCGGTCGACCTCGATGTCGCCGTGCGAAAACACCGGGATCACGCGGCCCTGGCTGCGGCGAATGACCGACCGCACGCGCGCCCAGAGCTCGTCGAACTGGAAGGGCTTGACAAGATAGTCGTCCGCACCCGCGTCGAGCCCATGGATGCGCTCGCTGAGCTGGCCGCGGGCAGTCAGCATCAGCACGGGCGTGGGGTCGTAGCGGCTGCGCATCGCGCGCAGCACCGAAAGCCCCGACTCGCCGGGAAGCCCGATGTCGAGCAGCACGGCGGCGTAGGCATGGTCGATGAGCGCGAGCCGCGCGGCCGGCGCATCGCCGACGTGGTCGATGGTCCAGCCGCTCTGGCGCGCGCCGTCGCACACCGCCTCTCCCAGCATGGCATCGTCTTCGACCAGGAGCAGGTGCATGGGGTGGTGTGGGTTGGCGCGCGGGAAGCAGTGCGAATGATGCCCCAGAGTTTTTAATATCTCTTTAAGCCCGAGCCTCGAGCCTCAGGCCCTCGCTATTGCTTCACCAGCCCCAGCTTGCGGATCATGTCGCCCCACTGGTCGTAGGTTGTACGCGTGAGCTCGGCCAGCTGGGCGGGGCTCGACGACTCGGCTTCGTAGGCGCCCTGGCGAAAGAAGTCGCGTGTGGCCGGCATTCCCAGCACCTGCGCCAATGCGGCGTTGAGCCTGGCGACCACGGGCGCCGGCATGCGTGCCGGCCCGAAGAAGCCGAGCCAGCTCGGCATGTCGACGCCGCTCACACCCTGCTCGGTCATCGTGGGCACGTCGGGCAGCATCGCGCTGCGCTTCGGCGCCGCCACCGCCAGCATGCGGACCTTGCCGGTGGCAGTGTTCTGGATGGCGTTGGGCGCCGCGTCGAAGTAGTACTGCACGCGGCCCGCGAGAAAGTCCTTCGCGGCGTCGGCGCCGCCCTTGTAGGGCACATGCACCACGTCCAGCCCCGCCTGCTGCGCGAAGGCCTCGCCGTAGATGTGCGACGAGGTGCCGGTGCCGAAGGAGGCGTAGCTCATCTTTCCTGGGTTGGCCTTGATGTACGCCACAAGCTCCTGCACCGTGCGCGCCGGTACGCTGGCGTGCACGGTCAACACCAGCGGCCCGCGTGCGCCGAGCGAGATGGGCGTCAGGTCCTTGAACGGGTCGTAGCGCACCTGTGCCAGCGTCTGCGGGTTTTGCGCCACCACGGAAGAGGGCGCATACATCATCGTGTAGCCGTCGGGTGCGGCGCGAATCACTTCTTCCGTTGCGAGGATGAAGCTCGCGCCCGGCCGGTTCTCGACGATGACCGGCGTCTGCAGCACCTCGCCGAGCTTGTTGGCGACGAAGCGCGCTTGCGCGTCGGAGGCGCCGCCCGCCGCAAGGCCGAGCACGATGCGGATGCTGCGTCCCTTTTCCGGAAAAGCCGTGGGCTCGGCCGCGAGCGCGCCCGGCGGCAATGCGGCTGCGCCAAATGCGATCCCGAGCCCGAGCCAGGCGGCAACGCGGCGTCGCCCGATGGAGGAGGGCAATCGGTTCATTGCTTCGCCAACCCGACCTGCTGGACCATGGTGCCCCAGCGCTCGAAGCTCGAACGCGTGATGCCGGCGAACTCTTCCGGCGTGGACGCGCCGGCCTCGTAGCCGCCCGAGCGGTAGAAGTCGCGCACCTGCGGCATCGCCAACACCTGCGTGAGCGCAGCATTGAGCCTCGCGACCACCGGCGCGGGCATGTGCGCCGGCCCGTAGAAGCCGAGCCAGCTCGGCAGGTCGAGCCCTGTCACGCCTTGCTCCGCGAAGGTGGGCACGTCGGGCAGTGCGGCAATGCGCGCGTTCGCGGCAATGGCCAGGATCTTCACCTTGCCGGTGCCTGATGTGATGAGGGCCGAGGAGGCCGAATCGAACATGTACTGCACGCGGCCGCCGATCAGGTCTTTCGCCGCATCCGAGCCGCCCTTGTAGGGGATATGCACCGCGTCGATGCCGGCCTTCTTCACGAAGGCCTCGCCGTAGATGTGCGACGAAGTGCCCGCACCGAAGGAGGCATAGCTCACCTTGCCGGGGTTGGCCTTCACGTAGGCGACGAGTTCCTTCACGTTGCTGGCCGGCACGGTGGTGCTCACCGACAGCACCAGCGGTCCGCGGCCGCCCATCGAAATGGCGGTGAAGTCCTTGAACGGGTCGTACGGCACCTGCGAGAAGGTGTGCGGGTTCTGCGCCATGGTCGAAGAGGGCGCGTAGAGCAGCGTGTAGCCGTCGGGCAGCGCGCGCGCGACCTCGCTTGCGGCGAGCATGGTGCTGGCGCCGGGCTTGTTGTCGACGATCACGCCGGTGCCCAGCACCTCGCCGAGCTTCTGCGCCACGATGCGCGCCTGCGCATCGGTGCCGCCGCCGGCCGTGAAGCCCACCACGATGCGTATCGGCTTGCCGCCGCGCACGGGAAAGTCTTGCGCCAGCGCCAGGGGTGTCAGGCCCAGAAAGGCCGTCGCGCCGAGCGCAACGCCGAACGCACGGCGAGTGCCGCAGGGTTTTTTCATCGATGTCTCCGTTGTAATGTTCTTCTCATATTGATTTAGAAAACCATAAAAATCCACATCATCTAGGGAATACCCCGAAGAACGGCCTTTTTCAGACTTTTATGTTTGACAAAATGAACATTGAAATCAAAATACGACGAAACAGCCCATCCAAGATACTCATCCATGAAAACTGTCGTCCGCACCGACGAGCGCATCCTCAGCTCCGACATCTTCGACCGCGACAGCCGCGTCAAGCGGCCTGACCATGGCAGCTGGGCCGAGCCCGGCAAGAACATTCCGGTCTACCACCGCTGCGGCGTGCTGGTGGTCGGCGGCGGGCCTTCGGGCACCGCGGCGGCCGCAGCTGCCGCCCGCGCAGGCGCCGACGTGGCGCTGCTCGAACGCTACAACCACCTGGGCGGCCTTTCGACCGGCGGCCTCGTGATCTGGATCGACCGCATGACCGACTGGGAAGGCAAGCTGGTGATCCGCGGCTTTGCCGAAGAACTGTTCGACCGCCTGCCGGCCGACGCCATTGCCGGCCCCGCGCGGGAAGACTGGGGCTCGCAGGACGCGGCCAAGGCTGCGCACTGGTCGCAGCGCACGGCCGCTTATCACGGCGTCGTCACGTGGTCGCCCACCATCGACCCGGAGCGGCTCAAGCTGCTCTCGCAGGAGATCGTGCTGGAGCGCAAGGTCAAGCTCATCTACCACTCGTGGGCGGCCATTCCCATCGTGCAGGACGGCGCCGTGAAAGGCGTGGTGTTCGAGAGCAAGGAAGGCCGCATGGCGATCATGGCCGACGTGGTGGTCGACGCCACCGGCGACGGCGACCTGTTCGCGCGCGCCGGCGCCGCCTACGTGAACGACATCGAGGAAGCCGACGTGCACCACTGCATGAACACCTCGTGGCTCTTCGGCGGCGTGGACATGAACCGCTGGATCGAGTTCAAGGCCGGCCAGCCCGAGGCGTTCACCGCCTTCATGGCGGGCGGCCGCGAGCAATGCGGCCTGTTCGAGCGGCCCTTCGTCTCGTGGCGCAACGACGTGGCGCTGTTCATGGGGCCGCGCCAGTCGGGGTATTCGGCGCTCGACGTGGACGACCTCACGGCCGTGGAAGTGCGTTCGCACCGTGCGATGGCCGCGCACCTGGACTACTTCCGCGCCCATGCGCCGGGTTTCGAGGATGCCTACCTGATGCTCAGCGCGCCGCAGATCGGCGTGCGCCATGCGCGCCGCCTCACCGGTGTGGGCGCGGTGCTGCGCAGCCAGTGGCCCGACGGCGTGGCGCTGCCCGACGAGGTGGGCGTGACGCCCGCGGTGTCGCCCAAGTTTCCGAACATTTCCATTCCCTATGGCGCGCTGGTGCCGCAGCAACTCGACGGTCTGCTGGCCTGCGGCCGCCACATTTCGTGCGACCGCAACTCGCACGGCTTCATGCGCGAGATTCCGCAATGCTGGATTACCGGCCAGGCTGCGGGCGTGGCGGCGGCGCTGGCGTCGCGGGGCGGCATAGCGCCGCGCTTCATCGACGTGGGCGCGCTGCAGTCCGAACTCCTGAGCCAGGGCGTGTACCTGCGCGCTGGCGCCGGGCAGGGCGTGCATGCGCCGGTGGCAGCCGCTGCGGCCGAGGCCGGCGTCTGAATGTCTTGCCATGAGCCCGACCGACTTCTCTCGCGAGCCTCTACATTGCAGAGTCTTGAGTCTTGCAACGGGTTCTTCCATGTCCACTGATAAAAACGACACCTCTTTTTCCGCCGCCGAAGCCGCCGATGCGCGTGGCGACCGCTCCGACACCGTGAGCGCGCTGGAGCGCGGCATCTCGGTGCTGCGCTGCTTCAGCGAAGAGCGGCCCGTGCTGGGTCATGCCGACATTGCCCGCATGACCGGCATTCCTCGGCCGACCGTCAACCGGCTGGTCGCCACGCTGCTCTCCATGGGCATGCTCAAGGCCGCGCAGATTGCCGACCGCTTCATGCTCGGCCCGGGCGTCGTGTCGCTCTCGCGCGTGTTCCTCGGCAGCCTCGACGTGCGCGCCGCGGCGCGGCCCAGCATGCAGGCGATGGCGGAGGAGGTGGGCGCCTCGGTCTACCTGGCCATACGCGACGGCATGGAGATGGTGCTGATCGAGGCCTGCCGGCCGCGCTCGTCGATGCTCTCGGCGCGGCTCGACGTGGGTTCGCGCGCGCCGCTGGCCAATTCGGCCCTGGGCCGCGCCTACCTCTCGGCACTGCCCGAGGTGCAGCGCAACCAGCTCATCGATTCGATGCGCCTCTTGCGCGGCCCCGAATGGGACAGCATCGCACCCGGCATGACGCGCGCCATCGGCGAAGCCAGGCGGCTGGGCTATTGCCTCTCGCTCGGCGAATTCCACCGCGAAATCAATTCAGTGTCCGTGCCCCTCATCGGGCCGGACGGCGAGGTGATGGCGCTCAACGGCGGCGGCGCGGCCTTCGTCTTCACCGAGGAGCGCCTGCGCAACGAACTGGCACCGCGCCTGCACGACATCGCGCTCACCATTGCGCGCGACATCGGCGGCCATGTGCCCACGCCCTCGCCGGGCTAGCCCGGCCGACCCCACGACAACATAAAAACGGAGACACAGGTCATGCACCTGAGCGATGAAGAAAAAGCCATGATGGACGGCCGTGACGGACCGGCCGTGCAGAAGGCGATGGACCTCCTGATGCGCTACGGCGAAGCGCTGGGCGCCGAGCGGCTGGTCGAGACGCGCAACGTCTGCGCCACCATCACCTCGACCACGCCGTTCCAGCGCGACTTCGCGCTCGCCAAGGGCGGCGGCATGGATGCGGTGTTCTCCGAATTCAGCCTCGACAGCCAGGAGACCGTCGAGATTCCGAAGTTCAAGGTCTTCACCAGCCACCTGCAGCTGGGCTTCGACCCCGGCCAGCCCGAGCGCATGGGCGTGAGCGAGGAGATCGTGCAGTTCTACAACAAGAGCGAGCGCCATGCGGCGGGCCTCGGCGCGCAGATCATGAACACCTGCACCCCGTACCAGGTCGGCAACATCCCGACGCGCGGCGAGCACTGCGCGTGGATGGAGTCGTCGGCCGTGGTGTATTGCAACTCGGTGCTCGGCGCGCGTACCAACACCGAAGGCCGCGAGAGCACGGGTGCGGCCATGCTCACCGGCCGCATTCCCTACTGGGGCTACCACCTCGACGAGAACCGCCACGCCACGCATGTGGTCGAGCTCGACGTCGAAGTCGAATCGGTGCAGGACTGGGGCTTGCTCGGCTACTACATCGGCGAGCATGTGCAGGAGCGCGTGCCGGTGGTGCACAGCAAGCGCGGCATCGCCCGCGTGCCCAACTTGCCGCGGCTCAAGCACTTCGGCGCGGCGGCTTCGTCGTCGGGCGGCGTGGAGATGTATCACATCGCCGGCATCACGCCCGAGGCGCTGACGCTGGAGCAGGCGCTCGCAGGAAAAGCGCCGGTCGAGGTGCTGCGTTATGGCGAGGCCGAGCGCCGCGCCACCTACGAGAAGATCAACGCGACGGGCAAGGACGCCGAGGTGCAGTACGTGATGCTCGGCTGCCCGCACTACACCATCGAGCAGATCTGGGAAGCCGCGCAGCTCATCGAGGGCCGCAAGGTGCATCCCGATTGCGAGCTGTGGATATTCACCCCGCGCGCCATCAAGTCGCTGGCCGACCGCAACGGCTACACCAAGATCATCGAGGACGCGGGCGGCATCCTCATGACCGACAGCTGCTCCGCAATGAGCCGCGCCGTGCCCAAGGGCACGAAGACGGTGGCGCTCGATTCGGCCAAGCAGGCGCACTACCTGCCCGCGATTCTCGGCGTGCAGGCGTGGTTCGGCAGCACGGCGGAATGCATCGATGCGGCGTGCACGGGGCGGTGGAATGGAGGCTACGCATGAACGACGCAGTCGTGACCGATGAACACACCATCGTGATCCGCGGCCGCAAGGTGGTCGGCGGTGTGGCCGAAGGCGAAGCACTCGTCACGCGCGACCGCATCTCGGGCTGGGGCGGCATCGATCCGCGCACCGGCACCGTCATCGAAACGCGGCACGAGCTGCGCGGCCAGAGCTTCGCCGGCAAGGTGCTGGTGTTTCCGGGTGCCAAGGGCTCGTCGGGCTGGTCGGCCATGTTCCACATGACGCGGCTCATGAACTCGGCGCCCGCGGCGTTCCTGTTCAACGAGATGACCACCAAGATGGCGCTCGGCGCCGTGGTCACGCACTCGCCCTCGATGACCGACTTCGAGCGCGACCCGCTGGAATGCATCGAGACCGGCGACTGGGTGCGCGTGGATGCCGACCGCGGCGTGATCGAAATCACCAAGAAGAACAAACCCGGAGACCGCCCATGACCCGCTCCCTGCGCAGCAACTTTCCGCGCGGCTCGTATCTCTGGTCGGTGCGCAATGCGCACTGGCGCGCGCTCGGCATTCCGGAAGAAGACTGCGAGAAGCCGAAGATCGCCATCGTCAACAGCTCGTCCGAACTCGCGGCTTGCTTCAGCCACCTCGACAAGGTGGCGGCGGAAATCAAGACCGCGATCCGCGCGGCGGGCGGCGTGCCGTTCGAGATCCGCACGGCAGCGCCCAGCGACTTCATCACCGGTGCCGGCGCGCGCGGCGCCTACATGCTCGGCGCGCGCGACCTGGTCACCAACGACATCGAAGTGGCCGTGGAGGGCGCGCAGCTCGACGGCATGGTGTGCCTCACCTCGTGCGACAAGACCGTGCCGGGCCAGCTCATGGCAGCGGCGCGGCTCAACATTCCGACGTTGCTCGTGCCCTGCGGCTACCAGCCCAGCGGCGAGTACCGGGGCAAGCACATGGACATCGAGGAAGTGTTCATCGGCGCGATGCACGCGGTCACGGGCAACCTTCTGGTCGAAGAACTCGTGGGCATGAGCCGCGAGGCCATTCGCGGGCCGGGTGTGTGCTCGGGCCTGGGCACGGCCAACTCGATGCACATCGTCTGCGAGGCGCTCGGCATGGCCTTGCCCGGCAGTGCGCCCGTGGCCGCGCTGAGCCCGAAGATGATGGCCGACGTGCGCGCCGCCGGAACGCGCATCGTGCAGATGGTGTGGGACGACCTGAAGCCGCGCGACATCCTCACGCCCGGCGCCTTCGCCAACGCGGTGCGCGCGGTGCTGTCCGTCGGCGGCTCGCTCAACACGGCCAAGCACCTGCAGGCGATATCGACCGAAGGGGAGTGCGGCGTCGATGTGTATGGCCTCTTCGAAAGCCTCGGCCCGACGACGCCGGTGCTGGCCGGCGTGCGGCCGATCGGCGAGCACAGCATCGAAGCCTTCGAAGCTGCGGGCGGTTGCCGTGCGCTAATGAAGCAGCTTGCGCCCTTGCTCGACACGAGCGCGCCCACCGTGACGAGTGGCACCGTGGCGGACAACCTGCAGAGCGTTGAAGTCGTCGACCCAGAGGTGATCCGCCCCATCGATCGCCCCGTGGCGCCGCTGCCCGCCATCGTGCTGCTGCGCGGCAACCTCGCGCCCGAATCAGGACTCATCAAGACCGGCATCGTGGAACGCAAGGTGCGCAGCTTCACAGGTCCGGCCGTGTGCTTCTGGACTTCGGACGCCGCCATCGCCGCGCTGAAGAAAGGCGAGATCGTGCCGGGGCAGGTGGTCGTGATGCGCGGCGCAGGTGCGTGCGGCGGCCCGGCGATGGGCGGCGGCGCCTCACGCGTGGTGTTCGCCGTTGACGGCGCGGGCTTGGGTGACCAGGTCGCGATCCTGACCGACGGTCACCTTTCAGGCCTGGTCTGCAAGGGGCTCGTGGTGGCCGAGGTGTCGCCCGAAGCCGCGCTCGGCGGGCCGCTGGGGCTGGTGCGCGATGGCGACGTGATCACCATCGACCTCGACGCGCGCCGCCTCGACATCGCATTGACCGATGCAGAACTGCAGGCGCGCCGCGCCGACTGGCAAGCGCCGCCGCCGGCCTTCGACACCGGCTGGCTGCAGCAGTACCGGCGCAACGTGAGCCCGCTGTCCAAGGGCGCCGTGCTCGTGCGCACCGAACGGCCCGAGCCTTCCGGCTAGCAACACCTTTTTACCCCGGCCTTCGCCGACCGGTGCGCACCCCCGTGCGCACCCGGTGGCGCAGCCCTGCGCGCGTTCCGAGTTTTTCAACCAAGAGAAGAAGCAGGAGACAAGAAACCATGAAGAAAATTTTGATGTGGTCAGCGTTAGGGCTTGCAAGCAGCGGCGCGGCACATGCGCAATCCAGCGTCACCGTGTTCGGCGTGATGGACCTCGGCATCCAGTACACCAACGGCGATGGCGGCGGCTCGGTCAAGGCGCTGTCCAACGGCGGGCTCTCGACCAGCCGGCTCGGATTCCGCGGCACCGAAGATCTGGGCGGCGGTTTGCGCGCGGGCTTCTGGCTCGAAGGCAGCCTGAACCCCGACACCGGCACCGGCCGCGCGAGCAACAGCAACAACCAGGCGAGCGGCGCAGGAGTGGCGGGGCCGATCACCTTCGACCGCATGTCTTTCGTGAGCCTGTCGCACGACAAGGTCGGTGAACTGCGCCTGGGCCGCGACTTCATTCCCACGCACTACAACAGCATCTACTTCGATCCCTTCAACGCCAACGGCGTGGCGCGCGCGGGCAACCTCACGTTCGCGGGCGCGGGCACCGGGCCGTTGCCCACCGGCATCACGGGCAGCAACACGGTGAGCTATTGGCTGCCGTCCAAGCTCGGCGGCTTCTACGGCATGGCGATGGTCGGCACGGGGGAGAACAACTCCACCGCGCCGAATCGCGACGACGGCAACTTTGCCGGCGCGCGCTTCGGTTTCGCCTCGGGCGCATTCGACATTGCCGCCGCCGTGACCCGTACCCACTACGACGCCACAGCCACCATCGGCAACTACACGCACGCCAACATCGGCGGCACGTGGGATGCGGGCTTTGCGAAGTTCTTCGCGCTCTACAACAAGGTGACCGTGAAGCTCGCCGCCGGCACGGTGCGCAAGAACACCGCAGAGATCGGCGCGCACATTCCGGCCTTCGAGGTCGGCCGCATCCGCGTGAGCTATGCGTACCTGGACGACCGCAGCGACGAGAGCCTGCGCAACGCCAACGGCATGCCGCGCAACCGCGACGACGCGCGCCAGTTCGGCATCGGCTATGTGCACAACCTCTCGAAGCGCACCGCGCTCTACGGCACCTACGCGCGGTTGATGAACAGCGGCCAGGCGCGCTATGTTGTCAGCGGCGGTGTGGCGCCGGCCGGCGGCCGCCGCTCGTCGGGCTGGGAGCTCGGCGTGCGGCATCTCTTCTGAAGAAGGAGCAAGAAATGCGACGCAGAAACCTGACCCTGGCGGCCCTTGCCGGTAGCGCGCTGGCCATGCTGCCCGGCGCGGCAGCATGGAGCGCGGAGACCTATCCGGACAAGCCGCTGCGCCTGATCGTCGGCTTTGCACCCGGCGGCGGCGCCGACGCGCTCACGCGCATCATCGCGGAGGGGCTGTCGAAGCAGCTCGGCCAACAGGTGATCGTGGAGAACCGGCCCGGTGCCGACGGCGTTCTGGCGGCGCAGGCCACGTCATCGGCCAAGCCGGATGGCTACACGCTGCTGATGGGCACCAACACCGCGATGGTGGCTGCGCCCACGCTGCGGCCGACGCCGCCTTACGACCCGTTCAAGGCCTTCACGCCGATCAGCTCGGCCGGCCAGTTCTCGATGTTCCTGGTGGTGCCGTCGAGCCTTCCGGTGAAGAGCGTGAACGAACTGCTGGCGATGGTGGCGGCGAAGCCCGGCGCTTACAACTCGGCATCGAGCAACAGCGCCTCGGAGCTGGCCATGCTGCAACTGCTGGGCGAACGCAAGGTGGTGAACGCGCGCTACAAGGGCGACATGCAGGCCATGACCGACTTGCTGGGCGGGCAGATCCACATGATGTTCACCACTGGCACGCTGGCACCGGGCTTCGTGAAGGAGGGGCGCATTCGCGCGCTGGTCACGCTGCTGCCGCAGCGCAGCGCCTTGCTGCCCGACGTGCCCACCGGCAGCGAGCTGGGGCTGGGCAAGCTCACCATCACGCCCTGGGCCGGCTTCTTCGGGCCGCCGGGGTTGCCGCAGGCCATTACCGACAAGCTGTCGCAGGAACTGCAGAACACGCTGAAGCGGCCGGACGTGCATGCGCAGCTGGTGCAGCAGGGCTTCGAGGGTTACGGCATGAGCCCCGCGAAATTCACCGAATTTTTCCGCGCGCAGTACGAGGCCTTCGGCGCCACCGTGCGGCAGCACAACGTGAAGTTCGAATAGCCGCCGCGGTTGCGGCTCAGAGCCCGATCGAGCCCGCGTTGCTGCGCCAGAACGCCGCATCCGGAAACGAGCCCGCGCCGGCCGCGGCGTTGTCGGCCATGTGCTGGGCGCGGCTGGTGCCGGGAATGGTGCAGGTCACGGCAGGGTGGCTCAGCACGAACTTCAGCAGCACCTGCGCCCAGCTTGTGCAGCCGATTTCAGTGGCCCACGCCGGCAGCGGCTTGTCCCGCAGCCGGCGCAGGAGGCCGCCGCCGCCAAACGGCATGTTGACGATCACCGCCACCCCGCGCTCGGCGGCGAGCGGCAGCAGTCGCTGCTCGGCCTCGCGCGCGTCGATCGAATAGTTGATCTGCAGAAAGTCGAGCTTCTCGGCGCGCAGCACGGCTTCCACTTCGTCGTAGGCCGAAGCGGTGTAGTGCGTGATGCCGATGTAGCGCACCCGGCCTTTCTCTTTCCAGCCGCGCAGCGTGGCGAGATGGGTTTTCCAGTCCATCAGGTTGTGCACTTGCATCAGGTCCATGCGCTCGGTGCGCAGCCGCGCGAAAGACTGCTCCATCTGCGCAATGCCGGCTTCGCGGCCCGACGTCCAGACCTTGGTCGCAAGAAAAGCCTTGTTCTCGCGCTGCTTCGATGCGGCCAGCAGTTCGCCTGTGGTTTCTTCGGAGCGGCCGTACATCGGCGAGCTGTCGATCACCTTGCCGCCGGCTGCGAAGAGGGCTTCGAGCACGCCGGGCAGGCGCTTGTACTCGTCGGTGCCGGGGCGCTGGTCGAAGCCGATCCAGGTGCCGCAGCCGACAACCGGCAAGGCCTCCTGGGTGGAAGGGATAGGGCGGGTGTTCATGGTCATCGCAGGCCTGCCTTGTTGCTGTGCGAAGGAGGGGAGCGCTGCACCGGCGCAGAGTGCGGCGCTGAGCCTGAGCAGCCGGGCGCGCGTGATGTGGGGTTGGTTCGTGAGGGGTGTCACGAATCAAATTCTGCGCCTGGGGCTTTTACTCGGCGCTTGCTGGGGCTATGTTGGCGGGGCGTTCAGGGCGACGTTCGAGGTGCGTTGTTCAGGGCGGCGCACCCGCCGACGGGGTACCTTGCTCCGCGAATGTCCCCCGGCCTGCGGCCTCCTCCTTTATTTCGCTGCGCAAGGCACCCCGCCAGCGGGAGCGTTGTTCAGAGCAGTCGTTGATCAGCGGTACACCAGCAGCATGCCCCAGTGCACAGGGCATCGGGTGCTCCCCGCAGCGAAATAAAGGAGGAGGCGAAGCCGGGGGACATTCGCGGAGGGGAGCACCCGGTGGCCTTTGCACCCGCCCCGAATGAATTCACGTACGGAGAAAACCCTCAGCGCAAATACCGCCCGTCAGCCTTAAGCATCGACAGCTCGGAAAAGGTCAGCCCACGGTGCTCGCCCGGCCGGTAAGACACCGCAATCCCGCCGATGTCCAGCGTCTTGAACGACTCGAGGCCCTTGTGCAGCGAATCGGCCGTCGGACTCGTGCCCGCGCGCTTCAGGCCCTCGACCATGACCTTGGCCGCCACATAGCCTTCGAGGCTGGCGTAGCTGAACTCCGTCGCGCCGATTTTCTTCATGGCCGCCTGGTATTCGGCAATCACCGGCATGGCGCTGTTCCACGGGTAGGGCACGACCTGCGAGATGACCACGCCGGCCGCGTCCTTCTTGATGTCCTGGAACAGCTTTTGCCCGTTCAGGAAGGAGAACGAATAGAAAGCCGTTTCGCCGCCCGCCGCGCGGTAGGCGGTGATGAACTTGGCTGCCACGTCGTTGGTGGCCGACAGCACCACGGCCTTCGGTTTGAGCTTGACCAGTTCCGCCGCGCGTTCGGCCGCGTCGGAGCCGTCGTTCTTGATTGGCACGCTGCCGACCATTTTTTCGCCGCGTTCGGCAATGAATTTTTGCGTGCTCTCCATTGCCGAGCGCGCGCCGGGGTTGTCGTTGTGCGCGAAGGCGATGCGCGTGAGGCCGATGGTGAACAGGTGGTTCACGATGCGGCTGTATTCCTCGTCGAAGCTGATGCGCACCGGAAAGCCGTATTCGGACGGTTTGACCACCGGGGCTGCGCCTGTGTACGCGCCCACGACCGGAATCTTGAGCTCGTTGGCGGCCTTCAAGGCACCGACCGTCGGCGACGTGCCGATGGGCATGAGGATGCCGACGGCGCCGTCCTTGACGAAGGTCTTGACGTTCTCGGCGCCCTTGGCAGGGTCAAAGGCGTCGTCGAGCTGGCGCAGTTCGACCGGCCGCCCGTTGACGCCGCCGCTGGCATTCAGTGTGGCCAAGAAGGCACGGATGCCGATCAGCGGCTCGGTCGACAGGGACGCCAGCGGCCCGGTCTGCACGTAGGTCTGGCCGATCAGGAGCGGCTTGGTTTGCGCCTGCGCCGCAGGCTGTACCGCAAGGAGAAGGGTGGCAAAGGCCGAAGCCAGCAAATGAATCTTTTTGTATTGCATGGTCACAAATTGTTTGTTTGACCATCTTAAGAGGCACGGCGCTTTGGGTAAATCGCTATTTGCCCCTTCCTTGTTGCAGCCGCGGAACAGTGGCGAAGACTCTTCTGGCCCATGACTTTTCTCCCGCGGTCAGCAGGCCTTCCGCGACAAGCCGCCTCGATGTCTTGGAGATGGTGCTCTGCCGATCGAAAGGGCTGCGTCGAGTCGATGCCTTGAGTACCCTTATCGCCAGTTCAGTTTCGCCTGCGTCAAGTAGATCCAGTGTTGTTCGGTCCGCGGAAGGAAATCGCGTCGCCGCAATGTAATTGGCGATCAGCCGTCCGATCCGATCCGAGCCCGAAGGAAGATGTCGGCTATGGTGCAAGATCTCGCGAAGCTCGCTATCCGGCATATCGGATGGTGCGGCATCGGCGGTGATGATTCCCCAGTCATAGCCTCGGCGAATCAAGTCATCCGCAATGTCATCCAATTTCAGTTCCAACGCACGTGTCAGAAGTCCTTTGCGCACCGTCGGAACGGCGAATGCCTCTGCCCGAGCCTTGCGCAACTCGGGCCACATCATCGGATTTGGGGTTGCTTGCTCCCGAGACTCCAGTTCGCGCGCGGTCAGATCAGCGTCGAGCACGTTTGCCAACCGATTACCCGGAGCATCGATATCGACCCCACTTGCGAGAGTGCGCGAGAGCAGATTCGAATCTCTGTAGAGCACGGCCTGGATGAGGGCGGGCTCGCCGATCGCAGCCCAGTTGATCTCGGACGCCTGCTCGTTGCGGAACATCAATCCTACGGCCGACGACTGCCAAGTCTTGCCTCCGTCATCGCTGCGGTATAGGCCACCGGCCTGCCAGGCAGCAAGCATGTGGAATGGGTCGACCGCGTCCAGCAGCACGGCGGTCGGCGCCCATCCTCTGCGAAGGCCCTGCGCTTGGCAGTCAGGGCCTGACGTGCTTCCCGATGTTCGCGGTGGCATCCATGAGCGCCCCGTATCAGTGCTGACGTGAAGGCACGTCGAAATCGGAAACGAGCCGTTGTCCCATATGCACTGCGCGAGCAGCGTATTTGCCGCAGCAGGCGAGCGCTGAACGCTGCACCACGTCTCGCCAAGGGACCTCGCTGCAGGTCCCTGGGACGCAGATCCCGGATGCGGGCCGTTCAAGCTCTGGAAGCCGTTGGTAGCCGGCAGCCAATTCGCTCCGCCGTCGATGCTCTGTAACCAGTTGCCTTCGCTGTCGCGCACGACGAGTTCTTCGTCGCTGAGCACGATCAAGTTAGAGGGGGGGCGTACGCGATAGCTCGGAGTTGCCGCATTCTTTTTGAACTCGTGGACGTTCTCCCAGGACAGGTCCGCGCTCTTGGACCGCCAAAGTACGTTGTCGTCCAGGCTGAAGCTGACGGATGGTCCTCGCATCGCTGCGAAAGCAAGTCGCCCGCCGGGCAACCGAGTCCAAGTCTGCCCGCTATCGGAAGATCGGAACCAGCGACCGTCGTAGGCCCACCAGTCGCCAGGTTGCCTACTGGTCGGGATGGCCAGTCGCGTGGGTAGAAAGCTGCCGCCAGGCAATCCGTTTGGATCCGAAAATTTCAATGTCGCGCGTCGAACCCAGTGCAGGCCACCATCGAACGACTCGTGCAGTTCGGGGTTTTCTCTGTTGTTCTGGCTGCGGCCGAGTACCAGCACGTGCTGCGCATCGTTCGGATCGACGTGCAGTTCAGTTGCCTGGCTGAGCCGAGGCATGCGCAAGGGACTCCAGGTTCGGCCCCGATCATCCGAGCGAAAAAGAATGCCATTGCCCAAGGCGTAGACCCGCTCCGGCTGCGCCGCCGATTGGCCGAACTGCCGGATCTCGACGCCACGCCATGTCGGCATGCTGGCACATGCTGCCCAATGAATTCCGAGTGCGACCAGCCCGATAACGAATCGCATGATTCGAGTCCTTTGTTGCCTCAATGGCATTTCAGGCCCGGAAGGGAAGGTGATCATCTTCTCGATCGAAAGAATCGAAAGAGAAACTCTGCTCCCGCCAGTACCACCATATGCACCGCCCACAGGCAAGCGCCAGCAGCGATCCAGAGGAACAAGGCCCAAAGACCGGCGACCGCAGCGACTCCGGTGGGAAGGGGATAGATTGGAGAGAACGAAAGGCGCAGAAGATAGAGCGCCAATGGCAAGAGCGTGAGCACCAACAAAAGTCGGTTGATGACTTTTCTTGCGAAATTCCAGGCCGCGGGCATAGGCAAGGGTGCGGCGGCAGGGCGACGAACGGCGGGAGTTTCAAAACTGAGCTGCCAATTACTGCCCGCCTCGAAGCTGGCCCCGCACGCGATGCACTCGGCTGCATTTTGTTCGCATTCGGTGCTGCAATTTGGACAAAAGCCTCTGTCGGCACCGATCGGCATTTGAACGTTTCCGGTCAGGGTCCGCTCTTTCGGAACAGGCACTATCACGCCTCCTTTTTTGCTACTGCATAGCCCTGATTCTGATTGCCGGGCCAAGGCCAGAGAGCGTCCCGCAGCACCTGCGTGCGTCGATACAACATCGCGCACCGCCATTGCTTGCCCCCGCATGTTTCGCAATGTATCGTGCCTCCCCGCAGGCGGAGGGCCTGCCGTCTCCACAAGAACATCACCGGCCGGCGCGGGCGCCGCACCGCCGGCTATTGCCAATCCATGAACCCCACTTCCCATTCCATCTCCCGCCTGTTGCACGGGCTTGTGCTGTTGCTGGTTGCCCTGCTGCTGGCCGCGTGCAGCGCTGCACCGATCACGCCCGAGCAGACCCTTACCGGACAGGAGGGCGCGGTAGTCATGAAGCTGATCACCAACAGCCCCGGGGAGACCGACCCGGCAGAGACGCTGTCCGCCGTGCGCCTCGAACGCGTACTCGCGCCCGGCGAAAAACAGACTGGGCGGGACATCGTGGTGCTGACGCGCACGCGCAAGGCTACCTACACCACCGCCGTGTTCAGCGGCATGGTCGCGCCCGGGCGCTACATCATCAAGAACATCACGGGTGCGGGTGGCAACATGAGCTACTTCTATCCGATCGATGAGAAATTCGGCAGCTTCGATGTAGTGCGCGGTGAAGTCACGTTGCTCGGAACGCTGTTGATCCAGCCGCGCCTCGGTATGCGCTTCGTCGTCGCCTACGTGCCGCCCGAGGCCGAACTGCAGAAGACCTTCGAGACCCTGTACCCCGCGTTGGCCGCGCAGACGCGCGGCCGTCCGCAGCATGGCTTCGTTCCAACACTCGACCTCGATCGCCGCGCCACGCTGGCGCCGCAGGTCAAGCGCCTGGCGTCCATCTGGCACGGGCTGACACAGACGGCCGACGGCGAGTTCATGGCCGGCAGCAAGCTCGGCAAGGTGCTGTGGCGCAAGAGCGGCGAGAGCCGCTGGAAGGAACTCGACGTGGGTTCCTGGCGCGAAGTGCTCTCGGTCCGGCCATACCGTGGCGGGCTGCTGGCGGCGGGCGAGGAAGGCCTGCTGCGCCATTCCTCCGACGAGGGGTTGACCTGGAAAAACCTGGTGCCGCCCGATGACGGGCTCATCCAACTGGCGCAGCCGATGCGCGGTGGTGGCGTGGTCGCGATTTCGCGCCGCGACAGCCTTTGGACCGTCTACGTGTCGAAGGACCTCGATGCCGGAGCGTGGCAAAAGCTCGGGGAGTTTTCCGATTCCCGCTCGATCAACGTGCCATGGCAGCGCAGCATGAGCTTCGGCCAGCCGGAGCGGGCGGGCGTGATGATGCCCAACGGCGACCTCCATGCCACCGATGGCCGCACGCTGTTTCGCTCCAGCAATGGCCGCTCCACCCTCGACGTGAATGCTTTGCCCGACGGCACCCTGGTGTCCCAGACGGTGGTGATGACGAAAACCACCTTGCTTTCGCCCGATTGGGGGCAGACCTGGACCGATCTGGACACCAGCCGTTTTGTCGTGACGATCGCCTTCAAGGACCGGCAGACGGCTTATGCCGTGGGCCCCATCGCGTCCAGCCTGATGCCCGGAAAGCTCGGCTTGATGACCACGCGCGACGGCGGCAAGAGCTGGTCGCAGACCGGAAGCTCGCCGGGAATGACCAATCCCTATGCCGTTCGCCAGATGATGGTGGACCGCGCCGACGGTTCCCTGATCGCCTTTCTGCCCGAGAACCTGATCGTGCGGTCCACGGACGAGGGAAAGAGCTGGAAGATCGTCAAGGACAACTGAGCCAGGCGTCGGGCGAAAGCGCGCTACGCAGGGCGTAGGCGCTGTCCGGAGGGAGGCGGGAGATTTCCCTTGCCTTGCGAGGATCGCGATACTGTATAAAAATACAGTTAACGATTGAATCATGGGCCTCCCTTTCCTCGACTCCTTTTCCGCTGCCGCAGGCCGTGGCGTCTGGCACGCCGACGAACTCGGCCTGGCCGACGCGCAGGTCGTCGCCACCGGCTACACCGCGCTCGACGCGGAGTTGCCCGGGGGCGGCTGGCCGGTCGGCGCCATGACGGAACTGCTGCAAAGCGCGCCCGAAGCGCATGTCTGGCGGCTGCTGCTGCCCGCGCTGGCGCAGGCGGTCCAGGCGCGCGGCGGGCCGGTGGTGCTGATCGGTGCGCCTTACGAACCCTGCGGGCCGTCGCTCGCGGCGCAGGGGTTGCCGGTGGAAGCGCTGATGTGGGTCAGGAGCGATGCCTCGGCCTCGCGGCTGTGGGCTTGCGAGCAGGCGCTGCGCTGCGCGGACGTGGCCGCCGTGCTGGCCTGGCTCCCGCAGGCCCGGGTGGGCGAACTGCGGCGGCTGCAACTGGCGGCCGCCCAGCATGACGTGCTGCTCTTCGTGTGCCGGCCCGAATCGGCCGCACGGGGCGCGTCGCCGGCGCGGCTTCGGCTTCAGGTGGAAAGTTGCGGGGCCGACAGCTCGCAGATCGAACTGCGCATCCTCAAGCGCCGCGGCCCGCCGCTGGCTGCCCCGGTAATGCTGCCGGCGCGCAACGAGCGCATGGCCGCATTGCTGGCCGCCGCCCGGCTGCGCCGCAAGCTGCGCCTGCAGCAGCAGGGCACGGTGCCCGCCGGTGAAGTGGCGGCAACGTCCGCGACCGTGGTGCGCATCGACGCGTGGAAGGGAGGCCCCAATGCACTGGATCGCATTGCGGTGGTCGCTTGAACCCGACGCGCCTGAAGCGCCGACCCTGCCCACGCCCGAGGCGCTGGGCTGGTGGGCGCTGCAGTACACGCCGCACGTCGCCTGGCAAGACGAAGCGCTGATGCTCGAGGTCTCGGCCTGCGAGCGCCTGTGGGGCGGGCGCTCGTCGCTGATGCGCCAACTGGCCCACGAGAACCCTGCGCCCGACGCCGTGATGCGCGGCGCGCAGGGCGCCACCAGCCTCATCGCACTGGCCCGGCTGCGCCTGTTCGAGCGCGACGAGAGCCGGCCCAAGGACATTCCCGCCGGCCTGCCGCTGGACACGTTGAGCGCCGCGCGCGAACACCTCGACCTGCTCGCGCGGCTCGGTTGCCGCACCTGGGGCGAGGTGGCGGCCTTGCCGCGCGGCGGCCTCACGCGGCGATTCGGCGCGGGGCTGCGCGAAGCGCTCGATATCGCCTGGGGCCTGCGCCCTGAAAGCCACAGCTGGCTCACGCTGCCCGACGTGTTCGAGCAGAAGCTCGAGCTGCCCGCGCTGGCCGAAACCGCGCCCGAACTGATGTGGTCGGCCAACCGCCTGCTCACGGCGCTGCAGATCTGGCTGCGGGCCCGCCAGCGCGGTGCGCGCGCGCTCGAGCTGCAATGGACGCTCGACCTCAAGCGCTTCAACGGCGTGAACCTGCCGCCGCACCAGCAAGTGACCGTGCGCACGGCCGAGCCCACGCAGGACATGGCGCACCTGCGCCGCCTGCTGTCTGAAAAGCTCGCCCTCACCACGCTTGCGGCGCCCGCGAGCTGGCTGCGCCTGCGTACGCTCGAAACCGATCCGTGGGCCGGCGCCAGCACCAGCTTCCTGCCCGAAGACAACCGCAAGGGCGACAAGCTGCACGAAATGGTCGAGCGGCTCAGCGTGCGGCTCGGACCACACCAGGTGGTGGTGCCTGCGGCGCAGGCCGACCACCGGCCCGAGCGCAAGCAGGCATGGCGGCCCGCGCTGCAGAAAGACAAGACGCCGCCGGACAAGACCCGCCAGGGAGCAAAGGAGAAGGCAAAGGCCGCGGCTTCGCAGCCCGATGCCCTCTACCCGCCGTGGCTCTTGCCCGAACCCTTGCTGCTCGAGATGGACGGCGAGCGCCCGTGCTACCGCGGCCCGCTCAGCAAATTGATCGGGCCGCAGCGCATCGAGGCAGGCTGGTGGGGCGGCGAGGAAGACGGCGGGCAGCCGGCGATGCGCGACTACTACATCGCGGAAAGCCCCGAGGCCGGCCTGGTGTGGATCTTTCGCGAGCGGCCCTCCGCGCGGTTTTCACAGGGCGAGGTGCGCTGGTACCTGCAGGGGTTCTATGCCTGACCTGAGCGACAAGCAGCTGCTCGGGCGCAATTCCGCCAAGGTGCATGCGTTGCCCTTGCCGTTGCGCAAGAAGCCGGCACCAACGCTGCCCGACTATGCCGAGCTGCACTGCCTCACCAACTTCAGCTTCCAGCGCGGCGCCTCCACGCCCGAAGAGATGGTCGAGCGTGCCTACCAACTCGGCTACACGGCGCTGGCCATCACCGACGAGTGCTCGGTGGCGGGCATCGTGCGCGCGCACGTCTGCCTGCGCGATCTGCCGGCCAAACTGGAGGAACACGAGCGCGACCATCCCGATGAGCCACCGATTCCGCGCAACCCCGGTTTCCGGCTGCTGTTCGGCAGCGAGTTCCGCTTCGAGCGCTTCAGGCTCGTGGTCATCGCGAACGACACCGAGGGCTGGGGCAACCTCTGCGAGTTCATTACCGCCGCGCGCAACACCGAGCTGCCCAAAGGCGAGTACCGCGTGAGCTGGGAGGGCAGCGACGTGGCCTCGCTGCAAGACTGCCAGGTTCTTTTCGTGCCCCATCGAGCGCCGGGCGGCGCCATGGATGCCGCCACGCTGCACGAAGACCTGACGGCCGCCAAGGCGCTCTACGGAGAGAACCTGTGGCTGGCGATCGAGCTGCTCAACGAGCTCGACGACGACCTGTGGTTCGTCACGCTGATGCAGGCGGGCGAGCAGACGGGCGTGCCGCTCGTGGCGGCCGGCGACGTGCACATGCATGCGCGTTCGGCCAAGCCGCTGCACGACGTGCTGACGGCCGTGCGCGAAGGCAAGACCGTGGCCGAGTGCGGCTTTGCGCTGCAGCCGAATGCCGAGCGGCATCTGCGGCAGCGGGTGCGGCTGGCCGAACTCTATCTGCCCGAGATGCTGTCGAACACGCTGGTGGTGGCCGAGCGGTGCAGGTTCGATCCGGAGGTGATCCGGGACAACTACAAGTACCCGTTGGAAATGTTGGGCAGCAACGAGACGGCGACGCAGACGCTGGCGCGCAAGACGTGGGAGGGGGCTCAGGTGCGCTACCCGAACGGCATTCCCGATATGGTGCGGACTCAATTGCAGAAAGAGCTGGATCTGATCCGCGAGCTTGAATACGAGATGTTCTTCCTCACCGTGGAGAACGTCGTTCGATTTGCGCGCTCGCAGAACATCCTCTGCCAGGGCCGCGGCTCCTCGGCCAATTCCGCCGTCTGCTATTGCCTGGGCATCACCGCCATCAATCCTGAAAAGGGCCACCTGCTGTTCGAGCGCTTCCTGAGCCGCCACCGCCGTGAGCCGCCCGACATCGACGTCGACTTCGAGCACCAGCGGCGCGAAGAAGTCATCCAGTACATCTACGAGAAATACGGCCGCGAGCGCGCCGCCATTGCGGCCGTCGTCATCTGCTACCGCGCGCGCAGCGCCTTGCGCGACGTGGGCAAGGCCATGGGCATCGACGAGCGGCTGATCGACGAATTCGCCAAGGACCACTACTGGTTCGACGACACCGTGCTGGGCGAACAACTGCGGCAAGCTGCAGCGCGCGTCGGCGTGGAGGAAGACGAGCTCAAGCTGGTGCAATGGATCGAGATGACGCAGCGGCTCAAGGGCTTTCCGCGCCACCTGAGCCAGCACGTCGGCGGCTTCGTGCTCACGCACACCAAGCTCACGCGGCTGGTGCCGGTCGAGAAGGCGTCCATGGTGGACCGTTCTGTCATCCAGTGGGAGAAAGACGACCTCGAAGCCATGGGCATGCTCAAGGTCGACGTGCTCGCGCTCGGGATGCTCAGCGCCATCCGCCGCGGGCTCGACCACATGAACCGCTGGCGTGGCTCGATGGTGGAAATGCATCACATCCCGAACGACGACCAGAAAGTGTTCGACATGATCTGCGACGCCGACACCATCGGCGTTTTCCAGATCGAGAGCAGGGCGCAGATGTCGATGCTGCCGCGCCTGAAGCCGCAAACCTATGAAGACCTGGTGATCGAAGTCGCGATCGTGCGGCCCGGGCCCATACAAGGCGGCATGGTGCACCCGTATCTCAAGCAGCGCGAGCGGGTGGCCAAGGGCTTGCCGATTCACTACGAGAAAGAAGAACTGCGGCCCGCACTGGAACGCACGCTGGGCATCCCGATTTTCCAGGAGCAGGTGATGCAGATCGCGATGATCGCGGCCGGTTTCACCGCCGACGAGGCCGACCAGCTGCGCCGCGCCATGGCGGCGTGGAAGCGCAAGGGCGGCCTCGACAAGTTCCACGACAAACTCGTGAACGGCATGGTCGCGAAAGAGTACAAGGTCGAATTCGCCGAAGCCATCTTCAAGCAGATCCTCGGCTTCGGCGACTACGGCTTTCCCGAAAGCCACGCCGCGAGCTTCGCGCTGCTGGTCACTGTGAGCAGCTGGCTCAAGAACTACGAGCCCGCCTGCTTTCTCGCGGCATTGCTCGACTCGCAGCCCATGGGCTTCTACAGCCCCTCGCAACTGGTGCAGGACGCGCGGCGGCATGGCGTCGAAGTGCGGCCGGTCGATGTCACGTGCAGCGACATGGACACCACGCTCGAGGCCCGTGCCCCCGACGCGCCGCGTGCACCGTCCGGCACCGACGTGCGCTACATCGAGCACCGCCTCGGCAACGAGAACCAGCCGGCCGTACGGCTCGGGTTGCGCCGCATCTTGAGCCTCAGCAAAGCGGGGGCCGAGCGCCTGCTGGCAGCGCGCGCCGAAGCTCCCTTCACCAGCACCGAAGATCTCGCCCTGCGCGCCGAACTCGATGGCAAGGACATGGCCGCGCTGGCCGCCGCCGATGCGTTGATGTCGCTCTCGGGCCATCGGCGCCAGCAGGTGTGGGACGCCACCGCCACCCGCGGCATGGGTGGCCGCTCGCCGGCTTTGCTCAAGGGCGTGCCGATCAATGAGCAGGTTCTGCAACTGCCCGCAGCGCCCGAGGGCGAGGAAATCGTCGGCGACTACGCCGCGCTCGGCCTTACGCTGCGCCGCCATCCGCTTGCGCTGCTGCGCCCGCGCCTCGCGCGCATGAAGCTCATGAGCGCCGAAGAGCTGCGCAGCCTGCCCAGTGGGCAAACCGCGCGCGCCTGCGGCATCGTCAAGGGGCGGCAGCGTCCGGGAACCGCCAACGGCACCATCTTCGTCACGCTCGAGGACGAGACAGGCAACGTCAACGTCATTGTCTGGAACCATGTCATCGAAGCGTGGCGCGAGCCGCTTCTCAAGTCGCACCTGCTCGCGGTGCAGGGCACCTGGCAGCGCGACGACGACAGCGGCGGCAAGGTGCAGCACCTGATCGCCACCGGCTTCAAGGACCTGACGCCGCTCATGGGCCGGCTGGCGCTGAGCAACACCAGCCGCGACTTCCATTGAAATAAATCGAGCGAGCACCGTTGAACGAAAACGAAAACTCCGCATGAATGAATCTGAAACCGATCGTTCCATGTCTCGCGCGCCCAACGAATTTTCGCTAACCTGTTTCTCTCATGTCCGCACTCGTTCTTGACTCCGCCGTCGCCGGGCCGATCGGTCCGCCGCCGCCCGCGCCCGATGTGCCCATACCCGTGCCGCCGCCACCGCCGCCCGGGCTGCCGCCCGAGGGCGATCCGCCGCCCGTGGAGCCGCCGTTCACCGATCCTGGGTTTCCCTCGCCGGTGGTAGATCCTCCGCCCATGCAGAGCGCCGGCACCGTTCCTTTCGGAAAGCTGCACGCGCGGCGGCTGCGCGAAATCTACCGCTCGGCAGGATGGCCCTGCTGCGACGCCATCGAGGTCGAGCTGCTGGCGGGTGGGTTCCTCGAACGCGTGCGCACTTCGCAGGGCCACGAGACCTTGCGCGTGACGGACGCCGGCATTGCGCGCATTGCAACCACGCTCACCATCAACCGTGCGGCGCTCTCGCCGCATGAAGCGCTGGTCGAGCGCGTGGCGCGCGAGATGACGCGCGGCGGGCGCATCGCCTGGCGCGGCCTCGGCCTGCGTGCGCGCCTGCCGCCGCTCGAAGAGGGCGGCAAGCCGCGCTGGTGCATTGCGAAGCCCGATGTGTTCTCGATCCGCAATACCAGCGTCGAAGCCTATGCGCACCCCATCGTGCACGAGGTGAAGGTGAGCCGCGCCGATCTGCTGGGCGACCTGCGCAAGCCGGACAAGCGCGCGGCCTACCTCGATCTGGGAGGCGAGTGCTGGTACGTGCTGGGCAACGACGCGCGCGGCCGGTCGATTGCGTCACCCGACGAAGTTCCGCCCGAATGCGGCGTGCTGGTGCTCGAAGGCGAACGGCTCGTGGTGGCGCGCGCCGCCGTGCATCGCGCCTTCGACCGCATTCCGTTCGCGGTGTGGCTGGCGCTTGCAAAGGCCCAGCCCATCGCAGGCTTCGACGACGATGCGCAGGACATGCTCGGCGAACTCGCGACCGGCGAGGCCTAGCGCTGCATGGGATAAGACGCCAGCGGCTCGTGGTAGAAAAAGTTGCCGCGGTGCGAGCGGATCAGCTTGAACTCCCGCACTTTCCAGTGAATGGGCGCGAGGCACGGGGGCCGCGCGGCGCGCTCGGTTTGCCTGGCGATGGTGACGTGCGGCGTCCAGCCCCTGGCGGGTACCGCGAGACCCGTTCTGCGCACCGCCCGCACGATGTCGTCATGAAGCGCGCGCAGGCCCTCGTGTTCGGCCGGCCGCACCACCGAAATGTCGTTGCGCCAGGTGCATGAGCTGTCGAGCGTGAGTTCCAGTGGCCGCCCCGGCACTTCGGCCAGCGCCTCGCGCAGCAGGTCTTCGATGGCACAGCCGCGATCTTCCACGCAATGCAACGTGAGATGCAGGCGATGGCCGGGCGGAAAGTAGTGGCCCACGGGCCACCACCATTCGGCGCAATGCGCCTTGATGGCGGCTTGTATCGCCGCATCGGGAAACAGCCCGATCAGGAACTCCCGTGCTGCCAACGGCAGTGTCTGCTCGCCCATGGCCCTTGCTCACTCGGCGGGCGGCCACCACTGTTCGGCCGTCGTGCGGATGATGCGCGCCGCCTGCATGCGGATGTCGTTGCCATCGTGAGGAGTGCTGCCGTCGTCGCGCTCTTTCTCGGAGTGGACGCGAAAGGGCCAGGTCGAAATTCGGCCTGCATGCGATCGGGGTTGCGGGCGCCGCAACGGCGAAAAAAACAGGATCCGCGCGGAGGGCGCTGGCGGGCTGGCGGTGGTCATGGTGTCGCCTCGAATGTTGCTCTGGGAGACGAGTCATTCTAGAGGAAACACTGTATGAACGTACAGTATATTTGCGTGCCTCAGATGCGCAGAAGCGGGTGGGTGGCCCTCGGCATGTCCGGCCCGCTGCGCAGGTTGTGCTCGATGAACTCGCGGGCGATGGCGTCCAGGTTGCTCGGTGCCGGCGCGGCAAACGACATGCGGTATTTCAGCAGCCGGCCATTGCGCCCCGTGAGGAAGGTGAACGACTCGTAAGTCTTCTGGCTCGCGGCGTGCAGCAGGCGAAAGCTCACGCGGCGAAACGGCTGTCCGTCGATCAGTTCGTCGCTGACCGGGCCGACTTCCACCTTGGCATAAACGCCCCTTGTGCCCGCAAGCCGGACCTCTTCCACGGCGGCCTTGAAATGTTCGTCGAACTCCGGATCTCCGACGCCCGCGGCCCAATTGCTGCGCTTCATGCCGTACACGTAGACATCGACCCAGCCCACCTTGCTTTCATGGCGGTGGCTGATGCCCAACCCCGGCTGGCGTGCCTCGTACGAGGTCGAGCGCACGTAATGCCATTGCACCGCACTCACGGCCGCGGCCGAGGTGGCGGGAGGTGTTGCAGACGGTGCGGCGCAGCCCGAGAGCAGGGCGGAAGCTGTCAACAAGGCAGACCAGAGCTTCGTCATGGAGGATCTGCCTGATACAGGGTGACGGGGTGGCGAGCCTCGGCCGTCAGTCCAGCCGGACTTCGAAATACGCTTCGTCGGCTTCGCCCAGCGCGCGAAAGCCCGCAGTCTTGGCTGCTTCGTAGGCCTTGGCCCAACTTGCAGCCAGCGCGATTTCGTCCTTCGTGAGTTCGTTGGCGCTCGACTCGCTGGCGTTTTCGAAGGCCTTCAGCGCTTGCTTCACGCCGTCGCCCAGCAACTTGTCGAGCTCGCGCCGGAAGCGCGACTCTGCCGCGGAAATGACTTCGGCCGGTGCATCGGGGAAATCGATCAGGTTCACTGTGTAGCTCATGGGGCGGATGCTACGTGATGGCAGCGGCCGTGTCGTCATGCAACGACCGCCCGCTGCACTTTCACGGCTGTGTTGCCAGTTGCGGGGCCGCGTCGACACCACCGCCAACATCGCCAACATCGCCAACATCTACGGCATCGGCCGGTAGCGCAACCGCCGTCCCGGCCTGTGTCCTGATGGGTGCGCAGCGGCCGTAGGTGTCGTCGAAGCGGACGATGTCGTCCTCGCCCAGATAGCTGCCGGTTTGCACCTCGATCACTTCCAGCACGGTCTTGCCGGGGTTTTCGAGCCGGTGAATGGCGCCCGAGGGCAGGTAGATGGATTCGTTCTCCCGCACCAGGCTGACCTGCCCGTCGCACGTGGCCCTGGCCGTACCGCGGACCACGATCCAGTGCTCGGCGCGATGGTGGTGCATTTGCAGCGACAGCTTGCCCCCCGGATTGACGGTGAGGCGCTTCACCTGAAAGCGCTCGCCGAAGTCGAGCCTGTCATAAGCCCCCCAGGGCCGAACCACGCGGCGGTGCTCCGTTGCTTCAGCCTGCCCTGCCAGTGCGAGCATGCGCACCACTTCTCCCACCTGCTCGGCACAGTCCGCCTTGGCCACCAGCACCGCGTCGGGCGTGTCCACGATGATCAGGTCGTCGGTGCCCAGCGCCACGACCGGGCGGTACGGCGCATGAATGAAGGTATTGCGCGAACGCAGCGCGCTCGCCTTGCCGCTCAGGCGGTTGCCGGTTCCGTCTTCCGGATGCAGCGTGGCCACCGCGTTCCAGCTTCCGACGTCGCTCCAGGCACCCTCGAATTTCACGACGGCGATGTTCTGCTGCTTTTCGAGCACCGCATAGTCGATGCTGTCGCTGCGGCAGGCCTGGAAGGCCTCGGCGTCCAGGCGGTCGAAGCTGCCTTCGCTGGCAACGGCGGCGGTCGCGCGCTGGCACGCCAGCAGGATGTCGGGAGCGTGGGCCTGCAGCGCCGAGATCAGCGTGCCGGCCTGCACGAGGAAGATGCCCGCGTTCCAGCTGTAGCCGCCGTGCAGGATCAGCGACTGGGCCACGGCCTCCGTCGGCTTTTCCACGAAGCGCACGACAGCCCGGCTGCAGCCGTCCGCCAGTACGGCGCCGGCCTCGATATAGCCATACGCAGTGCTGGCGAAGGAGGGCGCCACTCCGAAGGTCACGATGTGTCCGGCCAGCGCGGCGTCGACGCCGCGGCGCACCGTCTGCGCGAAAAGCGGCGTGTCCGGAATATGGTGGTCGGCCGGTGCGAACAGCAACAGATCGTCCTTGCCGGCGAGCAGTGCCGCGGCCGCCATGGCCGCGGCGGTGTTGCGCGCCATCGGCTCCAGGATCTGCCGCCCGGTCGCGCCGGCTTTCTCGAGCGCTTCCCGTACCAGGAAGCGATGGTCTTCCGATGCAATGCAGGTGATGTTGCCGTTCAGGCTGCACAGGCGCTCCAGCGTCATCTGCAGCAGGCTCTTGTCGCCGATCAGCGGTGCAAACTGCTTGGGCAGCGTCTTGCGCGAGAGCGGCCACAGGCGCGTGCCGCTGCCTCCGCACAGCACGACGGGATGAATGGTGGGGCTGTTCATGGCAACGTCCTTGTGAAGGCGTGGACCGCTCGTTCAGAGCTGGCCGGTGTTGGTGGCGAAGCTCACTGCCTGGGCGCGCGAATGAACCTGCAGCTTCTTGTAGATGTTCTTGATGTGGGCGTTGACCGTCTGCCCCGAGATTCCGAGCCGCATGCTGATCTCCTTGGACACGCAGCCGCGCGCCACGCAGCGGAGCACCTCCCGCTCGCGTGTCGTCAGCGTCACTTCCCGCTGCGGCGCTTCAACCGGAGGCGCCGCGCTGTGCTGCTGGTTCATTCGCGTAAGCAGCCGGCGCGCCAGCTTGGGCGTGATGGCCGCGCCGCCGTTCACCACCTGCAGAACGGCCTGCGCGAAGCTCTGCAGCCAGGCGTGCTTGAGCAGGTAGCCTGTGGCGCCGAGCTCGAAGGCATGCATCACGTGGGCATCGTCTTCCATGGCCGAGATCACGATGATTTCACAGTAGCGATGCAGCTTGCGCGCTTCGCGGATGAGCTCGAACCCCGATCCATCGCCGAGCCGCAGGTCGACCATCAGCACATCGAACTCATGGGTCGTCAGCAGGCGGCGGCCGTCGCGCACGCTGCCGGCCTGCGCCTCGAGCTGGATGCGCATGTCCGACAGCAGCTCCTGGGCAATCACGCGGCGCATGAACTCGTCGTCGTCGACGAGCAGTACGCGAACCGGTGCATCCTCCTGCCCGGTCAGGAAATGCGGCCACAGCGGTGCGGCCGGAGGACAGACGCCGGACGGATAAACCGTGCGGCGCTCGGACGCCCGAGCGGAGTCAGGGGTGTCGGAAGAGTGAGGCGCGGTGTCGGACATGAAGATTCCTAGGGAGTTGTTAGGGTTGGAGGAGGTTTCACGTTTGCGTCGAGATACGCCGGCCCTCTGGGGCTGGCACTTTGGGAGCCTTGGCAGGCAGCTTTGAAAAAGTCATGGCCTGGATCCGGTGGGGGCGGGAACCGCAAGCGGCTCGGCCACGCAGCGCAGCAACTCGCGCTCCAGGCGCTGGAGAATGGCGTTGCGGTCCAGTTCGGTCTCCGCGAACGAGCGGGCGGCCGCCCCCATTGCTTCGCGTTGCGGGCGAGACATCGCGAGCTGCGCGATCGCTTCGGCCAATGCGTCCGCGTCGCCGGGTGCAACCACCATGCCGCGGCCGGACACCACGTTGCTCAGCTCGGTGCCCGCATGGGCCGTCACGATCACGGCCTTGCCGCTCGCGAGCATGCCGGCCAGCTTCGAGGGCATCACCAGGTCCGCGGCGTCGGCACGCTGCGGCAGCACGTGGATGTCCGCCATGCCCAGCAGTTCGTTGAGCCTCTCTGCAGGCTGCAGGTCGATGAAGTGGACGCGCGGCAGGTTCGCGCAGGCGGCCTTCAGCGGCTCGCGGCTCGGGCCGTTGCCGCAGAAGACGAAGTGGATATGCGCCGCCGCGACCAGGCGGTGCGCCGCATCGGCCAGCAGCTCGATGCCCTGCTTGGCGCCCAGGCTGCCCGCGTAGAGCACCACCACCTCGTCTGCGGCAATACCGAGCATGCCTCGGTAGCCGTTCGTGGGCTGGCCTGCCACCGATGCAGCCGCAGATTGCGGAAAGATCAAGCGTGCGTCCACCCAGTTGGGCAGCAGCACCAGCCGGGTTTCGTCGATACCCTTGTTCTTTGCCTTGTCGAGCATGGCGCTGGAGATGGTCGACACCCGGTTGAACCGGCTCAGGAGCCAGCTCTCCACCGAGAGCGCGAAGCGCCGCAGCCGCACGCCGCGCACCAGCCTCATTCCGAAGGCGGCGTCCACCTCGTAGTCCTGGATGTGCAGCCACGACTTGATGCCGAGCATCCGTGAGAAGAAGAGCACGGCCGGCGCGCAAAAAAGGGGCGGCTCCACGACGAAGACCAGGTCCGGCTTCCAGCGGATCTGCGCGAAGAGCAAGGGCATGCTCGACACCATGAACGAGAACAGATGCGCCAGGCGCGCGAGCGCCCGCGGCCGCGCGGGCACCCAGGTCGGCGCGCGCCAGACGGTGATGCCGTTCCAGTCCGTCTTGCGGTAGGCCCAGGCCGAATATCCTTCGAACGGCGCCCAGTTCGGAAAGAAAGGCGGCGACGCAATCACGCGCACGTCATGGCCTTTTGCGTGCAGCCACTGCGCCATCTCGCCCGAGTACTTGCCGATGCCGACGAGCTCGGGTGTGAAGTTCATCGAATAGAGCAGAATTTTCACGACGACCTTTCAAAGGAACCGCGGACCAGCCGCACGATCGGGTAGAAGCCGAACAGCGCGCGCATTCGCACCTCGTAGAGAAGAAAGTCGGAAACGAAGGCGATGAAGAAAACGTAGTGCGGCTTGCCGGGAAAGACCGCCACCACCACGCCGTACGACAGCAGCCGCAGCACCACTTCGAGCAGTGCCCAGCCGCCGAGCACGCTCATCGGGCTCTTGAGCGCGAGCAGCATCTCGTGATGGATCGTGTAGGTGCGCAGCAGGAAGTAGGGCGCAATGCACAGGAAGATCTCGAGCGCTTCGCGGCCGACCTTCAGCAGCGGCGCGGCAACGGTGACCAGCGCAGCAAGCCCGGCGAAGAGCACGCAACCCAGCAGAAACGATTGCCTGGCCAACCGCAGCGTCGAAGCATCGAGGTCGCCGGCATTGGTGCCGAGCATGGCGCGTGTCTTGGTGTAGAGAAAGGCCTGCACGAACTGCGACGGCGCCTCTGCCAGCAGAAAGGCGACCTTGAAGGCGCCCACGTATCCGAGCGGCATGAAGAAGGCCACCACCAGCAGGTCCGACTTGCGCAGCAGGAACATCAGCAGCGAATAGGCGGTGGCGCTGCCCTGCGACGCGAGCTCGAGCGCGGGTTGGCCGCGCGGCGGGCCCGCGGCCCAACCGGTGCGCATGCTGGCCGCGCCCACGAGCACGAAGGCCATCAGGTTGATGAGCAGCAGGTGCCATGCATCCAGGTCCAACCCCAGCACGGCCAGAGCCGCAACGCCCAGCACCAGAATGGTCGAGCGGATGCCCGTTTCCAGGTTGAGCAACCCGGCGTAGCCCAGGCCCCGGCTGTACGAAAGGCGCAGGCTGATGAACGAGAAGACCGCCAGCGAGGCCACCACGAGCGCAAAGGGCACGCCGGCCACGGGCAGGTGCTGGATCTTCAGGATGACGGCGATCAGCAGCGTGGCCAGCGGGAGCCCGATGGCCAGCGTGCGGAACACGTCGCCGCGGCGTACGCCCGGAGGCACGCTGGCGGCTTCGCGTGAAAACAGCAGCGAGCTGCCCAGCGTTCCGACGACCAACGCCGCTTCCAGCACCGACTGGTAGATCGAGTATTTGCCGAACTCCGCGGGCGAGACATACGCCGCCATGAGAAACACAGCCAGGAAGCCCGACAGGTAGGCATAGAGCCGCGAAGCCAGCGCACCCAGGCCCCGGATCTGCACCGTGCGAACGCCCGTCAGGGCAAGGGGCCAGTTGAGCGGGTTCATGGCGTGCGCCTCTTGGTGCTGCGCGTGTTATTTCGGCGCCGAGGCGCCCGCGAAGCGGCCCCCGCTCACGGCGCGCTGCACGAGCAGACCGCTGACGAATGCCCAGTTCTTGGCCCGGCGTGCCACCTGCAGCGCATACGTCAGCACTGCGACCGTGCGCACGCGGCCGTGCAGCACATGCGGCATGGCCATCTTGGCGCTGCCCTGGAAGTGCAGCGCCATCACGTGCACCATCTCGCCGGCGGGCGTGACCAGGCTGGGCCGACCGTCGACGTACACGATGCGCTTGGCGCCGCCCCGAACCTGGAATTCGTTCACAAGCAGGTTGTGGCCGCCGTTGATGTTGTGGTCGATCACCCGTCCGCAGAACACCCGGTTGATGGGGTCGGCGTTTCCGCTCGCCTGGGCCCAGAGGTGGAGCAGGGTCATGTCCGACACCCCGCCGCGCACGCCCCTGGCTGCGAACCGGGCCGCAATCGAGCGCAGCTTTCTGCGGCCCGCGGGGGTGGCGTAGGTGTTGAGCACGAACGCGATGAAGCGCTGAAGGCCCGTGGCGGTCCAGTAGCTGACGTGCGGCGATATCTGGCAAGGATCCCAGCCGTCGCGCGGGCGCATGTACGAGCCGGAAAAATCCGCCTTTCCCGCCACGCGGCGGATGTGCGTGCCAGCGCCGCGAAACAGCAGCACATCGCTGTCGATCAGCACGAACTCGCGGCATTCGGGATGCGCCTTGAGGTATTCGGCCAGCAGGAAATAACGCCGGAAGCAGATCTTTTCGAACTCCGGCGGGTTGCTCGACAGGTGCACATAGTTGTTGCACAGGCGCTCGTAGTCGGGGCCGGCGTCGGTGCCCGCCAGCACGACGAGGTGCTCCTGCGCCAAGGCCGCGGACTCGCGGCAAAGCAGCAGGGTCTTGTTCTGGCGGTCTTCCACCACGATGAATGCGAGAGCGTTGGTCATGGGGTGTGGACGAATGGCGTGGGTTGGTTGGTGCGAGGGCAACAAGGAGCAATAAGGAGCAAGGAGCAAGCGGCGCTCAGGGCCGCGGCGCGGTGGCGCTGCGCACCAGCGCGACGTGCGTGGGTAGAAGGCGCAAGTCCGCGTCCAATGGCAGGTCGAGCGTGAACAGCCCCCCGCGCGCTTTCGCGTCGGCAATCCAGTCGCGCACCTGGGCGGCCGTGAAGCGCGGCGGCGTCGGCTGGGCCCAAGACGCCCCGAGCGGTGTGAGCACATGGAACGCCAGGCCCGATGCCAAGGCGGCGGAAGGCGCCGGGGGCTGCAGGAGCTCCCCCGCCATGAGGTTCTGGCACGGCGCGGCCTTGGCGCTGAAGCGCTGCGGACCTTCGCCGGCGTTGAAGGCGAGCCACCGCTTCGGCGCGCCGGTGCGCGCGGCGGCGCAGAGCCCGTTCCAGTCTTCCGCCGACATGTCCTTCGTGTTGTAGACACCGTCGAACCACCAGCCCTTGGCGAGCGCGCCGTAGTGCTCCGACCATTCGCGAATCACCGCGGTCCATCCCGCGATGAAGCGCGCGGGCGGCGGCTTCTGCTCCGAGACATCGCCCAGGCAATCCATCAGATAAGCGTCGCCCTGCGGCGCGCGGAAGGGCAGGTAGAGCATCAGCGCAATGCCCCGGCGCTGCAGGGCGCGGCCGATCTCCATCGGCAGGTCGCGCGGCGGCCGGTTCTCGATGCTGCCCGGGCACAGCAGCTCCAGCGCGGCATTGGGCGCGATGAACTGGCCGTTGTTCTGGCCGAGCGTCAGGATGAGGTAGGAGGCCCGCATGCGGGCGAGCGACGCGGCAAGCGCGTCGGCATCGAAGCGCGCCACATCGGCGATGGATTGCTTGTCGGGCAGGTAATGCACCATCACGCCGAAGCCCGTCACCGGCGGAGCGGCCGATGCCGCGCAAGCCGCGCACAGCAGCCATGCCGGGACAACCCGCCGAAGAGCGCCTGCAAGCCAGGTCATTGCATGGCCCCCGCGAGCGAAACGGCTTCATGCTTGAGCGTGAGGTAGCGCCTTGCCACCGTGCCCGGCGCGCAGGCCTCGGCAAGCGGCCAGGCCGGCTGCTTGGAGCGGTGCTCGGCCAGGTAGCGCGACAACCCGTCGAGGCCGCTGGAGCCGTTGCCGACGAAGAAGGCGTAGTCGCCGAAAAGTTCCCTGTGCACCGGAATGTCCGACAGCAGCAGCGGCACGCCCAGCGTGGCCGCCTCGGCGGCGGAGAGGTTGAAGCCCTCGAAGGCCGACAGCGAAATGAAGGCGGCCGCGCCGCAGTACAGCTGCGACAGCTCCTTGCGCGAGACCAAGCCCCTGTGGCGCACGCAGCCGCTGATGGCGGGGCCCATTTGGGCGGCCATTCGCTTCACTTCCGCCGCGCCGTTGCCGGTAACGTCCAGCCAGTCGACCAGGCCCTCGCGCTTCATGCGCTCGAACAGCTTCAGCGTGCCGTCGAAGTTCTTGTGCGGGTAGTAGTGGTACGAGGCGATGAGGTAGCGCTCGCCGATGGCCGCCGCGCGTGCCGGCTTGACCGGGCCCGGCGGGCCGGGCGAGCGCGTTGCATCCACCGGGTTGAAGATGACGGTGGGGTGCTCGCAGCGTCCGAAGTACCGTTCAAAATCCTGCTGGCTGCTTCTGCTGATGAACACCACATCGGCCGCGCTGCGCGCCACGCGCCGCAGGCACCAGTCGAGCCACAAGCGCTTGGTGCGGCTGAAATACTGCGGGTAGGCCTTGTACTGCAGGTCGTGGATGACCACGATCGAATCGCGGTGGCGCCCGAAAAGCGTGAACGGCAGGAAGTAGTTGGGAAACAGCGAGAACACCGTCTCGCCGGACACCAGCGCCCGCAGCCGGTGATAGTTGTAGAGCACTATTTCCAGGAGGAACCGGCTGATCTTCAGGCGCTGCGCGGCGGCGTAGATGCCCGGGTGCCGCTCGCTGATCGGCTGGATGTGGTCGCCCTTGCACATGCGCATCCTGCGCAGCAGAAGATCGGACACGTTCAGCACACCGCCCGCGCCCCTGTTGAGGCTGATCGAGTCGTAAAAAAGGTATTTGTACATGGTGAAACCTCACGTCGTGCCTTGGGCGTACATCGCCGGCCCGCGGCGCGGCTGGCGAAACCGCGAACTCAGCAGCCCGGCAAAAACCGCCGCAATCAGCCCCGAGGCCGCGAACGGGCCCCATCCCAGAATCGGCCCTCGCATGAACGGCACGTAGGCGGCCATCAGCACCAGCGCGCTGAGATAGGAGCCCGACAGCGCGGCATGCGGTTGAACCACCTTGTCGAGCATGCGGAACAAGGCCGAGATCGCGACGCCCAGCATCACGGGGCCCACCAGTCCGAAGTCGAAGTACGCAGTGGTAAAGGGCGGCAGCGAGAGGTTGCTCTGCGAGAAGTTGCCCAGAACCGCCGGCCATCCGAGCGGATCGAATTCCGGAAACATCTTCAGGCTCCGCGGCAGCACGAAGGAGAAGGCCGACAACAGATAGCGACCGAGGCCGAGCTCGGGTTCGGGCGCGCGCTCCAGCAGTCCGGCCACGATGAACATGGCGTCGAAGTCCTGGCTGTAGGGGAACGTGGTGAGCGACTCGCCCCAGAAGCTCCCGCGCGACACCAGGTTCAGCACCGGGCCAAGGCCTGCGATGGCGCCGAAGATCAGCATCGCCATCAGCCAGCGGCGCTTCACGCCGAGGCCGTAGATGAGAAGCGGCAGGAGGCCGATCAGCAGGATCTGCCGCGGCGTGTTGACCGGGTAGGCCGCAATGCCGGCCAGCACCAGCGCAAAACCCGCGGCACACCACGACCAGATCGTCCGGCGGCGGTACGCGTGGATGGCCAGCGCCACGAAGCACATCAGCACGATCAGTTTCGGCAGCGTCGAATAGATGATGAAATCGACGGGAAGGTTCGACCCCTCGTCCGGCAGGCCGCGCGCGATGAAGTTCAGCTCGGGACGGATGAACAGCGACGCGAACGCTGCGACCGTGCCGCTCAGCAGCAGCAGCACGGGGTGCGCAACGCCGGCGATCTGCGTCTCGGGGACCCCGATCCCGCGCGTGAAGGCGGGGGGCGCCGCCTCATGCATGCCGAACCGGGCGGCCTCCACGCCCGCCATGTACAGCAGCAGCAGCGTGATGGCTTGCGTGTGCGCCCCTGCGCCGATGACGCCCGTGTCCCAGAACGAGACGTCGGCGGCGATCTGCATGGCCGGCGCCACCGAGAAGTACGTGAGGATCGCGGTGTAGTGAATCAGCAGGAACGTGCTCTTTCCCGGGGCGCCGAGCATCGCAAGCTGCACCAGCGAGAGCACGCACACCGCCGCGTAGCCCCAGACCGGATCTACCTGGGCGCATGCGAACGCAGCCGCGACGCCGAACCAGAAGCAGAGTGTTCTCATGATGGGCCTTGTCGGTCGGGGTGTGGGCTTTCGGCTCAGGCGTGGGCGATCTCTTGGACCGGACGGATCGCCTCCTGATAGGCCGCATAGGTGCGGCGCAGGCCTTCTTCGAGCGGCACCGTGGCGTGCCACCCGATGGCGGCGGCACACGAAACGTCGAGCAGCTTTCTGGGCGCGCCGTCCGGCTGGGAGGTGTCGAAGCAGATTCGGCCGCGGTAGCCGACGACATCGCCGATCAACCCCGCCAGTTCGCCGATCGACAGGTCTTCACCCGTGCCGAGATTGATGTGCGCGCACATGGGCGTGGTGTGCTGCTCGTAGCTTTCGCGCGTCATGTCCATCACCGCAATGCAGCCGTCGGTCATGTCGTCGACGTAGAGAAACTCGCGCCGCGCGCGGCCGGTGCCCCAGATCACCACCTCGGGCGCGTTCTCCATCTTGGCCAGGTGAAAGCGCCTGACGAGGGCCGGCACCACGTGGCTGTTCTGCGCGTGGTAGTTGTCGCCGGGCCCGTACAGGTTGGTCGGCATCACGCTGCGGTAGTCGATGCCGTGGGAGGCGCCGTACTGCCGGTTGTAGCTCTCGCACAGCTTGATGCCTGCAATCTTGGCGATTGCATAGGGTTCGTTCGTCGGCTCGAGCTTGCCGCTGAGCAGCGCATCTTCGTGGATGGGCTGCTCGGCAAGCCGCGGGTAGATGCAGCTCGAGCCGAGGAACAGGAGACGCCTGACGTTCGCAAGGAACGCCTGGTGCGTGACATTGGCGGCGATCAGGAGGTTCTGGTAGATGAACTCCGCCGGGTAAGTCATGTTGGCGTGGATGCCGCCGACCCTTGCCGCCGCGAGATAGACCTGGTCGATCTGCTCGGTGGCGAAGAACCGGCGGACTGCCTCCTGGTCGAGAAGATCGAGCTCCTCACGGCCGCGCGTGACGACCTCGTGCCCGAGGCCCCGCAGGCGCTTCATGAGCGACTGACCCACCATGCCACGATGACCAGCAACGTATATACGCATATATTCTTTCGGTTGAAGGTTGAGGATTGAGATGCCGGGAAAAAGGAATGCACGGACCTCGGCGCCTAGCCGGACCCTTTTGCGCCGGCGACCACCAGGAAGGTCTTCAGCAGGATTGCGATGTCCTGGCGCAGGGACAGCGTGGCGACGTAGTCGGCGTCCATGGCCGCGCGGCGCCGGTAGCTCACCTCGCTGCGCCCGCTCACCTGCCACAGGCCGGTGATGCCGGGCCGCACGGAGCAGTAGTGGGGCCAATAGACGCCGTACAGGTCCTTCTGGGAGAACATGCAGGGGCGCGGGCCGACCATGCTCATGTCACCCTTGAGCACGTTCCAGAACTGCGGCAGTTCGTCGAGGCTGTATTTGCGCAGGAATGCGCCGAAGGGCGTGATGCGCGGGTCGTGGTCGAGCTTCTGGTACATCGCCCATTGCCGGCGCGCGGCTTCGTTCTCGCGCAGATGGCGTGCCAGCACCGCATCGGCGTCGGGCACCATCGAGCGGAACTTGTAGAAGCTGAAGACGCGCCCGTCCCGGCCGTAGCGCGGCTGCCTGTAGATCGCCGGGCCGCCCGACGTCAGCAGCACGCCGAGCCATACGAGCGCATAGGCCCACCCCAGGAACAGGAAGAAGCCGCATGCCATCACGATGTCCGCGCCGCGCTTGGTGGCCATCAGCAACCGCGAATTGCCCGCCCACTGAACGGGAGCATTGGATGGCAAGGTGTTCACGCTGCCGCTCCCTCGCTCGCCGTCGCAGCCACGGTTGCGGGGCGGGGCAGTTCCGCGACCACGGTCGGGTAGTCGTGCACCCGCAGCCGGTAGGCGCCGTACCGGTAGGCGAGGCTGCCGTAATAGCGCTGGCGGGTGTCCAGCGCATTCAGCACCACGCCCTGGAAATGCACGCCGGCATGCCGAAGCTGCTTCACGCTCTCGGTCAGGTCGCCCAGTTCGTTGTCGCCGGCACGCGCGACCATCAGCAGGGTGCCCATGCAAGTCGCCATCTCGACCGTTTCCGAGGCGAGCAGCGTGGGCGGCGTGTCGACAATCACCATGTCGTAGCGCGCCGAAACCTTCTCGAGCACCCGGGCGAAAGCGTCGCTCGTGAGAAGGCCCGCCGGGTCGACCGGCAGCGCGCCTGTCGTCATCACGTCGAGATGCGGCAGAACCCCCTTGTGGATGGCATTGTCGAGTTCGATGGAGCCCTGGATCAGCTCCGAGAGCCCGCCATTGCGCTTCAGTCCGAAGCGGGGTGCCACGCTGCTGCGCCGCAGGTCGGCATCGATCAACAGTACGCACCGCCCGCTCGAAGCAAGCACCGCCGCAAGGTTGGCCGAGACGAAGGTCTTGCCGGCGCCGGGCGTGGCGCTCGAAATCATGATCCGGTTGTTCAGCGCGCGCGGCATCGCGAACTTCAGTGCGGTGCGCAGCCGCCGCAAGCCCTCGAGCGCCGGGTCGTCCGGATGCGCCGCCGCCAGCAGGTGCACGCCGGGCTTGCCGTGGAGCACGGCGCGGTCGAGATGGCGCTGCTGGTCGCTCAGCGTGACGGTGCTGTACACGTCCAGGCCGGTGTGGGTTTCGATCTCCGCCGGGCTGGCGATGGTGTTGCGCCATGACCTGCGCAGGAAGGTGGAGGCCGCGCCGAGGAACAGGCCGGCCAGCAGCGCAAGCGCCATGGTGATCGAGGTCTTGGGCCGGATCTGCTTTTCAGGCGTCAGCGCCTGGTCGAGCACGCGCACGTTGCCAATGCGCCCTTCCTTCGCGAGCCGCATCTGCAGCGAGCTGTTGAGCAGCGACACGTAGAGGTCGGTGTTGACCTTGATGTCCCGCTGCATGCGCAGCGAGTCCTGCTGCATCATCGGCATGCGGCGGATGCGCTGTTCCACGCCGCCGAGCGCCCTCTTCAGCGAGGCGATCTGCGCGTCGATGGTCATGACGCTCGGGTCCCTGGCGGTGAAGCGCTCGGTGAGCTCGAGCCGCTTCTGGGTCGCATCGAAGAGCTTTGTCTGCAGCTCGATGTTTTGCGACAGCGCGTTGCGCGCCTCGTCGTCGAGGCTGATCGTTCCGTTGCGGTTGCGGTACTGGTTGTAGACCTCTTCGGAGTCTTCCAGCTGCTGCTTGAACTTGGGCAGCTCGCTGCCCAGGAAGTTGAGCGCGCGCTGCGCCTGCGCCGTCTTCTGGTCGATGTTCACGCGGACATACAGCCGTGCGACTTCGTTGAGCAGGTTGGCCAGCTGCGTTCGGTTGCCGGTTTGCCAGCTCACGTCCATGACCGAGGACTGCTTGCCTTTTTCGATCACGCGCAGGTCCTTCTGCAACTCGAGCAGGGTGAGCTGCTTGGATTGGCGCACCAGCGAGAAGGCGGCGCCCGGCAGCCCCGAGACGGAGCCCACCAGCAGGTGCACCGGGCCGAGCGGGGTTTCGGCGTCGAGCAGCGTGCCGACCTTGCCTTCGATCGGCGCATCCAGCTTGGGGTGCGTCAGCGTGTAGGCGCCGTTCGCGCCCGTGGTCAGCAGGAAGCGCGTGCCTTCCAGATCCGTCGGCACGTCCAATTGCGCGACCACGATCCGCTCATTGCCGCTCACGTAGCCCGAAAGGCCCGCGAAGCCGGGCTCGGAGAGTGTCTTCGCGCGGCGTGCCAGCCAGGGGCCGACGATCGGCACATAAAGCGGCTCGGCTTCGATGTAGAGCTTGGTGTTCTCGATGGCCTGTCCGAGCACGAGGCGCGACTTCAGGATCTCGGCCTCGCCCGCCGTCGGCGTCTTGGCGTTCAGCGCACTGCTTGCGGAATCGCCGACCAGCGTGCCGCCCGAGCGCTCGGGGTCCTCGACCTGGATGAGTACGTTGGCTTCGTACACGCGCGGCCCGAACATCGCGTAGGCCGCGCCGATCAGCAGCGCCACCGCGGTGAACTTCGCGATCTTCCATCGGTTGTCGATCAGCAGGTCGACATGCTCCCGCAGTCTTGAAGGAGGCTGCTCGGAAGCCGGCGCCGCATCTGTTGGGGCGGTAACCATGGGTTGCCAGTGCGCATTCATGAGTTCACCTTTTTGGGTTGCCTGGACGGGGAGGGAGGGTTCAGCGGCGGCTTGCCGTGCCGCCGAGGTTCACGACCTGCGCGGCGGGAAGAATCAGGCTGATGACGCGGTTCCATCGCACCAGCGGCACGGGGTCGATGTAGACGACGTCGCGCGGCTGCAGCGGGAAGCGGTCGGCCAGCGCCAGCGCCACGGGGTTCTTCGCGTCGAGGTGGTACACCTCGGGCACGTCGCCGCGCGAGTTGCGCACCACGTAGATCTGGCCGGTCGACGAGGTCAGCAGATCGGGGCCGCCCGCATCGCCCAGCGCCTCGTTCAGGCTCAGCCGGCCGTTGCGCATCAGCAGGGCCGAGGGGTTGCGGATCTCGCCCATCACATACACGCGGCTGTCTTCCCGCGTGCCCACGTTCACGATGTCGCCGCTCTGCAGCGGGATGCGGCTTGCGTCGTAGCCGTAGCGCTGCAGCAGCGGCAGATCGATGGTCAACGTGCGTTCGCCACGCGTCAGGTTCACGCGCGAGCGGTCGGCGACGGGGGTGATGCTGCCGGCGCGGTTGAGCGCTTCGGCCAGCGTCATCGGCACGTCGGTGAAGATCTGCAAGCCCGGCGTGCGAACCTCTCCTTCCACATAAACGCGCCGGCTGCGAAACGACTGGATCCTGACGCTGACCAGCGGGTCTTTGACGAAGGGAGAGATCCGGCGCGTGATCAGTTGGGAGGCGGCGCTCTCCGTCATGCCCTCGACCTTCGTGCGCCCGATGTAGGGAAAGCTGATCTCGCCCTGTCCATCGACGATGAAACCGGGCGCCACGCTCACGCCCGTCGGGTCCGACTGCTGCGAGATGACCGCGCCCGCATTGGGCATCAGCTCCGGATGGCGGTACACCACGATGCCGATCACGTCGCCCGGAGCGATCGTGTAGGCCGGTGCCTTGCCGAAGAGCTTCTGCACGTCCGCCGGCACGCCCTGCGGTTCCTGCGCGGCGCGCGTGCGGATCAGCTCGGGCGTGATGGCGACGATCTTCGGCTCGCCTTCGGCATGGGACGAGCTCCAGCCCCCGGTGGAGGGCGTTCCGAAACCGGGAATTCCGCAGCCACCCAGGCACAGCGGCAGCACGAGCAAGGCCACCGATCCGATCCGGCGTCGAATGCGCGCACGGGCCGGAGCTTGGGTGGACGCGGGTGCAACGGGTGCGCCGCGCGAGGAACTGGCTGAGTCGAGGTGTGCCATGGGGTGTCCTTTGCTCGTTGGGGTGGGGTCCTGTAAGTCCTGGAATGAGTTCACTGCGGGACGTAAGCGCCGCGCAGCGGGCGCTCGGCGGCGGCTGTTGCGGGGCTGGCGGCGTTGCGGCGTTCCGTGCCGGCGCCCCAGGCGCATGCGGTCACCCAGTCGCCGACCGACTGGAGGAAAAGCTGCTGCCCCTTTGCCGTGCAGAACGTGTGGTCGAGTTCGCGCATGAACTCGTACTGCAGGGCTTGCGTGAACGGTTCGCGCCGGAACGGGCCGAGCTGGTCGCGGCCGTGGTCCGAGACATGCAGCGAGCCCGAATACAGCAGCTGCACCGCCACCTTCCGCTCGACCAGTCGTTTCATGGTGGCGCCGAACCAGACGGCATTGACCTCGGGCGCCTTTCTTTCCGTGAAGAAGCCGGGCAGCGCCTTGGTCGAATAGCTGCGCAGGAAATGCCGCTGAAGCCAACGCTTGGCCTTGCCCGCGAAGGCCGGATGCGCGGGCGCCGCAATGGCACGCCGCACCGTGCGCTCCCAGCGGGCGCGCCGTTCGGGGAACGCGAAGCCGTCGAACAGCGAAAGCGCGACCACGCGCGTGTCCGCCTCGGCCACCGACATGGCGTGCTCCACGCCCGAGCACATGGCCACGATCACGAACTGCCGGATGCCCAGCGTACTTTCGAGCAGGTCCATGCCGGCCTGCAGGTCATGCATCGCGCGGGTCTGCAGGTCGTGCGCGAAGTCGGATGCGTCGCTGTCCCCGACGCCGCCCAGGTCGAAGTGCAAGCTGCACACGCCGCGGGCGGCCAGCACATGCGCCAGCTTGACGTTGATGCGGCGCGGCCCGATGCGATGGTTGGCGCCCATGTTGAACATCAGGCAGGCAACGGTGGCGGGCATCTGGAGCGAGGGGCTGGTGACCGTGCCGACCAGCGAGTTGCCGGAGCCGAACCGGACCGGGTTGTGTGTCATGTCATTCATGGAGAGCCCCCTGCAGGCGGTTGAGCGCGTCGGCCGGGACCATGGCGCTGTTGGGATAGGGATCGGACGTCCAGTCGAGTCGGTGCTCGAAGTAGGCGAGCCGCACCGGCATGTAGCGCGACTGCTGCTCGGCCGCCCATTGCGCGGTCTGCTCGTCGTCGGACCCTGTCAGCACCAGCGTGTCGTGCAGGGCTGTGAGCGGGAGCGATTCGGGCATGAGCGCGGCGAGCTGCGCGCGCAGCGTGGGCGAGAGCGACGTGCCCAGCGCCTCCTCGGGCATTGCATCGGGCTCTCGCAAGAGGCTGCGGCGCCACGCCAGGTCGGGAATGCAGAAGGTCGTGTCGATGGCGGCCACATGCTGTTCGCGCAGCAGGCGCGCATAGCGCCGGCCGTCGATGACCGGCTCCCACAGCACCAGCCGCGCCGGGTCGCAGCGCCCGTTGCGCGCCGCCAGCACAGCCAGGGTGGCGCCGAGCCGCGCACCGACCCAGACGATGCGGCTTGCCGGTGCCCGCCGGCGCAGTTCTTCATGCGCCGAGCACAGGTCGCGCCGCCAGCCGTCGAGCTCGCCGTCTTCCTCGTCGCCCGGCGAGTCGCCCGTGCCGTAGAAGTCGAAGCGCAAGGTGGCGATGCCCGTGCGCGCGAGGCGCTCGGCCAGCACCTTGAAGAAGCGGTGGGTGCGCATGCCTTCCTGCCCGAAAGGCGGGCAGACGAGCACCGCGGTGTTTCCGGGCTGCGCTTCTTCGGCCGCGTGGAACAGGCCGAAGATCTGCCGTGAAGCGGGGCCGAACAAGAATGGATAGGGGGTCATGCAAAGCTCTCCGTTGCCCCGCTCGGCACGCTGGCGCGGTTGTGCGTCTGGCGCCATTCCGCGATCGATCCCACGCTGTCCATGCGGGAAGGCGCGGGTTGCAGCACCAGCCACAGAATGCGGCCGGCGACCGGCACCTCGACGCTGCGGCAGTCCGCCTCCACCCCCACCTCGAAGCGCTCCGGAGGCACGATCAGCCCGAGGCCGATGGCCTTGAGGCAGGCTTCCTTGCGCGTCCAGCAGGTAAGGAAGGCGCGGTCGCGCTCGTTGGCGGGCAGGGCGGCCAGCGCTTCGTTCTCCAGGCGCGTGAAATGCGTTGCGGCGAGCGCCAGTGCATCGGGCACCGGGCGCAGTTGCTCCACATCCACGCCCAGCGGACCGCGCCCGCCGATGGCGATCAGGCCCAGCCCCTGGCTGTGGCTCAGCGAAAAATGAACGCGCGGCCAGCCCAGCAGCGAAGGCTTGCCGAATGCGCTGTGGGTAAAGCGCAGCGCATCGGCGCGCCCGCCGGTCTGCTCGGCCAGTGCGTACCGCAGAGCGGCATGCGCAGCCACGAAGCGCGTCCGGTCGAGGGGGAACCGGAACTGTCCGGCGCGTGCCTGCTCCTCCCTGGAGAGGATCAGCGCGGCGCCGGGACCGGCGCAGTCATCCAGGTCGAGATACCGGCAGACCGGCGCGTCGACTGAAGAAAGGGCAAAAGCCGCGTGTCCCATGATGGCTCACTCCTTGCGCAGCCAGCCGCCGAAGGTGCGGCTCAGAAGGCCTTCGCCGCGCGCCGTGCCCTTGAGGTTGCCCAGGGGCAGCGGGGCAAGTTCCGAGAGGTCGGCGCTGTCTGGCGCTTCGTGGGCGGACGACGCGATCTGCCCGAGGTTCTCGAACAGGTAGCGGCGCGAATGCACGCGGTAGCCCAGCGTCTGCTCGGCCTGCTGGAGCGCCCGCAGCACGAGCAGCGAATCGCCGCCGAGGTCGAAGAAGTTGTCGGTCGGGCGGATGTCGTTGACGTCGATGCCGATCACCGAAGCCCAAATCTGCGCGAGCCGCGCATGTTCCGGATTCAGGAGGGTGTCGTCCGCCTTCGGTGCCGCGGCAGCGCCGTTCACCGGTGCCGAAGCCTTGTGCGGATCTACCGCGGCGAGCTTGCGCAGGTAGACGGCGCTGGTGGAGCCTTCTTCGCTGGAAAGTTCGGCCAGCGTGGCTTCGGGATGGTCGGCGGCCCTTTGCAGCAGCTCGAGATAGCGGTCGCGCAGCTGCGCCCCGGTTTCGCGCAGGTAGATGTCCGCGTTGTAGATCAGCGCGCCCTCCAGCCCGTGCGGCTTGTCCATCAGCCACATGCCGATGTCGTCGGTGGCGCCGTGCTGCATCAGGTGCAGCTGGCGGGTCTGCAGGCTGCCGAGCCGGCGTGCGCGGTCGCGGGCGTCCTGGAACGAGAACATCGACTGGTACGGGCCGACCGCCCGGATGCGGGCGCCCAGGGCGGGCTCGGCCATCAGTCGCTCGAACGGCACCTGCTGGTAGTTCATGAGCGACAGCAGCTCGCGCTTCACGTAGCGCATGAACTCGGTGAGCGACTGCTCGGGGCCGACCTGCAGCGTCACCGGCAGCACGTTGTTGAAGAAGCCCATCACGTCTTCGGTCTCGGGCTGCTGGCGGCCCCGCACCGGGTTGGCGATGACGATGGTCTCCGATCCGATGACCCGGCTCATGGTGAGCGCATAGAGGCCGAAGGTCAGCATGCTGAGCGTCACATCCATGTCGCGCGCAACCTTGCGCAGCTGCTGCGTGGTCGAGAGATCGACCCGGACCCACTGCGCACCGCCCTGGCCGCTCTTGCCCGAACGCCGCGGCATGTCGGTGTTGGGCTGGCGCGGCATCGGCGCGTCGGCGAAGCGCTTGAGCCAGAAGTCCAGCTGCTCCTGGAAGCCGGGCTCCTTCATCCAGTTCGCCTGCCATTCGGCATAGTCGCCGTGGGTGGTGGAAAGCGGGGGCAGGGCGTGCGGGCGCCCGCGCTCGGCCGCGTCGTAGAGGGCGGAGAGTTCGCGCTGGAGCAGGTCGAAAGACCAGCCGTCCCAGATCAGGTGATGCGGCACGAACACGAAGACATGCTCATGCGCATCGAGCTGGAACACCGCCGCATGCATCATCGGCGCGCGGTGGATGTCGATGGGCCGGTCGGCAAGCTCCTGCATGCGCTCGGCCAGTTCGGCTTCGCGCTGGTCGGCCGGCAGGTTGCGCAGGTCGATGAAGGGCAGCTCGAAGTCCACCGCCTCCGACATTGCCTGAACCGGCTGGCCGGTGTGCGGGTCGGTCGCCATGCGGGTGCGCAGGGCGGGTTGGCGGCGAATGATTTCCCTGAACGCAGCCTCGAAGCGCGCGGCATCGAAATTGCCGGTCAGCCGCTGGGCGGCGGGCGCGTTGTAGACCGAGCGGCCGGGGTGCAGGTCCTCCATGAAGCGGATGCGTTCCTGCGACGGCGTCAGCGGAGCCGTCTTGCGATTGAAGCGGCAAGGCAGCGGGGCCTGCACGCCGGAGCCCGCGCTCTGCAGGCCCTCGACCACGGCAGCCAGGCGTTCGGCCGTGGGCGCCTCGAACAGCGACCGCAGCGGCAGCGTGATCTTGAACTCGCGGCTCAGCAGCGTGGTGAGGCGCGAGGCCAGGAGCGAGTGGCCGCCCATCGTGAAGAAGTCGTCCCGCATGTCGAGGCCGGGCAGGCTCAGCACCTTCTCCATGGTGGCCAGCACCTTGCGTTCGCATTCGGTGCGCGGTGCGGCGCCGCGCCGTGCCTCGTCGCGCGAAACCGCTTGCGGCGCCGGCAGCGAGACCCGGTCGACCTTGCCGTTCGGCAATGTGGGCAGGGCCTTCAGCGCGACCACGTGCTGCGGCAGCATGAAGGCCGGCAAGTGTTCGCGCAGGTGCGCCATGAGCGCGTCGTGATTGAAATCGACGCCGGGCGTCAGCGCAAGGTAGGCCACCAGGCGAACGTCGCCGGGGCTGTCTTCGCGTGCCACGACCACGCAGCGCGACACGCCGGCCGCCTCGCGGCAGCGCGCCTCGATTTCGCCCGGCTCGATGCGGTAGCCCCGCACCTTGAGCTGGAAGTCGAGCCGGCCGAGATGCTGGATCAGCCCGTCGTTGCGCCAGCGGCCGCGGTCGCCGGTGCGGTACAGCCGCTTTGCCGTGCCGAAGAGGCGGGCGGTAACGAAGCGCTCGGCGGTGAGCTCGGGGCGGTCGATGTAGCCCTGCGAAAGACCGTCGCCCGCAATGCAGATTTCACCCGGCACGCCGATGGGGCAGGGCTGCAGGTCGGCGTCGAGAATCCAGATCTCGGTGTTGTCGACGGGGTGGCCGATCGACACGCCGCGCGATGCAACGGTTTCGGGGTCGACCAGCCAGGCCGTGGAGTACACGGTGGTTTCGGTCGGCCCATAGCCGTTCCAGAGTTCTGAAAGACGCTCGCACAGCGCAAGCGCGAAGCTGGGCCGCAGCGGCTCGCCGCCGATCCAGCCGCGAAAGCCGGGTGCGCCCGGCCATTGGGCGTCGAGCAGCAGCTGCCACATGCCGGGCGTGGCCTGCAGGAAATTGATCTGCTCTTCCTGGAGCAGCGTGCTCAGGCGCACGCCGTCCATGGCCAGCTCGCGCTGCACCATCACGATCTCGGCGCCCACTGCCAGCGGCAACAGCAGGTCCGGCACCGCCATGTCGAACGACAGCGTGGTCACCGCGGCAATGCGGTCGCTGGCGTTCATGCCGGACTTCCTCTGCATCCACTGCAGCAGGTTGGCCACCGATGCGTGCCGCGCGGACACACCCTTGGGCAGGCCGGTGGAGCCGGAGGTGTAGATCACATAGGCAGGGTCGTCCGGGCCGGCGTCGTCTTCGCTCGCGGGCAGGGGATCGCCGGAGGCCTGTTGCCAGGCGCTGTCGCGGTCGATCTCGAACACCTGTTCGCCCGCGCCCTCACGCCAGCTGCGCGGCGCCGCGCCAATATCGGACGAGGTCAGCAGCAGGCTGAGGCCGGCATCCTTGGCGTAGTGGTCGAGCCGCGCCTGCGGAAACCCGGGGTCGAGCGGCACGTAGGCGGCGCCCGCCTTCAGCACGGCGACCATCGCAAGGACCATCTCGAGGCTGCGCTCCAGGCACAGGCCCACATGCTGGCCGCGGCACACGCCGCGTTCGCGCAATGCACGCGCGAGCCGGTTGGACTGCGCGTCGAGTTCGGCATAGGTGAAGATTCGCGCGCCGTCGCGCACGGCAGGGCGGTCAGGCTGCAGGGGCACGCGGGCCAGGAAGCGTGCGAGCGCATGCGGCGCGCCTTCCAGCGCGGTGGGCGGCGGCTGCAGCGCAATCAGCTCTTTCGCGCCTTCCGGCGAGAGCACCTCGAGCCGGCCGATGGCCTCGCTCGGATTGCGCGCGGCCGAGCGAAGCACGCACTCGAACATGTCCAGCCAACGCTGCACGCTGGCTTCGTCGAACAGGTCGGTGTTGTATTGCGCCTCGATCTGCAGCCCGCCGTCGAGCGGGCGCAGGTTCAGGAAGAGCTCGAAGTTCTCGTACTGGCGGGGAATCGTGTCCTGCGTGACGTCGAGGCCCGTGAACGCCTGCGTGCTGCTGGCCACGTCGGGGTCGACGTTGAACACCACGCTCACCAGCGGCAGCCGGCTCGGGTCGCGCTGGAGCGAAAGCTTGCCCAGCAGCGCGCCGTAGGTGAGCGCCTGGTGGTCGAAGGCGTCGAGCACGGCGGTGCTGCACTCGCCCATCAATGCATCGAAGCGCATCTGGCTGTGCGCGGAAAGGCGCAGCGGCAGCAGGTTGACGCAGTGGCCCACCAGGTCGGGCATGTCGCGCGCGATCTGGCCCGACGCCGGAATGCCGACCACGATGTCGTCCTGCGCGGTGAGGCGGTGCAGTGTCGCGACGAGGCCGCTGAGCAGGCCTGCGAACAGGCTGGCGCCGGTTTTCGCGCTCATCGAGCGCAGGGTGGTCACAAGGCGGCGGTCGAGCAGCCGTTCGGTGCGCTGCGAGCTGAAGGTGCGCGTGGCGGGGCGCAGGTGGTCGACCGGAAGCTCGAGCACGGGTGGGATCCCGCCAGGGAAGCGCTCGAGCCAGTAGTCGACATGCACCTGCATATCGGGGTGTGCGGCTTCGGCGGCTTCTTCCGCGGCAAAGCTTGCATAAGCCGGTGCCGCCTTGAGCCGCAGCCCGTTGCCGGTCTGCTCGGCATAGAGATGGCCGAGCTGTTCGGTGATGACCACCCAGGACCAGCCGTCGCACACCACGTGGTGCGCCGACATGACGAGTTCATGCTCGGCATCGCCGAGCCGGTACAGCACGGCGCGGAACAGCGGGCCTTGCTCCAGCGAAAAAGGCGTGCACACGGCGGCGTCGTGCGCGGCCTTCAGCGCTTGTGCACGGGCTTCCGGCGAAAGGCCGCTCAGGTCTTTCTGTGCCATCGGATCGTCGCCGGAGTGGCCGACCAGCATGCAGGTGCCGTCCGGCGAAATCGTGGCGCGCAGCGACTGGTGGCGATCGACGAGCCGGGCCACGGCACGCGCCATGGCATCCGGATCGAGTGGACCGCGCATGCGAAGCAGCACCGATTCGTTGTAGGCCAGCGAGGCTTGGGTGCTCATCGTCGCGCCGAGCCAGACCTCGCGCTGCGATTCCGTCGTCGGGATGACGCATTCGATAAGGCCCGCGGCGGCGGGGGGGCGAAGAACGGCGTTCATGCTGTGGCCTTTCCATTGATGAGATGGCTGGGAGAGGAGGTGTCCGGCACGTACCAGAAGGGCTGGCCGTCGATGTCGCGGGCGAGGACCGAGCCGTCTTCTTCCTGGTCCTTGCGGTAGTCGAAGCCGGTGATGACCGTTGCGCGGCGCGGCAGGAATCCGGATTCCTGCATTTCGGCCACGGACTCCTTGAATGCGCGCTGGATGGTCGCGATGTCTTCCTCGCTGTGCGCGCTGGTCAGGAAGCACGGGAAGTTGTCGAGGATGTGCACGCCGCGGCTGCGCATCATTGCGAACAGAAGGTCTTGCAGCGGATGGTCTTCGAGCCAGCTCACGCGCCAGAGCGAAGCGAAGTGCCTGATCGCGATGGGCGCGCCCACCTCGGCGCACCAGGCCGTGAGCTCCTCGGCCATGGTGCCGGTGCTGGTGCTGAGGCCGATCTGCAGCACGGGGCCAGCTTCTTTCAGATAGGTGAGCGATGCCTTGGCCGCGGCCAGCGCGAGCGGGTGCCGCACGAAGGTGCCGGCAAAGTACGTCACGCCCACGCCGGGAATGGAGTCGTCGCCGTACTGCCAGGCGCCGCCGTCGAGCGCGTCCATGAACTCGCGCTTGCCGGCAATCACGCCCACCGGGAAGCCGCCGCCGATCACCTTGCCATAGGTGGCAAGGTCGGCCCGCACACCGAAGAGTTCCTGGGCGCCGCCCAGCCCGACGCGAAAGCCCGTGATGACTTCGTCGAAGATCAGGCAGCTGCCGCTTTGCGCGGTGATGGCCCGCACTTCTTCCAGGAACTCGCGCGGCTGGAAGTCGGGTCGGCGGCTTTGCACCGGCTCGGCCAGCACGGCAGCAAGGTCTTCGGCGTTCTCGCGAATGAAGGCCAGCGCCTCGGGCGTGCCGTAATCCAGCACGCGGATGTCGCCGAACATGCCGCTCATCACCCCCGGCGCGGCCGAGAGGCCCTTGCCGCCCTTGCCGGCGCGAACCAGCACTTCGTCGAAGGTGCCGTGGTAGGAGCCCGTGAACACCACCACGGTGCTGCGCCCCGTGACCGTGCGCGCGATGCGCAGCGCGGCCATGACCGCTTCGGAGCCGGTGTTGCAAAGCGCCGCGCGGTCGCTGCCCGTGAGCTCGCAGATGAGCGCCGTGACGTCGGCGGCCAGCGGATGCTGCGGGCCGATTTCATAGCCTTCGTCGAGCTGCCGGCGTACCGCTTCCTGCACGAAGTCGGGCTGCCAGCCGAACATGTTCATGCCGAAGCCGTTGAGCGCATCGACGTATTCGTTGCCGTCGATATCCCAGAGCTTCGACCCCTTCGAGCGCTCGATGACGATCTGGTAGGTGATCTCCTTGGTGAGCGGCCGGAAGCCGTTGACCACGCGCGGGTCGGCCATGTGGGGGCGGTTGGCTTCGGTGAACTGCTTGCTCTTTTGCGTGCGCTCCACATAGCGCCGCATGAAGGCCGCCAGCCGCGCCTTTTGCCGGCCGGTCGGCTCGGTGGTGCGCTGCGTGTGGATCCGCGCGATGGCGCCGAACGCCTTCGTCACGTCGTAGCGCAGCGGCTCTTTGGATGCAGCGGGTTCGTCGGCGGCGGGCAGCGCGGCCGTTGCCTGCATGGCTTGCTGCGTCGCCGGTTGCATCGTTTGCGCCATCGCGCTGAAGGGCACGTCCACCCCCGCGCCCGACAGCAGCGCGAGCTGGTGGCGCATCAATTCCATTTGCTGCGTAACCAGTTGTACAAGCGGCGTGGCGCCAATTCCGCTGCCCTGAAGCGGCGTGTACACCGGCGACCAATGCAGAGGCGCCGGGACGACGCTGGCCGTTTGCGCAGGTGCGGCGACGGCGGTTGGAGCCGGCGCGGATGCCGCGGCTGCGGGTTCGGCCACCGGCTCCGGCGGCAGGCTCTCGCGCAGGAATGCGGAGAGGGCGTCGAAGCTGCGGTAGCTCTCCATGAGCTGGCGAAAGCTCAGGTTCACCTTGAAGCGCTTCTTGATCTGCGTGGCAACCTGGGTCAGCGTGAGCGAATCCAGGCCGAGTTCGCCGAAGGCAGCGTGCCCCTCCGCCTGGGCCATGTCGATGCCGGAGATGTCTTCGAACAAGGTCCGCAACCGCGCGTCCAGCGACGGGGCGGAAGAAGTCAAGGCGGAAGAAGCAAGTGGCGGGGGCGCTGCAGCAACTGTCACGGTCGTCTCCAAAACGGGGGGTGGAACGAAAAGGGCGGGCGTGGGCGGCGCGGCCTCCGGCGAAATCGCCGGCTTTGCCGCAGGGGCCGCGATGTCGACCCAGAAACGCTTGCGCTCGAACGGATAGGTGGGCAGGCGAACCCGCTGTGCGCCGGTGCGCACGGCGAGGCGCGACAACTCGATGTCGGCACCGCAAGTCCACAGACGGGCCAGCGCCAGCCGCAGGGTGCGGGCCTCGTCGGCCGGCTCGCCATGCAGCAGCGACATCACTTCGCCGGCGCCGTGCTGGCGCACCAGCGTTGCGAGCGCGTTGCGGGGGCCGACTTCCACGAAGAGCGGCCGCGCGGTCTCCGCCATGGCATTGCGCACGGCCGGCGAGAAGTGCACGGTGCCGCGCAGGTGCTGGGCCCAGTAGGCCGAGCTCGTGGCCTCCGCGTCTTCAAGCAGCCGGCCCGTGAGCGTCGAAAAAATCGGAATCGTCGGCGGGTGCAAGGCCACTTCGCCGACCAGCGCTTCGAAAGGCGCGACGGCGCCGTCCATCATTGCGGAGTGAAACGCATGCGAGGTCTGCAGCGGGCGGCTTGGAATGTCTTCTTCCTGCAGCGAGGCTTGCAGGGCCGCGATGGCATCGAAGGGACCGGCGGCCACGCAAGCCGTGGGGCCGTTGTCCGCGGCAAGCGACAGGGACGGACCGAGCCTGGGCTCGAGTTCGGCGGCGCCAAGGCGCACCGAGAGCATCGCGCCCGCGGGCTGGGCCTGCATGAGCGCTCCGCGGCGGGCAACGAGGCGGGCGGCGTCTTCGAGGCGCATCACACCGGCCAGCACCGCGGCCACGAACTCGCCGACGCTGTGGCCGATGAGCGCGTGCGGCCGCGCACCGAGCGAGAGGAGCCTGCGTGCGAGCGCATATTCCAGCGCAAAAATGGCGGGCTGAGTGACGGCCGTGGGTGCCAGCGCATCGGCGTCGTCTCCGAACATCCGCTCGCGCAGGTCGAATTCGAGCGCGCTGCCGAAGGCTTTCAGGCAGGCGTCGAACGCGGCCGCGAAGACGGGGTCGTTCGCGTGCAGGTTCTTGCCCATGCCGGCGTACTGCGCGCCCTGGCCGGGGAACATCAGCACCAGTTGCGGCGCGCGTGCATCGACGTGGCCGCTGACGCGCCACGCGCTGTCGTTGCCGCGCAGCGCGGCGATGGCTTCGGCTGCATTGCCGGCCACCACGGCGCGGCGGAAAGCGTGTGCCTTGCGGCCGACGCCGAGCGTGTAGGCCACATCGGCCAGCGGCACCTGCGGCGTTGCATCGAGGTGCGCGGCGAGCTGCTCCGCGGCCACCGCCAGCGCGGCCTCCGAGCGGGCCGACAGCGGCAGCACGTGCGGACCCACCGCGCTGGTCGAGGCGGGACGCGGGGGTGCCTCTTCGACGATGACGTGCGCGTTGGTCCCGCCGACACCGAAAGAGCTGACGCCGGCGCGCCGCGGCTCGCCGGTGCGCGGCCACGGCTGCAGGCTTGGGGTGACGTAGAAGGGCGTGCGCGCAAAGTCGATCGTCGGGTTCGGCGCGGTGAAGTGCGCCGTCGGCGGAATCACTTCGTGGTGCAGCGCAAGCGCTGTCTTGATGAGCCCCGCGGCACCCGCGGCCGTCACCATGTGGCCCACGTTGCTCTTGAGCGAGCCGAGCGTGCAGTAGCCCAGCGCATCGGTGTGTTCACCGTAGGCGCAGGCCAGCGCCTCGACTTCGATCGGGTCGCCCATCGGCGTGGCCGTGCCGTGCGCCTCGACGTACGAGATGCTGCGCGCGTCGACGTTGGCAGCCGCCAGCGCGGCGCGGATCACGGCGGCCTGTCCGTCCACGCTGGGCGCGGTGAAGCTCGCCTTGGCGCCGCCGTCGTTGTTCACGCAGGCGCTGCGCAGCACCGCGTAGATGGTGTCGCCGTCAGCCTGCGCGTCGGCCAGGCGCTTCAGCAGCACGACCGAGGCGCCGTCGCTGAACACCGTGCCCTGGGCCTGCGCATCGAAGCTGCGCGTGCGGCCGTCGGGCGAAAGCATCGAGCCTTCCTGGTAGAGGTAGCCGCTGCGCGTCGGGCAGGTGACGGACGCGCCGCCCGCCAGCGCCATGTAGCACTGGCCGGTGCGCAGCGCATGGAAGGCATGGGCCACGGCCACCAGCGAGGTCGAGCAGGCAGTGTGCACGCTTACCGCGGGGCCCGTGAGGTTGAGCCGGTTGGCGACCCGCGTGGTGATGTAGTCCTTCTCGTTGGCCAGCATCACCTGGAACTCGCCCACCGCCTCGATGAGGTCGGGCCGCGTGCTGACGTGGCGCTGGAAGTAGCTGGCGTTGTACATGCCGGCATACACGCCCACGGGGCCCGGCGCGGCGTCGGGCACATAGCCCGCGCGCTCGAGGCACTCCCAGCAGATCTCGAGGAACACGCGCTGCTGCGGGTCCATCAACGCGGCTTCCTTCGGGCCGATGCCGAAGAAGGCGGCGTCGAAGTTCTCGATGCCTTCGATCACGCCGCGGGCCCGCACATAGGCCGGGTCCGTGCGCAAGGCTTCGGCCACCCCCGCATCGAGCGTTTCGTCATCGAAGAAGCTGATGGTGTCGCGGCCGGCGACGAGGTTGTCCCAGAATTGCTCGACATCCGCAGCGCCTGGAAAGCGGCCCGCGGTGGCAATCAGCGCGACGGCATCCGACATGTCGGCTGTGTTTGCCGGTGCCTGGTTTGCGCGTGACCGGGCGGCGGCCGCAGGCGTTGCATCACCGGCCGGTTCCAGGTGGGCCGCCATGGCGCTCGGCGTCGGATGCCGGAAGAAGAGGTTGGTCGAAAGCGACCGCGTGCTTTCGCGCTGCAATTCCGCCAGCACCTGCAGCACACGCATCGAATCGCCGCCGAGGTCGAAGAAGTTGTCGTTCCGCCCGACCTTCCCGATGCGCAGTGCGCGTGCAAAGGCTTCGCACACACGTTGCTCGGCGGCGTTGCGCGCTTCTTCGAACGGCTGCGCGAGTTCGGGGCGCTCGCCCGCGGGTTCGGGGAGGGCCTTGCGGTCGAGCTTGCCGTTGGCCGTGACCGGGAGCTGCTCGAGCCAGACTTGCGCAGAGGGCAGCAGCGCCGCGGGCAGGCGTGCCGCAAGGTGCGCACGCAGCGCCTCCCAAGAAAGCTTCTGCGAACGCGCGACAAGGTAGGCGACCAGGCTCAACTGCCCATCGGCATCGGGCCGCGCGACGACGGCGCAGCTCTTGACGGCAGGATGGGCGAGGATGGCCGCCTCGACCTCTCCGGTCTCGATGCGATGGCCGTGGATCTTGACTTGCCCGTCGCGGCGGCCGATGAATTCGAGGGTGCCGTCGGGCAGCCAGCGCGCGAGGTCACCTGTGCGGTAGAGGCGCTCGCCCGGCGCGCCGAACGGATCGGGCACGAAGCGTTCTTCCGTCAACGCGGGTTGCCGCAGATAGCCCCGTGCCAGACCGTGGCCGCCGATGCAAAGCTCGCCCACGAGGCCCGTCGGCAGCAGGTCCATCGTGGGGCTCAGCACGCGCAGCACGGTGTTATTGATCGGGCGGCCGAGCGGCACGGAGCGCAGGTCGGCAGGCAATGCGGCGGGAATGCGGTAGGTCGCCGCGAAGGTCGTGCATTCGGTCGGCCCGTAGCCGTTGCTCAGCACCAGTTGCGGAAGCGCCGCCAGTGCGCGCCGCACATGCGGCACCGACAGGGCTTCGCCGCCGGTCAAGAGGTGCCGCAGACCCGAGAGATGCGCCGGGTCGTCGTCGATCACCGCGTTGAACAGCGCGGCCGTGAGCCAGGCGGTGTGCACGTCGTGGCGTGCAATGGTGCGGGCCAGGCCGGCGCCCGTGGGCACGCGCTCGTCGTGAATGACGCAGCAGCCCCCGTTGAGCAGCGGACCCCAGATCTCGAGCGTCGCGGCATCGAAGGCGAGCGGCGCGGCATGCAGCATGGCGCGGCCCGCAGCCAGCTCGACATAGCCGGCATCGACGACCAGGCGGAGGATTGCGCGGTGGCAGATCTCGATGCCCTTGGGCGTGCCCGTCGAGCCCGAGGTGTACATCACATACGCCACCGATTCGCCGTCGATGGCCGGGGCGCTCCAGGAAGCGGGTGCGTTGTCTTCGGCGCTTTCGAACTCCCCGGATTCATCGAGCAGCAGCAGGGCCTTGGGCACAGGCACGAGATCGCGGTGCGCGGGCGTGGCGATTACCTGCTGCGCGTTCGCCTCGTCGAGCATGTAGGCGATGCGCTCGGGCGGGAAGTCCGTCGGAACCGGCACATACGCCGCGCCCGCCTTCAGGATGCCGAGCTGCGCGACCACGGCCGCCATCGACCGGTCGAGCAGCAACCCGACGCTGTCGCCCGCCTGCACGCCCAGGTGCTGGAGCCGTTGGGCTAGCCGGTCGGAACGGCGCTCGAGTTCGCCGTAGCTCATCCGGGCGTCGCCCTCGGCAAGGGCTACGGCATCGGGAGCGGTCGCGGCTTGGCGGCTGAACACTCCCGGCACGGTGAGGGTGCGGTCCAGCGGCGCAATGGCCTCGTTCCAAATGGCGAGCTGGTGCTCGCAGTCGGCGGCGGGCAGGGTGCGGATGTCGCCGAGTGGAGCGTCGGCGCGGTCGAGCAGGTCAGCGGCGGTGTCGGCGATGGCCACGAGCAATTGCTCGATCGATGCGGGATCCAGAAGGCCGGCTGCGGCGTCGGCGTGAAGGCACGGCGAGTCGGATGCGGTGCTCAGCCAAAGATGGAGGGGAGCCTCGGCTTGGGTTTGGGTGGGGGGAGTGTCGGCGTCGCCGCGCAGCCAGAGAAAGCCCGGCGATGACTCAGGTGCGGTTGCTTCGGTGGTTCTGGCTGTTTCGGTTACACGCCGGCGTTGCTGGTCCAGCGCGGAGAGCCAGGCGCTTGCCGGCTGCTCGGAATCGAATGCTGTGGCAAGCGTGGCTTGCCTGGCGACTGCTTCCGATGCGCTCATCACCGCTTCGTGCAGAACCGGCTGTTGCGTGCCGAGCCAGCGTGCCTGCAACAGAAGCCAGGCTGCTGCAAAGGGGGTGTCCGGCAATTGCCCGGCGGCTCCGGCCCATTGCCTCCAAAGCCGCATATTTTTCGGTCCAATCACCATTGAGATGACAATTCGTTCTGCTGTTTTCGAATTGGACAGCGAAACGAACAAGTCGCCCAAGGCTAGTTGGGGGACTTCGAATTGCGCCGAAAAGACGGATTGAAATTTCATGAAAAAACTCAAATGAGTAATATTGGCGGATGGATTTAATACGGAAACAGGACATCGGGTGAAAGGGAAAGGAGGTAGTACGTTTGGTCATATTTCGCTGTTGATCCTAGGGGCTTTGACGGAGACGGTGGGTGCAAATGTTGGTCAAGTTACAATCTAGAATCAAATGTTACATAGATGTACTACCTGATATCGCGTAGACAGGGTAGCTAATGGCTCGATTCGAGTGGGTAACCAGCACTCGAAGTCGGGCTCAGTTCTCCGGTCTGCGCGAAAGCAGCGTCTCGTGGCATGTCCATGAGGGAACCAATGTAAAAATTCAGAAGCATTGGCGCATGAGCGGTGTGCCCCCTTTCGGGGGAGACAATCGCCCCGTTCCCCTCGGGCGCAACCATGACAAAGCGCCTGTATGGCGCGCCGGCCCTCTGTGGCAGGAGGAATCGGGTGCCCTGGCATTGCGCCAGGGAGGCTTGTCTTTACAAGTCGTATCGGTCGCTGGGTATGGCTCGAGAAGCTCAACCCTCAGTGGCTGAAACACGACGTGCCTGAGGCGAGAACTATGGATGTACGGGTCTGGCTGGGTAAGAGGGCCGTGTTATTAATTAGCCCAGCTTGTAACCGCGTTAAAAATTTTCGCCCGGAAATCGAAAGTCATGTAATTCTTGCGCAATAACTTGTCTCAACGTTGTCGCAACTTTGAAGGATTCCAAATGTTCCGGGACATCTTATTGCCAAATGTGACGCTGAAGGCTTCCGGTGCTTACTTTGAGTCAGGGCTTCGGAGTAAAACCGATGCCATTACCGCGAACGCCACCTATTTTGGAAACGCGCAGTGGGCTCAGGAATACCTGGACTTTTGCCATCGCGACGCATATTTCAGGAGCCGGTGGCTCGCGGCTGCCGGCGACTGGACCAACAAGGTCGTCATCGATCTTGGCTGCGGACCGGGCAACATCTTTGCCACCCTGGGCGGAAAGCCGCGGCTGCTGGTCGGCGTGGATGTCGCCCCCGGCTCGCTGGAGCTGGCGGCAAAGCTGGGCTATACAGCAGTGTTGGCCGACGCGGCCTATACGCCTTTTCGCTCGCACGTGGCGGACATCGTTGCCATCAATGCGTCGCTGCACCACTGCGACGACATGGCTAAGGTGCTGCGCGAAGGCGCCCGCCTGGTCAAGCCGCACGGCGTGTTGGTGACCGATCACGATCCGCAGCTCTCCGCCTGGGACTACAAGGGCATTGCCAAGCTCATGTGGGATGCGCGGCTGTGGGTGTACCGGGCAATCCGCCATGGCTTTCACAAGACCGGCAGCCAACAATCGTGGGGCTTGAAAACCGAGGTTCATCACCGGCCGGGCGATGGGGTCACGAAGGAGTTCTTCCAGTCGACATTGGAGCCCCTGGGTTTCGATGTTCGCGTTTATCCTCACAACCATCAGATCGGCGCCGAAGCGCTCAGCGGCGTCGTGGGGCCGGCGCAATGGAAATACCGCCTGGGCAATGTGCTGTCCGGCCGTCGGCCCTATGCAGCTACCAGCGCGTTGTCATTGATGTGCGTGGCCAAGCGCCGCGGCGACGCGCCGGCAGCGCCAGCGGCGGAATGAGCCTGTCCCGACAATAAAGAGGAGACACCCATGCTTTCATCCCTGACGCCCAGCGCCTATGAGCGCAAGTTTCTGGACAATCAGGACGAGAACCTCTTCATGGGGTCCTTCGAGAGTTTTGCCGCCGCAGAGGCCGGGGCGCCCGCTTCGAAGGCGGTCGGCTACGACAACGCCGAGGCGGCTTGGGAAATCTACAGTCACCAGATTTATTTCTATGACTACCCAGGTCTTTTCTGGCTCTCGAGATCGATCGACGCGGGCATGTCCCGCGTGTTCGATCTGGGCGGGCATGTGGGCATCAAGTACTACGCCTTCCGCCGCGTGATGCCCTATCCCGAAAACCTGCGCTGGACCGTTTGCGACGTTCCGGGCGTGGTGCAAACGGGGCGTGAACTGGCCGTGCAGCGCGAGGTGACGGCGCAACTCGCCTTCACCACCAACTATGAAGACGCCAGCGGCTGCGACGTGCTGTATGCCTCGGGCAGCCTGCAGTATTTGCCGATCCGGATTTCGGAGATCGTCGGGTCACTCGCCGTCAAGCCGAAACGCATCGTGCTGAACACGACGGCGGTTCACCCCGAACGAACGATCTATACGCTCAACAGCATCGGGTTTGCCGTGTGCCCTTACCGCATTCAGCACGACGAGGAACTGTGGGCCGAACTGAGGAAATGCGGATACAAGCGGCGCGATGCCTGGCGCAACGAAGGCAAGCTGATCGAAGTGCCGTTCGTCGAGGGCGGCGACAAGCCTTACTACGCGGGGTGTTGCTTCGACCTTGCCGCGTAGGTGCGGCGGGGAGGAGAAAAAAGGTTCCTCCCGGGGCCTCTCTGCGTTGTCAACGCACGTAGCGCGCGAGCTCGTGCTTGGCGATGGCGTTGCGGTGCACTTCATCCGGGCCATCGGCCATGCGCAGGTGGCGGGCGTAGGCCCAGAAGTTCACCAGCAGAGTGTCCTGGCTCAAGCCCATGGCACCGAAGGCCTGCATGGCGTCGTCGATCACCTGGATGCAGTTGTTGGGCGCAATCACCTTGATCATCGCGATCTCCTGCGCCGCCACCTTGTTGCCCACCGTGTCCATGCGCCAGGCCGCGTGCAGCACCATCCAGCGCGTCTGGTCGATCAGCATGCGGCTCTTGGCAATGCGTTCGCGCCACACGCCCTGTTCGGACAGCGGCTTGCCGAAGGCCACGCGCGACACCACGCGTTCGCACATCATCTCCAGCGCCGACTCGGCCATGCCGATCATGCGCATGCAGTGGTGAATGCGCCCCGGGCCAAGGCGGCCCTGCGCAATTTCGAAGCCGCGGCCTTCGCCCAGCAGGATGTTGTCGACCGGCACGCGCACGTTCTCGAACAGCACCTCCGGGTGGCCGAACGGCGCATCGAAGTGATTGACCAGCGCCATGTCGCGCAGCACCGTGATGCCGGGCGTGTCGGCGGGCACGATGATCATCGACTGCTGCCGATGGCGATCGGCATTGTCGGGGTCGGTCTTGCCCATCAGGATGAACAGCTTGCAGCGCTCGTTCATTGCGCCCGTGATGTACCACTTGCGCCCGTTGATCGCGTACTCGTTGCCCTCGCGCCGGATGCTGCAAGAAATGTTGGTGGCGTCCGAAGAGGCCACTGCCGGTTCGGTCATTGCAAAGGCGGAGCGGATCTGCCCGTCGAGCAGCGGCTGCAGCCAGCGCGCCTTCTGCTCGGCCGAGCCGTAGCGCTCGATCACCTCGGTATTGCCCGTGTCCGGCGCACTGCAGTTGAACGCCTCGGCGCTCCAATAGCGGCGACCCATGATCTCGCACAGCGGCGCGTACTCCAGGTTCGTCAGACCCGCACCGTGCCCCGTCTCGGGCAGGAACAGGTTCCACAGGCCCGCCGCTCGGGCCTTTTCTTTGAGTTCTTCCAGCAGCGGCAAGCCGGTGTAGAAGCCGCCGTTCTTCTGCGCGTTGAGGTACGACTGATGCGCCTCTTCGGCCTGGCGCTTCTCGTTGGGGTAGATGTGCGCATCCATGAAGGCAAGCAGGCGCGTGCGCAGGTCCTGGACCTTGGGCGTGTAGGCGAATTCCATGAGAGACGTCTTTCGGATGAGGGCGATGGGAATGGCCTCCATGGTGCCCGGGTGAGGGGCGGGCGGCTGTCTCCTGCATGACGAAGGCGTGCGTTTCGAAGCGGCGCCAGGACGCGTTGCCTTCTTTCGAATGGACGGCTGATTGCGCAGGGCTCGGGCCACTGCGGTACAGAGGTCAAGGACGGACGTGGAGGTTTTGCGCAGCACTGCTTTGCACGAGCGTGCTGTAGATGCGGCCGACGAAGCGCTGCTTACTCGTGCGGAGTTTCAGCTACTTGCGCAGCGCTTGGAGCGGGTGAAGGGAATCGAACCCTCGTATGAAGCTTGGGAAGCTGCCGTTCTACCATTGAACTACACCCGCAGCAGGCGCGGATTCTACCGTTCTTGCTCGACGCAATGAACTTCGCGGTGCTCTTGAATGAAGATGGTCCGGCTGCCGTTCAATCCAGCGCCGGCGATGACGCGAGCACCCGGCTGTAATTCACCTCGACCGCAAGCGCTTCCTCCCCGGCCGGCGTGATGTTGAACATGCGGATGTCCAGGTGCTCGGGGTGGGGCTGAGACACCTCGGTACGCCAGCCCCAGCGTTCCCCGCCCGCGCCGGTGCCGTAGCTGCCCAGCGCGCCGAAGCGTCCGTCCTCCACTCGACCGGTGCTGAACATGATCGACGTGCCGGTGCCGAAGCTTTCGCCCCAGGCGCACTCGAAGGCGTCTTCATCGAGGTGGTAGCCCCAGAGCGCGACGCCCTCGAAAGGCTCGCCGCTGCAACGGCCCTCGTATTCGTGCAGGAGGAACCGGCCGCGGCCGACCAGGCGGATGGTGCCGCGCTGCACCGATTCGTCGGCCGGCTTGCCGGGCTCGAACCAGAGCCGGAAGCGGCCTTCCCAGTGGCCGGCCATCGCAGCCAGCCGGTGATGCATGCCGCCGGGCGCGGCTGAACGTTCAAACGCTTCTTTGCTCATGAGGCCTCTCGTGAACAGGGTGCTCGCGCGGGAGATGGTGGGTTCATCGCTCGGCATGGTGCGCCACCCGCCCAAATCCGACTTTTTTGCCCAACTAATCCAGACAGCGCCACATCGCCCCAAAAGAATCCGGCACCCTCAGGTTCAACAAGAAGCATTGTTGAGGGGATCAAGAAATGCATCTGCTCTTCCTGCTGCGGCTTCAGCATGTCGAGTTACCCACGGAGGTTGTGAGGCCCGAAGAAATCAAGCATGTTTCGGTTCTCAAGGCCACCGGCCTGATCGAAGCGGAAATAGCTCCAGCCATAGATCCGTCCGGCAAGTTCAACGTGGCCCGAACGGCCATCGTGACGGCGATTACCGACGATGGCATTACCGAGATTGCCAAGTTGTGCACCGAACGGATGCGGCCCGCAACGACAGCATCGCGGGCGTCCAGAAGGCACCACCGCGGTGAGCGCGCTGCCGCGAACGACTTGCATGGAAAGCGGTGCACCCGATGCGGCGCGCTTCGGGCGCCGAACGCTGCGGTTTGCGGCAATTGCCGGGCGCCCTGGGCGGATTCGGGCGCGCCGACCTGATCAGAAGACCGAGGGCACTCCTTCGGATCTCGCCCGCATGGGCATGCTGGGCGCTTCGCCGACGGGCAGGCTGGGCACTTCGCCGATGCCGGTAGCAAACCATCGAAAGATGTTGGTGCGCTGGTCGACGCGACCGGTGGTCCGCACGAACAAATAACCTGATTTGGTGTTGCCCGACCCGTCGACCGGAATTCCGGCGGCGCGAAGAGCTGCAATCTCCGCGCTGGGGGTCATGTCGAACGGCAGCCGCAAGGTGATGGTTGCGTTGTGGATGTAATTCGGAGCGGCGATTGCTTTCTTCCCTCTGTCTTGTTGAGGGGAGTAAAGCCCAGAGTCAGCTTTTGCGCATACCGTACTTGTGGGATGCGCTCGAACGCGGGCCTGCCGCCGGAGAAAGCCGTTACGCCGGTCTCAGCCGGTCTCAAAGCGGACCGTAGAGCGCCCTGATGTGCTGGCCCGCACTGACGGAGGCCGAATCGCCATAGCCGTCGCCAACCGCCGCGCACAGTTCCGCAATGCCGTGAGCGAAAGCTATATGCGTCTGGTCGAGCCGGTCGCCCGCCTTGATGAGGCCGAGCTCGGCCGCCAGCGCAGTGAAGTTTGTCTCGGGGTCGCGCACCAGCTGGTCAGGTTCGGGGGTGTTTTCGAAATGCTGGCGTGCCACGTCCGCGGGTGGCCTGTCGCCGACCACGCGGACAAGCGTCAAGCCCTGGTCGAGCAGGAATTCATGATCCGCGCGTCCACCGGCCAGGCGCGTCCACTCGGCGGCGAATAACGACGCCCATTCGAGGCGGGCATTCCTTGAGACAAATTCAGGCATTTCGCGGAACCCAGAAAGTACCTCTAAAGTATACATGTTACTTTTCGGGTTTTGCGTACCGGAACTCAGGGCTGAACGGAGAATTTGGTGGGAAAAGGTAACGCGCTGTCACGCACTGGCGCCGTCCGCTCCTTCCGCAGCCCCGCGTTCAGCGCAGGAAAACGTGTTCCATGAACTGCCTGATAGGGTACTGGATGACCGTTTGCACCCCGGCCGGCAGTTCCAGCGGACGCATCAGCATCTTGAGGGTGGCGCCAGCGCTCAGGTTGGTGCGCACGGTGCTGTTCAGGCGGGCGCTCAGTTTCTGGACAAAGGCGGTGTCGCCGGCGCATTCGGGCGACCGGGTGCGCACCACGTGGCGAATGGCGCAATCGGCGTCCTCGCTCTTGAGCTCCAGCGTGCGCCGGCCGATGGTGCCCAGCACACGAAGGCGGCCGAGCCTTTCCTCGTGGCGATAGCGGCGGAAAAAGCGGTAGAAGTGCTTGTAGTGGCTGACTTCGTCGGCCGCAATGAGGTTCGCCAGATCGCGCAGCACCGGTTCGGCGGTGCCGCGCGCCATGGCCCGGTAGTAGCTGGCGGTGCCGGTTTCGACCACGCAGCGCGCGGTCATTTCGAGCCCGCGCGTCGGGGCTAAAAGCTCGATCTTGCAGTAGCTCGCGTATTCCTCGAGGAAGCCGCGGTAGGCGGTTTCCCAGTCGAATTCGGGCCAGACGTGAGCCACGTAGGCGCGCAGGGCCCTGCCGTGCTGGAGTTCCTCGGGTTCCCAATGGTGGGTGAGCCACGCGGTAACTTCGTCGTCGCCGCGGAAAAAGTCGACCAGGTTCTGGGTGTACAGGTCCGAGCCGCTTTCGATGAACGAGGCGGAAGCAACGAGGTAGAAAAGATTTTCGTCCCGGCGGACCTCCTCGAGCGCAATGCGCGAAAAGTCCAGATCCTCGATCTTCCAGTGTGCCGCCTCATGACCAGCCATGCATGCTCCTTGATTCACGTTGGGATGAATAGGACGAAGCCGCGCGCGTTTGGTTCTCCGCGCTAATGCTCATGTTAGCGGCGGCGCCCCGGCAAGGCGCTGGCGGCGTTCCCGGCAGGGCATGGCCCGGTTGCCAAACCTATAATCGTTTGTTCAAGCAAATCAAGCAGTTAGGTCGGTTCGACGCAGTGGGTTCGACGAGAGGGTCGCCATCGCCAGGCCGTCCTCGACAGAAGACGAAATCCAAAGATGAGCCAGCCCACATTCACGGTCGCGGACATCCGCAAGACCTTTCTCGATTTCTTCGCCTCCAAGGGCCACACGGTGGTGGCCTCGAGTTCGCTGGTGCCGGGCAACGACCCGACGCTCATGTTCACGAACTCGGGCATGGTCCAGTTCAAGGACGTGTTCCTGGGCGAAGACAAGCGCAACTACGTGCGCGCTGCCTCGGTACAGGCCTGCCTGCGCGCCGGCGGCAAGCACAACGACCTCGAGAACGTGGGCTACACCGCGCGCCACCACACCTTCTTCGAGATGCTGGGCAACTGGAGCTTCGGCGACTACTTCAAGCGCGAGTCGCTCAAGTGGGCCTTCGAGCTGCTGACCGAGGTGTACAAGCTGCCGGCCGAAAAGCTCTGGGCCACGGTCTACATCGAGGACGACGAGGCCTACGACATCTGGACCAAGGAAATCGGTCTGCCGCCGGAGCGCGTGGTGCGCATCGGCGACAACAAGGGCGGCCGCTACATGTCCGACAACTTCTGGATGATGGCCGACACCGGACCTTGCGGCCCGTGCTCCGAAATCTTCTATGACCACGGCCCCGAGATTCCCGGCGGCCCGCCCGGCAGCCCCGATGAAGACGGCGACCGCTACATCGAGATCTGGAACAACGTGTTCATGCAGTTCGACATGCAGCCCGACGGCTCGGTCAAGAAGCTGCCGGCGCCCTGCGTCGACACCGGCATGGGCCTGGAGCGGCTCGCTGCCATCCTGCAGCACGTGCACAGCAATTACGAGATCGATATTTTCGACGCGCTCATCAAGGCCGCTGGCCGCGAGACCGGCACGCAAGACCTGTCGAACAACTCGCTGCGCGTGATTGCCGACCACATTCGCGCCACCTCGTTCCTGGTGGCCGACGGCGTCATTCCATCGAACGAAGGCCGCGGCTACGTGCAGCGCCGCATCGTGCGCCGCGCGATTCGCCATGGCTACAAGCTGGGCCAGAAGAAGCCGTTCTTCCACAAGCTGGTGCCCGACCTCGTCAAGCTGATGGGCGACGCGTACCCCAAGCTCGTGGCCGACGAAAAACGCATCATCGAAACACTGAAGGCCGAGGAAGAACGCTTCTTCGAAACGTTGGCCAACGGCATGGAAATTCTCGATGCGGCCCTGGCCGGCGATGCCAAGACGCTGCCGGGCGACGTCGCGTTCAAGCTGCACGACACCTACGGCTTCCCGCTCGACTTGTCGGCCGACGTGTGCCGCGAGCGCGGCGTGAGCGTCGACGAAGCCGGCTTCACCGCCGCCATGGAAAAGCAGAAGGCCGCGGGCCGTGCCGCCGGCAAGTTCAAGATGGACCGCAACGTCGAATACGGCGGCGCGGGCAACGTCTTCACCGGCTATGAACACCTCGAAGAAACTGCCAAGGTCGTGGCGCTGTACTTCGAAGGCGCGGCCGTGCAAGAGCTGAAAGAAGGCCAGCCCGGCATCGTGGTGCTCGACACCACGCCGTTCTATTCGGAGAGCGGCGGCCAGGTGGGCGACCAGGGCGTGCTCGTGGCTGAAGGCGTGCAGTTCGGCGTGGAAGACACGCAGAAGATCAAGGCCGACGTGTTCGGCCATCACGGCACGCAAACGCAAGGCACGCTGAAGGTGGGCGACACGGTCAAGGCCGCCGTCGACACCGCGCGCCGCGCCGCGACCATGCGCAACCACTCGGTCACCCACCTGATGCACAAGGCCCTGCGCGAAGTGCTGGGCGGCCACGTGCAGCAGAAGGGCTCGCTGGTCGATGCAGACAAGACGCGCTTCGACTTCGCGCACAACGCGGCCGTCACGCACGACCAGATTCTCGAAATCGAAAAGCGCGTGAACGCCGAAATCCTTGCCAACACCGAGACGCACGCGCGCGTGATGGACATGGAGTCGGCCCAGAAGACCGGCGCCATGATGCTGTTCGGCGAAAAGTACGGCGAGAGCGTGCGCGTGCTCGACATCGGCACCAGCCGCGAACTCTGCGGCGGCACCCACGTGGGCCGCACCGGGGACATCGGCATGTTCAAGATCGTGAGCGAAGGCGGCGTGGCTGCCGGCGTCCGCCGTATCGAAGCGGTCACGGGCGCCAATGCGCTCAGCTACTTGCAAGACCTCGAATCCACGGTGCAGAGCGTGGCCGCCACGCTCAAGTCGCCGGCGGCCGAGTTGCAGGGCCGGCTCACGCAGGTGCTGGAGCAGGTAAGGGCGCTGGAGCGCGAGGTGGGCTCGCTCAAGGGCAAGCTCGCGTCGTCCAAGGGCGACGAACTCCTGGCGCAGGCCATCGACGTCAACGGTATCAAGGTGCTGGCCGCCAAGCTCGACGGCGCCGACGCCAAGACGCTGCGCGACACCATGGACAAGCTGAAGGACAAGCTCAAGACTGCAGTGATCGTGCTGGCCGCGGCCGATGGCGCCAAGGTGCAGGTGGCTGCGGGCGTCACGAGCGACACGGTGGGCAAGGTCAAGGCCGGCGAGCTGGTCAACTTTGTCGCGCAGCAGGTGGGCGGCAAGGGCGGCGGCAAGGCCGACATGGCCATGGCCGGCGGCACCGATGCCGCGGGCCTGCCTGCCGCGCTCCAATCGGTGCAGGCCTGGGTGGCGGAACGCACCTGATGGCCTCCACCGAGGTGCTCGGCCCCCCTCCCGGCGAAGTGCTGGTGATGGGGGCGGGCACCATCGGTTGCTTCATTGGCGGCAGCCTTGCCGCGGCGGGCGTTCCGGTCACTTTTGTCGGGCGTTCGCGCGTGCTGCAAAGTCTTGCTGCGCACGGCCTGACGCTCAGCGATATCGAAGGCGGCGCACATCGCTTGCCCGCCGCCAGCCTGCGCTTGAGCGAACAAATTCCCGTCGGCGCAGCGCCTGCGCTGGTGCTGCTGTGCGTGAAGAGCGGTGCCACGGCCGAGGCGGCCGCCGAGCTTGCCTTTGCGCTGCCCGCGGGCACCACGGTCGTCTCGTTGCAGAACGGCATTTCCAACTGCGCCGCGGCCTCGAAGGCCGGCCCCACGCTCGGCGTGCTGCCCGGCATGGTGCCGTACAACGTGGCGGAGATCGGTCCCGGGGCTTTCCACCGGGGCACCGCAGGGCGGTTGGCTGCAAAGGACGATGCGGCGCTTCGGCCATGGCTGCCGGTGTTCGAGCGTGCCGGCGTGCCGATCGACCTGCACGCCGACTTGCTGCCCGTGCAATGGGGCAAGCTGCTGCTCAACCTCAACAACCCCGTCAATGCGCTCTCGGGCCTGCCGCTGCGCGACGAGTTGCTGCAGCGTGGCTACCGGCGCTGCTTTGCCGCGTTGATCGACGAAGCATTGGGCGTGCTCGGCAGCGCCGGCATTGCACCGGCGCAGGTTACCGCTGTGCCCGCACAGCGGCTGCCGACCGTGCTGCGGTTGCCCGATTGGCTGTTCCGCATCGTCGCGGCGCGCATGCTGCGCATCGATGCGAAGGCTCGTTCGAGCATGGCGGACGACCTGGCGCTCGGTCGGCGCACGGAGATCGATGCGCTCAGCGGCGAGGTCATGCGGCTTGCACAAGACCATGACGTGGAAGCGCCGCGCAACGCAAGAATGTTCGCGCTGCTCGAAGAATGGCCGCAGCAGCCCAGGCGTTGGACTGCGCGGCAATTGCAAGACGCACTCGGGCTTTAGCGTCGCGTCGAATACATGCAGTGTGGCTGCATGGTCACATCGCATGCGCCCGGCTTTTTGACCTGGCGCGCTGCACGCGGCAAGAAGAAAGAACCATCTTCGTAGTGCATTGCGCGCATGCGTTCAATGACTCCCTTTGTCGTATGGCGCGCGAACATTTTGAGAGGGAAAAGTTCCGCACTTCGTTGACGCTGTCATATTCGATCAGCTAAAAATGTTCGCACTTCCAAGGAGGGAGAGCGCACGTGAAGCTATCCACAACAGCCCATAACAACTTGCCGTCGCGACCCCGATTTCACGCTCGCGTGGTGTGTGAATACGCCGCTGAACACGTCCCCAAACATGCCGCCCGATACACCGCGTTAGCCGCGTTAACGCGCTCGCGCTAAGCCACCCATTCGGGCATTCAGGCTCAGCCCGGTCTAGCCATTCCATCGCCCTCGCATCGACGGGAATGGAACCCCTCGCTCCTCGCATCCTGGGACCACCCGCCTGACAGCGGTGTGGTTCGGCGTGGCACGCCTGTGCCGCGCCGGCTGAAGAACAAGGCATGTTGCTCGCGCTTTCCTGCGAACGTTTCGTTCGCCGGGAGGGCGGGGTGCTGCCTGTTCGTTCGATGTGTTGTTCATTCCTTTTCTCATTCCATTTCCGCGCGCGCTCGCGCTGGGCCGGCTACCCGCCGGTGCATGCGGGGCGGTGCTTGTCTTTACCAAGAGGCGATCATCATGAAGAAACTTGTCAAGCCAGTCGTCAGCAACCTTGCCATTACCGCCGTGACCCTTGCCACCCTCGTGGCTTGCGGCGGCGGAGGCGGCGGCGACTCTTCTCTGGGAGGCACTGCGCTGAGTGCTTCCGCTCCGCCGGCGGACAGTGCGGCATCGCCCAAAGCGCCTGATGACGGGCCGGCGCTTGCGCCGGATTCGGCCGTGGCCCAGATCGATCGGTCCGCAAGGCCGATGGAGCTGCCCGATACCGTCTGGCCCATCAACTACAAGCTGTGGTTCCGCCCCGATGCGGCGCTCAAGACGTTCGTGGGGCGCGGGGATGTGGAGATCGAAGTGCTCAAGCCCGTGGACGCCATCGTCGTCGCTGCGCACGACCTGAAGTTTGCCAACGGCCGCACCACCTTGCGCAAGCTGTCGAATCCGTCCGAGGTGATTACGCTGGTGCCCACGCCGCAGACGCTGGGCGACTTCGTCCAGCTGCGGCGCAACGACGGGCAGATTGCCAAGGGCAAGTACCTGCTGCACATGGAGTGGGACGGCAAGATCCAGTTCTCGGATGCGGAGTACTGCCCGCCCGACGAGATGGCGCGCAACCCGTTCTGCTCGGCCGCCACCGGCATCTTCAAGGTGGGCCTTTCCACGCCCGAGGGCGTGAGCAGCGACGCCATCGTGACGCAGGGCGAAACCAACTTTGCGCGGCAGTGGTTCCCGGGCTGGGACGAGCCGGCTTTCCGCCACACCTTCGAGATTTCCGCCGAGGTGCCGGGCGACTGGCAGACCGTGTCGAACGCCGCGCAGAAATCGGCCGTCAAACTGCCCGACGGCTACCAGCAGGTGGCGTTCGAGAAGACGCCTTCCATGCCGATGTATCTCGCCTTCTTCGGCGGCGGCAAGTTCGACATTCTTTCGGACACCTTCAAGAACCCGCTCGACGGCAGCGAGATGCCGCTGCGCTGGTTCACACCGCCGGGCCGCTCCACCTGGGCCACCTTTGCGATGGAGTGGACCAAGGTGGCGATGGACTACTACTACAACTACACCGGCATTCCGCTGCCGTTCAAGAAGTTCGACACCGTGGCGGCCAACGACAGCTACGACAACAAGCCGAACACCGGCTTCGGCGGCATGGAGAACTGGGGCTCCATCTTCGAGTTTGCCGACCGCGTGCTCACCAAGCCGGGCGACACGCCCACGCTGTATTCGGTGACGGTGGTCACGCATGAAATTGCGCACCAATGGTTCGGCGACCTCGTCACGCTCGACTGGTGGGACAACGTGTGGCTCAACGAATCGTTCGCGCGCTGGTTCGACCGCCGCACCACGATCAAGTTTCACCCGAACTACTACAGCTTTTCCGACTACGTGCTCGACAAGCACACCGTGATCGTGGCCGACCTGAAGGACACCGCGGTGCCGGTACAGCGCAACCTGAACGATGCGGGCTCGTTTGGCTTCATCAGCCCTTCGATCTTCGTCTACAACAAGGGCAGCCACGTACTGGAAATGGTGCAGAACTACATCGGCGAAGAAGCAATGCAGAAGGGCCTGCAGATCTACCTGAAGGACTACGCATTCGGCAACGCCACGCCGTCGCGGCTGTGGAACTCCATCGAGAAGGCGAGCGGCGGCAAGAAGGTGGCGGACATCGGCGACAGCTTCATCCGGCAGACCGGCGTGCCGCTTCTGACGGTGGACGCGCAATGCGCGGGGGACCGCACCTACGTGTCGATCAGCCAGGAGCCGTTTCCGAACCAGAACCCCTATCCGGCATCGGCGTGGACCATTCCCGTGACGCTGGCCTACGGCGATGCGATGGAACAGCGCAAGACCTTCGTCATAGCGACCAGCACCACGCAACTGGAGCTTCCGGGTTGCACCGCGGTGCTTGCCGGGCCGACCGGGCAGGACTACTACGTGAGCAACTACAGCACGCAGTCGTGGAGCGACCTGCTGGCCAAGGCGCAGGCCTTTGCCGACAACAAGCCGCTGCTGCTCAACATCGAGAGAGACGCATTCCGTCTCCTTTCGATCGGCCGCATCACCCAGGGGCAATACGACCAGATCAAGAACATCGTCAACCTGCCTTCGACGCTCCTGGCCAAGACCGAAGCGAGCCAGCAGAAGGTGATGGCGCAGGACGCCGGCGGCAAGGAAGACTACCCGCACGCGCTGCGCTACCAGGGCAGCCTGAAGCTGCGCCAGAACGAGAAGCGCTGATGAGCACCGCCATGAAAAAAGCACTGAGCTACCTGGCGGCCGGCGCGGCCGCACTGCTGTTGCTGACCGCCTGCGGGCCGAGCGGAGGGCCCGAGGCGGAACTGGTCGGCGTGTATGCCGTAAAGAAGAACGGCGTGCTGAAAGAGCTGGTCAAGATCGAGCGGCAGGGCGGCCGCTACATCATGCGCGACAAGGTGCGCACTCCCGAGTGGAGCGAACCCAAGATGCAGATGGAGCCCGTGACGCGCGAGGCCTGGCGCAGGATCACCACCGACACCGAGAACACTGCCTTTGTCGGCGTGGCGAGCGAGCAGCTCGGCGTGTTCAAGGTGCCGCCGGGCTGGAAGAAGAACGACTTCAGCACCGGCACCGGGTACTTCCTGTTCTATTCGCGAGGACCTGTCGAAGCCCACAAGCTGTGAGCTGCGCGCAATGAAGCCGGCCGGCTAGGCCGTCGGCGCGACGACGGCGCCTTCGATGCGATGGCGCCCGAGCGCATCGGCGACAAAGCCGCTGGCTTTCATCTCTTCGACGAAGGCGGCCAGCAGCGCCTGAGCCCCGGCACCGCGGCTGGCGGGGGTGCCCATGGCCTGCTGTATGACCATGAAGCGGCCGGGCAGCACGCGCACGCCCGGTTCGCGCCCGGCTTCGGCTTCGAGCAGCTGGCGAATGCCGGCGGCCACGTCGACCTGGCCCGAACGCAGCGCCGCCAGTGCGGCCGGTGCCCCCTGGAGCCGAACGATTTCGGCTTGCTTGATTTCGCGCGTCAGGAACAGGTCGTAGGCGCTGCCCGCGCCGACCGAAATTCGCTGGCCCGCGCGATCGACTTGCGCGTTGTCGGCCAGTTCGGATGCGTCGCGCACGAGGTAGCTGCCTTCGATGAGCACATACGGTGCAGTGAAGAGCAGCCCTTCGCTGCGCGCCGGGTCGATGGCGAAGAAGCCGATGTCGGCCTTCTCGTTTTTTACCGCATCGACCGACGCCGCCGCCTTTTCGAACACCACGAGCTCGATGCCCACGCCGAGCCGCCGCGCGAACTCGCGCGCGAGATCGATCGACACGCCCACCGGTTCGCCCGTGGCCGCGTCTCTGTTCGCGAGAATGGGGTTGCCCAGATTGATCGAGGCGCGCAGCGTGCCGCCGGGCGCGAAGGCGGAAACGAGAGCGGGGGCAATGGGTTGTTGCGGCTGTTGCTGGGTCATGGCGTCCATCGTTTCAGGAAGAGATGATGGCCGCCAGTTTACTGACCCGCATCGAACCGTATCAGCGCGCCGTCATCGGCTCGAGTCCGGTCTTTGCAATGGTCGGCGCTGCAGCGGGTGAGTTGAGGTACCGGATCAGCTGGCGCGCGGCGTCGGGCTGTTTCGAGGCGGTGGCAATGCCGGCCGAGAACACCGTGACGCGCTGCACCTCTGCCGGCAGCGGGCCGATGTAGTCGATGCCTTCGATCGGCAGCAGCTCGCTCACCTGTTGCAGCCCCAGCGCCGCGTCGCCGCGCGCCACCACGGTGCCCACGCGCTCGCTCAGTATGCGTTTGCTCTTGGGCTTGACCTGGTCTTCGATGCCGAGCTTCTTCAGCAGCTCGGTCTCGTAGTAAGTGCCGCTGGCGCTGGCCGAATAGGCGATGGAGGGCGCCGCCAGCAGCGTGCGCTTGAGCGCGTCCACGGTCGAGATGTCGGGCTTGGGCGCGCCCTTGCGCACGGCGAATCCAATGGACGACCGCACCAGGTCGACCTGGCTTCCAGGCACCACCTTGCCTTGCGCCACCAGCGCGTCGAGCGCCGGCCGCGCGAGGATCACCACGTCGGCAGGCTCGTTGCGCGACAGCCGGCTAGGAATGGAGTCTTCGGCGTTGCCCATGGAAGCGCCATAAGCGGTCTTGACCGCGCGGCCGCTGCTGCGCTCGAAGCCCGGGCGCAAGTCGTTGTAAGCCGCGGTGAAGCCGCCGGAAGTCATTACGTGGATGTCGCCGCCGGCGGGCGCCTGGCTGCCCAGGGTGCCGCATCCGGCAAGAACGGCCGCAGTTGTCAGCAGAGCGGCGCGGCGGGTCAGGCGATTGAACGAGAAAGGCTGGGTCTTCTTCATGATGTCTCCTGTTGAATCGCATCATCGTAAGCAGCGAGGCTGTCAATCAGCCTTCAATGCCTTCGGGGTAATTACCAAGCCTAGCGAGGCTACCGGGCCGGATCGAAATTCGTCCTGCTTCCTGTTGTCCTACCCCCCAGTGCATACTCCGCCCTGCATGCGCCTGAGCCAATTCATCAAAGACAACATCGAACCCATCCTCATCGAGTGGGAATCGTTCGCACGCACGATGATCCCGCCGGCGGAGACCATGTCCGTTGTCGAGCTGCGGGACCATGCGCATGAAATCCTGCTGGCAATTGCCGGCGAAATGGAATCCGCCCAGTCGGAAACGGAGCGCGAGGCCAAGTCGAAAGGGCTCGCGATACCGTTCGCCAAGGAGACATTCGCTGCCGAACATGGAGGCCTGCGCCAGCGGGTAGGTTTCGATCTCTCGCAGCTGGGCGCGGAATATCGCGCGCTGCGGGCCACGGTCCTGCGTTTGTGGATGGGACACGTCGGCACGGTCGACGCTGCGGTGCTGGAAGAAGTGGTGCGCTTCAACGAAGGCATCGACCAGGGCCTGGCCGAGGCCATGGCCACCTATTCGGAGCACGTTGCCAACTCCAGGGATACCTTCCTGGCGGTTCTGGGGCATGACCTGCGAAACCCCTTGAGCGCGCTCAGCTCCTGCATTCATCTTCTCGAACTGGCGGGCGAGGCCAAGCCCAAGGAACGCACCCTTCAGATCGCCAGGCGAAGCATTGCCTCGATCAACGACATGGTCACCGACCTGCTCGAGTACACGCGCACCCGGCTCGGACGCGGCATCGAGGTGGTGCCGCAAGAGGGCAACCTGAGCGCCCTGTGCCAGGAGGCCTTCGACGAGGTTTGTGCGGCTTACCCCAAGCGGGGGCTCGTTGCCGAGCTTCCGGCCGACGTGGTGCTGATGTTCGACGCGCCCAGAATGCGCCAGGTTCTTACGAACCTGCTGAGCAATGCCGTGCAGCATGGCGATCCCGCCTTTCCCGTGGCCCTGGTGATTCGCGATGAAGGCGCGCATGCAACGCTCATCGTCAAGAACCAGGGGCGGCCGATTCCTCCCGACTCGATGCAGGTCATCTTCAACCCGTTGGTGCAGGTGCCGACCAGGGAATCTGCGCCACACGAGCGGCCCGCCACGAGCCTGGGTCTCGGCCTCTATATTGCCCGCGAGATCGTCACGGGGCACGGCGGCACCATCACGGTGACCTCATCGGCGGCGGAAGGCACGGCATTTACCGTTCATCTGCCTCGCGGCGGCAAGCAGGCGACCCAGCCCGGCACTTGAGGCAAACAGGCACCGCGCAGCTATCCATTGCATAGCGCCGACGACTGGCCGGCCGCTGGGTAACTGGATCAGGCCAGCTGCCCGCTCGCCAGTGCCGCTGCGGCAGCGCGCGTCTCGACCCCGAGCTTCTCGAAGATGTGCTCAAGATGCTTGTTGACCGTGCGCGGGCTGGTGCCGAGGATTTCGCCGATGTCCCGGTTGGTCTTGCCCTTGGCAAGCCATGAGAGCACCTCGGTTTCGCGCGGCGTGAGCGCCGCTTCGGCAAGCCGTGCCGACGGCGTGCCCGTGGCGCCTTCGCGCTGCGTCGCGAACAGAAGCATGGTTTCGCCGAGCGCCGCCGCGCCGAGATTGCGCACCGAGATGCGTGCGCCCGCCGCTGTAGTCAGTGCAATGGCCGCGCCGGGCGCGAGCGCGGATTCGAGCGAGGCAGGCAGCAACCCGGCGGCCAGTGGCGCATCGAGCGCATGGAGCCACAGCGCGGCTTGCGGAGAACGCCATGCGATGCGCCCGCGCGCATCGACGAACACCACGCCCATGCCGGCCACGTCGACCGCGTCGCGCGCCATGCGGGTGATGCGTGCGTTGCGCGTGTGCGTGTGCAGGCGCGCAAGCACTTCCTGCGCGCGAATCGGCTTCACCACGTAGTCGACACCGCCGCACTCGAAGCCTTCGACCACATGCGCGGTTTCCGAAAGGCCGGTCATGAACAGCACCGGAATGTGCGCAAGCGCCGCGTTGGCCTTGATGCGCCGGCAGGTCTCGAAGCCCGAAAGGCCGGGCATCATGCCGTCGAGCAGGATGGCGTCGGGCACCACCAGTTCGAGGCGCTGCAGCGCGGCCTCGCCGTCGGCGGCCACCAGCACGGTGTAGCCGCTGGACTCGAGCGTGTCGCACAGCATGCCGAGGCTGCTGGGGGCGTCGTCCACCACCAGCACCACGGGACGTTCGGCTTCAGGGGGTGAGGGTGTCTGCATCTTCTGCGAGTGCCTTGCGGAGATTGTCGAGATCGAATCGGGTGACCATGCCGCGCAGCCATGTGCAGGTCACGGCGGCGGGTGGAGAAGCGGCGGCGAGCCGGTCGAGCACCTGGTGCAGGCCGCGCACGTGGCCCATCTGCACCAGCCGCATCAGCTCGGCACGGTCGTCTTCCGAAAGCGCCAGTTGCTCCGGCCGGGGCGCGATGTCGGCGGTGGGCGGCATGGCATCGTTCAGCGCCAGCCATTCGAGGCCGAGGTGCCGTTCCAGCGTGGCGATCAGCTGCGACTCGATGACCGGCTTGCCCACGAACGCCTGGCAGCCCGCGGCGCGCAGCAGCTCGCCCTGGTTCTCGAACATGTTGGCCGAGACGATGATGATCGGGATGCGGTCGAAGCCCGAGGTGCGCACCAGTGCCGCGGTCTGCCAGCCGTCCATGTCGTCCATGGTGAGGTCCAGAAGAATCGCGGAGGGCAGGTTTTCGCGCAGGCTGTCGAGGCACTCGGTGCCGCTGGCGGCTTCTCGCACCTCGAAGCCCAGCGGCACCAGCATGCCGGCCAGCATCTGGCGCTGCACCGGCTGGTCGTCGACCACCAGCAGCGTGCGGCGCGCGCCGATATAGCCCGACACCGGCCGCCGCAGTGCGCCGGACTGCGCCTCTGGCCCCGGGTCGGCCACTTCGCGCAGGTACACCCGCACGCCGAACGTGCTGCCTTCGGGCGAGGTCGCGGCCAGGCGCAGCTCGCCACCCATCAGCGATGTGAGAAGGCCCGTGATGGTGAGCCCGAGCCCGGTGCCGGGTTCGCCGCGCTTGCGCCCAGCGGCCCCGCGCTCGAAGGGAAGAAAGATGCGCTGGTGGTCTTGCGGCGCCACGCCGATGCCGGTGTCGACCACGTCGAAGCGCAGCACCTCGCGCCGTGCATCGACATGCAGCGTGACCGTGCCGCTGTCGGTGAAGCGCACCGCGTTGGCCAGCAGGTTGATGAGAATCTGGCGCAGCCGCTTGGCATCGGCATGCACCCAGGGCGGCAGCCGCCCGCTGTGGGTGTACACGAACGCCAAGCCCTTGTTCTCCGCCTGCGGCCGCACCATGTGCACGAGCTCGTCGAGAAAGGCGGGCAGCGCGAGCGGGGCGGGTTCCAGCTGCAGGCGGCCGGCCTCGATGCGCGCCAGGTCGAGCAGCCCGTCGATCAGCCCCAGCATGTGCTCGCCGCTGCGCTGGATGGTCTGCACCGCCTCGCGCGGCGGCGCCACGGCCTCGGCCTTGAGCAGGATCTGCGAGTAGCCCAGGATGCTGTTGAGCGGCGTGCGCAGCTCGTGCGTCATGCCGGCCACGTAGCGGGTCTTGGCCTGGTTGGCGGCCTCGGCGGCTTCCTTCGCGGTCTGCAGCGCGGCGTCGGTGCGCTGGTGCGCCTCGATCTCGACGGTAAGCAGGTGGTTGTGGCGGTTCGATTCTTCCTGCGCCATCTGCCGGCTTTCGCTGCCCAGCACGATCCACCATGCAGCCACGGCGGCCACCAGTGAGAGCAGCGCAAACACCTTGAGGAACGCGCTTCGCAAGGCAGGGTCCACGGCATCCGAGCCCACGATGGCCTCTTGCGCATACACCACGCCCATCACCGTGGCTAGCAGAGCCACGAGCGAGGTGGCCACCATCAGGTAATGCGCAACGCGAAAGTTGAGCCGGCCCGACAACGCGGGCGGCAGCAGCGCCTTGAGCCAGCCGCTCATCTGCTCGGCGGCGCGCGAGTCGGTTTTGCAACGGTCGTGGCAGCGCGATTCAAGCGTGCAGCACAGCGAGCAGATGGGGGCGCTGTAGGCCGGGCAATGCGCCATGTCTTCCGACTCGAAGCTGTTGTCGCACACCGAGCACTTGACCATTTGCCCCGGCGTCCAGCGCCGGATGTCGGTGCGGGCCAGGTAGTAGCGCCCGCGCGTGCGCCAGGCCAGCAGCGGCGAAACCACCAGCGCCGTTGCCAGCGCGATGAAGGGCGAGAACGCCCGTGCCCATTGGCCTAGCACGCCGGAGTAGGCCAGCATGGCGAGCGCCGCCGCCACCAGCATCGCTCCCAGGCCGACCGGATTGATGTCGTACAGGTGCGCGCGCTTGAACTCGATGGTGCGCGGGCTCCAGCCGAGCGGCTTGTTGATGACCAGGTCGGCCACCAGCGCGCCGACCCACGCAATGGCGATGTTGCTGTAGAAGCCCAGCACGTGCTCGAGCGCCGCGAACACGCCGAGCGTCATCAGCAAAATGGCGATGACCACGTTGAACACCAGCCACACCACGCGCCCCGGGTGGCTGTGCGTCAGGCGCGCGAAGAAGTTGGACCACGCCAGCGAACCCGCATAGGCGTTGGTGAGGTTGATCTTCATCTGCGACACCACCACGAAGAGGGTGGTGATCGCCAGTACCCAGGCCGGGTCGCGCAACACGTACGAAAAGCCTGTGAGGTACATCAGCGTGGGCTCGATGGCGTGCTTGCCCGGAATCTCGTGCTGCAGCGCCAGAAAAGCCAGGAAGGCGCCGCCCATCATCTTGAGCATGCCCGGCACGATCCAGCCCGGCCCCGCCACCAGCACCGCGGCCCACCAGCGGCCCCGGTTGGAGGCCGTCTTCTCGGGCAGGAAGCGCAGGTAGTCGACCTGCTCGCCGATCTGCACCACGAGCGAGAAGGCCACCGTGGCGGCGGCGCCGAACATCAGCGGGTCGAAGCCGCTGCTGTCCGAGGTGCGGCCCACCAGGCCGGTGAAGTCGGCATAGAGCTCTGGCTTCTTCGCCAGCACCGCAATGAAGGGGCAGACGAACAGCACGATCCAGATCGGCTGCGTCCACAGCTGCAGGCCCGAGATGAGCGTGATGCCGCGCATGACCAGCGGCACGATCACGATCGACGAGAGCAGGTAGAGCAGCGGCAGCGGCCAGTCTAGGTACAGCTGCAGCGCCAGCGCGAGGATGGCCGCCTCCAGCGCAAAGAAGATGAAGGTGAAGCTCGCGTAGATCAGCGAGGTGAGGGTGGAGCCCAGGTAGCCGAAGCCCGCGCCGCGCGTGAGCAGGTCCATGTCCACGCCGTGCTTGGCTGCGTAGTAGGAAATCGGCAGGCCGGTGAGGAAGGTGATGAGCCCCACCACCAGGATGGCCCACAGCGCGTTCGAGAAGCCGTAGTTCAGCGCGATGGCACCGCCAATGGCTTCCAGCGCCAGGAACGAGGTGGCGCCGAAGGCCGCGTTGGCGACGCGGAACTCCGACCATTTGCGAAAGCTGCGCGGCGTGTAGCGCAGTGCGTAGTCCTCCAGCGTTTCGTTCGCCACCCACGCGTTGTAGTCGCGGCGGATGCGAAAGATCTTCTGGCCGGTGACGGATTGCATGGTGGGCTCTGGTGGCGAGGGCGGCGGTGGCATGGCAGCAGACACAGCAAGAAGCGCTCCCTGCATTTCCCTGGCTGCCGCCAGCCGTGCACGGCCTGCGAGTCTGGGTGCAGTCGCGCCTGCCGCCGCTACGTTGAATGACGTATTCGCGGCGGCCCAAGTGATTTCTAAAGTACCAGCCATGGTGCTCGGGGCACCGTCCGATGCACTGCGATGGTGCGCGGCTCTCCTTTCCAACAACCTGCCTGGAGTTTCCTGATGTCGCGTGATTTCGATCCCTCCCTCGATGCCCTGGCATTGCGCCGCCGCCGACTGCTGCAGGGCGCCGCCGCGCTGCCCGTGATGGGCCTCCCCGGCCTGAGCTTCGGCCAGTCGCAGTTCCCCACCGCCAAGGTCAACACCACCAAGCTCGCGGTGACCGACACCGAGGTGACGGTGGGCCAGCTGCACTCGTCCTCCGGCACCATGGCCATCTCGGAAACCGGCTCCATCCAGGCCGAGCAGCTCGCCATCGACCAGATCAACGCAATGGGCGGCATCCTCGGCCGCAAGATCAAGGTCATCAAGGAAGATGGCGCTTCCGACTGGCCGACCTTCGCCGAGAAGTCGAAGAAGCTGTTGGTCAACGACCACTGCGCCGCGGTGTTCGGCTGCTGGACCAGCGCCTCGCGCAAGGCCGTGCTGCCTGTGTTCGAGAAGGAGAACGGCCTGTTGTACTACCCGACCTTCTACGAAGGCCTGGAGCAGAGCAAGAACGTGATCTACACGGGCCAGGAAGCCACGCAGCAGATCATCTGGGGCCTGGACTGGGGCGCAAAGGAGAAGAAGGCCAAGACCTTCTTCCTTGTCGGCTCCGACTACATCTGGCCGCGCACCTCGATGAAGATCGCGCGCAAGCACATCGAGAATTTCCAGAAGGGGTCGGTCAAGGGCGAGGAGTACTACCCGCTGGGCCACACCAACTTCAACTCGCTGATCAACAAGATCAAGGTCGCCAAGCCCGACTGCATCTTCGCGGCGGTGGTGGGCGGATCGAACGTGGCCTTCTACAAGCAGCTGAAGGCCGCGGGCATCACGGGCGACAAGCAGTTCCTGCTGACGCTGGCCGTCACTGAAGACGAAATGACCGGCGTGGGCGGCGAAAACTTCGCGGGCTTCTATTCGTCGATGAAGTACTTCCAGTCGCTCGACAACGAGAACAACAAGAAGTTCGTTGCGGCCTTCAAGGCCAAGTACGGCAAGGACGCGGTGATCGGCGACGTCACGCAGGCGGGCTACCTGGGCCCGTGGCTGTGGAAGGCCGCGGTGGAGAAGGCCGGCAGCTTCGACGTCGACAAGGTGGTGGCCGGCTCGCCGGGCATCGAGCTGAAGACGGCACCCGAAGGCTACGTGAAGCTGGATGCGAACCACCACCTGTGGAGCAAGGCGCGCATCGGGCAGGGGCAGCTGGACGGGACGTTCAAGGTGGTGGCGGAGTCGGCGGAATTGATCAAGCCGGATCCGTTCCCGAAGGGCTACCAGTAAGCAGGCCGCCGACCCTCACCCCAACCCTCTCCCGCGCGCGGGAGAGGGAGTCAATACAGGAATCTCCATGACTCTGTCGGACATGATGAACATCGGCCTCATGCAGGGCTTCGCGGGGCTGAGCCTCTTCGCGGTGCTGCTGCTCATGGGCCTGGGGCTCGCGATCATCTTCGGCCAGATGGGCGTCATCAATATGGCGCATGGCGAGTTCATGACCATTGGCGCCTACTCGATCTACCTGGCCGCGCGCGTCACCGAAAGCCTGGCGCCGGCGTTCATGCCGTATTACTTTCCGATTGCCATCGGCCTGGCTTTCGTGTTCGCCTTCATCGTCGGCTGGATCGTGGAGTGGGTGCTGATTAGGCATCTCTACAAGCGCCCGCTCGACACGCTGCTCGCCACCTGGGGCGTGAGCCTGGGGCTGCAGCAGCTCTTCCGCACCTTCATCGGCCCGAAGGAAGTGAGCCCCACGCTGCCCGAGTGGCTCATGGGTTCGTGGACGCCGCATGAAGGCCTCGACATTCCGATCAACGGCCTGTTCGTGCTGGCGCTCACCGCGCTGGTCACGGGCGGCGTGCTCGTCGCGCTGCACAAGAGCCGCTGGGGCCTGCGCGTGCGCGCCACCGTGGCCAACCGCACCATGGCCAACGCGACCGGCATCGACACAATGAAGACCGACCGCCTGACCTTCGCCATCGGCTGCGGCATTGCGGGCATGGCCGGCGCGGCCTTCACCACCATCGGCTCGACGGGGCCGACTTCGGGCTCGCTCTACATCGTCGACGCGTTCCTGGTCGTCACCTTCGGCGGCGCCGCGAGCTTGCTGGGCACCGTGGTGTCGGCCTTCGGCATTGCGCAGACCCAGTCGATCTCGGAGTTCTTCATGACCGGTTCGATGGCCAAGGTGCTGACGCTCTCGCTCATCGTGCTGATTCTCATGATGCGTCCGCAAGGGCTGTTCGCCGTGAAAGTCCGCCGCTGATGAACCCGAATCCTTTCTGGAGAACGTTCCGATGATGAATTTCATCAAGGCCTCGATCCTGCGCTACCAGCTGGGCAGCCTCTTGCTGCTGGTGCTGCTGCTGGCGGTCGTGCTGCCGCTGTCGCTCGACATCTTTCGCCTGAACCTGGTGGGCAAGTACCTCACCTATGCCTTCGTCGCCGTTGGCCTTGTGATGGTGTGGGGCTACGGCGGCGTGCTGAGCCTGGGGCAGGGCGTGTTCTTCGGCATCGGCGGCTATGCGATGGCGATGTTTCTCAAGCTCGAAGCCTCGGACCCCATCACCACCAAGATCCAGTCGACGCCCGGTATTCCGGACTTCATGGACTGGAACCAGATCACCGAGCTGCCCATGCTGTGGCTGCCGTTCAAGAGCCTGCCCCTGAGTTTGGCGCTGGTGGTGCTGGCGCCGATGGCACTGGCCTGGCTGGTGAGCTTCGCGATGTTCAAGCGGCGCGTGGGCGGCGTGTACTTCGCGATCATCACGCAGGCGGTGGCATTGATCTGCACCGTGCTCATCATCGGCCAGCAGGGCTACACGGGCGGCGTCAACGGCATGACCGACCTGAAGACGATGCTGGGCTGGGACACACGCACCGATGGCGCCAAGTACGTTCTCTACTACGTCTGCGTGGGGCTGCTAGTCGCCAGCATCGTGCTGTGCCGCTGGATCCAGACCAGCAAGCTCGGCACGCTGCTGCTCGCCATGCGCGACAAGGAAGACCGCGTGCGCTTCTCGGGCTACGACGTGTCGAACTTCAAGGTTTTCATTTTCTGCCTTGCGGCCGGGCTCTCGGGCATCGGCGGCGCAATGTTCGCGCTGCAGGTGGGCTTCATGTCGCCGAGCTTCGTTGGCATCGTGCCGTCCATCGAGATGGTGATCTTCTGCGCCGTGGGCGGCCGCATGAGCCTGGTGGGGGCGGTGTACGGCGCGCTGCTGGTGAATGCGGGAAAGACGCTGTTCTCCGAGAGCTTTCCGGACCTGTGGCTGTTCCTGATGGCCGGCCTCTTCATCGGCGTGACCATGGCCTTTCCGATGGGGCTTGCGGGTCTGTGGGACGAAAAGATCAGGCCCTGGTGGAAGGAGCGCCGCCAGGCGTTGCGTGAAGCCGCGGTGAAGCCACCGGCGTCAACTGCGACAGCACCCGCACCGGCTTCTCTTTCCCCGTCGTCTTCGCCCGAACCGCAACTGCCCGAAGGTGTCGGCAGCCAGCGCGCCTGAGAAACAACCGGATCACCTCATGAGCAATACCGACTTCGCGCTTGCGGTGGAAGACCTCACCGTGTCCTTCGACGGCTTCAAGGCCATTGACGACCTCACGCTCTACATCGACAAGAACGAGCTGCGCGTGATCATCGGCCCCAACGGTGCCGGAAAGACCACGCTGCTCGACCTGATCTGCGGCAAGACGCGCGCGAGCGGCGGCAGCATCAAGTTCAAGAACACCGAACTCACGAAGATGGCCGAGCACAAGCGCGTGCGGCTGGGCATCGGCCGCAAGTTCCAGACACCATCGATCTACGAGAACCTCAGCGTGTTCCAGAACCTCGAGGTGTCTTTTCCGAAGGGCCGTTCGGTGCTTGGTGCGCTGGCGTTCAAGTGCGACGACGAGGTCAAGGCCAAGGTACAGGCGGTGGCCGAAGACATCGGCCTGGCCGACAAGCTGCGCACCGAGGCGGGCCTGCTCAGCCACGGCCAGAAGCAATGGCTGGAGATCGGCATGCTGCTGATGCAGGAGCCCGAATTGCTCATGCTCGACGAGCCCATTGCAGGCATGAGCGCGCGCGAACGCGAGCTCACGGCCGAGCTGCTCAAGCGCATTTGCCAGAACCGGGCGGTGATCGTCATCGAGCACGACATGGCCTTCGTGAAGCAGATCGCGCACAAGGTGACCGTGATGCACCAGGGAAAGATCCTGGCAGAGGGGCCTATGGAGAAGGTGCAGGCGGATCCGCGGGTCATCGATGTTTATCTGGGGCACTAGATGACTTGTTCTTCTGGTTCTTGCGTTGTGCGCTATTCAGGGAGCGCACCCGCCGACGGGGTACCTTGCTCCGCGAATGTCCCCCGGCCTGCGGCCTCCTCCTTTATTTCGCTGCGCAAGGCACCCCATCAGCGGGAGCGTTGGAAAGAGCGGTCATTGATCGGCGGAACACCAGCAGCGCGTCCATGTGCACAGGGCATCGGGTGCTCCCCGCAGCGAAATAAAGGAGGAGCCGAAGGCGGGGGACATTCGCGGAGGGGAGTACTCGGTGGCCTTTGCACACGCCCTGAACAGCAGCGCCAAGAACGAACAACCCAGGAAGTGACATGAGCAACATCATGCTGAAGGTCGATGACCTGCACACAGCCTACGGTCAGAGCGAAGCCCTGCACGGAATCTCGTTCGAGGGCCACGCCAACGAAACCGTAGCCATCATGGGGCGCAACGGCATGGGAAAGACCACGCTGTTCAAAAGCCTGATGGGCGTGCTTCCCATCAAGAGTGGGCGCATTGAAGTGGCGGGCCAGGACGTGTCGCGCGACGAAAGCTTCAGGCGCGTGGCCAAGGGCATTGCCTACGTGCCGCAGGGCCGCATGATCTTTCCGACATTGACCGTCGAAGAAAACATTCAGACGGGTCTCGAGAACTCGAAGACAAAACGCATTCCCGAAGAAATTTACGCGCTGTTCCCCGTGCTCTGGGAAATGAAGCGCCGCAAGGGCGGCAACCTCTCCGGCGGCCAGCAGCAACAGCTGGCCATTGCGCGCGCCCTCGTCACAGACCCCAAGGTGCTGCTCCTCGATGAGCCTACCGAAGGAATCCAGCCTTCGATCATCAAGGACATTGCCAAGGCCCTCAACGAGATTCGCAAGCTGCGCGGCATCACCATCGTCGTGTCCGAGCAGGTGCTGAGCTTTGCGATGGACGTGGCCGACCGGCTCTTCGTGATCGAGGGCGGCCGGCTCGTGCACGAGACCGCGCGCGACAAGACCGATGTGGATCACATCAAAGCTTATCTCTCTGTTTAACCACAACCCAGGAGCCACTGCAAATGACGGACACGCTGATCAAGGTCGACCTGACCAAGTCACCCACCGAGAACGAAATGATCCATAACCGCTGGCATCCGGACATTCCGATGGCCTGCTGGGTCAACCCGGGAGACGACTTCATTCTCGAGACCTTCGACTGGACCGGCGGCTTCATCAAGAACAACGACAACGCCGACGACGTGCGCGACATCGACCTGAGCACCGTGCACTACCTCTCCGGCCCCGTAGGCGTGAAGGGCGCCGAGCCCGGCGACCTGCTGGTGGTCGACCTGCTCGACATCGGCGCCAAGCAGGACAGCCTCTGGGGCTTCAACGGCTTTTTCTCGAAGAAGAACGGCGGCGGCTTCCTGACCGACCACTTTCCCGAGGCGCAGAAATCCATCTGGGACTTCAAGGGCATGTTCACCAGCTCGCGCCACATCCCCGGTGTGAACTTCGCGGGCCTGATTCACCCCGGCCTCATCGGCTGCCTGCCCGACAAGCCCATGCTCGACATGTGGAACGAGCGCGAGCAGAAGCTCATCGACACCGATCCGACCCGTGTGCCCGGCCTCGCCAATCCGCCGTTCGCCGGCACCGCGCACATGGGCAAGATGACCGGCGAAGCGCGCACCAAGGCGGCAGCCGAAGGTGCACGCACCGTGCCGCCGCGCGAGCATGGCGGCAACTGCGACATCAAGGATTTGTCGCGCGGCTCGAAGGTGTTCTTCCCGGTGTACGTCGACGGTGCGGGCCTTTCGGTGGGCGACCTGCACTTCAGCCAGGGCGATGGCGAGATCACGTTTTGCGGGGCCATCGAAATGGCCGGCTGGGTGCACATGAAGGTCACGCTCATCAAGGGCGGCATGGCCAAGTACGGCATCAAGAACCCGATCTTCAAGCCGAGCGTGATCACGCCGCAGTACAACGACTACCTGATCTTCGAGGGCATTTCGGTCGACGAGGCCGGCAAGCAGTACTACCTCGACGTGAACGTGGCCTACCGGCAAGCGTGCCTCAACGCCATCGAGTACCTGAAGAAGTTCGGTTATTCGGGCGCACAGGCCTATTCGATTCTGGGCACGGCACCCGTGCAAGGCCACATCAGCGGCGTGGTCGACGTGCCCAACTCTTGCGCCACGCTCTGGTTGCCCACGCAGATCTTCGACTTCGACATCAACCCGAATGCATCGGGGCCTGTGAAGATGATCGACGGCAGCATAGACATGCCGCTTTCGCACGACCTGGTCTGACGCGCCCATGCCTACCTACGACTACGCCTGCGGCCAATGCGGCGGCTTCGAGGCGCTGCGGCCTTCGGGGCAGCGCGACGAGCCGGCCGCTTGCCCCGACTGCGGGTGCGCATCGCCACGCGTACTTTCGGCCGCACCGCGGCTCGCGCTGATGGCCTCGGGCACACGCCGTGCAATGGAGACCAACGAGCGCGCAAGGCACGAGCCGGGGAGTTCGCGCGACTACGCGCGCTTCAAGCATCCGGCGGGCTGCGGCTGCTGCTCGGGTTCATCGCGGCGCAGTGCGACGGTGACCGCGCCCAGCGGCGCCAAGTCCGCGCCGTCGAAGCGGCCCTGGATGATTTCGCACTAATACTGGGCTAACGGTGCGGGACGCGCGGCTCCTCGGAGTCGCCCCGATTGTTTCAATCTCGTGAACGCCGTGATTCGTTTTGCGGCGTTTTTTCATGGGTGTTCGGGATCAAACTTCATCTCACCAACCAACCCATTAGGAGATTGAAATGAATGCCTCGAAGATCCTCGCTGCCGCTGCTCTCTCGCTCCTGGCTGCTGCCGGTGCACACGCAGAAACCTATGAAGGCGTGCTGACCGTTAACTCGGGCGTGTCGCGGTCCGAAGTGGCACCGCAAGCTGTTGCCGCCGCTCGCGCCGGCAACGAATACAGCGAAGGCGCCAGCGCCGGCGCACAAGCCTTCACCTCGACCGCCGACCGCTCGGTGATCCAGGCCGAAGCCGTTGCCAAGGCGCATGACCCGCTGGCAAGCCTCGACCGCCGCGCGTTCTACCGCGACGAAGTGCCGCAAGCCTACAAGAAGCCCAGCGTGTCGTTCACGCGCCAAGCTGGCCTCTAAGCCGATCTTTCTCTTTGATCGACGCAATGAAAAACGGGCCCGCAGTGGGCCCGTTTTCCGTGGCTGCCGAAAGCTGGCGCATCGGCCTGCCGCGCATCCGCATCACTCCCGCGCAAGCACGAATCTCTTGCGGATGCCGCTCGCTGCCGAAGGCGCCACCCACAGGTCGAACTCGCCCGGTTCAACCGTCGGCTTCATGTCGCGGCCGATGAACTGAAGGTCGTCCGCGCGCAACGTGAACTCGACCACCTTCGATGCACCCGGTTCGATGCGCACCTTGAGGAAGTTCTTGAGCTCGCGCACGGGCCGCGTCACGCTTGCGGTGCGTTCGACGGCATAGAGCTGCACCACTTCCTCGGCTTCACGCTGGCCGGTGTTGGTGACGGTGGCGCGCACGCGCAGGGTGCCGCCGAGCGGTAGCCGCTCCTGGCTCAGTTCCACGCTGTCGTAGCGCACCGGCGCATAGCCGATGCCATGACCGAAGGGGTACAGCGCCTGGTTCGTTGTGTCGACGTAGCGGGTCTTGAAAGCCATGGCCTGGTCGTTGTCGGGCAACGGACGGCCGGTGCGCTTCTGGCCATAGTAGAAGGGCACCTGGCCGGAGGTTTGCGGAAAGCTCACCGGCAGCCGGCCCGAAGGATTGAAGTCGCCGAACACCACGTCGGCAATGGCGGTGCCGGTCTGCACGCCCAGAAACCAGGTGACCAGAATGGCGTCGGCATTGCGCACCGCGCCCCTGAGCGCCATCGCGCGTCCGTTGCTCAGCAGCACGACCACGGGCTTGCCGGTGGCGGCCACCGCTTCGGCCAAGTCTTGCTGCGCCTGCGGAAGGCCGATGTCGGTGCGCGAACGGGCCTCGCCCGACATGAGCTGGCCTTCGCCGATGGCGAGCACCACCACGTCGGCGTCGCGCGCGGCGGACACCGCAGCCTCGATGCCGCCCGCCAGCGGCGACTCGATGCCCGAGCCGCGCACCACGGTCAATGCCGAAGGGTCGCGCAGCGCGGCACGCAGGCCGTCTTCGATGCCGACCGGGGCCGATTGGCCCGGGAACAGGCTCCAGGCGCCGAGCAGGTCCTGCGTGCCGGAGGCAAAGGGCCCGATCAGCGCGATCTTCTTGCCGGACTTGGGCAGCGGCAGCACTGCGCGTTCGTTCTTCAGCATCACGATGGAACGGCGTGCGTCCTCGCGCGCCAGCGCAATGTGCGCGGGGTTCTCGGCGCGGGCCTGCGCCGGAGGGCCGTCGAGTCCGCGAAAGGGCTGGTCGAACAGGCCGAGCTTCTGCTTGACCCACAGCACGCGGCGCACCGCATCGTCCAGCCGGCCCATCGGCACTTCGCCCGAGGCCACGAGCTCGGGCAGGTAGCGCATGTAGAGGCCGCTCTGCATGCTGACGTCGGTGCCGGCCAGGAACGACTGCTTCGCCGCTTCCCGGCCATTGGCGGCGTAGCCATGCGCAATCAGTTCCTCGTCGGCCGTGTAGTCGGAAACGACGAAGCCCTTGAACTTCCATTCGTCGCGCAGCACGCCCGTCAGCAGCGCGGGGTTGGCAATCGAGGGAATGCCGGAGATTTCGTTGAACGCGCTCATCACCGAGAGCGCGCCCGCGTCCAGCGCGGCGCGGAATGGCGGCAGGTACACCTGGCGCAGCGTGCGCTCGGAGATGTCGGTTGCGGCGTAGTCGAGCCCGCCCTCGGCGGCGCCATAGGCCGCGAAGTGCTTGGGCGTGGCCAGTAGCGAATCGGCGCGCGAGAGGTCGCTTCCCTGGAAGCCGCGCACGCGCGCCGCCGCGAACAGGTTGGCCAGGTACACGTCTTCGCCCGCTCCCTCGATGCCGCGGCCCCAGCGCGCATCGCGCGCAATGTCCACCATGGGCGCAAAGGTCCAGCGAAAGCCGTCGGCGCTGGCTTCAATCGCCGCCACGCGCGCGGTGCGCTCGGCGAGATCCGGCTCCCAGCTCGCGGCCTCTGCCAGCGGCATCGGGAAGATGGTGCGAAAGCCATGGATCACGTCCGCGCCGTAGAGCAGCGGAATGCCCAGGCGCGATTCGCGCACGGCCACTTCCTGCAGCACGCGCTTGCGTTCCAGCCCCTGGTTGTTGAAAAGGCCGGTGAGCCGGCCGGCGCGCACGTCGTCGATCTCTTGCTGCGCATTGCGCTGGCCGACCTGGGGGTTGCCGGGAATGTTGGTGTCGGCGGGGCCGTAGAGGCTGAGCTGGCCCACTTTCTCCTCGACCGTCATGCGGGCGACGAGCGAATCGATGCGAGCGTCCGCGACCTGGGAGCCCTCGGCGGTGGCCGGGGCTGCGTGGGAGACGGGGGAGAGAAAACAGGCCAGGCCCAGCAGGGCCGCCATGGCGGGGATTCGAACGTGCATGGCCCGCCATTCTCACGCCAAAGCCTGACCGCACGGCACGGCCGGTCTTTGGAGCTGTTACACCCGGTTTAAGAGTGGTCGCGCATGAGGCGCAGTTGCCTCAGTTCCATGCGCGCATCATCGCGCAGGCACGGCCACCGGTTGCCGCTTGCGCAGCAACAGCCATCCGAACAGCGGGGCCGTGATGTACATCACCACCGAATAGATGGCGGCCGGCAGCGCCAGCGGAAAGCTCCCGAGCACGCTCACCGCGATGAAGATGGCCAGCGTGGAGTTGTGGATGCCGATCTCGTAGCTGATGGCGGTGGCCAGCGGCTTGTCGAGGCCCGCGGCGCGGCTCAGGTAATAGCCCGCGAGCAGGCTCAGGAGGTTGAACAGCAGCACGGGCAGCCCGATCTCGGCGAAGGTCGCGGTGATGGTCTTCCACTCGTTCGCAATCGCAAGCACCGTCACCACCGCCAGCACCACGGCGCTGAAGATCTTGGTCGGCTTTTCCATGCGCGCCGCGAAGCCCGGCCGGCGCGAGGCCACGAACATGCCGATGGCCACCGGCACCAGCACGATGGCGATCACCTCCACCAGCTTGCGCGTCTGCAGCGGCACCACCTGGCCGCTCTGCGCGAAGTGATTGATGGCCCAGTTGGCGATGAGCGGCAGCGTGACGATGGACAGCAGCGTGTTCACGGCCGTGAGCGAGATGTTCATGGCCACGTTGCCACCGAACAGATGCGAGAACAGGTTGGCCGAAATGCCGCCCGGCGAGGCCGCGAGCAGCATGAGCCCGATGGCGAATACCGGCGACAGACCGAAGCCGACGATGATGGCGTAGCAGGCCAGCGGCAGGCCGACGACCTGCAGCGCGAGCGCAATGGTCACCGCCTTGGGGTGCTTGAAAAGCCGACGGAAGTCGTCCAGCGAAAGCGAAAGACCGAGCCCGAACATCACCAGCGCAAGCGCGCCGAACAGAAAGCGGGTCACGATGAGCGTAGCGTCCATGCTTGTTGTCTCCTCTTCTTGCTTCTTCTAAAAAAATGGCTGCCGGCACCTGTCGCGCAGGCGCTGGCAGCCGTGGAAACCGGAATCGGCGCGTCTTATTGCTTGTAGCTGTCGTCGATGCGGTCGAGCTTGCGGATCAGCGAGGGCCAGACGAACTGGCCGCCCAGGCCGCCCGTTTGGACCTTCATCGCCTGGCCCACGCCTTCGACGATCTTCGGGTTCACCTGCGTGAGTTCGCCGCCGCCCGACTGCGCCGCAATCTGGATCTGGCAGGTGTTCTCGAAGGTGTACATCGAAAGGAATGCGTCTGCAATGGTCTTGCCGCAAGTGAGCAGGCCGTGGTTGCGCAGCATCAGGAAATTGGCGTTGCCCATGTCGGCCTGCAGGCGCGGCTTCTCGTCGTCGCGGAAGGCCACGCCTTCATAGTCGTGGTAGGCCAGCGAGGCCAGCACGAAGGTCGATTGCTGGCTGATGGGCAGCACGCCGTTCTTCTGCGCGCTCACGGCAATGCCGGCCTTGGTGTGGGTGTGCAGCACGCACTGGATGTCTTCGCGCGCGGCATGCACCGCGCTGTGGATCACGAAGCCGGCCGGGTTGACGGGGTAGGGCGAGTCGATGATCTTGTTGCACTGCTGGTCGACCTTGACCAGGCTCGACGCGGTGATCTCGTCGAACATCAGGCCGTAGGGGTTGATCAGGAAGTGGTGCTCGGGCCCGGGAATGCGCGCGCTGATGTGCGTGAACACCAGGTCGCTCCAGCCGTAGAGCGCCACCAGGCGGTAGCAGGCGGCAAGGTCGACGCGCAGTTGCCACTCTTCGGCGGAGACGAGTTTCTGGATTTCGGATTGGGAGTTTGCGTTCATGGTGAGTGTTCCTTTCTGGGGTCAGGCGGTGGCCGGTTCTTTCAGCACCGTCTTGTAGATGCTCTGCTTGGGCTGCGCCATCAACCGGCGCAGCATGGGCTCGAATTCGCCGATCGGCAAGGTCTCGGCCTTGGGGTCGAAGGCCGGGTTGTCGTACAGCGCGCAGAACTCGGCCGTGCGCTCGTAGTGCGGGTGGCTCTTGAAGTTGTCGCGCATGTCGCGGTCCAGGCCGATGTGGTGAAAGAAGTAGTGGCCCTGGAAGATGCCGTGGTGCTGCACCATCCAGTGGTTGGCTTCGCTCACGAAGGGTTTCAGGATCGCGGCCGCGATGTCGGGATGGTTGAAGCTGCCGAGCGTGTCGCCGATGTCGTGCAGCAGCGCGCACACCACGTATTCCTCGTCCCGGCCGTCGCGCAGCGCGCGGGTCGCGGTCTGCAGCGAATGGGTGTAGCGGTCGACGGGAAAGCCGCCATAGTCGCCTTCGAGGATCTGCAGGTGCTTGATCACGCGGGCGGGCAGGCCGCCCGCGAACTGCATGAACTCGCCGCCGATCAGTTGCCAGTCTTCGCGCGTGCTCTCCTGCATGCTCCTGAAACTCGCCCGTTCGCTCATCGTGTGGTCTCCGTTCTTGTGGGGTGCCGGCCACTGTAGACCTGTGCTTGACGTGGAACTGTCAAAAATTTGACAATGCGGGGGTCTGGTAAACCCCGCCCTGAGGCGCTTCGAGGCACTTTCGTTCCCGTATGCCCGCCCCCAAGCTGCGTCTTTCCGCTCCCCACCGCACCGCGATGGAGGGCAATCCGTGGTTCACGAGCATGCCGCGCGCGCAGCGCGACGCCCTGGTGGGCGCAGCCGAGCTCATTCACCTGCGCCGCGGCGCCATGGTGTTTCGCCAGGGCGATCCGGTGCATGCGGCGGGCGGCGGCTTCTACGGGCTGGTGGCCGGCACCATCAAGATTTCATCGCTGCGGCAGGACGGGCGCGAGGCCATCCTGGCGGTGCTGGAACCCGGCAACTGGTTCGGCGAGATCACGCTGATCGACGGCTCGCCGCGTACGCACGACGCCACCGCGCTGGAGGCGCTCGATCTGCTGGTGGTGCCGCCCGAAGCTTTTGCCCAGCAGATGCACGACGTGGTCTTTGCCAACGCCATGGCCGCGATGCTGGCCGCGCGCGTGCGCATGCTCTACGGCCTGACCGAAGACGCCACGCTGCGCAGCCTGCGCGCGCGCGTGGCGCACCGCCTGCTGGTGCTGGCGCGCGGCGACGCAACGCAGTCGGTGCACCTTCGCCGCACGCTGATGCTGCCGCAGGAGGCTCTGGCCATGATGCTCGGCGTCACGCGCCAGACGCTTTCGAAGGAGCTCAACGCGCTGGCACGCGACAAGCTGATTTCGCTGAGCTACGGGCGCATCGAACTGCGGTCTGTCGATGCGCTGCAGGCGCTGGTCGGCAGCGGCTAGTTCAGCCGCATTCAGCGCAGCACGCGGCCGTCGGCCGAGATGCTGATCAGGTCGATGTTTCTCGAGGGATCGCGCAGGCCCGGGCGCAGATTGACGCGAAAGCCGCCCACGTCGTAGTCGGTCATGGCGGTCATCACGCGCTGCAGGCTCGCGGTGGTGAAGCCGCGGCCGGCGCGGCGCACCGCTTCGCCCACCACCTTGGCCGCGATGAAACCTTCGAGGCCTTCGTACGAAGGCGTCTGGTCGGAGTTGTCGACGGCGGCGCGGTATTCCTTGACGATGGGAATGGCCGAGGGCCGCGGCGACGGCACCACTTGCGAGATCACGATGCCGCCGATGTCCTTGCCGAGCTCGGCGTAGAGCGGGTCGATGCCCACGATCGAAAAAGCCATGAAGCTGCCGGTGTAGCCGCTCTTGCGCAGCTTGCGGATGGCGTTGGCCGTGGTGCCCGAGAGCGACACCAGCACGATGGCCTGCGGCGTCTGCTGCTGCACCGTCTTCAGCGCCGCGTCGAGCTTGTCGCCGCCTGCGGGAACCATGGCGGTGGCCACCAATGCGGGGAGCTTGAGTTCGGTAATGGCCTGCTGCACGGCTGCCAGGCCGGCGCGGCCCATGGCATCGTCGTCGCCCACCAGCGCGATGCGCGTCTGCCCCACGGTGGCGCACTGGCGCACGATCTTCAGGGCTTCGTCGATCATGCCGGGACGCACGTGAAACACGTTCGGGTGGCTGGCCTCGCGCAGCGAGTCGGAGGCGGCGAAGGGTGCGAACAGCAGGTTGCCCTGCTGCGCGGCGACGCTCGCTCCGGCGTCGCTGCTCGCGGTGCCCACGAAGCCGAACAGCATGTCGGCCTTGTCGGCGCCCAGCAGGGTGCGGGCATTGGCGGTGGCACGGGCGGCGTCGTAGCCGTCGTCGAGCTGCAACAGCTTGAGCTGGAGGCCGCTGGCGGCATTGCGTTCGTTGAAGTCGCTCACGCCCAGCCGGCTGCCGGCTGCGAAGGCCAGACCGATTTCGCCGGCCGCGCCGGTCAGAGGTACCGACTGGCCCAGCAGCACGATACGCGCGCCTGCCGCCGCCTTGGTGGATTGCGAAAGCGCTGCAAGAGGAAGGCTGCTGCCCAGCAGCAGTGCTCCGCACGCCTTGCCCAGTACTTTTCTGCGAGAGCCGTCCATATGCCACCTTTTGCCAAAATTAGTAAAAAAGTGTAGCAAGTTCGGTGCCTGTGGGGAAGGCTCCGGCTGCAATCGAGTTGCGGGCAGCCTAGGACCGAAGGCCCTGAAGAAGCGCCAGCCTCGAGGCCGGGAAGGCTCAGATCAGACGCGCTGAAACACCAGGTCCCAGACCCCATGGCCCAGCTTGATGCCGCGGTTCTCGAACTTGGTCAACGGCCGGTACTCCGGCTTGGGCGCGTAGCCTTCAGCGGTGTTGCGCAGCAGCGGCTCCGCGGACAGCACTTCGAGCATCTGTTCGGCGTAGGGCTGCCAGTCGGTGGCGCAATGGATGTAGCCGCCCGGGCGCAGATGCTCGGCGAGCTTTTTCACGAACCCGGGCTGGATCAGCCGGCGCTTGTTGTGGCGCTTCTTGTGCCACGGGTCGGGAAAGAACACATGCACGCCGGCCAGTGAATCGGGCTGCAGCATGTGGTCGAGCACATCGACCGCATCGTGGGCGCAAATGCGGATGTTGGTGATCGATTGCTCGCCGATGCGCTTGAGCAGCGCGCCCACGCCGGGCTCGTGCACTTCGCAGCAAAGAAAATTGGTCTCAGGCATCACCGAGGCGATGTGCGCGGTGGCTTCGCCCATGCCGAAGCCGATTTCGAGCACTGTGGGTGCGGCGCGGCCGCCGAAGGCCGCCGTCAGGTCGAGCGGTTCGGGCTTGTAGGGCAGCAGGAACAGCGGGCCCAGCTCGGCAAAGGCGCGCGCCTGGCCGTCGGTGGTGCGGCCTGCGCGCTTCACGAAGCTCTTGAGGCGGCGGTGCAGCGGGTGCGGTTTGTTATCGGCCGCGTCGTCGCTCGGCGGGGAATCGTGGGGCACGGTGTCGGGAAAGGTCATTACGGCCGCGAATTGTAGAGACCGCGCCATTCAGGCACCCAGCCGGCCAATGCCGATGCGCAAGAGCCACCCTGCGCCGCGCCCAGGCCGAGCACCCGCGCGGCAGCATCGAGGGAGGCCAGCGCGGCCTCGGGCGTTGCGGTGTCGATGGGCGTGGCGCCGTTCTGTTTGGAGAGCTTGTCGCCATCGGCGCCGCGCACCAGCGGTGTGTGCAGGTAGCCGGGCGTGGGCAGGCCGAGTGCGCGTTGCAGCAGGATCTGGCGGGCCGTGTTGTCGGCCAGGTCTTCGCCGCGAACCACGTCGGTCATGCCTTGCTCGGCGTCGTCGATCACCACCGCGAGCTGGTAGGCCCAGGGGCCGTCGGCACGGCGCAGCACGAAATCGCCGACTTCGCGGCTGACGTGCTGGCATTGGCGGCCGAGGCGGCGGTCGGTCCAGCAGAGCTCGCCCGACGGAAGCGCCGGCTGGGCGGATTCGAACTTCTCGGCGGCGAAGCGCCAGGCCCGCGCGGGTTTGCCGTGCAAGCCGTTGCGGCAGGTACCGGGGTAGACCCGCTCCCCGTGCCGCGCGTGCGGCCGGCCAAGCCGTGCCAGCGCCTCGTCGATGTCCTTGCGCGAGCACCCGCAGGGGTAGGCAAGGCCGAGGGCCTGCAGCTTCGCAAGCGCCGCGTCATAGCGCGCAGTGCACAGCGTCTGCCAGACCGGGGCTTCGTCCGGCAGCAGGCCGCAGTCGGCCAGTTGCCGGAGGATGTGTTCGCCCATGCCGGGCAGGCAACGCTCGGTGTCCGCGTCTTCGATGCGAATCAGCCAGCGCGCCTCGGGTCCGCGGGCGCGCACGTCGAGCCAACTCGCAAGCGCGGCGACCAGCGAGCCGGCGTGCAGCGGGCCGGTGGGCGAGGGCGCGAAACGGCCGGTCTCACGCATCCTTGGATCAGATCACCGCAAGCGCCAGTGAAAGGCCCGAGAGGAACGCATCTTCCACCCGATGGCCGATGCACCAGTCGCCGGCCACGCCGATGCGTGCCTTGGCGTCCCAGAGGTGGCTCTTGCCCACGGGGACCTGGGTCTGGGCTTCGGTCCAGCAGCGCGCCTGGGCGTGCGTGGGCGCGGCATGAATGCCGGTGATCTCGGAGAAGGCGCGCAGCAGCTTGGCTTCGACGCGCGCGGTGTCGTCGCGCAGGTGCTCTTGCGACCAGGCGGCGCTGGCCTGCAGCGTCCAGCGCTCGACGCGTTCGCGGCCGGGCTTGGACGACTCACGCGCGAGCCACGCCACGCGGTGATGGGTGCTGCGCGCCGCGTTCCATTGCGGGCCGAGGTGCGACATGTTGGCCTGGTTGGCCTGGGGAAAGGCAATCATCAGCGTCCAGCAGGGCGCGATGCGCACCGGTTCGATCTTCTTGCTGAGCGTTGCCGAGAGCTTGCCGTCGCCCAGCAGCGCGCGTGCGCGGGAAGGCGGCACGGCCAGCAGTACGGCGTCGAAGCCCGAGTACACGTGCTGCGAATCGTCTTCGCCCGCGGTGCGCAGCTGCCAGCGCTTGGGGTCGAGCGCATCGGGCTCGATCTGCGTGACCTGCGTTTCAACCACAAGGTTGTTGCCGAGCGGCGCGGCCCAGTGGGCCACCAGGGCATCCATGCCGGGCTGGGCCACCCAGTGCGATTCGCGCCCGGGCAAGGCCGCTTCGGCCACGCGGCCGTGCGCATCGAGCACGCGCACGAGGTTGGCGCTCCATGGCCGGCACAGGTTGGGCGTGGCTTCGAGCGCCAGCGCGAAGCGGGCGTCGCGCACGGTGAAGTACTGCGCGCCGCTGTCGAAGCGGCCGAATGCGGTGTCGATGCTCGCCATGCGCCCGCCGGGCGCGGCCTCGCGTTCGAACACCGTGACCTTGTGTCCGGCCTGCGCCAGCGTGCGTGCACAGGCCACCCCGGCAATGCCGGCGCCCACGACGGCGTAGTGGCGCGGTGCGGCCGGGGTTCGGTGGCGGTCGGTGGCCTTTGCCGTCTTGGCAGTTGCGCGAGTGGTCATGAGGGACTCTTTTCTTGTGTAGGGGAGACGATGGATGTGTTCGGACTCTACAACGGTCTGCGAAGAGGCTGCCGCGCGGCTGCGGGGCGACGGCTCGTCAGCGTCCCCGGTGCCGCTCGAGCAGCGCCCGCCGCGTGGCCTCGTGGTCGAACTGCGCGAGCCACCATTCGAGCGCGCGCCCCGGTCCGCCCGCGCTGCGCACGCGCCATGCGCAGTGCATGGTCGCGAGCGGCGGCTTGCGTTCGGTCTTGCGTTCGACCAGGTGGCCGGCCTCGATGTAGGGCCGTGCCATCGGTTCGGGCAGAAAACCGCCGCCAAGGCCATGCAGTTGCGCGTTCAGCTTGGCATGCATGCTCGGCACCGTGAGCACGTCTTGTCCGCCGACGAGGTTGACCGTCATGCTGGGCCCGCTTCGCACCGAGTCGGCGGCGGCCACTGCGCGATGCTGGCGCAGTACCGCATCGGTCAATGGCTCGGGCAAGCGCGCGAGCGGATGGTGCGGCGCCACGGCATAAACGAAACACAACTCGCCGATCGGCCGGCTGCGGATGCCCGTGGCGGTGAAAGCCAGGCTCGCTGCGTCAAGCACGGCGCCGATGGCCAGGTCGGCCTCGCCGCTGGTCAGCGCCTCGATGGTGCCGAGCAGCGTTTCGTCGCGCAGCTTGAGCCGCGTGGGCGGTTCGAGCGCGAAGAAGGCGGTCGCCAGGTCGAGCAGCGGGTCGCGCGCGATCACGCTGTCCACCGCAATGGTGAGCATGGGCTCCCAGCCGGTGGCCACGCGCTTCACGCGGTTGGCCACGGCATCGATTTCGCCCAGCAGCCGCGCCGCCTCGCGCAGCAGTTCGGCGCCCGCTTCGGTGATGCGGGCCTGGCGCGCACTGCGGTCGAACAGCAGCACGTCGAGCGCGTCTTCGATCTGGCGCACGCGGTAGCTGAGCGCGCTGGGCACCAGGTTGAGCGCGCGCGCCGCGCCTGCAAAGCTGCCTGTGCTGGCCACGGTCTGCAGCATGGCGAGCGCGTCGGGGGTCAGTACGTCTCTGGCGCTGGGCATGGCGGCTCCGTCAAATGGTCGATCGATTGATCAAAAAATTTGAATGATGCCATCAAAACCCGGCGCTTTTAAGGCCGGGGTGCGGACCTAAAGTTCTTCACATCCGCTGCGCATCCGGCGCGGCATACGAAGAAGGCCCAAGCACCCCCTCGGGGAAAGGGCCAAAGGAGTTCGACGATGTTGCAAGTCCGTAAATCACAGGAACGCGGTTATGCCGACCATGGCTGGCTGCGCTCGTTTCACAGCTTTTCTTTCGCTGGCTACTACGACCCGGCCTACATGGGCTTCGGCAACCTGCGGGTAGTCAACGAAGACCGCGTGGCCGCCGGCGCCGGCTTCGGCACCCATGGCCACAAGGACATGGAAATCATCAGCTATGTGCTTTCGGGCGAACTGGCGCACAAGGACAGCATGGGCAACGTGGAATCTATTCCACCGGGCGACGTGCAGCGCATGAGCGCGGGCCGCGGCGTGATGCACAGCGAGTTCAACCACAAGGCCGACGAGACCACGCATTTCCTGCAGATCTGGATCGAACCGAACGTGCGCGGCATTGCGCCCGGCTACGAGCAGAAGAAGTTCAGCGACGCCGAGAAGCGCGGCAAGTTGCGCCTGGTGGCTTCGCCCGACGGTGCCGACGGCTCGGTGACGGTGCACGCCGACGCTCGGCTGTTCGCGGGCCTGCTCGACGGCGACGAGAAGGCCAGCCTGGCGCTCGACCCGAAGCGCAAGAGCTATGTGCACCTGGTGCGCGGCGAGCTCGAAGTCAATGGCCAGAAGCTCTCGGGCGGAGACGCCGCGATGCTCGAAGGCGAATCGCAACTCACGCTGGGCGCCGGCAAGGATGCCGAAGTGCTGGTGTTCGACCTGGCGGCCTGAAGAGGCGCGCTCTTATTTTTTGTTTTCCGTTTCTTTCAACTTTCAACAACCGAGGAGTTTCATCATGACAACCACTGCATTCAACGCATCCGCCGCCACCACCCCCACCGCTGTCCAGGACACGCTGGCACTGGTTGGCCGCGTCCTGCTCGCACTCCTGTTCGTGCCGGCCGGCTTCAGCAAGCTCATGGGCTTTGCCGGCACGGTGGGTTACATCTCGTCCGTCGGCGCACCGCTGCCGCAGGTTGCTGCAGCCATCGCGATCATCGTGGAGCTGGGCCTGGGCCTGATGCTGCTCGTCGGCTTCAAGACGCGCCTTGCGGCCGTCGTGCTGGCGGTGTTCACCGTGGCGGCGTCCGTGCTGTTCCACAACTACTGGAGCATGCCCGCCGACAAGGCCTTCGTGAACCAGCTGATGTTCTTCAAGAACATTGCCATTGCCGGCGGATTGCTCGCCTTTGTCGCCTTCGGTGCTGGCCGTTTCAGCATCGACAGGAAGTAAGCTGACCCCCAAGGCTTCGCGTCAACGGCCATCGTTTCCACTCAGGAGAATCATCCAATGCCCAACATAGTCATCGTGTTTCATTCCGGCTACGGCCACACCCAGCGCGTGGCGCAAGCCGTGGCCGATGGCGCGGATGCGCAGCTGCTCACCATCGATGCGGACGGCAACCTGCCCGAAGGCGGCTGGGAGACGCTGGCCGCGGCGGACGCGATCATCTTCGGCTCGCCGACCTACATGGGCGGCGTGAGCTGGCAGTTCAAGAAGTTCGCCGATGCGTCGTCGAAGGTCTGGTACACACAGGGCTGGAAGGACAAGCTCTTTGCGGGCTTCACCAACAGCGCCACCATGAACGGCGACAAGGTCACGACCATGGCCTACCTGTGGACGCTCGCGATGCAGCACAGCGGCATCTGGGTCAGCATGGGCATCCTGCCGACCAACAACAAGGCAGCCACGCGCGATTCGATGAACTATGTGGGCGGCTACGGCGGCCTGCTGACGCAGTCGCCTTCGGATGCGAGCCCGGCCGAGATGTTCAAGGGCGACTTCGACACCGCGCGCGCCTTCGGCGAGCGCATCGCCGAAGTGGCAAGATCGCGCGGGTAGAACCCAGTCCACCACGGAGCCCCCGATGACCGATACCACCGCACAGACCCAACTGCTTCAACCGCACGACAAGGACCTGGGCGGTGGTTTCAAGGTGCGGCGCCTGTTGCCGGCGGCGCAGCGCCGTTCGGTCGGGCCCTTCGTGTTCTTCGACCACTTCGGCCCGGCCACCGAGCAACCGGGCGCCGAGCACGACGTGCGGCCGCACCCGCACATCGGCCTTTCCACGGTCACCTATCTTTTCGAGGGCGCGATGATGCATCGCGACAGCCTCGGCAGCGTGCAGGAAATCTTGCCCGGCGCCATCAACTGGATGACGGCGGGGCGCGGCATCGTGCATTCAGAGCGCAAGCCCGAGCGGCTCAAGGCGGACACCTACGTGAACCATGGCCTGCAGCTCTGGGCGGCCTTGCCGCAGGCACATGAAGAGGCCGAACCGAGCTTCGAGCACACGCCGGCCAGCGCCATTCCAGAGCTTGAGGAGCAGGGTGCGCAGGTGCGCGTTCTCGTGGGCGAGGCCTTCGGCGCGCGTTCGCCGGTTGAGACCCTGTCGCAGACGCTCTACCTCGATATCGCATTGCCCGCGGGCAGCCGCTTCGAGCTGCCCGCGCTGGCGCCCGAGCTGGCGGTCTATGCGGTTGATGCCGATGCGCGCGTGAACGGCGAGCCGGTTCCCGTGCACACGATGGTTGTTCTGCCGGACGGCCAGGGTGCGGTGCTGAGCGCCGATACCGCCGTGCGCCTGATGGTGATCGGCGGCGAGCCGCTCGACGGCCCGCGCTACATCACCTGGAACTTTGTCTCCAGCCGGCGCGAGCGCATTCTCGAAGCCGGCTCCGACTGGGCCGCGCAGCGTATGGGCCATGTGCCCGGTGAGACCGAATTCATTCCGCTGCCCGGCAAGCCCTTCGGCGTGCGCGAGCCGGACGTCGGCACCACGCCGGTCTGACGCGCTCGCAGCAAAGAGGGCCCCGCGCCGCGGGGCTCAGTTCTTTCGTTCCAGGTCCGGATCTTCGGAAGCGCGCGCGCTGGCATCGGCCGCGCGTGCGCTCAGGTCCGGCGCCAGCGCGCGCCGTCCGTCGAACACGAAACAGTCGCCGTGGTAGTGCGCACCGCCGACCTCTTCGAAATATTTCAGGATGCCGCCTTCGAGCTGCAGCACGTTCTCGACGCCTTCCTCGCGCATCAGGATGGCGGCTTTTTCGCAGCGGATACCGCCGGTGCAGAAGCTCACCACCGTCTTGCCCGTGAAATCGGCGAGGTGCGCTTTCAGTGCGGGCGGGAATTCGGTGAACTTGGTGATGCGCCAATCGATTGCGCCGTCGAAGGTGCCTTCGTCGACCTCGAAGTCGTTGCGCGTGTCCAGCAGCGCAATCTCGCGGCCCGCATCGTCGTGCCCCTGGTCGAGCCAACGCTTGAGCGTGGGGGCATCGACCCCTGGCGCGCGGCCGGCTGCCGGCTGGATGGCGGGATGGTCCATCCGGATGATCTCGCGCTTGAGCTTTACCAGCATGCGGCGGAAGGGCTGCGTGGCCGACCAGCTTTCCTTGGTTTCCAGGTCGGCGAAGCGCGCATCGGCGCGCAGGCCGGCCAGGAAGCTGCTTACCGCGTCGGGCAGGCCCGCCAAAAACAGGTTGATGCCCTCGGGTGCGAGCAGGATGGTGCCCATGAGGCCCAGCGCCTGGGCGCGGGCGCGCAGGTCTTCACGCAGCACAGGGCTGTCGTCGATGGCCACGAACTTGTAGGCCGCAATATTCAAAATCTCTTGCACGGGGCGGAATTGTAGGGATTGCCAACCCACATCGTGGAGTGCCGGTTTCTACAATGGGCGGATGTTTGTTCACCTGCGCCTGCACACCGAGTTTTCCGTCGTCGACGGTACCAACCGAATCGACGAAGTCGTCAAGGCCGCCGCTGCCGACAAGCAGCCCGCGCTCGCCATTACCGACCTGAACAACCTGTTCGGGGCGATCAAGTTCTACAAGCAGGGGCGAAGCAAGGGTGTCAAGCCGGTCATCGGCGCCGAAATCTTCATCGAAGGGCTGGGCAAGGAGCCCGGCGTGCTCACCCGCATCGTGCTGCTGGTGCAGAACATGGAGGGCTACCTGCACCTGTCCGAGCTGCTGGCACGCGCCTGGACGCAAAACGTGGGCCGGGGCCAGTCGCAGGCGGCCTGCAAGCTCGAATGGCTCGAAGAGTTGCAGGGCGGGCTGATTGCGCTTTCGGGCGCGCAGGCCGGCCCGCTCGGCGTGCCGCTGCTGCAGGGGCAGGAAGAACGCGCCGCCGAGCTGGCGCTGCAGCTGGCGGGAATGTTCCCGCACCGCTTCTACATCGAGCTGCAGCGCGCGGGCCGCCCCGAGGACGAGCCGCATGTGATTGCTGCGGTGAAGCTCGCGGCCCGGCTGCGCCTGCCGGTGGTCGCCACGCACCCGGTGCAGTTTGCCGAACGCCAGGACTACGAGGCCCACGAGGCGCGCGTCTGCATCTCGGAAGGTGAAATTCTGGGCAACCCGCGCCGCGTGCGCAAGTTCACCGAAGAGCAGTATTTCAAGTCGAGCGCCGAGATGGAGGCGCTCTTTGCCGACGTGCCGAGCGCTCTGGCCAACACGGTCGAGATTGCCAAGCGCTGCAACCTGACGCTGGTGCTCGGCAAGCCGCAGCTGCCCGACTTTCCGACGCCTTTCATCAGCGAAGGCGTGCGCATGCCGATCGACGACTTCTTCCGCCAGGAGTCGTTCGCGGGCCTTGAAGAGCGGCTGGCGCACCTGTACCCAGACCCGGCCAAGCGCGATGCCGAGCGGCCGCGCTATGTGGAGCGCCTCGAGTTCGAGATCAACACGATCCTGAACATGGGCTTCCCCGGCTATTTCCTGATCGTGGGCGACTTCATCAAGTGGGCCAAGAACAACGGCTGCCCGGTGGGCCCGGGCCGGGGCTCGGGCGCGGGCTCCCTGGTGGCCTATGCGCTGAAGATCACCGACCTCGATCCGCTCGAATACAAGCTGCTGTTCGAACGTTTCCTGAATCCCGAGCGCGTCTCGATGCCCGACTTCGACATCGACTTCTGCCAGGGCAACCGCGACCGCGTGATCGACTACGTCAAGGACAAATACGGCCGCGACGCGGTGAGCCAGATTGCGACCTTCGGAACCATGGCCGCGCGCGCCGCCATTCGCGACGTGGGCCGCGTGCTGGACATGAGCTACATGTTCTGCGACGGCATCAGCAAGCTCATTCCGAACAAGCCGGGCCAACCGGTCACGATCCAATATCCGCCGAGCCCGAAGGTGGAGGGCGACAAGAACAACTACGCCATCGAGATGGAGCCGCAGCTCGCGGCGCGCATCGAGAAGGAAGAAGAAGTGCGCATGCTGGTCGAGCTTGCGCAGAAGCTCGAAGGCATGACCCGCAACATCGGCATGCACGCGGGCGGTGTGCTGATTGCGCCCGGCAAGCTCACCGACTTCTGCCCGCTGTACCAGCAGCCTGGCAGCGACTCGGCCGTGAGCCAGTACGACAAGGATGACGTGGAGGCCATCGGCCTCGTGAAGTTCGACTTTCTGGGCCTTGCCACGCTCACCATCCTCGAGATTGCCAAAGAGTTCATCGTCAAGCGCCACAAGGGCCAGGAGAACTTCGCCTACGAGAACATCAAGCTCGACGACCGCGAGACCTACAAGCTGTTCTCCGAAGGCAAGACGGAAGCTGTGTTCCAGTTTGAAAGCCGCGGCATGCAGGGCATGCTGAAGGACGCACGGCCGACGCGGCTCGAAGACCTGATTGCGCTCAACGCGCTGTACCGCCCGGGCCCGATGGACCTGATTCCGAGCTTCGTGGCGCGCAAGCACGGCCGCGAAGAGGTGGAGTACCCGCACCCGGCCGTGGCCGAGATGCTCTCCGAAACCTACGGGATCATGGTCTACCAGGAGCAGGTGATGCAGACCGCGCAGATCCTGGGCGGCTACTCGCTCGGCGGCGCCGACCTGCTGCGCCGTGCCATGGGCAAGAAAAAGCTCGAGGAGATGGCCGAGCACCGCGAGAAATTCCGCGCGGGCGCGCTCTCCACGCACGGCATCCCCCAGGACACGGCCGACGAAATCTTCGACTTGATGGAGAAGTTCGCGGGCTACGGCTTCAACAAGTCGCACGCCGCCGCGTATTCGCTGCTGGCGTACCACACGGGTTGGCTCAAGGTCCATTACACGGCCGAGTTCTTCTGCGCCAACATGACCGTGGAAATGGACGACACCGACAAGCTCAAGGTGTTGTTCGAAGACGCGCAGAAAAATTTCGGCATTACCTTCGAGCCACCGGACGTGAACCGCGGCAACTACCGCTTCGAGCCCGTGACCGACAAGGTGATTCGCTACGGCCTGGGTGCCGTCAAGGGCACGGGCCAGCTCGCGGTCGAGGCCATTGTTCGCGCACGGGAAGAGGGCGGACCGTTCAAGAGCCTGTTTGAATTTTGCGTGCGCATCGATCGCCAGCGCATCAACAAACGCACGGTCGAAGCACTCATCAAGGCCGGCGCCTTCGACGCGATCCAGCAGAACCGCGCGTCGCTCATTGCCTCGGTCGACCGCGCCTTCGAGTTCGCGGCGGCCACCGAGGCCAATGCGGCGCAGGTCGACATCTTCGGCGAGAGCGAGCACGGCTCGGCCACGCAAGAGCCCGAACTGGTGGACGCCACACCCTGGGGCGTGAAGGAGCGGCTCACCTACGAGAAAACGGCCGTGGGCTTCTATCTCTCGGGCCATTTGTTCGACGAAGTGGCGCACGAGGTGCGGCGCTTCTGCAAGCGCGAGATCGGCGACCTGATGGACACGCGCGACCAGCAGGTGATTGCGGGCATCGTGAGCGACTTCCGCGTGATCAACGGCCAGCGCGGGCGGCTGGCGATCTTCAAGCTCGACGACAAGTCGGATTCGATCGACGCCACCGCCGACGAGGCGCTGATCAATGCGAACCGCAACACCTTGAAGGACGACGAACTGGTGATCGTGAGCGGCCGGCTGCAGCCGGGCCGCGGCGGCTTCGAGGCGCGTTTTCAGGTGCAGCAGGTGTGGGACCTGGCCACGGCGCGCTGCCGCTTCGGAAAATTCCTGCGGGTTGCGGTCAACGGCAAGGCGCCCGACATCGCCCGCCTGGTGAAAGACTTTCCGCCGCGCACCGAGCAGAGCGAGCACGGCGACCTCGTGCAGGGGCTGCCGGTGCGTCTTTCAATGGCCCGAGGTGGTGCGCAGGTCGAGCTGCAACTTGGCGAGCGCGCCAAGTTCTTCCCGACCGATGCCGCGCTCGCCAGCTGGACGGCGCAGGCCGAAGCTGGAAAAGCCTCGGTGGTTTACGAGTAAGAGGCAAGTAAGGCGCGCGGGTGCGTAGCACCCGGCGTGCGCTCGCAGGCCGAACTCGACGTCAGGCGGCTGAGCCTGGCGCGCTGACGGCAGTGGCGGCGGCGAGTTCGCCCGCTTTTTGTCCCTTCTTGCGCAGAGCCAGCTCGATCTGTTCGAGCACGGCCTCTGGCGCATGCAGCCAGTCCTTGGTGAGCACCTGCACCACCTGCCAGCCGAACGCATCGAGCACGCGCGGACGCGAGACATAGCGTTCGAGCACGTTGCGGTTCTCGTAATGCGTGGCGGTATCGACCAGGATGCCGAGCGCATAGTGGCCGGCTGCCGGCGCACGCAGCGCAAGGTCGCAGCGGAAGCGCGACTGCCCCACCTGTTCATCGACCGCATGGCCGCGCGCGCGCAGCGCCGCCGCGAGCTGCGCCGTCACTTCGTCGGCACGCGCATGCTGGGCGCTGCTGCCCCGCGTGAGCGGGTTCATGCCTTCGAGCACGCGCCGCGCGGTGGCCGAGTCGCCGCGCGACAGGCACTCCGCATAGCGCAGGAACTGCTTGAGGGCCGCGGCGCCTTCGTTGTGATCGTTGGTGATCGCCTCGTGGCGAATGGTCGAGACCACCGCCATGTGATGCCGTGCGCGGCTGAAGATCACGTTCAGCCGCTTCTCGCCGCCGCGCTGGTTGATCGGGCCGAAATTCATCAGCATGCGACCCTCGGGGTTCGGGCCGTAGCAGATGCTCAGGACGATGATGTCGCGCTCGTCGCCCTGCACGTTCTCCAGGTTCTTGATGAAGAGACCGCAGAACTGGTCGTCTTCCTCGCGCACGTACTCGGCCTCGAGCCGCGCGGCGAAGTCGCTGTCGGTGGCGCCCAGCGCATCGAGCTCGGCCTCGATTTCGGTCTGCTGCGCTTCCGAGAACGCGACGATGCCGAGGCTGCGCCCGGTCTCGCGCTTCAGCAGTTCGCGCACCAGTTGCGCGATGTGGCGTGCCTCACCGTCGTTCATGCGGTTTTCGTAGACCGCATCGGTCACGCGGTGGAAGCTGATGGCGCGCGAGAGCAGGGCATCGACCTGCGCGGCCACCGATTCGTCTGTCGGGTTGCGCGACTGCACGAGGATCTCGTCGCGCGCGGCCGCAGGCAGGCTGCGGTCCGGAATGGTGAACAGGTTGCCCGCGTAGAAGGCTGCGTTCGAAAAGCCGATCAGCGACTCGTAGCGGCTGCGGTAGTGCCAGGCGAGCAGGGTGGCCGGCAGGTTGCGCGCGCCCTGGTTCAAAAGGCTGTCGGCATCGAGCACCACCGCGATGCGGTCGCCCTCGTCCTCGTCCTCGACCGACACCGTGTCGTCCTCCGGATCGCGGCCCGAGGAGAAGAAGCTCGTCGGCGGCAACTGCATCTCGTCGCCCACCACGATGATCTGCGGCGCGCGGTAGAGCGCGGGCACGGCTTCTTCCACCGGAATCTGGCTCGCCTCGTCGAAGATCACCACGTCGAACAGATCGGCGGCGAGCGGCAGCGTGTCCGACACCGAGAGCGGGCTCATGAGCCAGATCGGTTTCATGTCGCGCACGACCTGCCCGGTGTCGCCGGAGGCGAGTTCGCGGATAGCCTTGTAGCGCATGGTCTTGCCGAACTCGTGTTCGAGTTCGCGCCGGCCCGCGTTGTAGCTTTTCTTGAAGAGCTTGCCGCCGGTGTCGAGCTGGCTTGCGGGCAAAGCGCTCTTTTGCACATGGTCGCGAAAGCGCTGGCGCACCGCGGCGGCCAGGGTGCGGGCGTTGCGGTCGAGCAGCTTGCGTTCCCCCTCGCCCAGGCGCTGCGCATGGCGCGCGAGCGCGGCGCTGTCGAAGCGCGGCAGCCATCGCTCGGTGCGGTAGACCCGCTCCAGCCCTTCGTGCGCCACGGCGTATTCGACGGCATCGGGCGCGAGCGGCAGCGTGCGCAGCGCCCTGGCCACCGCCGGATCGGCATCGGCCAGCTCCTGCAAGTGGGACAGCGCCGCCGGCAGGGTGTCGGCTTGCTCGCGCATCGTGCGGGCCAGCCCTTCGAGCGACGCCAGCGGCTGGGCGGCTGGGTCGGCCAGCAGGTCGTGCCACAGGGCATCAAGCGCGTCCGTGCGCTGGCCGAGGGCGGCCAGCCGTTCGACGTTGCGGCTCGCGCCGGGTTCGGCGCGCAGGTGCGCACCGAAGGCTGCGCGCACGCCGTTGCCGGTGTCATCGCCGCGGCGCAACGCGTCGAGCTGCTGCACGAAATCGTCAGGGTCGGTGCAGCCGTAGGTGGCTTCGATCTGCGCCGCCTGCTTGCCGACGGCCGCGCGGGCCGTGTGCTCGGCCAGCAGTTGCTCGAGCACCTGGCTGGGCTGCGGGCGGACTGCGTGCTTGGCGAAGTCATAGCGGCGTTTGAGCTCGCCCGACAGCCGCCACCACGAGGGCTGGAGCCAGCGCAGCAAGGAGCCCTGTTGTGCCTTGGCCTGTGCGAGGCCGGCTTCGGTGTCGCCCGGCGAGAACTTGTCGCGCCAGTGGATCGTGCGCTCGAGGGCTTCCTTGAGCACCTGCTGCAACGCACGGCGCTGCGTCATCGCCTCGCCGAAAGCGAGGCTGGTGGGGTGTGCGGTGTCGAGCAGTGAGAGATGCCCGCGCGCAGCGAGTGCAGCCACGCGGCGTGCGTCGGCCACCACGGCCAGTGCGTCGCCCCAAAGGACGCGGGCGTCGGCGAGCGGTGGCCAGGCTTCGATGAGTGCATCGCGGTGCGGGCCGATCTGCTCCGCCGCGCGGTCGCCGAGTTCGACCAGCCGCGCAAGCGGCCGCTCCTGCCGCAGCAGCGTCGGCGCGAGCTGCGCGAAGGCATGCTGCGCGAGATACGGCACGCCCAGGCTTTCGGTCACGGCGAGGTGCAGGCGGGCGATCAGGTCGGCATGGCGGCGCCAGGCCGCGAAGGTGGGCAGGGCCTCGGCCTGCAACGGCGTGAGCGCCGGGTCGTGCGGCTTGAGCGCGATCAGCCGCGCCATCAGCGTACGCACCGTCACGGCCAGGTGTTCGGGTGCTTCGCGCATCGCGGCGTCGAACCGTTCAAGCGCCTTCAAGTCGGCGTCCATGGTGTCGACGAGCTGCGTGCGCTCGCGGGTCTCGGCCTCCAGTTCCTCGGGCGACGCGAGCCAGTGCTCGTAGGTCTTCTTGAGGTTCTGCACGAAGGCCTTCTTGTCGCCCTGCGAGTCATGAATCATGCAGCAGAGCTCGTCCAGCCCCTGCTGCCGCAGCCGGTGGAACACCACGTCGATGGCGGCGCGCTTCTCGCAGACGAAGAGCACGCGCTGGCCGCGGCCCACGTAGTCGGCGATGAGGTTGGTGATGGTCTGCGACTTCCCCGTGCCGGGTGGCCCCTGGATGATGTAGCTGGTGCCGGTGCGCGCCAGCGCCACGGCGGCGGTCTGCGTGGCGTCGGCCTGCACCACGGGCCACTGGTCGGCCAGCGGTAGCGCGGCCGGCGGTTCGGCATCGACCTGGCGCGGCTGCAGCGAGAACACGCGGTCGAAGGCCTCGCTCGCGATTTCGGTTTCGCTCAGCGCCGAGTAGTCGCGCACCAGGGACATCTTGCGGTGGTTGAAGTTGCCGAGCGTCACCGAGGTGAGGTCGACGTCCCACTGGTAGGGATTGCCGGCGCTTTCGCGCAGCGTGAAAGTCTCGCGCTCGGTCTGGGCTGCGGTGGAGGCCATCTGCGGTGCCCGCGGCACGGGCCGCGCGCCGACCGCATCGCGCAACGGCAGCGGGACGGGCCGCACCTTCGCGTGAAAGAGCTGAAGGCCGAGCGGGCGGAAGTCGTCGCGCGCGTAGCTGAAGTCCTGCGCCGCGACGGGTTGCGCACCGGGGTTGCGCACGCGGGCACGGCGCTTGAACTGTTCGAGCCGCTGGCGGGCACGCTGATGAATCAGTTCGATTTCGGGCTGCTTCACGAGCCGCAGCTGCACGCCGGGCTCGCTGGCCGCGATCTGTGCGGCCAGCTGGGCATGGAACTGCTCGATGGTGGTTTCGCGCAGATCCACCGTCTCGGGCAGCACGATGCCGTAGAGCTGGCGCAGGTGGTGCCGCAGCGTCGGGTTGACCTGGGCTTCGCTCGAGGCGGCTTCAAGCAGGTACTGGTCTTTCACGCCCTTCTTGCGCGTGAGTTCGACCGACAGCATGAGGAGCGGCGACGCGATGCGCTCGGCCCGCTCGGCCTCTCCCTCCTTCAGGTTGTGCCAGCGCAGGAAGGCGATCACCAGCGACAGCTGCGAGAAGCCGTATTCGGAGCGGTCGCGTCGCGCCTCCTGCAGGATGCGGTCGAGCGCGCCCGGCAGGTAGGGCTGGTCTTCGAAGCGCAGCCAGCGCGAGAGCGGCACGGGGTCGCAAGTTGCCATGTCGCTCGCAAACCGGCCGTCCCACACGCAGAGCTGGTCGATGCGGATGTTCTTGATGTCGACCACCAGCGGCACGCTCGCCACCGTGAGGTTCACGTGCGTCTGGCTGGGTTTGAAATGCAGCAGGCGGTTGCGTCGCGAGAGGTCGAAGAGGCGGTCGCGCAGATGCAGGCGGATCGCCTGGCGGCGCTGGCCCGCGCCGTCCCTGGCGGGCGCGATGCGGTCGAGGCCGAGGTCCAGGGGCTGGTCACGGTAGGTTTCGAGCCGGCGAATCACCGAGGGCAGGTCGCGCGCGCGTTCGTGGCGGTCGAGCGCGGTCATCTCGCCGATCACCGCGGCCACCACGGGGTGCAGGCGGCGGTTGAGTGCGAACAGGTTGCCGCGGCTCGCGACGAAGCGGCCGAGCTCCTCGGTGTCGGTGAAGTCGAGCCCGCACGAGAGGCTGGCGAGCACCTGGCCCAGGCAGAGGATGTCGGTCAGCGCGTCGTGATGCCCGAAGCGCAACTCCCATGCGGTGTAGCCGGGCAGGTACACGGGGCGCGTCGGCAGGGCGTCGGGCGAGGCGTCGGCCATGAGCGCAAGGTTCTCGACCGACACGCCTTCGTCGGCATCGAGCGTCACGCGGTGTTCGCCGACCACGCGCAGCACGGAAGCCGCGGGCTGTTCGAGCGGTGCGATGGCTTCGCGGTTCTGGCGCGGCTCTGCGCCTGTGGGCTGTGAGAGCGCGAGGGCGGGGGTGTCGTCGACACGGTAGGCGAAGGCGCTGCCGAGCGCGGCGACCTTGCCTTGCTCGTGCAATGCAGACACTTCGCGCAGCAGCGGCAGTACGAGGCTCAGCACGTCGTCGGTCTGCAGGCCGCCGTGGGCGTCGGCGGTGTCCAGCAGCTGCAGCAGGGGAGAGATGGCGAGTGTCATTAAATTGCCTTCGTGCTTCGCACTGCGGTGCGAGCTTGCTTGGGGCGGCCCGGCGCGGCGCTCATGCGGATGCGCCCTGAAGATGTTGGGCCGCTGCCTTTTCAAGCAGGCTGGCGGCGTCGCGCTTCACACGGGCGAGGCTGCGCTTGGGAAAACGCATGTCTTTCACGACACGCTGTTCGAGCTGGTCAGCGCAGCCCATCGCTTCGGCCAGGCCGAGCGCGGCCGCGAGCGCGACGTCGTCCAGGTCGGGATCGGCGGCGATGAAATCGACCAGCACGCTGGCCAGGTAGTCATGTACGCCGGCTGGCACCGCAGCGGGCGGCGGCATCCGCGCGGCGGGCGGCGCGAAGTTCGGAAAGAAGCGGCGGGCATGGGAGAGCAACGGCGCCGACTGCAGGAAGGGGTGCTGCAGCAATTGCGCGATGGTCTCGCGCGTCAGCGCATCGGCGCGCTGCTGCCCGAGCAGGTCGAGCGTGGCGATGTCCAGCGGCCCTTCGAGCGCACTGGCCAGCCAGTCGTCGGCTTCGGGTTGGCGCTCGGTCCAGAGCCGGAGCGCCCGAGCCCGCACGAACACCTCGGGGTGGCTGGTGCCGCGCGTCTGGAGTTCGGGCTCGGCGCAAATCTCTTCGGCCTGGCGCAGGTAGCTCGCCGCGTTGACCTGCGCGAGGCCGGTCTGCACCTTGACCAGCGCGGTGACCGCGGGTTCGAGCGCTTCGCAGGCGATGCAGGCGCCGCGGTCGGCAAAGGCCTCGGTGTAGAGCCCGTAGCGGCGCGCCGCATGCAGGTGGCTCGCATCGGCGCGCGAATCGGCCGCCGCGGCCTGCAGGATGCGGTCGACCACGTGGTACTTGCCGCCGTCGCGCTCCCACAGCAGGTAATGCGCGAGTTCGTGGCCGAGCACGGCCTGCAGCTCGGGGCCCTGCAGGCGTTCCAGCAGCGGGCCCGAGAGCACGATGTGCGCCTCACCGGGCAGGAAGTAGAGCGTGGCGTTCATCGTGCCGTCGCCCGCCTGGTAGAGCGTGATGCCCGCCGTGATGCCCATGCGCTGCGCGGCCGCGGTGCAATGTGCGTGCAGATCGGGATGGGCATCGGCATCGAGCCGGTACGAGTTGCGCAGCAGGTCGGCGCGGACCGCCGCGGCATGCTCCTCGCGCGCCTCAGCGGAGGCTGCCCAGCGCCAGACCTCGGGCTCGTTCGCCTGCAGATGGGCGGCAAGTGCTTGCTGGTAGGGGAGCGGGGTCAGATCTTCGAGGCGAACGGCGGGAGTGGTGTCGACCATGTCAGGAGCGCCAGGCAATGAATTGCCGGTGATCCTAATCGAGCGGCTGCGGTCCGTGCGCCATGCGGCACGAGAGCAACGGCGTTCCGGGCGGCCTTGTGAAAAGGCCGCCCGGAGCCGGCATGCTGAATCAGCGCTTGGGCCGCAGAGAGACGATCAGCGACGGGAAGATGCGCCCGTCGGTGTCGCGCGGCAGCTTGTCGGTCTTGTGCAGGCCGCGCTCGGCGGCTTCGTCCCAGCTGGGCAATCCGCTCGATTTCGTCAGTTTGACGCCGACGATGGTGCCGTCCGGCGCGAGATTCACTTCGAACTCGGCCGCCGGATTGCCGTTGACGGTTTCGGCATCGGGGAAGGTGATGTTCGGGCGCACCGCCGCGGCGATACGTCCCGCATAGCCGCTCGACGGTCCCGACGAACGCAGGGCGGTGCCCTTGGAATCGTCGCTGCCGCTCGCGCCCGCCAGGCCCTGCATGCGCTTGAGCGTTGCGGCGCGGTCGGCTGCAGCTTGCTTGGCAGCCGCTTCCTGCTGCTGTTTCTTCGCTTCGGCCTGCTTGGCCTCGGCTTCCTGCTGCTTCTTCTGCTGCTCGGCGAGCTTTTGCTGCTGCGCCTTCTTGCGCTCGGCTTCGTCTTCGGCGCGCTGCTTGGCCTCGAGCTCTTTCTTGCGCTGCTGTTGCTGGCGCTCGAGCTCGCGCTCTTTCTGCTCTTTTTCTTCCTTGAGCTTCTTCTCGCGTTCGAGCGCGATGTCCGGTGCGCGCGGCGGCGGCGCGGGCTCGGGAGCCTTCACCTGGGGTGGAGGCGGCGGCGGTGGGGGTGCAGGGGGTGGCGGCGCGGGAGCGGGCGTGGGCGCCTGCGGTGCGGACAGGCGCGGTGCGGCCTGCTGCACCGTGGAAGACCACAGCTCCGCGTCGACCGCGCCTTCGTCGGCCTCGCTGCGCCAGCGCACACCCCACGTGAGCGCCGCGATCAGCAGCGCATGCGCAATGAGGGCGAGCACGACGGCGCGCGGCGTGCCGCGCTGCGGTGGTGGTGCGAACTCGGGGCGATCCAGGGCGAGCGACATGCCTTATTTGCCGCCCGTGGTGGTGACGGACAGGCCCACGCGCTCGATGCCGCTGCGCTTGAGCTGGTTCATCGCCTTCACGACGGTTTCGTACTTGACGGACTTGTCGGCGCTGATGACCACGGGGCGCTGGTCGTCGCCGCCCTGGGCGGTCTTGGCCGCGGAGCCGATCTGGGTCATGGGAACGGACGCGCCGCCGCTGCCGGTGGACGGGTCTTTCTTGATCTGCACTTCATCGTCGCTCTTGATGACGATCTCGATGGGCTTGTCGGGCTGCTTGTTGGCACGGTCGACCGAGGGCAGGTTGATCACGCTCGGCGTGATGAGCGGCGCGGTGACCATGAAGATGATCAGCAGCACCAGCATCACGTCGATGAACGGGACCATGTTGATCTCGTTGATCGTGCGGCGGCCTCGGCCCCGGGATGAAACGGCGGGCATGCGCTGGACCTCCGCTCAGCGGTTGGCCGGAGCCGCCGAAGTTGCAGACGCCACCGCGGCCGGGTTGGCCGAGAGGTTGCGCTGCAGGATGTTGGAGAACTCCTCGATGTAGGTTTCGAGGGCGATGGCGATCTTGTCGATTTCGCGCGCAAAGCGGTTGTAGCCCACCACCGCCGGAATGGCCGCGAACAGGCCGATGGCCGTGGCCACCAGTGCTTCGGCAATGCCGGGCGCCACGGTGGCCAGCGTCACTTGCGCGAGCGCGGCCAGGCCGGTGAAGGCATGCATGATCCCCCAGACCGTGCCGAAGAGGCCGACGTACGGCGACACCGAACCGACGGTGGCCAGGAACGAAAGGTTCTGCTCGGCCGCGTCGAGTTCGCGCTGGAAGCTGGCGCGCATGGCGCGGCGGGCGCCGTCGAGCAGCGTGGGGGCGTCGCTCACGTGGCGCTCGCGCAGCTTCTGGTACTCGCGCATGCCCGAGGCGAAGATGCGCTCCATGGGGCCGGCGAACTTGGCGTTCTGCGCAGCCGAGGCAAACAGCTCGTTCAGGCTGGTGCCCGACCAGAACTCGCGTTCGAAGTCGTCGTTCAGCGCGCGCATGCGGCGCAGGGCAAAGTACTTGCGGATGATCGCGGCCCAGCTGGCAATCGAGACGATCACCAGCAGCAGCACGACCAGTTGGACCACGAAACTCGCGTGGAGGAGGAGATTGATGATCGAGAGGTCTTGGTTCATGGCTTGAAAGGTTGAGTCATGGAGCCGCCGGAGCGCTCGAGGGTTCCCGAAACTTGGGTCGGTATGCGCGCGGGGCGCAATGTAGTGGCGTCCACCCAGCCGATGCGGATGGTGCCTTCGCACAGAAGGACGGGCGCCGGGGCCCCCGTTCGTTCTTGCTCTGTTTTTGATAGCACCTGCTGACCGATTATCAACGACGCCGTGCCCATTTGTCGGAGATCGGCTGTAACCAGCAGTTCGTCGTCGAGGCGGGAGGGGCGATGGTATTTGAGTTGCGTTTCGCTCACCACGAACTGGCCGCCGGTTTCCTCGCGCAGTTTTCGCTGTTCCACGCCCAGCGAGCGCAGCCATTCGGTGCGGCCGCGTTCCATGAACTTGAGGTAGTTGGCGTAGAACACGATGCCGCCGGCGTCGGTGTCCTCCCAATACACGCGGATCGGAAACGCGTAGCTCATCGGGCCGGGTTCGCGATCATGGCCCGCAGGCGTTCGATGGATTCCTCGAGATGAGCCATCGAGCTGGCGGTGGAAAAGCGAACGAACTTGCCGGTTTCGGCGGTACCGAAATCGCGGCCGGGCGTCACGGCCACATGAGCGCGCTTCATGGTTTCGAAGGCGAAATCCCAGCTGCCTGAAATGCCGAGCTTCTCGGCCACGCTGGTGCAGTCGGCCCAGGCGTAGAAGGCGCCATCGGGCACCACCGGCACGTTGAGGCCCAGCGCATTGAGCTGCGGAATGAACCAGTCGCGCCGTGCCTTGAACTCGGCGCGGCGGCGTTCGTATTCGGCAATGCTCGGGTCTTCGAAGCAGGCCAGAGCCGCATATTGCGACACGGTGCTGGGGCAGATGAAAAGGTTTTGCGCAAGCCGCTCGACCACGGGCACCAGCGCTTCGGGCACCACCAGCCAGCCGAGGCGCCAGCCGGTCATGTTGAAGTACTTGCTGAAGCTGTTGATGCTGATGACGTTGTCGTCGATGGCAAGCGCCGTCTGCCCGAAGGCCTCGTCGTGCGACAGGCCCAGGTAGATCTCGTCGATCAGCGTGATGCCGCCGCGCTGCGACACCACGTTGTGGATGCGGCGCAGTTCGTCGGGCGCAATCGAGGTGCCCGTGGGGTTGGAGGGCGAGGCGAGCAGCACGCCGCGCGTCTTGTCGGTCCACGCGGCTTCCACCTTGGCGGCGGTGAGCTGAAAACGCTCCTCGGCCGTGGTGGGGACCAGCACGGCGGTGCCATCGGCAGCGCTCACGAAGTGGCGGTTGCAGGGGTAGCTCGGGTCGGGCAGCAGGATCTCGTCGCCGGATTCGATGAGAGCCAGGCAGGCCAGCTGCAGCGCGGCCGAAGCACCGGCCGTCACCACGATGCGGCGTGCCGGCACGTCGACGCCGAAGCGCTGCGCATACCAGCCGCTGATGCGCTCGCGCAGATGGTCGAGCCCGGTGGCCTGCGTGTACTGCGTGGCGCCGGCGCGCACCGCGCGTGCCGCGGCTTCCTGCACCAACGGCGGCGCGGTGAAGTCGGGCTCGCCGATGTTCAGGAAGATCATCGGCCGGTCGGTGTGGGCCACCTCGCGCGCAAGCACGCCGGCGGCCTTGGCGACCTCCATCACATAGAACGGTTCGATGCGCTGTGCGCGCGCCGAAATCCTCATTGCACCCCCAAGCTACGGCGCTGCGCGCCTACGCCACCCCCCTCGCAAGCGAGGGGGCGAGCGCCTTCGGGCGGCCGGGCGGCGCTCCTCACGTCCTGGCCTTGCCGGAAGTGCGGTCGGCCTCCACCTCGGCCGCACGCAGCTGTGGCGCCAGGCCGTTGAGCACGGCGTTCACGTACTTGTGGCCGTCGGTGCCGCCGAATTCCTTGGCAAGCTCGATGCACTCGTTGAGCACCACGCGCCATGGCACGTCGAGGCAGTGCTGAAACTCGTACACGCCGATCCACATCACTGCGTGCTCGACGGGGGAGATTTCTTCGAACTTGCGGTCCAGCAGCGGACGGATCAGGGCGTCGAGCTGTTCGGCGCCTTCGATGGCGCCGTGCAGCAGCGCGTCGTAATGCGCGGCGTCGGCCTTGTGGAAGCCCGCGAGGTCGCGCGTGAACTGGTCGATGGCGGCCGCGTCGTTGCGGCCCACCAGGTGTTGGTAGAGCGCCTGCAGCGCAAATTCGCGCGCGCGGCTGCGGTTCGACTTGGCCGAAGCCTTGCGTGCGCCGGTGCTGGTCAGGCCGGTGCGCACTTGCCGCGCCGGGCGCGGCTTGGCGCCGGCTGCTTTGTCGTTGTTGTTGTCTTCGGTCATGTCAGGGAGGCCAGCAACCGCGCCATCTCGACGGCGACCTGGGCCGCGTCGCGGCCCTTGTCGGTCTGCCGGGCGACGGCTTGTTCCAGGTTTTCGGTGGTGAGGATCGCGTTGGCGATGGGGATGCGATGGTCGAGCGCGATGCGGCTCACGCTTGCGCCGGATTCGTTGGCCACCAGTTCAAAGTGGTAGGTTTCGCCGCGGATGATGCAGCCCAGGGCTACAAGCGCGTGGTACCCGCCGCGCCTGGCCATGGCCTGCAGGGCAACGGGCACTTCAAGCGCGCCGGGAACCTGCACGTGGTGGATGTCGTCCGCCGCCACGCCCAGCTTTTCGAGCTCGGCGAGGCAGGCCGCGGCAAGTGCGTCCGTGATGTCGGCATTGAAGCGTGCCTGGACGATGCCGATGCGCAGCCCTTTTCCGTCGAGCGGCTTTCCATCCGCTCCCTTGTTTGCACCTTGCATGTCGTGTCAGTCTTTCGTGAGGTAGCCGGCAATTTCGAGGCCGTAGCCCGCAGCCATGCTCGGCATGCGGCGGGGCGTGCCGAGCAGGTTCATCTTATGCACGCCGCATTCGCGCAAGATTTGCGCGCCGATGCCGTAGCTGCGCAGGTCCATGCGGCCGCGTTCGGGAGCTTGCGCGGGACGCGCGGTGCCGTCGAATTGGGCAAGCAGTTCGCCGGCCGTTTCGCCGCAGTTGAGCAGCACGGCCACGCCCTTGCCTTCGTTCGCGATGTGCGCCAGGCTGGCGTCCAGGCTCCACGAGTGCAGCGAGCGGTTGATTTCGAGCGCGTCGAGCACCGAGAGCGGCTCGTGCACGCGCACCGACACCACGTCGTCGGGCGCCCACGTGCCGCGCACCAGCGCAAGGTGCACGCCGCGGCTGGGCTTGTCGGTGAAGGCGTGGGCGGTGAAGGTGCCCCAGGCGGTCTGGATTTCGCGGCAACCGACTTTTTCAACCAGCGATTCGGTGCGGCTGCGGTGCTCGATGAGCGCGGCAATGGTGCCGATCTTGAGTCCGTGCTCGGCGGCGAACACCTGCAGGTCCGGCAGGCGGGCCATGGTGCCGTCTTCGTTCATCACTTCGCAGATCACCGAGGCGGGCGAGCAGCCGGCCATGGCCGCCAGGTCGCAGCCGGCTTCGGTATGGCCGGCGCGCATCAGCACACCGCCGTCCACCGCCTGCAGCGGAAAGATATGGCCCGGCTGCACCAGGTCGCTGGCCACGGCATAGCGCGCCACGGCGGCCTGCACGGTGCGGGCGCGGTCGGCGGCCGAAATGCCGGTGGTCACGCCTTCGGCCGCTTCGATCGAAACGGTAAAAGCTGTCGAATGCTTGGCGCCGTTGCGAGACACCATCGGCGGCAATTGCAGCCGCTCGCACATTTCGCGCGAGAGCGTGAGGCAGATCAGCCCGCGCGCGTGGCGCGCCATGAAGTTGATCGCTTCGGGCGTGATGTGATCTGCCGCAATGACGATGTCGCCTTCATTCTCGCGGTCTTCCTCGTCGACCAGAATCACCATGCGGCCGGCGGCGAGCTCGGCCACGATCTCCTCGACCGAGGAAATCGGCGCGGGTGCCCGCGAGTTGCGGGAGGCGCCGATGGGCGTGACGGAGGCGTTCATTCGGAAGTGTCCTTGGAATACGTGGATTGCGTGGAGGCCATGGGCGCAAGAACGCCGGCCTGAAGCATGCGCTCCACGTAGCGCGCCACGGTATCGATTTCGAGATTGACCTTCGAGCCGGCCTGGAGGCTGCCGAGGGAGGTGTTTTCGACGGTGTGCGGGATCAGGTTGATGCTGATTTCCGCGCCGTCTTCGATGTCGCTCACGCTGTTGACCGTAAGGCTCACGCCGTTGATCGTGATGGAGCCCTTGTAGGCGAGAAAGCGCGCCAATGCGGGCGGCGCGACCACGCGCAGCTCCCAGCTTTCGCCCACGGGCGCGAACTGGCTCACCGTGCCGATGCCGTCGACATGGCCCGAAACGATGTGGCCGCCCAGCCGGTCGCTGGCGCGCAGCGCCTTCTCGAGGTTGATGCAGGCGCCTTCTTCGACGAGGCCCGCGGTCTTGTCGAGAGATTCGGCCGAGATGTCGATGGTGAACTGCTGCTGTGCCGGATCGAGGGTGGTCACGGTCATGCAGGCGCCGTTGAGCGCAATGCTGTCACCGAGGCCTACATCGTCGAGATATCCGTCGGGCACCGAAATGCCGAGTCTTTTGCCGTAGGAGGAGGAGGGGCCGAGGTCGTGGATGGCGGCGATGCGCCCCACGCCGGTAATGATTCCGGTGAACATTCGCACATTTTCGCAGATGCGCGGACCCTCGGCCTTTCCGCGGCGCTTTGGCCGTGCAATCCGCCGCCGGTTGCCCGAGGCTGGCCGCTAGAAGCTGTCGCGCCCACACACCCGCGACACGACCCGCAGGTCGGGCCCGAGCATCTGCACCGACTTGAATTCGAGCGCCAGCGCGCCCTCCAGCGTGGTGAGCGGCCCTTCGGCGTGCAGGTGGCTCGCCATGTCGAGGCCGCTGCCGATCAGCTTGGGCGCCAGATACACCAGCAGCTCGTCGACGCAGCCTTCGCGGATCAGCGAGCCGTTGAGCTTGTGGCCGGCTTCGACGTGGAGTTCGTTGACGCCGCGCTGCGCCAGGTCCTGCAGCATCGCGGCCAGGTCGACCTTGCCGCTCGCATTGGGCAGGCAGGTGACCGTGGCGCCGCGTGCTTCCAGGGCGGCGGCGCGGGCTTCGTCTCGCGCCGACGCGTAGATCCACACCGGACGGCCTGCTATGAAAACATGAGCATCGGGCGGCGTCTGCAAATGGCTGTCGACGATCACCAGATGCGGCTGGCGCGGCGTCTGGACCATGCGCACGTCGAGCCGGGGGTTGTCTTCGAGCACGGTGCCCACGCCGGTCAGCACTGCGCTGGCACGGGCCCGCCACGCGTGGCCGTCGGCGCGGGCGGCCTCGGATGTGATCCATTGGCTCACGCCGTTGGCAAGGCCGGTCTTGCCGTCGAGCGAGGCCGCCACCTTGAGGCGCACCCAGGGCAGCTTGCGCACCATGCGGCTGAAGAAACCGATGTTGAGTTCGCGCGACTCGGCCGCGCCGGGGCCGGTTTCCACTTCGACACCCGCTGCGCGCAGGCGGGCAAAGCCCTGCCCGGCGACCAGCGGGTTCGGATCGGCGAGCGATGCGACGACCCGGCCGATGCCGGCCGCAATGAGTGCGTCGCAACAGGGCCCGGTGCGCCCGTGATGCGAACAGGGCTCGAGCGTGACGTAGGCGGTGGCGCCCGCAACCGAATGGCCCTTGGCCGCCGCATCGCGCAGCGCCATCACTTCGGCATGCGGTCCGCCGGCCTGCTGCGTGTGGCCCTGGCCCAGCACACGGCCCTGCGCGTCGCTCAGAACACAGCCGACGCGCGGGTTGGGATCGGTCAGCAACAACGCGGCCGAGGCCAACTGCAATGCGGTGGCGATGTGCTGCGCGTCTTGTTCGGGGGAAGGCATGGGCTGCGAGAAGAATTATTTAACACCGGAGCCGCTGGATCATACGAGCGGCGGTCAAAAGCGGATGAACGGCAAACGCGCTGCCGGGAGCCGCGCCTACGCTCCAGTTTCGATGCAGGAACAAAGAAGCAACCGAAGTTGCAGGACGGGGGAGGACATCGAAAAATGGCTACATCAAGGCAGGCCTCCGCGGGCTTCTCGCTCGTGGAGGTGCTCGTTTCCATCGTGGTGCTGAGCGTCGGCTTGCTCGGCGCCATAGGCATGCTGCTCGCGGCAGTGCGAACGGGCAAGGAAGCCGCAACGTTCGCCGCGGCGGTCAATCTCGTTCGCGATCTGTCTGAAAAGGTTCGCATGAACCCGGGTGTTGCGGCAAGGAAAGACGCGGGCAATACCTACCTCGTCGCCAACTGGACTGCAGATGTCGGCACGGGGCTCGCGGCCAGCGGATGCACCGGGGTTGGCACGACTTGCGATCCGGAAAGTCTCGCCGCCTGGGACATAAGCGAGTGGCAGCGTCGCGTTGCCAAGGCGCTGCCCGGGGCCCGCCTCAGCGTGTGTTTCGACGACAAGCCCTGGAACGCGGCGGCCGGCGAATACGCCTGGGCATGCAGCCAGTCCGGCCGCAATGTCGTCGTGAAGCTCGGCTGGGTGCCGCATGCCGTTGCCGCGGACGCGAGGCAGGAGGGCCAGGAGGGCAATCAGCAACGGGAGTTGCCGCCTCGTCTCGTGATGCAGCTGGTTTCCGAATAGGCGCACGCATGGCCATGCGTGCTCCCGGCCACGGAAGGCATTTTTGCCAGTGCGGCATGACCCTGGTCGAGCTGATGGTCGCCGCGGCCATCGGGCTGGTGGTGATGCTCGCCGCCACGGCTACATTCCTCGGCAGCAGGCAACTCTTTGCCGCCAACGCGGAAGCGCAGGCGGTGGAAGACTCGCTGAGGTTCGCGGCTTTCGTCGTCAGGGGCATCGTGCGGCAAGCCGGCTATTCCGACTACGCGCCCGACCATGCCGTCTCCGACGGCACCGTGGTCATCGGCAGCAGCGCGAATCTGATGGCCTCGTCGGACGATCCTTCCGACCTGGACATCGTCGGTGCGAGCGATGCGCGGGTCAGTTTCACTGGCGAAAGCCACGGCACACACAACAGCAGGGGCGTGAACGGAAGCGATTCGCTGCGCGTCCGGTTTTTCGGCCGCAGCCGCGTGGGAGGCGACGACACCGAGCCCGATGGCACCATGATCGATTGCATGGGCTTTGCTCAGGCCGGGCCTTCGGACGGCAAACCGTCGCTCGACGATCGCGCGTGGAGCTTCTTCCATGTGGCGGAAGCAGCCGACAGGGAGCCCGAGCTCTATTGCAAGTACCGCAGCGGCAGGGAAGGCGCGTTCAGGTCCGAGCCTCTGGCGAGGGGCATCGAGGTGTTCAAGGTCGTCTATGCCTACGACGGCAATGGCGATGGTGTGCCCGAACGCTGGCTCGATGCGGCGCAGCTGGAGGCGCTGGTGGCGGGCTCCTCCGCTGCCATCAACGGCGAATGGCGCAAGGTCGTCGGCCTTCGCATCGGCATGGTCGCGCGCAGCGGTCGCAATGACAGCTGGTCCCGGACTCAAGGCGAACTTCTCTATCCGCTCGGTGCCGAGTTTTCCGGCGTGAGCTTCAAGCCGCCGGCGGATGGCCGGTTGCGGCGCACCGCCACATTCACCGTCATGCTGCGCAACGCCATAAAGGAGCCGGCGCCATGAGTCGAACCGCGCATACCGCGCAGCGAGGCTTCTCGTTGATCGTGGTGCTGCTGATGCTGACCATTGCCATGGTGCTGGGCATCGGCGCGGCACAGGTCTCGCTGGTGGGCGAGCGAAGCGCGCGCAACGACCGCGACACCGAAATCGCGTTTCAGGCCGCCGAAGCGGCGCTCATCGACGCCGAGCGCGATGTGCTCGGCCCCAATGCCAGCACGGCACAGCGCCTTTGCCTTTTCAACGGCAAGGATGTCTCGGCCTTCGTTCCGGGATGCGGCGGCACGGGCATTCGCCAGGGGCTGTGCGCCCAGGGTGAGCCCGGTGCCAAGCCGGTCTGGATGAGCGCCGACTTTGCGGCCGAAAGCGCAACGTCGGTCGCCTACGGCACCTTCACCGGACAAACCTACGCTGCCGGCAATGCGGCCACCGGCGTACGTGCCGGCACTTTGCCCGCGCGTGCGCCGCGCTACATCGTCGAGGCGGTCCGCAATCTCGGCGGCTGGCAATCCAGCCAGCTGCAAAGCGCGAGCGTGCGCAACGCCTCGCATCTCTTTCGCGTCACGGCCATCGGCTACGGCATGCGCGAGGAGACGCAGGTGGTGCTGCAGACCAGCTTGTACAAATCGGCCGCCAGTCCCGGCTGCCCTTCCTGACTTTTTCTCTTTGCTGAAACGGAACCCGAAATGCGTTCTCTTGAAAGTCACGGCATTGCGGCCGCAGCTGTTGTCGCGTTGGCGCTTTGCATCAGCCCATCGGCATCTGCGGCTGAGCCCGGCCTGGCGCCGGCGGTAGAGCTGCCGAGCGAGCCGCTGTCTTCCATGGCGTCTCGCGTCGATCCGAACATGGTGCTCGATCTTGCGCTGGAGTTCTCGAACACCGGTGCGGCCTACCGTGGCGGCTTCGACTGGAAGAAGGTCTATCGGGGCTACTGGGACCCGATGGCCTGCTACGACTATGCGGTTGCCGATGGCCATTTCAAGCGTCTGGCCCCCGCAACCAGGCTCGCCGGCGGCGAGATTGCATGCGCCCATCAATGGAGCGGCAACCTGTTGAACTGGGCCGCGACCTCCACCATCGACGTGCTGCGGCTTGCATTGACGGGCGGAGACCGGGTGGTGGACAACGCCGGCAGCACCGTGCTGCAACGCGCGGTGCTGCCGGAAGACTTCTATCGCAGCCCTTACTTCCCAGACAAGGCCGTGACCGGCCATCTGGACAAGCTCACGCCGCTGGTCACGGGCACCGGCAATGGGGTGCGCGCGGCGGGCACCCTTCATTTCAACAACTGTTTCGACCGCATGTTCGTCGGGCCGGGTGCGAGCGGCAGCTGTGCCAGCCCCGGCACCGATCAGCAATACGGCCCTGGTGCAACAAGCGCGCCGTACTTCGCGCGGGTCGAGGTCTGCACCGTGGCCGAAGCCGCGACGCGGGGCGATCTTTGTCTCAAATACCCGAGAGGGCATTTCAAACCCGTAGGTGAGATTCAGCGCTACGCGGACCGGCTGCGCTTTGCCGTGTTCGGTTATCTGCTCGACAACGACCCGGCCCGCTATGGAGGCGTGCTGCGGGCGCCGATGAAATACGCCGGCCCTAAAAAACTGGAGGCCGGCCTCGACAGGGTGGACAACCCTCAGACCGAGTGGGACGCCAAGACCGGTGTCTTCATCAACGATCCGATTCCCACGGCGCAGGGTTACCCATTCAGCGGGGTCGTCAACTACCTGAACCGGTTCGGACGCTCGGGGGCGTACAAGAAGTTCGATCCCGCGGGCGAGCTTTACTACGAATCGCTGCGGTACCTGCAGGGCAAGGTGCCCACTCGCGATGCAATGGCGGGCGTAGCCGCGATCAATGATCCGCGAAAGGACGGGCTGCCCGTCTACAACGACACCGCGCAATGGCGCACCGATGGACACAAGAGCTGGGACCCGGTGGCAGCCGGCTGCCGCAAGAACTACATCCTGGCCATCGGAGATCTGGAAACGCACGGCGATCGTTCCCTGCCCGGGCTACCGGGCGGTGGCCGCAGCTTCAGCAATGCGTCGTTCGAGCCCGATACCTCCTACTGGACCCGCCTGGTCGGTGCGTTCGAAAACCGCGAGTCGCTTTCCTATACGCACCCTTCGGGCAAGACCGGCCTTGCGACTGCCGGCAACCGCGGCCTGCCGGCGTTCAACTACAAGGGCGGCGCGCAACTGACGGCGAGCACCATCGCAAGTGCGGAAACCGGCGCCGACAAGGGCTCGTTCGGCATGGCGGGCCTGGCCTACTGGGCCAACACGCAGAAGATTCGTGCCGACTATCCCGAGGTGCGGGTCCAGACCTTCGGTGTCGATCTGGATGCAGGCGGGCAGGGTGTAGTCCGCCAGGGGCAGCGAGGCAGTGCGCTCTATCTTGCTTCGAAGTACGGAGGCTTTGCGGACAGCAATAACGACGGCAATCCATTTCGAGTTTCAGGCGGCATCGGGAGGCCGGACGCGGCGGGCAATGCGGAATGGGCCGAGGGCATCGACGACGATGGCCAGCCCAAGCCGTCGAACTACTTCCTGGCCGGCGAGCCGCAGCAACTGCTCGGTGCGATCCACCGGATCTTCGAATCGGCAGCGGCGCCACCCGGTGGGAGCGCAACGGACGCGGCCATTTCATCGGACCGCATCGGCGAGGCCGCAAGCAGCCTCTATGTCTCCCGTTTCAGCGGACACCGCTGGTCGGGCACGCTGCTGTCGTATCCACTGGCTTACAACGCCGCCTCGGGCACGGTACACCAGTCGGACGAGCCCACTTGGGACGCCGGGGCCTTGCTGACCGGCAACGCATCGGCTCAGCCGGCAGTTGCTGCACGCGATCCTTCGGACAGGAACATCTTCACCCTTTCGACGGCCGGCGTCGGCGTGCCTTTCCGGTGGGAAGCACTCGACAACCCGCTGCGGAGCCATCTGAATTCGACGCCGTATGAGGTGCCCACTGCATCCGATGCATTGGGGGGCGATCGCCTGGCCTACCTGCGCGGCGATCGCCGCAAGGAACTGTCGGCGCCGGGCGGCATGTTCCGCGTGCGCGATTCGGTGATGGGCGACGTGGCCAATTCGAACCCACTGTTCGTAGGGCCGCCGAGCTCGCGCGTGGAGGGTGCCGGCTACGGCCGGTTCGTCGAAGCGCACAGGGCGCGATCGCCGGCGGTGTACATCGGTGCGAACGACGGCATGCTGCATGCGTTCTCCGCCGTCAACGGGAGCGAGCTCTTCGCCTACGTGCCGCGCGCGGTGATCCCGAAGCTCTCGGGCTACACCTCGCCCGGCTATGTGCATCAGGCCTATGTCGACGGCTCGCCGGCCGCGGCGGAAGCAAGGATGGCCGATGGCACGTGGAGGACCGTGCTGGTCTCCGGCACAGGCGCCGGAGCGACCGGCGTCTTTGCACTCGATGTCTCCGACCCCGCCGCCTTTTCGGCGGACAAGGTGCTGTGGGAGTTCACGGGGCTCGACGACGGCGACATGGGCCATGTGCTGCAGGCGCCACGCATCATGAAGTTCCGCATCTCCGCGCCCACCCGTACCGAGGCTGCGGCCTATGCCTGGTTCGCTGTTGTTCCATCGGGCTTCAACAACGCCAATCCGGACAGGCGCGCGGCGCTGTTCCTGCTCTCGCTCGACAAGCCCGCTGGTGCTGCCTGGAAGCGGGGCGTCAACTATCACAAGATCGTGCTGCCGGTTCCGGCCGACAAGGCCTTGGTGAATGCCCTCGGCGCGCCCGGTGACTACGCCGCGGCGGATGGCCGGGTGCGTTGGCTGTACGCCGGCGACACGCAGGGCAACCTGTGGAAGTTCGACTTCGCCGGCCATGCGCCATGGAACGAGGACAACGCGCTCGGCTTGAAAGGACTTCCGCTCATGGTTGCGATGTCGGCTGGTGTGAACGCAAAGCGCCAGCCCATCACCGTGGCGCCGGAAGTGGGGGTGGGACCGAACGGCGGTGCCATCGTGCTGTTCGGGACCGGCAAATTCGTGACAGCTGAAGACATCGGTCGCGCCAGCCATGGCGTGCAAACGCTGTACGGCGTGTACGACTCCGGCACGGCCATTCCGGCGCATGAGACGCGCACGCAGCTTCAGGCGCGCACAGCCGTTGCTGCAACGGGCCAGGCGTTGCCGGCGATCGTGGGCGAACCCTTCGTCTACGGCGCCGGCAACCGCAATATGGCGAGCCGCCGCGGCTGGTATTTCGACCTTCCCCGCGCGCTCGAGTCGGGCGAGCGGCAGGTTTCACGTCTGACGCTGAGCGATGGTTATCTGTTCTTCAACACGCTGATGCCGAATGTCGACGCATGCGGCACGAACGGGGGCGGCCGCAGTTGCGCGGTCAATGCGATGACCGGACTTTCGCACGGCGGGACCTGCGTGCCTTCGACCATCGGGCCCTTGTCGTCGCCCCTGCTGGTTGAACTGGGCGAGAGCGCCTACGGCGCCTCCGACGCGTTCGGACGCCGGTCGGAAACGAAGAAGCTTTCCGTCATCAACGTCGGCTCTCGCGGCGGCGCGGGCGGGGCCGGTATTTCGACCGTTCAGCCTGTGGAGGGCGGGCAGGTTTCACAGGTGGCCGGGCGCCTGAACTGGCGCCAGGTGGTCGACTTCCAGCGGGCGAAGCCATGAAGGCCCCGAATGGCGTGGCGAAGCGCATTACCGGTTTCACGCTGGTCGAAGTGATGATCGTGGTCGCGATTGTCGCCATCCTGGCCGCCATCTCCTATCCGTCGTACCTCGGCCTTGTGCGCAAGGGCTGGCGCGCTGAAGCGCGATCGGCCTTGATGCAGCAGATGCAGCAGCAGGAGCGGCAGTACACGCTCACCGGCCAGTACAAGCGCTACGAAGGCGAGTCGGGCGAGGGCGGTGCGGGCGGCAAGTACTTCGTCGAGAGCGGCAACTGCGAGGGACAGGGCAGCATCGACCGCTGCATCAGGCTGACGGCAACCCCGAAACCGGGCTTCTCCGATCCCGAGGTCGGGGCGCTCTGGATCGACAGCATGGGCGGAAAGGGCTGCAATGGAACGGAGGGGGCCTGGTGCTGGCAGTGAGGCGCGGCGGTCGATTGCCGACGAACACGGCGCCGGCCGGCTTCACGCTGGTCGAGCTGATGGCTGTATTGGCCATCATGGCGATCTTGGGTTCGCTCGGCGTTCCGGCATTTCGCGACCTGCTGCTCAACCAGCGCCTTGCCGCCGCGTCCAACGGCTTCGTCGCCGCGCTGAACCTGGCGCGCACCGAGGCCATTCAGCGTTCGCAGAAGGTCCATGTGCTTGCGCTCGAGGCCAACGACTGGTCGACCGGCTGGGCCGTGCGCGCCGGGCCCGACGACGCACTGCAAACGCTGCGCAAGTTCGAAAGGCTTCCGAACGGCGTGAGCATCGATGCAGCGCTGGGAGACGGATTCGTGCAGGGCCTGGATTACGACAGCAACGGCTTCTCGCGCCGGGCGGGCGGCTCTGGCTTCGGCGCCGGGTGCCTGACGCTGAAGGCCGAGTCGGGCCGCAGGACATCAATCGTGGTGTCGGCATCGGGCCGTGCCAGGGTCTGCAACCCCGATGTGCGGGGCGATTGCGGAAGCGGCGTTTGCGGCAACGATGGCAAATGAACTGGCGCCGGGGCTTGCCCCGAGGCCTCCTGCTACTCAGATGTCCCGCAACAGCTGCCTGAACTCGTCCACGTCCTCGAAGCTCCGGTACACCGAAGCAAAGCGCACGTAAGCCACCTTGTCGAGCTTCTTGAGCTCGCGCATCACGAGTTCGCCGACTTTCGTCGAATCGATTTCACGCAGGCCGCTGGCAAGCAGCTTCTGCTCGATGCGCAACAAGGCGTTGTCGATCTGCTCGATGCTCACCGGCCGCTTGCGCAGCGCCAGCATCATCGAGGCGCGAACCTTGAATGATTCGAAATCGGCGCGGCTGCCGTCTTTCTTGACGACGACCGGAAAGTTGACGTCCGGCCGCTCATAAGTCGTAAAGCGCTTGTCGCAGGCGCTGCACTGGCGGCGCCTGCGCACGAAGTCGGCGTCTTCCGAAACACGGGTCTCGACGACCTGCGTTTCGAGATGACCGCAAAAAGGGCATTTCATGCGGCCAGGTCTTGCGGACGATCAGCGGTAGACAGGGAAACGGCTCGTGAGCGCGTGCACCTTGGCGCGCACCGCGTCGATGTTGGCGGCATCGCGCGGGTTCTCGAGCACGTCGGCCACCAGGTTCGCCGTGATGCGGGCCTCTTCGTCCTTGAAGCCGCGCGTAGTCATGGCGGGGGTGCCGATGCGCACGCCGCTGGTCACCATCGGCTTTTCAGGGTCGTTGGGGATCGCGTTCTTGTTGATCGTCATGTGGGCGGCGCCCAGCACGGCTTCGGCTTCCTTGCCGGTGATGCCCTTGGCGCGCAGGTCGACCAGCATCACGTGGCTTTCGGTGCGTCCGCTCACGATGCGCAGGCCGCGCTCGGTGAGGGTGTCGGCCACGATCTGGGCGTTCTTGACCACTTGCTGCTGGTAGGCCTTGAACTCGGGCGTCATGGCTTCCTTGAACGCGACGGCCTTGGCGGCGATCACGTGCATCAGCGGGCCGCCTTGCAGGCCGGGGAAGATGGCGCTGTTGATGGCTTTTTCGTGCTGCGACTTCATCAGGATGATGCCGCCGCGCGGGCCGCGCAGGCTCTTGTGGGTGGTGGACGTCACCACGTCGGCGTGCGGCACCGGGTTGGGGTACACGCCCGCGGCCACCAGGCCGGCGTAGTGGGCGATGTCGACCATGAAGATCGCGCCCACGTCCTTGGCCACCTTGGCGAAGCGCTCGAAATCGATGCGCAGTGAATAAGCCGAGGCGCCCGCGATGATGAGCTTGGGCATGTGCTCGTGCGCCTTGCGTTCCATCGCGTCGTAGTCGATGGCTTCGTTGGCGTCCAGGCCGTAGCTCACCACGTTGAACCACTTGCCGCTCATATTGAGGGGCATGCCGTGGGTCAGGTGGCCGCCTTCGGCCAGGCTCATGCCCATGATGGTGTCGCCGGGCTTCAAGAAGGCCAGCATCACGGCTTCGTTGGCCGATGCTCCGCAGTGCGGCTGCACGTTGGCGGCGTCGGCACCGAAGATCTGCTTGATGCGGTCGATGGCCAGCTGCTCGGCCACGTCGACGTGCTCGCAGCCGCCGTAGTAGCGCTTGCCCGGGTAGCCTTCGGCGTACTTGTTGGTGAGTTGCGAGCCCTGCGCCTGCATCACGGCCGGCGAAGCGTAGTTTTCGCTCGCAATCAGCTCGATGTGATGTTCCTGGCGGGCGTTTTCGGCCTGGATGGCAGCCCAGATTTCGGGATCGGTCTGTTCGACCAGAATATTGCGGTGGTACATGGCAGTCCTTTGAAGACGAGGTCCTTGTTCTTCAACCAAACAAGGGCTGCCCAGGCGAACGGCTGAACGCCTGTTTGAATGCCAGGCGGTACGCTTCCCAGTGGTATTCCACGTCAGCGCGTGGCACCTTTGAAGGTGCTGCGCCTATCGCCAGTCGCGTACGGAACGGAGTGTATCTCACCCCATGGTTTTGCCCATGGGGCAGGGGCTCAGGAAACTTCCGAAAGCAGGGCGACTTTTTGAGGGTCGGCCGGCTGGGCGGACTGTTCCGGCTTGGGCGGTACCGCGACGGGGATCGGCTGCGCGCGCATGACCGGCGCCGGGGGCGTTACCGTCGGCGGATTGCGGCCATTGGCCACCTGCAGCAACCGTTGGTGTTCGGCGAGGACCTTGCCCGCATAGCCCCCGTCGTCGTCGAGGTTGGCCGCGCCCACGTAATAACGCAGGCCGCCTTCGAGCGAGCCGGCGCGGGCGATGCATTCCTGCAGCACCTTCACGCCGACGCGCATGTTGGTCACCGGGTCGAAGGCGGTGAGCGTGCCGCCCGCGCTTTCGTACTTGTCGCCGTGCACGCGGGTCATGACCTGCATCAGGCCTTGTGCGCCCACGTGGCTCTGGGCGAACGGGTTGAAGCTCGATTCGACGGCCATGATGGCGAGGATCAGCGTCGGGTCGAGCTTGGTGCGCTTGCCCAGCTGGTACGCCTCTGCGACGAGCACGCTCAGCGGTTCGGCCGCCACGCGGTACTTCTTGCTGAGCCAGTAAGCCACGGCGGCCTGCTGCTTGGGCAGGTCGCCGGGGCTCGCGGCCGTGGTGCGCACGATGGCGGTCGGCTCGAGGTCGGTGGGTTCAGGCGCGGGCTTGCGCGACTGGAGCCAACCCATGAGCTGCTCTTCGCCTGTCTGGCGCAAATCAGGCCGTGCCACAAGGGCAAGGGCCGCGAACACGATGGCCAGGCCAACCAGTGCAAACCCGTTGTGGGTGATTTCAAAAAAGCCGTCTGCCACATCGGACGCAAAGGTCCTTAGCCCGCGGGCTGTGGCATCAAACGCCTTGTTCATCGCTCTTCCTTTCTGTGCGGCACCTCTTCGCAGCGCCTCGGGAGACGATGGATGAAAGGCAACGGCGCTTGGATTGGTACGAATCAGGCTCCGCGCGTGGAGGTGTAAGGGTAGGAGCGCGGCGGCCTGATCAAGCCGGGGGAATTCGGCAGCGGGTTCAGGGGCCCCTGCTGGGTCTGGGGCAGGCCAGGGGCAGGCGGATTCTAGCGCGGCTAAATACACGGTCAAGTATAAGAAGCCAATTCCTTATATGTTTACATATTTAAACAAAATCAGCATTTTTGATGCGATGAGCAAGGGAAATCCCTTGGGGGAGGGGATTGCAATGCACAGGCGCGAGGCCTAATCTGAACTGGCCTGAGAACTCAGGCGGTTTTCCGAAATCCGGCAGTCCGAGGTGCAAGTCAAGGGCTGGAACGATGGAGGATCCACGGCGGCAATCTCTTGCTGCCAGCACGGCAGGAACCATTAACTTCCGGTCGTGCGAAACGATGGCATGGGTCTTATGCCCGCCATCAAGCCCGGTAATGAGACTTAGGTCGAGTTCCGGGCTTTCTTGTTTCTGCCTTCGCCGCTCTTTGCGGCACACTCCCGCGATGGATGTAGCTTCGCTCAAACAAAACAAATGGGTGCGACGTGGGATCGTCGCCTTGCTCGTTCTTCTGGCTCTCTGGGCCATTGCCTGGCTCGCAGTCCCGCCGATCGCCAAAAGCCAGATTCAGAAGATCGCGAGCGAGAAGCTCGGGCGGCAGGTCACCGTGGGCAAGATCGACTTCAAGCCCTGGACCCTCGAACTCGCGCTGAACGATTTGCAAATTGCCACGGCAGACGGCAGCCGGCCCCAAGTGGCAGTCAAGCGCATCTATGCCGACGCCGAGCTGCAATCGCTCCTGCGTCTGGCGCCGGTGATCGACGCGGTCACTGTCGAATCGCCGGCCATCCTGCTCACGCACCTTGCCGACGGCAAGTACGACATCGACGATATCGTGGCCAAGCTCGCGTCCGCCCCGCCGCCCGACCCCAAGGCCGAACCGGCGCGCTTCGCGATCTACAACATCTCGATCAAGAACGGCGCGGTCGACTTCGACGACCAGACCGTCAAGCGCAAGCACGAGCTGCGCGACTTCATGCTCAACGTGCCCTTCCTGAGCAATCTCGCTTCCAAGCGCGACATCAATACCGAGCCCAAGCTCGCCTTCACGCTCAACGGCAGCAAGTTCGATTCGGCCGCGTTCACCACGCCGTTCGCGGAAAGCCGCAAGACCGACGCCCACGTGCAGTTCAAGGGCCTCGACCTGGTGCCTTACCTGGGCTACATCCCGGGCGGCCTGCCGGTGAAACTGCAGGCGGGCAGCCTGGATGCCGACCTGAAGATCGACTTCGCGCAGGCCGCCACGCCCGGCCTGAGGATCACCGGCACCGTCGAAGCCCATGGCGCGAAGCTGGGCGACGCACGGGGCCGGGACCTGCTCGGCTTCGAATCGCTCAAGCTGGCGCTGGCGGACGTGCGGCCGCTGGAGTCGGTGTTTCATCTGAGCGAAGTCGCGCTCTCCAACCCGCAGCTCGCGGTCGCCCGTGACGCCAAGGGCCAGCTCAACCTGCTCGCGACCGATCCGGCCACGGGCGTTGCCGAGAAAGTGGCTCCGCCTGCCGCCGCGGCAAGCGCCCCGGCCGGCAAGGCGCCCGAAAAGCCGAAGCTGAAGGTCCAGGTCGACAAGATTGCCCTCAGCGGAGGCCGCATCGGATGGCGCGACGAAACCGTTCAGCCGGCCGCCGCCGTCGAGGTGAGTGCGCTCGGCCTCGATGCGACCGGTGTCACCTGGCCGATGGAGAAGCCGGCGCAATTCAAGGGCAGCACCGCCATTGGCGGCGCCACGCTCAAGTTCCAGGGCAGTGCCACCGACAAGGCGGCCGATGTGCAGACCGAAGTCGATGCGCTGCCGCTGTCGCTGGCGGCACCCTACCTGGCGCAAAGCCTGGAGCCCACGCTCGACGGCAAGCTCAGCGGGCAAATCGACGTCGCCTGGGCCCAGCCCGATCTGAGGTTCAAGGCCCGGCGCCTGGCTGCCGACGGCCTGGCGCTGACCCAGGCCAAGACGGCGCTGGCGAGCGTCGGCCGCTTCGAGCTGGTCGACGCCGAGGTCGACATGACCAAGCACACGCTGAACGTGGCCTCGTTCACCGCCACCAATCCGAAGGTGCATATAGAACGCGACAGCGAAAAGCGCTGGATGTTCGAACGCTGGCTCAAGACGCCGGCCGGCGGCGGGGCGGCAGAGGCCAAGGTGGCCGCGCCCAAACCCGCGGGTACCGGTCCCGGAACGGCAGCGCCCGGCGCCAACACCAAGCCTTGGGCATTGACCATCGGCACGCTGGCGGTCGACAACGGCACTCTTTCATATGCAGACAAGGCCAGCGCGACGCCGGTGGCGGTCGAGATCACCGCGCTCAACCTGAACGCGCAAAAGGTCGCGCCCGAAACCAACACGGTATCGCCCTTGCAGATTTCAGGCCGCATCGGTTCGCGGCGCGCCGAGCCGGGCCGCTTCGACTACAAGGGCCACGTGGTGCTCAAGCCGCTCTCGGCCGAAGGCCGGCTCGAAGTGGCGTCGTTTCCCGCCCATGCCTTCAAGGCCTACTACGCCGACGCCCTCAATGTGGACATTCGCCGCGCCTTCGCGAGCTATCGCGGCACCGTGCGCTATGCGAGCGCACCGGCCGGCATGACCTTGAAGCTGGCCGGCGACACTGCGCTCGACGACTTCCGCGCCAACAGCGTCTCGCTCACCCAGTCGCCGGGTTTCGACCGCAACACCAACCAGCTGCTGAGCTGGAAGACCCTGAGCCTGCGCGGCCTGCAGGTGAGCATGGCGCCCAACGCTCCGCCGGCGGTGGACGTGCGCGAAACCACCCTGACCGACTTCTTCGCCCGCGTGATCGTCGACCCCACCGGGCGGCTGAACCTGCTGAACCTGACCAAGAAGGGCGAAGCCGAAGCCAATGCCGCAGCAGCGACAAGCGCCGAAGCAAAAACCCGCAGGAGTCTCGGCGGAACCAGTACCACCACCACCACCACCACCACCGCGCCCGTGCCGCAGTCGGGCGGTGCCCCGGCGTCGGCCGAGGCCATGGTCGGCGGCAGCGCGGAGCCGGCAAAACCAGCGTCGGCGCCTGTTGCAACGGCGCAGGCCGAAGCCGACACCGGCCCCAAGCCGGTCATCAACTTCGGCCCGATGAGCCTGGTCAACGGGCGGATCGACTTCACCGACCTGTTCGTCAAGCCCAACTACTCGGCCGACCTGAGTGAACTGACCGGCAAGCTCAGTTCCTTCTCGTCGAACCCGCCCAAGGGCGAGAGCGGCCGCCCCGCGCTGGCCGACCTCGAACTGCGCGGCAAGGCGCAGCAGACGGCCGCGCTGGAAATCACCGGCAAGCTCAATCCGCTGGCCAAGCCGCTCGAGCTCGACATCACGGCCAAGATGCGCGATCTCGACCTGGCGCCGCTGTCGCCGTACTCGGTGCGCTATTCGGGCCACGGCATCGAGCGCGGCAAGATGAGCATGGACGTCAACTACAAGATCGCGGCCGACGGCCAGCTCACGGCCACCAACAAGCTGGTGCTCAACCAGCTGCAGTTCGGCGAAGAAGTGCAGGGCGCGCCCAACAGCCTGCCGGTGCGGCTCGCGGTGGCCTTGCTGGCCGACCGCAACGGCGTGATCGACGTCGACCTGCCGCTGCGCGGTTCGCTCAACGATCCGCAGTTCAGTATCGGCCCGCTGATCTTCAAGGCCATCGTCAACCTCATTGTCAAGGCGGCGACGTCTCCCTTCAGCCTGCTGACCGGCGGGCTCGGCGGGGGCAGCGGCGAATCGAGCACCATCACCTTCGAGCCCGGCAGCTCGACGCTCAGCACCAGCGCGAAGGAAAGCCTCGACAAGGTCGTCAAGGCCCTGGTGGAGCGTCCGACCCTCCAGATGACGGTGGTCGGCACTTCCAGCCTCGAGCAGGAGCGCGACGCCTACCAGCGCCAGCGCCTGCGCCAACTGGCCCAGGCCGAGAAGCGGCGCGCGGCGGTGCGCGGCGGGCAGGCGGGCACCGATGTGCCGCCGGTCACCGATGCCGAATACCCCGAACTGCTGACCGCCGTGTACAAGCGTGCCGACATCACCAAGCCGCGCAACATGGTCGGGCTGGCCAAGGACCTGCCGGTGAAGGAAATGGAAAATCTGCTGCTCACGAGCGTTCCGGTCGACGAGGAGTCGATGCGGCAGCTGGCCGTCGAGCGCGGGGCCGTGGTGCGCGACTACCTTCTGGCGCAGAAGCTTCCGAGCGAGCGCCTCTTCCTTGGCGCCGTGAAAACCAAGGCGAGCGGTACCGACTGGAAACCGGGCGCCGAACTCAACCTGGCGATGAAGTGAAGAACAAGAACAATAGACACTTGGTTTTTTACGCCGGCTTGCTATATATGTAGGCATCCGGCCCGGCTTTCCGGCAGCCAATTGGCTGCTGTCCCGGCATGGAATTCAACCGCCCGCCACAACTGGGTGAAAATGTCGATGTGCGCCGGCCTTTGCCGGCGCCTTCGCTTTCTCTCTTCAGACAACGATCTCGCGCAAGTGACCTCTACTTCTTCCAAGCCACACGACCTCCAGGCCCTCGACACGCTCACCGGCGGCGCCTTCACCGCGCCAACCTCGGGCGAGCGCGCCGCGCGCATCCGCGACTGGCTCGCGGGCAACCCCGCGCCCGAGCAGATGCAGGAAGTCTTCAAGGAGCTGAGCGGCCGCGACAAGGGCGCGGCGCGCCTGTTGCGCGAAAAGCTCGACGAACTCAAGCGTGCCAAGGGCCAGGAAGCCATTGCCGCCGAATGGGCGCAAAAGGCCGAGGCATTGCTGGGCCAGTCCAAGCTCAACATCGCCGATGCGCTCGCCTGGCAGCGCGATGCCGCCAAGGCCGGCGCGCCTCTCTCGCGCGAGCCGCTCGCGGGTTTCAAGGTGCAACTCGCCGAGCGCGTGAAGGGTATCGAAGACCTGCAGCACCGTGCCCAGGTGCACCGCGAAGCCGCCGTGCTGCTCGCGCAGCGCTTCGAAGTGCTTTCGACCAAGGGCTGGCAAGACGCACAGGCCGCCGAGGAATCGCTGCGCGCCGACGTCACCCACTGGCAGCAGCAGGCGGGCGACATCACGGCCGACGCCAACTGGAACAGCCTGGACGCCAGGTTTGCCCCGCAGCTCGAATCGTCGAAGGCGCAATTGCTGGTCGTGTCCGATGCGTTCCATGCGGCGCTGGCCCAGGCGCAGGCCGCGGCTGCCGATCCCACTGCATCGCTCCCACCGGTGCCGGTGTGGGCTGATGAGCTGCGCACCGCGCGCGGCGAAGTGGTCGCACCCAAGGCCGCGCCCGCCAAGCCTGCCGCACCCAAGGTCGATCCGGCCGTGCGCGCAGCCGCGCAAGAGGCCGTGCAGGCGGCGCTTGCCAAGCTCGAACAGGAAACCGCCGAAGGCCACGGCAAGGCCAGCGCCGGTGCGGCCGCCGCGCTGCGTGCGGTGCTGAAGGAACACGGCAAGCTGGTCGAGGCACCGCTCGAGGCCCGCGTGCATGCGGCGCTGGTTGCCGCCGGTGAACTCGAAGGCTGGCAGCGCTGGAGCGCCGACAAGGTGCGCGAGGATCTCGTGGCCAAGGCCGAAGGCCTGCTCAAGCGCCCCGAAGGCCAGGCTCTCGGCGGCCGCAAGATGCAGGAAACGCTGCGTTCGCTGCGCGACCAGTGGAAGCAGGCCGACCAGGGCGGCGTGCCCAACCATGCGCTCTGGAAGCGCTTCGACGAAGCCTGCAACGAAGCCCACAAGGTGGTGGAAGCCTGGCTCGAAAAGGTTCGCGCCGATGCGGCCGAGCACCGCGCCCACCGCGTGGCCCTCATCGAAGAGGTCAAGGCCTGGGCGGCCGAGCACGCCGACGCTTCCGATCTGAAGGCGCACAACCGCGCGCTGCACCAGTTCGCCGACCGCTGGCGTGATGCCGGTCACGTGGGCGAGAAGCTCTTTGCCGAGCTGCAGCCGCAGTGGAACGAAGCATTCGGCGCTGCGCGCGCCCCGTTTGAGACGGCGCAAAAGGCCAGCATCGAACGGCGCCAGGCCATGATCGCCGAGGCCGCCGAGCTTGGCGCCCAGCCCATGCTGCGCATCGACGCCGTCAAGGCGCTGCAGCAGCGCTGGCAGGCGGAGGCCCAGAGCGTGCCGCTCGACCGCCGCCACGAACAGAAGCTGTGGGACGCGTTCCGCGCACCCATCGACGAAGCCTTCAATCGCAAGACGGCAGAGCGCGAGAAGTCTGCGACCGCAATGAGCGAACACGACCGCCATGTGCTCGAGGCTTCCAAGGCGCTCGACGCGGCCAACGCCGGCGGCGACGTGCAAAAGATTCGCGCCGCCATCGCCCGGCTCGAAGCCGCGCTGCGTGGCGAGGCGCCCCCGCCGGCACCCGCCGCAAAGCCCGAGCCGGCAACCGCAGCCTCCAGCGACGGCCCTCCGGTCGGCGCAACCGAAGTGGCCGCCCCCGGACAGGCTGCGGCCGAATTCGGCGAAAGCGCCGAACAGGCTCCGGGCTCGAGCGATGCGGAAGCCCTGCCGGGCACGCGCGCCGAACCGGCACCGGCTGCCAACGCCGACCTCGTGGCACCGGCCGACGGCGCCGATGCTTCTGCGCGTGCCGATGGCGCCGCACATGAAGCCGGCGAAGCTGCTTCGGCCGAAGAGGCCAAGGCACCGCCCGCACCGCCGAAGCCGGCGCCCAAGCCGGTTGTTGCCGTGCGCGGCGACGACCGCCCCGGCAACAAGAAGGCCGAAGCGGCGCCCGCGGGCCGCGCCGGCGGCAGGTTCGGCGATCGGCGCGATGGCGCTGCCCGTCCGGGCCCGGGCGGCCCGGGTCGCCCTGGCGATCGCGGTGCGCCTCGTCCCGATGGGCGTGGCGACCGCGGCGATCGCGGTGCACCGGCCGGGCGCTTCGGCGACCGTCCGCCGCGCTTCGAAGACCGTGGCCCCAGGCTCGGCGATGCCGCCTTCCGGGCGCAGCGCGAAGCCCTCGAGCGTGCGGACATGGCGCTGCGCAAGTTGGCGGCCCAGGCCCACGGCGAAGCGCTCACCCAAGTGCTCGGCGCATGGGAGCAGCGCGATGCGGCCAAGCTGCCCAGCGTTCAGGAGCTGGGTCGCGCGGTGACGCCCGCGGTGCGCAGCGGCTGGTCCCAGGCCATCGGCTCTGCGCCCAAGGCCGCGCCCGATGAAGCAGCCGAAGCACTGCTGCGCCTGGAAATGGCTGCCGAAGTGCCGACGCCCGCCGAGCAGCTCGACGCCCGTCGCGCGCTGCAGCTCAAGCTATTGACGAAGCGAGGTGACCCGGCACCGGTCCAGACCTGGGGGCAGGACGCAGGCACAGTGCTGGCAGCCGCGCACGATGCGGCCAGCGCGCGCCGCCTGCAGAATGCGTTGAAGGCGCTGTTGCGCAAGTAAAGCGCGCACCCGCGCATCGCCTGACGGCCATGAAAAAGGCGCCCCACGGGGCGCCTTTTCTTTGGCGTGCTGGACGGATCGCGTGGATCAGACTTTCTCGCCGATCACGGGCGTCTGGACCATGGCCGCCTGCTCGGCCGCATGGCCGCTCGCAATCCGGCGCCGGACGAACAGCCCGCCGATACCCAGCAGCAGGGCGATGGCGCCGACGATCAGGGTGGTCTTGTCCGTGGCCATCGATGCCGCGACCTTGTCCTTGTTCTCCATGATCTTCTGCACGTCGGCGAGCGCGACCACCGGCCGGCCCTTGAGCTTGGCCTCGTAGACGAGGTTGTTGTCCGAGGGATCGATGCGAACCTCGATGGCTTCGTCGATAAGTGGCTCGACCTTGCTCCGGCCGATGGCGTGGTCGACGCGCCATTTCTCGGTGCTGCCGTCGGCCAGCTTTGCATCGAGCACGAAGTAGTGGCGCGTCGTGCTGCCGCCGCGGCGGCGCTTGGTGGTCTCGGTGATCTCGCTGCCGCTGACGATCGTGCCGCTCTTGGCGACCAGGTCTTCCACCGCGGTGCCGTGCGTGTCGGCGCCCGCCTTGAACTGCGCATAGGCTGCCCAGCCCAGGATGCCGATGCCGAACAGCAGCGCGATCCATGCCTTGCCCGTGAGCTGATAGAACCAATCCCTCATGTTGTTGACCTTTTTCGGTGAGTTGATAACCCACCGATGTTAAAGGGCAAATTGCTATCGGATACGTAGCAAAGAATGAAGAATGGGCGGGCGATCAGCCCTGTTTAGGAAGAAAGAATTCATCAAACAGCGCCACCACCGCGGGGAAGTCCCGGGCGAAGTTCGGACGGTTCACGAAGTAGGCCTCGCAGGCCACTGCGAAGAACTCGCTGATCGATGTCGCACCGTAGTCGTCGAGCCATGGCGGCTCGGCGCCGAAGCGCTCGGCGAGGATCGTCTTCTCGCGAAAATCTTCATATGCGGGTTGCAGCACCGCGATCCAGGCGGCGCGAGCTTCGCGCGCGCTGGGCTTGCCGGCAAAGCCCGGCGGCAGCGGCGGACAGCCGTCGGCATCGCCTCCGCGCATGTCGATCTTGTGGGCGAACTCGTGAATCACGACGTTGTAGCCGCCGCTCGTGGTGATGCCGCTCGCGAGCACGTCCTGCCAGCTCAGCATCACCGGTCCGCGGTCCATGGCTTCGCCGGCCACCACCTCGTCGTATTCGTGCACCACCTGCGCTTCGTCGACGATCTTCCGGCGCGCGACGACCTCGGACGGATGCACCACGATGCCGACGAAATCGTCGTACCAGTCCAGTCCGCCTTTCAGGTTCAGCACCGGCAGCACCGCCTGTGCGGCAATCGCCAGCGCAACCTCGTCGGTGATGACGAAGCCCTGGGTGCCATGAAATTCCTTGTCGCGCAGGAATTCGGCGGTGAAGGTGCGCAGCCGTTGCCGTGCGGCGTGAGGCAGTTCGCCAAGGAAGGCATAGCGCTCCAGCGTGGCCTGCCAGGCAGCCTCGGGAATCGCGGGCAGGGCGCGCAACCGGCGCAGCCACCTGAACATTGCGGTGGCTAGCGCAGGTCGACGCGTTGTGCGCCAGCGGTGGAAAGGCAGAGCAACTGTGCACGCGGCGGGTGGGCCGCCGCGTCCCAGTCGCTCAGCACCATGCGCTTGAGGCCGTCTCCCAGATCGTGATCGGCGGGCCGGTGCGTGTGGCCATGCACCAGCGTGCGCGCACGCGCCTGCTCAAGCCATTGGCGTGCGGCGCCGCCATCCACATCGGCCCAGAGCGCCGCCGGGTTGCGCTTGCGGTCTTCGCTTTGCGTGCGCATGGAGCGTGCGAGCGCCCGGCGCTCGGCCAGCGGCCTGGCCAGAAACGCAGCCTGCCATTCGGGCGTGCGTACCTGGGCGCGAAACTTGAGGTAGTCGGTGTCGTCCAGGCAAAGAATGTCGCCGTGGCTCAGCAGCCAGCGTTCGCCATGCAGCACCAGCACCGTGGGATCGTCGAGCAGCGTGAACCCGCATCGGGCGGCAAGCGCCGGGCCGACGAGGAAGTCGCGGTTGCCGTGCATGAAGTACACCGGCAGCCGCTCGGCCGTGCGGCGCAGCAACTCGGCGCACTGGGCCTCGAAGCCGGGCAGGGCGGCGGCATCGTCGCCCACCCACACTTCGAACAGGTCGCCGAGGATGATCAATGCATCGGCCGGTGTCGTCTGCAGGTAGCCCTGCCAGGCCTCGAAGGTGGCGGGCTCGTCGGCCTGCAGATGCAGGTCGGAAATCAGGTCGACGGTGCGCCACGTGGGCGGGGCGAGCAGCTCCTTGAAGGCCGTGTTTGCCGCCATGCCGATGTCGCGCCGCGCCTGCTCGTGCCTGGTCGTTATTCGGAGACGACCACAGCCTTTTCGATCACCACGTCTTCGAGCGGCACGTCGTCGTGGAAGCCCTTGCGGCCCGTCTTCACGGCCTTGATCTTGTCCACCACGTCGGTGCCGCCGGTGACCTTGCCGAACACCGCATAGCCCCAGCCTTGGGCCGAGGGGGCGGTGTGGTTCAGGAAGCCGTTGTCGGCCACGTTGATGAAGAACTGGGCGGTGGCCGAGTGCGGTGCGCTCGTGCGGGCCATGGCCACGGTGTAGTTGTCGTTCTTGAGGCCGTTGTTGGCTTCATTCTCGATTTCGGCGCCGGTGGGCTTTTGCTTCATGCCGGGCTCGAAGCCGCCGCCTTGCACCATGAAGCCCGGAATCACGCGATGGAACACCGTGTTGTCGTAGTGACCGTTCTTCACGTAGCTGACGAAATTCTCAGCCGACTTCGGCGCCTTGGCGCTGTCGAGTTCGAGCGTGATCACGCCGTAGTTCTTGATATGCAGTTCGATTTTGGGGTTGCTCATGAGGGAGTCCTTCTTTCGGATGTTCGGAAATTACTTCGCCACGGTGGCGGACTTGATGATGATGGGCTCGAGCGGCACGTTTTGCATGCCGCCCTTGTTACCGGTTTGCACCGCGCGAATCTTGTCGACCACGTCGGTGCCGGCCACGACCCGGCCGAACACCGTGTAGCCGTAGCCGTCGGGGTTGGGCGCGTTGAGCGAGTCGTTGTTCTTCACGTTGATGAAGAACTGCGAGGTGGCCGAATTGGGGTTGCCGGTGCGTGCCATCGCAATGGTGTACCGGTCGTTCTTCAGGCCGTTGCTGGCTTCCAGCGCGATGGGTGGGCGCGTGGGTTTTTGTTGCATGTCGGCCGTGAAGCCTCCACCCTGGATCATGAAGCCGTCGATCACACGGTGGAACACGGTGCCGTCGTAGTGCTTGTCGCCGACGTACTGCAGAAAGTTCTCGACCGTCTTGGGTGCCTTGGCCTGGTCGAGTTCGACCAGGATGTCACCGGCCGAGGTGGCGAGCTTCACGCGCGGACCGGCCTGCTGGGCGTGCGCGGCACCGGCAAAGGCGAGGGCTGCGGCCAGCGCGAACGCCCCGCGGCGGCTGAACCGGATGGACGGGAAATTGAACAAGGCTTGGATCGTCAAGGAAAGCTCCGTGTGCGAATGATGTGGGGTGCGAGCCCGGCAACGCAAGCTGCCGCGGCCGGAATGCGCGTGCGGCCGGTTACTTGCTCGGTCGGCCGACCGGCTTGCGAACTTCCGGCGGAGCTGCCGGCAGGGTGGCGGCCTGCGCCTCGGTCTTCGGGTTGAAGATCTGGCGGATCAGCGAGAGCTTGGGCGCAACACTGGCGTTGGTGCTGGCGAATTGCTGTGCTCGCACATATTCCTGGGCTGCCAGGCGTGCATAGACATCGCCGAGATTCTCATGCGCGGTGGCGTAATTGGGGTTGAGCCTGAGCGCCTGTTCCAGCGCGGCGCGCGCCTGGTCGAACTTGCTCTGCGCCGCGTAGAGCGCGGCCAGGTTGTTGTAGGGCTCGGACAGTTCCGGAAAATCTTGCGTCAGCTGCGTGAACGCGGCAATGGCTTCGTTCTGCTTTTTTTGCTCGGTGAGGATCACGCCCCGCAGAAAGCGCATCTGCGGATCGCGCGGCTTGCCGGCAATGTAGGCATCGGCCTTGGCGAGCGCTTCGTTCGACTTGCCCTGGCGCAGCAGGGTATTCACGTCGTCGTAGTCGTTGGCGTACGCGGCGGAACCCCACAGGCTGAAGAGCAGTGCAAAGGCGATGGAGAGTTTGGAGAACGCGACGTGCTTCATGAAGCCTCGGCAAGATTGGGAAATGCGGGCCTCGAAAACACCCGGAATGTACACGGCAGCAGCCGTTTATACTGCGATGCATTGTAGCCGAGGGGCCATGTCCAACCCCTCACGGCCGCTGTCCCCGTCACCCCTGAAATCAACGTCGTTCGCCCGTGCCGCACGTGCGCGAAGCGACGCTTTCCGAGCCTCATGAGTCTGCGCATCTACAACACGCTTTCGCGTGAACTGGAGGAGTTCTCCCCATTGCAACCGGGTCAGGTGCGCATGTACGTGTGCGGCATGACGGTCTATGACCTGTGCCACATCGGGCATGCCCGCATGATGATGGCCTTCGACCTGGTGCAGCGCTGGTTGCGAGCGAGCGACTACGCCGTGACCTACGTGCGCAACATCACCGATATCGACGACAAGATCATTGCGCGCGCGGTGCAGCGTGGCATCACGATTCGCCAACTCACCGATGAAGTCATTGCCGCAATGCACGAAGATATCGGCGCGCTTGGCATCGAGCCTCCCACTCTGGAGCCGCGTGCGACGGAATACGTCCCGCAAATGCTCGGCATCATCGAGACGCTGGAGCGCAAGGGGCTGGCCTATCGCTCTCCCGATGGCGACGTGAACTATGCGGTGCGCAAGTTTCCCGGCTACGGAAAGCTGTCCGGAAAGTCGCTCGACGAGTTGCATGCCGGCGAGCGCGTTGCGGTGCTCGAGGGCAAGCAGGACCCCCTTGACTTCGTGCTCTGGAAGGCCGCCAAGCCATCCGAGCCCGACGATGCCAAGTGGGACAGCCCCTTCGGCACCGGCCGCCCGGGTTGGCATATCGAATGCTCTGCGATGAGTTGCGCCACGCTTGGTGAAACCTTCGATATCCATGGCGGCGGGGCGGACCTTCAGTTTCCGCACCACGAGAATGAAATTGCGCAAAGCGAGGGCGCTCACGGCAAGCCGCTGTCCCGCTTCTGGGTGCACAACGGCTTCGTGCGCGTGGACAACGAAAAAATGTCCAAGAGCCTGGGCAATTTCTTCACCATCCGCGAGGTGCTCCAGAAGTACGACGCCGAAAGCCTGCGCTTTTTCCTCGTTCGCACGCACTATCGCAGCGCGCTCAACTACAGCGATGCGCATCTGACCGACGCCCGCAACTCACTCAAGCGCCTTTACACGGCACTGGACCTGGTGACCCCCGCGCCGGTCGCGCTGGACTGGACGAATCCGCACGCAGCTGCTTTCAAGGCCGCGATGGATGAAGACTTCGGCACGCCTGGGGCCATTGCAATCCTGTTTGAACTGGCCACGGGAGTCCACCGTACGCAGTCCGCGGAAACCGCCGGCCTTCTCAAGGTGCTCGGCGGTACGCTGGGGCTGCTCCAGGGTGATCCAAAGACGTTCCTGCAAGCGGGCAGCAGTCTCGACGATGCCGAAATCCAGGTGCTGATTGCGCAGCGCGCGGCCGCCAAGGCCGCGAAGGACTTCGCCGAGGCCGACCGCATTCGCAACGACCTTCTTGCGCAGGGCATCGTGCTCAAGGATTCGCCCACCGGCACGACCTGGGCCGCAGCGCAGTGAACGGAACCACCAACCCCATGCCTGCTTCGAAAAATCCGGCGGTCCAGATCTACACGCCCGATTATTGGGAAGAGGCCTGCAAGCACCTCGCCAAGAAAGACCGCGTGATGAAGCGGTTGATTCCGAAATTCGGCGATGCCTGCCTCGAGTCGCGCGGCGATGCGTTCACCACGCTCGCGCGCAGCATCGTGGGCCAGCAGATTTCGGTGAAGGCCGCGCAAACGGTGTGGGACAAGTTCGCGGTGCTGCCGCGCAAACTCACGCCGGCCAACGTGCTCAAGCTCAAGGTCGACGACATGCGCGGGGCAGGGCTGTCGGCGCGCAAGGTCGAGTACCTGGTCGACCTTGCCATTCATTTCGATTCGGGCGCCGTGCACGTCGACGCCTGGAAGGACATGTCGGACGAACTCATCATCGATGAACTCGTGGCCATTCGAGGCATCGGTCGCTGGACGGCTGAAATGTTCCTCATCTTTCACCTGATGCGGCCCAATGTGCTGCCGGTCGACGACCTGGGCCTGCTCAACGGCATCAGCGTGAACTATTTTTCGGGCGATCCGGTGAGCCGCAGCGATGCCCGCGACGTCGCCGTGGCCTGGGCGCCATTTTGCAGCGTGGCAACTTGGTATATTTGGCGCTCGCTCGACCCGGTACCGGTCGCATACTGAACAACAGGAGAAGACGTTGGCGAAACGAACCTTCCTCGACTTCGAGCAGCCCATCGCTGAACTCGAATCCAAGATCGAAGAACTGCGCTATGTACAGACCGAATCGGCGGTCGACATCTCGGAGGAAATCGACCAGCTCGGCAAGAAAAGCCAGCAGCTCACCAAAGACATCTACAGCGACCTGACGCCCTGGCAGATCACCAAGATCGCGCGGCATCCGGAACGTCCCTACACGCTCGACTACGTCAACGAAATCTTCACCGACTTCGTCGAACTGCACGGCGACCGGCATTTCTCGGACGACCTTTCGATCGTAGGCGGCCTCGCGCGCTTCAACGGCACGCCCTGCATGGTGCTCGGCCACCAGAAGGGGCGCGACACCAGGGAGCGCACCGCGCGCAACTTCGGCATGAGCAAGCCCGAGGGCTATCGCAAGGCCTTGCGGCTCATGAAGACGGCCGAGAAGTTCAAGCTGCCGGTCTTCACCTTCGTCGATACGCCCGGCGCCTACCCCGGCATCGATGCCGAGGAGCGCGGCCAGTCCGAAGCCATCGGCCGCAACATCTACGAAATGGCACAGCTCGAAGTGCCGATCATCGTCACCATCATCGGCGAAGGCGGCTCCGGCGGCGCGCTGGCCATTTCGGTGGGCGACCAGCTCGTGATGCTGCAGTACTCCATCTATTCGGTGATCAGCCCCGAAGGCTGCGCCTCCATTCTCTGGAAAACCAGCGACAAGGCGCAGGAAGCGGCCGATGCCCTCGGCATTACCGCGCACCGCCTGAAGGCCCTGGGCTTGGTCGACAAGATCGTGAACGAGCCAGTCGGCGGCGCGCACCGCGACCATCGCCAGATGGCCGCTTTTCTCAAGCGCGCGCTCAACGACGCCTTCCGCCAGGTCAGCGACCTGAAGCCGAAGGAACTGCTCGACCGCCGCTACGAACGCCTGCAAAGCTACGGGCGCTTCAACGACACCAAGGCCGACACCGGCAGATAAGCAAGCGCGCTCCATGAACGAAGCCTTCGAACGCGCAATGGCCGCGTTCGAGCCGGTGCATCTGCCGCTGGCGGTGGGCTTCAGCGGCGGCGCGGATTCCACGGCCTTGCTGGCCGCTTGCGCATCCGCCTGGCCGGGGGCGGTGGTTGCTTTTCATGTTCACCACGGCCTGCAGGCTGCGGCCGACAATTTTGAGCGCCATTGCGCCGCGGTGTGCGAGCGCCTTGGCGTGCCGCTGGTGGTGCACCGCGTCGACGCCCGCCATGCACAGGGCGACAGCCCCGAAGATGCGGCGCGGCGCGCCCGCTACGAGGCTTTTGCAGCGATGGCCCGCGCGGAAACAATGGCTGGCGCTATCAAATCGATAGTTATCGGGCATCATGCCGACGATCAGGTCGAAACGCTTTTGCTGGCCCTCTCCCGAGGCGCGGGGTTGCCGGGCCTGGCTGCGATGCCCGCACACGCGCAGCGCAACGGGCTCGACATCTACCGGCCGTTGCTGGCGGTGCCCGGCGCCGATATTCGCGCCTGGTTGAAGGGCCTCGACCTGCCCTGGATCGAAGACCCCACCAATGAGAACGAGCGCTACACCCGCAACCGGATTCGCGCCGTGCTGCTGCCCGCGCTGGCGCAGACTTTCCCCCAATTCCGCGCCACCTTTGCCCGCAGCATCGGCCACGCCGCGCAGGCGCAGGAACTGCTGAACGAACTCGCGGCGCAAGATTTGGCCGTGGTGGGCAACCCGCCCCGCATTGCCGCGCTGCAGGCGCTTTCACGCGCGCGCCAGGCCAACGTGCTGCGGCACTGGCTCGTGCAGGCGCACGGCTGCGCGCCCAGCGCGGCGCAGCTCGGCCAACTGCTGGGCCAGGTTCGGGCCTGCACCACGCGCGGGCATGGCATCCACCTCAAGGTGGCCAATGGCTTCATCGAGCGCCGGGGCGATTTTCTGCATTGGTACAATTCCGGGCCCTCGCCCAAGGCTTTGCGCTGACGGCTTGCAGGGCGCCGCGCTTGCACTCTGGAGTGGCGCGGCCCTTTCTTTTTCTCTGAATTCACCCATGGCATTGATCGTTCACAAATACGGCGGTACGTCGATGGGCTCGACCGAGCGCATCAAGAATGTCGCCAAGCGCGTCGCCAAGTGGGCGCGCGCCGGCCACCAGATGATCGTGGTCCCGAGTGCCATGAGCGGCGAAACCAATCGCCTGCTCGGCCTGGCCAAAGAGCTGGCCCCGAGCAAACCGAGCGACGCCCACGGCCGCGAACTCGACATGCTCGCCTCGACCGGCGAACAGGCTTCGTCCGCGCTGCTGGCCATTGCGCTGCAAGCCGAAGGCATGGAAGCCGTGAGCTACGCGGGCTGGCAGGTGTCGGTGCGCACCGACAACTCGTACACCAAGGCCCGCATCGAGAGCATCGACGACGAGCGCGTGCGCGCCGACCTGGACGCCGGCAAGGTGGTTGTCATCACCGGTTTCCAGGGCGTGGACGACAGCGGCAACATCACCACCCTGGGCCGCGGCGGCAGCGACACCTCGGCCGTGGCCATTGCCGCTGCCATGAAGGCGCACGAGTGCCTGATCTATACCGACGTGGACGGCGTCTACACCACCGACCCGCGCGTGGAGCCCGATGCGCGCCGCCTCTCGACCGTGAGCTTCGAAGAGATGCTCGAAATGGCGAGCCTGGGCTCCAAGGTGCTGCAAATCCGCTCGGTGGAATTCGCCGGCAAATACAAGGTTCCGCTGCGTGTGCTTTCGAGCTTCACGTCGTGGGACATCGACATCAATGAAGAGGCCAAGTCCGGCACGCTGATCACTTTCGAGGAAGACGAAAACATGGAACAAGCCGTCGTATCCGGCATCGCTTTCAACCGCGACGAAGCCAAGATCTCGGTGCTCGGCGTGCCCGACAAGCCGGGCATCGCGTATCACATCCTCGGTGCCGTGGCGGACGCCAACATCGAAGTCGACGTGATCATCCAGAACCTCAGCAAGGACGGCCGCACCGACTTCAGCTTTACCGTGCACCGCAACGAGTACGCGAAGACGGTCGACCTGCTGCAATCGAAGGTCATGCCCTCGCTGGGCGCGACCGAGATCGTGGGCGACACCAAGATCTGCAAGGTCAGCATCGTCGGCATCGGCATGCGCAGCCACGTCGGCGTGGCCAGCAAGATGTTCCGCGTGCTGAGCGAAGAGGGCATCAACATCCAGATGATTTCGACCAGCGAGATCAAGACCTCGGTCGTCATCGACGAAAAATATATGGAATTGGCCGTGCGCGCGTTGCACAAAGCCTTCGATCTGGACCAACCTGCCGCCTGACAGTGGCATAATCGCTGCTTCTTTCAGGAACTGTGACCGAGTGGCCGAAGGTGCTCCCCTGCTAAGGGAGTATGGGGTGTAGAGCCTCATCGAGGGTTCGAATCCCTCCGGTTCCGCCAGACCCAGCGTCCATGACGCTTTTAAAAACGCACCTTCGGGTGCGTTTTTTCATTGGGAAGTCTCTTCCGCTTCGCCGGGGGTAACCATCCGCTGCAGCAAGGGCTGGCGTTTCAGCACCGCATCGCGCGGCCCCGCGTCGAGCACCCTGCCGGCCTCCATTACCACCACGGTATCGAAGCGCTCCAGCAGGCTCAGCCGATGGATCGATGCGATCAGGCAGGCGCGGGGGAAGGCGGCGGCAATTCGCTCCAGCACGCGGGCTTCGGTGCCGGCGTCCAGCGCGCTGGTGGGTTCGTCGAGCAGCAGCAGCGAGCTGCCCTGCGCCGCGAGCACGCCGCGTGCAAGGCACAGGCGTTGGCGCTGTCCGCCCGAGAGGTTGAAGCCTCGCTCGGACACGGGCGTGTCCAGGTTGCCGTTCGTGGCCTTGAGCACTTCGTCGAACGCGCTCGCGTGCAGCGCCGCGTGCAATGACTCGTCGGTGAACGGCTGGCCGAACGAAAGGTTTTCGCGCACGCTGGCTTCGAACACTTCGGTTTCCTGCGGGATCAGCGTGGCGATGCGGCGCAACTGGGTCCAATTGGCCGGCTGGCCGTCGATGGAAAGCGTGCCCCCGTGCGGCGCGTACAGGCCCGCCAGCACGCGCAGCAAGGTGCTCTTGCCGCCGCCGCTCGGGCCGACGAGCGCTATGCGCTCCCCGCGACGCAAGGTGAGTGTCACGGCCTTGAGGCCGCCGCGTACCGGCTCGTCGTCGGACGTCGCCGATGTTGTGCCGCGCGGTGCGTAGTTCCATTGCAGCGCTTCGACTTGCAGCGTCTTCCACGCCGCGTCGGGCGCAATGCGCTCGTGTTCGGGGATCTGTTCGGGCGAGGTTTCTCCCGCGCTGCTCATCGGCGCCTGCCAGATCGGCTCGGCGCTGCTGTAGTCGGTGTGCATGCGCGCGAAGAACGAAAAATTGGCCGCGACCGATGTCACCACGCCGGCGGCCTGCTGCGCGTACTGGTAGATCATGAACACCGCTCCCAGCATCACCGCCTGGCCCGGCGTGCGTGCCTGCCACACATAGATCACCACCAGACCCCAGGTCAGTGCCAGGCCCATGAGGTCGACGGCAAACCACTTGCCCTCGTTGAGAACGACGGTACGTTTCAGCGGCAGCGATATCGCCGCCATGCGGCGGCGCAACAGCAGGCGCGAGGCACCCTGCAGGCGCAGGCCGATCACCGTCGAGGCATTGCCCAGGAAGTCGAGCAGGGCGGACACATAGCGCCGGTCCGCGTCGTTCTCGGCGCGGGCCAGGCGCATCAGCGCCTTGTCGATCTGGAGGATGACGATGGCGATGAGCACATAGCCGCCCAACGCCGTGATGCCGCTGGTGCGCGACAGCAGCGCAAGGGCGACCAGCGGCCCGACGAAGTTGACTGCGTTCGTGAGCCAGATGAACTGGTTCTGCGCAAAGTCCGACAGCGCACGGCTCGCCTGGTGCACGCGATGCTGCAGTTCACCCGAGTGGTGGCTGTCGTGCCAGACCAGCGGCGCGGCGGCAATGCGGGCATAGAGCCGGTCGGCCAGCGCCTCGCGCACCTTCACGCCCACGTTGCGCTCGAGGATGCGGCCCGGCCCGTGCAGGGCCCACGCGCCGATGTAGACGCCGGCCAGCGTGGCAATCCAGCGGCCGGCTGCGCCGAATTCGTTGCGCTGCAGCGCGTTGATCGCCTGGCCCGCCAGATAGGGCAGAGTGAGCCGGATCAGCTGTGAAACGCCGAGCAGCGCGGTGGCGCCCAGCAACTGCCCGCGGGCACCCGCGGCAAAGTGCCAGAGCGCTGCATAGAGTTCGCGGATTGCGTTGCCGGGGTTCGTTGTCTTCATGCGGGTCCGTCTCTCTTCAGGAGGCCTGTCGGTTCATGCTGGCATATCGTGGCATGGCTGAAGCAAGGCCATGAGCGCGCCTGAAGTGAAAAGGTTTGCCAAAGTATTCAAATTCCCTGAAAGCAAATTGCGAGCAGGCGAGCGTCCCTGCGGTCGCTCTGAAGAAACGTAAATAAATCTCGCACAACCACTCGCGCCGTCGCAGCTTTGCGACAAAACCCGCTCAAAAGTAACCATCTGTATGGTTAAATCGCCCGAACTATCGCGAAGAGGACGAGGGATCTCCATGAAGCTGCTGCTGAGCGTCGTGTGCGCCGTTGTTGCATTGGCCGGGTGCGTCAGCACGCCGCCGACACCGACGGAACCTGGAACAGGGTCGGGCCTTTCCTATGTGCCCATGGTCACCATGGAAGGCGTGGACAAGACCCGCTACGAAAGTGACGTGGCCGATTGCCGCACCGCGGCGACCCGGATCACCGCGCGCAGCGAAACGGGCGACGCCATGTGGCTGGCCCTGGGCCTGGGCTTGGTCGTCGTGCATGGGCAGGGCATCGTGGTCGCTGCTGCCAAGGGGGGGATTGCGGCTGCGGTGATCGACATGTCGTACCGCCCTGATGCGAGCGTGATTGCCGAGCACCAGCAGATCGCGATCGTGCACTGCATGGCGAAGCGCGGCTATCACAACCTCGACCCGAACGTGCGCGACACCTTCTACGGCCATTCCTTCAATCCCGAAGTCGTGCTGGCGCCGCGCCGCACCGGCGTGGACACCTACAACGCCGAAGTCGTCGCCAAGGCCAGGCAGTGCAGCATCCAGCCGCGGGCGGAGCTGACCGCCAAGGGCCCGGGCTACGAGGCGTACAGCGTGCCATGCTCGAACGGCGCGCCCTTGGCCGTGCGCTGCGAATTCGGCAAGTGCCGCGCACTGGGCCAGTCGGTCATTCGCCGGTCCTGACAACGCACGCCTGAGCGGGCCGGCGTGCCCCGGCGGCACGCACCGGCACCCGCTCACTTGATGACCATGCCCTTGAGCGCTGGGTCCGCGGGCGGCGCCTTGAGCTTCATCTGCCGCAGGGTCTTCATCAGCAGCTGCGCAATCATCAGGTTGCGATGCCGCTTGTGGTTGGCAGGTATCACGTACCAGGGCGCGTGTTCCGTCGAGGTGGCGCGCAGCGCCTTGTCGTAGGCCTGCTGGTAGGCATTCCACTTGGTGCGCACCTCGAGGTCGCCCATGCTGAACTTCCATTGCTTGCCGGGCGTGTCGATGCGTGCTTGCAGGCGCTCGCGCTGCTCGTCCTTGTCGATGTGCAGCATGCATTTGACGACGACCGTGCCGGTCTCGACGAGCAGGCGCTCGAAATCGTTGATCTGCTCATAGCGCCGCCTGGCTTCGGCCTTGTCGATCCAGCCTTCGACCACCGGCACCAGAACGTCTTCGTAATGGCTGCGGTTCCACACCGCGATTTCGCCGGTGCGCGGCACGACCGCGTGGCAGCGCCAGAGATAGTCGCGTGCGCGTTCGTCGTCGCTGGGCGCCTTGAAGGCCGTAACCCGAACGCCCAGCGGCGAGGTGCGCGAAAAGACCCAGCGCACGGTGCCGTCCTTGCCGCTGGTGTCCATGCCCTGCAGCACCAGCAGAACCTTGCGGCGGCCTTCGGCATGCAGCAGGTCTTGCATTTCGTCGAGTTCGACCGCCAGGGCGTCGATTTCAGCGACCTGCGCGGCTGTGTTTCCCTCGAGAAAGGGCGTTTCGCCCGGGCTCACCTGCGAGAGCTTGAAATTGCTGTCGACGCGGTATTTTTTTAGGCTGGCCATGAACCGGGGCTCCGTGCAAAAACACGCAGCGTACGCGATTGGCGATCAGGGCAACCGCCGGTCAGCGATCGGTCTCGTCCGGATCGATGGACGCGCTCCAGCGGCTGTCCCAGTCGGCATGGCGCGCCGCGCCGTCGAGTTCGCGGCGGTCGCGCTTGGTCGGCCGGCCTTGTTCGATGGCCAGCGCCGGCTCGCTGCCCATGCGGCGCTGCTCGCGCATGGCGGCTTGCGCGGCGATGCTCTCCGGCGTTTCTTCGTAGAGCTGCTGCGCCACGGGCGCGGGGCCGCGCTGGCCGCTCAGGCCGCGCACCGTGACCGTTCGCGTCACGGCGCCCAAGCGGATGGCGACGGTATCGCCCGCCTTGACCTCGCGGGAGGCCTTGGCGACATCGCCGTTCACCTGCACCCGGTTCTTGCCGATTTCGTCCGCGGCCAGAGATCGCGTCTTGAAGAAGCGGGCGGCCCAAAGCCATTTGTCGATGCGCAAGCGATCCATATTCAGGAATTGTGGTGGTACACAGGAAGCCGCACGACAGCGTCGAGCCCGACCACCTGTGCGGAATTCTCCTGCACGCTGCGGTTGTCGAGATTGATGCGCCCGCCAAGCGCCAGCACGATTTCGCGGCAGATCGCAAGACCCAGCCCGGAGCCGCTGCCCGTGTCGCCGGCAGAGAAGGGCGCGAACAGGCGCTGGCGCAGTTCCGCCGAAATGCCGGGGCCCTCGTCGCGCACCGTCAACACCGCCTTTTCGTTCGTGGACCGGACCGTCACCGAGAGGGCGCCGCCCCGCGGGCTCTGCTTGATGGCGTTGTGCAGCAGGTTGCGCGTGAGCTCCTGCAGCATCCAGCGGTGCGCGCGCACCGTCACGGGCTGGTCGACGGCCAGCTCGAAGTCGAGCGCCTTGTCGGCGATGAGTGGCGAGAGGTCCAGCGCAATCTGGCGCACCACTTCGCCAAGCTCCAGCGGAACCGATTCCGGTTGCTGGCGCAGTTGCTCGACCTTGGCGAGCGAGAGCATCTGGTTGGCGAGCGTCGTGGCGCGCTCCACGGTATGGCTGATTTCGCTCAGCGCCTGTTCGGGCGCCACGTCCCCGCGCCGCGCCGATTGCACCTGCGCCTTCAGCACGGCCAGCGGTGTGCGCAGTTGATGAGCACTGTCGCGCACAAAGCGCTTTTGATGGTCGAGCAGGCGCTGCAGCCGGCCCATGACCTCGGTGGTGGCATCGACCAGCGGCCGCAGTTCGCGTGGCGCATCGGGTGCATCGATGGGAGAAAGATCGTCGGCTGCGCGCTTCTCGATGGCTTCGCCGAGCTCGCGCACTGGCCGCGTGGCGCGCTGCACAACGAACACGGTCACCAGCGCGATCACGCCCATCAGCAGCAGTTGGCGCCACAGCATGTCGACCAGCAGCTTGCGCACGAGCGTTTCGCGCAGCTCCAGGGTTTCGGCCACCTGCACCACGGCCATGCCGCGGCCCTTGGCGCTGGCGACGGGTTGAAGCAGAACCGCCACCCGCACCGGCTGGTTCCGAAAGCGCGCATCGTAGAAATCGACCAGTGCCGAATAGGCCCCGCGGTCGGGAATGCGGCCGCGCCAGAACGGCAGTTCGGCAAAGCCCGAAACCATTTCGCCGTCGAGCGCGGAGACGCGATAGAAAAGACGGCTGCGGTTGTCGGCCTCGAAGGCTTCGAGCGCGGAATAGGGCACGATGGCGCGTAGCCGGGCCCCTTCGTCATAGCCTTCCACGTCGAGCTGCTCGCCGATGGTCTTGGCCGACGCGAGCAGGGTCCGGTCGTAGGCCGTGGTGGCCGCCGCCAGGCTTTGCCGATACAGGCTCACGCTGTTGATCACGATGAACAGCGCCACCGGCGCGAGAATGCCGAACAGCAGCCTCGCGCGCAGCGACAAGGCCTTCTTCATGGTTCGGCGCGCAACAGATAGCCCAGCCCGCGCAGCGTCATCAGGGCTGCGCCGGTGCCGGCGAGCTTCTTGCGAAGGCGGTACACCACCACCTCCACGGCTTCGTACTGCACGTCGGTTTCACCCGGAAACACCAGTTCGAAGAGCCGCTCCTTGCTCACGGCGTGGCCCGGTTTCATCATCAGCGCCTTGAGCAGTGCCAGCTCGCGCGGCGTGAGCTCCAGGATGCCGCCGCGGTGGTAAACGGCGCCGCTTTCGGGTTCGAAGCGCAGGCCGCCCACCTCCTGGGGGTTCAGCCCCACGTCGGGGCCGGCGTTCTGGTGGCGCCGGCGCAACGCCCGGATGCGCGCTTCGAGTTCGTCCAGATCAAAAGGCTTGGGCAGGTAGTCGTCGGCCCCGGCGTTCAGGCCCATGATGCGGTCGCCCACCGTGCCGCGGGCGGTGAGCAGCAGCACGGGCGTGCGCAGCCCGGCGGCGCGGGCCTGGGCCAGCACCTGGAGGCCGTCGAGGTTCGGCAGGCTCAGGTCGAGCGCCACCACGTCGGGCTCCAGCTCGCGCCACTGCTCCACGGCCAAGGCGCCATCGCCGCAGATGCGCACGTCGATCTTGCTGCGGGCGAGGGCGCGCTGCAGGGTGACCTGCATCGAGGGATCGTCTTCGACCAGCAGCAGCTTCATGGGGTGTGGTGGGGCAATGGTACTTCGGTGTTTTCCCCAGTCCGGTGGACAGCCAACTGACAGCGGGGCGGCGCATGATAGCGGCTCAGGTCCAAGTCAGGTTTTCTTTAGTTCTCAGGAGACAACGATGCGTCGCGACACCTTTTTGAAGTCATTGGCCGCGCTGGCCGCCGCTGGAGCCCTGCCGTTGTCGGCACGCGCCGCAGCCAACGTCAAGATGATGGTTCCAGCCAACCCGGGCGGTGGCTGGGACACCACGGGCCGCGCGCTGGGCAAGGCACTGGCCGACGCCAAGCTGGCCGACACGGTCACCTACGACAACAAGGGCGGTGCCGCGGGTGCATTAGGCCTGGCCCAGTTCGTGAACGGCTCCAAGGGCGATCCGAACGCGCTCATGGTGATGGGCTCCGTCATGCTCGGCGGCATCATCACCGGCAAGCCGCCGGTCAATTTGTCGCAGGCCACGCCGATTGCGCGCATGACCACCGAATACAACGTGTTCGTGCTGCCGGCCAACTCGCCCTTCAAGACCATGAAGGACGTGGTCGAGCAGCTCAAGAAAGATCCGGGCAGCGTGAAGTGGGGCGGCGGATCGCGCGGCTCCACCGAGCACATTGCCGCGGCCATGATCGCGCAGAAGGTCGGCGCCGATCCGTCCAAGATCAACTACGTGGCCTTCCGCGGAGGCGGTGAAGCCACCGCCGCCATCCTGGGCGGCAACGTCACCGTCGGCGGCAGCGGCTACAGCGAATTCGCCGAGTACATTGCCGCGGGCAAGATGAAGGCCATTGCCGTCACGTCCGCCCAGCGCCTGCCGGGCATCAATGTGCCCACGCTCAAGGAGCAGGGCATCGACGTTGAAATCGGCAACTGGCGCGGCGTGTACGGCGCCCCCGGCATCACCGCCGAGCAGCGCAAGGCGCTGACCGACATGGTGCTGGCTGCTCTCAAGAGCCCGTCGTGGGCCGAGTCGCTCAAGAAGAACGACTGGACGCCGGCCGTGTTGTCGGGCGAGGCTTTCGCCAAGTTCGTCGACGACGACTTCGCCAGCCTGCGCGCCATCATGGCCAAGTCCGGGATGATCTGATCTCCACTCGCCCCCAGCGGGCCGGCCAAGCCCGGTCCGCGGTGTTTCTGGAAGGGACGTGGGCTCTTTCGAACAAGTGGGGCCTTTGACAGGCCCCATTCCTTTCCCTGACTGTGGGAGAAAAAATGACAACTCCAGAATCCTCGGTCTCGCCGCAACCCGCGGCCACGTGGCCGCAAACCCTGGTCGGCGCGGGTGTGCTGCTGACCGGCCTGGCGCTGGGTTTCGGCGCCATTGGCATTTCTTCAGAAGCCGGCTATGGCGGCGTCGGCCCCAACTTTCTGCCTTGGCTGGTGTCCGGCGTTCTCACCTTGTGCGGCGCCTGGATCCTCTGGGAAGCACGCACCGGCGGCTTTCGTGAGCTCGACGCACCCTCCGGTGCCGAGCATGCCTACTGGCCGGGTTTCGTCTGGGTATCGGCCGGCCTGCTGCTCAACGCGGCGCTGATCACCACGCTCGGCTTCATCCTGAGTTGCATGCTGTGCTACCTGCTCGCCGTGCAGGGCCTGCGCCGCGCGAGCGGCCAGCCTTCGGCCAGCACGCCGCGCACCTGGGCCATCGATCTGCTGACGGGCGCGCTCATCTCGGCCCCCGTGTTCTGGATGTTCACCAAGTTCCTCGCCATCAACCTGCCAGGCCTGACAACGACCGGGTGGCTCTGACATGGAAATCTTCAACGCACTCATGGCGGGTTTCGCCGCGGCGATCACCCCCGTCAATCTGCTCTGGTGCCTGGTGGGCTGTGCCCTGGGCACGGCCGTCGGCGTGCTGCCGGGCATCGGCCCGGCCGTGGCGGTGGCCATGCTGCTGCCCATTACCGGCAAGGTCGATATCACGGCCTCGATGATCTTCTTCTCGGGCATCTACTACGGCGCCATGTACGGCGGCTCGACCACGTCGATCCTGCTCAACACGCCGGGTGAAACGGCCAGCATGGTCACGGCGATGGAAGGCAACAAGATGGCCAAGAGCGGACGGGCGGGCGCCGCGCTCGCCACCGCCGCCATCGGCTCCTTCGTGGCCGGCACCATCGCCACGGTCATCGTCACGCTGTTTGCGCCGTTCGTCGCCGAGTTCGCGGTCAAGCTCGGGCCGCCGGAGTATTTCCTGCTGATGCTGCTGGCCTTCACCACGGTGAGCGCGGTGCTCGGCAAGAGCACGCTGCGCGGCATGACGGCGCTGTTCGTCGGCTTGGCGGCCGGCTGCATCGGCCTGGACCAGATCTCGGGCCAGGGCCGCTACACCGGCGGCGTTCCCGAATTGCTCGACGGTATCGAGATCGTGCTGGTGGCGGTCGGCCTGTTCGCAGTGGCCGAGGTGCTGTATGCCGTGCTCTACGAGGGCAAGGTGGTCGAAGGCCAGAACAAGCTGACCCGCGTGCACATGACGGCGCGCGACTGGAAACGCTCGATTCCCGCGTGGCTGCGCGGCACTGCCATCGGCACGCCGTTCGGCTGTATTCCGGCCGGCGGCACCGAGATTCCGACCTTCCTGAGCTATGCGACGGAAAAGAAGCTGGCCAAGGACGCGGACGCCAAGGCCGAGTTCGGCACCAAGGGCGCCATCGAAGGCGTGGCCGGCCCGGAGGCCGCCAACAACGCCACGGTGACGGCGGCGCTGATTCCGCTGCTGACGCTGGGCATTCCCACGTCGAACACCACCGCCATTTTGCTGGGCGCATTCCAGAACTACGGCATCCAGCCCGGACCGCAACTCTTCACCACATCGGCCGCGCTGGTGTGGGCGCTGATTGCCTCGCTCTACATCGGCAACGTGATGCTGCTGGTGCTGAACTTGCCGATGGTCGGCCTGTGGGTCAAGCTGCTGAAAATTCCCAAGCCGCAGCTCTATGCCGGCATCCTGATCTTCGCGACGGTGGGTGCCTATGGCATGCGCCAGAGCGCATTCGACCTGTTCCTGCTGTACGGCATCGGCCTGCTCGGCGTGGTGATGCGGCGCTTCGACTTCCCGACGGCGCCTGTGGTCGTGGGGATGATTCTTGGGCCGCTTGCGGAAGCGCAGTTGCGCAATGCCATGTCGATTGGCGAAGGGAGCGCTTGGGTGTTCTTCCAGCGGCCGATGTCGATCACGCTGGTGGTCATCATCGTGGCTGTGCTGGTGCTGCCGCGGGTTGCCAAGCGGATGAGCGATCGGAAGTTGGCTCGGCTGGCGGCCTGACTTTGAGCCTTTAGCTGGTTTGTGTTCCGAGGCCGGGTCTCGCCCCGGCGGGCGACCTACTTTTCTTTGCTTCGCCAAAGAAAGTAAGCAAAGAAAGGCGACCCCACTGTCTGCGACCCCTGCGCTTCGCTACGGGGCAACCTGCGGTGCTCGCGTTTCGCGGGGTCCGCAGAACTCGCTTCGCTCAAACAGCTGCGGCCCTGATCCGCGAAACCCTCCGCT